>CAOSWK010000093.1 GCA_948527295.1 uncultured Eubacteriales bacterium | reverse complement strand
CCGGGGAAGGCAGATGCAGGTGTAGCACAATGGTCAGGGCACCAGCCTTCCAAGCTGGGGATGCGAGTTCGATTCTCGTCACCTGCTCCATCCAAAATTCGCGCCAGTAGCTCAGCTGGATAGAGCAACTGCCTTCTAAGCAGTAGGCCAGGGGTTCGAGTCCCTTCTGGCGTGCCAGGCTCTTCCTTGGGCGTTCGTCAAGCAGGTCAGAGACATGGATATGTGGTGGGTGTAGCTCAGTTGGTTAGAGCACCGGATTGTGGTTCCGGGTGTCGAGGGTTCGAGTCCCTTTACCCACCCCACATCGAGGCGGAAGGGCCGGAGCTTCTGCTCCGGCCCATGCCTTTCTCCTCCATTTGGATACAGGGGTGTAGCCAAGCGGCAAGGCAAGGGACTTTGACTCCCTCATCACTGGTTCGAATCCAGTCATCCCTGCCAAAATAATTAATGGAGGTTAAATCATGGTTGAGCATGAACGCAGGGTTTGTAACTATCCTGGTGAGG
>CAOSWK010000092.1 GCA_948527295.1 uncultured Eubacteriales bacterium | reverse complement strand
GGTTCCTGATCAACGCTAATCGGATCAGGGTAAGCCGGGGCCTAAGGGAAAGCCGCGAGGCGCCCCCGATGGACAAACGGTAAATATTCCGTTGCCCCGGCCGTCAAGTGATGTGGAGACGGAGAAGTGACACACCCGCGCGCTGACGGAATAGCGCGTTGAACCGCGTAGGTATACACCGGGGAGGCAAATCCCCCCGGCGTGCCGAGACGGGACAGTACGGCGAGCCTCCGGGCGAGCCGACAGCGGTGGTAACCATGCTCCCGAGAAAATCCGCTAAACGTTATAAAGGCGGCCGGGCCCGTACCGTAAACGGACACACGTGGTCGGGTAGAATATACCAAGGCGCTCGAGAGATTCACGGTTAAGGAACTAGGCAAATTGACCCCGTAACTTAGGGATAAGGGGTCCCGTCCTCCGGGACGGGCGCAGAGAATAGGTCCAGGCAACTGTTTAACAAAAACACAGGGCTGTGCCAAGTCGCGAGATGACGCATACAGCCTGACACCTGCCCGGTGCCGGAAGG
>CAOSWK010000091.1 GCA_948527295.1 uncultured Eubacteriales bacterium | reverse complement strand
CTTGTACACACCGCCCGTCACACCATGGGAGCCGGAAATGCCCGAAGTCAGTGGCCCAACCGGAAGGAGGGAGCTGCCGAAGGCGGGACTGATAACTGGGGTGAAGTCGTAACAAGGTAGCCGTATCGGAAGGTGCGGCTGGATCACCTCCTTTCTAGGGAAGAAGTAGGGAGTTGTTGTCTGTTATTTAGCTGTCAAGGACTGAGCGCACGGCTCAGATGACAGAGAGGTGACGTAAGCTTGCTTACAGTCACAGAGCTGTCAGATGAGAAGTATGAGAAGGCTTGAATCTGGGCGGCCGATGGTACTATACTGGAGACGGTATGGGAGAGCAGGTGGCTGCCGGAATGATTTAAAATGATGGCACATGCAAAGTGCCCATAACTGTACCTTGAAAAATTCACACAGCAGAAAATTATCGAAGAGAAATCAACGATAAGACATCGAAAAATCCGAGACAAGAGACAAGAAAAGGGCCCCGTCTGCAACGCTATGCAGATGAGGGAGGCCAAGCAGAAAAGGCACAGGGCGGATGCCTTGGC
>CAOSWK010000090.1 GCA_948527295.1 uncultured Eubacteriales bacterium | reverse complement strand
CTGAGGACCTTTTGCACGTTCTTTATCGCTGGAAACGTCAAGCACCATAATTGCGTGCTGGTAATTCCAACGAATACCGCCCTCATAGGACGATGCGGAAAAGAGTTTCATCAGATCCTCATCATCACCATACATTTCCTTGCCAATCTTGACATAAGTATCAAGAAGGTCAACGGACTTGCCGACTTCCTTGTCGGTGGTGCGAATAACTGGAATACTGATTTTTTTAGGCTTCTTGCCTTTCTTGCCGGGAACTTCAATCGTCAAGAAGAACTGATGGACGGCATATTCGTAGCCTTTTCGGTCCATCGGAATGATATTGCCTTCATTGTCAAAGCTGGGAGCCAAAGGCAATACACGGATTGAATACTCGCCGTCCTCACCAATACGGAAACGCTCGACTTTGGGGGCGCCGGCTTCTTGCTTTGCTTTTTCTTCTGCCTCGGCAAAAGTGAGTTGTGTTTGCTGGAACGCTTCAAATGCGCTCAGTTTTCTTTTTTCTTCGCTCATCTTTAGATAATTTGCGCGAAGAGATAAAATTGCTCCAATC
>CAOSWK010000089.1:345-600 GCA_948527295.1 uncultured Eubacteriales bacterium | reverse complement strand
GGCTGAAGCGGCCTGTGCGGCAGGCGGCCATACCATATCCGTAGACGAAATGACCGGAATCCAGGCACTGGAGCACAAATATCCGGACAAGCCCGTAATCACTGGGAAAGCAGCGCGTATGGAATTTGAATACATCCGCCATGGGACAACCAGCCTGATCGGTTTCTTCGACGTTGCCACGGGACGTGTGGAATCTCCGTACCTGAACCCTACACGTACCGAAGAGGATTTCGTAGATGCCATACGGGCATTGGT
>CAOSWK010000089.1:0-229 GCA_948527295.1 uncultured Eubacteriales bacterium | reverse complement strand
TCCGGCATACTGAAAAGCCTGGAAAGCCGTGCGGAATTCCTTCATCGGGGAGACCACAGGATACGTATTGTATACACGCCAAAGCATTGTTCGTGGATGAACCAGATTGAAATCTGGTTTGGCATCATAAACCGTCGTCTTCTTAAAAGGAAGAGCTACAAATCGATTGAAGAACTGGAAGCAAGCATTCTGCGGTTTATTGAGCAATACAATCTTATGGCTAAACCTT
>CAOSWK010000088.1 GCA_948527295.1 uncultured Eubacteriales bacterium | reverse complement strand
GCGGCTCGTTGGTCAAGAGGTTAAGACACCGGCCTCTCACGCCGGTAACGCGGGTTCGATTCCCGCACGAGTCACCAGATCGCAAAAATAAAATTATGAGAGATTGTAGCTATGAAAAATGTAGGAAGAAAATTATTATCTATAGGACTAATGTTAACAATGATGTTTTGCTGCGTGAGCACATCTAATTATTTGGCTATAGGTGTTGAAGAAAATTCTCAAATTTGTGATAATGATGATTTATTAGAGGAGTTAGCTTCTGCTAAGAAAGAAGCTGAGGAAGCGAAACAAAGATTAGGTAAGTGTTTAAGAGATTATAAATGTAAAATGCAATTAGAATGCCTAGATGGTGATGAATGGGCTTGTGAGTTTAGCCACTTAGATAGGAATATTGGACGCGCTGAAGGAGTTATAGGTGTAATGATGTGGCGTGGAGCTCGCTGGGTAGTAGGACATATGTGGAGAGCTGCAAGGAGAATTGTGTTTTAACATAATCTTAAGTGTGAAAAAATAATTTAATAAACTATTGCAATTTACGTAGCGATGTGCTATGATAAATGTATAAAGATTTAGTTGGTGTTGATGACGCTGGGGGTCCACC
>CAOSWK010000087.1:380-608 GCA_948527295.1 uncultured Eubacteriales bacterium | reverse complement strand
TGACAGGCCGGCGTTCTAACCAACTGAACTACCGCGCCATTTTTAATATTGAAACAGACTACTCTGTAACTCATATGGCAGGGGCAGAAGGAATCGAACCCTCGGCACGCGGTTTTGGAGACCGCTGCTCTACCTGCTGAGCTATACCCCTATCTCTCAGATAAAAAGTGGTGGGCCTTCACGGGCTCGAACCGTGGACCGGCCGGTTATGAGCCGGCTGCTCTGACC
>CAOSWK010000087.1:0-312 GCA_948527295.1 uncultured Eubacteriales bacterium | reverse complement strand
TGCCGAAAATTATAGCAGGCTCTTTTATCACGCGTAATTCAAGTAAGATTCCAGCTCTTTTAAAATCCTATCGCCAGCAGCATGGCTTTCCATAATAAAGAGCAGGACAACGATCACGCTGTCCTGCTTTGTGTAGGCACTACCTATCTTCCCGGTCCGTCTCCAGACAAGTATTTTCGGCAGAAGCGAGCTTAACTTCCGTGTTCGGAATGGGAACGGGTGGACCCTCGCCCTAATCAGCACCTACTATTTTAATCACCGAAGTGACCAAAACCGATATGAAGTTTTAATTGGTGACCCGTACGGGAAGCG
>CAOSWK010000086.1 GCA_948527295.1 uncultured Eubacteriales bacterium | reverse complement strand
CCCGACTCCGTGAAGTTGGATTCGCTAGTAATCGCGCATCAGCCATGGCGCGGTGAATACGTTCCCGGGCCTTGTACACACCGCCCGTCAAGCCATGGGAGCCGGGGGTGCCTGAAGTGCGTCGCCGCGAGGCGCGCCCTAGAGCAAAACCGGTGACTGGGGCTAAGTCGTAACAAGGTAGCCGTACCGGAAGGTGCGGCTGGAACACCTCCTTTCTGGAGGCTGGAGAAGTTATGGCTCCGAGGTGTTGGAGACGAAGGCAGAGGTCAAGTTCACGACCCTCCCGGAATTTGGCTGTATGTCCTGTGGGGATTCTCTCAAAATGGGGGATTAGCTCAGTTGGCTAGAGCATCTGCTTTGCAAGCAGAGGGTCAACGGTTCGACTCCGTTATTCTCCACTTTGGAAAGAGCACATTGACATGATGGAAGCGACAGGCGAAGGGACTCAGGTTCCGGAGTCTGGCAGCGAGAAGACAAGTAGAAAACTCAAAAGAACACAACGAGCGCCGTCCCCATTGGTTGGGGATGGAACAAAAGGCTTAGGCGAAAACAAACCAAAGGCCCTTGCGGCCTGACCGTATAACGGAATGAAGCAAGGGCGCATGGGGGATGCCTTGG
>CAOSWK010000085.1:401-630 GCA_948527295.1 uncultured Eubacteriales bacterium | reverse complement strand
AATCGTTTTTTTCAGATGATGAACAGGATGGATATATGAAAATAGGAACAAAAGAATTTCATTTGGAACACAAAACATACGTTATGGGAATTTTAAACGTTACGCCGGATTCTTTTTCGGACGGAGGCAAATGGAACAGACAGGATGCAGCGTTAAAGCACACGGAGCAGATGATTCAGGAAGGAGCCGATATCATTGATATAGGCGGAGAATCTACAAGGCCGGGTTA
>CAOSWK010000085.1:0-248 GCA_948527295.1 uncultured Eubacteriales bacterium | reverse complement strand
TGGGGATTAAAATACGATGCCAGTCTTGCGGGAGTGATTGCAGATGCCGGTGTGGCCTGCTGTCTGATGCATAACCGCAGTCAGATACAGGAGCATCCTTACGAGAATTTTATGGAAGATCTGCTGATGGATTTGCGGGAAACGGTACAGACTGCAAAAAATGCAGGAATCAAAGAAGATAAAATCATATTGGACCCAGGCGTAGGATTTGCGAAAAGTTATGAAAATAATCTGGAAGCGATTCGATG
>CAOSWK010000084.1 GCA_948527295.1 uncultured Eubacteriales bacterium | reverse complement strand
TTGAAAACTAAATACTATCTAATTTCTTTATTAACAAAACAATAAACCGAGAACACCGCGTTATTTGAGTTTTAATTAACGAATTATAATCGCTAACTCAATTAATCAGACAATCTTTGATTGTTTAGGTTAAGTTATGAAGGGCGCATGGTGGATGCCTTGGCACTAGGAGCCGATGAAGGACGGGACTAACACCGATATGCTTCGGGGAGCGGTAAGTACGCAGTGATCCGGAGATATCCGAATGGGGGAACCCAATGCAGAGATGCATTATTGATTAGTGAATAGATAGCTAATCAAAGGAAGACGCAGTGAACTGAAACATCTAAGTAGCTGCAGGAAGAGAAAGAAAGATCGATTTCCTTAGTAGCGGCGAGCGAAGAGGAAAGAGCCCAAACCAGATGATTTATCATCTGGGGTTGTAGGACTGCGACATGTGAGCTTAAGCGATAGCAGAATTATCTGGGAAGGTAAGCCAGAGAGGGTGAGAGCCCCGTAAGCGAAATTGCAAGAGCAGCTAGCAGAATCCTGAGTAGGCCGGGACACGAGGAATCCCGGTTGAATCTGCGAGGACCATCTCGCAAGGCTAAATACTAACTAGTGACCGATAGTGAACCAGTACCGGGAGGGAAAGG
>CAOSWK010000083.1:402-637 GCA_948527295.1 uncultured Eubacteriales bacterium | reverse complement strand
TTATATGTTCAGCTACTTTCAGACCTCTTAGTTTGATTGGAGATATGGAGTATGATAATGAAGCATACATTGACTTCCTTAAAGAAATAGTAAAAAGAGCGATTGCCTGTAAAAGTCTAAAAATTAAGTCTATGGGAATACAACGAGCAATGCTGCTTCAATTCAACTCTTTATCCCCTATGATAAAATCAGAACTAACGAACGATGAAAGCCTATCAAAAAGTCATGGCTGGAT
>CAOSWK010000083.1:0-243 GCA_948527295.1 uncultured Eubacteriales bacterium | reverse complement strand
CGCATACAACTACAATTCATTCCACACAATGGTATGGAACATTTGAAACATCTATTCTAACAAAAAAGAATACTAACAATGTCGAGCCACCAGCTAAACGCTGTTCCTCACCAAACCATTATAAGCAATAGTACACCAAATTATGAACGAACAAGTACAAGAACATTTTAGCTGTGCTGATTGGCTCCTAATACCTGCATCCGTTAGAAAAGATATTGCAGACATATTGGGGCTAACCCTTTT
>CAOSWK010000082.1 GCA_948527295.1 uncultured Eubacteriales bacterium | reverse complement strand
ACAAACAAGGAGGGGCGTGGTAATCTAACAAAGCTGTCTGACACGGCGGGCCGCGAGGCGGCGCTTGAAAATCGAAGCCGAAAAGAATTCGAAAAAAGTGCTTGACAAACAAGAATGAATGTGTTAGAATAGCAAATGTTCCGCCGGTGAGGCGTGTACCTTGTAAATTAAACAACGTAACGAAAAGAAAGCACCAGACGGAAGCTTAATTGTGAGAAATCACAAGAAAGCAACCAAGGTTGTGGGTGAGTAAGGAGTGAGTCAATTCTCCCGAAAGCAGCAACCAAAAAAATGCTTGAAGCTATGACAAATAGCTCTATGTTGGTTTGAACAGCCTAGCTGTTTAGATACCATTTTATAGAGAGTTTGATCCTGGCTCAGGACGAACGCTGGCGGCGTGCTTAACACATGCAAGTCGAACGGAGCACCCTTGAAAGAGTTTTCGGACAATGGAGAGGAATGCTTAGTGGCGGACGGGTGAGTAACGCGTGAGGAACCTGCCTTTCAGAGGGGGACAACAGTTGGAAACGACTGCTAATACCGCATAACGTACCTGTATCGCATGGTATGGATATCAAAGATTTATCGCTGAGAGATGGCCTCGCGTCTGATTAGCTAGTTGGTAGGGTAACGGCCTACC
>CAOSWK010000081.1 GCA_948527295.1 uncultured Eubacteriales bacterium | reverse complement strand
GAAGACGTGGAATCCATCGATGATGGATTGGTAGGGGAGCATTCCGCCCCCGGCGAAGACAGGCCGCGAGACCTGTTGGAGGGAGCGGAAAAGCAAATGCAGGTATAAGTAACGACAAAGGGGGCGCGAAACCCCCTCGCCGAAAGACCAAGGGTTCCTGAACAACGCTAATCGGTTCAGGGTAAGTCGGGACCTAACGCCGGCCGGAGACGGTCGGGCGGATGGACATGCGGTCGATATTCCGCAACCCGGCGTGCCGTAGGCGGAGCGGAGACGGAGGAGCGAAACGCGTGCGCGCTGACGGAATAGCGCGTTGAAGGGTGTAGCCGGAGCCGGCCGGAGGAAACGGCCGGGGCGAGGCCCGACAGTACACGAGCCGCATGCGGCGAGTGACAACCGCGGAGGAGCAGACTCCCGAGAAAACCCGCGCCCGCCGTTCGATGGCAAGCCGGCCCGTACCGGAAACCGACACAGGTGGTCGGGTAGAGGATACCAAGGCGCTCGAGAGATTCACGGTCAAGGAACTAGGCAAACTTGCCCCGTAACTTCGGGAAAAGGGGCCCTCCCCCCTCGACAAGGGGAGGCGCAGAGAATAGGTCCAGGCAACTGTTTAGCAAAAACACAGGGCTGTGCGAAGCCGCAAGGCGCGGTATA
>CAOSWK010000080.1 GCA_948527295.1 uncultured Eubacteriales bacterium | reverse complement strand
TTGTGCTTGTATAGGCAAGCAAAACAGAATTGCCGATATGTAGAAAATAATCTTTTTCATGCTTCTATTACAGCTAACTTTGGCGTGGAACGTTGCCAGGCGTTATCACACTTTGTTATCAACTTTCTTTTTATTTTTTCTCACGTCAATATAAAGCAGATCATCATGGTCTGTGATACTATACAGTTCCATATATAGCCGTTGCGTCAAAATCTCCTTATCGGTATCTTCTATTTTCTTAAATGAAGATTATTGTCTCTAACTGTCCGATCTATTTCTTCGTAATCAAACATGACTTTTTGCTTTTTATTGTTGATGGCCTGGCGGGCGACAGCGTTAGGCGGTTGGCCAGTCCTTGCTACAGACGGCCGACCCGCGAGGTTTGCGGCTCAATTTCTATCAGATGCATTAAGAGGTCTTACATTACTTGGGAAATGTTTCTGCAATTTGTTTGGCAACGCGTTTTATAGCGCCTCTAATGTCTGCATGTACGCTCAATCCTAATGTAGTGTATGCGCCACGGCATGAAGCTATCGGGCGGCTGGTGAGATAATCTATGAAATTGACAGTTACAATGGTTTCTTCTTCGGTCACATCGATCCCGTATTTCACCATAAGCAGTTTTGACTGTTGAGCCGAAGTAAGTTCGTTTATAC
>CAOSWK010000079.1:416-657 GCA_948527295.1 uncultured Eubacteriales bacterium | reverse complement strand
GCACCGGGCAGGTGTCAGGCTGTATGCCTCGTCTTTCAACTTCGCACAGCCCTGTGTTTTTGTTAAACAGTTGCCTGGGCCTATTCTCTGCGCCCCTCCGTACGGAGGGGACCCCTTGTCCCGAAGTTACGGGGTCAATTTGCCTAGTTCCTTAACCGTGAATCTCTCGAGCGCCTCGGTATGTTCTACCGGACCACCTGTGTCGGTTTGCGGTACGGGCCCGCGACCCTTTGTAGCGTTT
>CAOSWK010000079.1:0-335 GCA_948527295.1 uncultured Eubacteriales bacterium | reverse complement strand
GTCCCGTCTCGGCACACCCGGCGGATTTGCCTGCCGGGCGTATACCTACGCGGTTCAACGCGCTATTCCGTCAGCGCGCGGGTGTGTCACTTCTCCGTCTCCACATCACTGGGGTCGCGGGGCTGCGGAATCTTAACCGCATGTCCATCGGGTCCGCCTCGCGGCTCCCCCTTAGGCCCCGGCTTACCCTGATCCGATTAGCGTTGATCAGGAACCCTTGGTCTTTCGGCGAGGGGGTTTCACGCCCCCTTTGTCGTTACTTATTCCTACATTTGCTTTTCCGGGGCCTCCAGCGCGGCTCGCGCCACGCCTTCTGCGGCTACCGGAATGCTCCC
>CAOSWK010000078.1:412-658 GCA_948527295.1 uncultured Eubacteriales bacterium | reverse complement strand
AAAACTGCCAGCAAGGGACACTCTAGGGTCTAAGATGGCCTCAGTTTGAGTGATTGGCCTAACGCGGACGGGAAGGGTCAACCCAGTTTAAGAGAGGAATGCACTGTTAGCTCAGTTGGTCAGAGCTACCGGCTCATAACCGGTTGGTCCGGGGTTCAAGTCCCTGACAGTGCACCAATGCCATGATAGGTATAGCTAGGGTAGGGATCATGGTATAGAGTGGCCAGCCAATTCTGAACGGACATT
>CAOSWK010000078.1:0-291 GCA_948527295.1 uncultured Eubacteriales bacterium | reverse complement strand
CACCTAGCAAACCAACTAAGCATTTAGTTGGACACCTGCCATCTGACCCTGGCAGGTTGGGCAGAAAGACATTCGCCTCCACGTGGTCTGCCTGGATTCGACTGAAGAATGTCAGACAACTGAATATTGGTACATGGAAAGTGCATATTTCTATCCTGGTGAACAAAGTGTACTCATCACTCCAGGGTGTACAGTAATCCTAGGAAGGATAGGCAAGGATACCTGCTTAGAATTGCTATGTTTAAGTGGTAACACTTGAACAAAAGAGGGAAACCCTCAATGGAAATGTGC
>CAOSWK010000077.1:345-661 GCA_948527295.1 uncultured Eubacteriales bacterium | reverse complement strand
ATATCAAATGTGCAGTGAATGCACTGACCTTAAGTTTATAAAACCAGATACTTAGAATTTATTATCTAAAAACGAAAGTTTTATTTAAGATTAAAAAAAGTAAAAATCTTACTTGACAATTAAAATTCAAGTGGTAAGATGAGGAAACTCGGGCAAGGCCAGAGTAAGGAAAGAATCCAGCAGCTTAGGCGTTGGGTATACATAAGTCGAACATTGAAAACAGAATAGCTGAAAACGAGTGTGAGTGATATAGAGATATGTCACAAGCAAAAAATAACTTGTTAATTTCGAAAATGATTTCACGAGTGCGAGCAGA
>CAOSWK010000077.1:0-234 GCA_948527295.1 uncultured Eubacteriales bacterium | reverse complement strand
AGCGAAAACGAAGTCGAGCAGATAGAATGCGAGCCGCATATCTATCGATGGACATAAACTTTCTGACAATGGAGAGTTTGATCCTGGCTCAGGACGAACGCTGGCGGCGTGCTTCATACATGCAAGTCGAACGAGAAGCTTACTTCGGTAAGTGGAAAGTGGCGGACGGGTGAGTAATGTGTAGAGAATCTGCCCTTGAGAGGGGGACAACAGAGGGAAACTTCTGCTAATACC
>CAOSWK010000076.1 GCA_948527295.1 uncultured Eubacteriales bacterium | reverse complement strand
CATCCGAAACATATTGAGGGAAATGGATTTTCACCTGATTGGCATCTACCCTAAGCATTGCCCATCCGCAATCATATGTATAAGAATCTCCCGAGATGGGATTAAGCGAAAAGAAATTCTCACAAGTCATTATCATATCGCCTTGCTTGCCGTTTGCCTCGAATGAATACTTAGGAGTACCTTCCGCACCGGTGGAACCCAGAAACTTGACATTGTTGGGCGTAAGGATTTCATATGACCACACCATTGTTTCGCTGCGTAAAACATCATCCTTGTCACAAGCCGTTAAGATTAGGCAGACAACTACCATAAAAGGCATAAATAGTCTATTCATATTCGTAGCACACACTCTATTGGCCCTATTTGAGTGTCTAAATGGATAATGAGAAACATGAGCCAACTACGCTGCATCTAAGTGACAAGATGAACATAATGTTTCTTAGTTTTCATATTTCGGGTTAAGCGGTCTGTCTAACCGGGCTAAAAGTTAGTCATTAAATTGTAATTTTGCTTTATATTGAATGGTTTGGTGAGGAACAGCGTTTAGCTGTTAACTCGACCTTGTTATAAACTCAATTTGGATTTGAAAAATAGCTTATTGTATTCGTTCAAATAAAATAGCATCCTTACTTTCCCAAAACTTATCTTCTGTTATTGCAAAT
>CAOSWK010000075.1 GCA_948527295.1 uncultured Eubacteriales bacterium | reverse complement strand
GTCAAGCCATGCGGGTATCAAATAACAAAAGGCGATTATTCTGATAATATCCGCATGAACGAAAAAGATAAACTTTTATTCATGTTCCAAAAATCAATTTATGAATTAATACAAAACAAGAAGAAAATATGAACAAGCAATTCATTATCACGAATTTCGCCGCATTTGCTCTCATGCTGTTCCTGCCGACCGGATGCAGGCAGGCGGACGGCAAGCAGGATGCGGTGCAGAGTTATCGGGTCATAAAGGTCGCGGCAAGTCCGGTGGAAATCTCCGAGTCCTATTCCGCCGCCATACGCGGACGGCAGGATGTGGACATCCTGCCGCAAATATCCGGGCGCATTATCCGTCTGAAAGTGAAAGAGGGTGAACGGGTGAAGACCGGTCAAGTATTGGCTGTAATTGACCAAGTGCCCTATCGGGCGGCATTACGCACGGCGCAGGCCAATGTCAGCGCGGCACAGGCAAAAGTGGAAACGGCAAGAATCGAGCTGCGGGGCAAGCAGGCATTGTTTGACGAGAAGGTCATATCCGACTACGAGCTTTCTCTCGCCCGGAACCAACTGGCAGTGGCGTGTGCTGAACTCGAACAGGCAAAGGCACAAGAATCGGATGCACGCAACAATCTCTCCTATACGGAAATCAAAAGCCCGAGCAACGGAG
>CAOSWK010000074.1:243-664 GCA_948527295.1 uncultured Eubacteriales bacterium | reverse complement strand
TTAGAAGTCCGACAGGAGGAGATAAACCGCCAATCGCACAGCGCAGGCTTGTGCTCTTGGACAGGGACTCCTCACTGATCAAATTGCCACTGGCAAATTGATCGGGCGCTCGGACTGATGGCGCACCAAAGCGGCCCGTTGGTCAAGCGGTTAAGACACCGGCCTCTCACGCCGGTAACGCGGGTTCGATTCCCGCACGGGTCACCACCACCTGATATTTAGCCCTACGGGCTGGATATATCCCCCTTTTTGGGGTACTGTGCCGGTGTTTATTACGGTGAGGTCCCACCCGTTCCCATCCCGAACACGGAAGTTAAGCTCACCTGTGCCGAAGATACTTGGCGGGAAGCTGCCTGGTAAAATAGGTCTTTGCCAGCACAATAAGCGATGTATGAGCAGCTGCCCATACATCGCTTGTTTT
>CAOSWK010000074.1:0-233 GCA_948527295.1 uncultured Eubacteriales bacterium | reverse complement strand
CGGTCAAGACACCGGCCTCTCACGCCGGTAACGCGGGTTCGATTCCCGCACGGGTCACCAAAGGCTGGTGTTTATTACGTTGAGGATCCACCTGTTCCCATTCCGAACACAGAAGTTAAGCTCAACAGTGCCGACAATACTTGGCGGGTGACTGCCTGGGAAGATAGGTCTATGCCAGCATGAAAAAGACTCGGAGGAGACTCCGAGTCTTTTCTTTTCTTTTTATTGATTCA
>CAOSWK010000073.1 GCA_948527295.1 uncultured Eubacteriales bacterium | reverse complement strand
GGACCCTTTTTCCGCTGTGCCAGCCTTTTTGCAGTTTTCCGTGAAATTATAAAATTTCCTCTTGCATTCTGCGCCCGGTTGGTGTATAATACGCTCACTACCCTGGAATATCCTCCGCAAGCATTCGTGTTGAGGTCCCGGTCTCGCGCAATGGATGCCTGTGAACCATGTCAGGCGGGGAACCGAGCAGCATTAAGCGGGACAACATGTGCCGCGAGGACGCCGGTTCGGAGCGGATGCTTGCGGAGAATTTTCCAGGGTCTTTCTATATCCTTTCTTGGGAGGCATCCGCTATGAGGCCCTGTACCGAAAGTGGAGGCCCCGCACCTTTGACGACGTGGTGGGGCAGAGCCATATTACCGATACCCTGAAGCAGCAGGTGGAGAAGGGCCGGCTGTCCCACGCCTATCTGTTCACCGGCACCCGGGGCACCGGCAAGACCACCTGCGCCAAAATTCTGGCCAAGGCTGTCAACTGCCAGAACCCTGTGGACGGCGACCCCTGCAATGCCTGCCCCGCCTGCCTGGGCATCGACAACGGCAGTCTGCTGGACGTGCTGGAGCTGGACGCCGCCTCCAACAACGGCGTGGACCAGGTGCGTGCCCTGCGGGACGAGGCCATCTATTCCCCTGCCAGCGTGCGCTACCGCGTGTACATCATCGACGAGGTACA
>CAOSWK010000071.1 GCA_948527295.1 uncultured Eubacteriales bacterium | reverse complement strand
GAACTACTTCCGCATAATATATAATGCCGATTATACGACTTGAACGTACGACCCCCTGTTTACAAGACAGATGCTCTACCAACTGAGCTAAATCGGCATAAATTGTCAATATGTGGTTGGCAATACGGGTGGTGGGACTTGAACCCACACGTCCGAAAACACTAGAACCTAAATCTAGCGCGTCTGCCAATTCCGCCACACCCGCTTGAGTTTTTTCTGGGCCAATGAGTCGTGGCAGGCTCGAACTGCCGACCCTCTGATTAAAAGTCAGATGCTCTACCAACTGAGCTAACGACTCAATGGAGGATACCTCCTGCTTGTAAGGCAGATGCTCTCCCAGCTGAGCTAATCCTCCATGAGCACGGCAGTTGCCTACCCTCGCAGGCAGTTGCCCACCAACTACTCTCGGCGTTAAGAAGCTTAACTTCTGTGTTCGGCATGGGAACAGGTGTATCCTTCTTGCTATCGCCACCGCACTCTTTTTTGAGCTACTACGCTCAAAACTAAATACATTCCTCGCAAAAACCGCTTCGATTGCTTCGCTTTGGTCAAGTCCTCGACTGATTAGTACTGGTCCGCTCCAAGTATCACTACTCTTCCACTTCCAGCCTATCTACCTCATAGTCTCTGAGGTGTCTTACTGCTTACGCATGGGAAATCTCATCTTGAGGGGGGCTTCGCACTTAGATG
>CAOSWK010000070.1:397-691 GCA_948527295.1 uncultured Eubacteriales bacterium | reverse complement strand
AAGTAAAGCTTTCACTCTTTGTTTGATCCGTCACAAATAGACTTTGTGAGAATTGATTTGTTTCTAGTAAAAAGTGACATCTCTTATTAGATGTGAGTGTCTCCCTAGAAAGGAGGTGATCCAGCCGCACCTTCCGGTACGGCTACCTTGTTACGACTTCACCCCCCTTACCCTCCACACCTTCGGCGCCTCCCCCCGCTGGGCGGTTGGGCCGGCGACTTCGGGTGCAGACGACTCGGGTGGTGTGACGGGCGGTGTGTACAAGGCCCGGGAACGCATTCACCGCGGCATGCT
>CAOSWK010000069.1:469-697 GCA_948527295.1 uncultured Eubacteriales bacterium | reverse complement strand
CTTGCCAGTTGGGGTTGTAGGACTGCGATATAGTACTTGAAGTGATAGCAGAATTATCTGGAAAGATAAGCCAGAGAGGGTGAGAGCCCCGTACGCGAAATTGCGGAGAGACTTAGCAGGATCCTGAGTAGGTCGGGACACGTGAAACCCCGTCGGAACCCGCGAGGACCATCTCGCAAGGCTAAATACTCCCTAGTGACCGATAGTGAACCAGTACCGTGAGGGAAA
>CAOSWK010000069.1:0-452 GCA_948527295.1 uncultured Eubacteriales bacterium | reverse complement strand
TGTGCCTACAAGCTGTCGGAGCCCGTTAATGGGTGACGGCGTGCCTCTTGCAGAATGAACCGGCGAGTTACGATTGCATGCAAGGTTAAGGTGGAAAAACCGGAGCCGTAGCGAAAGCGAGTCTTAAATGGGCGTAAGAAGTATGTAGTTGTAGACCCGAAACCAGGTGACCTACCCATGTCCAGGTTGAAGGTGCGGTAAAACGCACTGGAGGACCGAACCCACGTAAGTTAAAAATTGCGGGGATGAGCTGTGGGTAGCGGTGAAATTCCAAACGAACTTGGAGATAGCTGGTTCTCTCCGAAATAGCTTTAGGGCTAGCCTCGTGGTAAGGATAATGGAGGTAGAGCTCTGTTTGGACTAGGGGCCCGTCAGGGGTTACTGAATCCAGATAAACTCCGAATGCCAGATATCTATACACGGGAGTCAGACTGCGAGTGATAAGATCCGTA
>CAOSWK010000068.1:431-702 GCA_948527295.1 uncultured Eubacteriales bacterium | reverse complement strand
ACTCATTTTATCTATTGGTATAATAGTCTTTAAGTAGAAGCGGGAGGAAAAACCAACTTATTGTGCCTATTATAGAGATAGCAACAAAAAACCAACTTTTCCTGTTGTTGTTATTGTTCCTGTAATGGTTGTTCCACCTTCGGTATCTTTTTGTTTCATCCCAAAATACGATTTCATTTATGAATATAAATAAAACAGAACAAGAGAGATAGATAAGAATCTTGTTGTCATTAACAAAAGGCAATGGTGCTATCAGTGCCATTATCAATGC
>CAOSWK010000068.1:0-240 GCA_948527295.1 uncultured Eubacteriales bacterium | reverse complement strand
AATACTTGATTGTAAAATACCAATAGATATACCAGTTCATAATGTTAATATCAAATTGTTTATAATGGCTTGGTGAGGAACAGCGTTTAGCTGTTATCTCGACCTTGTTACAGACGATTTAACTAACATAATTCCATTTCCAATATCGTATATACCTGACCTTTGGCATTGCGAATAAGTATGGAAATGAAATCAAAAGCATTACGTTTTAGATACTCTTTGTTTACCCAGTCACCGTTT
>CAOSWK010000067.1 GCA_948527295.1 uncultured Eubacteriales bacterium | reverse complement strand
TTCACTGCTTCGATTGCTCTGACAGCTCCGCTTAACCTTCCGGCACCGGGCAGGTGTCAGGCTGTATACCGCGCCTTTCGGCTTCGCACAGCCCTGTGTTTTTGCTAAACAGTTGCCTGGACCTATTCTCTGCGCCTCCCCTTGATGAGGGGGGAGGGCCCCTTCTCCCGAAGTTACGGGGCCAATTTGCCTAGTTCCTTGACCGTGAATCTCTCGAGCGCCTCGGTATTTTCTACCCGACCACCTGTGTCGGTTTCCGGTACGGGCCCGCATTGACTCAAGCAATACGCGCGGGTTTTCTCGGGAGCCTGCTCCTCCATCATTATCTCTCCATGCATGCACTTCGAGTACTGTCCGGCTTCACCTGAAGTGTTTCCGCCACTCCATCCGGCTTTGCCGTTCAACGCACTATTCCGTCAGTGCGCAGATGTTTCGCTTCTCCGTCACCGCTGTATCTCGTCAATCCGGGGTTGCGGAATATTGACCGCATGTCCATCGACCATGGCGTCTCCGCGTGGCCTTAGGTCCCGACTTACCCTGGGACGATTAGCGTTGCCCAGGAACCCTTGGTCTTTCGGCGAGGGGGTTTCCCGCCCCCTTTGTCGTTACTTATACCTGCATTTGCTTTTCCGCAGCCTCCAACCGGACTCACGTCCGATCTTCGCCGGCGGCGGAATGCTCCCCTACCAATCGATTTTGCATC
>CAOSWK010000066.1 GCA_948527295.1 uncultured Eubacteriales bacterium | reverse complement strand
AGGGGACTCGCACCCCTACAACGGATACATTTCGCCCTATAGAGTCATTATCCAAGACGGTCGCAGCATGACTCCTGCGACAATCTGCGCACACCTCACCTCAATTTTCCGACAGGTCGGTAGTTATCCGACAATGCGTTAGTGTCTTGGGTCGCTATTGCGGCGGGTAATACATACCCCTTGCAATTCACGCTTACAGGCAAGTTCTGCTCATTCGGGCGCAACCCCGAAATTGTGGCAAAACCTATTTTCTCGCTTATTCAGCATAGCACAGACTTTTTGCGCCTGACTTCACACGTCATCGGTCGTACCCGCCAATGCGGACCCTATGCCGTGTCGCCGCGCATCGTCACCGCGCGGACTGCCCCCCTCGCTCACTTACGGGTTGCACCGTTTAGACCATTCAAGCCACGTTGGTAGCCAATACGTCCCTAAAGAGGGAGCATAAAGATGCTTTTTGCGTATTGCAACGCATTGCTTAATGGAAGCGACCACATATCTTCTGACCTATGTCTGTGTGGTGGTAAGTTTGTGAGTCGTAACTGGTTTGTTCGTTTCTCAAATCTTACACCACAATATTGCAGTGGTCTGTGGACGGTTACAACACTATCTACAAAAAATTTTTTCATAAACCCATTCTTTTATATCTATTAAGGTGTAAGGCTGTTTTAAAGAGTGTAATTGATTGATTTTCAGTACACTAAAAATCT
>CAOSWK010000065.1 GCA_948527295.1 uncultured Eubacteriales bacterium | reverse complement strand
ACTAAGGGCTTAGGTGTTTTTATGGTTAAGCCATGCGGGTATCAAATAACAAAAGGCGGTTATTCTGATAATATCCGCATGAACGAAAAAGATAAACTTTTATTCATGTTCCAAAAATCAATGTCATCAAAATAATGGAGCGGTCAGGGAATTAATATAAGACGCTGTGGCGACAGGAGCGTGAGGCAGTGCGCCGGGCGTATTACCTCACACAACCTTATCACCACCGCTTGCGTCCAAATGATGTGATAATTCAGGCGATAAGCCGTGTCAGTGGCCCGCGGATCCACAAACACGGCACATCGCCTTGTGCTGTTTATCGGTTGCCCGACTGATTCCGTGCTGCACACCGATTCAGCTTCGGGCAGTTCTGATTTTGGATATGATGCCCGGCTGAAGCCGGAGGCGGCGACAACGCCAGAGCAAAGCGAGGGCAAGCCTTCGCTCGACTCTCGCGTTGTCGCCTCTCTTTGGAATATCTGTCTGCAAACGATGACTGTGGCCGCTTCAAGGCTGGCACTTTGAAACGGCAACGGTCAAAGGTGGCCGGTTCTTTCCCTTGAAGATTTTGAGCCTCGGCAGGGACAGGCGTTTTGGCGTGCGAAGTTACTGCGTCCGGGAGGACCGTCAAGTGACGCTACGCTTGTGGTCGGCGTCCGCACTCGTGAGCCTCCACAAATTCTTCTCGTGCCTCAAACAATTTGGGTATC
>CAOSWK010000064.1 GCA_948527295.1 uncultured Eubacteriales bacterium | reverse complement strand
TGTTCCGAGTGGCGATAGGTGTAATCGTGGCTATCCTCTCCACCATTGCCTTCTTCGGCTTAATTCTTTGGTTATTCACCCTCTAAAACGACAAGAATATGAAAGGAACAGACCATTTCAAGAGAACGATACAGATGTATTTGGAACAGCGGGCGGAGGAAGATGCGCTCTTTGCGAAGAACTACCGCAACCCTGCCAAGAACATAGACGATTGTGTTACCTACATTCTGAACTATGTGAAGAAAAGCGGTTGCAACGGCTTCACGGACGGAGAGATATTCGGGCAAGCCGTACACTACTATGACGAGAACGAGATAGAGGTAGGCAAGCCGATGAACTGCCAAGTGGCAGTGAACCATGTTGTGGAACTCACGGCAGAGGAAAAGGCGGAGGCGCGTCAGAACGCTGTCCGCAGATACCAAGAGGAGGAACTCCGCAAGTTGCAGAACCGCCACAAGCCGAGAACCGCCAACAAAGCGACCGCACAAGAAGTACAACAACCCAACCTATTCAATTTCTGATTATGAAACCGAGAACACGCATACAGCAGGAAGTCGCACGTTTGAGCAAGCGGCTACCGAGATTGACCGAAGAACAAAGGGCATACGCTTTCCGCCATTGTTTCAAGCATTACGCAGTCAAAAGGGCAAACGGCACGAACATCTGCACCGAGTGCGGACATTCGTGGAAAAGCGACCACGACCTTGCAGACACCGTTTGCGGAT
>CAOSWK010000063.1 GCA_948527295.1 uncultured Eubacteriales bacterium | reverse complement strand
CCACCATTTAAAGAGTGCGTAATAGCTCACTAGTCGAGTGATCCTGCGCCGAAAATGTACCGGGGCTAAGCATATTACCGAAACTGTGGATGTGTTTTAAGAGCACGTGGTAGGAGAGCGTTCTAAGTGCGGCGAAGTCAGATCGAGAGGACTGATGGAGCGCTTAGAAGTGAGAATGCCGGTATGAGTAGCGAAAGACAGGTGAGAATCCTGTCCACCGAAAGACTAAGGTTTCCTGGGGCAGGCTCGTCCGCCCAGGGTAAGTCGGGACCTAAGGTAAGGCCGAGAGGCGTAGCCGATGGACAACAGGTAGAAATTCCTGTACTGAAATTGTTCGATATGAGCGAAGGAGGGACGCAGGAGGCTAAGCACGCATGGCGCCGGAAGCCATGTTTAAGCGTCAAGCCAGAGAGTGAGTCAAATGCTTGCTCTTGATGAAGGCAAGGCGCGACGAGGAGCGAACTAAAGTAGCGAAGGTGCTGATGTCACACTGCCAAGAAAAGCTTCTAGCCAGAGAGAACGTACCCGTACCGCAAACCGACACAGGTAGTCGAGTGGAGAACACTCAGGTGAGCGAGAGAACTCTCGTTAAGGAACTCGGCAAAATGACCCCGTAACTTCGGGAGAAGGGGTGCTGATAGTAAAATATCAGCCGCAGTGAATAGGCCCAAACAACTGTTTATCAAAAACACAGGTATCTGCAAAATCGTAAGATGACGTATAGGTGCTGACACCTGCCCGGTG
>CAOSWK010000062.1 GCA_948527295.1 uncultured Eubacteriales bacterium | reverse complement strand
GGCGATCAGCTCGGGAGTCAGAACGCGTGGGCTAAGCCGCGCGCTCGAGAGGGAAACAGCCCAGACCGCCCGCTAAGGTCCCCAAGTCCGTGCTAAGTGGCAAAGGATGTGCGTCTGCCCAGACAACCAGGATGTTGGCTTAGAAGCAGCCATCCATTCAAAGAGTGCGTAACAGCTCACTGGTCGAGTGGACATGCGCCGACAATACACGGGGCTAAGCACGGCGCCGAAGCGGCGGACCGGACCCAGCGTCCGGTGGTAGGGGAGCTTTCCGCGCAGCGGCGAAGCCGGCGGGCGACCGACCGGTGGAGCGCGCGGAAGTGAGAATGCTGGCATGAGTAACGAGAGCGGCGTGGGAAACGCCGCCGCCGTGAACCCAAGGTTTCCTGGGCGAGGCTAATCCTCCCAGGGTCAGTCGGGGGCTAAGGCGAGGCCGGAAGGCGTAGCCGATGCGCAGCGGGCAGACATTCCCGCACCGCCGACGGCGCGGCATTACCGATGGGGCGACGGAGAAGGGTAGCCGGGCGGGGTTCTGGACGTCCCCGTGAAAGCAGGTAGGGAGCTGCCGCAGGGAAATCCGCGGCAGCGCATCCCGAGACGCGAGACGAAGCCTATCGAAGGTGAAGCCGGTGAGCCCATGCTCCCTAGAAAAACCCCTAAGGATGCGCCGCAGCCGCCCGTACCAAGACCGACACAGGTAGGCGGGTAGAGCATACCGAGGCGATCGGGAGAACCATGGTTAAGGA
>CAOSWK010000061.1:440-768 GCA_948527295.1 uncultured Eubacteriales bacterium | reverse complement strand
GATCTTTTTCCTTATTGGACACAAGGACAAAGTAACCGTGGTATTTGTTTGCGTCTGCGATGGCTTTGTTATTGGGAACCACAGCGGTTTTGCCGCCCCATTTTTTGATGGAAAAGTATTTCTTTACCTTTGCCTGCGATAAATCCGATAATTCATTAACAGGAGTGCCGGATTCAAGCAGGGTCTTGAGTTCAAACAGGTCAGCCTCAAATACGGCTTTATCTGCTGACTGTCTGGAATGGTTAAAATATATATTGAGATAAATCCTGCGTGTAAAGGTTTCGGCATCTCCCTTTTGCGCACCGCTTTTATGGCTGGCATATTTGCG
>CAOSWK010000061.1:0-333 GCA_948527295.1 uncultured Eubacteriales bacterium | reverse complement strand
AAATCATGCATGAGGAGAACGGAAACACCATGGGTAGACGGATCAAACGGACATACGCTTTTGAAACCGTCAAGCGCTTCACGTTGTTTATCTATTTCTGGCCTGATCCATTTGACGCTGGTTTTTGCAAGCGTGATGAAATCAAACCCTGCAAGGAGCAGTTCCGCGAAGTTCTGCTCGGAATAATAACCATTGTCAGTAATGATCTCTGTTGTGTTCACACCCAGTGCTGAAAGCTGGTTTATTGCGTTTCTAATGGATGTCACATCCGGGAGATTTCCAGGCTGCTTTGTAAAGGCAACCGGCTGTCTGCTCTCTATGGAATATAGTGTC
>CAOSWK010000059.1:396-791 GCA_948527295.1 uncultured Eubacteriales bacterium | reverse complement strand
CAACGCGAAGAACCTTACCAGGTCTTGACATCCAGTGCAAACCTAAGAGATTAGGTATTCCCTTCGGGGACGCTGAGACAGGTGGTGCATGGCTGTCGTCAGCTCGTGTCGTGAGATGTTGGGTTAAGTCCCGCAACGAGCGCAACCCTTGTCATTAGTTGCCATCATTAAGTTGGGCACTCTAATGAGACTGCCGGTGACAAACCGGAGGAAGGTGGGGATGACGTCAAATCATCATGCCCCTTATGACCTGGGCTACACACGTGCTACAATGGGCAGTACAACGAGAAGCGAGCCTGCGAAGGCAAGCGGATCTCTTAAAGCTGTTCTCATACAGATGGGCCAGCATCTCATTGGAAAAGCCCAGATGTCCGCCGGCATGAGCGCTTTCGATT
>CAOSWK010000059.1:0-386 GCA_948527295.1 uncultured Eubacteriales bacterium | reverse complement strand
CGCAAATCAGCACGTTGCGGTGAATACGTTCCCGGGCCTTGTACACACCGCCCGTCACACCATGAGAGTCTGTAACACCCAAAGCCGGTGGGATAACCTTTATAGGAGTCAGCCGTCTAAGGTAGGACAGATGATTAGGGTGAAGTCGTAACAAGGTAGCCGTAGGAGAACCTGCGGCTGGATCACCTCCTTTCTAAGGAAGGCGAAAGATGATGGAGAGTGCGAGAGCACTAAGAGAAGTCATCGAGAAAGCCAAGCGGAAGCACACTGAGAAACTTTGTTTAGTTTTGAGGGTATTACCTCAAACAACTTGAATAACAAGCCAAGCATAATCGGGCCTATAGCTCAGCTGGTTAGAGCGCACGCCTGATAAGCGTGAGGTCGAT
>CAOSWK010000058.1 GCA_948527295.1 uncultured Eubacteriales bacterium | reverse complement strand
TGGGCGCAGAACGGTTCCAGAACGCCCGGATTGGTTTGCCGAACTTTGTCTTGGTGCCCGGCACACGAAAGCCCTGCACCACACTCTGAACCTGCGCCCTCTCAGCTCCGAGTTTTGACACGAGCCACACAATCTTTGTCAAACCTCGTTTCATCTTGTTCAACGCTTCAAGGCGAGTGGCGAACATCTCAATCGGACGCTTCAACAGATAATACACGTGAATCCCATGCCCAGAATTCACTATAATGTTGGCAACCGGATAAACCCCTGTTGTCATACCTCGCAACAACATCTGAACCTCGTGCATACTCACACCGTCAAGATCTATCGCAAAGGCATAAAGAAACCGAGCGTTCCTATAAGAGTTGGTACGCCCTACATAAGTCACCGGGGACAATATAGCAAAGTCTCTCCCATTAAGGAAACTCAAACTCTCACCATCATCCTTCAGCAACAACCGATGCCTGTTCTTCTTTCCATCCTTGTAGAAAACCACAGGATTATATCTCCACATACGATAACCACTGTAGTCAATCTTGTCTGACTGTTCATCGTCTGAAAAGGAAGACTCTGACCTCAAAGCCTTGTTCCGAATCTTCTGCTTCAACCACAACTGGTATTCATAACTCTGTACTTCCTCAAAAGGAATAATCCCCTCACCCTGTTCAAAGGCTTTCCTCTCAAACAACAACTCAACAAACTCATCAGGATAAAGCTCTGACAATCCAGAATGCTCCCCACACTGAAGATAATCGGATTTACGCTCAAACTCCTGCTCCAACACGTCCACAGAAACACGATTCATC
>CAOSWK010000057.1 GCA_948527295.1 uncultured Eubacteriales bacterium | reverse complement strand
AAAAATTTATGGTTATGCAACTGATAAGGATTGGAGCCTGTATTGCAAAGGACTCAGTCCTTTTAGTTTTGCCTTAATCCGTTTGTTATTATAATAATCAATATATTTCTCTAGTTCAACCCGAAATTCTTCCATAGAATCAAACTTCTGCAAGTACAAAAGTTCCGATTTTAACAACCCAAAGAAATTTTCCATGATGGCATTATCAAGACAATTTCCTTTTCTTGACATACCTTGCCGGATTCCCTTATTTTTTAAGTGTTTCCGGTACGTCTTATGCTGGTACTGCCATCCCTGATCCGAATGGAAAGTAAGGTTTGTATTGTCAGGTATCTTCGCAAAAGCATTATCAAGCATTCTCAAAACCTGCCCCAAGACTGGTTTGTCACTTATTTCATAGCTGATGATTTCCCCGTTATACATATCTAAAATCGGTGATAAATACAGTTTCGTTCCAAATAATGCGAACTCTGTGATATCCGTCGTCCACTTATGGTTCGGTGCCGTAGTGTTGAAATCCCTTTTCAGTATATTAGGCGCAATCTTTCCCACTTCCCCATTGTAGGAGCGGTATTTCTTGATCCTTACCATGCATTTCAGGTGCAGGGTCTTCATTAGTCTCTGAACTGTTTTATGATTGACTTGATATCCACAGTTATGCAGTTCCATTGTGATACGACGATATCCATATCTTCCCTGGTTTTCATGGTAAATAGCCTTGATGTTTTCCTTAACGGCGGCGTATTTATCTGGCTTCTGTACCTGTTTTACATGATAATAATAGGTGCTCCGCGGCATTTCTGCCAGTTCCAGTAATGCTGTC
>CAOSWK010000056.1 GCA_948527295.1 uncultured Eubacteriales bacterium | reverse complement strand
CATTTTGGCCAGGATTGCGTGTATATCTTTATTAGCATCCGAATCAGTCGCTATAGTATTAATGTTTTGCTGATTTTCACTTGCATCTTTATTATCAACCGGATCAGTCGCCAGGCACAGCTGTATTATAGTATTGTAATATTCATCAATGTCTTGCTGATTATTAAACAAATGCACACAAAAAGCCCCAATCGAGTGCTCTACTGTATATTTGAGTAAAAATCTTTCATTCTCTAAATCGAACTTTGCATCGCCTGTTTCCTCTTGATTAGATATAGCATAATTTCCATTAGAGAATAATTCAAACATGACTCGTGAAAACGCATATAAATCAATTTTGCGTTCATCAATATGGCCAACAACATCAAAATTTAATTTTTCATTGAAAAATCCAATAAGTTTTTTAGCAGAAGGAGAATAATAACCGTATTTTTCTTCAAATCCGTTAATTAAATTGATAATAGATTCTTCATTCCATTGCCACGGTTTTTGATTACTTTTCTTTTTTTCAGTGTCTTCTGACTTTTTTTCAATGCTTTTTGTCTTTTCTTCAAGTTCTGCTTTTTCTTCGAGATTTTTTATATCAGTAAAAATGCTTTTATCTATAGTCTTTAATGGGTTAGCGTATTTTGTGAATTTTACGTTTCGTTTGTCCTTTTTGGAGGCATTTTTATTGTGTTCTTTGACAGCTTTTAATTCATCATAAAAACGTCTTTTTATACTTAAAAATTCTTTTTGTTTCCCTAAAAATGTTTTATCAAGAGAGTCAATTTCCTGAATATACATACTTAATTCTGCTTGCTCTTTTTCTTGGTCTTCTGGGCTCAAACTCCGGTAATAATGAAAATATGCTATTATTTTTCCCATCATTTCCGGCGTTGGGTGGCAGGTTTTATAAAAGGGATGATAACTAGTAACACCACCAGCAG
>CAOSWK010000055.1 GCA_948527295.1 uncultured Eubacteriales bacterium | reverse complement strand
GACATAATCGCAAACTCTCGGTTCTCCAAAAAAGTCAACGTCTCCTCATCATCCAAAAGCATCAGCCGATGTCTCGCCTTACCCCCATCCTTGTAAAATATAACCGGATTGTACCTCCACATACGATAGCCACTGTAATCTATCTGAGGGGAGGACTTCTGAAAGGGGGCTTCGCCCTCACTGACCGGTCTCTTGTTCCTCATCTTCTGACTGAGCCAAAGCCGATACTCATGACTCTGAATCTCCTCAAACGGCACAACGACCTCACCATTCCCCAAAGTCTTCCTCTCAAACACAGTATCGACAAACTCACCAATCTCCAACTCCACCAGATCGTAGTGTTCATTCAAGCTCATCCACAGACACACGATTCAACTTGGCCTTCAGAGCATCCAAAGACCAGATAAACTTATTGAACTGCTCGTCAGTCAACGAGTCAAAATCAAAACCGTCTATTCCCATAACATATAATTTTGAACAGTGAGGCGCTCGTTCCTCGCGCCATTACAGGGGGGCGTATATTATCAATATAATTTTTTTACACTTTTAGCAAATTTAGCATCTTTCCCCGAGACTGCCAAATCTATCTGCAAACAAGGGACGGAAGAACAAACCTTCCGTCCCTTGTTTTATTGCTTTATTGTAATCTTTATTTATTGTTTTCAATATTACTTTATTTATTGTCGGGTCTGTCTGCGAGATATTTCCTTAGAGCCGCAATCACGATTTCCTTCTGTGTGGTACGCTCGACAACAGCAAGCATCCTAACATCCTGAACAAGCGAATCCGGAAGTTTGAATGTCACGTTTACCTCATTCTCGGCTCCTCCGGCTTTGGGTCTGCCCGGTCTTCGTCTGTCAACAATCTCCATGTCGGAGTTCTCATCTCGATGTTGAGTATCGGAAGCGGCAACAGTGGAAACTTCCGGCTCATCCTTGCTCAATCCGGTCACGGTGCC
>CAOSWK010000054.1:760-1038 GCA_948527295.1 uncultured Eubacteriales bacterium | reverse complement strand
GGTGAATACGTTCCCGGGCCTTGTACACACCGCCCGTCACACCATGAGAGTCGGGAACACCCGAAGTCCGTAGCTTAACCGCAAGGGGGGCGCGGCCGAAGGTGGGTTCGATAATTGGGGTGAAGTCGTAACAAGGTAGCCGTTCGAGAAGGTGCGGCTGGATCACCTCCTTTCTAAGGAGACTTCGATGAGATTAAGTTCACATCGTAACGTCCTAGGTCAGCTGGAAACGCTGTTGTTTGTTACATTGTTTAATTTAGAGGGCACTGGCCCTTGGG
>CAOSWK010000054.1:0-750 GCA_948527295.1 uncultured Eubacteriales bacterium | reverse complement strand
GGGTCACCGGTTCGAGTCCGATTACCTCCACCAAAGACGGCTGGAGTGGCGAACAGATGGGCCCATAGCTCAGCTGGTTAGAGCGCACGACTGATAATCGTGAGGTCGGTGGTTCGAGTCCACTTGGGCCCACCACCCGCTCAAGAGATGGGGGTTTAGCTCAGCTGGTAGAGCACCTGCTTTGCAAGCAGGGGGTCACCGGTTCGAGTCCGGTAACCTCCACCAGCGAGATTGGATTGAAGTGTTTGCCCAATAGGGCGAGCATTTCAATCTGACCTTGAAAAAGGTTGGAGACTGCACCTTGAAAACTGAACAGTGAAGCAAGCAAGAAATTGCGAGCAAGCAACAGAGAGGTAACAAAGTTTTAATTTGTGGACTTTAAAATAGGGTAACACAAATACTACAATGAACCAAATCTGAGGCCTGCATAATTCTTGTGAGAACCAGAGGGTGCGCTGATGCGCACCGCCAGGTCAAGCTATAAAGAGCGCAAGGGGAATGCCTTGGCATCAGGAGCCGACGAAGGACGTGACAAGCTGCGATAAGCCGTGGGGAGCTGCACATAAGCGTTATATCCACGGATTTCCGAATGGGGAAACCCGGCAGAGCAATACTCTGTCAACCTGCGTTGAATAAAATAGGCGTAGGTGGGGAACCGCCTGAACTGAAACATCTAAGTAGGGCGAGGAAGAGAAATCAACCGAGATTCCGTAAGTAGTGGCGAGCGAAAGCGGAAGAGGCTAAACCGAG
>CAOSWK010000053.1 GCA_948527295.1 uncultured Eubacteriales bacterium | reverse complement strand
CTTTCAAATACAGACCTTAAGTACGATAGTTTTCTTGGTGGAATCGGCCGAAATCTGTTTTATAACGTGGCGGCAAGCTACTTGACAATTTACCTTGCCATACTGTTTTGGCTGATTACTAATACGGTTATCGGGCTCGAGTATTTGATAAGTCAGCGACAAACAAAACGCCGCTATGAGACATTGACTATGTTGGGTGCCGAAATGCCTGACATGTGTCGCTCAGTCAAAAAACAGATCGGAACTTATTTTTCATTGGTGCTCTTTATAGCGCTTATAAGTAGCGCTGCAGCGGTATGCACCATGTTTACAAGCTTTACAAAACTTTCGACTGATGAACTTATATCAACAATAGCAACACCTGCAACGGTCGTGCTGGCGGTCTTTGTGGTGATTGAGTTTTTGTACATCAGCATTGTCAAGCGTACGGCAGTTCGCGAAATAAATCAGCTTAGAATAACAGACTAAATTGATATCCTGATTTCATGAAAAGTACCCGTCTTAAGGATAAATTTAAGGCGGGTATTCTGTAATAAATCAGGAAAAATCAATGTTCGTCGGCGTCTGCAATGGATTTTGTTTTTTGCACGGTACCTTTTGGATGATTAGGTGGTGCGTAAATCGAATAGAGCTTAATTGGGACGTTTCCGGTATTAACTAAATTGTGCCAAGTCCCTGCCGGTACAAGTATGACAGACTCGGCGCCGACTCGTTCTCGACAAGTCAGTGAATCTTTATCTTTTCCCATTTTTACTAATCCACTTCCTTGCTCAATTCGCAAAAACTGATCTGTGTCTGGATGAACTTCCAAGCCAATTCCGCCACCAACCCGGATGCTCATAAGGGTTAACTGCAAGTGATTCCCCGTCAACAAAGCCGTTCTGTAATTATTGTTTGCCTTAGTAGCCTTGCTCATGTTCAAAACGTAAGGTTCGCCGCCACGATCCTGGTTGCAGCTGTGTTCTTCCATAAAATCACCTCCATAAGGCATTTTATGAATATCCGTGCATCTTTTTGGCGAAATACTATGCACAAAAATAGCGTCTCCTTCAGCAAGAGGCGCTTTTTATTTATAAAGTGTATCAATTTTAAGACTTTTTTCTTGGATGCATATTTTCCAAAGCATATTT
>CAOSWK010000052.1 GCA_948527295.1 uncultured Eubacteriales bacterium | reverse complement strand
GGGACATAATCGCAAACTCCCGGTTCTCCAAGAATTTCATAGTTTCCTCGTCATCCAAGAGCATCAGTCGGTGTCTCGCCTTACCTCCATCCTTATAGAATATAACCGGATTGTATCTCCACATACGGTAGCCGCTGTAATCTATCTGAGGGGAGGACAACTGAAGGGGGGCTTCGCCCTCACTGACCGTTCTCCTGTTCCTCATCTTCTGACTGAGCCAAAGCCTATATTCCCGGCTCTGAATCTCCTCAAACGGAACAACGTCCTCACCACTCCCCAAAGCCTTCCTCTCAAACAAGGTATCGACAAACTCGCCTACCTCCAACTCAGCCAACTCGTAATGCTCGTTATCCAACAAATATAAACTCTTCCCCTCAAACTCCCGCTCAAGCTCCTCCACGGACACACGGTTCAACTTAGCCTTCAGGACATCCAAAGACCATATAAATTTATTGAACTGCTCGTCAGTCAACGAGTCTAAATCGAATCCGTCTATACCCATAATTGAAAATTTTAAACAGGAAGGCGCTCGTTCCTCGCGCCACTACAGGGGGGCGTATATTATCAATATAGTTTTTTTACACTTTTGGCAAATTTAGCACCTTTTTTCGAGAACACCAAATTGACAAGAAACATTAGGCGGAATCCTCTCAAGACCCCGCCTAATTTAATACCGATTTATTTGTTTACTGATTTATATATTTAACCATTTAGCGATTTACTGTTCAATTGGCAAGGTACTTCTTCAGAGCAGCAATCACGATTCCCTTCTGTGTTGTCCTCTCGATTACAGCAAGCATCCTCACTTCCTGCATAAGTGAATCGGGCAGCTTGAATGTCACATTGACTTCAAGCTCATCGCCACCTGCCTTCGGTCTTCCCGGCTTACGCTTATTGTTCACATCATCCATAGCCCTATTTTATTTCAGCGAACTCTCTCGGGTATATCCCGGCGGCATACTCTTCAAGCTCACGAGAGATTTCTCCAACTCGTCTTACGCCATCCTCCGTCTCCATTATGGATATCTCAGGAACGACGAGAGAGGCTGTATATCTCTGCAACGATTCTCCCTCCGTGAAGCACAACCCTATCCCGGTGGAGACATCGGTAATGGTTACGGCCTTACCATTCTTTT
>CAOSWK010000051.1 GCA_948527295.1 uncultured Eubacteriales bacterium | reverse complement strand
GGAAAAGTACGGGGACAAGATTTTCAAGACCTTCGTGAGAACTTGTGTGGCTGCTGCCGAAGCCCCAACCTATCGTCAGAGTGTTTTGGACTATGCTCCGGACTCAAACGCCGCAGCCGACTACATGGCATTGGCAATGGAGATAGATAGTCAAACAATATAAAAATACTAAAATAATAAAATATATAAATATTACAATAAAACAACATTTATGGCAAGAAAGACACTGACATCCGGGTTGCTTGGAACAGTGACCGGATTGAGCAAGGAGGGAGAGCCGGAAAATTCCACAGCTCCTAAGTCCTCAGATAAATCACAGGAAGGGTTGAAACCCGGCACGGAAGTCATTGACAAGCGTAAACCGGGCAGACCCAAGGTCGAGGGAGAGGAAGTTGAGGTAAACGTCACTTTCAGACTCCCGGATTCGCTGATTCAGGAGGTGAGGATGCTTGCGGTCGTCGAGCGCACCACACAGAAGGAAATCGTGATTGCAGCGTTAAGGGAATACCTTGCCGGGAAAATTAAACAATAAATAAAGCAATATTGTAAACAATAAATAAATAAGACAATAAAGCAATATAACAAGGGTCGGAAGGCTTGTCCTTCCGACCCTTGTTTGCAGATTGTTTTGGTGGTCTCGAAAAAAGGTGGTAAATTTGCCAAAAGTGTAAAAAAATTGTATTGATAATATACGCCCCCCTGTGATGGCGCGAGGAACGAGCGCCTCACTGTTCAAAATTATGAGATTATGGGTATAGATGGATTCGATTTTGACTCGTTGACTGACGAGCAGTTCAATAAATTTATATGGTCTTTGGATGCTCTGAAGGCCAAGTTGAACCGTGTGTCAGTGGATGAGCTTGAGAGGGAGTTTGAGGGGAAGAGTTTATATTTGTTGGAGAACGAGCATTACGAGTTGTCGGAGTTGGAGGTAGGCGAGTTTGTGGACACTGTGTTTGAGAGGAAGTCTTTGGGTAGCGGTGAGGTCGTTTTTCCGTTTGAGGAGATTCAGAGCCGTGAGTACAGGCTTTGGCTCAGTCAGAAGATGAGGAACAGGAGAACGGTCAGAGAGGGCGAAGCCCCCCTTCATTTGTCCTCCCATCAGATAGATTACAGCGGCTACCGTATGTGGAGATACAATCCGGTTATATTCTATAAGGACGGTGGTAATGCGAGACACCGGCTGATGCTTTTGGATGACGA
>CAOSWK010000050.1 GCA_948527295.1 uncultured Eubacteriales bacterium | reverse complement strand
AAAGGCCAAAGATTTTATTTTTTATACCATTAAAAGCGCACGACACACTGAGCATTGTATCAATAGTCGAGTGAAAATATGCATTAATCACTTTAAAACGCTATCTGGAGAAACAATCAAAATGGTGCTCAGCAATAGCAAGTTGCATCTGCGATTTTGCTATGGTATACTGACATTATAGCGGAAGGAGAAATTTTTATGAACACAAACGACCAAATTTTGCAGGTGGAAGGCCTTACGAAAGTTTACGGAAAAGGCGATAACAAAACGGACGCGTTGAGGGGAATAACCTTTAATGTGCAAAAGGGCGAGTTTTTGGGTATTATGGGGGCCAGTGGTTCGGGAAAAACTACGCTGCTCAACTGTATTGCTACCATGCTGAAGCCTACATCCGGAAAGATTATTTTGCACGGAAAGGATACCTCTAAATTTCGCGGCAAAGAGCTTGCAGATTACCGTGGACGTGAGATCGGCTATCTGTTTCAGGAGTTTGAGCTGCTTGACAATTTGACTGCAAGAGAAAATATCACGCTTCCGCTTGCGCTGCACGGAATTACGGCAAAGAAAGCGGAATCTGACATTCAGACGCTTGCCTCCATGCTGGACATTACTGAAGTTTTAGATAAATTTCCGTCACAAATGTCTGGCGGACAAAAACAGCGCGTTGCAGCGGCAAGGGCTTTGATCTCAAATCCGGATATTGTGCTCGCAGATGAGCCAACTGGCGCACTTGACAGCAAAAATTCAAAAATATTGATGGATAAATTATCTGCAATCAATGAAAATCAGCAAAAGACGATTATGATGGTGACGCATGACGCCAACGCCGCGAGCTATTGCTCTCGCATTTTATTTATTCAGGACGGATGCATTTTTCATGAACTGCGCCGGGACAAACAAACTGAATTTACAGCAGCCTTTTACGACAAAATCGTAGCCGTGATGGCACAGCTGGGAGGAGGCCGCGCAAATGTTCTTTAAGCAGTTACGGCGAAATGCTGCCAAAAATCGAAAAGGAAACGGCTTGTTTTTCGGGTCTTTGGTGATTGCCATCATTGCATTTTACACGCTGCTTTCTCTTGGCGAGCAAGACGTTATGCGGTATCTTTCAACACTAGAGAGCGCGGCCGTCGGAAAGCTTATGATGATGCTTCCTGTTGTGTACGTGATATCTCTGTTTTTTGTATTTTTTCTTGTGTATTTCGC
>CAOSWK010000049.1 GCA_948527295.1 uncultured Eubacteriales bacterium | reverse complement strand
TATTATTTTTCCCATCATTTCCGGCGTTGGGTGGCAGGTTTTATAAAAGGGATGATAACTAGTAACACCACCAGCAGCATTCAAAGTTCCACCCGAAGAAGGGAACAACATATTCGTAAAATTAGTAATCCCAGCTCCGCTATATTTGTTAAACGCTAAAATAGGAACACCGTCTCCACCTACTGCACCTTGGTCTCCGACAATTATTCCCTCTGTATCGCCGTTTTCAAACTTCAATTTGTCCATAAAGCCGCTATAATTGCAATCTATAAACGGAACAAACAGGTTACAGGCTTCAAGAATATAAATTAGAACAGTTATATCAATGTTAAAATGTTGGGCAATTTCTAAAAGATTTCCATAAATCGAATTTTTAATAACATTCTTTGGCAAAGTAACACTTATTTCGTTATTATTGCCATTATTGTTGAGGACATTAGCAACATTGCCTGCATTATTACTGCCGTTGTTATCGTTATTATTGAACTCAGCGTTGTCAGAAATATTGTGATTGTTGTTATCGTTATAATTATAGTCAACATCGTTTTTTTGAAGAAAATCATTTTCATTAAAATTTGGAGAGCCATTTATTATATCTTGCGCTACTTTTGCAAATGCCCAAAGATCTACATTATAGGAGTACTTGTCGTTGTCAATAGGCTCATTGCTATTGTTGTTGTCGTCGTCATCATCATTATTATTACCCTGCGTTTGGCTCCCATTTTGTTGATTATTTGCTTGAGGTTGCGCATTTTGTTGCACAGAGTTTCTTATTGCACGCTCCATCGCTGCTCCTGACTCTTTTACGTCTTTCAAATCAATAAATGCGTCGGCAATTTGCCCAGATGTTAGCCCGGCACTCAAAAAAAGCGCAGAAAGAATTCCTCCGCTCATCAAAAACGTCTTAAACGAAGCTCCACCGCTTACATTATAGAGATCTTCTGCCTTTAATTTTTTTAAAGCTTCACTTTCATAATCAACCAAATCTTCTTCAGAAAAACTAAAGCCATTCTCTCGTGCCAGTGGGATTATTTCTGTTTTTATAAACTTTTTTAAATCCTCTTTATTTTTAATTTTTTTCGCCGTTTCTGTTAACTCTGATTTTACAACTGGATCAGAAAATATTTTATTATAAAACGCCGATATTTTTGCATTATTCATAATAAAAATCCTCACATTACAATTTTTATGTTAATTATAACACAAAAATATCAAAAATGCAA
>CAOSWK010000048.1 GCA_948527295.1 uncultured Eubacteriales bacterium | reverse complement strand
GCATTCCACCGCTACACATGGAGTTCCACTCTCCTCTTCTGCACTCAAGAAACACAGTTTCCGATGCAATTCCTCGGTTAAGCCGGGGGCTTTCACATCAGACTTATCTTTCCGCCTGCGCTCGCTTTACGCCCAATAAATCCGGACAACGCTTGCCACCTACGTATTACCGCGGCTGCTGGCACGTAGTTAGCCGTGACTTTCTGGTTGATTACCGTCAAATAGGGGCCAGTTACTACCTCTATCCTTCTTCACCAACAACAGAGCTTTACGATCCGAAAACCTTCTTCACTCACGCGGCGTTGCTCCATCAGGCTTTCGCCCATTGTGGAAGATTCCCTACTGCTGCCTCCCGTAGGAGTTTGGGCCGTGTCTCAGTCCCAATGTGGCCGATCAGTCTCTCAACTCGGCTATGCATCGTCGCCTTGGTAAGCCGTTACCTTACCAACTAGCTAATGCACCGCGGGTCCATCCTTTAGCGACAGCTTACGCCGCCTTTTAAGCAATAGCCATGCAGCTATTGTTGTTATCCGGTATTAGCACCTGTTTCCAAGTGGTATCCCAGACTTTAGGGCAGGTTACCCACGTGTTACTCACCCATCCGCCGCTCGCGTTCCCAGCGTCATCACCGAAGTGAATCTGCTGGTTCAGCTCGCTCGACTTGCATGTATTAGGCACGCCGCCAGCGTTCGTCCTGAGCCAGGATCAAACTCTCATTTTCCTTTTGAAAATGAGCTTTTTATCGTTTAGCTCTAAAACTTTCTTTGAGTTATCTCAAATTTATTGCTTGCGAATTGACTTCGCTTTTGTTTGGGTTTTTACATCCCGCACACTTTCAGCGAAACTTTGTTCAGTTTTCAAGGTACTACCGTTGTCATGTGACAACTTTTATATTATATCATGTCTTTTAAGCTTTGACAAGAACTTTTTTAATTTTCTCATCTCTCTCAAATGACAGCTTTATAATATTATCATCTTTTGCTCGCTTTGACAAGCTTTTTTTATCATTTTTTTGATAAAAATAGGAGCCTAGTTGACTCCATTGGCTCCGGCTGTCAGACTCGAACTGACGACAACCTGATTAACAGTCAGGTGCTCTACCAACTGAGCTATGCCGGAATATTAAAAAAGAGCACGGCGACTGCCTACCCTCGCAGGCAGTTTCCCACCAACTACTCTCGGCGTTAAGAAGCTTAACTTCTGTGTTCGGCATGGGAACAGGTGTATCCTTC
>CAOSWK010000047.1 GCA_948527295.1 uncultured Eubacteriales bacterium | reverse complement strand
TTTTGGACAATGGGCGCAAGCCTGATCCAGCTATTCCGCGTGTGGGATGACGGCCCTCGGGTTGTAAACCACTTTAGTAGAGAACGAAAAGGAGCTATCGAATAAATAGCTCTGCTGACGGTACTCTAAGAATAAGCACCGGCTAACTACGTGCCAGCAGCCGCGGTAATACGTAGGGTGCGAGCGTTAATCGGAATTACTGGGCGTAAAGGGTGTGCAGGCGGCTGAGTAAGACAGATGTGAAATCCCCGGGCTTAACCTGGGAACCGCATATGTGACTGCTTGGCTAGAGTGCGTCAGAGGGAGGTGGAATTCCACGTGTAGCAGTGAAATGCGTAGATATGTGGAAGAACACCGATGGCGAAGGCAGCCTCCTGGGACGCAACTGACGCTCATACACGAAAGCGTGGGGAGCAAACAGGATTAGATACCCTGGTAGTCCACGCCCTAAACGATGAATGCTAGTTGTTGCCCTGCTTGACAGGGCAGTAATGCAGCTAACGCATTAAGCATTCCGCCTGGGGAGTACGGTCGCAAGATTAAAACTCAAAGGAATAGACGGGGACCCGCACAAGCGGTGGAGCATGTGGTTTAATTCGAAGATACGCGAAGAACCTTACCTAGGCTTGACATTGATAGAATCCTATAGAGATATGGGAGTGCCCTTTTAGGGAGCTTGAAAACAGGTGCTGCACGGCTGTCGTCAGCTCGTGTCGTGAGATGTTGGGTTAAGTCCCGCAACGAGCGCAACCCTCGTCCTTAGTTGCTAGCAGTTCGGCTGAGCACTCTAAGGAGACTGCCTTCGTAAGGAGGAGGAAGGTGAGGACGACGTCAAGTCATCATGGCCCTTACGCCTAGGGCTACACACGTGCTACAATGGGGCGCACAAAGAGGAGCAATACCGCGAGGTGGAGCAAATCTCTAAAACGTCTCTCAGTTCGGATTGTAGTCTGCAACTCGACTACATGAAGCTGGAATCGCTAGTAATCGTGAATCAGCCATGTCACGGTGAATACGTTCCCGGGTCTTGTACTCACCGCCCGTCACACCATGGGAGTTGTATTCGCCTTAAGTCGGAATACTAAATTGGTTACCGCCCACGGCGGATGCAGCGACTGGGGTGAAGTCGTAACAAGGTAACCGTAGGTGAACCTGCGGTTGGATCACCTCCTTTCAAGAGAAAAGACTAAAGATTCGTTTCTTTTAGTTTAAGTTGTTCTTTTCCTGCTTAGTTTTCAGAGATTATTTAACTTTAAAGTAGGGGCTTATAGCTCAGGTGGTTAGAGCGCACC
>CAOSWK010000046.1 GCA_948527295.1 uncultured Eubacteriales bacterium | reverse complement strand
GTCGGAAAGCTTATGATGATGCTTCCTGTTGTGTACGTGATATCTCTGTTTTTTGTATTTTTTCTTGTGTATTTCGCGTGCAGATATCAGACAGACAGCCGCAGACAGGAGCTTGGGATGTATCTGATGCTTGGAATGAAGCGAGGCCGCCTGTTTGCAATGCTGTTTTGCGAGACTTTGTGGAACAGTGTAATATCGCTGATTATCGGGTTGCCGGTGGCGCTGCTTTTGACAGAGGGGATTAGTTTTGCTACCGCAAAGGCTGTCGGAATCGGCATTATCGGACATCAATTTTCCATTTCGGCAATCGCTCTTATTTGGACTACATTCGGGTTTGTACTAGTGCAGCTTTTGTCAATGCTGATTATTTGTATTGGCCTTGGCAAGGCAGAACCGGTGGACTTGCTTCGATCTTGCGACACAGAAAATCAGGCGATGATATCTGGCGAAAAGAGTGCCGCCTTTTTTATCGCCGGCCTCGGACTTTTATTTATCACCTATTATCTTGGAATATTTTACATGCGAATACTGCTCGTTACCGTGCTGATTACCATTATGGTTTGCGGCATTGCTGGCACATTTCTCTTGTACCGCGGTCTTGGCGGATTTCTTGGAATACATATTCGTAAAAAAAGCCCAAACGCTTTGGGGCTTCAAACCTTCACGGCACGGCAAGTGCAAGAAAACGTGCTGTCTCAGCATAAGTCGCTGGCTGTATCCTCGCTTCTTTTGACGATAGCTTTGTCGTGCATTTCTTTCGGCATCCCCATGGGTCTGGGCCGCCCTGTCTGCAGTCACTCTATTGACTTTTCTCTTTTTGGTAAAGAAGACCAAATTAATGCTGTTTTGGAGCAAGACGAAATTCGCAAAATGGTGAAGGGCGCGTATCCATTGCAACTTTCTAGGCTAAAAGATAGATATTTTGCCAAAGATACGGGCCTTCGTAATAATAAAAATACGTTTAATACCGAAAAGTTGCTGAAAGTGCTCGCTTCAGTCGATGAAGCCGCCGGCATTATTGACGCCTTTAGTGTTGAATATGTCATTTCGGAAAGCTCATACAACCATATTTTGAAAAATGTGGGCAAGGAAGAAATCAATTTTACCGGGCACCAAGTCGCATTGTACTCTTCTGGCGGCTACGGGAGTATTTTGGAAAGCGCGCTGAAAAAGAAGCCTGTCATCGGCATAGACGGCGTGGATTATGAGATTATTCCCAAAATCTATTATGATAACATAGTGGCAGATCGAGCAATCACGCTGTCTATAGCTTTGATCGTTCCCGACGAGCTTTT
>CAOSWK010000045.1 GCA_948527295.1 uncultured Eubacteriales bacterium | reverse complement strand
ATCCTTTGAGCGATGGCCAGTCCACACAGAACCACCGGATCACTATACCCTGCTTTCGCACCTGATCGACTTGTTGGTCTCGCAGTCAAGCGCCCTTATGCCATTGCACTCTGCGGACGGTTACCAATCGTCCTGAGGGCACCTTTAGAAGCCTCCGTTACGCTTTTGGAGGCGACCACCCCAGTCAAACTGCCCGCCAAACGCGGTCCCCGAAGTCCCGGGTTAGGGACCAGACAGAGGAAGGGCCGTATTTCAACAGCGGCTCCACAAACACTGGCGTGCCTGCTTCAAAGCCTCCGGCCTATCCTACACATCATTTGCCCAAATTCAATGTTAAGCTATAGTAAAGGTTCACGGGGTCTTTTCGTCCCATCGCGGGTAATCGGCATCTTCACCGATACTACAATTTCACCGAGCTCACGGTTGAGACAGTGTCCAGATCGTTACACCATTCGTGCAGGTCGGAACTTACCCGACAAGGAATTTCGCTACCTTAGGACCGTTATAGTTACGGCCGCCGTTTACTGGGGCTTCGATTCAATGCTTCTCTTGCGATGACATCCCCTCTTAACCTTCCGGCACCGGGCAGGTGTCAGGCTATATTCTTCGTCTTTAAACTTTGCATAGCCCTGTGTTTTTGTTAAACAGTTGCCTGGACCTATTCTCTGCGCCCCGCCCTGGAGCGGGGACCCCTTATCCCGAAGTTACGGGGTCAGTTTGCCTAGTTCCTTAACCATGAATCTCTCGAGCGCCTTGGTATTTTCTACCCGACCACCTGTGTCGGTTTGCGGTACGGGCCTCATGAGGATTGCTTAGCGGGTTTTCTTGGGAGCATGGTTACCACCGCTATCCGATTGCCCGGGGGCTCTCGGTACTATCCCGGCTCACCACATAAGGCGTACTTAACTGCCTTACGTATAGCTACCCGGTTCAACGCACTATTCCGTCAGTGCGCGGGTGTGTCACTTCTCCGTCGCCGCATCGCTCCTCACAAGGGTGCCGGAATGTTGACCGGCTGTCCATCTGGTCCGCCTTGCGGCTGCCCATTAGGTCCCGACTTACTCTGATCCGATTAGCGTTGATCAGAAATCCTGGGTCTTACGGCGGGAGGGTTTCTCGCCCTCCTTATCGTTACTTATACCTACATTTGCTTTTCCGGTGTCTCCAGCATGGCTCGCGCCACACCTTCTACGACTTGCGGAATGCTCCCCTACCAACGTGACACTAAGTCACGTTCCACGGCTTCGGCAGCGGACTTATGCCCGATTATTATCCATGCGGGACCACTCGACTAGTGAGCTGTTACGCACTCTTTAAATGAATGGCTGCTTCCAA
>CAOSWK010000044.1:1141-1422 GCA_948527295.1 uncultured Eubacteriales bacterium | reverse complement strand
GAGGCTATTTGATAGCCACTTTAATGGAGAGTTTGATCCTGGCTCAGGATGAATGCTGGCGGCGTGCCTAATACATGCAAGTCGAGCGGTAACGGGGCTTCACCGTTCTCTTGTCGCACTTGGCCTTTGAGCAAGTGGTCTGGATACGAGGGAACAGTGAAGCTGCCGACGAGCGGCGGACGGCTGAGTAACGCGTGGGAACATACCCCAAACTGAGGGATAACTACTCGAAAGAGTGGCTAATACCGCATGTGATCTTCGGATTAAAGGATTTATCCGGT
>CAOSWK010000043.1:1192-1513 GCA_948527295.1 uncultured Eubacteriales bacterium | reverse complement strand
GTTTAGTTGATTTTTAGCACAAATTATGATATAATATAAATAATTATTGAAAAGGGGTGTGTGGGAATAGCATCTTTAAGCGCTAGTGCTGATTCTGGAAATGGAGCACTAGTTCAAAATGCTGGAAATGGACAACAGCAAAGTGACGGCAACGAAGAAGAGGAGGAAGAGGAAGCAAATATTTCCGAAAATGATAACGATGAAGCTCATAAAATTATTGCGAGTGGCAATTGTGGTCCAGAGGGTAACGAAGAAAGCGTTAGATGGGAAGTTTGGAAAATGGTACGCTAGAAATTTGGGGTATTGGATCCATGAAAGATT
>CAOSWK010000043.1:0-1112 GCA_948527295.1 uncultured Eubacteriales bacterium | reverse complement strand
AGCTATGCGTTTACCGGGTGTTCGGAGGTAACAAGTGTGTATATTGCACCTAATGTCACTTCAACTGGGAAATATGCTTTTGCTAATTGCACTAAACTAAATTATGTATTTTTTGAAGGAAAAAAAGATTTGGGCCCAAATAATGACAAAAAAATATTTGCTAATTGTCCGATTGAAGAAACAAACGTAACACTCGACTATACGGGGGGCAATGCTTTTTGTGGGCAAAAAGTAGGTTTTTTTCGCATGTCAATTATGCCTATATCGGATTTGAAAATAGCATATGAGCCGTTTGTTGATACGCCTATGCCTATGACTATACCGGATTGGAAAATAAAAATATCAGATGAGCCAGATGAGCCGTTTGGTATGCCGACTGTGCATATATCTGATTTGGAAATGGCAGATGAGCCGTTTGGGCCCTCCCAATTTGAGTTGTCTTCTATTGATTTACCTTATATGCCTACGCAAGAGTCGGTAGAAACAAACGTACCACCCGATTTTAATTGGAAAGATGATGATGAAACGTGGGGGTATGTAAACGATTATAACGCACCAACAGACATCCATACGTCTCATGTTCTTGCTTGTGACTCCCCCTCAATTCATGAAACGCATTTATTTAAGCCAGAAATAAAAATGCCTTTAGATAAAATAATTGCAGGTGACCTGGAATCAGAAGGGGTATTATGGGTACTGCGTAAAAGCGGCAAACTAGAAATTTTTGGGCACGGACTTATGAAAAATTATTCAGATAAAGAGAGACCACAATGGGAACAATATAAAGACAAAATAAAATGGGTAGATATATCTGGCGTTAAATCTATTGGGGATAATGCTTTTGCCAATTACAATGAACTACGTTTATTAGAGATTTCGAATGATGTGGTATCTATTGGTAAAAATGCGTTTAATGATTGCAACAATTTATCTGTTTTTGTTGTTATTCCAGTCAGCGTGACTTCAATTGGGGAAAACGCATTTGCTAACTGCACTAAACTAAATTATGTATTTTTTGAAGGAAAAAATGATTTGGACCCAAATAATGATAAAAAAGTATTTGCTAATTGTCCGATTGAAAAAATAAAAGTAACAGACGCTTATATTGATGG
>CAOSWK010000042.1 GCA_948527295.1 uncultured Eubacteriales bacterium | reverse complement strand
GTTGAGCGATGGCCCTTCCATTCAGTGCCACCGGATCACTATGACCTGCTTTCGCATCTGCTCGAGTTGTTGCTCTCGCAGTCAAGCACGCTTTTGCCATTGCACTATCAGCACGATTTCCGACCGTACCTAGCGTACCTTCGTACTCCTCCGTTACCCTTTAGGAGGAGACCGCCCCAGTCAAACTGCCTACCATGCACGGTCCCCGAACAGGGTCACTGTCCCGGGTTAGAACCGCAAACAAATCAGGGTGGTATTTCAAGGTTGGCTCCGCGCGTACTGGCGTACACGTTTCTCTGCCTCCCACCTATCCTACACAAATCGGTTCACAGTTCAATGCAAAGCTGCAGTAAAGGTTCATGGGGTCTTTCCGTCTAGCCGCGGGTAGATTGCATCATCACAAACATTTCAACTTCACTGAGTCTCGGGAGGAGACAGTGTGGCCATCGTTATGCCATTCGTGCAGGTCGGAACTTACCCGACAAGGAATTTCGCTACCTTAGGACCGTTATAGTTACGGCCGCCGTTTACTGGGACTTCGATCAAGGCCTCTCAGCCCATCAATTAATCTTCCAGCACCGGGCAGGCATCACACCCTATACGTCGTCTTTCGACTTGGCAGAGTGCTGTGTTTTTAATAAACAGTCGCAGCCACCTATTCTCTGAGACCTTTTCACGCGAACGCAGTCTCTGCGCCTACGTTACTCAGGCACACCTTCTTCCGAAGTTACGGTGTCAATTTGCCGAGTTCCTTCTCCCGAGTTCTCTCAAGCGCCTGAGCATATTCAGCTCGCCCACCAGTGTCGGTTTGCGGTACGGTCCCGCCGAACTGACGCTTAGAGGGTTTTCTTGGAAGTTCGTCCAATCACTTCTCTGCCTTAGCAGATCGCGGCTTTGCCTCGGAGATGCGTCTGCGGATTTGCCTGCAGACCTCCTACACTCACCCACCGGGACATCCAACACCCGGCTGACCTTCTAAACTCCGTCACCCCATCGCATTCGGCGGCGGTTCGGGAATATTAACCCGATTCCCATCGGCTACGCCTTTCGGCCTCACCTTAGGTCCCGACTTACCCTAGGCGGACGAACCTTCCCTAGGAAACCTTAGACTTTCGACGGCAAAGATTCTCACTTTGCTCTCGCTACTTATTCCGGCATTCTCTCTTCTATCTCGTCCAGTAGTCCTTTCGATCTACCTTCTTCCTACTATAGAATGCTCCTCTACCACTCATGATTACTCATGAATCCGCAATTTCGGTGTATAGTTTAGCCCCGGTAATTTTCCGCGCAACTTCACTCGACCAGTGAGCTATTACGCACTCTTTGAATGAATGGCTGCTTCTAAGCCAACATCCTGGTTGTTTACGCAAAATCACATCGTTTTCCACTTAACTATATCTTTGGGACCTTAATTGACGATCTGGGCTCTTTCCCTTTTGACCACGGAACTTAGCTCCCGCAGTCTGACTCCTGACTACTAAATAATGGCATTCGGAGTTTGATAGAGTTCAGTAACCTGGTTAGGCCCCTAGCTCCTTCAGTGCTCTACCCCCATCTGCTACTTTCTCAAGGCTAGCCCTAAAGCTATTTCGAGGAGAACCAGC
>CAOSWK010000041.1:1487-1666 GCA_948527295.1 uncultured Eubacteriales bacterium | reverse complement strand
GAGACAGGTGGTGCATGGTTGTCGTCAGCTCGTGTCGTGAGATGTTGGGTTAAGTCCCGCAACGAGCGCAACCCCTATTTCCAGTAGCCAGCAGGTAGAGCTGGGCACTCTAGGGAGACTGCCAGGGATAACCTGGAGGAAGGTGGGGATGACGTCAAATCATCATGCCCCTTATGACC
>CAOSWK010000041.1:0-1477 GCA_948527295.1 uncultured Eubacteriales bacterium | reverse complement strand
CATGTGGTTTAATTTGAAGCAACGCGGAGAACCTTACCAAGTCTTGACATCCTGCTGACCGTCCCTTAGCCGGGGCTTTCCTTCGGGACAGAGGAGACAGGTGGTGCATGGTTGTCGTCAGCTCGTGTCGTGAGATGTTGGGTTAAGTCCCGCAACGAGCGCAACCCCTACTTAAGTAGCCAGCAGTAAGATGGGAACTCTAGGACTGCCGGGGATAACCCGGAGGAAGGCGGGGATGACGTCAAATCATCATGCCCCTTATGGCCTGGGCTACACACGTGCTACAATGGCGCCAACAGAGGGAGGCGAACCTGCGAGGGGGAGCAAAGCACAAAAAAGGCGTCCCAGTTCGGATTACAGCCTGCAACCCGGCTGTATGAAGCTGGAATCGCTAGTAATCGCAGATCAGAATGCTGCGGTGAATACGTTCCCGGGTCTTGTACACACCGCCCGTCACACCATGGGAGTCGGAAATGCCCGAAGTCAGTGACCTAACCTGAAAAGGGAGGAGCCGCCGAAGGCAGGTCTGATAACTGGGGTGAAGTCGTAACAAGGTAGCCGTATCGGAAGGTGCGGCTGGATCACCTCCTTTCTAAGGAAGAAGAAGTAAGGGTTGGATTGCTGTTTAGATGTCAAAGAGGCAGGGATTACAGAGCCGGAACCTTTAGGAGGCGAGGGCGATGGACCTGCTGGTGGCATGAAGATTTCTGCTGAAAACAGAATCAGCAGAAAACACAAAATTTCCGGTGGCGATGCGCCTGGGGGACACACCCGTTCTCATCCCGAACACGATGGTTAAGACCCAGACGGCCGATGGTACTATGTTGGAGACGACATGGGAGAGCAGGTGGCTGCCGGATATAAGGGGGTATAGCTCAGTTGGGAGAGCACCTGCCTTGCAAGCAGGGGGTCAAGGGTTCGAATCCCTTTATCTCCACGGCAGTGCAGAAACAACGGGCTGTCTGAGAAAAGAAAGAGAGAAGGGCTTATAGCTCAGCCGGTTAGAGCGCACGCCTGATAAGCGTGAGGTCGGTGGTTCGAGTCCACTTAAGCCCAGTAGGGTTGAGGAGCAAAAGCGCACTTAGACCCATTGACGGTTTCAAACCGTCAGCTGTTAATGAACGTACCTTGAAAACCGAATACTGAAGATCCAAAAAGAAGATATCGGCAGTTGGTTGAAAGACAACTGGCTGCACGAATCGACATCCGAGGACTGTGCCTGCAGTAAATGACTGAAAAGTCAAGTGAAGTAAGAGACTGCAGGGACAGGAAAAGAAATGCGTAACAGGATAGAAAAAGAAGAAGAAAAGAGCCTTCCAGCGCCATAACGCTATATGGAGCTTGGAAGGGAACCGGGAAACCGGAGGATGAGGCAGGGGATAACCCAGCCCATGCAAAGGGAAACCGGAGAGGTTAAGCAAGAAAGAGCACAGGGCGGATGCCTTGGCACTGAGAGCCGACGAAAGACGCGACAAGC
>CAOSWK010000040.1 GCA_948527295.1 uncultured Eubacteriales bacterium | reverse complement strand
GATTTAAAGGATATACAAACCTGGCTTGGCCATGCAGATATAGAAACTACAGCTAACATTTATACCCATATTAACAAAGCCAGAAAAGAATTTCTAACAAAAGATTTCGAAAACACTTTTGCAATGTAAAAATAAATTGTTACCTAATATGGTAGAAAAATTTAAGTTTTCACACAAACTAAAATTTCTATGATGTTCGTAAAACCTGGCAACCATGCGGGTTTTGAAGTGGAGCTGGAGAAGAGACTTGAACTCTCGACTTCATCATTACGAGTGATGTACTCTACCAACTGAGTTACTCCAGCAAATCTACTATTACAACTTAATTATATCATCCAAAACTTATTCTAGTCAATAAAAAGGTAAAAAATCTTAGAAACGTATTGATCTTTTCTGATATTAACTGTATAATTAAACGTAAGTACTAAGGTTTAATACGCCGGTGTGATGGAATTGGTAGACGTGACGGACTCAAAATCCGTTGATGGCGACATCGTGTGGGTTCGAGTCCCACCACCGGCACCAGCGCGTGTTCGCGCAGACCAATTCGCGATCGAAGCTGATTGTAAATTTTTTATTTTATCGCCCGCATTTTAAGTTTGCAGGTCCTTTATAACTACCAAGACCATATTTTGGCCTGACTGTTGACACAATGCCCAGTGTGTTGCGCTTTTTTATGATATCAAAAAAATTTTTTAAATTTTAATAGAGTGGGATTGCTTTTATGCAAATTGCTCTTTTTTGTTTTTTCAAAAGCTTGGGCGAGGACCATAAGTGCTGGACTTTTTAATTGTTTAATGTCAAAAGTCCCAGAGGGCATTCTTTTGGCCAATAAGTTTTTCAAGGTCAAGAAAATAACATTAAGAGGAAATTTTTCAAACAATTTGCACAAATAATTTGACAATTTTGATGATTAGTGATATCAATGCAATTAATTATTGAAAAGTGGTGAATTTTAATGGAAAATAATAAAAAGGAAATCTCAGAGTTTTATAAGCAAATATTTTCTAATGAAAGATTAAAAAAAGGAATAGGAGAAAAAGCTAGACAAATTAAGAATGAGGAAGATTTAAGGAAATTAATCCGTGAAGAGATCATGCCGCTTATGAAAAAATTTAAGGTGAATTTTTCGGAAGAAGAGTTACTCAATTACGAAAAAGAAGCATTAAAAGTTCTGTCGGAGAACGATTTGAAAAGCGTAAGTGGTGGAAGTATTTCTGTAAAATCCTTGATGGCCCCAGGATTAATGGCGTTTATGTTGATGGGATTTTCAGCAGCGGCGCCACAAAGTGAAGCTATGTTTAACGAAGTTGATAATCGGCCCCAAGTTAGCTGGTTTACAAGATTCACCCAATATATTAGCTCTTTTTTCTCAAGCAATGGTACGGATAAAAGCACTAGTTTTGAAAGTGAAAATTTTGAAGAACCGGATTTAGATTTAGTTGAGGGTGATGATTTAAGAGAAATGGAATTAGATGTAGACGAAGGAGAATCTCACGTACATAAAGAACTTTTCAAAAAATTGGCAAATGGCAGCAATTACTATGGCGAAGTTAATGAATGCGTTTCAGACGGTGAAAATTTATATGAATTTAAAAAAACAGACGAATCAAAAGAGATGTCCATTGCACTGATTGCGAAAAATGGCCAAACAGAGTGTAAAATTCCTGAAAAGGTT
>CAOSWK010000039.1 GCA_948527295.1 uncultured Eubacteriales bacterium | reverse complement strand
AGCCGTCTGCGAGCAGACGGCTTCGGTGTTGTAGCGATATCTTTTTTTTATGTAACTTATTCCTTGATTCCCCTATAAAAAAGCGCATAAAAACCCTATTTTGAAAAACAGTGTTAATTTGTATCTCTTCCATCAAGACATTTGAAGTGCCTGATTCCTATACTCCACTGGAATCTCTATGCCCAGGTTTTCTAGTTTTGTCAAATAACTTTTGATCTTACTTTCCTTTGTCTTTGCTTGATAATAATTGCTTCCCAATTCCTTGTATGATTCTCCGTTTTTCAGCATATGATATGTAATCTTCAAAATTGAATGTCCCACTGCCACGATCGCTCTCTTTTTTCCGCGATGCGCCGCAATCCGGTTGTATAGAGAGGAAAAATAGCTTTCTTTTTTCATTACGGCAGAATGCGCGCAAACCACCAGAGTACTCCTTAGCAGTTTGTTTCCTTTTGTCGTTCGAGCGCTCAGTTTTTTCTTTGCCGATTCTTTATTTCCCGGGCTGATTCCCGCCCATGAGCAAATGTGGCGATCCGTGGGAAACCGACTCATATCGACACCAATCACAGATATGATGATTTTCGCGCTGTCTTCTCCGATTCCCGGAATCTGCGTCAATCGTTTGGCCGCTTCTTTCTCCGGATCGCTCATGGCGTCGTTGATATCCTGATCCAGTTCTCGAATATGCTTTTCCAATTCATCAATATGCTTGCGCAGTTCCCGGATCATTTTGATTTGAACCGGACTCAGCACGCCATTCATATCCTCAATCAATTTTGTTTTGCTCGCTTTTAATCTTCTTGAAATCTTTCTGTCTTTGATCATCTGGTCATAAACAGCTTCATCGAATTTTTCGCCTTCCAGAATGAGATCCAAAAGATTTCTCGCGCTTTTTCCATTGATATTGGATACAGTGCCAGACAACTTGATGTTTCCGCCTTCCAGCATTTTTTGGAGCCGGTTCAATTCGGCGGATTGGGTTTTTACCAGACTTTTCCTGTAGCTGACAAGCTCGCGAAGTTCGCGTTGAGAGCGATTGGGAATAAAACTGGGAATCAATAAGCCATGACAAAGAAGATCGGAAATCCATTCCGCGTCTTTGATATCCGTCTTTCGACCGGGAACATTGCGCATATGCTGAGCATTGACAACAATCGGGTTCAAGTCGAAAGATTCAAGGACATTGTATAAAGGTTTCCAGTAAGAACCGGTGCTTTCCATAGCGACGGCTTGACAATGATTTTCCAAGAGCCAATCCGCCAAAGAGAGAAGTTCACGAGTGGAAGCACCGAATTCCTTGATCTGGGTGTTCTGCTCCTGACGAAGACAGGCGACGATCAATTTCTTGTGAACATCAATACCACAACAAACCGCATAAAGATTTTCCATAAACAAAACTCCTTTTCAAATAAAGCGGTCGGAACGGCTGCGTAGATCATTTTTTTATACGTTTTTTCGACGAAGCGATCAACAGATGGTGGTGCGTTCAACCGTCCCTCAATCAATTTTTTATACGAGTTCGGAGCTCAAAAAAGAGACGACCTCTTCCGCTAATTCCAGTATAAAGAAAAAAGGAATGAAACAATAGATTTTTGTCTAAAGTTACATTCCGTGTGGTACACCTCGGAGTATGGAGATTTTTTATCCGTTCAAAGTCTAGTAAAATGCTAGAGATTATTGCTTCATTGCTTTATTTTCCCCCGCATGAAAAAAGAGCGTCATGACATGCGCCATGACGTGTGCGGTTACGCGGTTTGCTGCGTCTTAAAAAACGATTTCACT
>CAOSWK010000038.1 GCA_948527295.1 uncultured Eubacteriales bacterium | reverse complement strand
AGGGCAAGACCTTTTTCGGACGTGACCGCCACCCCAAAGAATGTGACTGCCAGCGAAAACGCCGGGAAACGCTGGAAGCCAGCCACCGGGAATACAAGCACCGGGAGGAAGTGGAACGGCTGAAACGAAAGGGCTTTACCGACCCGGCTATGCGGGAATGGACGTTTGAAAACGACAACGGGAAATGCCCCCAAATGCACAAAGCCCATGCTTATGTGGAGTGTTGGGAGGAAATGAAAGCCGGGAATATCGGTTATCTGTTATGGGGCATGGTAGGCACAGGCAAAAGCTATTTCGCCGGGTGTATCGCCAACGCCCTCATGGAGAAAGAGGTTTCCGTGTGCATGACAAACTTTGCCTTGATACTCAACGACCTTGCCGCCAGCTATAAGGACAGGAACGAGTACATAGCCCGACTTTGCAGCTTCCCTCTGCTTATCCTTGACGATTTCGGCATGGAGCGTGGCACGGAATACGGGCTTGAACAGGTTTACAACGTGATTGACAGCCGATACCGCAGCGGCAAGCCCTTAATCGTGACAACAAATTTGACGCTGGAAGAATTGCAGAACCCGGAGGACACCGCCCACGCCCGCATTTATGACCGCCTTACGGAAATGTGTACCCCCGTCTGCATTACCGGGGAGAATTTCAGGAAAGCCAGAGCAAGGGAGAAAATGGAACGCCTTAAAAAGCTGCTGAACGGAAAGGAGATTTGCCTATGACCGACACGCCCAAGAAAAGCACCGCCACCACCGCCCGCCGCCCGGATTGCGTGACCGAGGTACGCCGGGGGAACACCGTCCTTGTGGTTTCCGGCTACTTCAAGCAAGGCACGACCGCCACCGCCGCCGACAAGATGATGAAAGTGCTGGAAGCCGAAAGCGCAGCCGGACACAAGCCGCCTTTTACCGCCTAAGTTGTGGCATGGAAAAGCGGTCATGCCGTGGAGCGTGACCGCTGGAATAGTAATAAATGACACCATGTTTATTTCTTGCTTGATTGCCGTATTTCATTTGCCAGCAGCACGATACCATACAAACCGCAAATCAGTAGAATTATATCTTCATAGGCATTGAAGATGACTGATTTTATTCCGGTCAATCCCCATATGGTCAGTAAAGCGAGGAGCAGCTTGTTTTTTCTTTTATAGCCAGCATAAACCGTCATGCTTATGCTGATTACGGGGCAAGGCATGATGTATGTTACCATTTGCGGGAAAGAATTACCTAAAAGAATGGAAACAAAAGGGTACGCTAAATAAAGCACCAGTAGAAACATCTGAAATGCGGTAGGTGTTTTGAGTATATCGTCCTTGTTATGCAGACTTTCGTATAGGAACAGAACACCGCAAGTGATATACAACGGAAATGCAAAAAATTTCTGAATAGGCTCTGTTCCATACCAAGCGAAAAATCCAATGCCTATAAAGAGGTTAATAATCCCAAGCGAGAATTTTGCCGCCCACTTTATTTTTTTTGTATAGGACAAAGCAACCGCTATGAGTAAAAAAACGAGTAATGCAATTTGGATTATCCATGTTTGTCTGTTGTAATTGCCGATAACATCCCAAAAAACTTGTGCGTCCATGTGTTGCCCCCGTAGATTTAGTTTGTCACTTTGTAACGAACTAAAGTATAGCATAAAAATTTGATATTTTCTATAATAAGCTACTTGCTATAAACCGTAACAAAAAACCGTGATATTTTTCGACATACAGCCCCGCCCTATGGTATACTAAGCCTACGGAATAGTGGGGCTGGCTGTCGGAAATGGAGGAAACCATGCCAAGACAGACCACCCAAAAACTGATTACCGCCCTATATCCGAGATTGTCGCACGAGGACACGCTTCAAGGCGAATCCAACTCCATAAGCAACCAGAAGCGAATCCTTGAAGCCTACGCAAAACAGAACGGCTTTTCCAACCTCAAATGGTACACGGACGACGGATTCTCCGGGGCAAATTTTCAAAGACCCGGCTTCCAGTCCATGCTTGCCGACATTGAAGCGGGGCTTGTGGGAACGGTTATCGTAAAGGATATGTCACGGTTAGGGCGAAATTACTTACAAGTGGGAATGTACACGGAAATGATTTTCCCACAGAACGGCGTCCGCTTCATTG
>CAOSWK010000037.1 GCA_948527295.1 uncultured Eubacteriales bacterium | reverse complement strand
CCTTGTAGATGCGTCTGCGTGTGTCCTGCACTTTGAGTTCGGCATGGCATTTGGGGCAGGTGCAGCCTTCAAGGGTGTCGCATAGTCCGCTGTCGCTGTGCCACTCGTGACCGCAGTCGGAACAGGTGATGTTCCCTTTCTTGGTGCGGTAGCCGATATGCTCAACGCAGTGGCGGTATGCCCAATCTATTTGTGTCGCTGATATGGGGCGAAGGTTGGCGGAAAGTCTTGCCACCTCTTTCTGTATCTTGGTCTTCGGTTTCATAAGCCTAAATCAAATAATGAGGGTTGGGGTTGGTTTTCTTTTCTCGCTGACGGTCTGTGGCGGTTCTGCAACTTGCGGAGTTCCTCCTCTTGGTATTTGCGGACAGCGTTCTGACGTGCCTCCGCCTTTTCCTCTGCCGTGAGTTTCACAACGTGGTTCACAACCACTTGGCAGTCCATCGGTTTGCCCACCTCTATCTCGTTTTCCTCATAGTAGTGGATGGCTTGCCCGAATATCTCTCCGTCCGTGAAACCGTTGCAACCGCTTTTCTGCACATAGTTCAGAATGTGGGTCACGCACTCGTCCATGTTCTTGGCAGGGTTGCGGTACTTCTTTGCAAATAGCGCATCTTCCTCCGCACGCTGTTCCAAGTACATATATATCGTTCTCTTGAAATGGTCTGTTCCTTTCATATCGCTGTCATTTTTAGATTATCTGTTTCAGTATCTCTCTCCAATAGGTCGGCTCTACCTCGCTGAGAAGGAAGTCCATGAAATCCCTCCGTGCGTCCTTGTTCAGTTCGTGGTACAATCTTCGGAAAGTTTCAAAATTGCCGTTGATGTACGTTTCCACCATATACACGAAGATGTTGTCCACCTCGTAATATCTGCACTGCTGCGCTGCCGTCTTGCTGTTTCTTTTTGCCATGTCGGTAAGGGTTAAAGGGTGAATAACCAAAGGATGAAGCCAAAGAAGGCAATGGTGGAAAGGATAGCCACGATTACACCTATCGCCACTCGGAACACTCCGTTTACAATCTCTCTGATGATGCCCCAAAGGATGCCGAACACCCCGAAGGCGGTGCGCATCATCAAGCCGCATATCGCCAACCCGATGTGTTGCGCCATTTGTCTGAAATTTGCCGTTGCCGTCATATCTTCGCTGTTTTTGATTTTTTTGTTTTTAATGCGGATTCAAGAGCTGAGGGAGTTGAGTTTCAAACTATCTTATCTGCCTCTCGTTTATCCGACATTTTTTTTATGCGTCTTTCTGTCGCATCGGTCGTTTTCGTTTCGGGTGCTTGAAAAGGTAGGGATTAGGGAATGCAAGGTTTTTCGGTCAAAATACTACCCGCAGGGCTGGAGATTTTTACCGAAAACAGGAGGCTTGACCTTGCTTTCCCGTCCAATCCCGGAATTACCTTTGCGCCCAGAACGAAAATGACTGACTGATGCGGCTTACTGAAAGGCGCAAAATGGAGGTAAACGAAAACAGAGGCAGATTGTGTAGAAAAAAACTTCAGGGGAAAATCCGTAAAAAAAAGAATCACCAAAAGGAAAAAGACATCACCGGAAGCGTGAAAAGGGCAAACCACAACAAAGGAAGTATGATTGTTTCCGATCCGACGGAACTTGTTCAGCCGGGTGGCAACAATCATTCTTCCCGGTTTGTCCGGCTGTGTGTGGGCGCCTGTTTCATTCATGGGGCAGGCTGACACACTCTGCATTCACTTTCCGCTTCCGGCAAAAGAGACAGCGAAAAAAGAAAAATCATTTGAAAACCCGTAAAAGCACCTCTTGGCATAGGCGCAAAAGAAAGGGGCATTGCTTCATCTGTCTAAACATCGTTTAGGCGTGAGGCAATGCCCTTTTCTCCAGCTATGCGGTAGTCGGCACACGTTTGTTCCAAACTCGTTTTGGGCAATGGTGTGCCGACGGACAATACCGCTTTTACGGAAAATTCTTATGAATGAGGGGATAAAAAACGGGAGTTTATATCAAAATCTCGAATTAAATAGCTACTTTTGCATACGAAGAGTTCTTTGAAGGTTACGCAACGCGCAGAAGGATAATGCAGTAGATAACTAACTAAATCGTAACCTATTACTATCAAGAGCAATTAACCTACGCTCATTTCCAATAAATTAC
>CAOSWK010000036.1:404-2143 GCA_948527295.1 uncultured Eubacteriales bacterium | reverse complement strand
AAGTCAAGCTCTCGAGCGCCGAAGATAGTTGGCAAGACGCCTGCGAAAATAGGACGTTGCTCGGCAATGTCATTTAGTTAAGAAATGGCTTAACCATCTGGAGATTAATTTCCAGATGGTTTTTTTGAAATGTGCACGACAAAAACTGAAGTGTTGTCACTCCATTTTTTTGAGTTTATAATTTAACTGTTAGTCATAGCGATAGTTGAATCCTATCGCATTTTTGGGTTTTATCTTCCGCTCATTTTGGCGATTGTGGCGGACTGGTAGTATTTCTTTGGCTAACAATTCTTCGATATTGGGCAGATCCGTTCTGCCCTTTTTCTTTAGATAATCTCGAATCATATGATAGGCGCGGACATAATTCAATTGGTATTCATATTCCCGTTTTCTTTCTTCGATTCGCACCTCGTTGGTAATCCTTCTACAGAAGTTATATAGGATCAACCTTGCATAGATCTCCTGTTCGATCAGATTTCGCTTTTTTGAATGCAGGGTATTCAAGTCAAGATCATATTTCAAATCCCGATAGGATGTTTCGATTTCCCAGCGTCTATGATACAGTTCCTTTATTTCCGTTATTGTGAATTCGTCTTTATCCAGATTGGTAACGATACTCTCATATGTACCGTCACTGATTTCAAAACGGACAACTCGGAAACTCATATCATAGAATTCACTTTCACCAAAATAATCGAATCGTTGATTTTTCGGTACGAATTTATAGATCTCAGGATGTGCCTTTATCTCCTTTGTCTGTCTCCTCGTCAATGTTCGTTTGACTGTCCTATCGAATTCGGTATCCGGAAAAGGACCAAAGCTTCGAAGCACACTCGTTCTTGAACCGATATCTTTGACCCGAATCAAGAATTTGTTTCCGGAATGATTGATTTGGGCGAACGAATTGAGTGATTCATAGCCTCGATCGGCAATGAATATGGCTTTTCTTCCTTGATAGCGATCAACGATCTGACGAAAAGCGCCATTTTCATCCATTACAGCCTGACCTTGGATAATGACATCTTCGTAGGTATGTTCCAACAGATCGTAGCTCGTATTGATATGGAAAGCAGAAAATGGAATGTTTGATTGATTGCCATTCATTATCGTCGTTTTTTCATCTTTGAATTCGTTACGGATAGGAAGAACGGTTCCATCCACAGCGATCAAGCGAAACCCCTTGAGTAGAGGAACGATATGGGTGTTTCGATTGAAAGAATCGAAAAGAGAGCGAAAAGCGTCGGGACGGATCTTGTCTCTAGCCTGTATAAAAGAAGAAGCTGTTGGTGTATCGAGATGATATCCGAAGAGTTTATAAATTTCATCTTTCAAGGAACCAGCTTCAAGAAGAATGACATTGAGTAAAGTATTACCAAAAAGATGTTTCCGTTTCCGGGTAAAATGTTTCTTGGGATCAACGACAAAAAGAGAGCGGGAGCGATCCATAGATTTGATACAGGAATTGAGATGTTTTTTCAAGGATTTAAAATTGTTCATAAGTAACCTCCAGACGAATCCCTATAAACAATTGGCCAAGTATCATGAATGATACTTGGCCACACGTTTTTAGATGGAAGTCAACAAAAATAGGAAAACTATCTGAAAAAAAAGAGGGTACACTTTAAAATGTATCCTCTAAGACTGCCATTTCTTAACTAAATGACATTGCGTTGCTCGGCTCTTTTTTTTATTTGGCAAACAAAAACGCGGCGGAAGAGCCAAAAATTTCTTACGCTGCG
>CAOSWK010000036.1:0-266 GCA_948527295.1 uncultured Eubacteriales bacterium | reverse complement strand
GGATGTTTCCATTTGCTCGTCGGTTACAATGTAACCTGCTTCGTCTTTGTCAAGCCGTGGAAACATATTCGTGTTTGGAACGATTCCGGCATAAACAAACACGCCGGCCTGATCGTCTTTTACGTGGGTTTTCTCATTAGTCTGGTTATCCTGGAAGACGAGTTCCTCCACTTTTCCGTCGCCTAGCACTTCCACTAAGCTGGAATGCGGCATGATTTTTAAATTGGGCGTATGCAGCGCCTTTTCTTTAAATTCAGGAATGCATG
>CAOSWK010000035.1 GCA_948527295.1 uncultured Eubacteriales bacterium | reverse complement strand
ACCTCTTGATTCAAGTAGGCCTGGCTATGCAGTTCTCGCATTGCCGGATCTCGAAGATCCTCGTTGCGTGGAACCTCAATGCCCCATTCCTTTAGGGCATATTCAACGATTTTCTCTATTACATCGTTGACATCACTTGCTTTCTCCGATTTTAATTCGCAGTAACTAAACCGCTGACCTTTTATTTTGACGGTATGTATCGGAGCAAACATATCCTCAAAATATTTGTAGAGTGCTGTAGTGCTGGGATGGTCGGGCAAAGAGTCCGAAAGGAATTTCAACACTACCGAGAATAGATAGGAAATATAAGGTAAATTCCTATTTCGCGTATCGTCACATATCACGAAAAGGTAGTTGTCGTTGTCGGGGAGCTTCTCACACACTTGCTTAAACTCGTCGATAACGGTGTGACCTGCTACCTTCCTCAATTTTCCTTTTCCACGAATCATGTCATCATACGGGTCATGTTATTTGGTTTTGCGCTGCTTTAATCATTTTCGATGGCAAAATTAGGAAAACATTTTGAGATGGCAAAATATTTTTGAAAAAATTTTTAGACCTGAATACTGAAATAGGATTAATTTACTGATATGCTGATAAATAAATTTCATTTCGCTGTATAGCATAATAACCTCTAACGCGCACACGAACCTTATAAAAGCAACTTTTATAAATGTGAATGAATGTTAAATATTAGAGGTTGAAATCATTTTATGTCAAAAATATTTGGAGCATCCAATAATTAGCATTACCTTTGCATCGCAATGTTGAATTGGTGCCTCAACAATGCGGACATACGGAATATACGTTGAGTCCGTAAGGCTCATTCAATATATTGCAAATTCCCCGCGATCTGGCACCACAAGAGATTGCGGGGAATTTTTGTATTCCCTTATTGCCCGACACCAGCTTTGAGTGTTTCAAGCAAACTGTCGGTACAACATCAAAAGCCGTAGCGGGCCTTTAACCGCAGCATCACGGCAATCCGGCACGACAACGATGCGTGGATAGGTGATTGCAAAGTTAATGAAAAAAGCAGTCGTTGGCAAGTAGATGAAACACTCTGGGACGCAAAACCCATAGGGAGCGGCAAACGGTAATGCCAAGGTTCTTTTGAGCCGAGAGATAACTTCAAGAACACCTATGGTGCCGACGGCATATTCACAACCCACCGGGCACGTCTGAGACTCGCAGGGAAATATAGCGAGAGTCGCGGGGTAGGAATGATGAACCGCATTATCATCATTAGGCAAGTGCGACTTAAAAAAAGATTTTGCCCTGTGCAACAGTATAACTGTACGCAATGAATTACAATGCGATGCACAGCGAGTAGGGTGAACACTTAACCCCCTATAAGGGGTAACTGTGTTCGTAAACTACCGCAATGAATATTTTTTGAGCGCACACGAGCGCAAGTGATGAAGGCAGTGTTTCAAAACTCATTCAGTAATGAAACAGCAAAAACAAAAAGTTGTAATTACACTTCTGCTGATATTGCTTGTGTGGAGCTTAATCTTAAACTGGCTTCAGGGCAATCAGGTAAGCAGACTGATGAAGGAGATGAACGAAATGGAATACGTCCAGTCAGTCCTATCATCTCACATCGAAGAACTGGAGCGCATGGAGGGCGAAGAGTATGGGAACGAATGATAACTATACTCTCACTGATGTAAAGAAGGCTGTCAGTGTGCTCGAAAATCACAATCACACCAGAGATTTTCAAGCTCTGGAAGAAATCTTGCCTCTGGTACTTGTAATCCTCAAATCTCAGGTCAGAAAATCTAATCTTCCGGAAGGAGCCAACAAATTCTATGCTCCAGTCTGGGTAGATGTCCTTTTAGAACGTCTCAGTTCAAGTGATCAACCATTTTCTGATGAAGAATACTGTGCGTTCCGAGCTGATGTCGAAAAATTATCAATAAGTGATTACAAAGTAGCCAATGATGATTTTATTGGCTATGTGCCGGTTTTTACTTCTATAGAAGGGATTACAGAAGTGATCTTGGCATTGAAACATTACTTTGGGTTTCTCTAATCTATTATTAGGTGCCGGGCATACCGTTATGTCCGGCCCAATATTTTTATTATATGAAACAATCAAAAACTATCAAACCAAATGATAGCTGTTCAGACAATCCCGGCATGACTGCTGAGGAATGGCTGAACAATGAGAAGCTATCAGTTGATATTTGGCACAACAAAT
>CAOSWK010000034.1 GCA_948527295.1 uncultured Eubacteriales bacterium | reverse complement strand
GCCTAATAACTGTTCTGCTGTTTGAATAATGTTCTTCATATTTTAATTGTTGGTAATGGCTAAGCGGGGAACGCTGTAAGCGTTAGCCCGGTTTGTTAGTAGCTATTTATTATTCAATCGGTTTCTTTCCAGTATTAGGTTCACTTCCTTTTCTGTATGGGAATATTTCTTTTTTGAAACCATACTTACAGATTCTAAAGAGTGCGAACCCAATAATGGAGATATATCCCCGTTAATCACATCATCAAAACACAAGGATTTGAGTTGCTTCATGCCTTCCAAAAAAAATAACAAGTCTTTTAAACTTGAAATATTGATATGCTCAATAGTATTGTTGGGTACTAATTGGGCTAAGTCTTGAAGTTGTTTACAGTTAAGCAACCTAAGTGTTTTAAGCCCTGATATATGGCTCAACACACTAATGTCGGTTATGTTATTACAATAAGATAATGTTAATTCTTCAAGTCTATTTGAATTGCACAAACCTCTAATATCTACCATTTTTCGAGAACGAACAATATCTAACATTCTTATATTAGTTAATTGACATAAACCATTCAAATTTATATTTTTGGCATCCCATAATGTCAGTTCTTCTAACAAATTCATGCTTTTCAGTTCTTTCAAATCTTCTGATTTGAGATTATAAATATGCAGTCGTTTCAAGTTTATTAAAGTATCTACATTTTCTGTTTGTTTTGTATGATAATACTTCAATTCTTCAAGTTTTTGGAATAGACTGAAATCAATAGTAAAGACCTTATCAGCCCAAAGCCCCAGTTTATTTAAGCGTGGTAAAACACTTAGTTGATTTAAATTGCATGGCTCTATTGTATGGTCGTACCCTTGAATAATCAAGGTTTCAATAAAATCATATTCACATATTAGACTTACATTTAATGTGTGTTTACAGGAAATACCATAGATGTCAGTCGTTGTTGTATGGGCATCTATTAAAATATTATTATAACCTTGATTTTTGGCAAACTCTAATCCTTCTCTTAAATAAAGAGGAGATATTATTAACCGATTGATATCTGGTACTTCTTGGAAATGTTCCATACTATTTATTTGTTTCTAATTGCTACTAATGGCTAAGCGGGGAACGCTGTCAAGCGTTATCACGCTTCGTTATCTATATTTTCAACTGAATCAGAATGGAATTTTAGAAGCATAAGCCGCATAATATTTTCCTTATCTTCCCAATATTCCTCGTCTATTTTATTCAACTTGGTGATTTCGTTCTCTGTCAAATGCTTGGGAATATCCCATAGCTCTTGTAATTGGCTGTCATTTTCCAATCTTTGGATGATGCCGTATGCCTGTATAAGAAGTTGCTCTGTATATGTTGCGTTAATTGCTCCCAGTCCTTTGATTGCAAGCAAATAAGCATCATATCCCCAATTACAGAAGAATTGAAGAAATCCACCATTATACATTTCAAGTTCCAGCCAATATAATGCGGCGACCATACTGTCTGTTTCCCCCATATCTTGATAATTGGGACGAATTTCTGTAAACTTACGTCCAATAGGGGAAAAGGATTGCTCCCAATATTGTTCTAAATTTTCCATTCTTATTGCTATTGTTATAGATAATGTTTAGCAGGGAACGGCTCGTCCGTTATCCTGCGTTGTTAGCTGTATTTTAGTCAAAAGTCATGTAACACAAACAGACTTTTGACAAGATAATTTTCTACTGTCCATACGGCATAATATCCGCCAGCACCGTCACTGTTCTGCGTGCTGATGAACAGTGAGTTTCCTTTACCCAATGCCACGACAACATTGTTTCGGCTCGGTTCGTATAGATGTGCTATATATGCTGTTGGAAATTCCAATATTCCGGCAGGGTGCTTGACGGTGACAGATGCGTATTCTTCATGCGGAATATTGTCATCTATGCCTGTCAAGTCAGAACAACCGTCAATACTCCGAACAAAACCTGCTTCCAAATCATAAACAATGGCATGTTTTTGTGGATTAAAATTTTGGAAGTCTATCTTTACGGTTAATGTGTCGTTGGCATATACAAGGCATTTATCCGTACTTTGCGGCTGTTTCTTCAACTGTGGCAAATCTGCCAAATAACGGATGCGGCTTTTATGGATATCTCCTGTATGGGTATTTCCATTCGGGCAAGTCTTGGTTATGCCCGTTTCTGCTCCATATTCTACGCTATGCCATTCTTTATGGCTCTTTTGTGCATCCCAATCGGCAAATACATGATTATCCAATAATTTGCCTATCACTGTTCCACTTGTATCACGTACATTT
>CAOSWK010000033.1 GCA_948527295.1 uncultured Eubacteriales bacterium | reverse complement strand
TGTCCCTTTGGTCGTTTTCCTTATACGTCCAAATCTTGCGCCAAGGCTGATAAAAAACCCTGTACGTGTCGCGACACGCCTCCTTGCCTGTTGTCTGCTGCCATCTCTCCTTGGCCTTCATGACACTGAGCCGGTCCTTCTCGATGGCATCTCTTACGGCTTCCTCGTCCGATGAGTCCATTATTGGCTTGGCTCCTTGTCCCGGTTTGTTTCGCAGACCATCGATACCCTGTTCGAGATACCGTCTGACCCAGCGGTTGACCTTGTGTTCCGAGCACGACAGCCTTTCCGCTATCTTCTTTGAGGGCAGGCCATCGGCTTTGTCCAATATTATACGGCTTCGTTTCTGCATAAACGGCCTGGAGTCGAAGTGCTCTATGTATTCCAACTCCACACGTTGTTTCTTGGTAAGTTTTACTTCTGTGATTCTCATAACTGTATCTTACCTTGGTATTATGCAAAAACCGTGCCAACATATGTACATTAATTTTTAGTAGATACTTAGTTATTTTTCATTCAAGCGATTAATGGGATGCAGATAGCAACCCGTTGAGGTTGCTTATCTGCATGTTAGTTGCCTTATTCCATTAAATTGCCGTCAGGCAAAATAATACCGTCATCACCGCTCACATCGTAGAAGCCGACACCATATTTCTGTGCCAGGTCTTTCATCTTTTCGTAGGCTTCATCCGCTACAGACCAAGAAAAAGCAGCATAAATTATATGATGTCCTATACTGTAATCGGTCAGATGTGCTTCTGCATCTTCATCATCCAGCTCATCATCTGGGGCGTCTGGTCCATTCATGTTTGGAAATGTTTTAATCATTTCTTCATACCAATTTCGTAAAGCCGGTGATGTGACGGCAGGATTGTCGTAACCATGTTCTTCCGCCCATTCAGTTTCCTTGTCATACCATACAAGGAACTCCTTACGCTTTTGTGGAGCTTTTGTCCGCTCGAAAACCATTAAATCGTAACTCATCATTTATTTTTCTTATGTTTCTATTATTTTGTTATATTGGCAACTAATGGGATAGCGGGGAACGCCATTAGGCGTTATCACGCTTCGTTACCGATATATTCTATAAGTAAATGTTAGACCATTTTGTATCATCGCCCCATTTCCTTTTTTTACTATCAATAAGCCACTTATTTGATTTACATACACAGACATAGCAATGAAGTTCCTTCATCAATCCTTTTTCGATACATGTATATACATGGAACTTGTTTTTTGTAACTCTTTCTATGTCTGTGATAGTTTCTTTACTGGGGTCATATTTATAACTGCCTTCAAGTCCCCATGAAAGGCAATTCGGTAAACCCATTTTTCTGTCCTTTGAGGTACAGAATTGGCTGAAAATAGAACTTATTTTCAACTTCATCAATTCTGTTTTTTCTTTTTCTGACAAATCAGGATTATTGTCTATATCTTCACAATATATTTCCCAACCATTCATTTCTGTGAAAAATGCGATGATTGTTCTTTCTATTTCCTGTTTTATTTCTAAATCTTCCATTTCTCTAAATTTATAGGTTTAACATTTATCGGTAATGGTTAGCAGGGAACGGCTTGTCCGTTATCCTGCGTTGTTATCAACCTGTTCTAACCTCAAAGTTTATCAGACCGAGTAAATCTGCCGATTGTTTGCGTGCTAATATCAATGTATGGAAGTGTCTTGACTATCTCAATATTTTCAAGGTTCTCACTTCCACCCATTGCCAACAGCAGGGAATACCCGAAACACTCGTCATAGCCGGGAGTTCCGAGTTTCTCTTGTATTACAGGATAATTTTCTAAGTCAAACCAACCTTTCAAGAAACTTTTGTTGAAAATTATTTTATTCAGCAGTAATACGAGATTGTCAGGGAGTATTAAATACGTTCCATATCTGACATTCAGATAAACAATATAGTTATCTAATTTCGGATTCTTTACATAAGCAAAGACATCACCGAAAGCCGTACACATGAACGGCAGAAACGATTTATCATACTCCATGACATAACAAGCATTTAGCACATCTTGGTAATCGGATGGATTAATGATTTTAAGCATCCCGTCACAATAACTGCCCAACCCGACTTCCTGCCATAAAGTAGTCAGTTCGGGATAAGACAAATCGGCATATTTAGCAATAAAAGTATCATCTAATGCCTGCCTGATACTATTGAGGTTATTTTCTAAAAATTTCTCGTACATATTTGTGCGCTTTATGGTTGATAATGGTTTGGTGAGGAACAGCGTTTAGCTGTTGGCTCGACCTTGTTACCAACCTCAATTATAATTCAGAGAAATCA
>CAOSWK010000032.1 GCA_948527295.1 uncultured Eubacteriales bacterium | reverse complement strand
CAGGAGAACTGGCGAAGGCAACATTAAACCTGCGGGGCGGCATTAAAGCCTGTATTTCTCAAAATAGTAAAGGAGAGATTAATGTTGAGCGGATGGAGGTCAAAAAACAAAAATTGACAGAATAGAGGGTGACGAATATGTCAGAGCGTGAAATTTGTTATAACCTAAATTCCGCAAAAAATTATAACGAGGCTAATGATTTTAGGCTTAACCTACCATAAACACTAAATTTTTTACTTTGTATCCATTGATTTTTTGCTTCTATATCGTTATAATAATTATAACGAGGTGATGAATCAATGAGTTTTCGAGGTGAACAGGTTATTAAAGGGACGACATATGTCTTTGAAGCCATTGCACAATGGGATGCCGAAAAGCAACAGTCCCGTCAGAAACGTATTTATATTGGAAAAAAAGATCCTGTGACTGGAGCTTTTCTGCCAAATAAAAAATACTATGAACTTTATGGGGAAGATGCAGATACCACAAATTTTCAGACTAGTTCCGTTATGAAGTCTGTGGATTTCGGAAATATCTATCTTATGGATCATGCTTCTTCCGCCTGTGGTCTGAAGCAGGTGCTGGTGGAAACTTTCCCGGACTGCTGGGAAGATATCCTTGTCTGTGCGATGCACTCCTGTTCTGAAAATGAAGCCCTTTATTTATGTGAAGACTGGGCGCACAATTCCCGGGTTCCGTCAGCCCCTTCCTCCCAGGACATCAGCAGGCTGCTGAAAGAACTGGATGAAGACAGACGGATGCTGTTTTATAAAAAATGGGCACAGCTGCGTGGCGAGAAAGAATATCTGGCACTTGACATTTCTTCTGTCTCTTCATGGTCCGAACTGATCAATTATGTCGAATACGGATATAACCGTGACCATGAAGATCTCCCGCAGGTCAATCTGGCAATGCTTTTTGGGGAGGATTCGCGGCTTCCTGTATTTGCCCGTGTTTATCCAGGGAGTATAAAAGATGTGAGCACCCTTGCAGGCATGGTTGCCTTTCTGGATCAGCTGCAGCTTAAGCAGATGCATTTCGTAATGGATAAGGGCTTTTACTCTGCAAAAGGGGTAGGCGTCCTTCTTGAAAAATATATCAAGTTTGCCATAGGACTCCCGTTTTCCACAGGAATGGCTAAAGAAGCTGTCAGGGAAAATACCGAAGCAATAGCCAGCCCGGCAAATGCCATCGAGGTGGACGGACATATTTATTATGCTGCGGTAAAGAAACTGACAATAAACAGGAGACGGACATATCTTCATATATACTATGACAGGGAAAGAGCGGCAAAGGAACATGACCGGCTGATGCATAAGGTAATAAGGATTGAAAACGGGCTGATTGACGGAACTGTCAGAATGGACTCGACAGAAGCACAAAAATATTTTTCTTTCCAGAAAAACAGGGAAGGAACGTATAACATACACCGGAAAGAGGATTTCATCAGGGAACAGCTGGAACTGGCAGGATACTTTGTTATCCTGACCAATGACAGTAAAGATCCTGAATATATTTTGAATATATACCGGACAAAAGACGTGGTAGAAAAGTCTTTCGACAACATCAAAAATGAACTTGATCTGGAAAGACTGCGGATCCATTCGGACAAAGCAATGGAAGGCAGGATATTTATAGGTTTTATCTCACTCATAATCACTTCGTATATAAGGAAGATAATGGAAGACAAAAACCTGTATTCATCATATTCGCTAAGTAAACTATACAGCGAATTAAAGAAACTTCGTCTGATCCAGTTTAAAAACGGGAAACAGGTGCTGACAGAATTAACCAGTAATCATAAGGCGATTTTCAAAGCGTTTAATATGAAAGTCCCGGTCCCCTCCTCGTTATAATTCAATGCGGAATTTAGGTTATAACAGCCTCGGAAAAGTCTGCGAGCGCACAGACCAGCTCGGTTATAAAGAAACCTTCCAGTATGACGAAGAAGGCAATCTCACACTCCACACAGACCGCGACGGCAGGCAGGTGCAGCGCATTTACAACGTCTTTGGCGATCCGGTATATGAAAAGGCGACCGATGCAGACGGAGAAAATCCCTGTATCAGCACCTGGCGCTATGACAGCCTTGGCAGGCTGGTACATGCCGTGTGTAACGGACATGCCTATGAGTACACCTATGACAGCCAGGGAAACCTGAAAGAAAAACGCGCCAACGGAAAACTTCTGGTCTCCTATACGTATAACAGAACAGGAAACATCACAGAGATCAAAGACCCCGCAGGCGTCAGCACCCGCTACGAATATGACCTTCTAGGCAGAATGAGCTGCATCCACAGTGGACAA
>CAOSWK010000031.1 GCA_948527295.1 uncultured Eubacteriales bacterium | reverse complement strand
ATCCGCAACGGACAGAATCTCTTCATAACAGGATCTGCCGGCACGGGCAAAAGCTTCCTCGCCTGTGCCCTGGGGCACGAGGCCTGCAAAAGAGGAATACGCACACTCTACGCCAACGCAGCCAAGCTTCTCGGACTGCTCAAGGTGGCCAAGGTCAAGAACTGTCTTGAGGCTGAACTCAAGAAAATCGAACGATGCCAGCTTCTGATACTCGACGACCTGTTCCTTGTCCAGCTCGACGCCAAGGAGCGTCCGATCCTGCTCGACATCATCGAGGACCGTCACGAGCGCAAATCCATCATAATAACCTCGCAGTATCCCTCATCCAGCTGGTATGACATGGTGGGAGACCCGACGGTAGCCGACGCAATCCTCGACCGGATAGTCCACTCAGCCCACTCCATCGAGCTGACGGGCGAAAGTATGCGCAAACTCAAGGCAAAAAAAGGACTGAAACAGCAACTGAGGTAAAATAAAATTGACCCCCGCCGCCAGGACTTTTAAGGGGTCAATCTTATTATGCCCGTGGGGTCAAATCCCGCGTGCCCGAAGGGGTCAAACTCACGCGCCTTTTCCAATGGTGTTCCGACGGACAAAACCGCTTTTACGGAAAAACTTATATGTGAGGATAAAAAATCAGGAGATTTATTTCTAAATCTCCCGTTTAATTTCTATTTTTGCATACGAAGAGTTCTTTGAAGGCTACGCAACGCGCAGAAGGATGATGCAGTAGATAACTAACTAATTCGTAACCTATTACTATCATGAGCAATTAACCTACGCTCATTTCCAATAAATTACACTCTTTTCGTAACTTCATATCGCAAAGTTAACACCTTGAGGAATAGAGGCCAAGCATTTTGGTACATACCATTTGAATCCACGTGATTAGATGATGAAACCATTGGCCAAAGATGACGAGACCCTTTTTCGATACATGATCTTAATTCCAATCTACAACAACGGCATCTGCGACAGCCCTGACTCCAATGAGTTGTGGATGCTGTGATTCTTCCATATTGGCCGTTGTATGCTGGACATCGTTATATACATAATTGAACAATTCCTTCACGGTAATCTTTTTATCTTTATTCGCATCCGCTTTGCCTCTTAAACCTTTAAGGAGAGCCTGCGTGAAAAATCCATGTCCCACCCATGGATGCTCCATCGAGTATTCATCGGCACGACTCGACATCATGTAGATTATGTTGCCGGAGGTAGGAGCCTTGTATGCACGAGAATTATCTCTCACGCCACTTACACTTCCTGCGTGACAAGCATCCACAAAACATATCTTTGCAGACGCTGCGGACCTGGATAAAATATCATTTACGTCTTGATAAGTCAGTGTTTTGTCGTAAGCCACAATACCTCCCGGATAGCCATGACCACTGAAGAAAAGAATTATCTTGTCTCCTTTCTGGGCACGGTTGCTGATGGCTCGCAATTTCTCAAGTATATTATCCTTATTGGCATACTTGCTTGTCAATATCGTTATATCTTTTGTATGATTCTCCATCACAGCTTTGAATTGTTTTGCGTCTTTGGTGGTCTGTGACAGATTGTTATTACTGTTTTGGTAATTCGACACCCCTACACACATCACGAAAGTACGGGCATCTATACTGATTACCATCAAGAAAGCCATCAAAAACATTGTCATCATTCGTTTCATAATTCATTACTTTTATGTTGTTTTGCATGATTAACCAACTGGTATAAGTCGACCCATATTAACGGGCCTGACAAAAAAGATGCTCTCTGTTAAGAATATCATCTTTGCTTAAAGCCCTGCGACATTTCGGACATATTAGTTTTAGCGCAAGTCTTTTTACTCTCTTCTCTAATTTCAGCAAAAGAGCGTCTTGGATAAATGGAGCAACTATTCCCGGGAATGCAATCATTAGCCGAACCGCATATCCATTGTCGACAATTCCAGGAAGGAACGTCAAGAGAGTGCAACAGATGACCATAATAGGAGAACTGTATTTTGCAAATCTTCGATGACTATCAAGTCGTTTACTTGCATTCTCAAATTCCTGGTAGATCTCAAATAGTTTTGCGAAATCCTCTCTATAATCGTTAGGCTTCAAAAGCCTGCGCGCCTTAAAATAATATCCTCTATGGCCATCTTCGCCCAGACGAATCCATGTGTCGGGGGTAATAGTCATGTTTCTGACACGACGGAATACACCATCTTCTTCTATATAGGTGCCATTTGTCGAATCATTGTCTGAAAGCACCCATTTGTCGCCATCTACAGTAATTGTAGCATGATTATGACTCACTGACGCATGTTTGTCTTTTAGGCTCAAGCCGAAAACCCGGTGCATGAATTTTGAGAAAAGTGTTAAATTTGTGGCATGAAAACCGCAGATGCAATATGGATGTGCCTCCCTGAAGGGCTGGACGA
>CAOSWK010000030.1 GCA_948527295.1 uncultured Eubacteriales bacterium | reverse complement strand
ATTGACTCAAATCGTTATATTGCTATTTTTTATGGATGCTAGACAGTACTCAAACCTTTGATTTTACTGGCTTTTTTGACAATTTTTACTTGCTTTTTATTTGAGTATATATTATAATGAAGATATATAATATATACTCAAAATGTAAGGAGTACACTATGCCAGCAAAACCATCCGGTAAAATAAAAACATCTATAATCAGGCAAACCCAAAAGAACGGAGATATCTACATTCTTGAGCGTCAGACCATTTACGATCCAGAGAAAAAATATAACAAAGTACTGAGTACAAAACTTATTTCCAAAATCCCAAAAGGTTCAGAAATTCCGGTTCCGACACGGCCAAAACGTACAAAAAGCTCTAATTCTGACAAAAAAACAGAAATTGTTTCGGCTAAAAGAAACCATGTCGGGATGATGGATATCATTGATCACATAGGCACAGTATCAGGCATTGATGATGCTATTTATTCATCCACGGATCTTGGTACTGCACAGAAGATAATTTCGCTGGCGAGATATCTACTTGCAACAAACGGACAGCCCTTGCCAGGAATCCAGACCTGGCAGTATAATCACCCGCTGCCTTATGAGGACGGTATTACAGAAGATGTATATCATAATCTCTTTGTTTCCATCGGACTTGATGAGAGTCTTCAACAGAACTTTTTCAAACACCGCTGTGAGCTTTTGCAGGCTGGTGATGCGCTCGCATATGACTCGTCTACCATATCCACCTATTCTGCAAATCAGAATGAAGCGAGATATGGATTTAACAAGGCTCATGATGGCCTGAAAACCATCAAACTACTGACGTTGTACTCCATAGAAAACAGGCAGCCAATTGCCTTTACCAAGCAGCCGGGAAATCTTCCGGATGTAACGTCTGTGACAAACGCTATAAAGCAGCTTTCTGCGCTTGGCGTCAATACAACGGAGATTGTCACTGATAATGGTTATTACTCTGAGCAGAATTTTTCCGAACTGCTCCAGGCTGGCTTTGACTTCATAACACTTGGAAAAACCAGCGTCAAATGGATCAGACCTGAAATAGATAAACAGCGCGAGGCGCTTGATGATTTCAGGTCGCTCTGTCCCTATGATCAGGCAACACACGGCGTATCCGTTATGCTTATGCATGACTTTGAGAAGATTCGCAAATATACAAACCACAAAAACGGCGCTGAAAAAGGGACTGTAGAGACCTTTTCCAAAAGGATATATCTCAACATTTTTTTCAATCAGTCCAGACAGACTGCTGACAAAGCAGCCTTTGATGCTGACTTATATGAGCTTAAAACACTGATTGAAAAGGGTACCCCTTTAAGTGAATTATCTGACGCAGCTCAGACAAAGGTGAAGAAGTATTTTATCGTCAAAAAATGGGGCAGTAAAATAACCGTTGTCCCCAATAACAAAGCCATCTCTGAAGCGAATAAATACCATGGATATTTTGTGCTTGTTTCCAATAAAGAAAAGGATCCATTTGAATGTCTGCGTAAATACCGCAAGCGAGAAACTATCGAGTCCTTTTTTGAGGCGGAGAAGCAACACGCTGACGGTACTCGCACCAGAGTGTGGTATACAGACACTCTGCGCGGCAGAATGTTTATACAGTTTGTTTCACTGTGCTATTACGAATATTTTAGCGAAGAAATACGACGTTTAAAGAACTCACTTGGGAACAAAACCGGTGATGAAGCACATGATAAAAAAACAGTTATTGATGACGAGCTTAGCCTTAAATCATGGCTGTGTAATACACCGCTGTATCTGCAGTTACAGTGGTTCGATACAGTGGAAAATGTCGACGTATCTGTTAAGTTAAAACGGCGCAGATGGACATCTGAAATAACCGCAAGGGATGCTCTGTATCTTGAAAAACTGGGCGTAATTCTTAGCTGATTATTTGAGTATACATTATACGACTTTTAGGATTATAGGTAGTACACCATTATATATTCTTCCTCGTTCTCTTTTACAATCTCAAAACCAATCTTTAGATACATCTTTGCCGCATAATTGGCTTTTTGAACGGAAAGGGAAACTTGACTGTACCCATGTGCTTTCAGCAGGGCAAGGATTTCTTTCATCATGGCTGTTCCAATGCCAAAGCCCCGGTATTCTTTATAAAGAGAGATTGCCAAAGAGGGCGTTTCATCATCTATATGTCCGTAATCATTCATAATACGAACCCAAACGGCACCGACAATCTTGCCGTCAATCTCTGCCACTAATCCCCAATCATCATTTGATTCCCCGAAACGCTCAACATAAACCTGCAATTCGGGAGAGGTAATAATGGCTTTAGGTGGAGGTTCGATACCCTCTGGAACAAAAATTGCTTCATATAGAAAATTATCCAGTAACGGATATTCCTGTTTTTGTATTTTTCGTATCGTATACTCCATAGCTGACCT
>CAOSWK010000029.1:2199-2431 GCA_948527295.1 uncultured Eubacteriales bacterium | reverse complement strand
GGAGGAAGGAGGCAATGCGGTGGTATTGTTGACCGACGACAACGCGGCGATGGCGTAAATAGCGAGTGCTAAGTGTATGAGGGATTAGGAAATGCTGTACTAGTAAAGGTATGCAGTCCCACAAAGTATAATCCGGCGACAGACAGCGGGCCCGGCTATACCTATGCGTATGACGGGATGGGCAGGATGGTACAGGCTGCGGCACCCGACGGGACAGTGCTGCGGCGGTATG
>CAOSWK010000029.1:0-2189 GCA_948527295.1 uncultured Eubacteriales bacterium | reverse complement strand
GCACAATAGTTACAGCTCAACTAGAAAAAGCTGGAATCCTATCAATAATTGAGATAGTACGGCAGGGATGTCGGATATTTTAGAGCAAATAGCTTTAAAATAGGTGTTCCCCAAAGGGGCAATCATGTACACTCAAGTGTGCAGCTTGTGAATAAAGAATAGCAGGCTTGAAAAATGCTACGGTGAAGGGTATACCCTCACACTTAAAAAACGAAACTACAGAACCACTAATCATGGTGGGAGGGCTGGACGGAGGGTAGTTAGTTTCAATCCATACATATAATGGTACTGTACCAATACCAAACAAAAGGTACAGAGAAAGAGGGCATAATGTTAAAAATTAACTATGCTAGTACAGTATTTCTTTGATAACCATATACTTTATTCTTCCATTTTTTGACAGAATATGCAATAATATCTTAACAAGAATTGGTTTAAATTGGAGGGAATATTATGCGAGGTTTTCAAGCTGCTACTTTTACTTTGTCTGATAAAACAGAAAGAATACTAAAAAATTTCAGTACCAGTTATTCCATGCCATCCTGTATTGTGCTCCGCTCCAAAATAATTCTGATGGCCGCGGAAGAGAAAAACAACACCCAGATCGCAAAAGCGATCGGCACCTCCTATTCGACTGTCAGCATATGGCGGAACCGTTTTTATAACAGCATAGACCTTATTGCCCAGACAGAGGAGTATGACGGGCCAGACTGTGAAAAAAAGCTGTCTGATGTCATAAAATCCGTGCTTTCAGATAAACAAAGACCCGGAAAAGAGCCTGTATTCACCCCGGAACAGATCATGCTTATCAATGAACTGGCGTGTAAAAACCCAAAAGACTTTGGCTATGAACTTAGCTGTTGGAACCTTGCATCCCTTGCAAAGGAAGCCGGCCGACAGGGTATCGTGGAATCCGTTTCTGTCGCAAGTGTACAGAGGTTCCTTAAGTTTGCGGGGATCGCACCATGGAAAAACCGTTACTGGCTCAACTCCCCGGAAAAGCATGATGACCCGGAATCCTTTAAAAAAAATTGAAACGATCTGTGGCATCTATCTGCAGGCCGCAGAACTCGCAGAATGCGGCACGGAAGTATATTCCACGGATGAGATGACCGGGATCCAGGCACTAGAGCGCAAATACCCGGACAAGCCGGTACGCCCGGGCAGCCCGGCGCTGCATGAGTTTGAATACATCCGCCATGGCACCATAAGCCTGATCACGTTCCTGCGCGTTGCAGATGGCAGTATCCAGTCGCCATACCTGAACAGCACGCGGAATGAGGAAGATTTCTGCAATGCCGTCCGGCAGCTCATAGCAGAAGGAGCAGATAAAAATTATATCATTATCTGTGACGGTCTTAATACCCATAAATCCGAAGGACTTGTAAAACTGGTTGCACAGGAATGTTCCATTACGGCCGATCTTGGTATTAAAGGAAAGGAAGGCATACTGGGAAGCATGAAAAGCCGGGAATCCTTCCTTATGGATGAAAGCCACAGGATTCGTTTTGTATATACACCGAAGCACAGTTCCTGGGTGAACCAGATAGAAATCTGGTTTGGCATCATCAACCGTAAGCTTTTGAAAAAAGGCAGCTATAAATCCGTAGCGGAAATGGCTCAGAGCATCCTTAATTTTATAAAACAATACAATTTAACAGCCAAAGCATTTAACTGGAAATATGCTGGTTAAAAACAGCCTTTATAGTATATGAGTATCAAAGAAATACTGTACTAGGAGGATGGGGGAGCAGATGAACATCTATTATATAGGGGGATCGCCATGCAGCGGCAAAAGTACAGTGGCAGAGCTTCTTGCAGCAAAGTATAATTTATACTATTTTAAGGTGGACGATTTCTTGGACAAGTATACTCAGATGGGGGCAGCAAGAGGGTATGAAATCTGTAAAAAGCAGACCTGTATGAGCGCGGAGGAGATTTGGATGAGAGCGCCTTTGGTGCAGTGCAGGGAGGAAATCGCCTATTATAAAGAGATTTTTTCGTTTGTATGGGAGGATTTGGGGAAGCTGCAAGCAGATAATGTGATCACAGAAGGTGCAGCTTATTTGCCGGAACTGATGAAGCGCTTCCATATTTCCAAAGGCAGATATGTGTCAGTGACGCCGTCTAAGGAATTTCAAGTCTCTCATTACAGCAAAAGGGAGTGGGTTCCCTATGTATTGTCAGGC
>CAOSWK010000028.1 GCA_948527295.1 uncultured Eubacteriales bacterium | reverse complement strand
TAGGCTTCATCGAGCCGGATTCCATCGAGTCGGACAGGGAAGTATCGCCCGGGCGGACAAACTCACAGGTGCAGGGAGCTGCGCAGGAATTTGCGGTCCTGAATGAAAAAGTGTCCAAATTTGATATCCGGCTGAAAGCGAAAAATCCAAAACTGTCAAAGGAAAAAATCGTCATCAAACTCCACATAGACGTGGAGCCGCAGAAGACCTACCGCCCGGGATATCCCATCGAAAAGCGGGGAATGTATTACCTGTCGCGGGAGCTGTCCTCGCAGCTGTCGCTTGTCACGGACAGTACAGATTACGGAGAACTGGAAAAATGCTACAGCATATGGATCTGTCTGGACGATATCCCCCAGGGCGAGCAGAACAGCGTATCCTTTTATGAGATGACAAACACGAAAAACATTGGAAACTGCATCACCAAAAAAGAAGATTATGATTTGTTGACATTGGTGGTTATCAGACTGGGCAAAAAGTATAATGTACCCTATAAGGTGGACACGGCAAGAGGAAGGGATTGCTTGAAATGTTGATTACCGCTAGGGGAAATAATATATGATTGCTAGATCTGAAATAACTGATGGAATCCCAAACCGTAGACACTTTGCAAAAAGGAAATACCCAAAGAAATGGACACATAAGTTCATTGTATGTCAATCAGACTGTGGACATAAGGCAAAAGGGAATGACCCTGGAAAGTGGACAGTAGAAAAAAGGTAATGAATCCCCAAAAATGGACAGCAGTAAAAGGGACAATAACAATAAAGTGGACATGGGGGTATTTTTAAGTTCAAGGGCATCTGATACAATAAATGACAGATTGGAGAGGATGCAATGAGGGAATATACGGCAAAGGAAATGAAACTGCTGAAAGCAAATCCATATACTTTTAAAGTGACGAAAAATAAGCTTTATTTTACGGTTGCATTTAAGGAAGCATTCTGGACTGCTTATCAGGCGGGAATGGCACCGAGAAAGATACTGGAGGATCTTGGATATGATCTTGAAATGTTTGGGCAAAAGCAAATAGACAGCATGGTGCAGAGAATTAAATATCAGGTGCAGAGCGGAAATGGATTCAGACAGGGTGAAAACCGGACACGGCGAAAAAAAGATGAACTGAGTATACCAGAAGGGGCATCCATAGAATCAAAAGAGGCTCTGGCAGACATAATGAATGAAGTAAAATATCTGCGTCAGGAAGTGGAGTTTCTAAAAAAAATTATGAAAACAGAAAATACAGCAGCGAGGAAATTATGATGAGTTCCGGGTGGAAATTTGAAGTAATACAGAAAACGCTGCTGGAAGAAGACAATAAGTTAAATGTAAGTATGCTTTGTGATATAGCAGGTGTTTCGCGTTCCGGATATTACAGATGGGTAAATGCCGCGAATGTCAGGAAAGAGAGAGAAAATAAAGACAAAGAAGATTTTGGACTGATTGTGAAAGCATACAACCAGCGTGGATACAGTAAGGGAGCCCGTGGAATATATATGTGCATGGTTCACTGGGATCCGCCGGTTTTAATGAACCTAAAGAAGATAAGGAGACTGATGGATAAATATGGACTGGTGTGTCCCATAAGAAAAGCGAATCCATACAGAAGGATGGCGAAAACTCTAAAAACAAATACCGTTGCGGACAACCTATTGAAGCGCAGATTCACAGAATATGGACCAAGGAAGGTGCTGTTGACAGATATCACATACATACCATATAATGGAACATTTGCGTATCTATCGACAATTCTGGATGCATATACAAAACAGATATTGTCCTATGTTGTGAGCGATTCCCTAGAGGTGGATTTTGTACTGGAAACAGTAAAGAAGCTGGTAAAGGAACACGGAATTGAACTAACAAAAGAAACATTAATCCATTCTGATCAGGGATGCCACTATACAAGTGCCAGTTTTATACAGTTAGTCAATGATAAAGAATTAAGGCAGTCCATGTCGAGGAAAGGGAATTGTTGGGACAATGCTCCACAGGAAAGCTTTTTCGGTCATATGAAGGATGAAATTGATGTCAGTGGATGTACAAAATACAGGGAAGTAAAAACAATAATTGATGACTGGATGGATTATTATAATAATGAGCGTTACCAATGGCAGTTGGCGAAGCTGTCACCCAATGAATACTATAGGTATATAACGACAGGAATATATCCACTAAAGGGAATTGTAAATGAAAGGGAAGCAGAACACATATTCCCTGCAACAAAATAAAAAATTTGTCCTTGACAAGGGGTACAGTTTAAACGCCAGCGTGAGCTTGTGTCCTTCCTGCTGGGGATTGATGCTGAAAAGGTGGCAGTGGCAAATGTGCGTCCTGTGTTGTTTGGCAACAAAGAGAATGACTTTGCATGCATGTGCGACGAGATCATTTATATACTGACAGAAGCACAGGCATCCACGTCGCTGAACATTCCATACAGACTGCTGGAGTACGCAGTGGCCGGACTGCGGTCTACAGTGGACAGTGAGCGGCTGCTCTATGGGAGAACGCGCGTGTATTTTCCGATTCCGAAGCTGTATGTATTACAGACCGGGCTGGAGACAAAGACAGATAATCTGCCGGAAAAAATCCAATACGACATGCGCCTGAGTGAGTCCTATCTGTCCGCAGAGGAAAAATACGGGGAAGGCAGACCTGATCCAGATCTGGATGTCGTGGTTCATGTCTA
>CAOSWK010000027.1 GCA_948527295.1 uncultured Eubacteriales bacterium | reverse complement strand
AAACCGTAATAATATATCAATAAAAAAAGAATGAATCGCACAAAGCACAAAGCACCCAATGGGGGGTTGTCGTAGTACCCCCCTATTTTTTCGCCCCACCAAAGCAAAAAAAAGAGAGCTTTTTAGCTCTCTTTACTTTCTAAAGCCATCTTTGTCAACAAAACTGTAGCAAATGTCATAGCCTAAAACCATCCGACCATCTTTAACCTTGTCACAAGATTCAATGCACATATCACATTTTCCTTGACTGCTTAGCCGATTAATTTCTTCGATTGCTGGATTTAAAACTTTCTTTTCAAACAGAGTCCAATGAAATTTTGCGTTCTCTTTTCCGTAATTTATCCAGTAATCGCTAGGTTTTAAATTGAATATTTTAGCAATATCCTTTTTTGCAATTTGCTCCCTTTGAATCAAATACTGCGGGTCATGCCAACTGCAAAGATAAACATATAAATTGTATGTAGACATATGTGAAAAATCTTTCACATAGTCTAAATAGAATTCCGTAAAATGGCTTGTAAGTCGCTCCAACAAAGGAAAAAAAGCATCATTAAATCGAATCGAAACGGTATATCGAGTTGATTTGATGTTCGTCAATAAAACTCCATCCAGATACTCTAGATCATCAGCCTTTGCCTTATCTAAAGCGCCGTCAAGCTGGACATAACTCTTCGTTACAACGCTTTTAAACATCACTCTAAGTTTATTTACATTTCTAGAATCAATGTCCAGCTTTGAAGCTAAATCGCTTTTTCTCAAAGTAACCCAGCCAGCATCATCATGTGTCGAAAATTTAGAAACAGCACACAGAAACAACTTAGTTTCTTCAAGCGTCCATTTCGTAGTTGCTCGTGCAATCAAGTTAGACATAACCACTAATGCGTTATCAAACATATTCGAGCGTCGCAGTAAGTTTTTTTGCTTTTCAATTTCATTGCCGGTCCATTCTTTCATAAAATTCACCTCATAAAAAGAATAACACATAAGAGTAACTTCATAAACAGTTTGTTACACTCAATTCGTAATTTGGTTACACCACAATTCGTAATTTGGTTACACTCAATTCGTAATTTGGTTACACCAACATGAAATATATAAGAAAGTACGAAATAAGATAAAAAAACGCGCGCGTGCGCGACAAAAAAATTTCAAGATTTTTTTAAAAAAATTCTTCTTCTTCTTCTTCAAGCAATGCCATTTTAGCCATTTTAGGATTTTTGATCCATTCGATTTCATCGCTATCCAATCCATTTAATTCTAAGTATTTTGAAAAATTCTTATTTTCTTCTTCAAGCTCTTCAATCTGATTTTGCATTTGATATTTTTCATAGCGATTAAGATCGATTTCATCTCTGGTTAGATATTTTCCGTATTTCTCTTTACTTTTAAAACCTTTAAGTTCATCTATCAAATCATCATTTTCTTTCATCAACTCGATGTTGAAAGCTACAATTCTTTTAATCGCTTTCCTCAAGGACTTAATTAATTCTTTCATTCTCTCGAACAAATCTTTTGAAACAAGCATTTTTTGCTTGTTAAAAAGCACAGGTTTAACATTTTCCAATTCTTTCTCTTGGTTTTCTAAATCGGTAATTATTGCGACTGATTTTTCGTACTCTTCCTTATGACCCGTTAAAACGTCAAATTCAGCGATTATTTTGTCTGACTGAACTTTTATATCATCCAATGCTTTTTTTTCAAATTTGACCGCTTTCTGTGCGTCTGAGAGGCTTTTACGCTCGTCTTCTGCTTTTAATTTGAAAAATTTGTATTCCTGCTCAATGTCTCCAAGCATTTCGTCACGAGCTTCCTTATACTCGTCGACCGTTAAGTTCTTGCGGTCAGACTTGCGCTCCTGCTCCACCTCAAGCCCTATATCTCGGCAGATCTGTCCGAAAACGGCACGCTCGCTTTCTTTCCAGAGCTTCGTGGCGTTGTTCTTTCGGCTCTCCTTTTCGGGAACAAAGCCCATTTCTTTCATGGCTTTATCAAGTGAGTTTCGTGTCGATAGTCCTCTGCTATATCCATGAGCCACTGGAACATAGTCAAGGTGTAAGTGGGGACTTGCTTCGTCCATGTGTATGTAAGCCCCTATAAGCCTTAAATTCGGGTTTCTCTGCTCAAAAGTCCGTACATACCTCACAAGGGCTTCTTTCGCTCTTTCTCGTGTCTGTGGGTTCTTAAAGTCCTCTTTCTTGCCCCACTGCAAAACATCCTCGTAAAACAGCTTCTCGCCGTTCTTCGATTTGGCAATATGCTCATAGTAGTTGTGAATCCGTCTGTCAGCTCTTTTCTGTTTGCTGTTGTATTGTTCCAGAGCGTCCCCAAAAATTTCTTCATAAATTTGCCGTATATCTCTATCTACCAAAGTGATATTTTCAACCGTTTTTGAGCTGTCAATATTGTCTGGAATTGGCTTGCCTATCTTCTCATATTCTCGCCTATTATGAAGCTGACTTCCCTTGCCTTGTGGCATTGATATTCGTCCCATGCTTTAGCCACCACCTTTCGGTTTACAGTATACTTGGTTTTGTTACTTTTGTCAAAAGTAACCCCTTATGAGTTTTGACACTGCGTATCAAAACACGGGGCTCTCCGAGGGGCAGGGGACGCCCCTACAACCCTTTAACTTAGCGAAAAAATCAAACTTTTCGCATTTCCAAACAATGAATTACAATCAAAATAACATAAATTATTATTAAAATAAACCGTAATAATATATCAATAAAAAAAGAATGAATCGCACAAAGCACAAAGCACCCAATGGGGGGTTGTCGTAGTA
>CAOSWK010000026.1 GCA_948527295.1 uncultured Eubacteriales bacterium | reverse complement strand
GATGATAAGTTATCATAAACGATGACATAAACGTTAAATTCATCTAGCTGATTGTGTGCCACCACAATCTTTTTTTTTGATTATTTTTCATCTTTTCCCACAAAATCATCAAGATATTTAGCGATTAAATATCGAATAATCGCTCCCTTTGTAAGGTCTAATTTTTTCGATGCATCAGTTAATTTTTGGTTAGTTTCTTTCGATAGCACAATGCTAATTCTTGTCGAATTTGAACCTATCATCTTTATAATTTCTCCTTTCAAAAATCATTTTAAATTAGTGACATATAAATGTCAATAGGTTATGTCACTATTACATATAAATATATATACGGTTGTATCTGTAATTTGGAACACGTCACACGTCACCCCTAGGGGGGGTCGTAGTAACCCCCCCTAGGGTCACAAAAAAAGTACCAAAAACATGTTGTTTTTGGCACAAATAAAAATTATCTTTCAAAGTCTCTATCCCAATTCATTCGCTCTATTTTTCTCTCCATTTCTCTTTCTTTTCTTCTTTCTGGTCTCAAAAATTTTTCTAAAAATCTCACAGAAATATTTTTTTCATTTGCAAATTCATCGATGAAACTTTTACCATCCTTCGTTTCAACTTCTTCATCCATAAATTGAATTGCTGTACGTGCTAAATTAAAAATTGGCTTAAACTCTTTTTCCATTTCATCTCGTATTTGATTTTTTTCATTTTTCAAAATTTCAATTTCTTTTTCTAAATCTTGCTGTCTCTTTATTCGCCACTTATGTGGGCTTTTAGAAGCTACTTTCAAAGCATTGACTATTACTTCTGCTTTCTGTAAAAAATCCTTCCTAAGCGCTTTATATGAACTTACGAGTCGATTATGCTTAGATTTTATTTTTTCCCAGTCATCCATTTTAATTTCAATCTTTTTTGCTTTACCGAATCCTTTAACCTTCCCAATCGAATCATCTAGTTCATCCGTAATTACTTCACAGGGAACTTCACTGTAGTCATTTAAAAATTCAATCCGACTCTCTTCTTGAGCTTGATCCGTTAAGTCCATCATTGGAAGCAATACTGCTCTTACCTTTTCATCTCCCAAAACTTGGTGATCTGGATTTGCTAAATAAATTTCTTTCTTTTTTTCTAACTCTTGTATTTCAATTTTTAATTTTTTAACTTGATCAATTTTTTCATTTGCATCAAGCGCTCGAATTTCTTCATGAGATAATTTCGATAATGCTTTTTTCTCTTTTTGAGAATCATCAAGCAGAATCGATACATGATAATCAAATTTTTTATCAATATGCTTTTGCAATTCGTTATGAAATGTTTTCAAATCGTTTCTACTCAATAACTTTTTAGCGTTAAACTTTCCGTCTATTTCTGGAACAACTGGAACATGCATATGAGTTCTCATTTCATCTCGATGAATAAACCCACCAAGAATATTTTTTTCTCCGTATCTTTCTGACATAAACATTAAAACGCACCCAAAGAATTCATTCTCGTCTTCTTTCTTAAGCTCTTCAGGTGCAGTAACTACCCAATCTGCCATAATTACTGCGTCTGATCTAACTTTCTTTCCAGTAACATCCTGATGAGATTTATAAACCTCATCAATTCGCTCTTTTACGAGATCTGTTAGATCTTCTTTAGTCTTATTCTTATCTCTAACAAGAACTTGATTATAATGCGTTTTCGAAGCATCTATATTTTCTCGCTTTCTCGTTCCTTCAAATTTTCTTTCATAATGATTCATCATTGGAGCTACTGCTCCAGATTTCATTTTTTGCATATGAGCCATGTGATAATCTCCATTTCTTAAAAGACTGCCAATAGGCAGTATTAAGCCCGACAGGGCGCCCTTATTTTATAATAAGTGTAGCAGGTTATACTTTACTACGTAAAGAACCTGCCCTTGCAGGGAGCTAGGGCTTTGCCCTCGGCCTTTGGCCTCACCCAGTCTGCCGACCGCTTGGGGCTCGCCCCAAACCCCAGCCTTCTCCGGCCAGACCGGCCGGCCCTCCGGATGCCTGGCCATTCATCGGCTTCGCCATTCTAGACAATCCGCTCCCTCAAGCAAGGGACGGTTCCCTTGCCTTTTTAAAATAAAAGGCACCCTTGCATTCACTCGACTAGATTGTCTTGAATTACTTCGCCCGATGGATGCCAGCCAGAACACAACCTATTTTTTAATGATTAAAAAAAAGAAGAACTATTAGTTCTTCTTTTTTTATTTACCACCATTCGCTTGTAGAGCTTCTTTAATGATTAAAGGTTTAATTACTACATCTCTTTTCATTTAATCTCCTTCAACATTTTTGCATATTTTTCTTCTTTTTTTGAATTTCTCAAGCTCGAAATAAATGCTTGAAAATAAATTGTATTTGTACTTGCTACTTCAAAGTAATCATCATTTTTTTCTTCTATGCAATACAAAATGAACGAATAATATTCTATAAATTCTCTTTCTTTAATAATTAAAGTCAACTCTCTTTTAATTTTTAAAGCTTCACTTTTCGTAATTTCAATAATATCTCGATAGTTAAATCCATTTCCTAATTCTATATTTTTTTCATCGTATTGCGCTTTTTCTGGATTATCCTTATGGGTTAAATATCGATACGCCCCTTTAATTGAATCTAAATATTGAGGATGTGGAGCATTCAAAGACTCCGTTAACGTACAAACATTTCTAAATGTTGTAGGATTCTGATAAAGCACAATTACGTGATAATGAGGCTTTTTCGGAGTTCCATCAGGATTCAAATCATCGCAATGAAGCGGTGAAATTGCATAAGGTAAGCCAGATAAATTTAAAATATCTTTCCAATTATTCGGAAGAGAATCTGGATAAATTACAAACCACCAATTTCTTTTCTTTATTTTTTGTTCTTTTTTTTCCCTTTTCTCTAACTCTGTTTTTCTTTTCATGATATAATTTAAGTGATGATAAGTTATCATAAACGATGACATAAACGTTAAATTCATCTAGCTGATTGTGTGCCACCACAATCTTTTTTTT
>CAOSWK010000025.1 GCA_948527295.1 uncultured Eubacteriales bacterium | reverse complement strand
TTTGTGCATCCCAATCGGCAAATACATGATTATCCAATAATTTGCCTATCACTGTTCCACTTGTATCACGTACATTTGTATATCCGTCTGCATCCTGAATGACACCGAAGAAACGCTGTTGTGCTTGTATAGGCAAGCAAAACAGAATTGCCGATATGTAGAAAATAATCTTTTTCATGCTTCTATTACAGCTAATGGTTTGGTGAGGAACAGCGTTTAGCTGTTGGCTCGACCTTGTTACCAACCTCAATTATAATTCAGAGAAATCAAAAAGATTGAAGAACTTATCAAACTTCTCTTCTGTTCTACATGACAAAAATATTCCGTCATCTGTTGGTGTATTGTCGGCTTTATAGAAATACCAAATCAGATTATCTTGATATGCATATATGATTAAAGCATTATATTGCACAACTTTATTCCATTCCTTTTGTACATATTCCAATATAGCAGGATAGGCTTCTTCGTTTTCAGCTATTCCGCCAAACTCAAAGCCTCCTTGTGCGCAATTATAATACATCGTTAATAGAATAAAATCCATTAATCCAATCGGTTCTGTTATCCAACCTTCATCATCACTATACTTAACCCAAATTGTGGTATCATGTATTGTAGTAGCCCATAAACACACTTCTTGATTTTCCGCAAGAAAGATAATCTTTTCACCATCAGATTGTAATTCGTCTAATGGCAAGAACCGTTGGAACGAAGAAGCCAATACCTCTACTTTTCCAACAGATAAATAAAAATGCTTTAGAGCTTCCGGCATTGTTAGTCCAAGCATATTTTCAGCCTGTTTGATTTCATCCGTTGTGTAACCGTCATTTGCAGTTAATTTTCTGCCTAATAACTGTTCTGCTGTTTGAATAATGTTCTTCATATTTTAATTGTTGGTAATGGCTAAGCGGGGAACGCTGTCAAGCGTTAGCACGCTTTGTTACCGATGGTTTAACTTTCAAAGTCTTTTGAATTAACAAGCCCACGAATAAACTCCTCAAAACATGCTGCAAGCGTAGTAATCTTATAATCGTTTTCTTCATCAATATGGACAACACTTGGTTCTCCTGCTAAACCACATTTGCGATAATCCAAGAATATCATATCATGTCCGGCAGAAGGAGTGGTGCATATCGCTATTCCAATGGTTGGATAGCCCCATTCTTCAATCCAAAAACGATTTCCCATTTCTCCGCAAAGAGAATAAGGTTTATCTTTATCTATTCCCATAATTCCACTTATTGTTATATGGTTATTTGCCCAAGAAGTCGGGATTTGAGTTGGAAAACATGTATTGACAGGTTCTCCACCATTACATTGTTTTATCAGCGCAATATAAGATTGGGGCAATTTATATCCCAATTCATTTTCAATATCTTTAACTTGTTCATCAGTAGGTGTTGTCCCTATATAATATTTTTGGGCATATTCATTATTATCCCAAAAACTGGAAAAGTCAAAATCTTTAAAAGGAGTTTTATTCATGACTGTATATTTTCTGTTTTATCGGTAATGGCTTGGCGGGGAACGGCGTTAGTCCGTTATCCCGGCTTGTTATGAACTTACTTTACCTCTTGTGCCTTTTTATAATTTGCATAGCGAGCATTTAGAGTGTCCCGCCATTCTTGGCTTGGGCAAGAGTTTATTAACTGAATATACTTATTCTCATCATCAACGCAAACAGACTCTACAAGTTTTAATAAACTCCACTGCAAATCATAAAAAGCATTTTCAGGAAAGATTTGTACCAACACCATAGCTTCATCAAATGATATGGGAAGTTGTATTTGTTCTAATAAGGCATCATAAGTATTTACTAATTCATCAATACTCTCTGTATCATTGATGCTTTCATTAGGCATACGACCCAAATCTTTCAACTGTAAAATTTCATTTCTCATATCGTGTACTCTAATTGTTCATAATGGGTAGCAGGGAACGGCTTGTCCGTTATCCTGCGTTGTTAGCATTATTTTTTTGTTGTTTCATCCATTGCAAAAGTAAATTTTCAATCTCTTTTGCACCTGTTTCCTTAGCCAAAGCAAGAGGGGTGCTGCCGTTACTATCTTTTATATCAAGGTCTGCATGATATTCTAAAAGCAACTTCACCAGTTCTATGTTATTATTGGCAATGGCTTCCATAATCGGATATACTTTATAGGTGTCGCATGGACTTTGGTAACCATTTACGTTAATGCCATGCTCCAGTAAGATATGGGCTAACTTTACGTTAGACAATTTGCAGGCGTATGTCAGGAGCGTAAGCCCATATTCATCACTATATACTCTATCGTTAATGTCCTTATATCGGGTAAGGGCATATTTTAGTACATCTTCTTTGTCAAAGTAGATTGCCGTATAGAGTATGTCAAACTCGTAACAATCGTTACCCATTGCCATAGGTTCGTCTTTTCCTGCCAGCAATCGTTTTATGGTTGCCATATCATTGTTGCGGCAAGCAACCCCTAACGGATAAAGCTGGTAGGTTTCATCCCGTATAGTATCTTGGAGCAATGAACTTGCTTTCACACTATCCAAACAACAAAAAAGCGTTGCAAGAAAAAGTAATGTCCTATTTACTATCTTCATATTTACTTTTTAAGTCGCACGTTAATGCTAATGGCTTGGCGGGGAACGGCGTTAGTCCGTTATCCCGGCTTGTTACCAATATTTTTTTAAGTATTAGCCAAAGATTTCTATTCCTAATTATTAAGAGCAATCTCTTTACCAACAAATATGGCATCACCACATTTCATAAAGAAACCATTTTGACCGTTGTATTTCCTAAGAGCATAGGGATATGCAACAATTCCTTTTTGTGGCTTTATACTAATTTCACAACATCCATGTGATGTTTGGTAAAGCAAAAAAACTTTTTCCCCATGCCTTTTTAAAATGTCATATACCTTATTCTTCCATTCTTTTTCATCCTTATCTTCAATGTTATATGAATCAGCAATACGACCATTTCTTAAAAAATGGGAATCATTAACATCCGGCTTAGAGCGTAAGAACTGCATTTGTTCCCTTGCAATACTACCAAAATGGTAATATTCGCCATATTTTTTGTATCTCGTTTTTAATTCTTCCATTGTCATCAAATCAAAAT
>CAOSWK010000024.1 GCA_948527295.1 uncultured Eubacteriales bacterium | reverse complement strand
GGGCCTATTTAACGAATTTTAAAGAGCTGCAAAAACAAGAATTACTGATGCGCAAAATGAAAACACATGTTTTGGCAATACGAGTATAAAGATTTATCTGAAGGTTGCTATACCTTTTTCTACTTTTTATTCATACCCAATAAACTCTAATTTACAGTTTTACGGTATATTCCCGTACTGTATCTTCTATAGAGTACGTTGCATTCGCACCCCGTAAAACTAAGCCAAATTATTGTAACTTTCAATACATATCCGCTTCACTTTTCATTTTTATAGCTCTCTTGCCGCAAAAAGTATTACCATCAATATAAGCGTCTGTTACTTTTATTTTTTCAATCGGACAATTAGCAAATACTTTTTTATCATTATTTGGGTCTAAATCTTTTTTTGGCGCCGAAAAGCACATCCTCTAGTTTTGTACAATTACCAAAAGCATATTACCCAGTTGAAGTCACTGTACCTGAAATAAACACACTTTTTATATCTGAGTATCCGGTAAATGCATAGCTTCCAATGTGCGAAGTGCCCGTCAATTTTATGTCCGAAAAAATCTGTTTATAAAATTCTGCAATTTCTTTTTTATGTTTTCTACTAAAATCAACTCTTTTTCGATAATTAATTATATTATAATAACTATGTTTTTCCGACTTTAGTGTTGACTTTATCGACCTAAGAAAATGCTAATCCCGCAACAAAGCTAAGCTACACTAAAAGGAATAATAATGTTTTCAACTTTGTTACAACACTTAAATGCTCGCTCTCCAATTGACATTACACCGTCTGGAATATTATAAGATGTTTCTGATTTGTTCATTGGATAAGGTTGTAAAACTTTTCTGTTTTTGTCAAAAATCACACCATTTACTGATTTGTAATTAAGATTATTTTTATCCACGTTAACATTTGCCAACTTACAGCAAAGCTCAAATGCGTCTGTTGCAATAGACTTTACGCACGAAAAAATTTAATTAAACGTAAAATAAGGCCAACGTGAATTTTGTCACCTTAAATTTTAAAGGTGGCGTTTTTTATAATAATTTGGATTCATATACCCATTGCACAAAAAGCAACTGTAAAATTTTAATTAAAAACATGTTTACAAAACTTAAAAAATATGATAAATTTATTAAAAACCCAGTAAAAATAAAAAGGAGCGTGTATATTGTGAAAAATTTTAGGGAAATTAAGGCTAAGATCTACATAACAAACAAAATATCTAAAAAAAATCCAGGGGGGGGGGGCGTTTTGCACAAATAGACTTGCACAAAAATGCCTCTCGGTGGCGCTGATTTTAGCTTTGGCGGTGGGCATGGCGCCAAGTAAGAAGGCCCAAGCCCAGCTGGCAGGGGAGCCCACAGTCTTTACAACCTCGGCGTACGGCGGCCATTATGGTAGAAGCGACATACGCTCGTACGTGAGTGGGGTGGCCAAGGAAAATGACACCCTGCCGTTGGACACAACTAACCATGCAAGGCAAACCTCGGGTTATTATGAATCGCAGTTTAGCGACGCAGAATATAATTTAGTGCAGCCAGTTAAGAACTATACAAACGTTTTAGCAGGCTCGAGCGACTTCGTCCTTTATGCCACCGCTGTGTATGAGACAACGGACCTGTTTTGGTTGCTCAGCGGAAGGGAGGATAAATATGTAATAAGCTGGGGACGGGAGGATATAAGCGCAGACGCGCAATATAGTGAGAGTATCGTAACCGATAAGGCCCGTATAGTCCCAGTTTCTTACTGGAATTATCCTTACTTTTCCTGGCTCCGTTCTACTGTAGCTACAAATGAATCACTTAGGAATTATCGTTACGTACTCAAGACCCTGCGGGGAGGAAAGGTTGATGTATTCTCTGCCAGTGGTAAGCTTCAATTGAATGCCGCTTGCAAGATAAATATGGAATCTGTAATTTTTGCCTCCGCGGCTTCAGCCAAAGATATTGTCGGTGATGGTGGCAGCGGCGCGAAAAAAATTGAAATTGCGGGCTCCGAAGATTTTGGCAAAAATGTAAAATCTACCCCGCCGGACTACGGCATGTACCTAAAGACGAGGTCGGGAAAAAGCTTTACCGCGAACTCGCTAACAATGTCGGGCAATAACCTGAATGTTTACTACATGGGTGGCGAAGCCGGCCAATACGTTGTGGTGCAGGCTTTTAATGAGGACAGCCTCACAGCCGGCACAACGGGCTATGCAGCTGCAAAACAGCTTGAGGCAGGCCAAACTTTGGCATCTATCGACGTTACAAATTGGGGCATAGACTCTCTCGACGGCTACACAGTGAAGGTTTGGATGGAGGACGGCACCGGAAGCCTTGCCAAAGCGACGGGCCCGACGACTTTTGTAGGCACAACAAAGACAGAAACCGGCGCAGTGCAAAACGGCCGTGTCTTCGCCCTAAAGGCGGATTTGCAGTGCTCTTGGGGCGACCTGGCCGCGCTCGATGATACAGCGTATAACAACGTTATTGTGGGCAATGGCCAAGACGGCACGGACGGAGCCTCGTCAAACTTGGTGTGTGGAGTGAACCCGACAAACCAAAAGATTATTTTTGGCGGCATGGAGTTCTGGATTGCCGGCCGCGAGACTGCTGTAAACGACGGTATGATCGATCCAAATGGCAATATCATGACGCTCTATCAGGCAAAAGCGGTTGAAGGAAGAGCGTTTAAAGAGCTTAATGAAAATTACACTGTTGACGGCAAGCCAGCCGTAACGCTGCAACTGGCCGAGGACCAAACAGGCATTACCGGAAAAGTTGTTTACCCAGAAGGCCAAATAACCACAGCCAACCTGGTGGACGGCTACGCCCTAAACTGGCTGTACCGCACACCCGGCACTAATGCCTGGACTGAAGGTATGCCAACAGCGCTTGGCAACTACGAAGTGCGATGCTACACCCCCGGCACTGAGAACTACGAGCGTACCTACAGCAACGTGGTGAACTTTAATATCAAAAAAGAGCTGCATTCAAGTGACCTTAAATGCATTCTTCCTCCAAGTCTTGTTTATGACGGCACTGCAAAAAAATTAACAGTTACTGGTCCGGACGGCTCTGGAGAGATCACAATTGTATATTTCGATAAAGACAATAATCAATTAAGTGAAGAACCTATCAATGCAGGAATTTATTCTGTGAAAGCCAATTTTACCGAAGGGGAGATTTTTGCTAAAGCTGAGGGGCTTAAAATTATAATTCCTGATACAAATTAAAGATGTGTATCAAAAGTGTACAGCAAAAAATTTTTTGCGTTGATGAACTACAAAAAATATAATCACTAAAAAACCGCTAACAAGTATGTTAGCGGTTTCTCTAGAAATATCAACGAATTAAGGACATTGCGTAAGAAAGAAGCCTTTCCGTAAGTGAAAGCAGACTTACTAAAACA
>CAOSWK010000023.1:424-3467 GCA_948527295.1 uncultured Eubacteriales bacterium | reverse complement strand
ACCGGATCACTATGACCGACTTTCGTCTCTGCTCGACTTGTTTGTCTTACAGTCAGGCTGGCTTATGCCATTACACTCTTCTTGCGATTTCCAACCGCAATGAGCCAACCTTTGCAAGCCTCCGTTACTTTTTAGGAGGCGACCGCCCCAGTCAAACTACCCACCAGGCATTGTCCTACTTGAGGATAACTCAAGCTAGTTAGCAGACAGAAACATTAAGGGTGGTATCTCAACGATGGCTCCATCTCCACCAGAGTGGAGATTTCAAAGCCTCCCACCTATCCTGCGCATAATGCTCCCATCGGCAGTGCCAAGCTGTAGTAAAGGTCCACGGGGTCTCTCCGTCTTGCCGCGGGTAGGAGGAATTTTCACCTCCACTACAATTTCACTGAATCCCTGGTTGAGACAGCTCCCATCTCGTTACGCCATTCATGCAGGTCGGTATTTAACCGACAAGGAATTTCGCTACCTTAGGACCGTTATAGTTACGGCCGCCGTTTACTCGGGCTTCAATTCAGAGCTTCGCATTGCTGCTAACTAATCCTCTTAACCTTCGAGCACCGGGCAGGCGTCACACCTTATACTTCCTCTTACGAGTTTGCAAAGTGCTGTGTTTTTGGTAAACAGTCGGGAGGGACTCTTTGCTGAGACCTACTCATCTATTGCTAGACTTTGGGCACACCTTATCGCGAACTTACGGTGCTAGTTTGCAGAGTTCCTTAACCAGAGTTCTTTCACGCGCCTTAGAATACTCATCTCATCTACCTGTGTCGGTTTGCGGTACGGGCAACATTAGCTAAACTTAGAGGCTTTTCTTGGCACGACGGCATCAATGGCACTCCAATTAAGCCGAAGCTCGCTTGAAGCTATTCAAGTTTCAAATACAGAGGCGGATTTGCCAATCCTCCAATCTACACTTTTAAGTTAGCATTTCCATCAGCTAACGCCATTTAGCCCTATGCGTCCCCCCATCGCACACTAATGTTGGTATGGGAATATTAACCCATTTTCCATCGACTACCCCTTTCGGACTTGTCTTAGGACCCGACTAACCCTACGATGACGAGCATCGCGTAGGAAACCTTAGACTTTCGGCGAAGTGGATTCTCACCACTTTTATCGCTACTCATTCCTGCATGCTCACTTCGCATCGCTCCAGCACTCCTTACCGGTATGCCTTCAACGCTGATACGAACGCTCTTCTACCACTGTGCATCAGCACAATCTACAACTTCGGTGTCTATCTTAGCCCCGTTATATTTTCTGCGCAAAATCACTAGACCAGTGAGCTGTTACGCTTTCTTTAAAGGATGGCTGCTTCTAAGCCAACTTCCTGGTTGTCACGGCCTTTCCACTTCGTTTTCCACTTAGCCATTATTGGGGACCTTAGCCGGCGGTCTGGGTTGTTTCCCTTTTGAGTCCGGACGTTAGCACCCGGTGCTCTGTCTCCCGTGCTCACGCTTCCAGGTATTCGGAGTTTGCCTTGGTTTGGTAAGACTCCATGTCCCCCTAGCCAAAACAGTGCTCTACCCCCTGGAGCGATACACGAGGCACTACCTCAATAGTTTTCGGGGAGAACCAGCTATCTCCAGATTTGTTTGGCCTTTCACCCCTATCCACAGCTCATCCGCTAATTTTGCAACACTAGTCGGTTCGGTCCTCCAGTGTGTGTTACCACACCTTCAACCTGGCCATGGATAGCTCATCTGGTTTCGGGTCTACACCCTGCGACTCTTCGCTCTATTCGAACTCGCTTTCGCTGCGCCTCCCCTAGTCGGTTAAGCTCGCCACAGAATGTAAGTCGCTGACCCATTATGCAAAAGGTACGCAGTCACTCCTGACGGAGCTCCTACTGTTTGTATGCATGCGGTTTCAGGTTCTATTTCACTCCCCTCCCGGGGTTCTTTTCGCCTTTCCCTCACGGTACTGGTTCACTATCGGTCGATCACGAGTATTTAGCCTTGGAGGATGGTCCCCCCGTCTTCGAACAGGATTCCACGTGTCCCGCTCTACTTCTCACTGCCTTAGTACCATCCAAAGCGTTTCGCCTACGGGGCTATCACCCGCTATGGCCGGACTTTCCATTCCGTTCGACTACGCTTCAAACTATCAGCTGTTAGGCTCTTCCGGGTTCGCTCGCCGCTACTGCCGGAATCTCGGTTGATTTCTTTTCCTGAGGATACTTAGATGTTTCAGTTCTCCTCGTTCGCCTCTGCACCCTATGTATTCAGATGCAGATACACCTTGCGGTGTGGGTTCCCCCATTCAGATATCTGCGGATCAATGCTCGTTTGCCAGCTCCCCGCAGCTTTTCGCAGGCTGCCGCGTCTTTCTTCGCCTGTGATCGCCAAGGCATCCGCCACATGCACTTAGTCACTTGATCCTATAACCCTGCCGCCTATTGCCCGGCCGGGTCACAAGTAACTTGGTTCTTTGTGCCCATATGCTGTCAATGTCTCATGCTTGAGAAATCTCAAAGTTTTAACTTTGCTTGATTTCCAATCACTACCCGTCTTGACTGACTCTCATCAAATCAGTCTTAACGTTAGATTTTTCAATCTTTCCGAATTGTTAAAGAACGTATTGTCAAAAGACAATATCAAAGCGCGTCAAACGCGTTTTCATCTTGTCTCTTGTTGGTGGAGGTAAACGGGATCGAACCGTTGACCCCCTGCTTGCAAAGCAGGTGCTCTCCCAGCTGAGCTATACCCCCGTCTCAGAACTATGGTGGGTCTTGATGGACTTGAACCATCGACCCCCGCCTTATCAAGACGGTGCTCTAACCAGCTGAGCTAAAGACCCATCGTCTTTTCATTTATCGACTGCCGATAAGAGTGAGCGCTGAATGAATTCAAGCGTCTTCTAAAAGCCTTCATTCGCTTTCTCTTGAAAGGAGGTGATCCAGCCGCACCTTCCGGTACGGCTACCTTGTTACGACTTAACATTAGTCACGGTGCTCACCGTGGTCGCCGCCCTCCTTGCGGTTAGGCTAACGACTTCTGGTAAACACCACTCCCATTGTTTGACGGGCGGTGTGTACAAG
>CAOSWK010000023.1:0-242 GCA_948527295.1 uncultured Eubacteriales bacterium | reverse complement strand
CCGGTTTGTCACCGGCAGTCTCACTAGAGTGCCCTTTCGTAGCAACTAGTGACAAGGGTTGCGCTCGTTGCGGGACTTAACCCAACATCTCACGACACGAGCTGACGACAGCCATGCAGCACCTGTGTTCAGACGCCCTTGCGGGCACACTCTCATTACAAAAGCTTCTCTGACATGTCAAGGGTAGGTAAGGTTTTTCGCGTTGCATCGAATTAATCCACATCATCCACCGCTTGTGCGGG
>CAOSWK010000022.1 GCA_948527295.1 uncultured Eubacteriales bacterium | reverse complement strand
TTAGAGATTTTTCTGTATTAAATTCGGACACTTGATTTTCATTAATCTCTTCATTCTTACCTTCATGTATTTCATTTGTTGTTTTTTGATTTGGTATCGCAAAATTACATCGAGAAAAGTTTGCAAACAAGAGAAAAAGTTTGACGGTCAAACTTTTTAATTAGCTATATATCAATGTATTATAAAATGGGGGGGGTGGTTTTTAATATTTATAAAATCCAAAAGTTTGACACTCCACCCATTTTTGCCTATTTTGACACCAAAGCAGAGTAATGTAACAAATCAATTGCATGGCGTTCTTTTGAATGGAGAAAAGAATAACTGCTCCTGTAGGATATTTTGCAAGAAACAATATCTAAGAAGAACTTTGCTCCGTTTGTTGATCTTTCGTTCAACAAAAGAATTATTCTTTTTGTATATTAAATCTTGCTTAACTCACTGATGTAACATCCCTTTCCGAATATTTTGAGATTAAAGTTGCCCATTCACTAATCGCCAATTGATTAAGAGTGTCGTTTATGTCTTCTTTAACCGACATATAAGCCAGTTGGTATTGAGAATATAATATTCCATTATGAAGATTACAAAAAGATATATATCTTGCTAAGAGACATCTTATTAAGAATATATTATCCTCTCATTCTTGGCTATGTTGGCAAATAATAAAACGACCTCTTGATTATAAGAAGTCGTTTTTATGGAGTTTACTTTGTATATTCTCGTAAAAAAGAATCTATAGTTTCTTCATAAGATTTCGTATATGAAGCCCCAAATTTGTATCATCTTCCTTGAGGCCAAGTTTCTTACGAATATCCGTACTGGTATGGTAGTGCCGTTTTATTTGGATATATTCACCAATTTCTTTCCCCCTTAATCCTATAGCATATAAACATACATAGTTCAATTCAGACTCAGTGAGACCATGGTCTTCTAGATATTTCATGAAAGCTGGATGTGAAGCCCTAAAAGCAAGACGAGTGGAGTTCATAAAACTTTTCCGGTCCTCTGTGATTTGGTTTATCCATATATCGTATGGTTTTGAGTAAGTATCATTATCCGAAATTTTAGCGGCTAACAAACCATTTAAAATATCGCTACGTTCCTTTATTGCGTCCAAGACCGGTTTTGACAGCTTCGCTTCAGTCAGCAATTCTTTTAGATGCTCACCCTCTGATTCAAGTTGCGAAATCTTTAACCGCATATTTTCCGCAGCAAGATTTTTCTTCTCAATTTCCAGTTCCGCATTATGCTTGTCAGATTCAAGTTGAGATATCTTTAATTTCATATTTTCAGTTGCGAGATTCTGTTTTTCACACTCCAACTGTGCGTTATGTCTTTCGAGTTCAAGAACAGATTTCTGTTTTTGCAGATTTTCGTTTTCAAGTTGGAGTCGCGACTGTTCCTGTTCTGAGATAATCCGCTTGATCTTTCCTAAACGAAGTTGGTAATAAATAATACAGATAACGATAATGAGAATTAAAAGTACACATAATCCTAACCAGATTTGCATATTCTTACGTTGAATAGAATAAAGATGATTAATCTTTATTTCATGAAGTTCTTGAGCGACAGTCGTTTTTTGTGAATATATTTTTGAGTTTTCAGATTCGACGGTTGAATGGAATTTTTTATATGCATCAAGAGCTTTCTCATATTCCCCGGCTGCTTCTAAAACCTCTGGTTTAATGGAAATGTATCTAAAAGAATTCGTCTTGGGATTATCTGGGGCAATTGATTCAAAGATCATTTTTGCTTTGAGAGGTTCATTCAGATTCAGGTATCCTAAAGTGATGTCAAGTTTGGTTTCATCATCATACTGAGTGAGATCAGAAATTGATCCCAAGATATTGTTTATAACACTATCTGAATTAAAGCGAATACCATAAGTCATCTTTACCCTTATTGATGCTTCATTTAGTTCAGGATGTATTTGAACAAGAGAGTCTGTGCGCGACATGAGACTATCCGACCTTTCTATGTTTCCCAAACTAATGCAGCCATCCAATGCTCGGATAAGACTTGACAATTCCCGACGCTGTTCTCCAATCTTATTATATAATTCTGACGCACATAGATTATTCCTTACATAACCTTCTATCTGACAAGACTTGGCATATATATTACCCTGAGCGACGAGCATATTGGCATATGTAATAGTGTCTTTACATTCATCTTTTAGATCCTCCGCTTTAAGATAGCATTGCATTGCCATATCAAAGTCAGACTTGTTCAGAAATATACAGCCTTGGTAGTAAAGGGTACGCAATCGTTCCTCGGGGGTACCTTTCTCAAGATAATAGTCGATTGCCGGCTGAAGGACATCAAAAGAGGTCGTGTCAATGTAATTCTTATCAAGTGCCATTGACATCAGCAGTGCATACCGAGCCTTTTCCTTATCGTCTCCAAGTGAAGTCTTTTCAATCGAGGATAATACAGTTAAAGCAGAATCTGGCATGGAGTCCATAAGTACCTCTGCCGTGTCCATAGTATCCCAAGCCTCGGACTTATGACCACAACCAATGAACATTACCATAAACGGCAATGTCATTATAAGAAATATGAATAATATCAGTTTCCTCATTTTTTCAATTACTGTTGCCATACTTCATATTTATCAACAATCCTCTCATCGTAGAACTCCTTTATCCCGATGTCAAGCAATTGCGCAATTCTCAATATCATCAAAATATCCGGTTGAGAAGAATTGGTACACCATTTGGACACTGTAGTGGAGTTGACCCCGAGCTGAGATGCCAGCCATAGATTGGTTCGATTCTTTTCAGCAAGAATACTTTTGAGTCTATTGATTTTTGCCATGGCATAATTTTTTGGCAAAGGTAATGAAAATTTTTCAGTTATAGGTTGTAATAGTCCGAAAAATTGAACCATTAGCATCATTATATTATAAAAATGCGCTCAAATACGATTTCTTAAAAGAAAATATACAATTATATCAGTTTACGACTATACAATTGTATATGTTTTTTACCGTATCCAATTTTCTCCACTTTCTTTACCACATGACCATATCCGATGATGGGCGAATGTGCCGAGGCTTGAAGCGTTTCATAATACGTGATGAGCACACAGGCTTATCCAAACGCATAGATAGCCATAAGGTTCGACTTTTTTACAAAATTAGTGGCGTTGCCAACCAATACGGTCAGCAACGCCATAAGCGATAACATTCATTTTTAATGTCTCATAATATACGCTTTGGACACCGAAAGATTTACATTGACAGAGGTATAATCTATTATCGGTTCTGCAACCATTGACTTCTTTGCTTCCGTTGAGGGAGCATCAATGGTATTAGCTTCGGCTTTCTTGTTCTCAACACCGTCGGCTTGTTCGGGTTTAGGGGCAATTTCGGCTTGGATCTTTCGGTCGAGGGCGGCGAGGTCGGATTTGAGTTGCTTCAATTCGTCCTCCTTGCCCCATTTCTTCGACATGATTCCTTCGAGGGTCGGAACATCGGCTTTGAGTTTGACGGTTCGTTCCTCATACTGGGCGATGATGCCGGGAATCTTCTCCAG
>CAOSWK010000021.1 GCA_948527295.1 uncultured Eubacteriales bacterium | reverse complement strand
ACCGAATGAAGGATAGTGGTTGATACTGCTGGAGTTACTTCCTTTTTTTTGCCGAATATGCCTAAGAAACCTTTTCGTTTTGGCTTTTTGGACTGTTCCTGCACACTTTTCTGTACAATAACCGGAATTTGATTGGCTATCTTCTTGTTAATAGATTGTTGTTCATCCATTAACCGGACTATCTGGAACATCTGTCGTTCCTTATCCTCTAAAAGACTGCGCACACTATCGATGCGCTCTGCTGGATAGGTGGCCTTGAAACGGCAGAGCATACTGTCCATTGCCATACGCCGTGCATGGTAATGCTCGATATCTTTATCGTTCCATTCCAGTATTGTTTCACCCAATAGAGAAAATTTTATCATTTGAATATTGATATTGTTTATTTCTTTTCGGAGCTCGTCTATTTTTTTATTGCCAAGTTCTAATGCTTCTATCTCCTGCCATTCATAGAGGCTATTATATGCCATACATCCGATAAGAATGGAGATAAGTATATATCCCAACCGTATTGCCTTATAGAAATTTCCTGACCGCTCCATTATTTTAATGACATTGATTTTTGGAACATGAATAAAAGTTTATCTTTTTCGTTCATGCGGATATTATCAGAATAACCGTCTTTTGTTATTTGATACCCACATGGCTTAACCATAAAAATGCCTAAGCCCTTAGTGTACGAACTTACTTCTGAGGCATAGTCTTTACTTGTATTTAATGGAACTTTCCCTTTAATATGACACCACTCATTATTACAACTGATGTCTTCAATCTCAGACATCATTTTTTGCAAATCTGTAATAGCTTTGGAACTCGCTACTTGGGGTATCTGCAACTCAAAACAGAGCATCGGTTCGAGAATGTCCACACCTGACTGTTGCAAAGCCAGCCTGAAGACATAAGGGGTCAGCTGTCTGAAATCAGCAGGTGTACTTACCGGGCTATAATACTCGGCTTGAGTAAAAGTTACTTTCAGATCTGTCACTTCCCATCCATGTAAACCAGATTGGCAAGACATACGAATCCCTTCAAAAACGGCATTTTGAAAAGAATGGTTCAGATAACCATAGGAGATGTCACTTTCGATTTGCAACCCTGCCCCTAACGGTAAGGGTTCAAGAGTCAGCCCTATTGTGGCCCAGTAAGGGTTGGGTGGTACTTCGATCTGAATAATCTTATTGACCTTTTTTATAGGTCGTTCTTTGTAGATAGTCTTGATCTCATCAAAATGGACCTTTACGGAAAATCGTTCTTCCAGCAATGTCTGTATGATTTCCTTTTGGGTCAAACCATATAACGAGATTTCCAATTCATCACTATATGAGTTTATGGAAAAGGACAAAGACGGGTCTTCAATCCACAATGTATTCAGAGCGGATATCACCTTGCTTCTCTCTTCGGGCTTATTTGGCCGGACGGAGGATTTGAGAGCGGGATGCTGATGAGATAATCCTTGAATCAAACAAGGTTTAGCACCTAAATAATCTCCGATTCGAAAATCTTCTATATCTTCTACAATCGCGATATCATTGGCACCCACTTCATCAACATTTATCTCTCTGCCCTGATAAATAGTCTTTAGATTTTTAATCTTGATGAATTTTTCCGAATCGTTGATTCTTACAACGTCTCGAAGTCTCAGACTTCCGTCAATTATTTTTAGAAAACTTCTTTTATGCCCTTTGGGGTCATGCTCTATCTTATAGAGATAAGCTGAAAGTCTGTTTGAGACTGATGCCGGAGGAAGTATAAAAGAAGAAATGGCGTCCAACAACTCATTGATACCGATATTGAACATTGCTGATCCATGTAGCACCGGATAGACTTTGGCTTTTGCCACAAGAGCGATTATCGTATTCCAATAATCAGCCGGTGAAATTTCGCTATCCGCCAAATATCGTTCTAATATATCGTCGTCATGGTTGCATACAAATTCTTTGTATTCTTCCTTTATATATGTTTGGGAGCAAACCGGATAAACCGATCCATCGACAACAGTTTGCATAAACAGGACATCTTGCGACAGATTTGTTTTTATATCCATATACAAACGCTCCAAATTCACACCGGCACGGTCAATCTTATTGATAAATATAATTGTCGGGATTTGCAGCTTTTGTAAAGTACTGAACAGCAACTTTGTCTGCGCTTGTATGCCTTCCTTTGCGGATAAGATGAGGACTGCTCCATCAAGCATTTTGAATGTCCGCTCCACTTCCGCAATAAAATCCATGTGTCCCGGAGTGTCAATGATATTGCATTTCACTCCATTCCAGATAATAGATGTCGTAGAAGCCCGGACAGTAATTCCTCTACGTTTCTCTATATCCATAGAGTCCGTTATGGTGTCACCATTATCCACACGGCCGCACTTTTCCGTTGCTCCACTGGCAAACAGCAGATTCTCGGTTACGGAAGTTTTTCCTGCATCAATGTGAGCAAGAATTCCTAAATTTATAATATTCATTTGGATTAAGCAATAATATACTACAGTAGATGCATTGTCGAAACGCACCTTTTAATACCTCCTCGTAGCATATGAGAACTACAGGATTACTAACTCGTATTAATATGTATATTATTACTGCCGCATAACGATTACAAAATTACACAAAAAAATATATCTAACAAAAGTGGGAGGATTTTTTAACTTTTTACCATAGACATTTTATTAGGGAAGCGTAGGTTCAACTGGCAAGTACAAATAAGTAGAAATGTTTGAACAACACCGTTTTAGGAAGTTGAAAAATCAAGTTTCTCTCTCGGTATAGCGTTTATTTTGGCCAATATCTTCTTTAGTTTAGCATTTGTGTATTTCCCATTCGTGTTCTATTTAGCTCCTTATTATGAGTATGTAGCAAGTTGCTTATCAAATTCAGCCTCTTTGAGGGTCAAATATGGTTTTGCAAATGGTGACTGACAAGACATAAACAAGGTCAGCAGGATTTTTTACATAAATGGACATGAATGTATATAACCTAAAATAAGAATAAATTTTAATAAGGGCTGCCCAAAAAGAAAAAAAATGCAGTTGCCATCCTATAGATACTTGCAGAAAGGATAAAATTTACTTTTAGACCTTTTGGGATAGCCCTTATTAATACTTCAGATAAAATTCCTTAGGTTATATTTTCAATCCTTTGGACCGGGTTTCCTCCTTGGCATACAGTCCCGGATGCCCAGTTATGGTGTGATTGGCGATAATACTTTCCGATGGATTGCGTATTTGCGGTGATGTATCTTCGGGATATTGCCTGATACCGTTTCGCACACCTTTCGCTTCCGGTTTGACCTGTTGCCCTTCATGCTCCTTTTCGGTGATTTCGGGTGTAGGCGGCGCAAGTTCCAGCTGTATCTTGCGGTCAAGGGCGGCAAGTTCGGACTTCAACTGTTTCAGTTCTTCCTCCTTCTTCCACACCTTGCCTGCTATCTCCTGCAACTGCGGTATCTCACGTTCCAAGACCTCATTCTTCGCTTTATACTGGTCGATGATGGAGGGGATTCTCTCAATCGCGTTGAGGAAGTTGCGGGCGGCGGCCAACGGGTCAGCCAGCGCCAGATGCCCGTTGTTGTAGG
>CAOSWK010000020.1 GCA_948527295.1 uncultured Eubacteriales bacterium | reverse complement strand
CTCGTCAGCGTGTTCCAGCTGATCCCAGTCACGGAATCCACTCAGTATTTCCTTATATTGTTTTTCAAACGTATGTCCGTTGATATGGTAGAACTCCTCAAGCGTACGGCAGGTCACCGGGGACGTCTCCATACGTCTCTTTTAAAAAAGCTCCAAATTCTTTGGAGTAACGTGTTCCTTTGGCTACGACATCGAGGTCAATCGGAATGCTGAAGCTCTTGCCCGTGCGAGTGTCTGTCCACCGCCGGCGTCGTATCCGCAGTATGACCTTATGATCCCGTATCGGAAAGTCGGTGACATTTACCGCATCCATGAAGCCTTTGGATTCAAAATGTGCATCATCGTTCAATTCCGGATTCATCTTCTCATCAAGCCTGATGTGAATTTCCGTGGCTGTCTGCTCAACGCCTGCTATTGTAAAATAATCAAGTATCTGAGAGGGCAAAACTATCTGCGCCAACATCTGTAAGTAGTCATTTTCCATAGCACAAAGTTCGCTATAATCTTTGGCTGTGAAAAATTTATTTCCCCACTGATTTTCTACTGAGCCGAAATCAGGTGTTGCGCGGAGGTTGGTTGACACCGCGTTGACACGGATTGAAACTAAAAATTGCAAGTGATTGGGATTTAATCACTTGCAATTTCTTGGGGGGGGGTGCCCAGAACAGGCACACAACCCAATTTTTAGCCGAAAACAAAGGAAAATAACCGAAAGCAAAAGCACATTAAATCAACATATTAACGAATTTGGTTTTAGTTTTATTTCCTTTGCTTAGATTTTATTTTGTCGAAAAGTGCTTTGTCAGTGCTTTGTGAATAGGGATTATTTTGTAACTTTGCAACCAAAGGAAAACAAAGTAAAATAACTATGGCAAAAAAGAACTATCGCGCCGATAATACCTACTTAATCGAGGGCAACAGCGGCGACAATCCCAAGCTCATGGGCCGTGCTTTATCCGACGGCCGCGACAGCCTATATTTGGAGTTTTATTTCGGCAAGGTGGAAGTTACCAGCAAAAACGGCAACACCTACCAAAAGAACGAGCGACGAAACGAAATACTGGGGCTGTATCTATGGCAAGCACCGCGTACACCGCTGGAGCGACAACAGAACAAAGAAACATTAGAGATAGCCAAGCGCATACGTTTTGAACGAGGGCAGGAACTATTAGAGCGTGCCGAGGGGTACCGACTCAAAAAGGACAAAGACGTTAATTTTCTAACATGGATGTGGGCGTACTATGAGGCATACACGAAAGCCGACAAACGCCATATCAAACGCGCCTATAATTGTTTCGTCGATTATCTCATAGACCCCGACGACACATTTACACCTAAACCTGACTGGACTAAGGAACAGCGCGAAAAGGCGGCAAAGGAAAAAGCCAAGCGCACACGCGGATTAAAGATAAAAGCCCAGCAGCTCACAAAGGAAATGATTACCGGCTTTACCGAGTATCTGCAAAAGCGGTTTAAGGGTGAGGGCGCACACACTCTATATGCGCGTTTCAAAAAGATAATCAAGGCCGCCGTAGAGGATGATGTAATACGGAAAAATCCCTGCAACGGCATAGTTATTAAGATAGACGGCAACACACTTAAAAAGGATGTGTTAAGCATGGAAGAAATACAGCAGCTTATCACAACCCATTATGAGGGTGAAAGCAAGAATATACGCCGGGCGTTTATATTCTGTCTTTACTGCGGTCTGCGTTGGTGCGACATTAAAGACCTCACCTTTGCTAATGTCGATTATGCTAACCGGCGGTTAAAGTTTGAGCAAGCAAAGACAAAGGGGCATAGTAGTGCCAGCGGCGTAGTGATACCATTAAACGACGGTTTGCTAAATTTGATTGGCAAAGGAGAACGCGACGCGCTCATATTTCCGCTGCCCTCACATACGATGTGCCTAAAAGCGTTACGGCACTGGACTAAACGCGCCGGTATTGACAAGCATATAACATGGCACTGCGCCCGGCACTCATTTGCCGTTAATATCCTTAACAACGGCGCGAATATAAAGACCGTGGCAAGCCTGTTAGGTCATAGCGGACTAAAGCATACCGAAAAGTACACACGCGCCGTGGATAGCCTCAAAGAAGCCGCCATTAATAGTTTGCCCGAACTGAAATTATAAACCCTGTTTAACTATCTTTTTCCCATCGCCCTGTATGTATATGCCGGGGGCGGTGGGATTTTTTACTACCACGCCATTAAGATTGTAAATCGTGGTGTCGGCTTCCGTGGTATCTGCGCTGACACTCTCAATACCCGAATTACCTTTGCTGAATGTCGCGCCGCCGCTTCCGTCGTATGTTTCGATGGTGAGCGTTTGACCGTCGAAATTTTTAACCACAAAATTTACCATAGACAATACGGAGGACGTACCGGCATATCCACGACTACAAATAAAGTGAAGTGTATAACGCCCGGTAGCTGTACCACCGACCCAATAACCGCCGAAATCTAACACCGTCGGCGCAGTGCTGGTATTATGTTTAGTTTGTATGTAGGATTGTTTGCCGTCATTTAGTTCCATCGACACCGGCCAGCCAAATTCTAAATTTTCCCAAACGCCCCAATAGTCAATAGCGTGCCAGTCGCCTAATAATGCTATTTCGTCAAGTCCGGTTACTATTTGCGCTTTTGACTGGAGAGCGCACACGCATAACGCGATTATTAAAAATGCCTTTTTCATTTTTGCAAGTTTGCTATTATTGTCAGCAGCTTTTCTATTTGCTTATCCTTTTCATCAAGCAGAGCCAGTATTTTGTCTATTTGTTCATCGCGCTTTTCGATTAGACGGCGCAGGGCCGAAACCTCATTAATGATTGTATCTACCGCGTAGGTACAAGGTGGGTTTATTGTCATATCGCGCCCCGACACTTTAGCATCGTCACCGTTAAGAGTGCCTATTAATGGCTGGCTTTTTGGACTTTCCATCATTTCACCCTCTCCAGTAAGTAGCCAAGTCATACTAATACCATGCGCTACCGATATTTTCTTTAGCGTATTGGTAGTAATATTTTGTTTACCTGCCAACATCTTACTAAAGTTGGTAGGGTCAATCCCTGCCTTTGTTGCAAAGGCGTTTCGCGTCATATTAGCCTCATACTCAACATAATCGACCAGTCTTTGTATTAGTTTTTCGTCACTCATGCAAATTTGATTACTGTTAAAACAAGTTAAATTGTCAAGTAATACTTGGCAATCTCAATTATTAGTGCTTACTTTGCAGCACAGATAACAAACGGACATAAGAAAGGCTGTCAGACAATTTGCCTAACCTCAAATATCCAACTGCAAATTTACGACAGTTTTTCTTTTCCACCAAAAGAATAACAAACAAAATAACAAACAATGGCAAAACAGTACACTATCGAGAACGTCGAGGATTTGCGGAAAAAGATTAACCGCGACTACCTCATACGCCTAACATTCCCGAAAGAGCGCAAACGTATCGTGGTAGGCTTTACCCGGTTTTGTGAAATCGTCGGCAATCTCCACGCCGAACACTACAGCCACAAAGCATTAAAGAGCCTCAACCATGCGCCCCAGTTCAAAGGACAGGCAGGCCGTTTGATAGTGACTTTTTACCCACGTTAACGCATGAGATTATGAAACGCTATTGGTTTGCCCTCATGGATGAAAATTACGAGGATTTAGGCGTATTAATCCCCGACGGCTCAAACAAGCAGACAGCCGTAAACCGTGCTAAACGATGGATGCAGGACAATGGGGTTAAGACCGCACAGCTACAAGTTAACAGCATGATTACGGACAACCTGTTAGAGTTTATCGACATCGAAATTTAACGCAATATGGAAAAGAAAAAAGTAACAAGCGACGCACTGCGCAAAATGGAGATAGGGCAAACCGTCACATTTGAGCTGCCGGACGCAGACGCGATAAACAGCGGTAAGGCGATAGCATACCGTCTGCAAAACTCGCTGCGCTGTAAGTTTAGCGCGGTATCGGATTATGCTAACAACCAGCTGACACTAACTAAAAACGCCCAGCCATGATACAGGAAGAATTAGACAGACTGGCGGCGGCGATCAGCGAAAACATCGCGATATGCCATAAAGAGGTCTTGACCTTGGACGAGGCCGCCCGATATATGGGGCTGAAAGCAAGCTACCTGTACAAGCTCACCTCGGCAAGAGCGGTACCGCACTATAAGCCGAGCGGCAAAAAATGCTTTTTCCGTCGCACGGAG
>CAOSWK010000019.1 GCA_948527295.1 uncultured Eubacteriales bacterium | reverse complement strand
GAAAGAGTGGATACAACGGCAGACCCCCATTTCCGAAATGCGAGAATTTTGAACGGGATGGCGGTGTCCGCACCGCCAATACTTAAAACCCTAAAAACAAAAGATATGATAGCCAAGACGATATTACAGCAGATAGGCGGAAAACGCTTCACCGCCATGACAGGTAGCCGTGATTTCATAGACATGGGCAACGGCTTACGCATGAGCCTTGCGAGGAACAAGACGAGTGCCAACCGCCTTGACATCATCTATGATGCAGGGGCAGACCTCTACAATATGCGCTTCTACCGCAGGACGTTCAGCAAAAAGACCTTTGAGTGCAAGACAAAGGACATTGAAACGCACGAGGGTATCTATTTTGATATGCTGGAGGAAATGTTCACGATGGTGACGGGACTTTACACACGCTTTTGAGTGGCGGGCGGCGAGAGCCGCCCTACTTTCTTTCAGTGAGCATGATGGCGGACAAAGAAAGTATTATTATCACAATCTTTTTATAATGCTACTTATCAAAACTAAATGATTATTACAAGAACACATTTTATTTATCTGAAAATCAATCAGACTTTTAATAATATTATTGTATATTGTTCATTTTGATTATATGGCAATATCGCCGAACTCAAAAAATCATACACAATGAATAATTGCAAATCCATTCCACGCAGTGAGTTCTTCATTTACTGCAAAAGAGCCTTTGAGAGTTTCAAACTGTCCACCTACATGACCGACAGGTATTTACGTTACATAGAATACATATCCCAATACATGGAGGATATGGGTGTTGATTCTTACGATTTGAATTTCAGTTCTGCTTTTCAAGAAAAGATAGCAAAAGCTGATAATTCTCCAAATCATCGAAAATCAAGGGAGTATTCTTGTGCGTTAAGTCTTATAGACAGGTTCATTCAAGGTTTGCCGTATGCCGCACAGCGAAAAAAACTCAAGACATACAATTTCCCGTCCAATGAATTGGGGGATTATGCAAACAAGTTTATTGAACACATAAAAACAAAGAAACGTAAGAATGTTACATTATTACGCTATCAGCATTCAATGTCAAATATTGTAAATGGCTTATCCGAAAAAGGTTGCGATTCTCCCTCGCACTTAACCCGAACCTTGATAATTGATTTGATTGCTTCGCATAGAACAGCCGACAACTGGTATTTCTATCTCATAAACCAATTCCTGAATTATTTGGCAGAGCAAGATGTCATTCCTTTGGTCTTGGCTCATGTAACATATGGGAAAAAGCCTCCAATACCAAAGCCATTACCATCATATTACACAGCGGAAGAAGTAAAGAAAATAGAAATGTCTTTTGACAGGGGTACTTTGCTCGGTAAAAGAAATTATGCGATGATTCTTTTGGCTTCACGTTTAGGGTTAAGAGCATCGGATATATGCCAGCTCCAATTAGATAGCCTTGATTGGAAGAACAATAGAATCAAAATCCTCCAAAGCAAGACAGGAAAAGATTTGGAGCTACCGTTGTTGGCGGATGTTGGTAATGCCATTATTGATTATCTTAAACATGCCCGTCCTAAAACGAAAAGCAATATGGTGTTCCTTAGCCAAGTAGAGCCGTACAGACCGATAGCCACAGCCACACTTTCCGGTGCGGTGAGCAAAGCCATTCACAGGGCGGGGATTGAAACAATAGGCAGACATGTCGGTACACATACGCTACGCCATAGCCTTGCCACATCAATGATGAAAACCGGAAGTAGCATACAGGCTATTTCCGAAACATTGGGGCATTCGGGTACAGGAGCTACAATGGCATACCTTAACGTGGACATTGACTCTCTTATGGAATGTTCACACGAAGTACCTCCGGTAGATAAGTCCTACTATACACAGAAAGGAGGTGCATTCTATGTTTGAAGTTAAGTTGAAATCTCACTCCTCGCTCTATCCCTATATGCAGGACTATATCCATGAACGTGAAATAAAGGGAATTTGTACGGGAGAAGCAAAAACCATACTAAGTAATTTTGAATGCTATTCTGCGAGTGTTGGATATAGCTGTGAACATATTTCACGTGAACATTATCATAATTGGATTGACAGTCTTGAGGGTAATGAAGCACACAAATCCTTGTACATACGTGGTGTAATACTGTTTGCAAAGTATTTGAATCTGAGGGATAAAATAAGTTTTGTAGGTATGCATCCACCTTACAAAAGCGACTTTACACCTTATATTTATAGTGAAGAGGAAATAGCCACACTATTCTCAACGGTGGACAAATGGCGAGACTATAGTATCAATCCCGGTTCTATAGCCCTTGTCATGCCGACATTGTTAAGGTTAATATATAGTACAGGCATGAGGATTGGCGAGGCTTTAAGCATTACCAATATTGATGTGGACTTCACAAGGCATTCCATCTGTTTGAGAAAAACAAAGAACAACCATGAACGCTACTGTGCAATAACTCCAACAATGGAGATTGTCATAAAAGAATATATAAGATACAGGAACATGTTACCAGTGGCTGGAGTCGATGCTCCACATGCTTTGTTGTTTTGCAACAATATTGGTGGTAAGGTAAATGCAAAAGCCGTCAGAGTCAGATTCCATAATATTCTAATCGCTTCGGGATTCAAGGTTACGCCAAGTGGATATCTGCCAAGAATCCATGACCTGCGGCATACCGCATGTGTGCATACCATGAAAAAAATGATAGCGGCAGGTAAAGACATCTACTGCTGTATGCCGCAACTTGCTGTATATATGGGACATTGTGACCCTAAAGACACGGAATATTACTTACGTTTGACACCGACAGCTTTTCCCGAACTATTGGCTATGGACGCAAAGACAACTATGCCAATAACTGAGATAGTGAATCTTTTTTTATCAAAACAAAAAGTATAAAGAAAATGGATACATATAAAAATTTCACGAGGTCTCTTGAAGCATTTTTTCAACAATACCTCATCAAAGAACGTGGTGCAAGCCAGCAAACGGTAAGAGCATACGGAGAAGCGTTCAAGGCTTATCTTGAATATAATAAAACCTTGGATATCAAACCTCAAAATATAACACTGCGGAACTTTACAAGGTCTCACATATCAAGTTTCCTCAACTGGATAGAGGAAGAAAAGAAAAACTCTATCAGCAGCAGGAATCAACGTTTGTCCGCAATGCGTTCCTTTGCCTGTTTTCTTATTATGGACGACCCCTTGCATATCTGTCAGTGGATTGAGGTGAGACAAATACCTGCAAAAAGGGGAGCAACAGAAATCGTCAAGCACCTCTCTGTTGACGGTATGGCTGCAATCCTTCGGCAAATAGACACATCAACGCCCACCGGAAGACGAAATCTTGCAATGCTGTCCCTACTTTATAATTCAGGAACAAGAGTACAGGAACTTATAGACCTCACGCCAATATGTATCAGATTTGAGAAACCGTATTCAGTTGTGGTTAAAGGAAAAGGAAACAAGAAACGTTTGGTTCCTTTGGATGAGCCAATAATGGAACTCCTAAAGAATTATCTTGATGAAACTGGGTTGTGTCGTCCGGGAAAAGAGAGACATCCTCTTTTTTTCAATGCACAAGGTGGACAACTATCTACTCCGGGAGTTACTTACATCATAAAAAAATACGCAGATATGGCTCGTTTTGACAATCCCCAACTGATTCCCGAAAAAGTTAGTCCCCATGTTTTTAGGCATTCCAGAGCAATGCATCTGTTACAGAGTGGCGTACAGCCCATCTATATACGTGATTTTCTTGGACATGTTTCTGTCCAAACAACAGAAATTTATGCTCGTGTCAGCAGGAAGCAAAAAGATGAAGCCATAGCCAATGCTTATCGGGACGTAGGAATTAAGAACCCCGAACCTAAATTATGGGAAAAGGATGATGAACTTCTTGATTTTCTAAGCAATCTTTGCTCGAAAAGATAGAACGGAAATATTATCACAAGTGAAATTATAAAGTTGTCTTAGCCATATCTTGACTATTAATAGATTAAGACATACGATTAATGCCACTTGTGATAATCATTTAGTTTTGATAAGTATTATTATCACAATCTTTTTATAATGCTACTTTCTTTGTCCGCCATCCTGCTCACTGAAAGAAAGTAGGGCGGCTTTCGCCGCCGCCACTCAAAAGCGTGTGTAAAGTCCCGTAACCATCGTGAACATTTCTTCCAGCATATCACAATAGATGCCCTCATGCACGGCAATGTCTTTCGTCCTGCACTCGAATGTCTTTTTGCTGAATGTCCTGCGGTAGAAGCGCATATTGTATAGGTCTGCTCCTGCATCATATATGATGTCAAGGCGGTTGGCACTTGTCTTGTTCCTCGCAAGGCTCATCCGTAAGCCGTTGCCCATATTGATGTAATCTCGGCTACCCGTCATGGCGGTGAAGCGTCTTCCGCCTATCTGTTGTAATATCGTCTTTGCTATCATATCCGTTGTTTTTTAGGGTTTTAAGTGTTGGCGGTGTGAACACCGCCAACACATTCAAAATTCTCGCATCTCGGCAATGGGTGTCTGTCGTTGCAGCCACTCTTTCACAT
>CAOSWK010000018.1 GCA_948527295.1 uncultured Eubacteriales bacterium | reverse complement strand
AAAGGACTGAGTCCTTTGCAATACAGGCTCCAATCCTTATCAGTTGCATAACCATAAATTTTTGTCTAACTTTTTGGTGGCAGATCACTTTTTGTTTATGTAATAGACCTTAATTTTACTTTTTATTGCCTTTAATTAGAAAATATAAGTCACCTTATAATTTTTAAAACAGTGAATATTTTCACCTTAATATAATTCTCTAACTTGTATATTCAAGTTCCGAGACCAAGTCACTGATTATTTCCAATGAATTGTCTGGATTTATCGAGTTTTCGTACAGAAATTGGATTATATTCCTAACATAATTTTCTGACTCTGAAATCCCATTAAAAAAGGCTTTTTCAGGGTTATTAGCATTATTTTTTATGATAATTTCTATACCAAAGTAAGTCAAGTTGCCTGAAACCGTTTTGACCAAATTATAATACACGTTCTTTTGGCGCTGGATGTCGGAAATCTCGGAATATTCTTTTTTGTAGATATTAGTAATGCACGTCATATTAAACGGCCTCCCTTAAAAATTTTGTGTGAAAATTATTTACGAATTTATTATATTATATACGTGAAAAAAATTCAACATTTTTCGATAAAAATATATTTTTTTCTCTGTTGACAAATATTTTGCAATGTGATATCGTATAGATGCGGCGGGGCGTCTTGCTGGAGGGGTGTCCGAGTGGTTTAAGGAGCTAGTCTTGAAAACTAGTGATCCCGCAAGGGACCAAGGGTTCGAATCCCTTCCCCTCCGCCATGCAATCGTTTTTCCTGAATTTGGCGTTAAGAGGGTTGCTAAATTAGATTTAATTGGCTTTTTGAATACACCGGGTCGGTTTGTTTGAAAAAGGCGACAATCAATGGGGAGCTCAGTTTACGTGCTTGTCAAAGTGTCAAATAAAGGAGTTTTTTGATTCAGGGGCAATAGTAGATAATTTGCAATGTTTTTTGATGATGACACTTTTAGTGATTTTTTAAATACTTTTAGGCAAAAATTTAACAATATTTGGAGAAATACCCAAGTGGTGAAGGGGCTCCCCTGCTAAGGGAGTAGGTCGGGTAACCGGCGCGAGGGTTCAAATCCCTCTTTCTCCGCCAGTCTAGGTACAGCCTCTCAAAAGCACGTTATGCACCAATATAAAATTCCGTAACCTTGAATTTTTTTATAAACTTTTTAATTTTTTTTTCAACTTTTCCTTATTTCCTCCAAGGTTATCATACCTAAGATTTCCTTCAAAGCAGCAACTTTTGGTTTTCATATTTTGCCTCTTTAATAAATTATATATGTTCAATTATAGGTTATATATCTATAAAGTACAAATAATATTTCTACAATTATAAGTAACAATTATATTTGTGGAGTAAATTATGAGAAATTTAAAAAAGATTAGAGAGTCTAAAGGTCAAAGCCAACTTAATTTGGCCATGAAAATCGGAGTGCAACAGGAAACTATAAGCGCTTATGAAAACGGGAAAGCTATGCCAACCGTGGATACCCTCTTGAAATTATGCAAGCATTATAACTGCTCGTCTGACTTCCTTTTAGATTTAACTGATATTAAATTTCCAGTTAACGATTTGCTGATTGATAATTTGGATCTTGACGAGACGGGGCTAATACAGAAATACAGGAATTTAAGCACTGATAATAAAAATAAAGTTTTAGGTTTTTTAGAAGCGATTTCTCAATAACTAAGACTTATTTGAGGACCAATAAAAAAGCACCTCTGAAAAAATTCAGAGATGCTTAAATTTAATTAACGCAAACATTTATCAAGATTTTACTATTGTTCTAAGCTATTAATTAAGAAGGGAGATCTAGTGCTATAGGTTTACCATTACTATCACACAGCTTAACAAAATGAAAGTAAGGCACTATTAAATCATAATTTGTTTCTATATACTTGATCAAAAGAGGAAAGCTCCTTTTTTCGTCTCTATTAGAAACAGGTATTGTTTGGCAACTTTTAATAAATGCATATTGTCTTATCGAATCAATTATTCCAAGAAGTTCACATAAACGCACACTCCTTCCAAAATTATTGATAACTGTTTCATAAGCTTTGCTATGGTAAAAATCAAAATCTCCAAGTTTTTCCTTAACATTATTAGCTTCTTTGCCTTTTCCGTAAATAGCCTTTTTAGATTTTTGTAAGTATGGCGCATTATTGAATGGAGTTGCAAATGCATTTACTGCAGTAAATGCAGGCATTGATAAAAAAGATAGAGGGTTATTATTGTTGTTATCTAAACTATTTATTTCAATACCAGGCACACTTGTAAATGTATTTGCTTGGTTGATTCCGGGCGTTAATGAAAAAAATGGATGGTTATTATTGCGGTCTACATTACCTGATGCGGGGTTATTATTACTATTTAAAAGATTTATTCCAATACCAGGGAAACTCGCAAATGCATTTACTGGATTAAATACAAGCAACATTAGAAAAATTACAAATATCCTTTTCAAAAGACTATTTTTATTCACAAATATCAACATCCCTTTAAGCAAATTATGGGCTTAATCATACAATGAAAATTTTGATTTGTCAATAATTGATTTCTGAAAAAGTTAATTACGGACACTCCTTGTCCATTTTAATTCGTGCTTCCATCAGGCCTTCCCTTGTGATTAAGTCATAAATCTCGATGCCGCAGATTTTACATAGTTGTATAAGCGCCTGTATATTGGGCTTTGTTCTTCCAAGCTCGTAATAGCTGTAAGTTGAGCGGTCAACATTTAGTTTTTCTGCGACTACGTCTTGCGAAAAACCATAACATTTTCGAAGAAACCGCATGTGTTCTGCCAATTCTTTATTATTTTTTATATAGTGCCTTTGCATTCTAGCCACCTTTTTAATTTAATATTTTCATTAACATTCTTTTTTAGTCTGTTGAATAGTGTATATGTAAATATTTTAAACTATTTAACAGTTTATGTCAACCGTTTATACCCATTTTATCGTGCATTAGTGAACATACCATCCTTTACAATGGTTACAAGGGGGTTGAAGGAAAATGTACGATAATTTTATGGGCTCTAGAATCTCTAAATTGAGAATGCAAAAAGGTGTTTCGGCAAGAGACATGAGTTTATCATTGGGTCAAGGCGTCAATTATATAAACACTATCGAAAATCATCATTCATTGCCTTCAATGACTGCGTTTTTCTATATTTGTGAATATTTCGGCATATCTCCAAAAGAATTTTTCGACGAAGAAAACAGCAATCCTAAATTGCTGCAAGACATAATCAATGAACTCAAAAGTTTAAACGATGATCAACTATCAAGCATTTTCACATTAATAAAAAATTTTAATAAGTAAAAATAAAAAGGATGGATTATTTCCATCCTTTATTTTTAGGACTGCCTCAGGCATCCCATTTTTATTTGTTTTGGTTTTATATGTAATAAAAAAGCTGCGTAATCAAAGTTGTAATTATAAGCTCGGCCGAAACTACTTTTATTGTCATAAGCCAATCCGACTTTGTAATAGCCTTGTAAGCAGGCAGTAGCAAAAATTGGCTGACGTATATGAGTGAAAAAGTTATAATTTTGGATAATAAAATTAAATCTATCTTAACAAAGATATTTAAGAGTAAAAGGCATATCGAAAGCGGAAGTAATATTAACTTCGAAAAACAAATAGACTTTATTATTTCTAAAAGTCTTTTTTTAAATGGAATCCTTTGCCGGATAAACATATCAACAGTAGTTAAAAATAAAATGTCTTTAGTTACATTTAAGGCAAGTGTTAAAATAAATACGCAAAGATTGACCATAAAATACAACATATCAAATTTATTTAAAGAATAAATAATTCCAATTAATACGCAGTATATAATGGTTCCGAAAAAAATGGTTTTACTTTTTATGCTTTTTATAAAATTAATCATTTTTTAATTACCATAATCCTTTAAAATATTTTGTATAAAGTTAGTTTTTATGCACGCTGCCAAAAAATAAATAACGGCCAAAATGCATATTAATTTGACTGAAAAAATCATAATGGAAATTACCATTACAAGATTCTTTTGAAAGTAAAATCTCATTGTCCTTGGCTAATAAGCTATTATAACCTAACTATAAGTATATGCATTATCAATTTGAATAATTAATTCATAATTTTTTCCGGAAAATGCTTTAAACTATTGCAATATAGCCAAAATTAATGATTAAATTTTTAATGCACCCTCATTATAGCAACAGAGTATGGGACTTTCAATAATTTTCCCTCAAAAAATGCAAATTTTCCCAATTGGCTAAAAACCTTATTTATCGATATCTGAAAATGTAAAAATATGACGTTTTTTGTCTGAGCAAGGCCTACGTATTCAATAATTTCTTTATTAAATCGAAAATATAATTTGAGCCGCGGGAGAGCAAAATGCCGGTCAAGATACAACCAACGTAGGGGATATCCGATTCTAAATTAAAATAAGACGGCAAGTCCAGTTTGTATGCAACCGCTACGATGATTCCTAAAATCAGGCTCAGCGCCATCTGCCAGCAAAAATTTTCTTGAATTAAAAATTGATTTGTGTAAGTGATGATGCCTTCGATTAGAATCGCAAAAGCCGCGATTCCGAAAGTGTGGAGTTTTAGGCATCAAATAATTAAAAACTCTAGCACTGGCAGGCCTATGTGGCTCTGCAAACCTTATCTGGAGCAACACCGAATCGAGATTTTTGCATTGGCCCGATGTTTCTCAAAAAGGTGGCACCGAGCTGCAATGGC
>CAOSWK010000017.1:2537-5410 GCA_948527295.1 uncultured Eubacteriales bacterium | reverse complement strand
AATGCTCCCCACACTGAAGATAATCGGATTTACGCTCAAACTCCTGCTCCAACACGTCCACAGAAACACGATTCATCCGACCATGATAATCCGACCAAGCCTGAAGGAACTCCCGGTACTCATCCGCAGAAAGAGTATCGAAATCAAAATTATTCATGTCAACCTTACTAAAATCTATATACATAATCTAAAATTTTGAACAGAGGGGCACTCGTTCCTCGTGCCCCATACGGGGGGCGTATATTATCAATATATTTTTTTTACACTTTTGCAAAGATAGCACAATGCGGTTAAGTATCAAAATCCATTATGGGAAGAATCCCCCATAACGGATTTTGATATGAATTAGTTTATTTGTAATTTAGTAAACTCGTAACTATATTTACAAGTTTACTCATCTATCCTTTTGCCAAATTATCAATCTGCATAAGATCTACTGTTGGATGTTCGGACTCCCACTTGGATATGAATACAGATAATGCCTCGTTAATGACATCCTTGTGCTTCCGATTCTCCAACATCCCTATTAATTTTAGTTTTCTTATCAAATTGGGAGAGACTATGAACGTAGCACGGATTTCTGCTGGCTTTTCATTCACCGAGGCAACGCTAATACTCGGCGTTGCGTTTTCCGTTGTCTCACATTGACAGGGTTGTGCATCAGGCTCTATAGTTGACGAAGACTTTTGCACCTCTCCCATCAGGCTGTATTTGCGCTTTGCCATCGTTATATTGTTTATTTGATTACTTGTTTACTTATAAACAAGTAATCTTATTTACAAATCTTCTTTAACTTAACTTCATCAGAACTTCATTAGCCAATGCCATATAATCAGATGCTCCATTGCTCTTACTGTCATAATCGAATATGGAACAATGTGCAGCTGGGGCTTCGGCGAGGGCTATACATTCTCTAATTTTGGTATCAAATACCCTAGCCCCAAACTTGGAGGTTATCGCCTCAATCACCTCATTGTTGAGTTTACGGTTATTGTACCGCTGGATAATTACCCCGGTTATCTTTAGATCCGAATTTGCATTTTGAATCACGTCGTTTAAAGTCTCATCGAGCATTATGATTCCTCGTAACGGGAGAGTTTCCCCGGTCAATGGAAGAAATACATCTGTTGCTGCAACAAGTGCGTTGATGGTGAACAACCCCAAAGAGGGCGGACAATCAATGAAGATGAAATCATAATCATCTCGTACCCTATTGAGCAACTTCTTCAGAATACTCTCTCTTCCAATACGGGCTTGCAAATGCAGTTCTGCTGCCGCCAATGCAAGTTCAGATGGACATAGGTCCAATCCTTCGGAGATTCTGACTATCGGCAGCGGCTCATTTTGCATGAGACTGTCAAATATTGATTTCGTTACATCCTCTTCTTTCATGAGAGAGGTTGTTAGGTTCTGTTGGCTATCCATATCAACCAATAGAATACGTTTTCCTAAACGAGAAAGAGCCGCTCCCAAGTTTACGGTGGTCGTTGTTTTGCCGACTCCTCCTTTGTGGTTCACGACTGCTATAATCTTAACCATGTTTACAAGTTTACATATTTGTTTTCAAACTTATTTACAAGTAAGCAAGTTTACTTATTTATCTTGCAAAGATAATTAATACTCTATTATTTACAAAACTGATTAAGCCAAGTAGGTTTTAAAATAACATAAATTTTGTGATTTTATTAATATTTATTATCTTTGCGATTGAATCAAATACCATGACTCACTTTCAACGACAATTTTATTGTTCATGAATCCCGATAAGACTTTAAGGCTATCTAGCTATACAATCCAAGTAAAACTTAATGACCGCAAAAATCAAGTTCTGCTTATTCATGGTTATACTGGGGCTGTTGACATTGTATCAAAAGAGCTTGCATCTACGTTAAATCATTGTAACCAGCTACCAGAAAGTTGTATAGCGAAACTAACGGAGCGTGGTTATCTTACTTTTCAAGATGCGGAGGATGAGTATGCATATGTGCGCAGGATAGCTAATGTACTTTCAAGACGCAATAGTGTCCGAAAGAAGGATTTTACAATCATCATGACAGAGTTCTCCATATCCGAACTCGAAGAACGCCTCGAAACAGATCCAATTGCATTAGGCACAGCCGCTGACTCTGCAATGCAACTATCTACTGAGTGTTTTACTTGTACGCTCTGTTTTACTTGTGGCGAATTTTTATAAGCAATTTTGGCTTCTGTCATTAATAACCATTCACACTCTGTTTTACTTGTGGCGAATTTTTATAAGCAATTTTGGCTTCTGTCATTAATAACCATTCACACTCTGTTTTGCTCAGCCCAAAACAGAGTGAATGGTTATGTGACTTCTGAAAATGGGGAAAGGGTTGAGTTTGCAATAGTAAAAATAATGAGTTCTGATTCATCGTATATAGCCCATGCAATGACTGATTCCATTGGCTTTTATGATATATCTGAATTCAATATTAATGATGGTATTCTCCAAATCTCAGCTTTTGGATATATTCCCCAAACTATACCATTTCATATTTTAACTAATCCCACCATTAAAAATTTTTTTCTACAACCACAATCAAACCAATTAAAAGAGGTAACTATAACAGGGAATAATATTATCCGTTCAAAAGACGGACATCTCATAGCACTACCCACAAAATCTGAAAAACGGCATTCCTTTGGTGGTATTGACCTATTGGCAAATATAATGATTCCAGGAATAACAGTAGACCGTATTTCAGGAGCTGTCTCAGCCGTGTTTGGCGAAGCTGCTCTATATATTAATGGCATTAAAGCTACTATTCCGGAAGTAAAAGCACTACGAGTTGCTGACATAGTAAAAATTGAATATTATGACACCCCCACAAATCAATATGTTGGGGAAA
>CAOSWK010000017.1:0-2438 GCA_948527295.1 uncultured Eubacteriales bacterium | reverse complement strand
AAGTAAAAGCACTACGAGTTGCTGACATAGTAAAAATTGAATATTATGACACCCCCACAAATCAATATGTTGGGGAAAACGCTGTGATTAATTATGTGGTAAAACAATATAACTCCGGAGGATTCGGTAATATCAATGCACAACAAAATATAGGATTTTTAGGAGGTAATTATGGATTTTCAGGCAAGATAGCGCACAATAACACTACTATACAAGCATTTGGAGACTACAATATAAATCAAATGGAGTCTGACAGGAAAGACGGATATATCAATTATAATTTTAAGGAGGGCCATTATAAAGAACAAATTGTGGGCATAGATGGTAAATCAAGGACAAACAATGGAAGCATCCATATAGATGTTACTAACACCACCAAAGCACGAACACTTCAAGGAGGTATATACCTGAGCAATAGTGATGCTTCAAGCAATACGGTAGAGAAGCAACCCGACAATTCATATCAGAACAAGAACTCATCTGACCGAATAAACTATATAGCGACTAAATTATATACAAGATTCATCCTTGTCAAGAAACAAACTCTTGACATAAACTTGAATGGCTCCTATGCCTATAATAAATATTCTTATGAGTTTGATAACTTCTCATCAAATTATCAAACTCGAACGTCAAATGACCTGTGGAACTTAGATTTAACAACCACTTATACCATAAAATTCAACTCTAATAATTCTTTAGCCGCAAAATTTATTAATCTGTACAAAAATAACAAAGCTCAATATTCCGGGTCAAACATACCATCTTCTGAATTATGGAGCAATGAAGAAATATTTTTTGTGCAGTATTCTCATAAAGTATCCGACAAAGTCCGCATTTCATTTCAACCTGGCATATCCGCATTGCAATATCAACAAAAGCTGGGTGATAAAATAAGCACATTCTCCCCCAGACTTGACACTCGTCTCACAGTCAACCTACCCCAAGGGCAATACATCGTGACCTCCTGCAACATAGGCAATTCATTTCCAAATATTGCCAGTTTAACTACGGCAGAGCAACCTGTCAACAATCTTCATGTTATTAGAGGTAATCCTTATATAGACAACACCAAGCTATATAAACTCATGACTATTTATGGCAAAAACACTAATAAATTCGGATTACAAGCTATCGCACAATATCAGTACAACCATCACATACCCATTAGCTCGTATGTTCAGGAGGACAATGTCATTATAGAAAGTTGGAGTACAGACGAAGATGCTCACTATTTTAATTCTTTCGTATCATTTTCCTACCGTCCCATTAAAACGGTAACCCTTCAACTCTCTGGCGGTTATAATCTGTACAATTATACAGGTGTTCAATCTGCCAAGACTCACGGGCTCGACTGTAAGTTGGATTTTATATATTATTATCATAATGTTGCCCTCAATGCATTCATAAACACTCCGCAAAAAGTTATGGGAATGGATCTTGCAAGGGTAGAAACGCCCTGGAAATATGGCGCAAGAATAAACTATAACATTGGACAATGGCTAATTGAGATTGGGATAAACAATCCTTTTTTAAAGGGGAATAAATATGGTTTCAAATCATATAATCAGATTTATAATTATAACTATAAGTTAACTTCACGTTCTGCCGGATGCTCAGGTTTTATTAAACTTGCTTTCAATTTCGAGTTTGGGAAGCACATCAAACGTAGTGAGATAGAAAAGCAGAAAATAGAGATTGAAAATACTATTTTAAAAGTCCACTAATGGAACCATACGATAAAATAACACCAATTACTCCATCTAGTCAATTAGACATCAATACAGAGTTTATAATATCTATCCAAGATAGATATTATAAACTAAGCAAACAGGCGTTCTTATTGGTTCTTTGTCTATCACATGGAGAAGATATGGATTCTGCGATCACCTCATATCAAAAAAAGAGTGGCTCTTCTTACTCAAGGAAACAAATATCATATGTTATTGAAAATGCAATCAATCCAATCATATATAATAATGTCATTGAGCCCAAGAAACCTCTCGGTTTTATATTTAAACGCTCTATATTTTCAGCACAAACAGTAAGGACTATTTCTAAACCGCTCTCCCCCCTATTTAATAAATACATAATAGTATGCATGTTAATATTAGCCGTAATATTAAATACGGTATATCTACTTCAACCTAACATATTACATTATAATGGACATATTGGTCTTGAGGGGATACTAGTAATATTCAGCATTACCATCTTGTCTTCATTATTTCATGAATTTGGACATGCTTCTGCTTGTATTAGATATGGTGTATTAGAAACCTTCTTTTTGAAATTCGTTGAATATGGAAAGTCATCTTCGATCGTCTTAGTGATTGAAAATATGGAAGAGTCTATCACATTAGATTTGGATGCTACTGTATCATGCTTGGTCATCGAATAACTACCATATTCTGTTACAAGGGCACACCATGCATGAC
>CAOSWK010000016.1 GCA_948527295.1 uncultured Eubacteriales bacterium | reverse complement strand
ATACGATGTCACTGAAGGAACGGACTACAGTGCCGCAACAGGCCTCCGTGCCATGTTTTTCCATAAAAATTAAAAATGTGTCATCTCTTTTTTGCATAAAAAATCACACCCATTGGATGTGATTAAAAAAATGTGATCGCAAGGTTAGTTTTAAAGATATCTGCCGGCAGATACTGCCAATGATATCTTTTTATTATTATTAAAACAATTATTTTAAAACCTCGTTATCATTTTTATTATTGGTTTCTTGTCGTGGCAAGGGCTCCTTCTTCATATTATCCTGTGATGACGATATTTCGGAACTTTGCCTTTGCTCTTGCTGGGCCCCCTTCTGCCTCGGCTCAGCCGGATTCCTAGGCCCCTGCTCGAACAGCATTTTATCCCGCGCGAGTACTCTCTGCCTATTTTGTTTGGCCCGCTTTGCCATATACTGTTCGAACTTGTTCATCCCATACTGCTCGTCCCTCTTCATCATTTCCTGCTCGGCCTGCTCGTCCCTCTTCATCATTTCCTGCTCGGCCAGCTTCATCACATCCTGCTCAACCATCTTCATTAATTCCCGCATTATATCCGGCGCTTTTTCTTCTTTTTTACTATCATTTTTTACAGAGTTTATACCTTGGTTGCCAACATATTTCTCGAAAGGTTTGTCCTTTTTTGCCACAAAATTTCCTTTATCTGATATTTCAGCTATTTTCTTATCTTTTTTATTATCCTTTTTTTCAAAAATCACGTCTTTGTTCGTGTCTGCCGAGCAATCTATATTTAGTTTTGGCAAGAATTCTTTAACCTGTTTTGCCAAATTCTGCGGTATTTTTATTCCCGCATTTATTAGCTTTTGGACCTTTTCTTCCAATAATTCCGTCAAATACTCCAGCGATTTTCCCTCTAAAAACGTATTTAACTCTTCTTTTTCCTCTTGCAAATTTTCCTTTGCCTGGCTTGTCTCCTTCTTACTGCCATTTATAAAGCCAGCATCCTTGCTTCCAGCATATTCTTCTACCGCGTTTTCTCGGCCAGAAGTAGTCTCTACAAACTCTTTTTTTACTATAGAATTCTCTTTGCCAGATTTGCTAGTGATTTCCTTATCATTTTGCTTATTTAATTGCTTAAGCTCGTTTATTAAGTTTATGATTTTTTTAATTTTTCCCTTAACTTCCAGATCTGCCGTCAAATTTTTAGTTTCTACCACATTTGTTTTTGAACTTCTGATTAAACTATCGTTTGCAGCAAAAGCCGCTATAGGAGAAAATAAATTTAGGCCCATCGCACTTAATGATACTATGCTGGCAATTTTAGCAAGTTTATTGGATGTACCCCCAGCTACACTTTTAAGTAATTCCCTATCTAAAGATTTTATAGCTTCTTTTTCGTAGCCCATCAAGTCTTCATAAGTAAAGCTATATCCCCATTTTTTAGCCAACGGTAGAATTTTTTTCTCCAGCAATATTTTTAATTCATTGTCAGTCGAAACTTTTTCTAGTTCATAACCCAAAGTATTTTTCAGTTTCTCATCATCTATTATTCTTTTATAAAATTCACAAATATCACTGTTTAACAATTTTACCGCCTCTATCTGTTATAATTTGATTAATAATTATAGCACACAATAGTTGATTTGTCAATATATGATATATTTAAAATAAATTTCACAAATTAATAGTAGATTATCTCCAATTAATCTTTAGCTGTAAAATTTAGTAAAAGCGATTTTTATTAATTAAGATAAATAAAAACCGTGCATTATTGATGTGATGAACTCTATTCCAATTAATTTTTTAAAACCTGTAAATCAAAAATATGGATAAAAAATGAAATTATATGTGAAAAATTTATTATATTATACATCGGTGGCGCCAACACACACCTGTTAATTACAAGTACAAGGGCAATAACTTAAGTCGCACAGAGAGTGCACAAAAACTTTGTTCTTTACTGAGGCTTTTTGTGTTTAAAAATTTATTGAAAATTAAAAATTAATGATATTTTGCACATATTTAAATCAAATTTAATAAAATTTGTTGACAATTTAGGCTATTTATAGTATAATATAGTTAATTATTGAAAAGGAGTTGATTTTGGTGGAAAACAAAAAAAGAGAAATCGAAGGGTTTTATAAGCAAATATTTTCGTACACAAAGTTAAAGGAAAAAATCTTAGAAGAATCTAAAAAAATTAAGAGCGAGGAGGATTTAAAAGAGTTAATAAAAAAGCATATAATGCCGCTTGTGGAAAAGCATAAAAAAGATTTTTCGGAAAATGATTTACTCGACTACGAAAAAGAAACGCTAAGTGAATTACCTGAAGAAGCTTTGTCGGACGTAAGCGGAGGTCGAGGAATTGCAATTAAACCATTGCTTGGCCTTGGAATTATGACTCTTTCTATGTTTGGCGGAATGGGCGCACAATCTTTTGCTGCCGGAGGAAGCGGAAAGGGAAGGGCTGTTCAACAGCAACAAGTAACTAGCAGTGATGATGAAAACAACGAAGACGCAAATGACGAAGAGGAAGAGAATGATGATATATGCCTGGATGAAATAGATCCGAAAAATGTCGATATAGAGATTGACGATGATGGCAATATTTCAATTGAATATGAATATGATGGACAGTCTATAAGCATGAGTATGGATACCCTTTTAGAATTTGCAGAAAGTTTTCAAGAAAATGGTGGTATCTATTCTCCTAAGAATGCCAAGAATATAAGCAGAGCTCTAAAGTGTATACTTTTTAACGAGGACGTTATGGAAGCCTTGGGAAATAACCTAAAGCTCCTTGACCAGATTCATGAAGTTATGGCGGGTCTTAGAGACAATGAAAATATTTGGAGTAACATTCCAGAAAGAATACAAAATAGAATCAATGCGTTTTTAGATGAATACGAACAGGGTAACTTTGATGACGAAGATGATGAAATGGACGTTGATGAAGATGACGACGACAATGAAGCGGACGTTAATGAAGATGACGACGACGATGAAATGGATATTGAAGAAAATGATGATATAGACTTAAATAACATATATCCAGAAGAGATCAATATTGAGACTGGCAACAATGGTATTTCAATTGAATATAGTGGCCATACAATATCTATAGAAAAATTTTTAGAAATTGCAGATAATATCACTTCACGTGATGATGGATTTTTTGAAATTGATGATACCTCAGACTACGGCGAAGTAATAAAGGCTGTAATGTTTAACGATATTGACGGTCTAATAGAGGATGAATCTATTGATGATAATATTGAGACGCTTAAGAAAATTAAAAAAAGCAAAAATACTTGGAGAAAACTCCCTGATAAAGTGCAAAAAAGGATAAAGGAGGTTCTAGATAAATACGAACAAAATAAATTTGATGATGACGAGGATGAAATAGACGTTGATGCGAAATCAATGATAAAAAATATAAAATTGAACGAAGGCTACTTTTTTGCTCATGACGAAAGCGGAAATTATTTTGTTTGCCAGGAGGGCAACGACGGAGTACTTATTTCCTATTTTTCACCAACAAAAGAGAAATTAGAAAATCTTGAAGTTCCAGAAGAGGTTGAAACAGAAAACGGTGAAGAATTCCCGGTTGTTGGCCTACTTAACGACAAAAAACTAGAAAAAGTTAGTCGCAGATCAGGTTATACATATGAAGAGCGTAGTAAATCTGGGGCACCGGTTCGAAATTTAATAATCCCTCAAAGTATTTCTGCAGCGCCCGGTACAAAAACCTTAATAATAGAAGGAGGCACAAATTCTAATACGGCCGGGACTATAGACCTGAGAAATATAACTGATAAGCTGGTCATCGAAGAAGGAGCCTTTAAAGAAGTTGAAAATCTTTATTTGCCAGAAAATTGCAAAGAGGTTATTATTGAGGAAAATGCCATTAAAAAGGTAAATCATCTTTTCATATCTGCAAATTCATCTTTTTATGATCAAGAAGGTGTAGATAAAGCCCTTAACGAGGCACTTGCAGATAAAAGCTTTAATGGAGTTAATTCTGATAAATATGCTCATATTCTTGAAGATAACGAGACTATTGCTCCTTCTGCGTTTGTATCTATTGGAACAGTTGAATTTACTGGATCAACAATCAAAAAGGATTTATCTGAAACAGAGAGAAATTGGGAAGAAATTGCCTTCAATAGTCCAGGACGTGAAAGGAGTGCAAGTGGCGGGCTTTCTGATGAAGATTATAAAGACAGTATAAATGATTCTGATTATGAATTTGGCGGCACATGGGAAGGAGAATTCTTTAATTACTTTAAAATTCCTAAATTTGCCCAAGAAAGCAAAACGCTTGTTTTGCCAGAGGCAGATATTTTTGTTGTAAATAGTGAAAATGTCGATCAATTGCGAAATTTTGGAACTATTGATTTTTCTAACTGTAAAAACGTTGAAATTCGTGAGGCTTTGGGAAATGCTTTCTATAAAACCCCTAATATTATTATTGGAGAAGATTGCAGCAGCGTTACATTTTATGAAGACGTTTTAGATGGTTCTTCTCAAGATATTCAAATACCAGACTCTGTTGGGCGTGTTTATGTATATAAATGCGGGGCCGATGTTATATATGGAGACAGGACTATTGAATCAGATGAAGCTTTTGATTCTTCAGATTATGTTACAAAATCAGATTCTAATGACAACGAGAACGAAAATGTCATTAGCGCAGAAGTTAATGCCGAAAATAAAACAGATGAAGCTCCAGAAATCAGCGTTAGCCAAGTTGCAATTGATACTAACTTAGATGAAAGTTCAGACAGCATCACTAGTGCTGCACCTCATGAAATTAAAATTGAGGATAACAATAGCGAAAATCCAAATGAAAAATACATACGCTTCGAGCTTAGCAGTGACGAAACGGACGATGAAGGCTCTAGTGATAGCGGCATAACCTTTGATAATAGTGCTAGTTACAGCAGTGAAGAATCAAGTGACGATATTACAAGCAAAAATATTAAAGGAATTACAACAGAAACCGAAGTTAAGCTCCCATTTAGATACTATTTTATGTCATACAAGGGCAAGGTAAATTATTTAACGTCAAAAGTCCAAAATGCAGAAGACTTAAATAATCTTAATCAAAAATCTAGAGATAAGCTAACAAAGCAGCTCTCTAGACTAGGTAAAAAAATAAGACGTACTGAAAATGGTCACTTAATGGCACAAAGCTTCTTAAAAACATATCACGAAAATGACTTTAATAAAGATGCGTTAAAAACATTAAACCAAGTATCGCACGCTATAAATTCATAAAAATTTAATTTTACCTTTTGTGAATCTAAAGCTTACAAGGAAATTTATATGTGTGAAAAAATTTATTTTTTGGTATAAACTTTTTATAATATGCTGACGCAAAAGCTTTTCAAATATTCGAGTATTGGATTTAAAGATTTTATATTCTATCCAAACGATAAATAGTAAGCCTTTTTATCGAGTTGAAAAAACTCTACGCAAAACTCAAATTAGGGTTTTGAAATAAATTCATAAAAAACGCTATGAATTGGCTAAAAGATTACACTGGGCAAATTAGCAGCTGTTGGCACATAGTTTTTGACAGCAAATTGAAAAGATACAGTGCAAAAATTAAAGAAGATATTAATTTAGATTAGAAATATATAAATAGCTTTGTACCGCGTATTGTACAGAGCTATTTTTGTATCAAAAGTATATTGATTGGGCATATTTTTGCCCAAATACTGATACAATGCCAATGTGTCGCGCTTTTTTGATGATATTAAAAAATAAAAATTTTTGGAATTTAAAGAACTGATTTTCCTTCACACAACCTGCTCTTTTTTGCACAAAATGCCTTTAAACCTTTCTAAAAGAGAAACCGCTAACAGGCTTTGATCTGCCACCAAAAAGTTGGATAAAAATTTATGGTTATGCAACTGATAAGGATTGGAGCCTGTATTGCAAAGGACTCAGTCCTTTTAGTTTTGCCTTAA
>CAOSWK010000015.1 GCA_948527295.1 uncultured Eubacteriales bacterium | reverse complement strand
CATTGATAGTCTTTTTACCGATGCAGAAATCATTTCTTATATCGGTAACTGTCGATTTAATTTTTCGTTTATCCAATCTTTCAACTATATTCTTGAAACAATTAGGGAAAGGATTCAAACTTTGAGTTCCAGAAGCAATATCCATCAGAATCTTTTTGCCAAATTCAGTCAAGTTATCTGGCAAGGATTTGATTTTAGCCAGTAAATGTTTTATTGCGACAAACCAATAATATGATGTATGTGCTGTTCTTTGGGCGTATAATGTATCAACACTTATTTCAGACAACGCTTCGAACGCTATTTTATTGATATGATCGGTCAGGACATTGCTTATTTTAGTGGTCAAATCGTAAAAAGATGCGTCAGGAATTACATCTTTAATATTGTTCTTAGTGATATACTTATCCAAATCGGTATTCCACTCTGCTAAATGCTCGATAAATACCTCATCCGTTACACCTATTCTGTTCTTAATATCTTCAAATTGGGGCAATATGTCTGAGAGCAATAATTTATAGCCAAGTTTATGATTTACCATGTATTGTAGTGTTTCATTTAATAGCGGTATATTCCATCCCACACTATTTACTAATAAGTCTCCATGATCCACATAATAGTCCATGAGTTCTGCAACATATTTTATATCTCCACCCTCTATTAAGGAAACGGAATGACCATGTGCCAATTGCATGGCGACTAAATCGTAATATCCAGACTCTTTAATGTTTCGGCCATCAGTTTCTAATTCAGAATGCAACTGATTTATGTAGGTTGAATCTAACGTTACAGGTAAAGGTCTTTCTTCGTCAGATGCCAATAAACGATAGGTTGTAAATATAGCCCCTATATTATCTTTATTTACATTCTGTTCATCAATGCAATTCGTGATCGCTTGCAAAAGCGTTGGAAACGTATAGGTAGAATTATCTTTTAACGTTTTTACAATATCTGCATGGTCGAAATTATCGGGTAGTAAGTTTGCCAAATAATTATCGAGCGCCTCCGAATTTGTTGCTACTTGATAATATTTATATGCTTTAGTTGTCGCGTTATCCCGATAGGCAGCATCTGTTGCATTTGCAGCTTGAATATAATCGATAAATGTATTTGGCTTGACTGTTTTTGCTTCAATCAATGACGTAAAATCGCACGCCAACTTATTTTGCGCAATAAACCTGTCTATTGCATCTAACGTTTTGAAATAGTCGCCGCCATTGAAGTCATTGAACCGAACTATCTTCTTATATAATTGAGCAATCACATGGTTTTGGCTTTCCGTGTCTAAATGCAACAGCAGTTCTTGGTATTCGACAGGGAACACCTGCTTCTCTATGGATTCTTTTAATTTCAATTGTGCTATTCTTTGCCATACACGCAGAATAACATCGCTCTTTCGAGTTAATTTATGCAAACAATGTATAATCTTATCGATAAGCGCATTGTCCATACATTGTATAACTTCTTCTAATACAGTGTCAAATTGTTTATTAGTCTCTGCATATTGATTTATGTCGTGGTCTTCTTCTCCGTTGATGCAGCCTTCAATATATTTTTTCAATGGAATTTGTCGAGCATCTTCAACATCGACACCATATACCAAAGCTGCAATTTCGCGTTGTGTTTGCAGATCATTGTTAATTATTGTTTGAATGCCATTCAGATAGTCGCCGGACAATATTTGTTCTACTGGATTTGCCAGAATATCCGTCTTCTTCAAACAGAACAATGCTATGTTTATCATCAAAATTTCGTTACACCACTCTTGTTTAAGAGCGACCATCTCATTGATATATGATATAATTTCCCTAACATTGGCATTAGGATTTACCAATCTGAATATCCGATTTATAGTTTCTTTCGCTTCATTTTCTGTTTCTCCAAATGCTTCAACAAACAGTTTGTTGAATATACTTCGATAGTCGGTAATAACAGGAGGAGCAACACGATAAACAATAGGGAAAGTTTTATTGATAAAATACTTGGTCAGTTGTTTCGTTTGTTCGTCGGTCTCATCTCCGAATGCACAAGCTAAATGTGTTTCATCGAAAGGAATAACAGCCCAAACATTTTCAAAACCGCTATCGGCGAAGAACGTATGGATAGAAGACCATAATTCTTTTACTTTTTCAGCGGGGAGACGATCCATGTTGTCAAAAACAAGGACTAATTTACGTTGTCCTTTTTCCTTGATAAAATCAGAAATGTCTTGCATCCATGTTTTGAACTCGTAAACCGTTGGTTCGTCTTCGCTCAAAGTCTCATAGCAAACGTCCTTTTCGACTTTATCTTGATAAATAGCTAACATATAACTCCATCCATATTTATGATCTTTGCTATATGCCCATTTCCAAACGCACAATGCAATAAGAACTGGCAGTGCAGCTATGATAATAGACAATAAAGAAAACCACCATGTTGTGGGTGTAGGTTTTACTGCATACGCAATAAATGTAAATATCGGAGTTAAAACTGCAACCAAAAATGCCGCAACCATACCATTACTGATAAGGGGATATTTTTCGGTTACGGTCTCCGTTTTACGGGCTAATAAATATTTCAGCTTTTCAGACCATGATACGGTTTTCGTACCTCCACCTTTGACTTTTATTGTTGCATTTCCAGATAGGATACCATCATCAATAAGTTTGCTTGTAAGCAATTCCAATATAGAGCGGCGTTGCAAGTCCTCTTGATGTCCCCATGCGTCATACTCAAAAAAGTAATAGTCGTCTGATAATTCACGTTCCAACATTTTAACCACGTTGGATTTTCCAGATCCCCAAATACCTTCGATGCCGATAATTCGAGGTAAAGTACATTCCTCATCCAATGAATCATTCTGACAAAAATGGCGAGCAATAGTTTTTGCCAACCTTTCTTGCGAACCTCCATCGAATTTGTCAATACCACACGGTTTATTTTGGATAAACCGCGGATATTGCTGTTTGGATTGTAGTTTTGTTTCCATATACGTAATTTATTGATTATACGAACTCCAAATAATTCTCCCGATTTACCACATGAAACTCGGCATAGGGATAGGCTTCTTGGAAGGCTTTCGGTGCGGCCGGCATTTTATTTCCCCACTTGAACTCCAAGGCGGTAAGACTGTCGGCACTCTCCTCAATCAGGTCGATTTCCTGTTTGTCGTAGGTGCGCCAGAAATAGAACTCCCTGTGCAGTCCCTCATTGAAGTTCGCTTTGCGCCGCTCTCCGATGATGTAGTTCTCCCACAGCGCACCGACATCCTGCCGAATGGCCAGCGGTGAGAAAGCCCCGATAATGGCATTGCGAATGCCGTTGTCGTAGAAGTACCACTTGCCAGCTTTTGTAACCTCCTTGCGTAGGTTACGCGAATAAGCCCCCAGACGATAGATAACGAAGACCTTTTCCAATAGGTCGAGGTATTTTTCAACGGTCGTCTTGCTCATGCCGAGTTGTTTACCTAACTCTTCGTAAGAAACTTCGCTGCCCAACTGAAAAGCTATCAATCGCAGTAGATCGCGCATCTTGCTCGAATTTTTTAAGCCGTCAATTGCTAAGATATCTTTAAGCAGGTATGCACCGACAATATCACGTAGGTAGTCTGTTTTACGTTCATAGTTCTCCATCATTACTACTTCGGGATAGGAACCGTAAATCAAGCGCGCTTCGAGGTTCTGGCGGGTTTCAAGTGCCGTTTCCGTCTGTGCGATTTCCCGTTGCGAGAATGGTGTAAGGAGAAATTGCGTACTGCGGCCGACCAACGGTTCACCAGTCTTATTCAGCAAATCGAATGACGAAGAACCACTTGCCAAGACACTTATTCCCGGTATTTCATCAACTATCAACTTCAGAATACTACCGATTTGTGGTATGTTCTGTGCCTCATCAATAGCCAGCAAATCAATACCATCCAATAAATGCCGATAATTGGCTATTGAGCGATTCTCCAATAGTGCTAATGTGTCGTAGTCTTCGCCGTTGAGCATCATCGTCCTACCTGAATAGTTGTCCACAATTTTACGCATCATTACCGTTTTACCAACACGGCGAGCACCAAAAATCAGTACTGCTTTATTGGGCGCGATTCGTGCTGTAATCTTCTCTTGAAGTATTCTATTTACTGTTTCCATACCTTATAAAATATAATGCAAAGATAATCATATTTTTTTAATTGGCGAATTTTACAAAAAAAACGGGCTATTAAATGGCGATTTTTACAACCACAATCTTATGGAAGTTGTTTCATTGTTTTTAGTAATGATATATGTTCATACTATGATGACTCAATAATTTACCAGACATACGTTTCTGAAATTTGTCCTTATAGGAATGAAAAACTCACATATATTGTGCTAATTAATATATAATTAAATGAAAATAAAAAGACAGGATACGAGTATTCCTGTCTTCTCATATGTAATGGATATTTTTTTATTTTCTCATCCGCTCCAACTCCTCATCACGCAACATTCTCTCGTTCAGTTTTTCCTGCATCCTGTCAATGAAATAGGTGCGGCTTTCGTTCTTCCGGCGTTTGATATCAGTGTAGAAGCGGTAGCAGTCTTTAGAATCAACCCCGAATATCTTATAGAGAAGTGGGGCGAGCTGTTTGAGCGGCATATTGCCGTTGTTGATGCAGCCCATCACGTCTATGCCGTAGATAAGTTCCACGAGGTCGATGGCATTGCCCGTCCATTGAAGAAGGCTGGCGGTGGTTTCTGTTGCGTTGTTGGCGGATATTAGTGGTGGCACTTGGGGCGTGGCAAGGAATTTCTGCATCTTTCTTACGAAAGACAGAGCCTTGCTGACGTAGGCGGCAATCTCTCTTTTTTCTTCTGACAGATTACGTACGGGATGGTGCTGCAACTCGATTTCGATGTAGGCAAGCGCGATGACGGTAAGGTTCATGTCCATGCCGCCGTTGCACAGTTCGATCACTTGGGTGGCGAAAGCCGTGTATGCCGTTTCCATATTGCAGTCGCCGGCTTCGTTTATCAGGCGGAAAAAGTCGGTTTCCGCCAGCAAGAAATAATTCATGGTTCTGTCAATTTTGAAAATTACACTTTGTTTTCTGCGTGCGCACATGAATATAATTGGCAAAAAACGCGGCAGAAAATAAAAAATCCAACACTCAATTTTACAAAGTGCTGGATTTCAGAGGTATAAAATTCAGTATTTTTTCACAAGGACAAATTATCTCCGACTTAAATTGTTTGTAATCGGAACATTTATTCTATTCCTGAAAATAGAAATGTATGCTTGCCGCACATTTTGGCTATCTTGCTTTTTTATCAAGGATATAGATAATGCGACATACACCGTTGGGATAGCTTTTCAAAGAGGAAAGCGTCCAGTGTTGCTCTGGCAGAGCCGACTTAAAAAAATGTCGTCCGCTTCCGGATATGAAAGGAACGGTGTATAGTATGATTTCATCCACAGCGTGCATCCGCAGCAGTCCGTTTATATAGTCTGCCGTGTCCGGTGTGGCTTCCGCGAGGTAACGGATGTTTGTGCAGTCTTTTCTCCATTCGTGCAGCATTGAAATGGAATAGTCCGGTGTCACACGGTAAAAGGCTTTCTTCCTGATTTCATCAAGACCGCAACGGTCAAGGCACAAATCCTGATGTGCTTTATCATATAACTCTGAAGAAAGACATCCGTCCATCGTCAGTACGGCGAGAATCTGAACTTTACCCATAATCGTTTCCTTTCGTTAGGCAAGGGTAAAAAAGTAGCGTGCAATTCACACTACCTTCAAGCGATGGCTCTGGTAAAGCCTTTACGGAGAGTACGTGAATGCACGCTATGCGTAAGCATAGCATAAGCATCACGCAATCGTCTCCGTAGTTCCAATTTACCAGATTTTCGCTTGAAACGCCTTGCGGTCTTATCCTATATGTTGGCGGCGAAAAGCTCCTGCCAATCGCCGTTTTTCTCAAATGTTATGCAAAGATAGCCAAATTCAGTGAATTACGGGCTATGATTGCTTGAATTTATATTTAATCTCCTATGCGCACTTTATCTCCTATCGAAACATTAATCTTGTCCAGGACTCCCGATATCTGCGATTTTATTTCGATCTCCTTCATCGGAAAAACATTGCCGGATATGTTTATTTCCTCTTTGATCTCGCGATATTGTGGTTGTGTAGTTTCGTAAATTGCCTTTGTACCTCTTAGCGAAGAACGAAAAGCAACAAATGCCAGTGTGGCGGAAAAGATGCAAATTAATATAATCTTAAATGTCTTCATTATCCTATATTTTCGTTTCTAATGGCGTCAATGGGTTGTATAACAGATGCTTTCATAGCCGGAAATGCTCCGGCAATGACACCGGACAAAATCAAGATAACCAAAGCGAGAACAGCTACATTTATATCTATTTCTGCATGCTTTATCATTGTCGCGTGACGGGCGCTTTCGAGCAACCAATTTATAATCTCAAGAATAGCTGCACCTGATATCAATCCGATGATACCGGAGATTACAGTTATGATGACAGATTCCGTCAGCATTAACACAAGAATGGATTT
>CAOSWK010000014.1 GCA_948527295.1 uncultured Eubacteriales bacterium | reverse complement strand
TTTTGCATTATTCATAATAAAAATCCTCACATTACAATTTTTATGTTAATTATAACACAAAAATATCAAAAATGCAACTTGAGTTTTTGTTTATAAAATCCTAATATCAGTCCTACACTAATTAGCCTTATCTTTAAAAATGAAAAATGTTAGCCTCCAAAGTCCCCAGTCGTGTAGAGAACTTTGACCAATCATTCAGACAGCTGTGCAGCTTTTTTATGATTACACCATTCCTGACAGGAAATCCTTCGCTCAACTTGGGAGAGACTGTTGTGAAGGCTATTTCATTGCCAACTTGAGAAGCTGCCTTTTCTGCGACATTCAGCTTATCCTTGCTGTCCTGATATCGCTGTTTAAGGGCAAAATATATTATGATGGAATCGATATAAAAAATATTAAAAAGCAAGATTTAAGGAAATCTCTTGGTATTGTTCTACAAGATGTTAATTTGTTTACTGGAACGATTATGGAAAATATTCGCTATGGTAGACTTGATGCTACAGATAAAGAGTGTATCGATGCGGCTAAGCTAGTTAATGCCGACAATTTTATACAAATGCTTCCCAAAGGATATCAAACGGTAATTAGTGGAAATAATAGTAGCCTTTCGCAAGGGCAAAGGCAACTTATCTCTATTGCTAGAGCAGCTGTTGCTGATCTACCTGTTATGATTTTAGATGAAGCTACGTCTTCGATTGACACTAGGACAGAGTCCATAATTCAAAAAGGTATGGATGCACTTATGCAAGGTCGTACTGTATTTGTAATTGCGCATAGACTTTCAACGATAAAGAATTCCGACACCATAATTGTTCTTGAAAGGGGCAGGATCATAGAAAAGGGCACTCACGATGAGCTGATTTCTCAAAAAAATGAATATTACCGGCTGTATACTGGAGCTTTTGAATTAAATTAGAAAGGCTAGACTCTGCTTATGAAGGCCCCCCACTAGGGTCTTTTTTGTTTATCACACAAATTGATAAAAAAATCATAGTTTGTACATTAAAATCAAAAGTGTTTTAAAGTTTACATGGTTTGATCAATTAAGTCGACGATTAATCGATTTATCCTAATGTAAAGGCCTGTATGGGATGAAGCATATTCTTCTATTAAATGTATAGACTTTTCTTGAGGGAAAACGACAACTGGGATAGCAACGCATCTAACTAATCTGAGAATCCCCACACCTGGCGGTAGGGAAAAATGGACAACGAGCACGGTTAAAAGCATTTTAACAAACGAGAAATATAAAGGTGATGCCTTGCTTCAGAAATCCTACACAGTAGATTTTTTAACAAAAAGAAAAATGAGGGATAAATCCCGCAGTACTATGTTGAAAACAGCCATGAAGCGATAATATCTCCCGAGGTCTTCGACATGGTGCAATATGAATTTGAGAAACGAAAAGACCGTATGCGCAGTGGCGCAAGCTGTTTTTCTAGTAAAATTGTGTGCAAATAGTGCGGGAATTTTTATGGGCCAAAAGTGTGGCACTTAACCGATAAATACCGCCAAGTTATATGGCGCTGCAACGCTAAATATAAAAGCAAAAAGAAATGCCAAACGCCCCACGTCACAGAAAATCAGATAAGAGAAGGATTCATTAGTGCCGTGAATAATCTTGTGAAAAACAAAAACTCGGCGATAAGTCGTACAAGTTAGATGAATATTTAGAATTGATATTAAAAATAGTGAACATCCGGCTTGCAGCTGATGTAGCAGAAGACGGGCACAAATATTTTAGTCAGCTTATGTCTTTATGCCGAGGTATTTTGGATTATAACCTAAATGTTAAGGAACACGAATTTTACCAAACAGCAAAGGACTTTATATTAACCCACAAATTTCCGTATAAAGAAAACAATACGCTTTTAGAGCTTTATTGTGCGCTTCTTACGCCGCAGTTTGCTGACTTTGCTGTGAGAAAATTCACGGAAGATATTAAACGAAAATTAAGACAAGAAATCGACACGGTGTTGGTTTTTCAGTACAGCAAGTTGATAATTGATATGGTTGGCGAAGAAGATATGGTGGCTTTGAACAACGCGATCACCGACAGGTTCATAATTTCGTCGATGGTGGATTCGTTTTTGCAGGCAATAACGAACGAATACTTATACTGCTTGCTACATCGAGATCCAGAGACATCAAAGCAAGTATTCCAATTGATAATGGAGGATTTTTGATGTGGACTTTAAAACAGAATTTTAGAGAATTTATGGATGGTATGCTTGACGATATAATTTCTGATTTAGAAAATAAAAGTCCAGAATACAAAGCTTGTAAGAAAGATGAGAGTGACAATATAGATAAATTTGATGAAATGATAGGCAGGATGTCGAAAGAGGACATAGATTTTCTGAAGAAACATGAGATGAACGTCTTTAATATTTCTGCTGCAGAACAAAGCTATATCTATTATCGTGGATACAAGGATTGCGTTAGACTCCTTAAAATAATTGGTGTGATATGAATTTATAAAATGTGAAAGAATAATTAAAGGAATCTTTGCAAAAAAAACAAAATAAACTTTAATAGTTGTTTAATATAAAATTACTTGCACTTTGATTTAAATTATAGTATAATATCAACAACCGATCTTTTAGCCAAAGAAATAACTTTTATTTACCTCTTTTTTAACGTTTGTAAAAAATTTTCACAAAATCAATAAACGTAATTAAATAGGAGGTAAATATGAAGTTTAATTTACGCGTCTGTAAAAAGGTATCGTTTTCGATTTTGATAGTTTTGTTATTTTTGTCTGGGCTCTATGCTTTGGGCACCTTTGACGCCTATCTTGCAAGAAGTGTAAATGAAAAGAATTATGAAACGGGCGGATTTACCTATACCGGCAAGCTTTTAGATGGGATGTTTACCGGTGAGGGCGAAATAAGCTTTGATGATGGCCTTAAATGTGTTGTAAATTTCAAAGCCGGAACATTTTCGGGCAAATTTTCTTGCACTTACGAGGGTTGTGATATAAAAGGAATCTTTAGGGACGACAATATATCAGAGGCGGAAATAACATCGGGCAGCGGCTAATCGCTTATTCAAGGAGAAGAGCAAAATTAAATGCATAAACACTAAAGGATGGCAATATGCCGGGACGTGTAGGTAAGGAAGAAGGGTGGCGTAATTGGAAAAGGTAAGATTTATTAACGCGGTTCGAGTTGTTGGGCTGCTTTTCGTTTTAACCTACCATCTTTTTAAACCGGCTTTGCCTGGAGGATTTTTGGGCGTTGATATTTTCTTCACGTTCTCCGGATACTTGATCACATCTTTGATAATTTTAGCTCTTGAGGATACCGGCGAATTCGAGTTTTGGCCGTATATCAAAAAAAGATTTTGCAGAATTTTTCCGGCTCTATTTTTTTCTATACTCTTTACTTTGCCGTTTGTAAAGCTGATATCACCGGACTTTACTTACGGAATAGACAAACAAATCGCGGGCGCACTGAGCTTTGTCACAAATTATTTTGAAATATTAAAAGGCGGAACGTATGAAGCGCAACTTTTGCCGCACTTGTATATTCACACATGGTCGCTGGCGTTGGAGTTTCAGTATTATCTGTTTTGGGGCGCATTTTGCGCTCTTGTGCTGTTTGTTTTTTCGAAAATAAAACATCAAAATAAAATGCAAAAATTAAACGCATTTAAGCTGATCTTACTAGTGAGCTCGGCGATTTTTACGGTTTTTTCTTACTCAAATATGCAGGTACTTTTTAACCACTATCCAGAAAAAACAATCGCTTATTTTGCCGCAACGTCGCGCATGTATCCTTTCTTCATCGGCTCTATTTTAGGGATTTTGTTTGGCCTCCGGCTCCCTTATAAAATCTCGCAAAAAATAAAATCCTACACTAAATCGATAAAAATTCTGGCGATAGTCTCGTTTTTTGTGGCAGTTTTGAGCCTTTTGATTTTATGCCTCAAAGTTAGTTTTGACAACGAATTTACCTATCGATACGGATTTTTTATCGCATCTGTTTTAACCGTTGTTTTGATTATATCGGCAAGAATCCTGCATGAAATTATTCTATTACAGAGAAAAGAACCCGCGATAATTGAGCATTTGTCGAATATATCGTACCCGATGTACCTATTTCATTGGCCACTATTCATCATTTTTTCTAATTTGGTAACATCACATTTGCTGGCAGCCATCGCCACTTTGGCGGTTTCTTATCTCTTTTCAAATTTATTGTTTTATTTTATTGAGCCTCTTTTTTACAGACCGATTTATGCCAAAGCCGAAAATAAAACTAATGTGCTACGCAAAAAGTCGATTATAGTGGCGATTATTTGTTTGTCTGTTGCCAGTGCCTTTGCCGATGCGGACGTTATCTTGAACAAAAAGGAAATTTCGGATTTGGAAAAGGAGCAAATGGTCGGGAATATCGTCCAGAATTTAGACAAAATAAAAGGCCTCAAAATCGGCGTCGATAATACAACCGAGGAACCTTCGTTGCAAAAAGAGTGTACGCCGGCCACTCAAGTTAAATCTATTTTGAAAATAGCCGAAGCCTTAGATACGAGGATAAAAGCGAACGTAACGATAATCGGCGATTCGATAACACTAGGCGCAAGAAAGCGGCTGCTAGAATCGATCCCAAACTCTGCGGTAGACGCAAAAGGTAGCCGTTCCTTGTTAGACGGATATAACCTGCTGATGGACATGCAGAAATCTGAGAGTTTAGGGGAATACGTGGTGATTTCGCTAGGAACAAATGGGATAAGCGATGCAAATTCATACATCGAAAAAATTATTGATGAGATTTCTCCCGGCCATAAGTTGATCTTCGTTACGCCGTTTGATGGCCATTGGAATGAGACCTGGAAATCTTACAAAACCATGCAATATTTGAGAACGATTAAGGACAAATATCCTTTTGTTACCATAACAGATTGGGCTGAGGAAATCTCTAAACAGCCGCAGCTATTGGGCGCAGACAAAACTCATATTGGCGGCAATTCTGAGGCGATAAACTTATTTATAAACAAAATTATAGAAGGCCTAAACAAGGCGGCTTCTAGGCCCGCAAAATAAGCGCACAAAGTAGCTTGCACGGCAACAAACCTTGCGATGCTAAAATGGAATTTGTTAACAACCTAAGACATTGCCCACACTATGGCTATTATCTCAGTTTATTTTACCTCAGTTAAACATTTTAACAGTGAAAAGTACCCGTCTTAAAGGATAAATTTAAGGCGGGTATTATAATAAGGCATGCAAAGTTAATGTTCTTCGGCATCGGCAATCGATTTTGTTTTTTGTATGGTGCCTTTTGGATGATTAGGCGGTGCATAAATTGAATAGAGTTTAATGGGGATGTTCCCGGTATTGACTAAATTGTGCCAAGTTCCTGCCGGTACAAGTATTGCAGAGCCGGCGCCGACTCGTTTTTGATAAAGTAGTGAATCTTTATCTTTCCCCATTTTTACTAAACCGTTTCCTTGCTCAATTCGCAAAAACTGGTCTGTATCTGGATGAAATTCCAATCCAATTTCGCCACCAACTCTGATGCTCATAAGGGTTAACTGCAAGTGATTCCCCGTCCACAAAGCCGTTCTGTAATTATTGTTTGCCATAGTAGCCTTGCTAATGTTCAAAACGTAAGGTTCGCCGCCACGATCCAAGTTACAGCTGTGTTTTCCCATAAAATCACCTCCATAAGGCATTTTATGAATATCCGTGCATCATTGCTAATTAAAAAACTTAGTGTCAGCGTCAAGGTTGTGCATTCTAATGTTATCCTTTGTATTCATATAACTAGGGATATTATAAGATCAATTAAAAGATGATTATAACTTTTGTTAGGGGTAAATAATTGAATTTTAAAAATAAAAAATCCCATGAACTTAGTGTCTATAGGGCTTTTTATATGGGTTGGTCAGAAGGTTTTCAGGTCAAACCATAATCAAAAATAAATGCTAAAAAAGCACGATATTATAGGGAATTGTATCAATAGTCGAGTTAAAATATGCCATACCGCCAAAACCACAAATCTCTATAGTTCAGATTTTTTCAGAGTCAATAAAATCTCTGATAGAAGGAAAATCGATTGCGGCTGAAAATTTCTCCGTATTAATATCTGGTGAGGCTACGTTTTGGACTTCTCCTTCACTTGCGCCTATCCTGTGTCAGACTTTATTTTTTCCCATTCTCTATCTCTTACATTAAACCTTTGTTGCGCTGTATTTATTATTTTCTCCTTTGCCTTTTTTTATACAAAGTTGTTTTCAAAGCCACAGAAAAAAGCGCTTTGGGTGTGTTTCCGCAATCCACGCCAAAAGTTTAGAAACTTATTGCAACTATTTTCCATATTAAAATAAAGTAAGAAGCAAGAGCCACAATCGCTACAACAATCAATCCAATGAAATTTGCATTCATTGCAGGGTTCATCAACAAAACCTCACGGCAACTGCACTTTGTGAAAGAGTCAATGCTATCTTTTTTAGTCATATGAAATCTAGGTTTTTAAAGCGACGTATAAAATTTTGATACCAAATTTCTGCATTTGAGTGAATGCATTTATGCTTATGGTTGTAAAATTTGCAGCTTTAACCGTACTTACTAAAAGTATAGATTGGACATACAATTAATCGTAGTCGTAGTCATCATCTTATTCATATCCAAACATGACTTTTACTGGGCAGTTCTTAAAAGCATCAGATCCAATAGTAGGCTTTAAGTTTTGTGGGATGTTAACTTCTTTTAATGATATGCAATTATAAAA
>CAOSWK010000013.1 GCA_948527295.1 uncultured Eubacteriales bacterium | reverse complement strand
AAAGCATCTAAGTGCGAAGCCCCCCTCAAGATGAGATTTCCGATGCGAAAGCAGTAAGACACCTTAAAGACGATGAGGTAGATAGGCTAGGAGTGGAAGCATAGCGATATGTGGAGCGGACTAGTACTAATCAGTCGAGCACTTGACCAAAGCTCAAAGGTTTAAAGGCTAGAGATTATATTCAGTTTTGAGTGTAAAAGCTCAGAAAGAGTACGGTGGCGATGGCAAGAAGGATACACCTGTTCCCATGCCGAACACAGAAGTTAAGCTTCAACACGCCGAAAGTAGTTGGGGGATCGCTCCCTGCGAGGATAGGACGTTGCCACGCGTTATTCCGGCATAGCTCAGTTGGTAGAGCAAAGGACTGAAAATCCTTGTGTCCCCGGTTCGATTCCTGGTGGCACCACGAGATTGATGAAACTCAGTTTACACTGTACACTAAGTGTTTACTGAGTTTCTCTTTTTATAGCTGATTATCTTAGAGTTAGCCCACTCTAAGTTCTGTCAATACCCTGTACACTTTGGGGTATTTTTGCAGTGTAGTGGCTTGGGTCAGTCAATGATGTGCATATTTTGTGACAGACAATGCGCCAACATTAACTGATTAAAGCAACGTAATGATTACAATCAACTATCAGATGTTCGGGACCAAAGGGTTCCAACTAAGATTGAGGCTCTATCAGGATGGCGAGACAAAGTTTATCAACGTCACCAAAATGCTGAAAGGAGCCATCCAAAAGAAACACTGGAATCAGAAGAAGCAGCTCTTTATCCCAAGCTGCCCCTTCAGTGATGAGAACAATGCCATGCTGGTTCAGTTCCGGCAGAGGTACGATGAAATGGCAATCAACTGGACTGGCAGCGTGTTTGGTATGATAGCTGCTATGGAAACGGCCACAGAACCCTCTCAAAAGGCCCTGACGGTCTCAGAATTTATCCAGTATGTAGTTGACCAGCTCAACAAAAACAAGCACGCAGACGGCTCTGGAAAGGGCAGTTTTGAGAACTACCTGAAATGTGACAAAAGACTTCAGGAGTTCTGCAAGGCAAAAAAGATTAAATACTCAAAACTGTTGATTACGGAGCTTAATGCAACTTTCGTGAATAACGTGTTTGAATGGGTCGAGCGCGCGCGTAAAGGCACAGGAATGTGCTATGTCTCAAAGATACTCCATTCTTTGATTATGAAAGCTGATAAGGAGGGGTATCTGAAAGCTGAGGATTTCAAGAAATGCAACTGGTTCAAGAAACCAAGCTCCAGCTCCCAGAAGTTCCACACACTGACTGAAGAGCAATGTAAGAAGTTTACCACTCTGGATTTGTCATCAATCTCCAAGTCACCTCTGAATGAGCTGTACCGGGATTTCTGCCTCTTCATTCTCTACACCGGCCAGTCTGCTTGTGACGCGATCGCTCTCCGATATTCGGACATCAAGAAAATAGGCGGGATCAGTCACTTTGTGTTCAACCGAAGAAAGATTGCTGAGAAGCAGGCGGTGCCTTGCTCTGTTCCAATCAATACAGAGCTTGACCGTATAATGCTCCGTTGGAGAAGGTTGGCAAAGGATGGGTACATTTTCCCCATCCGAAATAAGGAGAAGTTAAAAACTCAGACCACCAATAATGGGGATATAAAACACTTTATAGGGAATTTGAACAACTGGCTCAAAAAAGTCGGCAAGGCGCTGGGTTGTTCGTTTCCGCTGCATACCTACACTTTCAGGCACACAGCGATAACACATTATATCAGTAAGGGAGTGCCGGTCATATATGTGTCGAATATGATGGGCACCAGTATAGAGAACTGTGAGAAGATCTACTACAACAATCAAGGTGATACTGCCAGCCGTAACAAAGTATTGGCAGCTATGAAGTTCTAAAAAAGATTAGGGGCAGCTACTGATTGACTGCCCCTATTCTTACTTTTCTGGTCTCACAAACTTAAAGTCAATTTTATATACCTGACAGTGTTTGCGGAATATCTTGAAGATTTTATCAAACTCACGTTTAATAGCTCGACGCTCACGCCTTGGTGTTCCAGGGGCGTGATACTCTTCAATCAAGTCGTTCAGCTCATCAGTAAGCCGACAAGCGGTTTTATATCCTGGGCTATCAAAGAGCAAATCCTTTGCTACCTCATTCATTAGAGATACGTTGACACTACATTCAAATTTATATGAATGATGAATGTCTATCGGATGAGTATCTTTGTCAGTCCAAGATATTTCAACAGTACCGGGGAGAATTTCAAGTTCCTCCCCAGTATTCATATCTCTGAGAAAAACCTTACTCGTTTCCATTGTTAAGAAATTCCTCATCAGTGGGAACCTCGTCAAGAGTCCAGTATGAGAGTATGTAACAGACTCCGTTTCCCATATTTCCTAACTCAGCTTCAAGAATTACCGTCTGGCCTTTGGCAATCTTTTCTTTCAAAGGTTCTACACAATACTTCAGGAAAGTCTGATTTTCTTTACCAATAGGCCAATCCTTATCGAGTTTTGTGAGTACCTTATCGAGCATTGCGGGATTTGTCAGGCGGATTTTCATTCGGGTTCGGAGATAACAACCCAGTCCTCAGCAAACACATCACTGATGGTTGGGGTCCATGAATTTGCTTCTCCAGTGTCTTTATTGTAGATTAGACACTGGTCTGTGTAGTCCACGAATGTTGCGTGTTCCATCACAAATTTCTTGGCTGCATCAGGAAGAGATTGCATCTTTGGAATGATCTCACCAGTGATATGAGCTGGAACTTGCTTGAACACTACCAGACTGAGACAATCCCAGCCACGTCTGCGAACCACCAGTCCTCGTTTCAGAGCTTTGATGGCATCGCCGAAGTCCATAACTTCAAGCTGTAACCAAGCGTTGTCATGGCCATAATCCACGGCAAACATGATCTGTTCTTCACTTTCTTTGTAGGTAGGATTGGCTTTTACAGCTTCCTGTGCAAAAGCCTTTGAAACTCCTACGATTGAATCAAACTTTTTCATTACTTCTCAGTTTAGTTTTGAACTTTGTCTTTGAGAGACTTGCTGGGTTTGAACACCGGCATCTTTCGGGCAGCGATGTTTACGACTGTGCCAGTGGCGGGATTGCGACCCACCTTTGCTGCTCTTTCTTTTACCATGAAGTTGCCGAAGTCACGAAGCTCGATACGACCACCGCGAGCAAGTTCTTCAGTTACTGTTTCCATGAAGGCTTCTACACACTCGGTGACAGCCTTCTTCTCACGCCCGGTCTTTTGGGCGATCTCGTTTACAATGTCTGCTTTTGTCATTGTTCTTTTTGTTTTGAGGTTATTTATAATGTGAACTCTATATCAAGTATGTTGGAAAGCCATTGAATCCACGCCTTTCCAGCATAGAAGATAATTTCTGATATAATAGCCAATGCTACGAATGGTACAGCTATTAATAGTCCAGTTCCGAAAATTAATAGATACAGCCACTCCAGAGCCTTGGGCTTTTTCTGGATGAATCGAACATCGAATTTCATTGATCGTTGTTTTTAGTTAAGATTGCTCTGAAAATTTCATTGCCATTTTGATCAGTTATGCCAAGATGAGTAGTGTTGTTTTCTTCGCACCATCTTTTCAGGTAGTGTTCAAACAGACCTATAATTTCATCATCTGTCACAACTCTACGGTCTTGCGACATCAGATTGGGTGTCTTAGTTTTCTTTGTGAGATAGATTGTACCTAATCCACTTTCAACAAATACATAATCTTTTGCTGCCATACATTTATTTTTTACACCAGACTCCAATCCAGTATATCTTTAGTATGTTGTTTGAGCTCTTCTGTTGACATACAGCCGTCAAAACCACCTCCTATATTTTCAGCATAGATGATTTTTTCGTTGGGGCCATCGAAATCAAAGGTTAATGTTAAGCCGCCCCAGCGGTATCTGACGTAAATATATTGATCATCAGTAGTGAAGATATCCCACTAACTCGGACAAGCAGAGCAAGTTTGTTCACAGCTTTTGACTTTGAATTTTTGTGCCATATTATATTATTTTAGAGTCATTTTTCAGTTTGATTAAATCTCGATTAAATTTTGTTTTATATGTGCGATTTATTATGTCTAAAACTCCACTGAAGAGTTTGTATGCTTCAGTCTCGTTATCCGGGATGTCGCCCAGATACCAGCCTTGTCGTTTGGTTGGATCTAAGCTAACCACTACATACCAGTTATCTTGAAGAATTTGATGGACTACTTCAGATTTTTCTTCAATATTTTGTGAAGAGCATACTAAACTGAAGGCTTCTTCAGCCCCTTTAAGAAATAACTTTTTTAATGTCTCAAAGTGATCGGTATGCTCTTCTATACGGCCAAGATACACATTGGCATAATCGGCCGCCTTTTGTTCAAGGTTAGATTTTATCGTATCCATACTTAATGAATTTACTTGTTCAATGTTCCATTGTACTTCTCGATATTCGTTAGTCGCTCACGGATAAACCAGAAAAAATGATTTTCTCTCCAGTTTTTTGATACTACCCACGAAAATGTGGGTACGGTCAACCACGTTGGGTCAGGAGCAGCTTCTTTGAAAGTGAATACTGCATACTGGTGAGCCCATAGGATTTTCCAGATTGCAATCAGTTTGCTCATTTTGGTTCAAATTTTTCACAAATCTTACAAGATAAGGAGGTTGCATAATAGCGTTCAGACCCCATTTTGGGTTTAGGTTTAGCAAAACAAACCGTTGTAGTCCATAAATGGTGTTTGAAAGTACGACCTTCTCTGCAATACTTACAATCACGACAATGGAGATTACTGGGATATTGAGATTGACGCTCTTTATCTCTACGTTTTAACTCATCTTTTAATTCCTGATCGGTAAAATGAGTTAAAAAATCTAAGCGATGACATTTATTTTTTGAAGTTGAAATAAATTCAAGTTCCGACGTTCCATAAGGTAAGCCAGCCCCATACCAAATATCTGGATAAAATGGTGAATTATGAACGTCAACAATTTCACCAGTCGCTTTAACCTTTGCAATCATTGGGAGTAGTATCGTTTTTAATAAGTTTAATCTTATTCAGATAGCCACAATTACAGCGATATTCAGCTTCTCCATTTATATCAAACCAAGGCATTGCATAATACACTTGCTGACAGCACGGACAACGTATCACAATAGTTTGCGGATATTTTCGGAATTGACGAGAGGAATTACTCATTTTCAGTTTGAATAATTGGGGGAACTACCATATAATGTGTTGGATGATAGGAGTCACAATGCTCATTGAAGAAATCCTCTCCATCATATCTACAGAGGTGCATAAACCAGCCGTATCGGTTCTTTTTTGCACATAGCAGTTGAGGGCCTTGTGGAACATTAGATTTATCATCGACACGTTCCCAATGAGCAGTAGAAGCACAGGCCGCTCCCGCTAAAAACGCTTGTGCCAGCATTTCTACAAGCCAAGTTTCTTTAATGAACCCTTGTCGATATAGCGTTTTGGCTGCTGGTCGAGCATAATCATACGCCTTTTCTTCTGTGATTTTTATCTCAGTTTCCATCTTGTAATTTCTTAGAAAATCTTAGATGTATTCATCATTTTGATATGTATGTACCAAGACAGAGTTATCTTCCGCCACAATCCTGATAGATGTTTTCCAGGGGCAAATATGTTTGATATCGCTTCTGGAGATTCCTGCATTTCGTAGTATATGATATAAATTAGTGCACGGGTCATAATCGCAACTCAGACCATATCTGTGTGTGAAATCCTGATAATATTGGATTATCCCAGATTTGACTTTATCCTTTATCTCTTGGGGAATATCTTGCATTGCTTTGGTTTTTAACATACTACCAAAAGCATTCATCATTAGTCCAGATTCTCCTTCATCCCATGCACCATTGTCTTGTAATGAGACATTGAAGATTTTATTCATCCAGACATCAGCACACAATTCACAAGCCTGTGAAATACTGCGAACAGCACCATTCGTCTGTTTCCAGACTGGCAGATAATGATTGCGCGACCATTTGTTTACTGCACTGCGCCAATCAAGCCAGTTGCAAAAATCGGAGCCATCGCTATAATCAATAGTCTGTGGCTTAGTATAAATCTTTGAAACCTCAGATAAGATGAAATCTGAACTTGGTACGAAGAGTTTGATTTTGAGGGCTTCATTTATGATTTTCGCCAGTCTTTCCTCAGATATAATGTTTATTAGAGGAAAAGCATTTATTATTTTATGTATCATAGATTTGAGCTTTTGTTATATTCTTGAATATTTATAGTTCCTTTTGTGTAATTGATTGTCACAAGACTTTTTTCATACTTCCAGTATTTCTTTCGGAGCTTGTTGAAACAGCGTTTATTCAAGGGGATGCCTATTGAATAGTAGTATCTATGCTCCCTGCTTCGAGGATCATAAATCATATATTCCGGATTGACATTATCCAAAATTGTATTGCCGTAATAAGGCATATAATGATCACTGATATAATTCTGGAAAGTAAATGGTAGCTGCTCTCGTTTGATTCTAAGAAACTGTTTAAAATTAGAATTGAAAAAATGTTATAGGGCATAACAAACCCTCAGCCAAAGTGTTGAAGGAGAAAAACATTGTTCATATGCATAGAATCAATCTCTTATATAAACGAAGTATTCTTCGAAAATGATTGTCGCAAACGTAAAAATTCACTACGGAGCCTATTCGAAGCGGTATTATACCTACTGGTCACAGGATGTCAGTGGAGGATGCTTCCGCACGATTATCCCAAGTGGCAATTGGTGTACTATTACTTCCGAAAGTGGTCCAAAGAAGGTAGAATCGAACATTTGCTCAACAAACTTGTACGAAAGGTGAGGAAGAAACGAAATCAATCAGAAAGTCCCTCTGTGGGAGCATTGGATGCCCAGAGCGTTAAATGGGGCAACCGTAAGAGTGACAATGGATTTGACGCAAACAAGAAGGTCAAGGGCATCAAACGTAACATCGTGGTAGACCGCAATGGCTTTATTCTTG
>CAOSWK010000012.1 GCA_948527295.1 uncultured Eubacteriales bacterium | reverse complement strand
TTATACCGTAAGGTTTACCGGTAGACGCAATGCATCCAACTACCCTTCCCGGATTAGACGTATTGTAGCGTATATCCCTGACCTGAAGAGAAGTTTTGTTTTTTACACAAATAATTTCTTCCTGTCTGCCAAACAGATTGTGTTCCTTTACAAGAACCGATGGCAGGTGGAGCTTTTCTTCAAATGGATCAAACAGCACCTTAGAGTCACCACATTCTGGGGTAATTCCGAGACATCCGTCAGAATACAAATTTATGCGGCTATATGCACTTACTGCGTTGTCGCAATAATCGAACATAAAATGAAACTTGAAAGAAACATCTACGAAGTCATGAGAATCCTCGGCAGCTCCCTGCTTGTCAAGGAGCATATCAAGGACTTGTTGACTCCAGAACCGGAGCCAGCACAAATAGCAAATTGCCATCCAACTCTTGACCTCGAATTTGATTAACACTTTTTAAGAGACACTAGTGGAATTTTATATTATTTCCCAATATTACATTTCGCCTGCAGGAATAATAATCAAAGTTGGAAATACCATAACCAACACCTAAAATGAATCGGTCAAAGGAAAAGTTAATATTAAATCTACTATTCCAATAAAACCAATTTAAACCATTATTCTTAAATTCCCTATATGCAATAGTTGTCCCCATATTCCCATTAAATTCTCTAATTTCATATGTAAGGGAGTTGCTAAATGGGCAAGCAAGGCTGATTCCTGCTGATGTTTGTAACCATAGATGCATATCATCACAAGTATTCAACCATAAGTCTGGTGTTCTGAGTATAATGGCAGGCTTGAAAACTATCCATCCTATATTTCGCTCATTATTCGTTAATTCGGCCTCATGTCCATCTATTATAGCTTGTCGGTTTGGTTGGTTATATTGTCTGGTAAGCTCGATGCCAAAAGAAATTCCCGAAAGTTTATGAAAATGCCATAACATTTCAGGCTCAATGATCCAAGCTTGCTCATTTGCATAAATACCTCCATGGACATTTGCGGAAAATCGATTAGGCACATTATCTCCTTTGAGTTCAAGAAAACAAATGCCTAAAACGAAAATGGATAATAGCAACTTCTTCATTCTATTTATGAATTTTTTTTGGTCGACCGCCCAAGACAAAACCTACTGCAATACTAAAATTATTATACCCCTTTCTGCAGATATTGAACTGTCCTGTAATCCTTATGTGCCTAATAATTTCAACGCCAACACGTGGTGCAAACAGCATAGAGACACCTTTTGACGGAAAATATCTATCTCCGACAACATCATTGAAAGCAACCCCTAAAGCACATCCAAAAAATGGATTAAAAATTCGACCTTGACGAATATTATAGTTAGTTAAAGCGGCAAATGAAAGGGTGCGATTAGTTTGCCACCTGTCATAGTTATCGCTATAGAGATGATTATATCCATGTCTGGCTGTGGAAAGGGCAATCATAAGACCGCAGTCCCATTTGGTGTTAGGGAAATTATAACGACCTTCAATACCAAAGGCTCCACTGATTTGAGTATTACTTCTATGATAGGATTCCAAAGGGAGTGTCAATCCTCCGAATATTTCTCCTTCAAATCGTTGGACCAACAGTTCAGAAGCGGTTACACTTATTGGCATAACCAATGCTAAGACCATTAGATAATATACGATTCTATTCATATTGATATCAATTAGTTGGATAAAAGATGTAACATTATACTTTCTCCGTTTGAGTACGGATATGGCATAAAACATAGAACAAGTAATAATATTAAGAAAATAGCTACTATCACAACTGTACCCCATCTAACAAGAGAGGATGGAACTTCGCCTAAAAGTTTTTGTACTTTCTCAGAGCGCAATTCTATATCATTGTTCTTTCGTTTAGTTTTCATTTGATTGTTAGTAAGGTTTAGTAGTCATATACTAAAAAGTATATGACTACTAAACGGTTGTTGTTTTCTATTTATCACTATTCTTAGTTATACGTGCGGCGAGCCATTTACCATCGTATTTAATGGCGCCAAATACCACACCTCTGTATAACTCAACACCATCATTACCACTAAATGCAACTTTTACAAGCTTAATGCTTGATCCAAGTGAGAAGCCGAACTCATAAGTGCCGGGGAACCATTTTGCATAGAATTTAGTTTCCACTGATTTCTTTTTTGTATGACCTTCAGAATACGGACCATATATTACATATGTGTCCTTATTGTTAAAAGCCATGAGTCCGGCTCGACTTTTATCATTATTAATAAGCCCTTTTACCATTCCGGTTGCCTTGTTCCATGCGAAATTCAAACCAGCGTTAAATGCCTTATTTAAATCATTGGTTGTGAAATCGTAATTTACATAAGGAATGGTAAATAGTAGTACGTTATTTTTCCCGTAAGGAAACGGATTCCATGCATGTGTCGGATATTCGTTCTTGTTATTAAACGGATTAGTAAATTTAGGTAGAGATGGCTGTGGCATTGTGTATTTTATAGTCACTGTTTCCCATCCTTGAACCATTTCTTGAGCCTTGATATTCCACCAAATACCACAGACTTTTTTCTGCATTTTAAGTTTAGTCCCAATATTTGCATATACAATGTAATTTTGGTCATAGAAATTCATAGTAAGTTTTTTCTTTTTATTGAATTTCTTAATAGCAACTACATTTCGTCCCCAGATTCCAGTCCAAGTGCGATGAAGCCAGTTGCCATCGCCTTTATCATAGTAATTTATGTCACGAATGTCATTCATAGGTATTACAGTTCCGTTGCTGAGTGTTATGCCATTAGAAGAAGACGTGCCTGTTGTATTACCTCCATTTGATGATCCTCCACCGGATGAATTTCCGCCGGTTGAACCTCCGCCGGTGTAACCGCCACCGCCACCATCAACAAGTCGGTCCTCAAACTGAACAAGTTGGTACTGAATCGGTCTGAAATCGACATTTGATGCGACCCTCATTGGCTGTCCTTCATTTTCGGGAGTAACCTGAATAGTAGATGTTACCGATTCGATAGATCTTAAATCAGCAGCATGGGAGACATCAGTATATGCAACTCCATTGGGAACATATTTGTAAACCGTCTGTCCAACCTGAATTTCTCTATCGGCATTAAGAAGTTGTGCAAACTGAATGTCTGCAATTACAGAGTCTGACGGACAAAACTCCAACTCTTCTTCGTCATTCGCTATTGAATCCAATTGAATAGGAGTCAACGATGCTATGACTTTTTGACGATTTGCCTCAACCAGAGAAACAAATGCCTCCTCATTGTTTGAGAGTGTAGCCGATGAAACGGCACGACTAGCAGGTTGAATACCATCGCCCATTTGGGCAATGAGCAGTTCGATTTCTTCGGGAGATGATGCAACAATTCTTTGCATACCCTCCTGCACGTTTTGAGGATTCTCAGCCGGTATATTTTCCTGCTCCGGCTGAATGACATTATCCTGACATGCTGTCAAGATAGCCACTCCCGCTAAAAGAAAAATAAATTTCTTCATCTTTCTAAGATTTAAAATGTTAACAATATGGTTTATTATAATTAAGTTATTGATTTTGTTGCCGTACTTAAATTTCGATACAATGAATGTTATTTCAAGATTGCGGAGGCTGCGCCTGACTGTTCACCTATTTCATTGCCGCGTTGTACTTTCTTTCCATAGCCGAATGTGTAAGTGGCTGTGAAGTTTATGCGAGGGTGTGATGATGTGCCGATAATCGTCTGACGCTCGTTATAATATGGTGAAACTGTTGTGTTGGTCGCACCGTCCCAGCCTTTATTGAAGAAGTTGGCTGCCATTACGCGCAGATTCCAATTGGCGTTTGCCCAACCGAAAGTCACACTATGGAAATTCCGATCTTTATTTATCCGGGGAGAAGCAGTAAACATGCTTTTCTTAGGACTCTCGTAATAGGCTTGAAAATAGAAGCTGTCGAGATAATAGCTTGCCTGAGCCGTAACCCGGAACGAATTGCAGTTATCGTCGAAAATGCCGGTTGATTTGTAGAATGATTGACTGGGATTGACGTAGAGCTGGAGTTTTCCGTTGAGTAGTTTCCAGTTGGCAGCCAATCCAATCTCACCGTTGAGATAATCACCGTCGTTGATATATGACCGTAACAGGGCTTTCCCATCCTGATATGGTGTATAGACAAGCAACTGACGGTCATACATACCAAAATAGCGTCCGTAGGCACTCATGCCGAAAGCATTTGACGGCATCCAAGTATATGCGAGGTTTACTGTTGTGTGTCTACAATTGTCCAATAATGGATTGCCGGTAATATACATAAGTTCATTCTCTCGGAGTAAATCTGAAGATTTCTCCGATATGCCGGGGCTGTTTGTAGCATACTGGAAATAGGCGGAGAAACTGTTTCGCTGATTCGGGACGTATCGCACATTTATGTGTGTGAACGGATACGTGTCACTGTTCGTCTTACCATTTATATCGCTGTTTTCCCATGCGAAACCGGCATCAAGGTTAACTGATATTTTCTGTGTCTGGAAATTATAGCCGACCATTCCTGCGGCAAACGCGTTATGGAATTTGTCCCTATATCCGTTGTCGTCGGTGTATTCAAGACGGTTGATGTTGTCACCACCATTGCCTCCTAACATTACGGAATGTTTTTGCCCAAAACTTTTTCGGATATACAAATTCAGACGATAGTTGTAAGCATCCTCTTTAGCATGGCGGTATATCGTGGGCTGAGATGATGCCGCGTAATCGGTATAGTCATTGCCGTGGGTATAGTTGAACGACGGCGAGAAATCAATCGAAAATTCCTTTGGTAAAGCGAAGAAATATGTTCCTGAATAAGCGACAGAATTGGAACGGTTCGGATTCTTTCTGCCAAAAGAATATCCCTGAGCTGAATTTGGCGAATACTCCAGTTTGCCGGAATATTCATTGGTTGGCACGCCTAAGTTTGTAAACGCAAGCAGATTGCGTATCTGAATCTTGTTGCTGTTGTAGGTGGCGCGGAAAGTAACGGGATATTGATTCTGCTTATAGTGTGATGATTCAAGAGTCTCCTTGCGTGTTACGGAATATTCCTTACCGTCGTTATCAGTAAGACGGTAGATGCCCTCAGTCGTGTTGCCAATATGATGGTTGTTCCAGTTATTGGCACCGGCATACAGGTCGTATGTCATCTTCTTGTAAGTGAACTTCGAGAAGAAGTTGACACGGCTCGACAGACCCACAAGGAAATTTTCATTTGCTGTGATTTTGGTATAACCGCCGTAAGCGTATTCCTGCACTATGATATTGATTACTCTCTCTGCTCCACGAAAACGAGGGTCGGTAGGAAATTCCAGATATTCCACACGCCTCACATCCGCTGTGCGCAGTCCCTCCATTTCCTCTTTTGAGGCTTCAAGGAAGTTGATGTAAATGGCTACGTTGCCGCCGACATTGTCTGTCACGGTCTCATCAATCGGATTTATCCTTATTTGGGGAATAGCCATCTGCCGGAGAAGATCCACTGCATTTTGAGCCGCATTCTTCTGCTTACCCGTAGGTGTATATGTTGACTTTGCTGACGAGGTGCGTTGCATCTGCGCTTGCACAACTACTTCATTCAGCTCTTGTGTCTTTAACGTGTCGGCATGTTCCTGAGCATACGATGATAAAAAGATTGTCATAGGCACAAAAACAGATACCATTATCCTTTTTACAAATATTGGGTGATTCATATTTATTATTGGGGTTAGAGTTTATAATTTAGTTTCCTAATTCAAGCTGGTTTTTAATGAGTTTATAGTATGCCCCTTTTCTCTTTATAAGAGTTGCATGGTTCCCAGATTCAACGACCTTTCCGTCATCGAGGACTATAATCTGATCTGCGTTCTTGACAGTAGATAGACGATGAGCAACAACAACTACAGTTCTTCCTTTGTAAAACTCATCAAGATTTTCGACAATGGCACGCTCATTCTTTGCATCGAGGGCATTTGTCGCTTCATCGAGAAAGATGAAATCAGGATTCTTATATACAGCTCGTGCAATCAATATACGTTGTTTCTGACCTTGACTCAATCCTACACCATCGCGTCCGATTATCGTGTTGTATTTCAGTGGTAGACTCATTATATAATCATGGATATTGGCAATCCTTGCTGATTCTTCAAGTCGCTCCACAGCAATCTCGCCGTCATCGACTGCTATGTTTCGGGCAATTGACTCTGAAAATATGACACCATCCTGCATTACAACTCCACAATGACGTCGCCACCATTTGATATTATATTCTCTTATGTTTCTCCCTGCGATAGAAATCGAGCCTGAGATTACCGGATAGTAACCAAGCATCAGCTTTATCAACGTGGTCTTCCCACTTCCTGAAGCACCGACAATTGCAGTCACTTTCCCTTCTGGAATATAAAAGGAAACATCTGTTAGGGTCTTTTTAATGGCATGGGGATCATACATGAAATTGACACTGGACAGTGTTAGAGATTTTTCTGTATTAAATTCGGACACTTGATTTTCATTAATCTCTTCATTCTTACCTTCATGTATTTCATTTATTCGTTCAAGGGAAATTTTGACATCCTGCAATGAGTATATAAAAGACATTAATTGCTCTACTGGAGAGTTGAGTTGTCCTATTATATATTGAATTGCGAGCATTGCTCCCAATGTCATCTGTCCATTGATTACAGCTGTGGCTGCTAATACTGTTATGATTATGTTCTTGACCTCGTTTAAAAAGATTGAACCAGCCTCCTGAGTCTGTTGAAGTTTTAGCGACTTCATCTGTACAGTGAATAGGTCTGCTTGAGTATCTTCCCATTCCCATCGACGACGTTGTTCACAATCCTGCAATTTGATCTCCTGCATAGATGTGATGAACTGATAAGTTTTATTTTGATTCTTTGCCTGCTGCTCGAACAGTTCATAATCAAGAACCTTACGTCTTTTTAGAAAAGACGTTATCCAAACTCCATATAAAACACTACCTGTTGCAAAGACTCCAAATATCAAAGGATTGTAGATAAGCAGAACGATACCGAATATGATGAAACTTAGAAATGTGAAGATTACGTTAAGAACTTGTCCAGTGAGGAAGTTTTGTACGCGGGAGTGGTCTCCAATCCGTTGTAAAAGATCACCCATAAGCTTAGTGTCGAAAAATGACATGGGTAATTTTAGTAACTTTATGAAAAAGTCACTTACAAGAGAAATGTTAATGCGGATAGATATATGAAGGAGTAACCAACGTCGAATGAAATCAGTTGCTGTGCGCCCAATCACAATCATCAGCTCTCCTAACAAAATAAGCCAGATAAATTTAATATCGTTATTCCGTATGCCAATGTCTACAATAGCTTGGGTCAAAAACGGAAAAATCAACTGGAGTAAACAACCAAGAATTAATCCAGCTATAATCTGAATAAAATATTTTTTGTACTGAATCAAATAATTCGATAGAAATCGAAATGATCGCTTTTTGGGTGAATATGCAGTAGAATCACATATAAATTGTTCATTGGGTTCCAAAAACATAGCTATTCCTTTAGTATTAGAATCGCTGCAATCTGAAGATTTCCAATGATTTTCAAATTCAAGAATATCATAATTTATTAATCCTTTTGCGGGATCCGCAATATAAAATTTTGATTTATTCTTTACTTTATATAGAACTACAAAATGATTCTGATTCCAATGTAAAATAGCCGGAAGATTTTCATCATCCAAGTCTTCAATATCCACATTTCCTATAAATGTAGTAAACCCAATTTGTTTTGCAGCATTACTCATGCCAAATATTGAGACGCCCTCTACGGTAGGCGCACATAATTTGTCAAGAAGTTGCATGTCAATTTTTTTGCCATAAAAACGGCAAATCATATTTAGGCATGCAACGCCACAGCCCATAGAGTCTTGTTGAGCAATAAATTTAAATTTAGCCATTCTACAAATTGGTTTTATATAACAATCTGCAATTCTATTGATTCTGAACGTTGTGTTTAATCATATTAATCAAACTCTGCTCAAATTCCATATCTTGATTTTCTATCTTGCAATAAGAGTGTCCTTGTGCAAAATCTCTTGGGCATATTCCCATGCACACTGGTAAATATTTACATTTCAGACATCTCTCATTTTTAAATGATGGTTGACAATATTTTTTATCAAAATCATTTATCCATTCAATTTGACCTGTTCCTGAAATATATCCTTTTGATTTATCCTCATACAAATCATTACATGCAGTACATTTTACTGTAGAGCCATTATAGTTAACAGCACAATAGTATTTTTTATTTGCATAGCATGGGATGAAGTTTGTAACGGCATCAAACCATGACACTTTATAACCATTTTCTTCAAATAAAGTTAGCAATTCAACTCTATTCACATAGGAACTTTTGTCTATAGCTTCCTGCCATACCTTTTTTAGCGATATAACAACAGATTGACGATTCGCTGGAGTTATGAATGAATTTACCTGATTTACAATATTATACGTTAAATTCGTATGAGTGTAATTTATTCGCAAAATCATTTCTACATCCTTATTCTGCGTCAATATATTGTTTATATTGGTAAGAACATGATTGAATGTAGACGAACATCCTTTTTGAAATTTTACCTTATCATGAAATTCTCGGTTTCCATCAATCGTTATTTGAAATCGTCTAAATTTCAATTTATCCAATTGTGGTAGAATTTTACTTG
>CAOSWK010000011.1 GCA_948527295.1 uncultured Eubacteriales bacterium | reverse complement strand
AGAAGTTAAAATTGTAACAGGAAAAGACGCTTATGGCTCACCAGAGAACACCACAGGAGGAAAATTGATAAAAAAAGGAACTTTGGCCCCGATTGCATTTTATGAAACGTACGAGATATACCTTGCAAATTCAAAGCCACGCTTTTCTTTGAGCGGCTTATTTAAAACGGCACCAAATCCTAAAACTATAGATATAGCTAAGTATACCTTAAAGAAATTGAAAAGCATTATTAACCTTTCTTGTTTGGTGAAAATGTGTAGGGAAGACGGTATGAAGGATGATTTGGAGGAAGTTGTAAGCGCAATAGAAAATAATGAGCTTAATTCTTTAGAGCAAAGCGACCGTGATTTGCTGTTGAACGCATATCGGCTCTTAAAAAATAAAGATTATGACTCACAAATAAATGTGAAACCTAGTAAAATAGGCAACAATAATAATGATTCTAACAACAGCAATGATGATGACAATAACAACAATGATAATGATGATTTTAGCGACAATGACAATGATAATAACACCGGTGGCGATGATAATAGCGGCGACGATAATAATAACAACAATAATAATGATAATGACGATAATAATGGTGGTTTTAGTGACCACGGTGGCAATAATAATGGCAATGATAACGACGGTGGCAATAATAATCAAGGACCGGAAGAATTTGTTGCTTCAAATAGAAATAGCGAGCAGCAGATTGATAATGAATCGCAGGAAATTCAAGCAAAGGCTCGCATGGAAGTAAATTACAGCAATGAAGCTGCTGCTTCTGAAAACGAAGATAACAATGATGTTGTTGCAAAAGAAAATAGCGAAGCAAGCGAGGAAGAAATTCAAGCAGGAGTAACTGACGATGATGACGATAAAAGTCATAAAAAAATCAGTGTGGACGAATTTTTAGCCCGCGGCAGTTTGTCATTAAACAATAAAGATGATGCTGAATTTGTAGAGAAATTTATTAAGCAGAATCCTGTAGAAGATTTGGAAAATAAAATTAACCGAGAGACAGCACAGGAAATTGTCGGAATACTTGGTAGCTTTATTGAGAACGATTATGGTGCAACTCTTCTTCCTACGCAAGTTAAGGCAGGAAATTACGGCCGGGCTCTTATCTCTAAATTTGGCGGTTCTATTGCTGAAAGCGACGAAAAAAATGATAACTTTAGTGGCAGCGACGATAACCGCAATGACAACGACAGCAGCAGTGACTCTAGCAAACACGATGGCAGCGACAATGATGACGATGACACCCCTAAAAAAGGGCAGACTAAAGCAAAAAGCAATAATAAGAAATCTAATAGTTTAACTAGAACAAGAAAAAAATCTTCTGCAAAAACTGGCAATAAGAAGAAAATTAGCGCTAAAAAATCAGATATAGACTTGAAAAATGCAGACAATGACAATAGCAAAGAACCAGAAGTAGCGGCAATGCCAGAGGAGAGCAACAATAATGCTCTAAAACAAGAAGTAGTAGCAGCAAAAGAGGAAAGCAACAATAATAATGCCAATGCCAATAATAGTCAAGAACCAGAAATAAAGGTAGCAACAGAGAAGAGTAGCAACGATAATGATAATGCCAACAGTATTGACCATGGTAAAATAATTCAACAGGGTAACTGTGGTGCTAATGGCGGTAATGTTAAGTTTGCTAAGTATGAGGACGGTCATTTGGAGATTTTAGGCCAAGGCGCTATGAAAAATTATGGTCACAAATATGTTAAAGATATTGCGTTCACGTTGGCACCGTGGGGTACGGATATAAAAAGCGTTACCATTGGAAACGAAATAACTTCGGTTGGGGACAGTGCACTTTGTGGATGTAGTAACTTAACAGAGGCCCACGTTTCGGATACAGTAAAGTCTATTGGAAAAATGGCATTTAGTGGCACTGGGTTAACTTCTTTTGATGTCCCACGCAGCGTGACTTCGATTGGAGACCGTGCATTTTCTAGCACTAAACTTGAATATATCTTAATACCAAACACCGTGAAGAATGTTGGCCTTTCAGTGTTTAAAGATTGTAATAAATTAGAAACTGTAACGGTTGAAGAGGGTATAGATGGCTTTTCTTATGCAGATGAAATGTTTAGAGGCTGTGCGAGCCTCAAGACTGTAAATTTACCCAGCAGCTTCATTGGACTTAGCGATGGTATGTTTGCAAACTGTACAAGCCTTGAAGAAATTACATTAACCACAGGTCATATTCCAGAGCGCACTTTTAGCGGATGTACCGCACTTAAAAAAGTAAATGCCTCCAAATTGCGTACAGTTAAAAATGATGCTTTTAGTGGCTGTAAAAATCTTACAAATATTGGTTTTGCCGATACTTTGGAAAATAGTGAAATTAATATAGGAGCATTTAGTGATTGTGAAAAGTTAACTAACATTTATTTGGGCAAGGTAAAAAAAATTAAAGACAGTGCGTTTAAGAATTGTACATCACTTGAAAAGATAATTATTCCTAGCTGCCTAGAAGAGATTGGCAATTATGTATTTTATGGCTGCGAAAACTTAACTGATGTAACTTATGAAGGAAACCGAGATCTCGGTAGCGGAAAATTTGGTTTATTTCGAAACTGTGAAAAGCTTAAACGTATAAAACTTACGTCTAATTGGGGCGGTGGAAAGGACTTTTGCGGGTACCCCGTTGTTGGCAACGAAGTTATAGTTAACGATAATGATGATGAAAGTTTAAACAAAAGCCAATCAAACAAAAAAGTTAAAATAAGACGCGGTAAGAAAAAAACAAAAAGCAAACCTGTTACTAAAAATATTGAAACTAGTACAGACGATGATTATGATGACGAATAAATAAAAAAGAAAACGACAAAATACCACCCAGTGTAAATTAATAAGCTTAAAATTTATTAATTAAATTTGAAAAGGTCCATCTGCTAAAATTTTTAATTAGCAAATGGGCCTTCCAAAATTAGTGAGCAGATTGTTAAAAAACATTGAAGATCATATGGGTTAAGTATTATGAACATTGAAAATACGCATAGAAATATAATTTCTTCAATTAAAATCTCACATTAAAAAATCGTTAACAAATCTGTTAGCAGTTTTTCTCTTAGAAATATTTAAAGCCATTTAGCAAATAAAAGAGACTGCTTATTAATCAGTTAGCTCTTTCAAGATTAAATTTTTAAAAGTAATCATAATAAAATTGAAGGTCATAATTATCCACAATGGTTTGGTTAACAGGTTTTACGAACCAAAAACAAATACTGAACGCATGCCATGCTAAGGTAAGCAACGAGAGGTGATCAAATTCCCTTTAGAACTAAAAAACAGTGTAAAAGAAAATATAATTGTAAATTTAAAATCATTTTTTAGTCTGAGTAAGATTCTATTTGCCACCCATACTTAAGAATAGGATTGCTAGTTGGATTAAGTACCTTTTCTTTTTCTGGGTTTGTTTTTATAAGAATTATTCCTTTTTCTAGTGCTTCCTCTTCTTCCTCTTCACTACTAACTCCCGAACTACTTATGTTTTCGGGGAGAGGAATTTTTTCCCCCACTTTATATTGAAAATTATCTTCATAATCACTATCTTCCTCATCGTGATTATCTTTTGAATTATTGTCCTCTTTTGTAATAGGGATTTTCTCACAATCTACACATATTTCCTTTGGGTCAAGTAGATATATTTTAAACCCTTCAGGAAAATATTCAGAACTAAAAAAGCCTTTTTCAAAATATACGTTTTTAAACCAAATTAGTATTTTTCCAAAATTTTTGCCGTCCCAACTTTTTACCTGATCAATTGTAACGAATCTAAAATTTTTAGAATTTTCATCCCAGTCCATGTCAAAATGCATCATAATCCCTTTAAAATTAGGACAGTTTGAAAAAACCTCTGTTAAATTTTGTTCATTTGGGTATCCATTATTTTCCCCTGTAGCCACAATGTATTCCAATTTTTTGCAACCAGAAAAGGCGTTATTACTTAACTTAGGTACACTATGTGTAAATGTAATGCTTTCAAGTTCGCTACAGTTTGCAAAGGCCTCCTTACCGATTTTCTTTACGCTATATGGTATATTTATCTCTTTGTAATTATTATTTTTAAAAGCTCCTTCAACAATTTCGCGATAATATTCAGGAATATCAAGGCTTCCATTTTCCTCATCATAACCAGGTATGATAAATATGCAATATCCAAAAGTCTATCACAAAGATCGCTTAAATCCTGAAAAGAATGTTTACAAATTGTTCAAACGTTGTTTCAACAAACTAATGACGGTGCTAAATATAATTTTGAATTAGCCAAATAGACACGGCAGCGCGAGAAAAATTGGCAGTATCGCTTTCAACCACATTAAAAGTTATCGAAAAGTTTGCAATTAAAAAAATAAAAGGCCGTTAACAAAAATTAGCGGCCTTTTTAGAAATATCGACAAATTAAGGGTATTGCGTAAGAAAGAAGCCTTTCCGTAAATGAAAGCTGACTTACTAAAACATATCCCTTGATGTTTTGAGACACGTTTTTAACTTTTAGGGAAATACACGATACGCAAAACTGCGGCGGTGTAATCTGTGCCTTTTTCTATATAGATTTTGGCCCTGTATCTACCGACATCGGTGGGCGATCCGTCTAATTCTGTCTCGGTTCCGTCCGAGTTAACTCTGAAGTAGTGCACAGTGAAGGTTCCCATGCCCGTTACGCCGGGCATTAGAGTGACCTTAAACTGCTTTATCGCACCGTTGTAGGTCAGATCCTCTGTCAGGATAATGTTGAATAGGTCAAGTGTCGGTATTTTTAGGATTTTAAAGCTCAAAGGCACCGCTGGGAAGGCACTGCCGTAAGGGTCAGACTGAATTACCGAAACAGTATGCGTGCCGCCGGGAAGGCCGCTCAGCGGCGCAGACCAGTGACCATCGAGGTCCACTTGCGTTTTGGCAAGGATTTTGTCACCCTCAACGATAGTTACAATGTAGCCGGGCGCGCCGGTGCCAGAAATCGTCACTGTGGCGCCGGGGCCAAACACCGAGTTTTGGGCGGGGGCAATAAGCGTTGTCTGTTTGGTTATGTTCGTGCTCACGATTATTGACCCAGCTAACGGAGTGCTGTTTCCCCACAAGCGGTCGCCGTACTCGATCGTGTAACCTGACAAATCGAGAACACCAAGACCAAAATCGTTAAACTTTCCATCTGATGTATATGTTCCTAAGTATCCTTCCGAAGCACCACCATCATTATTTGGTTCTCCGCTTTTCCATGGAGCGTAATTATACACCACATGGACATTGGAAACAGAACCATTATATTTTATTTTGTTGTAAAAAGCTGAGTTAGTCGGTTTTGGCGCACCGTAAGTTCCCTCTGGCATATTATTTTTTGATATTAAACCTGGGGAAGTCCAGGTTTTATCGGCCGGCGCAAAGCAACTTTCCGGGCCGCACGCCCAGTAGAAATAACCCATACTCTCAGAAGAAGCAGCTATATCGGTAGTTCCCATGTTAGAAATTTTGAACTGTGTTCCGCCAAGCCATCCGTACGGGATTACACCATCGGTTGCAGCGTATTTTTTATAAAAGTCGTCCTCTTCCTTTGAGGTGATTACGGCCAGGTACCCTTGCCAGCCGCCAAATTCGGAGTTCATCGCCTCTTTATATGCGTCAGTCCAGGAAAGTCCTGTCTTCGGCACATATTTGTAAAAGTGCCCCGTGCCAGGAAAATAGTGCGTATCGCTCGGGATCTCCGATTCGCTCAAGAGAATAGTTATGGACTGCGAGGTTTCGCACCTGTAATGCACGTTTCGCAAGAATTCTTGCACACTGGCGCCTGATTCTGTCTTCGTGCACGTAACGAGAGTGCTGGTATTGTCCTCACTTGCGGTGAATCCATCCATCGTCGGCGGAATTATTTGGAAATTAGTCGTGTCTTCACCAGAGCACGAAATCTGGATAGTTTTAATTGAATTCGGTAACTTTTCAGTAACGACCAGATCTGGGAACCAGCAGTATGACCAGTCAGCGCTCCACCGCGGTGTCCCAAGGATCACCACAACGTCAAGCTCGCCGCCAGGCGCGCATTCCGCAGTATTGCTTATTTGCAAGCACGCGAAAGGCCCCAGAAAAATGCCCGCGAGAGTCCACAAAATTAACTTTTTAATAGTTTTCATCACAGCACCACCCAATATTTATGTGTTTTTATCCTATTATATATATATATATATTGCAATATATTTTTAAGATTTTTGTATATATGCACAAATGGCGATAAAAATTTATATAAATATTAACCACATAAAGTCCTGAATGTGTGAAATTTTAAGATGAAGCTCCGAAGGCATCCTTAGCGGAGTTTTAGGCATCAAATAATTAAAAAGTCCATCACTGGCAGCCTGTGCGCGAACTTTTGGGCAAACAAAAAGAGCGGGTTATGTAAAGGCACCCCTACTCTTTAAAGGCCAAAGATTTTATTTTTTATACCATTAAAAGCGCACGACACACTGAGCATTGTATCAATAGTCGAGTAAAAATATGGTGCGGGTGACAGGACTTGAACCTGCACGGTGTTGCCACTAGAACCTAAATCTAGCGCGTCTGCCAATTCCGCCACACCCGCATAATGATGCTTAATTATAGCACATATCTTAAAAATAATCAAACATTTTTTGCTGACTTGATAATTGCGTTAAATTAGCAAATTTGATGTAGTTGTGTAAGATCCTACCGCGATTATTGAATTATTATCTGTAGGTAGTGCGAGGAAGAATTCGTATAATTACCGAGCGTTTACCAGAATAGCGCCGAGATGGCATAAGAGATAGCCGACATGATTACGTGCCGGCCGTTAACACGCCTAAAATTATGGGAGGCAGTGCGTCTTTAGAGCAGCGCCGGGATGGCATAAGAGATAATCGACATGATTACGCCGGCCGTTAATACGCCCAAAATGATGGGAGGCAGCGCGTCTTTGAGCTTAATGCGCAAGGCTGAGGCCACTAGTGCGCCAGTCCAGCCGCCGGTGCCGGGCAAGGGGACTGCTACAAATACAAAAATCCCCAGCTTTCTGTGCTTTGCAACGGATTCGCTTTTGGCGCTGGCCTTTTTTTCAAAGTGCTCGACGATTTTTTTTAGTCGAGTCCTTTTTAAAACGGCAAAAATTTTTTCGATAAACAGCAATATGAACGGCAGGGGCAGCAGATTGCCTATGACGCAAATTGGAAAAGCGTATAGCCAGTTAACTTTGAGCAGGCTTGCTGCGATGAGCCCTCCGCGCAGCTCCAGAATAGGCATTAGCGACACGATAAAAATTATGACTTCGGCCGGAATGACATTTGTCAGACCGCCTGTTATTGACGCGACTAAGGATTCTGCCAAGATGAGCGACCTCCCTTTAATTCTTCGGTTTAACCAAACTCAGATAATTGTATACTAAATTTTAGGCGCGGGCAAGTGATTTAAGAACTCATCTGCCCCGAATTTTAGTAAAATCTGCGCGATTTTTAATTTTTGTTGATTTGGAGGCAAAAAAAAGTTATAATTGTCATTAAAGAAAAATATTTTTCATTTATAGGAGGGCCAAAATGGCGGTGGATAAAAAAAAAGCGCTGGAAACAGCGTTGGGTCAAATAGAAAAGCAGTTTGGAAAAGGCGCGGTTATGCGGCTGGGACAAAGTCAAACTATGCACGTGGATGCGATTCCTACGGGCTCGCTCTCTTTAGACTTAGCTTTGGGAATTGGCGGGTTGCCTCGGGGCCGGATTATAGAGATTTATGGGCCGGAATCTTCGGGCAAAACTACGCTGTCGCTTCATTGTATTGCACAGGGTCAGAAAAACGGCGGCAACGTTGCTTTTATTGACGTTGAGCATGCTTTAGACCCGGTTTATGCTGCGGCTTTGGGTGTGGATGTTGATTCTTTGCTGGTTTCTCAGCCAGACACTGGCGAGCAAGCTCTCGAAATCACCGAGTCTTTGGTGCGCTCTGGTGCAATCGATGTTATCGTTGTGGACTCTGTTGCAGCGCTGGTGCCGAAGGCAGAGATCGAAGGCGAGATGGGCGATGCTCACGTGGGGCTTCAGGCTCGGTTGATGTCTCAGGCTTTGCGCAAGTTGGCCGGTGCTATCTCTAAGTCTAACTGCATCGCGATTTTCATTAATCAGCTGCGCGAGAAGGTTGGCATCGTTTACGGAAATCCCGAAGTTACGCCGGGCGGACGTGCGCTGAAGTTTTATTCTTCGGTTCGCATTGAGGTTAGAAAAATCGAGACTCTTAAAAACGGCACGGAGATAATCGGCGCCAGGACGCGCGCTAAGGTTGTCAAAAATAAGATTGCGCCTCCCTTTAAAGAGGCCGAGTTTGACATCATGTACGGCACGGGGATTTCGCGCGAGGGCGAGCTTTTGGACTTGGCGGTAAAGCTTGACGTTGTGAAAAAGAGCGGCGCTTGGTTCTCTTACAAGGACGAAAAATTGGGCCAGGGTCGCGATAAAGTCAAGGAGCTGTTTAAGGAGAATAAGAAAATTGCCGATAAGATCGAGAATGAAGTCAATTCGAATGTTGACAAGCTCTACGGAAAGGCCAACTTGAGGGCAGCTGCAAGGTCGCTTGCCACAGCTGTAGAGGTGCCCATTGCAAAGGGCGAGGATTGCGACGTGAAGGCGAACATAGACATAACGGTGGATGATTGACCTTGTACATAACTGGCTTAAAGACGGAGAAAAAGAGTCTGACTGCGGTTTTTGTTGACGGTGAGCTTTGGAATAGACTTGATAGCGAGGTTTTAGCGCAAAACTCGATTAAAGTCGGGATGCCGGTGGATGAAAATTTTTTGACAAAATTAAAATTTGAATCGGACTACAAACGCGCGAAAGATCGGGCACTGTACCTGATTTCTTTTCGGGATTATTCTGAAAAAGAATTAACAAATAAGCTAAAGAAAGATTACGGCGAAACGGCGGCAGAGAAGGCTGTTGCCAAGATGCGGGACTTGGGATTGGCTAATGACCTGAATTTTGCGCAGAAGTATGCCAGGGAGTTGCTGTTTAACAAGCATTTTTCTAAGCGCAGAGCCGAGTTTGAGCTTTTGCAAAAGGGCATTGACAAGGATACGGTTTGCGATATTTTGTCTGAGTTGGAATACGATGCGCTTGAACAAATCAGGCTTTTGGTTGACAAAAAATATCGGTTGGCTTATTCTGACGAGAAGGTGAAGAAGCGTGCGGTCGCCTTTTTGCAGCGGCATGGCTACGGTTGGGACGATATCAAGTGCTTTTTTGATTCTTGCCACGATTAAATGTGATGACAGCTGGATTGGCGCGAAGGTAGGTGCTTCTGAATTTTATGAATCTTCCAAACAAAATCACGGTTTTGCGGATATTACTCGTGCCCGTTTTGATGCTATTTTTGCTCATTTCTGAGATCGATTACAGATTTTTTTTCGCGCTTTTGGTATTCGTTATTGCAGCTGGGACGGACCATCTGGATGGCAGGTTGGCTAGAAAACTTGATTTGGTAACGGATTTTGGCAAGTTTTTGGACCCGCTTGCTGACAAGATGCTCGTTATGTCGGCGTTTATATGCTTTGTGGACTTAAAGCTTGTAAGCGCGGTGCCTGTTGTTATTATTTTGCTGCGCGAATTTTTGGTTACGTCGTTGCGGCTGGTTGCGATGAGCTCGGGGCAGGTTATTGCTGCGAATATTTTTGGTAAAGCCAAAACTGTGAGCCAAATTGTCGCTATAACGGTGATTTTGCTGTCTCAATGCGCTGTGCAGGCTGGTTTTACGCCGCTTTACAACGGTTTGGATTTATTTGCTATTATTAATAATTTTTTTGTTTGGGTGGCCGTCGGATTCACCGTTTTGTCGGGCTTTATATACATCAAAGAAAATTTTAATGTGATAAAAAATTAAAAAACTGTTGCAATTTTATCGCTTTTTGTGTATAATGTTTATTGAGTAAAAGTGAATATTTTTGCAAAAGCGTCGAGAAAGACTAGTATTCGGGGCTTGCTTGATATCAGAGAGAGAGCGCCTTTGGCTGCAAGCGCTTTTTGTTGAGCGCCCGAAGAATGCACTTTTTAGCTCATAGAAGGAACCCTTTTTTAAGTCGAGATTGGCTTTAAATGGCAGTATTTCTATGCGGAGTGGTCACCGTTACATGACTTTTGAGCGATAAATGCGGAGTGGAACCGTGGCTTAATTTTGATTTTGCCGCCTCTGTTTTCCTTTTTTTAGGAAGATGGGGGCTTTTTGCTTTTTTGGTTATAGATAGAAAGCTGATGCGGTTAGGTTTGACGAGGCTTTTCACCATAAAATAATTGACAGAGGAGTGCTTTGGATGAGGATTTACAACACTATGACGCGCAAAAAAGAGGAGTTTTGCCCTATAAAGGAGGGCACGGCGAAGATTTATGCCTGTGGGCCGACGGTTTATAATTATATTCATATTGGAAACGCGCGGCCGCTCTGCGTTTTTGACGTATTGCGGCGATATTTGGAGTACCGCGGCTTGAAGGTCGATTTTATCCAGAATTTTACGGACATTGACGACAAGATCATAAAGAAGGCGAACGATGAGGGCGTAGACTACCGCGAGATTGGCCGGAAGTATATTGCGGAGTACAAGGTTGATGCGAAGGGGCTGAATATTCGGGAGGCGACTTTTAGCCCGAAGGCGACCGAGAGCATTGACGACATGCTTGACATAATAAAAAAGCTGATGGATAAGGGATTTGCTTACCGGACTAAGGAGGGCGACATTTACTTTCGGGCCGGGCATTTTAAGGAATATGGAAAGTTGTCGCATCAGCCTTTGGAGGACCTCGAAGCTGGCGCTAGAATAAGCGTTGGAGAGTCTAAGGAGGACCCGATGGACTTTGCTTTGTGGAAAGCTGCCAAACCGGGTGAGCCCTACTGGCAGTCTGTTTGGGGCAAGGGGCGCCCGGGGTGGCACATCGAATGCTCTGCTATGGCGAGCAAGTATCTTGGCAAGACTATTGACATCCACTGCGGCGGGCAAGACTTGATTTTTCCGCATCACGAAAATGAAATTGCTCAAAGTGAGTGCTGCAATGGCGTTCCTTTCGCGAATTATTGGATGCACAACGGGCACATCAACGTTGAAAACAAGAAGATGTCGAAGTCGCTTAACAATTTCTTTACCGTCCGCGAGATTGCAGGTCAGTATGGCTATGAGCCGATTCGCTTTTTGATGTTGTCGGCACATTACCGGAACCCGATAAACTACAGCAAGGAGATTATTGAGCAGTGCATCGCGTCGCTTGAGAGGCTGTACACTTGCAGGAATAATTTGAAGTTTATTTTTGAGAAAGCCGGCGCGGAGGAGACTATTTTAGAGATGAAGCTGCGTGGCAAGCTGCTCTCTTACAAATTCAAGTTTATTGAGGCGTTGGAGGACGACCTAAACACGGCGGACGCGCTGTCGGTGCTGTTTGACTTGGTGCGCGAGATTAATGCAAACATAAGCATGAAGGCCGAGGTGTCTCGGGCCACGGTGGGGTTTGCGGCTGACTTGCTAGACGAGCTTTCGGACATTCTGGGGCTGCTTTATAATAAAGAAGAGAGCTTGCTGAACGACGAGATCGAGGCGCTGATAGAAAAGCGTCAAGGCGCGCGAAAGAACAAGGATTGGGCCACGGCGGATAAAATTCGCGATGAGCTAAAGCGGAAAAACGTTGTGCTCGAGGATACGCCGCAGGGCATAAAATGGAGCTTTGTGAACGAGCGGCCGAAAGTGTGATTGGAGGCGCGGTCAAGGGGTCACTGAAAATTATGGATAGAAAAAAAGTTATGGTTGGCATGAGCGGCGGTGTGGATTCGTCTGTTGCGGCGCTGTTGCTCAAGAATCAGGGGTACGACGTTACTGGAGTTACGCTGAAGCTGAAGCCGGCGAAATACGTGGGCGCCTATGATAGCCAGGATGACATTAACGATGCGAAAATGGTTGCGGATAAAATCGGGATAAGTTACGATGTGGTGGACTTTTCGGATTTGTTTGAGAAGAAGGTTATCGAGAGTTTTGCAAAGTCTTATTGTAGCGGGCACACGCCGAATCCATGCGTTTTGTGCAATAAATTTATAAAGTTTGGTGCGATGTTTGACTACGCGAAGAGAAATGGCTTTGACTATATTGCGACAGGCCATTATGCGACGGTAAGGTACGATGCAGCCCGCGATAGGTGGCTTTTGAGACAGGCTAATAGCGGCAAGGATCAAAGTTACATGCTTTACAACTTGACGCAAAATCAACTCGCCCATACTTTGTTTCCGCTTGGTGATGGTAATTTCGAAAAAGACCAGACTCGCAAAATAGCTGAAGATTTTGGGTTGCCTATTGCGAAAAAGCCGGATAGTCAGGAGATCTGCTTTATAAAAAGTGGAAATTATATTGATTTTCTCGAAAAGAATTTTAATGTTACAAAGCGCGAGGGCAATTTTGTGGATAAGTCCGGTAACGTTTTGGGGCGACACAATGGGATTTTGAATTATACTGTGGGGCAGAGGAAAGGCTTTGGCGTGACCTTTGGCAAACCGATGTATGTTATTGACATTAATGCGGCCGATAATACCGTAGTTTTGGGCGAAGACGGAGAGCAATACTCAAATGAACTGGTTGCTACGGACCTTAATTTTATTCCGTTTGATTTTCCAGGCTCAGAAATGGCAGTAACAGCGAAAATTCGATATCAGTCAAAGCCGGAAAGAGCAAGGATAGTTCCTTTGGATCCAGACAAAGTTAAAGTTGTTTTCGAAAAACCTCAGCGCGCCGTTACAAAGGGACAATCGGTTGTATTTTATGATGGAGACATAGTCGTAGGTGGCGGCATTATATCATAGCGAGTTAAACAGATAAAGGCAGCACGCGGTATAGTGTGCTGCCGAATTATTAAATGGAAAATTAAAAAGCCGGCACTATATGATCTTACCCCAAAAAGTTAGACAAAAATTTATGGTTATGCAACTGATAAGGATTGGAGCCTGTATTGCAAAGGACTCAGTCCTTTTAGTTTTGCCTTAA
>CAOSWK010000010.1 GCA_948527295.1 uncultured Eubacteriales bacterium | reverse complement strand
TCCTCCTTAGCTCAGTGGTAGAGCATGCGGCTGTTAACCGCAGGGTCGTTGGTTCAAGCCCAACAGGGGGAGCCATAGGGCCTTCGTTTTTTACGAAGGCTTTTTTGTGTTAAAAAAGTATTGAAAATTAAAAATCAACATTGATTCATATGATTTTGGTCAAAACTCCCAAAATATATTGACAAATCAACTTTTTTAAAGTATAATATTTCTAATAATTGAAAAGGAGTTGATTTTAATGGAAAACAAGAGAAGGGAAATTGCAGAGTTTTATAAGCAAATATTTTTGGACACGAAGTTAAAAGAAAAACTTGAGAAAAAGGCGAAAGCAATCGGAACTGAGGAAGATTTAAAAAAATTAATCCGCGAAGAGATTATGCCACTCATGAAAAAGTTTAAGGTGAATTTTTCGGAGGAAGAATTGCTTGAATACGAGCAAGAAACGTTAAAAGAATTGTCTGAAGAGTCCTTGGAAGATGTTAGCGGCGGTGTATCTTTTAAATCTGCTTTAATAACTGGCGGAGTTTTATCTATGGCGTTGTTTGGCGGAGGGATGCTTGCTAACCAAAATGTTACAAGTGCACAGGTGGACCCTCCAGTGGCACAATCGACAAGTGCCTCGGAAGTACATGTGGAAACCCAGAAAAAGTCTTATGCATCCTCTAGAAAATATTTTAATTCTGTAAAAAATCAGGTAGAGAACATATTAGACTCTTTGGGTGAAAATAGGACTGAAGATGAAATTTTAAATTTTTTACGCGGTCTACCCGATAAAGAACTGCAATTGTTATCCACAGATGTAGACCATGTAAACCCACAAATAAGGGTTTTATATGAAGAAGATAATGTAGGCCGTCTTATTCCCGCAAGAAAAAGTTCAAAAAACATAGAGCTATATTTACATGGTAATTGGTTTGAAGATTTTAGTGAGCCAGCGAGTAGGCTTCGAATAATTCGAAAATTGCCGAAACTTATTTTAATTATAAAAAAAGAGCGAAATTTAGTTGACTCGGAAAGCCAGAAAAAGTCTTATGAACCATTCGAAAAACGTTTTAATTCTGCAATAGACCAGCTAATTAGCATATCAAAATTTTTGGGGGAAAATTATCTTCCAGATGAAATTTTAAATTTTTTACGCGATCTACCCGATGAAAGCCTGCAATTGTTATTAATAGATGCAAACCATTTAATCTCGCAAATAGGAAAAGTAAAAGGCGGGAGATTATATTTAAAAGGGGCTTTTTTCTTATATTCTAATGTTCGGTCGGATTGGCTTCATAGAATTCTAGAGTTGCCGGGCTATATTTCAACCGTTGAAAATGAGCGCAATCAGGTATCGATTAACAACGTTACTGAAGAAGGACAAGATATTATAGCAGCGGTAACACAAGTAAAAGGTGAAAATGAGCTTGCTCAAGAGACAGAAATTGTATCACAAGATGAAGAAATAAATAATGAAGTGGAATCTGGTGCGCTTAATTCGGAAGAAAATAACACTGCTCATGATGAGATAAGTGCATTAGAAGCAAAAGATGAAATTGGAAGTAAAGAGACAATCGCCCAAACAAAAGAGGCTTCTGTGACATCGGGAACTGATAAAAAAGAAGCACACGCAGAAGAAGCAGAAGTTCAAGCTTCTGTAGCGCAGGCAGAAGAAAGTGCAGAGGCATCAGAAGTAAAAGATGAAGTTGAAAATAAAGAGGCAGTAGCTCCGGCAGAAGAGGCTTCAGTGACATTAGAAACTGAAGAAAAAAGCGCAAATACTAAAGATGACACGGAAGAGACAAAGGAAGAGGATAATAGTCAGGTCGAAGACAAAGGAAGAAGTTCAGAAGCGGTTGAAGCTCAAAGCAAAAGTGAAGAAAGTAAAAATGGTGAACAAAGACATGCAACGTTTGCTGCAAACCTTGTAAAGCCTCCACAAAATTATGCTCAAAAGGTGAAAAACAAGGAACAAAATATACAAGGGATACAAAAAAGACAGCAAAGATATAAAGAGTTAGCTGATTACCTGACGTCTAATTATCCGGTTGATGAGTTTGAATATGATACTAAACTTAATGATATAAAATTTGGAAATTTATTAGACAACTTTGCTAAAAATTCTGTTATTAATAAAGGAGGTACCTATATTGGCAAAGCGCGAATAGCTGATGATGTCGCGGAGACGTTGTTTGAATATGCTGCTATGAAGGAAGGACCTATTTATTTTGACACGACTGATATTGAAGAATTAGACTATCAGCCCTACGTAAATAGAGTAATGAAGTGTGTAGTACTTAACAACGGCCGCGCTGAAAATATAATTAATGCGGCAAATGCTGCAGGTATAAATGGAAGACAAAATTTAAAAAAATTGTTAAAAGCCTTAATAAAGATAGATGAGCAAGGTACATATGACTATCTACCACAGTTTATGAAGTACATGATTTCAAGTCTTTTAATTGAGGCAAACGATTTAGTATAAGAGGCTAGACTAAGAATACCAAAATGTATGGAAAGAGGCACAAGATTAATTTTAAGCATATATTAGATTTAAATTAGCAAATGCCACCTTGATAATATAACAAGGTGGCATTTTGTTATTTTGTGGAATAAAATGTCTTATTTGAGAATAAATTAATATTGATAATGATTTATTTTGGTGCTTGCATCCTGAAAATGAGATAAAAAAGCGAAGTAGCACGTGCTACTTCGCAAAAAGGAGAAAATGTTAATAAAATGGCGAATAGGTAATAAAAGATTTTACATCTTAAAAAGAGTTTTTGATGTGTTACTGAGGATTTTGTTGATATTTAGTCTTTAATTTTTGGTATTCTTCAAAATAATTTCCCATTGCTTTATCTTGATCTTTATTACCATAAAATCCATAGACCATTTTTATCAATTCAGCATTTTGCTTGGGGGTACGCCCCTGACCACCATTTTCTTTTTTATGTTTTTCGAGGGTAGCGTTAAAAGTATCTTCTATATTTTTGCTTTTTTCCGCACTATATGAAGTACTTGAATCTTTAATATCTTCAATAGTTTCTTTTTCAAGCTCAAAAAGTTCCTTGGCATATTCTTGATCGCCGTTAGCTTCGTTTAATGCTGAATTCCATAAAGTCTGCTTTTCGCCTTTAGTTAAGCTAGCACTTGCCGTTTTAGTACAAAGGCTTGTATTTAAAGATATCGCTAATAAAGCCCCAAAGCCCAGCAAAACAGATTTTGACATTAATTTTTTCATAATATTAACCCCCGACGAATAAAATTTTTATTTTTTCAGTTATCACCTGAAAATTCATGCAATGTGTCGTTACCACAAATTTTACCCTTTTAATTAATTATAGCATATATTTATTAAAAAGCAATATTTTAAACTTAAAACTCTATAAACGGCATTTACGGAAATACAAATTCGTTGCAAATCGATGAATTTTATAAAACAGTAAAAAATCAATCTTAGAAAAATTGTCATTTTGATATTAAAAAGATAACAATTTTATTTTTTCTGTGATATATATTTATTCTCATGATTATATTATTTATTAATTTTTTGCCATAATTAAGCGATAAATACAAAAACACATCAATTAAATTTGACTTTTAGTGAAAATTGTGATATAATATCATTGACAGTAGAAAAGGAGTTGATTTTAGTGGAAAATAGAAAAAAGGAAATCGCAGAGTTTTACAAGCAAATATTTTCGGACACTAAATTGAAAGAAAAGATTGTAGAAAAAGCTAAGACAATCGCAAATGAGGAAGATTTGAAGAAATTAATTCAACAGGATTTTATAAATGCTCAAAGCCTCGTCAAAACTGTTGACAAACGGGACGGCGTTTTTTGAAATCCTCGTTCTTTAGCATATCTTCAAAGTCTTTATAAAAGTTTAAATGCGTGACCTCGCATAATACAAAGTTGCCGCGACTTGACTCTAGCTTTAAAATGCCGCCAATTTTAAAACTTTTAACATAATCCGTTGCCACCCGGCTATTCATCGTTACTAACTTCCTCGCACCATTCGGTTGATGCTGTTTCATCCGAGATCGAAAAAGCAATGTGTCAAAACCAGGAGTTTTTAGCGGCTCTACGCCAATGTTTAGCATTAACTGGGATTTATACCACCATGCCGGGGTAAACTTTATTCAATTTATGCACCTCATAATCATCCAAAGAGCACCGTACAAAAAACGAAATCGATCGTAAGTGCTGAAAAATATAATAAAGAACAATTCACTTTAGCTTTTTATTCTATCCCAAAGTTTTTTTATTTCTTCTTGCGCTTTAGGCTTATATTGTTTCCCATTGTTAAATAACGCTAAACTTTTGTTATCTATATTCTCTACTAAAAGTTTAATGTCTTCTATAAATTTATCTCTATCCAGTTTATCTATACAATTAACATCGAGGATTCCGTATTCATAAAGTCGATATAGAAAATCTAATTTATCCTTTAAATTTTCTTCACTTTTGTATGAAAATGGTATGCAATCTATTCCTATAAAATCATCAATATATTTATTATTTATACTTTCATCTATACACAATCGTATAGGGGTAAAACGGCTTCCATTACCTTCAGGATGAGGGACGTCTTTAAAGCTTCCCTCAAAAGCCGAGTCCTCTATACTTAACGCGAGTATACTTGGGATAAATTTATAAACATTATAAACGCAGCCGTTTGGGCAGGTTTTTTCTCCTTGTTTGATTGTAAATGGAATTTGGCCAAGCTTACTACCTTTAAAAGAATATTTTCCAAAACTTAAATTTTTTAAGTTTTTAATATTATCAAATTTTATTCCTCCGAAATAATTTTTAAAAGAGTAGCTACCAAATTCTATATTTGTTAAATGATTTAAGTTTGAAAAAATTAACCCATTTTCTAACCTAGCTTTTTCAAAAGAACAAACTTCAAATATTATGTTTGCTAAAAGATTTAAGTTTGAAAAATTCAAACCATTTTTTAAGTTGGCTCCTTCAAAAGAACTTGTTCCAAATTTTATGTTTGTTAAATTATCTAAATTTGAAAAATTCAAACCATTTTTTAAGTTGGCTCCTTCAAAAGAACTTGCTTCAAATTTTATGTCTGTTAAATTATTGCAGTTCAAAAAATTCAATTCATTCAATGAAGCTTCTGAAAGAGAATATACTCCAAAGTTTAAACTTGTAAGACTTTTAGATAACTTTACTGACGTAATTGAACTTTCGAAAAGACTGTAATCCCCAAATTTAAATTTCTCTATATCCTCATCTAATTCGATTTCTTCTATATTATTTATTGTAAAATTATTAACTATTCCAACTACTTGGCATTGTTCACCTTTAAATGTAACTGTTGCGGGTATTTTTACTTTTTTTGTACCAGGGGCAACAAAAGGGAAAATTACTACTTCTGTGCTGTCTGGTTTTACTTTTTTACAGTAATATTCATTACCCTCTGCATCTGTTACAAATAATTTTTTACTTTTCACATATTTATAAAATTCATTATCATCTGATTTTAAAGTTAAGTCAGGAGTACCTGACCAATGAAATTTATAAAAGGCAGTGTCACTTGTTATTGCGTAATTGTCCAGAATAAAATCGCTTAAAGACCCTTTGTTTGTTGTAATATTAGTTTCCCTACAAAGTGGATTTATATATTCTTCAATTATAGTGTGATCCCCAGGATTTTCTTGTGCCTTTTTTAAAAGTTGCAGAGCTGCACGATTTTTTAAATATTGATTTTCTTGAATACGGTTTGGTACATCAATAATAGGGATATCAATGACTGACCAAAAAAATGGACTACGTTCACTATTTACATCAATATATATACCTAAGGAGTTTTTATCATCTTCGTAGTCATCATCATCGTCTTCATAGTCTCCTCCAAATTTATATGAAAAAAGCTTTGTTATAGTATTGTCTTTTACATATTTTATTAATGCTTTTTCTTCTGCACCTACTCCGTCTACTTTTACAGGATTAAATCTAATATAAGCGTGCCCATCCATCTGATCTAATATAAATTCTAAACTGTTTTTTGAATCTTGACCGTTCCCTAATATTTTTGAAATATTTGCTTTTACATAGCAATCATTATTTGCAAATGAAATATCGTCAGAGATTTCTACACTAACGTCGTCACAAAATAACACAAACGTTGATTCTAAAGCTTCCTTTAGAGTATCTTTTGCATCTGAGCTGTTATTCCTCTTTATAGCTGATTCTAACCCATCTATTTTTTCTTTGGCTGTTCTCAACTTTAGTTCATAGCTAGTTTCAGGGGTGTCTTCAACATGTTTAAATTTATATACACAATTGTATATAAGTTTTAGCATATTTAGGCATCCAGATTTAACTTCATTTTTTATATTGTCTCGTTTATAGGTTATATCATAAGCAAATCCATTTTTGACTGTTTGATTAAAAAGTGCTAAATTCCAGAGGCTTCTTTTTTCTTTAGACATATTTTCGACACCATTGTCTATTTGATAAACAAAGTTTGCCGCAAACCGGTCATTAAAACTTCCAATTTCAAAATTTTCTGTGTTAGGTTTAGACATAAACCCGATAACCTGCTTGTAATAAGATCTTAGTTGTTCTATTTTTTCATCACTAGTGTCACCTAAAATAAAGCTCCATTCATCTTTTTTATTATACATAAGTAAATTCATTAATTGTAATGTTGTTGTTTCAACGCAGTCTTGAAAAGTATCATTTTCAAAGCACACGGTTCCATTTTTATTAGGTTTTATTAAGTGTGCACTTTCGTTTGAAACAAGTGTTTGTGTATATGGGCATTCATTTACAACTTTAATTTTTCCAAACAATTTCTGTTTATTTTCCATATCGCTTTGGAGTTTGCTTATTTCCTCCTCACTAAGATTAGGCAAATTGTGAATTCGTTTTTTAAGCTGGTCGCAATATTCTATAGCTTCTTTAACCGTATCAAATTGAAGAATAAAGTAACAACCCCAAATACGTTCTGTTGTAAAGGGGTCTAAAAGTCCTTGTTTTTCCTGCTCTATTGAGATAGTAGAGTCATATACCGCATGCAAAAGTGTTAAAGCACAGGGATAAACATCTATTTGTTGATTTTTTGCGTGGGAAATTATATCATATTCTAAATATTTTTGGCAAAAGCTTTCTACGTCGGAAATTCCTGCCCAACATTTTTCTTTGCAAACATCATATATCTTTTTCAATTCTTGGTTACTAATTTTACTTTTGCTGCTATCTATTTCGTTGCTAGGAGGTACTAAACTATTATATATTTGTAGTAATTTTCTTTTTCTCTGAGATGGCTGCTTTGTAATTTTTAGCTCATTTTCATTAATTTCAAAATGTGTCTCATTATTCCACCTTTCAAATTCTTTACATTTTTCAATTGAAGGACCCTTTTCTAGCTCAGAAATAAGTTTTTCTAAATTTTGGCGTGCATCTACGGCCACCTCTTGATTATCAGTGCGAACATAATTGTGTAAATACGCCTGAATTGCCGCCACTAACTCTGGTACAGGGTGACAATGTTTTGAAAAAGGATGATTTTTGTCCATACCACCGCCTGTACACACCTGGCCTGCTGTAGAAGGAAATAATTTTACCATTAAATTAACGAACCCTGGACCGTGAATATCATTCCATTTCGCTCTAGGTGTCTCACCTTCATCTGCTTCCTCAAAATTTAAATAAGTAGTAAGTCCATTTTCAAAGCGCAAAGGTTTAAGGGCTTCAGCGAGCATAAGTAAATATGCATCTCGCAAATCGTATCCTTTATTGTATACAGCTAAAAACGGATCGACACGCACTGATTTTGCAGATGATGCAATTACGTCTTTTGACATTATTGTACTAGTTACCGTGCCGGTATCATTGTTATTGGCATTATCGTTTTGTGGAGCAGTACTTGTTTCTGGAGCTTGCACATCGTTTTCAGCAGTTCCGGGGTTTGTGTTTTCTATGGATTTGCAAGCGTCTTCTATTTGAGCTTTAGTGATTACAGCGTTAGCTATCGGGGCGTTTGCGATTCCGGCTCCAAGCAACGCAAAAGACAAAAGCCCTCCGTTCAATAAAAGTGGCTTAAGATTAACACCTCCACTTACATTGTAAAGGTCTTCTTTTGTTAATTCTTTTAAAGAAAATTCTTCGTACTCTAGCAATTCTTCTTCCGAAAAATTCAATTTATATTTTTTTACAAGTGGCATGATTTCTTCTTTAATCAGCGCTCTTAAATCTTTTTCATTAGTAATTTCTTTAGCTTCTTTGGTGATCTTTTTCTTAAGTTCGGTATTAGAAAATATCTTTTTATAAAACTCTGATATTTCTTTCATTAAAATCAGCCTCCTTAAAATATAGTTATATTATACTATAAATAATCAATATAGTCAATTTATTTTGGGGTGTTTTGCATTGAGGTGTGCAAATTGTCATCAATTTTTTCTGCTATTAAATTTTATTTTTAAGTCACTTTTTTTCAACGAAAAAAGTAACCAAAAACGTTCCGAGAGGGATTTCGATTCCCTCTCGAGCTCTCCCTAACCGACCAGCGTCACGCTGGACCGGCCTTAAGAAAGGAAGAGTCTTTGGCGCTAAAAAGAAAAAGTTTTACTCAATTTTTTTCAAAAAATCGTGGATTCCAAAAGCGAAGCCTTGGTCGACATACGCAGATGGCGAAATTTTCTTGCATTAGAAGAGCCTTTTTGCGATAGAAAAATGTGGCATAGGAAAGCAGAAAATTTTTATCTGTTTATTTTTTGTTTGTTGTCAGCTCATAACTGAGAGCAATGAGATTGAATACGTCATCTTTTGGCACCGATCCATCCAAAAGCAAAGTTATCCAATTAGTTTTGTTCATGTGGTATCCCGGCAAATAGCCGTTGTTGTTTAGCAGCGAACCTATCAAGATCGGATCGCATTTAACATCTAAGATATCAATATACCCTTCGACTTTTAAGCCGAGGCGTTTTTGAGGAATATTCATTACTATCGCATACCATTTTGAATTTTCTTTGTTTCTCAAAACAGCATTTTTAGGGGACTTGGACCAAAGATATTCCGGGTTTGTGCCGAATTTTTCCTTCGCATATTTAAAAATTTCTTGTCTTGTTATACCCACAAATTTCATGATTCACTTTTGTTTTTAATAATTTAATTTGCATTGTAATAGTGTTATTTTATCACATATTTGATTGTCGACACCCTGTAGGGCCTCATGATAGCAGTATTTTTCAAATTCCTTAAATTTTTAAGATTCTTGTCGAGAGCTTTTCGCTGAAAGCTTTATCGTGTTCAACAAATAGGAGTGTTGGTTTAAATTTTAAAATCAAATTTTCAATTTGCATGCGGGATAAAATATCAATAAAATTAAGCGGTTCGTCCCATAAATACAAATGTGCTTTTTCACACAGGCTTTTTGCAAATAAGCACCTTATTTTTCTGTCCCACACTAAACTATACCATATTATTCTTACTAACTGGGTGTATTTAAAGCCAAGTTTTTGTAAAATGGCTTTAAATAAGCTTTTTTTATATTTTGATCTTTAGCAAATTTTATAAAAGTTCCATTTTGTAAAATAATGGAATTGAATTGCACAAAAGTTCAAAATAGATATAAGAAAATAAGTAAAGGAAAGCTGACAAATGGATTTTACAGAAGCCCTCGTAAAAAGCAAGAGAGCCCATAATACTGAGCTCTCAGATTTGTGCCAATTAATAGTTTGGTTAAAATATACCTACTATTTAAAATCCAAAGATTTTTATTTTTTACTAATATAAAAAAGCGCGACACGCTGAGCATTGTATTAATAGTCGGGTGAAAATATACCTTATCACTATGCTTTTGATACAATAACAAAGTAGCATAGGGGTGTGTTGTTATATTATTGCAAGAAAACTATAACTTATAAAAAATCTTAATCATTCTATAAGACGTGTTTATAAAAAGCAATCCTCGAATGTTTTCAGGGATTTTTGAATTTCTGATCAGTTTAAAGTATTATACTCATCGTCACTAACTTCCGAGCACCATTCTGTTGATACGGTTGCATCTAGGATTGAAAAAGCAATGTGTGAGAACCAGCAGTCTTTCGTGGCTCCGTGCTAATGTTTAGTATTAGCCGGAACCACCATTCCGGGGGATAATTTAACTGCTTCCTTGCCAAATTCCTGATACCAGCCTTCTCCATCCACACAAATGAGCACTGAACCTATAAAAAAGACCCAAGCTCTGTGTCTTTTTTGTTTAGCACACAAATTGATAAAAAAATCATAGTTTGTACATTAAAATCAAAAGTGTTTTAAAGTTTACATGATTTGATCAATTAAGTCGACGATTAATCGATTAATCTTAACGTAAAGGCGATATTGGATGAAGCATATTCTATTAAGTGGTACGTATAGTGAAATAAAGCAACTAATTCATTCAAATTTATTAATGTGAATGAAAAAGAACAGTTTCAATTTTTGTAGGGGAATGCCAGCGGGCAAATATAAAATCAAAAAAGACAATATAATATCAAACTTTAGAACCGCAGTGACATACATAACAGTTACTACGGCTTTTTTATGTCCAAAATTTATCGCAAAGCAGCAAAGACTGTAAGCAAATAGATTTTTTATTTGCTTACAGCCTCCTTTTTTTGCTGCTGTTTGTCTAATTAGTATTTTGGCCTTTTGATAACACAGAAAGCGGTATTTCACATGTACATATTTTATTCATCAAGAGCACCACCATGTTTCTTCATATTTTTGAAATTTTAGAAATACGGAGAGACAACGAAGTGATAATAAAATATGAATTTATAGACGGAAAAAAGATAGAGATTGAGGTATCAGCAGAGCTTGGGCAAGTTATATTGCAAATTGATAAAGAAACCAAAAATAATGATAGACGCGAAACCAGACGACATAAAAGTTTAAGTGAGTTAAGTGATAAAGATGACTTGATAGCTGATGAAAGCTTCTTGATGATCTCTGCAAGCAGCACTCCGCCTGCAACTATCAAGATTTCTGTCAACATGATTTCACACCTTTTGCATAAAAAATCACATCTGTTTCAGATGCGATTAATTTCTTTTTTAGAATTTTAAATAGGCCTTTTCACGATATCATCGTATCATATCAATTTCGTCAACTTTTAAATTCATGATATATTCTTTTTCTCTGCGCTTTCTTTGTCAAGCGCATCTTTATAAAGCTTTATTAGGCTTGCGACAATTTCTTCTTCCGTCTCAAAACCTTCGTTACCATATGCCGCTTTGACGGCGTTATCAAGCTTTTCATGAGCCTTAACTAATTCTGGCGGCATGGTGTTTGGGTCGTATAAGTCAGCTAATGTGCTGTCCGGGTACAGATCGCGCGCGTCTAAAACAGCTTGCGCTGCCTTTTCTATGACTTCTTTTTGTTTTGAAGTTGAGTTTGGCCAAATGAAGTTGTTGTAAACGATACCACTGGAATATATGTAATCACTTTTTAATCTACCACAAACCGCTCTCATCCAGGACATATGTATGCCAGACTCCAATATTCCAAATTCATATAATTTTGCGCCGGGTATAAGTTGGAGCTTGTTACTTGATATTATGTGTTTTTCTGCAAAATCAATTGGTATGTATTTTCTTTTTTCTGATGTTATCTCCGGAATAACTAGGTAGTTATTAATCGGTTGTCGAATTCCTTTAAATAGTGTAGGTACATTTGAAGCCTTTTGCGTACTTAAAGCTTTGCTTTTTAGCCTTGATTTTCTAACATTATTGACTCTTTCCATAACAGGCCTACATTTTCGCAATTCACTAGGATCTGCATCTACTAGCCACAGGCACCATCTTTTTTCTTTATTTACAAATTCTTTTGCTCCGATAAATGGCCGTATCCATTTTTGAGCTATAGGGCTTTTTTTAATTATTTCTTCTTTCTCGGTTTCATTTAATAGCAAAAAACCTCCATCCGTCGGTTGGCTACCCTTATTCATCTCCGGAACATTGCACATGGGTTGTTTCCTTGCTGTAACAACGACATCCTGCGCGTCAATTAAGTACGGGCTTATATAATCAATTTTTTTAGGTTTATTTGAGTCAAAAATTTTCTTTTCTTTATTATTTTTATAATCGCTAAAACCAATAATCACGCAATGCACCTGGGCCTTTTTGCCTTTGGCCTCATTGCCCCACTTAAACGTTCGATGCGCAAAATTGATTGTAGCATTGTTTTCCTTAATAAGCGGTGTCCATAAAATGGCCGGCTGCTGCCCCTGAGAAATCGAATTTGTAGAAACAAATGCAGCTTCGATTTTGCTTTTTTTCATGTAATCGCTGGCCTTTTTGTACCACGCAGCCACGTAATCCAGTACTCTATGCTTGTTAAAATTATCTCCAAAAACTAAGTCCATATCTTCTTTCTGGCCCTGGTTGCGCAGATGATACCCTACAAATGGCGGGTTCCCCATTATATAATTTAGCTTGTCCTTTGAGATAACCTCATTCCAGTCGATTCTCAGCGCATTTGCATGAATAATCGTTGCAGAAGCTTTCAGCGGTAATCGTGCGTAGTTCAGGCCAAAGTGCTCGGCTATCCGGTTATTCATTTGATGGTCGGTCAGCCACATGCTCACCTGCGCGATTTGACACGGGAAATCCTCGATCTCAATGCCATAAAATTTATTCACATTCACGCGGCAATATGTATTTATCGCGTCCAGTGAAATTTGATCACCGTCGTCAATTAGCATCTTCAAAATATCAAGCTCCAAAAGCCGTAATTCTCGGTATGTGACAATCAAAAAATTCCCACAACCGCAGGCCGGATCGAGGAATTGCAATTTTGCTAATTTATCGTGAAAATCTGACAGCTTCTTTTTATCGTGCTTTATCAGCTCAAATTCTTCCCTTAAATCGTCCAAAAACAGCGGTTTTATCACCTTCAAGATGTTCTCTTCGCTGGTATAATGCGCGCCAAGTTCTCGGCGCTTTTTTTGATCAGTAACCTCCTGAAACATCGCGCCAAATATGGCAGGCGAAATCTTCGACCAGTCCATTTCGCAGCACTCTATAATCAATTTTCGCATTGCACCGTCAAAATACGCAAATGGCAAGGGCTCTGCGAATAATTTGCCGTTTATGTATGGGAAATCTGACTTCATTTTTTCTGGCAAAAGCTTGTTTTTTAGCCGTTTTTCGTCATTCATATCTAGAATTTCAAATAGCTCCGCAAGCCGCCGGGACAAATCCGAGCCATCTTCCTTTGAGTTTTTTATGTATTGATAAAATGCGCCGCGCTCAAAGATGTTCGAATCGTCTGCAAACATACAGTACAAAAGCCGAATCAAATAGACCTCAAGGGCATGTCCATCGTACCCGCTTTCCTTCAGCGCATCATGAAGTTTGGCCATCTTTTGAACAGCCTTCTCGTTAACCTCAATTTCGGGCTGATACGTCTCCCTCAAAGATTTATATCCAGCCAGCAGCGCAAATTTCTTTACGTGATTCTTGAGATTCGAAACCTTAAATGTCCAAACTTGCTCGGTCGTAAGCCGGTACAACCTAATGTTTTCAAAGTCACAGACCATTATGTATTCGGGAAGCTCGGCGTCGGACAAATTAAAAGCGTAGTCTTTTGCCTGCTCATACGCTCTTTTTAAACTTTTTCCGCGCGACTTCATCTCAACTAAAATAACACCATCCCAAAGGCAATCTATGTATCCATCGCGGTTTTGCCCCATCGGGACCTTTTTCTCAAACAAAGCCACTTTTTTTAAGTCTACGCCAAAAACATGAAAAAATTCGTTTAAAAATAGCTGTGCCTGCGATTTTTCGCCGCGTGCGTCAGCCCAGTCCCTAGAAAATTTAATAGCCCTATTCGCAATTTCATTCCAACTTAATTTCAAATTCACCACCCGCTAACTTGATTTTTAACATATTATAACATAAATATGTTTTAAAATCAACCAATTTTGTTAAAATATTGCAACGGGTTTTATTTTTCTAAAAAAGTATTATGATTTTTCTGGGATACTGTCCATCGCGCTCAGCGATAACATAAGTTATGTTTTACCATGTTAGCCCTTGAACATACCGCAACGTCAAGATTATCCTCATTTCGCTGTTCTCTGAAGTGACCCCCATTTGTTAGACAAAGATGAAAATCTAATGAAAGGGGTTATTTCTATGTCTGGAAGAAAAATATATTCTGCAGAACTCAAGCTAGAAATAGTGAAACGATATC
>CAOSWK010000009.1 GCA_948527295.1 uncultured Eubacteriales bacterium | reverse complement strand
TGAAAGAAAAAGCCGGCACCTCAGATGAAGCACCGGCTATTGATTTTGATTTTGGCAGTTTAATCCTCTACCAGCGGATCGCGCTCATTGAGAATATCCTCGATACCCTCAATTTCCTGACTGAGCAGTTCGATTTCAGCAGTGTCGTTTGACTGCATCATTCGTTCCGCAAGATTGTCGCGCTTTTCCTCCAATTCGGAGGTGGTCATTGCATCATAGTTTGCCATAGTTGATATTAGTTTAGAATGATACGTTTGCGGTTGGTTTTCTTGTTCACCACCACAGCGAGGCGGCATTTTGCATCGTGCTTTTTACAGAGATTATATGACTCCACAACGTGTCGGGAAGCCTGTATCAACTCACCATTGTACAGGAAATAGAACTTGGTCGTTTTGTTCCCCTTGGAGTTGACACTTTCGTCCTCGACTATCTTCACGATTTGGGAGTTATTCACGGGGATTGTGTCGTTTTTGACTTCATCGGCAGCATAAGCGGACACAGCAGCCACCGCGAGAATGATTGTGAGAATGAGTTTCTTCATCGCTTGGAATTTTTAGAGATTTGCACTTGCGTCTGCCATCTCAAACTCAGGGTCGGGCATAAAGGTGTACACCTCCAGACCGTCAAAACTGTAATCCTCATTCAGCACCAGGGCGCCGACGAGTTTCTTGCCCTCTTCGATATAGTTGTGAACCATTTGGAAAGTTTCAAGGTCAACGAGGATTTCACACTCGAAGAGATTTGCGTCGGCATCGTTATAGAGCAGACAATAGGCATCGTCATACTCATACTCTTCCACCACATATTCAGTGGAAAAGAACATTCCGCTCACTGGGCGGTTTTCAGACGGATATTCCGCAAGAGATGCAGTGATTTCGTCCTGATACTTCACGAAAGAGGCAGCAACGGCACAGCCGACACCGAGGAAAGCAGCCACACAGCCGACTGCAAGGGTTTTGAGAAGTGATTTCATTTTCTGTTGGATTTTGAAGGGTTAGCGTAATTGATGTACTTGCCACCAGAGCAGGAAGCGACTCTCACAGCCACACGAGGGCGACCGCAGATGTAATAAACTGTTCTAATCATTTTGTTGAATTTTTATTGGGTTGATATTATTTTTCCATACGGACGGAGTTTGCCAAACGTGTTGACAGACCCATTTTGGGAGCGTTTTTGCGTGACGGTCTGCGACCTTTGGCAGCATTGAAGATTTCCCTCGCACTCATCTCAGAAAGTGGCTTGGAAGTATCACGACACTCATACGCACTCATCGCTTTTTCAGCGGTCATATTGACGGAAGTATGCAACACAGTCACTCTTTTCCCCTCAATCACATAGTGGGCACGGAACCGCAAGTTTGCTTGGAATTGAGCGGTCACTTTACGGCGCACCTCAGAAGTACGACCGCCGACAGCCCAATTATTCCCGATACGACCCAGCACCACCTTGCGCCGGCGGATGCTGCATTTCCCGATATATTCGATTTCTTCACGCTCAAAGTTTTCGGCATTGATATGTGCCTCACTCAAACGCAAAAGCCCAACGCCATAGGCATTGAGTTCAGATTTGGGCATAGAAACCCCTTTGAATGATGTTCCCATTTTTAAGTGTTTTTGTTTGGTGAGTGTGGGGGACTCGCACCCCCAATGTCGCTAAAGTTCACCCGATAGTTGAGGCTTAGAAATACACCTCAGACTTTTCAATGTTCACGATTTCGCGGACTTCTTTGCCGTCTTTTTCAGCGATGCGAATGATGCAAAGGTCTTCCATCTTTTTCCACGCGATGTCGGACTCCACGCTTTTGTCGTTGTACTTTTTGTAATCACGACCTTGCTTCAGACCGCGCAGAATGATTGCGACAGTCCACTTGTCGTCAGCGATTTCGGACAGCATGAAGCGTGAAACGCACTTGCCGTCAATCTTTGCAGCCTCTTCGGGTGTGAACACACGATAGACCGTGCCGTCCTCATCTTTGTACTTTGCAGGGATATTCTTGAACACACACATTTTCCCCTTTTCGCCCTCAGTCTGCATTGCAGTGTTCCACCCTTTGCGGATAGTGCCGGGGGTGTAGCCCTTTTTCTGCACTTTGCCGTTTTGCTTGGTCACAGTGAAACGCTCCACGCCCATTGCGCTCATCCACGCCTCCACAGTGAGTCCGTCGCACGAAGCGAGTTTTTCACTGTACAGCGTCTCGAATTGACGCAGTACCTGCGTGAGTTGCGAGGTCTTGCCGAGGATTTCACGGGTGCCGGCGTTGATTTGCTTTGCGTTGAGAGTAGTTGCAGAAGTTGCCATGATGATTTAGTAACCCCACACGAGAGCGGTTACAACTGCTTTAATTATTAGACATAGTGGGTACGGGGACGCATTGCAATCCCCTGCGCCGCTTTTACGGACTTACCCTATAAAGTGTTAATTGGATTGTAAAATCTACCAGAACGGGCGTAACTTGTGCTCCTACGCCAATCCGAACATGCCCACTAAGGGGTACGGTCAGTGCGCTTGCATGGTATGCCTTTACCGCATTCGTGCGCAACCGTTTTTTGCACATTTCGGACTTCTTTGCGTTCTATGCTATCCGATTACAAGTCGGACAAAGGTTTCCCCCGAATGGTCACATTACGCCACTCTTCCCCCCATGCGCAGGGGGCTTCCGCGCTTTATACGCCCGCACTATTGCGGTTTTTACTCACACACGGATATTTTTGTAACTTAATCATTGAAACGGTTTGCTACTTCGATACTTCACACGTTTTTTGCTATATTGCAGTTCATGGAATTGCATAGCATAGACGAAAATTTGCTAAATTTTGCTCACTCATGGAGTTAAGCGGTTTCACGTTTCGCACCTATTGCCAAAGGTTACTAAGCATCAATATGTCAAAGTTCTCTTGCAAGTTTTTGAGAGGTTCGGGAGCTAATCCGTTTCTCAAATCTTACACCACAATATTGCAGTGGTCTTTGGACGGTTACAACACCTTTGGCAAAATTTTTTTTGAAATAGTCCATCTTTTATATCTATTAAGGTGTAAGGCTGTTTGCAAGGTTGTAAGTGATTGATTTACAGCAAACTAAAAATCTTCATTTTTCTTGAAAATTTTTTGTGAAAATGGTTATTTTTGTGTTTGGAGAAGGTCTAAAAAAGGTTTAGGGTGTTTTGGAGTGTTAAACAAATGTTAAAAAATGGAGTTACACATATATATAAAAAGGTTTCACTTTCTAAAAATAGTGAAACCAAAATTTCAAAATTGAGCCAAAAGATTGAAAAACAAGCAATTATCGGCAATCAATGTAGATTAAACACTTTTTAACACTTTAAGTCGGTTTTTCAGTCTAAAAATAGATGTTTCACTTATTGCAAAAGTGAAACCAAAATAAGCCAAAAATGGAGCTAAACATCTGAAAATAAATAAAAAACCGGGGTGGGTGCCTCCCTTGCTCTTCAAGGCAGATGTAAATTTTTCCCAATTTTCAAATCTCGTTTTTGGTAGTTGTTTTACTGGTAGGATGAGTGCCATCCCAGCTCCACAAAACCCCTTTGAATCGACCCAATTTTCTTCCCAGAAATCGGCTTCAAACCATCATTTTTAAGCCAAAATCGGCTAAACCCCTGAGCCATCTTAACTTACCTAATTTACAGCACCTCAATTCTTTCTCTTAATCCTGAGAGGTCATCCCAGCCAATTTTCAAAACCGTCTAAAATGCCCCAAATTTCGCGTTTCTCAACCTCAGATGAACAACTACACATCTCGGCCCACAAAATTGATTGTAGAGCCTCCTATGGGGCAAATTTGGGCATATTTCATCTCAACGTCCGTTCAGGATATTTGGCAACCATAAAAATTCTTGTTTTTGGCACACCAGAAACCTCTCAGAACACTTGCCCAAATTTTTCCGGGGGCGATTTTTCAAATCGGTTTTTGGACTGGGGGCGATCGGCGGGGCGAGGCCGGCGGCGGGCGCGGTCTTATTTGGGAAGGTTTTAAGAATTTCAAAAAAAGAAAAACCTTAAACCTCCTTCCACTCCCTAAAACTTCCCCAACACTTCTTCCAAACATCACAAAACAGTTTTTGTAAGAATACTGGGATAGGAACTAAGCTCTATTCAAAAAACTCTAAACAGTCTTTTGAAGGTTTGCTGGGAATGAGGGGGAACAGACTTTGATAAGGATACTGGGATAGGGAGCTACGATTACTAAGAAGTTCTGTGCTTTGGGCGCGCTCGCGTGTGCGCGGGCCACTCGACCGAATTTCCTTTTCGACTTTAGGAGAAAAGGAATGAGGGAGAGTGGACCCTTTCTTTCTATTTTTTCTTTTTATTTATTTTTCTTTTTTTCTTTTTTCTGTCGGTTTTTTCTTTTTTTCTGTTTTTTCTTTTTCTTGTTGTTCTTTCTTTCGTGGCCTCCGACCACCCCAGCCACAAAAAACAATGCGCCGAGCTTCACAGCCCAGCGCACTTGTAAACCAAAATTTGTATGAGACAAAAACTCGTGCTCATTTCATAATAGTCGGTGGAGAGAGGAATACTGCTTTCATCAGGATCTGCGCCGATTATTTGCCCTGCGCTCTTTTCTGGATATTGGCTTTCGGCTCTCTTCTCCGGAAGTCAGGATTGCGTACTGTTTGGGTACATCAGGTATCGGGGCCTTTGGGTGGAATGGCGAAACAGCCATCATCGCACTAATCAGAATTTCGGGTATCATAACTTTCTTCAGTTTTTTCTACTGGCAGCCAAGAGAACCGCCATTGGTGTTTGTTGGATGATTTGCTCACTATGCTCTGGAAGTCGAAGCAGACAGCATTGAACTGTCGTACTCTGAAAAACTTGTGATTGCTGCCGTCATCAGTGTAACAGTGAATGTAAATGTCCGAGCCTTGGGCCGGATATTTGGCAAACGTGTTCCAATGCAGCGACAGCAGATGTTCTTTGAAGTCCATCTCAGATTATGAATTTGTTGTCAGGTACAACCAAGCCCTTTCCAGGCTTCCAGCCTTTTTCAACTTTCAGCTTCTGGAATTTCTCGATAAGGTCAACCATAACCTGATCAGAAACTCTACCAAGATGGAAATACACACATCCGTCAATGTTACGGCAATCTTTGATGGTCTTTTCAGGAATTTGCATCATCATCTTCCCATTCTGCATTACCGGCTTGAAATCATAGTCGGCAAATCTGGAATCCAGTGTTACCAAGGTCAGGTTCCCGAATTTCTGGAACTCAAACGGTATCGGTCTGCTCATTGTGTTTCAGTTTTTGAAAACACTGCTTTCATCAATTTAATCATATTCCTCTTCCTCTGCCGGATCGTGGTCTGGGTCAAGAACGTGGGTATCGTATGCACCTTTCACATCTTCCTTGGTGAGATTGAGGATATTGATTTTGCGTGAGGCTTTCCTGATCCGAGTGTAAATACCCAGATCTTCGCCTTCAACGAGGTCATTCAAATGTTGAATAGCTGGATAATTGAGCTTGCGGAGTCGGCCCCCACCCTTTTTCCCATTTGGGGTCTCCAGTAATAGCCCAATTTTTCTGAGAGAATAAAGACAGTTGCTAAGAGTAGGAGCAGAAATTTTCATTCTAACTGCCATCTCTTTTAACGACAATGCACAATCACCATTCTCATTGGTTTCTTCGATGATGGTGGAAAGCAACATCAATTCATTCTTGCTGAGAAAATATATCAGGACTTTGGGGAGTGGGATAACCATTCCGTCAAAAACCTCATCGGCCTCTACGGATGCAATTACCTGATACTTGACTTTAGGCAAGACTATTCTGCCTCTAAGCTGTTTTTGATCGAGCTTGATGATAATCGGCTCCGGGGGTGGGAGTTTAGCTCTATTTGGTACTCGCTTCATGTTATGAATTGTTCATAACACTGCTTTCATCACGTCAGGATGTGGCAACATCCTCATTTGCAAATTGCAAAATTATTAAAAATTTAAGTTCGGACAAAATAATGGGCGAATAATTCACCCAGTTTTAATTTTTAATAGTAACTTTGCAGGTTAAAAAGACAAGACCGTTCCAGATGAAAACTCTGAATCAAATATACCGATACACTTCTGATTGCCAGTTCTCAGACGAGGACTGGCAGAAAGTTCTCGCATATTGTCGCAAACGGTTTAAGGGAGGGAACATCCGTGTCTCTCAGATTCCCAAATCTACTTCAACATATCAGGAATTTCTTGATTGGATAGAGTTTGGATTTGGAGCTGGTGATTTTGTTAGCTATGGCAATACAATGGGTGTGGTCGGAAATAGCACGCCGGCAGGAGTAATTTTAGCTGCTTATTGTGACTATGATGGAAATCTCATCGTAAATGATATGGAGGTTCTGGAGCCAGGGAGATTAAAACCTCTTGATGAGGCCCGGATATTACAGATGAAACGCCTCTTATTTGAGAAAGGGGTGGATTTTCATGTTCGATTTGGTAAGTTTGAGAAACTGTACACCCCTAAAAAATATTTTTATGGCACTATTGAAAACCCCAATAGTGATGAGCCAAATGTGGGTATGTTCTTAGAATCAGACAATTCCAAATATCATTTTCTGGCGTATCTGGAGGGGGATGAACTTAAAATGGATTATTGGGTGGATTCTAACTATACACCCTTAAAACCAGCATTGGAGGCTGACATAAAACGATTACACGCAGCTACATCTAAGCAAGGTTGGTTCTATAATGAGCGGTGTCATCAATTTGTAAAAGCACCCAAAAAGGGAAAGGATAATGTGTACTGGTATCTGAATGAGAATTTTGAACTTGTGATGGATCGGGATAATGGTTCAAAGAAGCATTTGGATAGATTTAAGGCCGGTAACTATATCTTAGACTATACTGAAGGGTTGTTCTTTATGAAGGAAGTCAAAAAGATGAGGGGGAAAGCGTAATGCCATCCCCCTCATTTTATCGTTGGTCTATCGGTTTGAAAGTCTTTTTCAAGGCTACATCGTACCAATAATCTTCTGCCTTATCAGCTGGAATTTTATCAGCAAATGATTGTTGGCCGTTAGCTTTATTCCAAGCAAGAACTTTATCATACGAAAACGCATACATTCCCACCGGCTGTTGTCTGAGTGTGGATTTCTCATTAAGACAGCTGAGAATATCCTTCTCAGTGACGTAAAGATAATCCTTGTATTCATTTTTGAAATGGATAAAGTTGTCGTATTGGTGCTTGTTGTAGAAAAGCGCCCAACAATATACCACAATCTCCATATCGGTCAGTTGATCCCAACCATTGTTCTCATCATCTTCGGCAAGCATAATCACTTGTCTGAGATAGGTGCGATTGACTTTGGCCTGCTCTTTTGTTACCTCATAAGGTTTAAGCATAGGATCTACACGACCGCCCAGATTAAGAACCCCCTCTTTGGTCAAGGTATATTCTCCATTTTCCAATGGGAAGCTGAAGATGAGATTGAGACGCTTGTGATCATAAGCGTTTACTTTTCGGATTGAGTAATTCTTATCCCATATACGGACTTGCTTACGATTGGAAGCTGCATCATTGAAATCATCAGCAATATCCAAAACAAGACGGTCAAGGATTTTTTTCTCAATCTTGCAACCCCATATATCCTCTGGAGTAAACTCTTCGTCATCCTCCGGGGCCACAATGTCGTAGAGGCAGCTGAGAGCATAGGCTGCATGAAGCATGAATGGCTGGTCACTGATTTCCCAAGGCTCATTCATCAATGTGTCTATATCTGACACATCGTATGGCATATACTTGTTACTCATCGTCAGGGAGGATTTTTTCTATTGCGTCGATGAGATCTGAAGCATAAGGTGAGGGATTGTTCATTGTGTTGAACACAATGAGCTTGATGATGCGATACAGTGTAGAGCCGATAGGATTGTTCGGCTGGTGCATACAAGAGAATATCGCCTGAGCAATATTATCAGTTTCTCCGTGAGCAACGGCACCACATTGGCCATCTTTGTGAGCGATAATGAGGAAGTCTGAATCATCCCCCATAATCTGTTGTGCTTTTTTAAGCAACTCTTCAGTTTTTTGTTTCATTGGAATTTGGTTTACTGATTATACTGCTTTCATCACTTTTTATATCCTGGAGATTGATAAAGAAACCACAATGTTCATCACCTACATTCCATTTTGGTGGAACTGTATTGAATGGGCCTCTTTCATCATTCTCCAATGCCCGGTTATATCTGAAACAATGATAGCGATCCAGACACGCACGAGCCTGACATTTCTTATTACTTTTCTTCAGTTGACGATATGCTTTCAAGGTTATCTCTACTGCTGAGGTGGGAAGTTGTGAGGAAAATCGGTCCGGTATGGTGCCTATAACCCATATATCATTTGACTGAATAAGGGAACCGTCGGTACGCATAAAATATCTCATCTTTCCCTTACCTCCGAGAATAAGGGTCTTATCCTTTTTGTCGGCAACCGGATGCAGACGCAGACATTTATGATTGACCACCTCCATATATTTCGGGGGGTAAGCAATCAAATCTTCCCAGTACGCACACTCATAGCAGACACCATCTCTGACCATAATATGAGCGATACGATTTTGGGTATTGTAGTTCTGCATCCAGATTTTCTTTCCACAAAGACCACAATATTTGATTTTACTCAATATTCTGCATCTATTTTCCATTCTTATATCTGTATAGAGTCAAAGATGTTTGATATTTCATCATTACGAATACCAAGATAAGTAATCGTAGTATCTAAGCTGGTATGCTTGAAAATACGATTGAGGTACATAAGAGTCTTTTCATCTTGACCTCCTTTATCATAGACATACCTTCCAAATGTTTTCCGAAATGTGTGAGTGCTGAAATTGTCAATATCCAGATCATATTTTACCGCCCATTTCTTTAAGGTGCGATTGATATACTGAATTGACACAGCCTTTCCCTCTTCTCCTTTTTGCCCTACAAGGATAATGTCTCTTTTGGGAGGTTTACCCATCAGTTTATAAAGAGAAGTGAAATGGTCAGAAGCATTTTGTCCGATTGGGATAACGTGAGTCTTATTGGTTTTCTTTGCCGTGATGACAATCTTTCTCTGGTCAAGCACGTCAGTCCACCTTAGTTTACATACATCAGAAAAGCGCAGCCCGGTACAAAAAGACAGGATGCAATAACAGGCCCACCAATATTTCTTTTCATCAATAAGGGTCTGAACAAGTTTTTGATAATCGGCATACGGCAGATAGTCGGCCGTAGTCACGCTTCCTTTTTTACTCATACAATTTTTGGTTTTGGTATCGCAAAATTAATTCCAAAAAGTGAAACCACCAAATATTTTTGTAGTTTCACTTTCTAAAAAATGTTAAACTTGACTTAAAACACTGGTAACGTGTTATCTAAGCATTTAAGGAAGTTTCACTTTTTACAATAGATACACCTTAATTATATAGGAAAGGCCATTAAAAAAGGAGCGTGCGCTTCTCTGCTTCACGCTCCTTAATTGTGCTGTATGAATCGGATTACTGGTGTTCCAGCTGACCAAAACCTTTAGTGCCTCGGTCTGTAGTCGTGAGTTCTGAGACAATCTCAAACGGAGTGCCAACATACTTTTTGACTACAAGCTGTGCAATTTTCTCTTTATGCTTGATGAGGAAAGGCTCTTTCTCAAAGCTCTTGATGATAACACCTACTACGCCCCTGTAATCTTCATCCACTGTTCCAAGGATGACATCGGCATCAAGCCTCTTCTCGGTATCATGGACTTGAAGAGAATATCCTTTCATACCATTAATCGAGGAACCACTACAAGGTCTGACTTCACCCTGGGTGTGAGGGTCCAGTTCAACAGCTATGTCGAGTGGAATCATATTGCGGCCAGGATTGACCACTACGTCTTTTGGAGTAAAGAGATCGTAGCCGGCGGCAAACTCATTTACTCGTTTGGGGGCTATTGCCCCTTCTGATAACAGAACTACTTTCATTTTCTATATTTAATGTTATAAGATTATTTTCCTTGGGATTTCTGGAGAACAAGATATTCACTCTCCAACATTACAGAATTTTTGAGCATCTTCCGCGTAGTGTAAATCTTTCGATCGTCTCCTACAGCTTCATCAAACTCAAATAAAGTCAGTTTACCCACATCATCAGGCTCAATCTGAAAATCCGGGGGAACCACTCTCCAGTATCTTTTATTGACTGAGATAATGCTCCCATAAGCTGCTTTGATTAAGGACTGACGGATTGTGTTAGTCAAAGTGGCGGCCTCGCTTATGGATTTGAATATCGCCACCAGAATGTATGACGAATCAAATGCCACGATTGTGGTCGGCTTATTGTTCACTTCTTGCTGCGTCATTCTCTCTATCTTTGATTATATCGCTTAGAACGTCTGACGGCAATCTCTCAGCTGCCATACTAAATATGAAACCGTGACTGTAAGCAACTCCATCAGTTATGGCATCCACCAATATGCTGTTGAAGTACAAAAACATTTCAGGGTTCACATAAGCTATGAAGATAAAAGCTAATTCCGCATCTACCAGGATATGACCATCGGTGTTTTGATAGAAAAGTTCTGAGGTTTTCTTGTTAGCATTTTTAGTAAGGGTCTCGATAAAATGCTTATTGGCCCTCATAAACACCCGATGATCAATCGCTGGAAGTTTACTGGCTTCAAGATATGCTGTATAATCAAATACAGCTTTCTTTTCACCTAAGAATCCAAAATGCAGATCAGCTATCTCTGGAAGCAGTGTCTCGTCAGTTGTTACTTTCTCTTTGAGGATAGTTGTCTTGTAATCCATAGCGTTTACTCAAACACATCCATAACTTTGGTTTCTGTGATGCTGGCAACTTCAAAGTCTGCGACCGTGCCCTTCATGCCTTTCATAAAGTTGTCGAGAGCACTACGGAAATCGTATGCCTGAACCATATAGTAGGTCGGGGCCAACTTCTCAGTGTTGGTCTTTTCATCAATGTGAATGAAATTGGCTTTAACCTTATACCAGCGATCGCCATTGGGATCATAGAAGATTTCAGACACATTGGACTTAGTAACGGCAGCCACTGAGAACTCTCCTGAAATGTAAGGTGTCACTTCCTTAGTGACACGAGCTTCAGCTTCTGTAAAAGAATCGGCCTTCACGAGATATGGCTCAACAACGTCTTTGATTTTGCCATTCTCTAATTGTTTCTTGAATCGAACTTTCGCTTCAATGTAAGCTAACATATAAATGGGATTTGAATAATGAACTGCGGATAATCATTTGATCTCATCGAGATTTATGTAGAAAGCATTGTCAGGAACTTTCTCCGGACCAATGGCCCTGGGGAATTTGTATAGTTCCCAACTATAACTGGTATATCGCTTGAAATAATAAGTATCATAACTGACACCAATCTTCAGGCAGATATTACAGCTTTCAGTCGGTGGGTTATTCTTCAGGTTTTTCCAATTTGTCATTTGACTGTAGTATTTGTGAGTTGTTTCGATGTACTCCTTTTTATAATAGTATTGGGTGTATAGCAAGATTAAGCAAAGTGAAACATCGCTACCTATATTGTGCTGAATATCAACAATAAAAAAGTTGAAATTTTTTTATTTCACCTGTGTACTTACCGAATTTGTGGTGTTCAGGGTTTCCCCAACCCACTGTACAGTAAGACTATTACCAATAAAATCAAGATTATGCGTAAACGCACAGAACATAATTCAAATGGTAATTTCTTTACTGATGAGGCCCTGATTGCCAGTTATAACCTTGTCAAAAAGACCATTACCGATTATACCGATGAACTGACACGTCGGTGTCGTTACAAAAGTGTTGTCAGTCAAGTTGAGAACGGCACCATTATGGATGACCGTTCCAGACTCATAGACCTATATGAAGCCTGCTATATCCAAAATGCGCATCTTCAGGGTACCATTGCAACTTTGTTTTCCCAGCTCGTAGGCAAGCGATATATGTTTGCTCGTGAAGATAAGGACGGGAAATGGATAAGAGATCCCAAACAGTCAAAAATATGCCAAGGATCTCAGTTTGAAAAGATTATCAAAGGCATCATTGAAGCCGAATTATATGGCTATACTTTGCTGGAGATAATGCCTGAAATAGACCCTGAAACTGGATTGCTGAAAGAGGTCAACAGCATTGAACGTCGATGTGTCCTTCCTGATCAACGTCGTGTTGTTCAGCGTTGGTGTCAATGGAGTCCGGGATGGGATTTAGATTCAGAACAGTATCGCCACAACTACATTCTGGTCAACACTGGTGGTTTTGGCATCTTTGCTGCAACCACTCCCAATATCCTTGCTCAGAAGTACACAGTGAGTAACTGGGTAAACTTCAGTCACACCTATGGGCAACCGATTATTCACGGAAAAACCGAAGCTGAAGATAATGATTCAAGGCAAAGGTTAGCAAGAAAAATTGGTTCTGCTGCTCAAAACAAAGTCTTAGTGACCGGGAAGGGAGATGAGATTGACATTAAAGCATTTGCCGCCTCTAACTCTGAAAAGATATATGAGTCTTTGGCAAACTTTGTCAACAAGGAAAATGACAGTCTTATTCTTGGTTCTGAATCAATGGCCGGTGCAACTCAGGCTTATGTCGGTTCAACCAAAGCTCACGAAAATATTTATCGTGCCCGTATCAACTCATATCGTACACGCATTGAAAATGTGATGAACGAGCAGGTTGTACCTGTCCTCAGATATTGGGGTATCATCGAAGCAGATGTGTACTTCAAGTATATGAATAAAGTGGAGATGTCAGATGAGAATAAGATTAAACTCTATGATATGCTCACTGACAAGTATGAGATTGAGCCGGAGGAAATCAACAAAGAATGGGGTGTTGAAGTTGGCAAGCAACGTAACTTTGAAGCTGGTAACGGAGGCGGTGGCCTTGGTGACTGGGAAGGTGATGAAGATGGCGATGGTCATCGAATGAGTGATGAAGAGTATTACAAACGCTATGGTCATCACAGAAATAAGGTAAATTTTCTGTCAGGGGTGCGTTAAAAGGCGGACGCACCTCTGAATTGGTCAAACAGACTAAAGCTGCCATGACCGAAGAGCAACAAACAGAGCATGACAGCGATTATCAGTCTTTGTTAGCCTTATATACTCAACTACTTAAATCCTTACATAACGATGATAAGGAAGAGGCTCTATATGCCCTTGCAGAACTGAGAACAGAGATTGCTTTTAAGCACGTTGTCAAAGGATTAGGGATTGATATTGATGAGGCCCTTCAGTTATTGAAGAACTCAAATGATGAAAACCTCACCCAGTACGATAAAGACCTTATAGCCCGTCTTACAGCCGGCATCTTAAATCTAATTGACTTTTCAGTATGTGAAGAGTATCAGTTGTATGATGAGGTGCTGGAGGTTGTGGGAGATACTGAGATTGACTTCAACTCTGATGATTATGATGACCTGGTAGCATTGTGCAAAAAATACAATGACCAATATTCTGCAATAGAAAACTCCGACATTGAATATGCTGGTGTGATGGCTGCCTTGTGGCTAAAGATGTCAGCTACTGATTATGCTGTCTATTGGACTCAGAATGATGCAAAGGTTAGGCCCTGGCACATGGCGTTACAAGGATATGCTGCACCCAGAGATGAATTTCCATCGTGGATGATTCCACCTATTGAATACAACTGTCGTTGTTTCTTGGAGATTTTGGAGGTTCCACACGCTAATGCAAAGTTGAGCCAAATCAAGGGGTCTGCCAAAGACCTTATCAAACCTCAGCAGCTGAATACTGTTTACAGTGAGTCTTTGGCAAAATGTGGTAGAATTTTTGGACCATCCCATAGTTATTTTTCCATTAAAGAAGCTGATTCTTCGATGCTTATGGGCTTTGTTTCCAGATTAAGAGAAAAGTATTATGTCTCGGCAGAAATTTGATCCCAGTAAAGTCAAAACCCAATTTGGCAAGCATTTCTACGAGGGGCAACGATTAGGTTCTCATCGGGAGAGATTGTATCAGCAATGGCTTCGTAACCAAGGTGGTGGTAGCGTTAAAGGACGTGCCACCTTCCCGAAGCAATATAGCAAATACTTCAGCTCTGGTACAAGATTCACCACTCGACAAGGCCATATTGCTCCTTGGGCCAAACCTATGACTTTGAAAGGAGGCTCCAATCCCAATTATAACTGGGGAAGAGTAAGCTATATCAATTCTAAAGGTTCGGTCAGTAAGTCCTCATCCAGTGGTCGTTGGGGTGCTGATACTAATCAAGGGAAAAGAGGGGCCGGTAGTTCAGCTACAATTCTTAACGGAACAAAGCAATGGATAAGACAAATTCAAATCAGCCAGTATGCCCTTCGTGTGCAGGCAGAAAACTTTAGAGTTGTAGTCGGTCGGAGAGCAATGAAAGTGTTTCAAAATTCTTTCAAGTATCAGCAATTCTACAGTAATCGCTCTCGAAGATGGACTCCGCTTTCCTCCTATACTCTAAAGAAACGTGCGAGAAGAGGCACTGGCAGTCGCATCCTCAAAGAATATGGGGATTTGTATAACTCAATCAAACTGGATGAAAGTGCTGGAGTTGGTCGTACCAGGGTTTACACTGATATTGTGCCGGCCAATGCCGGTCATCATAAAAAGCATAGCATCTGTTACGCTGGTTATCACAATGAGGGCAAAGGAACCTATGGTAGCGCGTGGAATGGGCACAAGCCCAAACCATACGTCAAACGACAGTTTATGGGCCACTCCAGTTACTTAAACCCATTTACCGATAGCTTTATGCGTAAAATGATGAAGTTATACCTCTTTGACAGTGTGTTCCTTATGAAGAAAACATAAGCTATTATCAATAAAGATTGAACAATGCTTGTAGATAAGAAAAACAATAAAGTCATAAGTGGCAATAAAACCAGTGCCATAGCACCAAAAGACCCACCTAAGGAGAAGCCAACCAAACCTCTTCAGGTGGAGTCTAATGGCCCTATGGATGTGCTGAAAGCGATGAAGGAGATTCTTCGCTCAGTCACTTGGGAATATGGGGTTGAAAACAGCCCTAAGATATTCAAAACTGTTCAAATTGATGATGGTCAATATGAACGTATTATCTCTCCCAGTGGTAATAAGGAAGAAACTCTGGGGTTTCCAGCAGCTTTTGTTCACTTTATAAACTGGAGGTATTTGGTGCAGCAATCCAGGATTAATGAGGGTCGAGCAGAACTGAGAATAAGATTTATCCTCAATAGTCTTAACATACATGAGGACGGACACGATATGGGGGTATGTTATGTTGCAGAGCGTATTCATCAGACAATTCAAGAAAGCATCAACAAATATGAATGTCTGCAAGAACGCTGTCAGCTGGAATATATCGACCCAATGGAAAGTTTTGATCACGGACTCCAACCTTGCTGGATGACTTATGAAGTATGGTTCAGGCAAAGGAATATTTGGGCCACACGCAATAAAATCTATAAGAAATTTGTGTGTCCTCCTTTTACAAATCATGCCGACCAAGACCCCTCAGTCGAAGGTGTTAATCCAGATGATCATACTAATTTGGAACACCCTAAGACTTACAATGAAGCTACAAAATATATCCCTTAGCCATTTTGAACGTAACGTAGTGTATTTCTAATATTTAGCCCCTGTTTGTCGCAGGGGCTTTTTTGTTGCTCACTATTACTAAGAAAATTAAGCAACAATGGCAAAAAGTAAAGAATTTAAGTTTATCAAAGGTGCTTATTGCACCGGTTCTCCTGCCGATATTTGCTACTACACCGATGTTGATTACTGGAATGTACAAGACTTTATCTGGGAATTTGATTACCTCGTCAATTATATCAATCCCAGCAAAATCCGCATCCATATTAATTCAGTCGGGGGCAGCGTCATCGAGGGGATGAGTGTATTCGCCAAAATTATGGATTGCAAAATCCCCACTGAGTGTATCAACGATGCTTTGGCAGCTTCTATGGGTTCAATCATTTGGGCTGCCGGCGATGAGCTTTTTATGAAAGATTACGCTCTCCTGATGATACACAATCCTTTCTGTGATTGCAATGGAGATAAGCAATACAATCAGGCAACTGAAGCCTTCACTCAGCAACTTAAAACTATCTATGTCAAGCGTTTTGGCCTCTCAGAAGATGAGGTCGAAAACATCATGAACGGCAAAGAAGGCGAAGATGGAACATTTTTGACCGCAGCCCAGGCTCTTGAAAAGGGTTTTGTGGATGCAGAACACATCATTGAAACACCGAAAGCCATCAAAGATAAAATTCAGGCTGCTCTGAAAGACACCAAAGATGTGGCTCAAATCAGGGCCATTTACGGATTGATGGCACCTACACTTCCCTCCACGACTATTAACGAACAGAATATCACATCAAATTCAAACACAATGGATAAAACTGAAATCACAGTATTTGCCGCTCTTTTCGGACTGACTGGAGAGAAGGCTACCGTCGAGAGTATTTCGGCGAAGATCAATGAACTCAAAGCTAAAGCTGAAAAGGCCGAAGCTATCCAGAAAGCTCTTGATGAGAAAACAGCACAGTTGGCTACTGCAAACGCAGAGCTTACCGGCGCCAAGACTTCAATCAGCAATTTGACCGCCGATCTCACAAAGGCGAAGGGCGCTCTGAAGGTCTATCAGGAAGCTGAGGCTAAGGCTCAGGAGGACAAGATCAATGCCCTCGTTGACAAGGCAATCAAGGATTGCAAAATCAGCAAGGATGACCGCGAAGATTACGTCAAGATGGCTCAGAGCGATTTTGCACTTGCAGAACGCATCCTCGCCAAAATTCCGGCTCGTGACAATCTCGGTCAGATCATCTCTCAAGCCAATCAGGACACCGCCAAAGACGGCCTCCAGACTGAAGAGCAGAAAGTTCAGGCCAAGGTCGAAGATGTTGTGGGAAAAGACTTCAAGTTCAAGACCCTCGACTAATCGCCAGCAAATCAATCATTAATATTTAATTCACAATTAACAATGGCAGCATTTAACTTTAACGCGGGTCAGAGTAACTATACTGGTGAAGTCCTTGGTGATCTTCTGACCCTTGTCGCCCAGGAGAATGAGACCTATAAGGAGGGTCTTATTCATGTCAAGTCGGGTATTAAGAAAAAGTATGCTCTTCCGCATGTTCGCCTCGGAAAGATTATCCAGGATCACGTCGCAACACCTGTTTCAAGTGTGGGCGAATACGAATTTGCAGAGCGCTATCTGACACCGGAAGATTTTATGATCTATCTGGAGTTCAACCCCCGCGACTTCGAGCAGTATTACAAACCGTTCCAGCCCACCGGCAATCTGGTGTTCCGCGAACTCGATCCCAAGGTTCAGGCGACTATGATTCGTCTGCTTATGGAGCAGGAGCAGGAATATATCAACCAGGCAATCTGGTGTTCGGCTACTCCCACAGAGCACGCAAAGATTTCAAGCAGCGACGGCTCTGTTGCAGCCGGTGCAACCGAAATCGGTGGTGATGCAGAGGCTGGCCCCATGAAGTATTTTAACGGAG
>CAOSWK010000008.1 GCA_948527295.1 uncultured Eubacteriales bacterium | reverse complement strand
ATTGCTACGCAACGGTAAACGTTATAAAGAAAATTACAGAAAAAGAAACGCTAAGCTTTTCAATAATGCAAAATACAGGCCACGCAAAGGTTATATTTGAACCAATAGTCTTTAACAAGTTAGACGATGATTTGAAAAATTTTGTAGAAACAGAACCCTCCTTACAACCTTTTGCATACAAATTTAGGAAAGATTTGGGATTAAGTTTTCGTTTAGAGCAATATAGCCAAACCGGCCTCTTCAACAAAAAAAATTACTTGCGAAAAAAGATCAAGCCTATCTCATGGATGCTTTTTGATTTGAAGCCAAAGGAAATAGAAGAGTGGGTTCCTGCTAAAATAAGAAATACACAATTTTTTCAAAATTATGAAGCGTTGCGTTTTTTGAGAACAATGCAAGGTGAAGCGCGGAACACTGACAGAATATCGGAGGAACAAACCCCAGGGTGCGTAGGAGCAAATATAAAAATTAATAATAAAAAAAAGCTTTTAAGTACATTTATATATGAAAACTATGTTTCACGACTTGGGGATAACTCTGCCTTTGAATTTTTTAAAAATTGGGAAAAGCCTAAGCCCAAGTCTAAATTTAAATCTAAATCTAAACCTAAGTCTAAGGCTAAACCTAAGTCTAAGGCTAAACCCAACACCAAGCCTAAAGATACACAATTTATAGATAAAAAAACAAATACCTATTCTGACAATGTAATAGAATCTGCACAAAAAATTGAAGCCATAGCCAACGATTCTAATGGAATAAAGTATTTTTACACAAGAGCTACGCCAGACAATCCAGATAATAAAGAAGTTTTAATTTTTCCTTTAAAATACTTAAGACTCTGGATTATTCCAGCAACGGTTAAAATTAATGGAGAAACGTTTAAAGTAGTTGGTACTCCTAAACGTTGTAAGATAAACGTAGAAAATATAACAATGTCACCAGAGATAGAAAAATTTGCGTTCGAGGGCAAATTTCCATTAACTAAGTCAATAAACTTTGAAAATGTACAAAATTTGCAAAGCTTAACTTTTGGATCCCACTCTTTTAGTAACACTTTATTGAAAGAGGTTATAGTGCCTAACAGTGTTACAGAACTATCTATTGAACCTGGCGCTTTTGAGGACTGTAAATCATTAAAAGAACTTATAGTTTCGGGCAATGAAATAAATATAGAAAAATCTGCTTTTAATGGTTGCAAATCACTAGAAAAATTTGGAATTTTTGGCAACGATACAGAATTATATATTGATGATTACGTTTTTAAGGACTGCAACGCATTACAACAAGTTAAGTTTTTTTCTAACCTTAAAACTTTAGACATTGGAGAATGCACCTTTAAAGGTTGCACATCATTGAAAGAAATCATTATCCCAGGTGGGGTTACAGTTATATCCTTGGGAGACGATGCGTTTGCTGATTGCAAATCATTAATAAAGCTTGAAATTCCAGACAGTGTTACGGAGCTGTACATTGGGACCAACGCTTTTATTGATTGCGACTCATTTGAAATTATTGCTATTCCAAGCAGTGTTACGAAACTATCCATTCCGTGGGGGGCAGTGCTAGGATATACATCATCAAAAAAGGTTGGAATTCCAAGCAGTGTAGTAAGTTTAACTCTTCTCGGAGAAGGTTGGAAGACGCAAGAACTTTTAGATGATCAATACAAAGGTATTATTAAAATTAAAATCCAAGAACATGTTAAGGATTTGACTATTTCAGAACAGGCCTTTTCCGGTAGTAAATTAAATAGTCTTGAAGTTCTAGCAAAAAATATGGTTATTAGTAACAACGCTTTCTTGGATTGTAAATTATTGTCAAAAGTTTTGATTAACGCTTCTAACTTGAAAATTGAATCTTCTGCTTTTTGTGATTGCCAAGCATTAAAGAAAGTTATCGGGCCACCTAATATAAGTGAAGCTGAGCTTAAAGATTTTGAAAAATTGGGGATAGAATATGTGAATAACGAACTAAACTGATGATAACAACAATGAAATAATGTAGCAATGAGAATCGTGAACAGACAAATAATAATGGCACAGATAAAAATACTGCAGAAACTGCAATTAACGATAATGCAACTAGCGAACAAATCAGCCATAGTCAGCAGGACTAAATCAATAATCAGATAAACAATAATGACTAAAATGATAACAAAAATAAACATGGCCTTTTATTGTCCCTTATTTGATAATTAAGACTATGCTTTTATAGTACTGAATTGATTTTATTAATTGTGTTTAATAGATTTTTTACTTTTAGATAATTTTTTAAATCAGCTAAAAGTTAATTTGATTAAAAATAGCTTTGTGCCGCGTATTTTACAAAGTTATTTTTGTATCAAAAGTATAGTGATTAAGCATATTTTCACTCGACTATTGATACGATAATCAGTGTGTCGGGCGTTTTTTGGATTTAAATAATTAAAAATCTTTGGCCTTTAAAGAGCTGGATTGCCTTTATGCAACCGGCTCTTTTTTTGTTTGCCCAAAAGCTCGCGAAAAAACGTGACATAACTGGAATGTGAGGGGCCATCCGAGTGGCTTTGTTCATGATGGGAACCGCACCGATTTTATAAACACCCGGGATTAATCCCTGCAAGTCGATTAAAGCTTCGTTCGGGAATATTCCTGGCCAAGGATGCCTTCGGAGCTGCACCTTAAAATTTCACACATTCAAAACTTCATGTGTTTAATATTTATATAAATTTTTATTTCTATTTGTTTATGTATACAAAAATCTCAAAAATATATTGCAATATATATATATATATATATATATATAATAGGATAAAAAACACATAAATATTGGGTGGTGCTATGATGAAAATTATGAAAAATCTGGTTAAAAGGGCAAGGTTACTGATATTTTGTATGGCTATATTTAATAGTGAGGCCATTTTGTTGCCTAAAACTTGCGTGGGGCAGACAATAAACTACGCCACTACGTTTGAGGAACTAAACAATGCCATAACAAATGCTCAGGACGACGATATTATTTATGTTTCAAAAAACATAACAGTTCCGAGTTCTTTCTCCAACAGCGCGAGCAGTACGGCTTACATGGTTGCCAAAAACAGGATAACCATCGAAGGTCTCGGCGCTGATGTTACCATTAAAAGAGAAGGTGGCAAGTCGATTTTGGAGTGTAATGGCAGCGGCGCAGTCGTGAGCTTAAGAAATTTGACTTTTGACGGCGGCGCAATATGGACTTCCGATGTTGTTAGCGATGTATCTAACAGCGGTGTTTCTGGGCGGTCTGTAATTGATGTTGCGGGCGGGGCAACGCTTAACTTAGAGTCCGGGGCCATTATACAAAACGGCTTTACAACTGATTCCAGCGCAACGAACACAACTGATGCTGGTTCTGCTGCCTATGGCGGCGGAATACGAGTTGACTGGAAGTTGCCAGGCGGAGGAACCATAAATGTAAAAGCCGGGTCAATAATTAGAAATTGTAAAGCGAGAAAAAGCACTGGAAGTGGCTATGGAGGAGGAATTGGTGCATATAACAATGCAAATCTAAATCTTTACGGAGGAATAATTGAAAGATGTTATGCATCACATGGTGGCGCTATTGGATGTACTTACAGAAACGGAACGTCAAACACAACGGCTGCAGTAATTAAAGTCTACGGCGGCACCTTGCAAAATAATGCAGCTATTCACGGCGGTGCATTATGTTGCGAAGGAAAAACCGAGCATTACATAAACGGTGGTACCATTATAAATAATCAGGCATCTACAAGAGGTGGAGCTATAGCGTTAATAGAAGCAGACACGATTTATCTTGCAGCCAAAGGTTCATCACTTGTAATTGAAAACAACAGTGTAAGCCCAAATGATGCATCCGTGGATCAATTTGGCTACGAGGGCATCTACATAGACCCCCGTTCTACCGCCAATACGTTAATAGAGAATAAAACAGTCTCTTTTGACACAAAGGGCGGGAACACTTTTCCTGACCTGACCGTGGAAAAGGGCCACTCTCTCGGTGAAGCATTCCCCGGGAACCCCATTAAACTGGGATACGTTTTCTCCGGCTGGTTTACCGATAACGGTACGTTCCGAAATCAATTTACAAGCACCACCATTGTGACCGAAGACACCACTGTATACGCTAAATGGGACATCGCGCCGGTGCAAATCATCTCTCCTGTTCCAAATGCAGTGTTTGACCCCGGCGCCACAGTGACGATTTTGGGCACGGGTGTTCCCGGGCACACTGTGAAAATCACGGAGGGCATTAAAATCCTCGCCACAACACAAGTGGACCCAGATGGTTACTGGTCTACGCAGCTAAGCGGCCTTCCCGGCGGCACACATACCGTTTCGGTGAATCAATCCGACCCCTACGGCAGTGCCTTCCCAGCGGTGCCTTTGAGCTTTAAAATCCTAAAAATACCAACACTTGACCTTTTTAACATTATCCTGACAGAGGATCTGACCTACAACGGTGCGGTAAAGCAGTTCGTGGTCACTTTAAAGCCCAACATAACGGGCATGGGGACCTTCACTGTGCGCTACTTCAGAGTTAACCCGGACGGCACCGAGACAGAACTACCCGGGCCGCCCACCGATGTCGGTAGATACAGGGCCAAAATCTATATAGAAAAAGGCAGCGATTACACCGCCGCAGTTTTGCGTATCGTGTATTTCCCTAAAAGTTAAAAACGCGCAGCAAAGGTCCGAAGTAAGCCATCTGATTTTTTGAAAAAATCAGGCCGTAATGGAATCAAGGCTGAGAGCCCAGTATTATGGGCTCTTTCGCTTTTTGCAAAGATTCCTTTAATTATTCTTTCACATTTTATAAATTCATATCACACCAATTATTTTAAGGAGTCTAAGGCAATCCTTGTAGACACAAAGACGAGGCGTTTATACCCATGTCCAATGTCACATTTGAGCCAGGCTGCCGCAATAATTGGCATATTCATAATTCTAAATTTCCCGTAGGTCAAGTGCTCATTTGTGTGGATGGAGACGGTTGGTATCAGAAATTTGGCAAGGAAGCGGTTAATTATATACCGATATGGTGGAAGAAATCCCAGATAACGCCAAACACTGGCACGGAGCCGCAAAAGACCCCTGGTTTTCTCACATTGCTTTTTCAATCCCGGATGCAACAGCATCAACAAAATGGTGCGAGAAAGTTAGTGACGATGAATATAACACTTTACTAATCAGAAATTAAAAAATCTCCGAGAAAACACTCGGGGATTGCTTTTTATAAACATATCTTATAAATATAGCTTCCGTGCAACAATATATAACATACTCACTGTGCTATTTCGTATTGTATCAAAAGTATAGTGATTAGGCAATCTAGAGTACCATTAGGGGCTTGGCTTTCCTCTTAATGATACTTTTTTTTCAGTACTACTTTTAAGCTATTTGTTCTGCTCGTTGACGGCTAAAAATTTTTATATATCTTTCTTTTTTGAGCTTTTTCATTTTTGGAATTTCTATATGTCCTATCATTTTGTAGTAAATTTCTATCTTCTTGACGGTTTCTCCCATGATTTCTTCGCAATGATGAACGACAATTTTATCAATGAATTTCTGCAAGATATCGAATGTTAATTTTTCTATTTCAGAATATTTTCTTACGATTTGCAAGAAACCATCTGCGTTTAGTTCATGTTTCTTTTCTTCGGCGACTATCTTTTTCATGTTTTTATATGTGTTTTCAATTAAAGCGATTATTTTTTATATTTTTAAGATAAGTTGCACATTTTTTCAATCACCTGTTCCTCAAAAAATGTCTGGCAATACGAACTCCCACCTATTCAACGTTTGAAACAAACTTGATTTGTGTTTGTTTTTGTGATAAAATACAAATTTAAACTGAATGGTAACATGAATTTTGAAAAGGGGAGGGTTTATAATATGGCTGAGTTATCAAAAAATGAGAAAAAAGCTCTCTTAAACAAGTGGAAAAATGGTCAAAAAAAGAAATATAATCTCAGCAGAGCAGAAGTTGAAAATCTATTTTGCTATTTAGAAACGCAAATTGAAAATTTCTCATGTGATGGAACCTTGCGCTACACAGAACAATGGCTGAAAGAAAATGTGCCTTGTAACAAAATAGAGGACATAACTACAGAGCTTAAAGAAATGGGTGGGTTTTGTGACTGTGAAGTAATACTTAATTGCTATGAAACGTATTGCTATGAAAACAAAGACTCGCTAAAAGATGAGATACAGATATATTACGAAAGATATATTGCTGAATTTCACAATATTTCTGAGGATACAAAAGATATTAAGCGCAAAAATATCGACAAAACGCCTGCGGAAAATCTTGCCTATTTGGTTGGGGTTACTACTTTATTATTAAAATTAGAAAATAGCAAAGAAAATTTTTTAGAAACTAAGTTTCCATTAGATCAGATTAACTGGACTCAAATTCCTGAATTACATCAATGGAGTTCCGATACTTATTCACACCTGTCCTTAAAAAAATTAAAGGATCTTTTAGACAACAATGTAGAGAAGATTTATACTATGATTGACACGATGAGTGAAGAAGAATTGTTTAGCCCTTGTTATTTAGACAAAAAAACTAATTGTTCAATTAAAGTTGCAGAAAATGGAATGTATGAATTAATTCGTGACAATATAGTTGCACCATTGGGCATTTTAAAAACACAAATTGTAAAGTGGAAAAAGTCAACAAGTTAGCATTTACCCGTTCAAGTTTTATATTTTAAAGCAAGCTATTCTGTGTCCGGTACTCTTAGTTTAGAAAAATCTGATCGTTAATTTTACAGTTTCATATGATTTTGGGTTCTCAATAGATTCAATCCAATTTAAACATTATTTTTCTCAATTGCTTAATTCTTGAAAAATTAAATTTTAAGTCATTTTTTTTCAACGAAAAAAGTAACCAAAAACGTTCCGAGAGGGATTTCGATTTCTTCTCGAGCTCTCCCTAACCGACCAGCGTTCCGCTGGAGCGTAAATACTAAGGTTGGGAAAAATTAAAAAACAATTCAAAATTTTGTTTCTATCGAATTCTAAGTCTGATGCAAAAATTCAAAACTTACCCATAGGCACGGTAATCCGATATTTCTTAAACTTTTTTGAACATAAATAATGCTTTTAAACTTTTTGCGACTGCGAATTGGCCAATTGCTTATTTACGCCCGGTTTTGTCCAAATTATTCCAGTTAATCTGTCATCTATTGATTGCCGATTATTGTTGAGGTAAAGCTATATTTGCAAAAATGGAAAAATAATTTTACATTAGAAAGAATTTTGTGCGCTAATTCAATATAAAAAATTAAACATTTTGTATTTAAATGTGGATGTATACAAGATTATAAATATTTTCTTTTTTAGAAATAGCTGAAAAAATTTTTATGATATAATAATTAAAATTCTTTATATTTGTGAGGGTAAATCTAATGAAAATGTTTAGGTCATTAGCAGTAACAACTTTGCTTTTAGAGCTATTTATGCCTGGTTTTTATGCAAGTTCTAATTTAAGCATAGAAACTGTCATAAATTCTGAGGAAAATAAAATTGAAAAACAAGCTGAAGAATTATATAAAAAAATTAAAAGCTTTCTTAGTGAATGCGAAGATATCCCTCCTGAAAACTTTGATAAATTTTGTGCAGAATGGATGGTAAAAAATTTAAATTATATAAAATTTTTGGATAAAAACAATTTTGATAATGAATCAAAAGATAATATCATTTTATATCGTGGTGTAGACAACAAAAAGTTTGCTAATGAGTTTAAAAGTGGCAAAATTTATTTTCCTTTAAATTTTGAAAATGTTAGAGGAACAGGGATTTACACAACAACTTGTTTAGAATGTGCTAAATCTTTTTCTGACACAACCGATTCTGGCACAGTTATAAAAATGTTAATGCCAAAAATAGGAATAAAGATTTTAGAAAATGAATATTTAGAAAAATTAAAAGAAATAATTTGCAACAACCATAAAGAAGAATTTGGCGAATTTGTTTCTAAAGATAGATACGATTACATTTATGACAGTTTAAAGGATTATCTTGATGAAGCATTTAAAAAAGAAATAAACAAAAAATATGATGAATTACTAAATAATTTATCAGATAAAGATAATTCAGCAAAAGAAGAGGATTTTTTGAATGAAGTAATCGCTAAGGTAGAAAAAGACCCTGAATATCAAAAATTAAAGCCTTCTCGAAAGATATTTTTTAAGACGAACAAAGCAGCTTTGTTTTATAACTCTGGGCTGCTTACAACACTTTTAGGATTCGATGTTTTACACACTATTGGTTATTTAAGAGATTTTGTTAATTTCAAAGAAGAAGAATATTTAATTGTTAACCCTCAAATTTTAAGCATTTTAAAAGATTAAAAATTGCATATTATCGCAAGCTAAACGGCCTTACTCAAGAAAATTTAGCTGAAAAAATAAAGGTCAGCCCAGGATATCTTTCTCAAGTGGAAACGCCAAGTTTTGTCCAGCCAATATCTTTAAGAGTATTATTTGCGCTTGCCGATGTCTTCCAGATTCAGCCATACAAATTATTAGATTTTGATGATAAAGTCTGATATTTACAAAAAATGTAAAGACCTCAGTTTCGGCCGAGGTTCGTTTTTATGTCAAAGGATGAGACCTATTTTTTTCTTAACTTCGTTCAATGTTTCGTTCGATATATTTAATGCCTCTTCTTCGCTGTCTTTGTAGCAATTTTTAATGTACCCAAACTATAAACAATCTTTTCTACAGACAACCTTCGGTCATTCAAAACCTGAAGCTCATCAATAGCGAAAGGCAAGTGTTTTAATATTCCTGCCATACGCTCGAGCCCAACGCTCGTGGCATTAAAGCTGCCCATAAGCTTTGATGCGTCGCCCCATACGCTGACAGCAAACTTCATCACTGCAGTTTTGCCGCTTTGTGAATCGTGCCAAATGTGTATAAAAAATACTCGGCTATCTATTAATTTTAAAAGCGGCGACGCAAAAGAGGCGCTGATTATAAATCTAGCAAATGGATTCCTACGGGCCTTAAGAGCATATTTCTTCCATATATCTATGCTCCCGTGTGGAATAGTTGAAGTAATGATTCCACTAACTTCACTGGACTCGGATTCAAAGATAATTTCTTTTTGTTTTACATAAGGGAAAAATGAATGCTTGTCCACCAACCAACGCGAGCTATAGATTTAACCAGGGGAATCTTTGCAATATTGACATTTTCATAATCACTCAAATAAGCCACCAATTCCGCTGCACTACTCGATGATATCGGTAGCCCGGAATCTGCGTACTTTATGATTGAGGTTCTATTAAATACACTAGACCTAGGTGCAATGATGCGTTTCCACTTTCTGCCTCTAAAGAAACTAAGTTCAATTTTTTCTGTTCCATCATCGATATTTTCAAGTCGTTTTGTGATTATAACAGGGCTTTGGCATACTACCGTCATCGTCCTTGAATCTTTGTAATGCGATTCTTTAAGCACACCATTTTCCATCGTCACCTTCCAGCCGGCTGGCATAACTGCTGAATTAAGGCTTATATCATCTAGCTTCAACTGCTGATTATTTTTGGACCCATGTTCATTAATATTTCGAGTTTCATATCGCACGGCTTTTTCAAAGTCCCGTAAATTAACTTTCCCCTTAAGCTTTGTTTTAAGCCTTGCGTACTCGGCGGGCATACTGAATTTTGCCCAAGCACAAAGTTCCATATTTCCCTTTGAAAAAATTTTATCAGACGATACTTCTCCACTATCAAGCAAATCCATAAAACTTTGTTCTTTGCTCGGTGTTCCATGTACAATCGGAGCTTTTACATTGCACTTTTTACTGCATTCAAATCCAAGATGTCCCTGAATATATTTGCACGTATGCGGCTTGTTTTCGCTTATTGCTCGTCTTATTTTTTCCTCGGTTTCGCTCTTGCTGTACTTAGGATATGGTTGACTTAATTCATGCACTAGCTGAGGACCACCCGCTATTGGTACAAGATTTGTAATCATTGCATGCCAATATGGCTCAGGAAGTATTTTAGCATTATCCTTGCAATACCTAATAAAGTCACATTTTTCAAGAATTCGTTGAGCATCTCCTCTCTGAGGCTTACTTTTCTGCACCCTTTCATTATTTATCTCAGAACCCCCTACATATGGCTCAAATTCAGCCAACTGGTACCTTATCCCATTATTGCCCAAAACTTCGCAAATTGCCCCGTTTTTAAGCTTATGATTAATACTGCCGGGCACGCGTAAGACTCTCGCTAAGTCCGATACATTATCAAGTTTCCAGTCTTGTTCATTGGCCTTCAAACTAAGTACTTTGCTCCATCCTTTAAAAATTGAAGAAATATACTCTTGATCATTCGCACTTTGAATTTTGAACGGGATATCAAGTAACCAGTATGCATGAAGGCCATTTCCTGAATTTACGATGATAGTTGGTTTTAACGGTAATGAATTTAAAAAGTCCGCCGCTTCTTTAACAGAGTTTGGCAAGGCCGTCTGTGCATGAGCTTTGCTCTTTATATCGATATCAGCATACAAAGTCGTGATAATCGATACATCACTATCTTTGCCACGAAGATTATTTGGCAAAATTCTTTTTCGCAAGCATACACCGAAATAAATATTAGTTTTTTTATTATGTTTATTAATTGCCTGTTCTAAATTATCAAGCTCACCTAATTTAAACCACAAGGTCTTTCGTTCAGGTAATAGCGTAAGCGTTATGTATCCTTCATCACATCCTTTATAAATTTCAGAAAAAAATTCTTTTGTATCCATAGTTTTACCCCTTCTGTATTTCATGTAATGTCCCAAATGTTTTACCGACCTCAGCCTCTGCTACTATCGGAACATCAAAATCTTCAAACGGCCGCTGTTCCATGCATGCTTTTACAAAACTAATTGTCTCATTAACCTTATTTTCTGGCACTTCAAAGACCAGCTCATCATGTATCTGTAAGACTGGTCTGAGCCATATTTTATCTTTCAAACCTTTAACAATCCTACCCATAGCAAGTTTTAAAATGTCCGCAGCCGTACCTTGTATTGGCGTATTAAGCGCACATCTTTGTGCAAAGCTCCTTTTTTCCCAATTAGCTGACGTGATATTAGGCAAATATCTACGCCGTCCCAGATAAGTCTCTATGTAACCATCCTCTGCAGCCTGCCTTTTTACTTTTCTCTGCCACTTTTCAAGGCCTTTGTATCCGGCTTTCAAGTTACTGATTATTTCACAGCACTCATCTATCGATTTATTAAGTCTAGCCTTAAACTTCAATGTTCTCTGCAATCCTTTTGGAAAAAGGCCGTAAAACACACCAAAGTTACAATTTTTCGCAATTGTGCGTCTCTCTTTATAATGACCAGCGCCCTTATCAATTGCCTCTGAAAACGGAATGTTAAATATAACCGAGGTAGTTTGAGCATGAATATCGCCGTTATTTCTGTATGTTTCAAGCATTCTTTCATCTCTGCAATAGAAAGCACCGACTCTTAGTTCTATCTGAGAAAAATCAAGTGATACTAACACTTTGCCCGCCGGGGCCGCGATAAATTTCCTAACGAAGACTGGGTCGTTATCCTTTCTTGGCATATTTTGAAGATTTGCGTTACGACTTGCAAACCTACCTGTCTCCGTTGCCAGAGGCATTAAATCTGGGTGTATGCGGTTTGACGCTATATTTAAAAACTTCAAATAGCCATCAATGTATGTCGATTTTAGCTTATTCCACTTTCGATACTCTGTGATCATCTGAAATATCGGAACCAACTCAGGCCGATTTTGCTCACACCACTCAGACAGCAAAATCAAAGCTTCATCATCTACCGCTTCACTGAATTTTTCTGTTGTTTTTAATACTGGCAACCCAAGGGTTTTATATAAATAATCTTTAAAAGCTTTGGTGCTCGCATTTGCACCAACGTCAACGCCATCGGTCATAATTGTAATGTCCTCTTTAAGTTGATCTATTTGCAAGCCCGTTTCTAGGCCTTTTTTATGCATCAAACCAAGGTCTAATGGTACTCCGTTATACTTCATAAGCCCAACGTACACCGCAGTAGGTGACTCGATTTGCTCCACAATGAATCTGTGTTTTGGCATATTTTCATCAAACCATTTATTAAAAAGATGGTAGAGCTGCAAAGCGTAATCTGAATCTGCACAGGCGTAGCGAATTGTTTCAAAATCCCCAGAATTTAACTTGTCAAAGAACATACCATTTGTGACTTCTTCAAATGTAGGAAGCGTGTCCTTAATAATATCTTGAACGAGATTTTTAAGACCGCAGTCGCTGAGTTTTCTAAACTCAGTTTTAGTTTTGAGAGTCATCTGCGCCGCAGCCAACGTGTCATAAATTTTGCATTGTGGAACACAGCCCAAAGCATAGAAAAACATTACCTCAAATGCCGCATTATGGATTACCACGGTCAAATGCACGTTCATCAAAATATTTTGTTTAATCCATCCCCAGGTGTCCACAAAGTCAGCATTTAAGCCAACTTTGTGATGAAATGGTACATAAATCCCGCTGCCTTTTGAAACCGAAAAACTCATCCCGGTTTGTTGATTTATGTGCGTCTAGAGATGCTTTTGCATCATTTTTATACTGAAGTAATGGCGATGTTTCTATGTCCAAAGCTAAAATTTTAGAACTTTCAATATACTTTGCAATGTCTTCCTTATTTAAAGCTAATTTATAGTTCACTGCAAAGTCTCCTATTCAACAAAAGCTGTGATCTCGCCAATATTCTCATCAATATTTATCCCTTTTTGAAAGTTTTGAAAATAGGCCTTTATTTGTTCTGAAAACTTTTTTATAACTGAAAGCTCTTCTTTAGAAAGCGTTCTATCAATCTCAAACTGGACCTGGGAATATGCAATACCGCCTTTACGTTGGGATAAATCGGTTAATCGTCGACTTAATTGATCAAATCATGTAAACTTTAAAACACTTTTGATTTTAATGTACAAACTATGATTTTTTTATCAATTTGTGTGCTAAGCAAAAAAGTTCCACAATTGAAATTTTTTTATAGAGCAAATAATCGTTTGGATAGAGAAGGATGGTATCAGAAATTTGGCAAGGAAGTGGTTAAACTATCTCTCTGTATGGTGGTATAAATTCCAGCTAATGCTAAACATTGGCACTAAACCGCAAAAGACTCTTGGTTTTCGCACATTGCTTTTTCAATCCTAGATGCAACAGCATCAACGGAATAGTGCGAGGAAGTTAGTGACGATGAATATAATACTTTAAACTAATCAGAAATTAAAAAAATCCCCGAGAAAATACTCGGAGATTGCTTTTTATAAACATGTCTTATAAATATAGCTTCCGTGCAACATATAACACATTCTTGTGGCTATCTCGTTATTGTATCAAAAGTATAGGGATTAGGCATGCTTTGACTCAACTATTGATACAAAAACTTATAATCATGCATTATTAGCATTTGTTTTTGGTTATGGTTTGACCTTATTTAGATTCAATAAAATCTATAATTTTTTGATCATAATTACCTCTGAAAAATGCACAAGTAGATTCATCTTTACCAAAATAATCTCCGGTGCCGGCTAGTGCAATAAACCTGCAATGCCCACCCATACACTTTTTATTATACCTACAGGTTCGGCATTCCTCATTTCTATCGAATATATCTTTAACCGTTGCTAATACACAATTTAAATATTTAGACTTTGTTAAAATATCTTTCAATTTTGTATCATTTAAATTTTCAAAGTTTAATTCGTTTTTTAATGAATAACCGGTAAAGGCGTTGCACGGAAGTACTTCGCCATTCGGTGCAATAAAAAACATGGCCCTATTGCTGCAGCAGACAACTGTTTTTTCTGCCTTAGTATTTTCATTGCCCTTTAGCGGCGTAATATCATAGATATTAGAGTTTTTATCTATTCTGCAAAAATCTTTTAAGTACATATCAATTTTCCAGTTTCTGTCTCTGTGTTTATAAATTAAATCTAAATATATATCGTAACAAGTCTCATATGGAAGTGATTTATACTCTTTTTGCAGATTCCAGCGTAAAGTTTCACCCGTTCTGTAAACTTCAACCCGACTAACTCCTAAATCCTTCATAAATTCAATTGTATCGATAAGGACATTGACATTTCCACTATGTAAGCAAAATACACTTATTACATAAAAACCAGCATTCGCCAAAAGTTTAGTTGCATTTATGGCTTCCTTTTCGGCATTATCTGTGCCTCTCATCCAATTATGACAGCCAATCCCATCAAAACTTACGCTAAATGCGGGGTTTATATTTCTCTTTTTTATTTCATTTATAAAATTTTCTGTTATAAGTGAGCCGTTTGTGTTTATTGCGTTTAGTTTTATATTCCTTTTTAATAATTCGTCTACAATATCGAAAAAGTCAGGCCTTAAAAGAGGTTCCCCTCCAGTTAAAATTACTTCTTCTACGCCACAGTCAGCCAATTGATCAACTATATCCAAACATTTTTCTCGCGACAGTTCGCAATTATTATTTTCTGATCCGGCTGCCATAAAGCAGTGCTTGCACTTATAATTGCACCGGCCCGTAATGCCCCACCGGGCAGAGTTAAAATACCTATTAGAAAAACAATAATATTTTTGATCCTCGCTTAATTTTTTCGATTTATCATTTTGGCTAATGATGCCTTCACCAAGAAATTCTTGTAAAACGCTACTAATTTTCAAATCTTGTTCTCCGTCACAACTCTGCAAGGCCCAAAATTGTTCTAACGTAAGATTTTTAATTGCTCGATTCTCTTTTAAATTGAACAAAACTCTAGGCATCTTTAGCCAGCCTCTAAGTGCATATTGAGGGTTCAACAAAAGCTTCACATGATCATCCCCCTAACTAACAACATTACTGTTAATTATAAACATATATTTAAATTTGTACAGTAAATAAACGATGAAAACAATTGTTATGTATGTTATATAAACACTACAAATGGCTGAAACCATACAACTATTAGCCCCAGGTGAAAAAAACATGCCATTTAGGATTGTTGCTGGGAATTAAGTGATTTTTAATTATTTATTATAATACACATAAAAGTTAAAATTCTATAGAAAAAGACCTTTAGCAGTTTTTTTATTTTGCAAGATATTTGTCGTGCTATTAAGGAAGTTTAACCAAAATTTTTTACAATGTGTGTACAATGCAGACAATCTAGATATTGCGCTAGCAGGTCAGCTGTTTTTGAAAACGCACATTATAGAAAGATTGAACTTTCAGGTGTAATTTATGTCGTTGATATTAAATACTATATTGGGAATTAGACACAAAAGAAATTGAATTTGCAAAAACTACTATTCTACAGTACAAGGGAAAACTTCAAATCAAGTTTTTCGGGAATTAATTACATTTTCATTATCCCCACAATCCCCACACTTTTGAATATCAAATACGTTGGCCTTAGCTTGTTTTTCTCTTCGATAAATTTCAAGTAAATCTTTATACTTGTGCTGCCAAAACATGTGTTTTCATTTTGCGCATCAGTAATTCTTGTTTTTGCAGCTCTTTAAAATTCGTTAAATAGGCCCTCTTTTTATCTCACGACAAATTTTACAAAATTATATAAATATTTTATGATATTGATATATTTTGTACCGTTTTATGAAATGTTAATCAAAAAACATTGAAATTATTCTAAAAATATGGTAATATTTTATGTATTACAAATTATCTAATGAGGTGAAAACAGTGGATAATAACAAAATAAAAAATTTTTATGAGAAAATTTTAAAAGATAAAAATACGTTACAAAAAATTCAGCATCGATTGCAAGAGGCCCAAAATCATTATGATTTGGAGAAAATAATAGACGAAATAGTCTTACCAAAAGCCAATGAAATGGGACTAAATATTTCTAAGGAAGAGTTGCTTAATTATGAAAATGACTCTATAAAAAGCCTTGACGAAGAGGACCTCTTAAATGTAAGTGGCGGAATGTCGCTAAAAGGTGCGGTGCTGGGTGGTGGAGTTTTTGTTATGGCTTTGCTTGGCTTAGGGGTAACGAATTCTCCGCAGGCTAGTGCAGTCAATTTTGATGATATAAAAAAGTCTGTTAAATATTTGCCTAAGACCAAAACAGAGCCTGCTACCAATGCGGCTAACGGCAACACGTGTCAACAAGCGCCTTCAGGGCAAGACAATAATAACAATAACGCTGATGACACGGACGAAAATTTAGCACAGGATAATGCCGATGCAGACAATGACGATTTTCCCCAAGAATTACTTTCTTTAGAAGACACTAAAAAATCTGCAGACTTTTTGTCCGACTCTGAAACTGTTGCACTTAGCACTAAACAACAGGCTGAATCGGAGTTGGCGGCTCAAGAACAGACAGATAGTGCATATATAATTGAAGCTTTGAATCTTTTTGTCGCTTGGCTATACAACCACTATGGTATGACTGAAAATCTTAGATTTTGCAACGGGGGTACACAAATAATTGTGGTAGGCAAACCAAATGCAAATGACAATATACCTAATTTTGAGTTTAACAAAAGCTCCGGCGAAGGTAGTGCCTCGACTGGGACGAGCTTGTTTCCATCTCCAACTGGTGTCCTAACTACTGAAAGTAATTATAAAGAAATCCTTCCATTTAAACTTTTATGTGATAACGACCCCGAAAAGTCTCCAAAATTTCTGGCTCAAACGTGTGCATTTATTCACAATCATATAAGAAAAACTGATGACAAAGCCGTATTAAACTTAGAAGATTATATTAAAATAGTGAATAGTGTAATTGAAAATAAAAATAAATTAAAGGGTTATTATTCTGTTGAGATTGAGAAATTAAATGGAATTTGGAAGGAGTATGAGCCGTTAGAAAAAAAACACAAAAGTTTTAGAAAAAATATAATAAAAAATCAGGTACGAATAAACTTTTTAAATGGTAAGCAAAAGAAAAGCGATGGAGAGGCCGAAGAAATACAAAATCTAGAACAGAAAAATCGCCAAGAAGAGGAAGCTTTAAAAGGAAATGAAGAAATACAAACTCTAGAACAAAAAAATTGCCAAGAAGAGGAAGCTTTAAAAGGAAATGAAGAAATACAAAATCTAGAACAGAAAAATTGCCAAGAAGAGGAAGCTTTAAAAGGAAATAAGGAATACAATGAAAATTTAGAAAAGCTTCAGAAGAAAAAAGAAGAGATTAATAATAAATTTAGGGCAATAGCAAATGAAATAATTCAGATCGATGTGAATTTTTATAACAAAGAATGTAAAAAAGAAAACGCTAAAGCATTTCAAGGAGAAGACATTAAGCCTCCTAATTTAATTAAATTTTATAACAAACTTGAATATAAATATAGAAAAAATACACCTGCGTTAATTTTCGAGACAATTCCAAAACAAGAACAGCCCCTTTTTTTACAGTCTGTAACTAATTTTATTGAAGAAAATTTTGATGAGTTTTTAACGCCCGGAGATTTAACAGCTGACAAAAAAGTGAAATTAAGTGATGAGGGCACTTTTTATAAAGTACATGCGTTAATGAACCTTTTGCACAACTTTAATGTTATGATTACGAGGGAAGAAGTCAAAGACTCTCAAGAAGAAGTAACGGAAGAAACAACTAAATTTATACCCAAATACACAACAGAGCGCATGTTTATGTGTTATGTTGCCCACAGCCTTAGAAACGATGACGATTGTAAAAAATTCTACGGAGAGGCAAACAAACTGATAACGGTACCTGTAGCCAAAAACGAAACCGAGAGAGCGCGCGAAGCTGCAAGATTAAAGGCAGCTGAGGACAGAATAGATAAATTTGAAAAGCTTTTTGATCATTTTGCGGTAGTTAAAGGCACCCCATATAAAGAAAAAGCCAGAGAACATAAAAATATAAATATCGTGACCAGAAACGAAGACGGAACCTTTGTAATAAACAAAGATACGTTTACAGATTGTGCAGATGTAACAGCCTTTCATGTTATGACTCTCTTGGGCTATAATAATGGATGGGACTACCTTCTTCAGGAGGCTAGTGGTCAAGAGGAAACTTTAGAAAAGTTGGATGTTGACTTAGCCAAAATTAAGGAATCAGTGGAGACGCATAAAAAATTCAAGTTAACAGATAATTCCTTAAAATACAGGTTACAACTTTTGGGCCGGCATATGAGTAAACCTGGCTCGGATTGTAATGGTATATTTGAAGGAATATTATGGAACATTGTAATAAGCAATATGAATTCATCTGCCAGTGAAGCACACTATAAAGACATAAGATATGCAGGAACAAGAAATAAAACACATCCAGGAAATGAGCTTGATACAGGTTTTTTGAACCAATTAAAAGTAATATATAATTTAGCAAAAGCCTTAAAAGGCAAAACAGAGACAGAAGAGTTAATAAATGCACAAAAAAATATTGATAATTTATCAAAACAAATTAAAGATGGAGAAGTATCTAAAGAAGTATTAGAAACTACTGTACCAGGCATTTACAATTTACTACTCCCACAGGGTAATGCTATTAAAGTCACACTTACAGAAGAAGAAGACATTAGCACAACCTCAGAAGATTGCCTTGCAGCTGTAAAAATAGTCGTAACTGATAAAGACTCTCAAAAAGAAAAATTTAGCTTTTACACACGCCAAGAGCGTATCCACGCTAACGTAGTTTTTAACCCTATAATTATTAATGAATTTGATTCGAAAACGAGAAAATTTGTAGGAACAGACTCTACAGCTCAAATTATTAACTATAAAAAATCTGAAGAAGACGCAACCGAGGAATACGAAGAGAAAAATATTCCAGAAGAATTTTTTAACTATATTTATTTAAACGATGGAGAATTAGAAGATTGGGCACAAAATAGGATAAAAAGCAATCCAATTTTGAAGCAATATTATGCAAACATTCAGCATTTAAATTTTTTAAAAAATATACAAGGTCTTGAAAATGACCTGGAAGAAATAAGAAAATTGACTACTAATAAAATGTTCCCGGGAACGACTGTCGACGTTTACAAAGATGGCAAAAAATTTGCAGCTTTAGATTTGTTTGTTTTTGACAATTATATAAGCAAAAGTAGTAAGGCAATACAGACTTATTTTAATCTTGAGGATGAAACTGATCCAAAATTGTTTGGCAAAGAAAGTGAGTACTATAAATTTTTGAAACAACATAAAAGAATTGTAAATTTGGGTGGAGTTAATTGTGGAGTAAAATTTGTAGAAGGAAGTCAAGATCAAGTTGAAATATGCCCATTTTTAGGCCCAAATGAAGAAAGTCTTGCAATCACCGAACTTATCATCCCAAAACAGATAGAATTTAACGGAAAGGAAGTCAGCATTACCGGAGTTTTTGGAGAATACTCTTTTGCAACTGCCTTGCCTAATTTAGAGAAATTAACAATTAACGCTGACAATTTTAATATTGGTGAAAATGTTTTTTGCAAGTGCTCAAAACTTCAAACTGTTTCCTTTATGTCAGAGACACTTTGCATTGGAAATAGGGCGTTCTGTGATTGCTCAGCATTGGAGACTGTTAATTTTTCAGGCAGCGTAATTAACATTGGATATAGTGCGTTCTATGATTGCCCCGCATTGGAAACTGTTAATTTTTCTAAAAGCTTAATAAAGCTAGAAATTGGTGAAGAAGCTTTTTCTAGATCTAAAAGAGCTCTTGCCAATAAAATAAAAGAAATTAATTTGTCTGGTTGTGAAAAATTAGCTGAGATTTATGTTAAAGAGCGAGCATTTTTTAATTGCTCAGCATTAGAAGCTATTAATTTTTCTGAAAGCTTGGCAAAGATGGCAATAAGGAAATCTGCTTTTTTTAATTCTGGTATAAAATCACTTAATTTTTTTGTCAGCAAATTAACTGAGCTTGATATTGGAGAGCGAGCGTTTTTTAAGTGCGCAGCATTAACCAACGTTATTTTTTCTAAAGACTTAGAAAAGTTAAAAATACGTCAAGAGGCTTTTTCTAACTCCAAGATAGAAGAAATTAATTTGTCTGTCTGCATAAACTTAAATGAGCTTGATATTGAAAAAAGAGCGTTCTATAATTGCCCAGCATTGGTAAATGTTAATTTTTCAGGTAGCGTAATTAACATTGGAGATAGTGCGTTCTATGATTGCCCCGCATTAGCCGACGTTATTTTTTCTAAGGGCGTAGAAAAAATAAAAATAGAGCCCGAGGCTTTTTCCAACTCCAGGAAAACTTTTGCCAATAAAATAAAAGAAATTAATTTGTCTGTCTGCATAAACTTAAAAGAGCTTGATATTGAAAAAAGAGCGTTCTATAATTGCCCAGCATTAGCAAACAGTATTTTTTCTAAGGGCATAGAAAAGCTAAAAATAGAGCCGGAGGCTTTTTCCAGCTCCAATAAAGATCTTGCCAATAAAATAGAAGCACTTGATTTTTCTGTCTGTATAAATTTAGCTGAGCTTGATATTCAAATGAAAGCATTTTATAATTGCTCAGCATTATCAAACATTATTTTTTCTAATGGCTTAAAAAAGCTAAAAATATGGAAAGAGGCCTTTGCTAGCTTTAATAAAAGTTGTGCCAATAAAATAGAAGCACTTGATTTTTCTAGCTGCGAAAATTTAACTGAGCTTGATATTGAAAATTTAGCGTTTTATAATTGCATATCATTAAAAGAAGTTAACATCCCACAAAACTTAAAGCCTACTATTGGATCTGATGCTTTTAAAAATTGTCCAGTAAAAGTCATGTTTGGATATGAATAAGATGATGACTACGACTACGATTTTTCTAACTTTTTCTCCGATTTTTTTAATTTTATGTCCGAAAGTATTTGTTAAAATTCATCTCTTTTCAATAACTGGTTATATTATATTAATTGTTATTAAAAACATCTGGTTTTGTTTTTAAATAATAAAAATTTTATAAATATTGCACCAGACGACGCTTACGGCCCCCGCCCAAAACGCGGTGTTTGACCCCGGCGCCACAGTGACGGTTTCGGGCACCGGCGCGCCCGGCTACACTGTAAACATCACGGAGAACAGTGAAATTCTCGCCACAGCATTAGTAGATTCCGATGGTTACTGGTCTACGCCGCTAAGCGGCCTTCCCGGCGCCACGCATACCGTTTCGGTGAATCAATCCGACCCTTACGGCAATGCCTTTCCAGCGGTGCCTTTGAGCTTTAAAATCCTAAAAATACCAACACTTGACCTCTTCAACATTATCTTGACAGAAGGCCTGACCTATAACGGTGCGTTAAAGCAGGTTGAGGTCACTTTAACTCCCGGCGTAGCGGGTATGGGAACTTTCACGGTGCACTACTTCAAAGTTAACTCAGACGGCACCGAGACAGAATTAGACGGACCGCCCACCGACGTCGGTAGATACAGAGCCTTTCTCTATATAGAAAAAGGTAGCGATTACACCGCCGCAGTTTTGCGTATTGTGTATTTCCCTAAAAGTTGAAAACGTAGAAATCACGAAAAAGTTTGTAACTAAATAAAATTAAAAATTTTTAGGCCGTTAGCAAAAGTTAGCGGCTTTTTTATTTTTTCTTTTTTAATAAACTAAAGAGGCCACTCTTTTTAGAGAGTAACCTCTTTTATAATTCCTATAGCTGCAATAAGAATATTTAATATTTAATTTTACGGACCAAATTCTCCACCACTTGCATCTGCTCCGTGTAAAGCTCTGTATCCACCGAAACTGCTACCGCCAATTGCGGCCGCGCCAACCACACCAATGACAGGACCTAACCAATACCACATGTTAGTTTTTTTGCCATCTGGCAATTTATCATAACATGTTAAACTTATGTTAAAACCCTCTTCTGGCGTGGTATCCGAGCCAACACCCATTAAGTATGTATTGCAGGACAAGTCCATATTACAATTATTGCTTATGTATGCAGAAAATTCACCTTCTGGGATTCCCAATATTAATGTACTACCATTTACTGAATCCGTAGATAAAAATTCATTTTCTGTTTTAATTGTAAATGAATAGTTACTATTGTCTCCACAATATGTTTCTAAAATCGCCTTTGTTAAATCATATCCACCCGAACACATATTACAAAATGATCTTATTAATGCGGAAACATTTTCTTTAACTGGAACTATTACAGACCTATTAAACAACGGGACAAAATCATATGTAGTAAGTTTACCTGCTTGCCCACTATCATCTTCAACAAGGCTAGTATCGTTAAAGTTTGCATCCGATGTCTTATTTATTCCATAATCAAAATCATCTGAAGCAACGCAATAAACAGGATTGCAGATGATACTAAATATTAATGAACTTATTATAAAAAATTTTTTCATAATTTGTACTCCTAACAATATTGAGCGGCTTCCGTTTGTGGTAAAATTCCGCGATAATTATATGTTACTTCATCGATTTCTACATTTCCAACTTTCTTTTTCTTTCCGGTTTTAACTTTATCATACAAAACCACAACGCCGCAGCGGTCGTTTTGTGCCGATAAATCTCTCCATTCTTCAACTTTTGTCTTCATTGTTTTTTCAGAAAGAAAATTTAAAAAAGGCCCTACAAAAAATCCTGCTCCTTTAGGCATAACAATCATCCCAGCAATACTAGCAACAGATATTGATTTTGATACTATTGAGTTTATTAGTTTTTTTGCTTTTTCTGCATTATTGGATCCCTCTTGCAGAATTTCGTGGGGAATATAAACATCCATACCAGAACTCAGAAATTTATGTTTGTTTTCATTACAACATCTTGCTTTTAAATTAATAGTTCGATTTGTGCTAGGGGTAATTTCTAATGCGTGCAAGTCACTATCACCTAGCATTATACACATAGCTAAAGATATAAAGATTATTGTTTTAAATATTTTTTTGAGCATTATTCTCACCTTCAAATAATTAAAAGTAGGCCAGCCGATTTTATTTTAACACATAAATTTTTATAATAACAAAAAATATACCAAAAAAGTTAAAATTCTCCATTTTAAATCAAAATTAAATTTCTTTATTAGAAAAATATATTTGTAAAAACAAGCACGCACACGTAATTTTTTATAAATTTTGCGGATTTCTTCAGACTTTTTTGTTTCGCCTAAAAATCACATTTTTTTAGTTATGAACTTCTTCACAACTTCAAGCGCGGTGGTAAGTGATACCGCCAATTTCTCTTGATCTGCCTTATCTAGTGGGGCTTCACCGCATAAAAGCTGACTATTTTCCTTTATTCTCGCGATAAACTCAAAAAAATTTCATCTATTTCGGTTGCGTCCTGCTTGAACATTTTGTTTCACCCTATTGATAGTTTTTTCTAATTGCTTATATCCAAGCATATAATGTGCACTAAAAAATGGGTGTAGAATTGATGCGGCTAATGCTTATTAAAATGAAGAAGCTGTTGGACGCATAATGAAAAAAAGCGCAGTAGGCAGTAGATAAAAAAGAAATATTTTTGTCTACTAAGCTATAGACTACAGTGTATAAAGATAAAAGGCTACCGATAAAATTTTAGAAAGGCTTTGTACTCGGACTTCTATTCCCTAAATCAGAAATTATATCGTCAAGCATATTATCCATAAATTCTCTAAAATTCTGATTTGAATCCTCCATCATCAATCGGAATATTTGTTTTGATGTCTCTGGATGTCGATGTAACAAGCAGTATAAGTATTCGTTCGTTATTGCCTGCAAAAATTAATCCAAAATCGACGAGATTATGAACCTGTTGGTGATCGAATTGTTTAAAAACCACCATTTCTTCTTCGCCAACGATATCAATTATCAACTTGCCGCACTAAAATTTCGAAATAAATATAATATTTGCCCTTATAGTTTAATGTTAATTTTGGCTGCACAATTTTTAGGCCTTCTATGATATTTTTTATTTTATCATAAAAGGCCTTTTTATTATTATTAATTTTTTACAAGTCAACTCGTATAAACTAGTATTTTCAATAATAATGTTAAAACCGTTTTTGTTGGTATCCAACTTCATCTCGATCTTTTTCAAAAGTTATCGATATTGTCTTATCTTTATACGTTGCTTTATTATTTTGGCACCAAACCCTAAAATCAACTGCAGCTGCGTCAATTTGCTCAGCATATTCATTTATTACTCTGGCACCTTTTTTCTTTTTAGCCTCAGAATCCGCCATATCTCTAACTATTTTATCAGGTACTTCAACATTTATTTTATATTGTTTTTTATAATATTTTTTTAATTCATCAATCTTTGGTTCAGCGATTTTAAGTAAATCAAAGGCATCAAGTGCTCTAAAGTATGCGATAAATAGTCTAAATAAAAATGATGGATCATGTCCAACAACAGTTCTTGTGCCGGTCGTGTCTTGAACATTTATATCGTTATCTGTCCGTCCTAAAGCAGAGCCCTTTTCCAAGCTTTCTTTACTTTCATTTGTTGTTAATATAATGACTGATTTTGGGGAGAAATGCAAAGTATCCTTGCCCACCCTAGCAAATCCTCTATCGTTAATCTGCCTTAAAAATTCATCAATAGAGCCAGTGTAGGATCAAATCTACTCATTTTGTCCCATTCTTCAAACACTATAATGACTTCATTATTGCTCTTTATCTGTGCAGCAAGTTGAGTAGGAACTTCCATCTTTCTACCTTTAGTGTCAACAGTAGTTACCGTTCCAAAAAGCTGCTCTATAGGTGATTTGCCTTCGGCAGAGTTGTCAATTTTCAACATTTGAGGGTTAATATAAATAGGTTTATTGCCAATTTTTTCAGCTATAATTTTGGCAAGCTCAGATTTTCCGTTACCAGAATCTCCAGCAAAACACATAATGCAGGGCGAATTTTCAATAACTTTCATTTGCTTGTTACGCTTAACTTTTTCAAAATGCCCCGCAAGTTTATTGGCAACCTTATCTATTACCTCATCCTGCCCTACAAGTTTTTCTTTGCTTCTTTGCTTATGCTTTGAGCTATCTTTTCAGGATTATCTTCATTCTGTGGCGAGAAACAGAAAGCATACTTTTAAGCCACGTCCAAGATCTATGGCGAAAGTTGTTAACATCCCCAAATAAGCCAACAACCTTCGATGCAATATTTTATCTTGACCAAATTGTCCAATTTGGCCTGCTAAATGGCTTACATCTGTTCTTAGCCTTTCAAAACTTTCAGGATCATGTATCTTTAAGTTTTCCAAGAAATCTAAAATATCTTCTTCAGTTTTTACACCATTTTTTTCAAAATATTTCAACAAGTTGTGTAATTGGTTCCCGGCATTATTCATAAGTTTTCCAAATTGTGTATAATGTGCGTCTTGGAGATTGAATTTGAAATTTGTTGAATTACCGGTATTTTCATTATCGTTAGTATTGTTATTACCGTTATCGTTGTCATTATTATTGCCGTTGCTGTCATGATGTTGACTATTACCTGCAGTTCCGGATTGGTCTTGCTCCGCGTCTGAAACAGTTTCAACTTGCATAGCGTAAGTAGTTGGGCTTAATCCCACGCCACTTAAAAGTCCTACAGACAAAAGTCCACCAGCCAGAAGTGACGACTTAACCGACACTCCTCCGCTAATATTATCCAAATTTTCTCTAGATAATTTTTTTAAAGATTCTTCCTCGTATTCGAGCAACTCTTTTTCCGAAAAATTTACGTTGTACTTTTTCATCAGTGGTACTATCTCCTGTTGAATTAAATTCTTCAAATCTTCCTCAGTTACGATTGCTTTAGCTTTTTCTACAATTTTTTCTTTCAACTTAGTATCCGAAAATATTTGCTCATAAAATTCTGCGATTTCTCTTTTCAAAACCAACCATCCCCTTTTAGCTTGTGGGCATATTATACTATAAATTTTTAGTAATATCAAGTTGTTTTAGTCAAATATTCTAAGAGCATGAAAGTTAACACTAATGTTTTTTCTGTTTAATTTTTAAGTTTATTTTAAACATAAATAAAGTCTCAGTAAAGGCGTAAATTAATAATAAAATCTATTCTGTATTAAACCAGCAAATGCTTTTATAATAAAGATAGTCATTTAAACTGTAGACAAATAAGCTAATAGTTAGGCCATAGCATATATTGCAAAACATTCATATTTTTTTGTTTCTATAAAAAATGCCATATTCTATATTTCTTTAACTTTCAGCATATTTTGGCTGTTTTAATTGGCTAAACTTCTTTAATGACGTGCCCAAATTTGAGGATTAACGAATCTTTAGACTTGACTAGGTCATGCAGACATAGAAACCACAGCCAATTTATATACTCATATTAGCATATCGCACGTTATTAATGTTTATTTTTGGTTATGGTTTTGGCCTTGGAGGACTTGCTGGTCAAACCAATTTAAAATTTTTATTTATACTGAACTTTTAATATGCTTAGTTTTATTTGTTTGGCATTCATGATTAAGGGTTTTTACAAATTTTCTGCGGTCATAAAATTAATAAGTTAAAATGGTTTTACAAAGAAAAAGTATGCTGCAAGTCTTTAGCCATTTCATTTTTTTCTTGAAGTGCTGAGCATTGTATCAATAGCCGGGTCAAAATATACCAAAGCACTATGTTTTTGATACAGCGCTGTTTTCATGGAAACCATGAAATTGCCATTTATGACTTCTGGATAATTCATGTATGCAATGTCCATATCTATATTCTTTTTGGTGACTCGGTTAATTATTCAAATCTTCGCGCGTGATTTCCTTGTATTGTGCAATTGCGATCACTTCTTTCTCGACGAATTTGGCCATTATTTTTTGCACAAGGCCTTAAGATATTCCAGCCCAGCGAAACTCTGGTCTCTTAGGGGGGGTTCCCAGAGGAGAATAAAAGTCCCCTCTCGGAACTTTTTTCGTTGCAAAAAAGTGGCAAACAACCTAATCCTTAGCGCCAAAAAACTAACCACTTTGCTATGGATTTTATTCCGTTCCACACATTACTTATTGCTGATCCAAACCATCCTTTAAGCCTTGCAATGTATCCTTCATTATTTACATTTGATATTTCACGGTTGCGAGTGTGGTTACTATCATTATTTACGTTGGGTATTTCCCCGTTGTTAATATGCTGAGTTTCACTAGTATTAAATTCATTATCTTGTGCTTGACTGGATCCACCGCTTAGACCATCAGTATTTTCATTTGTGTTATTATTTTGGTCATTATTACTTGTCTGATCGCTAATTTTGTTTTGCTGACTATTGTCGACTTCTTCAACATCTTCATCTGTGTTATTATTATTTGCCTGTTCGCTATCTTCATTGATATTTATCTCATCATTATTTACATATTCTATGTGAGCAGATTTTATCTCATTAAGACCCTCTTCATTTACATTACGTGGCCCGATAATCTTTTTTAATGCCTTACAGTTGGAAAAGGCCTGTTCTGAAATAGTCAAATCCTTAACATGTTCTGGGATTTTAATTTTAATAATACCTTTGTATTGATCATCTAAAAGTTTTTGAGTCTTCCAACCTTCGCCGAGAAGAGTTAAACTTACTACGCTAGTTGGAATTTCAACCTTTTCTGACAATGTATATCCTAGTAATGCTCCCCACGGAATGGATAGTTTTGTAACGTTGTTTGGAATAGGAACACTTTTCAATGCGTCGCAATTAGTAAAAGTGTTGCTCCCAATGGACAGCTCCGTAACAGTTCCTGGAATTTCAATCTTTATTAATGATTTGCAACCATAAAACGCACCTTCTCCCAAAAATGCAGCTGTAACCTCGCTTGGAATAATAACTTCTTGCAACGATATACAGTCTTTAAAGGTGCAATATCCCACGTCTAAAGTTTTGAGATTAGCGGGAAACTTAACTTGTTTTAAACTTTTGCACTCTCTAAAGGCACCATTATTAGCAGAAGAGTTTTTACCAATAGACAAATGTTTAACTTTGTCTGAAAATATAAAGGTTTCTAATGATTCACAGCTATAAAAAGCGCCAGGTTCAATAGATAGTTCTGTAACATTGTTAGGCACTATAACCTCTTTCAATAAACTTTTACTAAAAGAGTGGGATCCAAATGTTAAGCTTTGCAAATTTTGTGCATTTTTAAAGTTTATTGCCTTAGTTGCTCGGAATTCACTTCCAAACGTAAACTTCTCTACCTTTGGTGACATTATTATATTTTTTACGTTTATAATACAACGTTCAGGAGTACCAACTACTTTAAACGTTTCTCCATTAATTTTAACCGTTGCTGGAATAATCCAGAGTCTTAAGTATTTTAAAGGAAAAATTAAAACTTCTTTATTATCTGATGTAGGCCTTGTGTAAAGATATTCTATTTTATTAGAATCTACGGCTATAATTTTAGCTTTTCGTGCATGTTCTATAGCCTCTTCAGAAAATGATTTTATCTTATCACTATCATAACTTATCCTAGACATTTCCCAATTATTCAAAAAATCAAATGATGAGTTACTACCAAATCGTGAAGCATAGTTTTCATATATGAATGTACTTAAAAGCTTATTTTTATTATTAATTTTTATATTTGCTTCTGCGCACCCTGGAGTTAGTTCTTGCCGTATTCTTTCAATATTTCGGGCCTCGCCTTGCATTGTTCTCAAAAAACGTAACGTTTCATAATTTTGAAAAAATTGCGTTTTTCTAATTTCCGGAGGAACAATTTTTTTTATATCAAAGAGTATACCTACCGGCCACGGTCGAGGTTGCCTCAAATCAAAAACAGTCCAATAAATTGGTTTGACAGATTTCTTATAATTTTCATCATATACGTTAATCTTCAAGCCCAACTTTTCCCTAAATTTGTATGCAAAAGGTTGTAAAGAGGGTTCTGTTTCTACAAATTTTTTTAAATCATCGTCTAACTTGTTAAAGACTATTGGTTCAAATATAACCTTTGCGTGGCCTGTATCTTGCATTATTGAAAAGTTTAGTGTTTCTTTTTCTGTAATTTTCTTTATAACGGTTACCGTTGCGTAGCAATCATCTTTTTTCTCAATTTCATCGTCCGTAGGTTCCTTTAAAGAAAAACCTTCTTCAATTGTCAAGTCCTCAGCTGGATAAAATAAGCCCAGCGTTGCTTTCAAGGCATCCTGTAAAATTTCTTCTTTAGTTTTCGCCTTAGCTTTAGTTCCATCGTTAGGTTTATTGTCCGGTTGAGGGTTCTTGCACACGGCGTCTAAGTCTGCTATTGCAGCTTTGGCCGCATCTAAAACTCCCGCTTGGCTAGGATCTTCGCTTTTTAATGCATAGCTCAAATTATATAGCAATTTTAAGCTGTTTAAAAACCCGGGTTCCAGCTCATTGCCAGGTACTTTGTTAGTTTCAACATATTTTATAGGGGAAAATCCCTCTGGGACGTCTTTGTCCATATGAGAAATAACAAGTTCCCAAAAAGTTCTCGTTACCGTATCGACGGCATCTGCACCCTTTGGGTCCAGCGCTTGATGCATGTAAAAATGAAGCAGCCATTCTTTTTTACTTAGATCTTTTATAGACGTGTGGCCCGCTATCGCCGGAACAATAACGTTTGCGTTGTCTGTTATTAACCTGATTATTTCTCTTTTAGAATTAAGAACTTCTTCTCCAAAAATTCTGTGCCACGTGCGTAATCTTTCGTTAACTAAATACGCTAATTTTTCATCAATAGACAAGTCTAAGGAGCAATCAACGAACTTATCTAACATGATGTCAAACTCTTTTTCCTGCATATTTGGGGGCAAAAGATTTTCAATAGGAACCTCTTTATCAACAAATTTTTGTGATAATTCTTGTTTGCCAGGTTTATCGTACGAAATTAAATTTATCATGTGCCGACTAGCAATATCTGCACAATCCATAAATGTATCGTTAGAAAAAGATACATTACCTTGATCGTCCTTAACAACGTGGTAGGCTCCACCATGTTCACGAGTAGCACTTTTATACGGAGAGTTTGGATTTTCATTTATCGTTTCCAATAATTTTTTGAAATTTCCCATTTTGGCAAAGATTGCGCGTATATCTTTATTATCATCCGAATCAGTCGCTATAGTATTAATGTTTTGCTGATTTTCACTTGCATCTTTATTAGCATTAGGACCAGTCTCTAAGGACTGCGGCACTATAGGGCCATAAAATTCATTCCTGTTTCGCTGATTTTCACCTGCATCTTTATTATCATCCGGATCAGTCGCCAGACACAGCTGTATTATAGTATTAATGTTTTGCTGATTTTCACTTGCATCTTTATTAGCATTAGGACCAGTCTTTAAGGACTGCGGCGCTATAGGGCTATAAAATTCATTCCTGTTTTGCTGAATTTCATTTGCATCTTTATTAGCATCTGAATCAGTCACCAGACACAGCTGTATTATAGTATTGTAATATTCATCAATGTCTTGCTGATTATTAAACAAATGCACACAAAAAGCTCCAATCGAGTGCTCCACTGTGTATTTTGGCAAAAATTTTTCGTGTTCCAAATCGAACTTTTTATCACCTGTTTCTTCTTGATTGTTTATCGCATATGTGCATTCATTTAATAGATGCAAAATAGTTACGGCAAAAGAATAAACATCTATTTTCTGATCTTCAACAGAGTGATCAACAATATATTGATCCACGTTAAGTTGCAGATTTTTTTCTAAAAATACCTTCGTTGCGTCAAGGTATTCATGTTTTGTTGTTAAATTTTTATCTACATTTATGTATTTATCATCAAATTTAGAGATCAATTTTGCGGCAGTTGCATCATCCCATAGCTGCCATTGAACCTTTTTCTCTTTTTTATGCTGTTTTTCTTCGGATGAAGAAGTATCAGGAGCAAGGATAGCTTTGTTGGGTTTCGTCTTATTTCTTTCATTTTCAACCTCTTCCACAATGCTATTATCTATTTCTCTAAGATATTCTATATAATTTTTATACCCACCCGTTGGCTTTTTAAAACTTCCATTCTCATCATAAAAATTTTTTCTTATGTTCATAAAATGACTATATTCATCATATAAAATAAGTCCTTCCAGCTCTTTACTTACAGCCTCTGCATGTGCCCTATCTGCGCAACGAACATGGTTGTGAGGATAAGATATTATTTTTCCCATCATTTCCGGCGTTGGGTGGCAGGTTTTATAAAAGGGATGATAACTAGTAACACCACCAGCAG
>CAOSWK010000007.1 GCA_948527295.1 uncultured Eubacteriales bacterium | reverse complement strand
TATTTTTTTCTTCCTGACATAGAAATAACCCCTTTCATTAGACTTCCATTTTTGTCTAACAAATGGGGGTCACTTCACTTTTGTTAACGACTTTTTATAATATTATGAGATTTTTAACTTAACGACTTAATATTCTCACATATCAAATTTTTTCCTATTTATTTTCGAATTTAGCATTAATCCGAGAGCCAAGATCATCATAGATCCTAAAATAGAAATTGCACGGTATGTAGCTTCGTCGCCGGTTTTTACTGCACCTAAGGCAGACTTCTCTTCATCTGATAAATTTTTTAGCGCTTTATTGAGCTCAGCCTTTTCTTCTTCAAAATTGAATTGCCAGAAAATTAAACAACTCGCTAATTGTAAGAAAATTACATTCTATTGTAATAGGTAGACCGTACTGACGAGCGCTACTACCCACCATGGTTACTCTGCCGCAGGACTTCTTTATTGTAAATATATGCTCACGGTAATATATAGCCAGTCCAGAGAGTCGCTGGTCGGTAGAGAAAATCGAAATCCCTCTTAGAACGTTTTTGGTTCCTTTTTTCGTTTCAAAAAAGTAACTTATGTAAACTTTTACTTCTTTCTTGCTTTTTAACGTAATTTATAACAAACTTTGTGCCGCAATACTTAGCGGCTCCTCAACACAATTATTGCATCAACTTTTTCAATGATTTTTTCATTTTGTTTTAGCAACGTACCCTTTTTATATTTTGAATATTTCTGGCAAATTATTATTTTAGCAAAGGTGTTTCATCGGCATATTTGGGGGCACACGAATTAGTTCCCTTTGCACTATCCGAAATTATATCTGTTGTTTCTTTTTTTAAGGAATGTATTTCCCGCACAACAATAATATAACTGTGGCTAGCTAGCAAGGGGATGTAAATTCTTAAACACAAATTCCAACTGTGCTGCTTTTTGCAATATCTTTTAAGATCCCCCAAAAATAGACTTAAAGTATGAACATATACGTGAAAACAGTGAATTTGATTCGCTGTTTTCTTCATTATTCTGTTCCTTTTCTGATTGTGATTTTGTTAAATTTGATTCTTTATTTTCTTCATTATTCTGTTCTTTTTCTAATTGTGATTTTGTTGAATCGTTTATATTTTTAGAGTTGCTGCCATCACTAGAATCACTTTCGGTCCCATAAGAATGCTCATTATCAGAAGAGTCGTTAGAGGAAGTATTTCTACCAGATTCACTTCCAGTACTACTCTGCCCGAAATTTACATTATCATTGTTATCTTCTTCTTTTGTATCATAATATTCCTCATCATCTGAAGATTCATTAATAAGTCCCGCAAATTTATTTTTTTGTGTTTGTATGGTGCCTGACTCGTTGTGTTTTTTATTTATGGCATTTGCTTCACTTTTACTAATTGTATTCCTTTTTCCATACTGCACTCCATCGTTTCTATTACTTGGGGGCTCAGGTGAAGTGGTCAGTTCATTATTATTGTCGTTATTGTTTAGTGGGGCCGTTAAAGATGCAAAAGGATCCGCTGACAAATCAATATTAACACTATTTAACTTTTTTTGGTGACAATAAAATTCCTTGTTATGTTCATGAACGTCAATTAAGGGATATGCAGTTTTAATTTCATTTTTTTCGCTTGTAATAACCCTAATAGGAACACCATTAATCATTGCATGAAAATTATATGTTAACTCACCATCAGGCTTTCTTGTTCCGTTAGATTTTTTGCCGGTTTTTGGATCAATGGTAACATCATCGTTTTCTATGCACGCTTTTATCGCGTTAATTATTCCTCGTTCATCAAAATTTTTAGGGAAGAAAGTGTGGCCAAAATATTTGTAATTTGCATCTTGGCCCTCGTTAGGAACTGCCTCACTAGAATCAGTTAAGTGATATGTTTTCATTCCGATTTTCGACGTTGATTTTCGTTGCCCATCTTTTGTTACAGACCCTTTTTCATCTTCTGGAAGGTTTTCTTCATTCTTTATCACTTTTTCTATAAATTTATTTTTACGGTCGGTGTCTGTATCTTTTTCTGCTTTTTCAAAATATATTTTTTTAAGCAACTGACGCGCTTTACTTGAATGACCTCCATACTGAAGAGCAGCGTAGTTATATGAATATTCGCCATAAATAATATGAGTGTAATCTGATTTTGAAATAGTATAATCTCCTAGATTTGTTTTTAAAATTAACCTGTCAAAACCGTTCAAACTTTTTTTGTTTTTTTCAAAAAATGTATCATTTTTAATAGTTTTCTTTATAACGTTGTTATATATATTTACATAATATAGCCTTCTGTTATCTAATTCTTTATATTTCTTCCCTAAATCTGTCTCATAGAACTTTCCTTCAAAATAATTATTTAAATCTTTTGTTTTAGGGTCTAAGTTGCTCAAACATTCGGTAAATGAGTCATTTTCAACTTTTGCTAACTTTTTATATAGATCACGTATTGTGTCAAGATTTATTTTAAAGTAGTCTTTTTTTGGTTTTGGCTTTGTGGGGTCAAAGTAGAAACTTGGTATTTTTAAATTTTTTATTTTGGCCACTATGCTCTGGGCACCGTCTAATATTTCTTTCTCATCTTTCGTATACATTTTTTGATAAAATAGTGGAAAATGAGCCGAAGCTATTTCTGTTCCCATAGAAGCTAGCGGAGTTAGTGCTAAGCTCAAAAAAGTTAACGCAGCTAATTTTGTTTTATGACCGCCAACGCCTCCAGATACATTTTGCAGTTTATCTAAAGGTAATTTTTGATCTATTTTTTCTAGACTCTGTAAACTTTCCAAAAACTCTGTAAATTCCTCTTTTTCTAGATTTTTAAGCTTAGACTTAGCTAATTTAAATTTATCATCTGCAAATTTTCTAGAAGAAAAATCAGCTGCGAAATTGTCATCATTTGCAAGTAAGTCTGCCAATAGAATTAGATTATCTTTCATTTTAATTGCCCCCCTTCTTTTTTAACAATATTTTATCACAGAAAACGATTTATGTCAAATATCGATATAATTTATGTTTTATTAAATATAAACATATCTACTTTGCTCAGAAACGTTAAAATGATCATAAGCTAAAAGTGAAAAAATAGATTTACTCCTTTTTGTGCTGAAGTTGTGAACTCTGCTTTTAAGATTTCCATGTGGTAAAATAACACTATGAAAACGTAATTTGAATTAACACCAAGAATAATGAGGTAAATCATGAAATTTGAGAGCATATCGAAGGAAGAAATTTTTAAATATGCAAAAGAAAAATTTGGGACGAATCCCGAATATCTATGGGCGAAATCCCCGAATTATGCTGTTTTGAGGAATTCAGAAAATTCAAAATGGTATGCGATAGCAATGAATATTCCTCAAAAACGCCTAGGTCTAAATAGTGAAGAAAATATTGATATTTTGGAGGTTAAGTGCGATCCGATATTGATAGGCTCGTTACTGGGTAACAAAGGTTATTTCCCGGGCTATCATATGAACAAAAAGACGTGGTTAACGTTGCTTTTTCAATTCCGGATGAAACAGCATCACCCGAATGTTGCGAGGAAGTTAGTAACGATGAATATAACACTTTAAACCGATTAAAGATAAAAAATCCCCGAGAAAATACTCAGGGATTGCTTTTTATAAACATATCTTATAATTAAGAATGTCTATTTTTGGGTATCTGAAATTATCTCTATTGTTTTTTTGTAGCTTCCGTGCACCAATATATAAACTCTCCTGTATCTCGTTATTGTGTCAAAAGTATAGTGATTAGGCATATTTTGGCTCGACTATTGATTACAATGTTCAATACTTTGCACGTTATTTGTATTTGTTTTTGGTTATGGTTTGGCCTTGAAAAACCTTGATAGCCAAATCAGTATTAGTAAGTTAATAGGTAACTTCAGGTTTTATTATAACTATTTTTAAAATTTGCAGCTAGGAAAGGGCTGATTAATTAAAAATCAATCTAATTTTTTTCAAAAATGTCTTTAAACATTTCTAAAAAAGAAACCGCTAACAGATTTGTTAGCGGCCTTTTGGTGATTATATTTTATTCTATTAATTTACAGAACGACGGGTAAGCCTGTCTTTGCTGTATATCCGCTGCCTTCGGCGACGTCAAACCAAAATTCGTAGTGCGCACCGTCGGGGGAAGCGACTGTGGGCGGGCTTGATAGCAGTGTCTTCGTGCCATCCGAATAAACTATATAGTATTTTATGGTTATTGCACCCATGCCATTTATGCCTGGTTTTGTTACGACGGTTACAGCTTTCGGGGTGCCGTCGTATATCCAGCTACTCGGGCCGATATACACAAAGTCATTTATTGTTGGTGTCGGTAATTTAAGCTCTATCAAAAAACTTATTGGTTCTGTTGCGTAAGTTAGTTGACCTGCGGCATCCTTTTCTATCCATGCCTTTACTGCGACGGTCTTTCCCTTAAGGTCTCCAGCAATTTTAGCAAGATTTAAAGTGGCCTTTGTTACGGCTGCATCAATACTTTTTGAAAATTGATATGTAGAGCCATCCTCGGTTACAGCAATTACCATTAAACGGCTGTTGGCTGGGGCTGTGTAAGTTAATTTTGCGCCATTAGCTGTTACATTTGCACCAGCAAGCTCTGTGCTGCCATTTAGGCGTAGGCCCATTGCCGTGTTATTGGCAATTGGCGAAAATTTTTCTGCGGATTGCAAGGCTGACGCCGCAGACGCAAAGATTACAGAGCCCATGTTTAGTTTAAAAGCTGCAATCGCTGCATGACTTTCGCTGACATCAGCAAAATAGATATCCCGAGAGTTACGAATACAGAGCACTGTGTTAAAATTAGAACACGAACGGAGCCAGGAATAATCTATTGGCCAGACCGCATTGTCAATAATAAGGTTATCCGCTTCCCCTGCTGCAATTTTTGTACATTCTGCGCCATATTTATTTCCTGGAGCTAATAGCGCGTACAGAGTGTCCGATGTTGTATAGTCTACTTTATTACGTGGATCTTTCGTTGTTACAGTGGACGGCAGTGTATGGGCCTTTTCTTTATCAGTGAACAAATCGGATCCTGCAAACAAATCATTTAGTTGAACCCTAAATTTACTGGCTCCATAGTGGTGTTTGTAGACCGTTTGTGTTGTTACGGTGTCTCCATAGCCAGACCCTGCAGGAGCTATGTAAGGTTGGTTGACAGTAGAAGTTTGAAATTGGCAGCTAGGAATTAACACATTTTCTGAAAACAGTACCAAACCTGGTTGCCCCGAGTTTGGCGCCGTGTCCCAACCTGCAATTAGCCAATTTGTCATTTTGCCAAATCGTATTCGGCCTACCTTGTCGTCGTTTCCCTCCGCTAAGCTGAAAATCTCTGGGTTCTTCAACTCTTCCGTAGTTGCAAACATCTTATGTGAAGTCGCTATTTGTGTTTCTACCTGTGCGCGGCCCGGTTCGCCTGGCATCATGCCCACCGCCAAAGCCAGAATCAGCGCTACAGAGAGGCATTTTTGTGCAATTCTATTTGTGAAAAACGCCCCCCCCCCCTGGATTTTTTTAATTATTTTGTTTGTTATGTAGGTGTTAGCCTTAATATTCCTAAAATTATTCACAATACGCACACTCCTTTTTACTTTTACTAGGTTTTTAATAAATTTATCATATTTTTAAAATTTTGTAAACATGATTTTAATTAAAATTATACAATTAATTTTTGTGCAATGGGTACATAAATCCAAATTATTGTAAAAAATGCCACCTTTAAAATTTAAGGTAGCGAGATACTCTCCCAATCTTTAATTTTTTTGGTGCGATTGTTGAGGCAAATCCCCGTTGATCGCACTAATAACCCCTTCTCTTATCTAATTTTTTGTGAAGTGGAGGGGCATTTCTTTTTGCTTTTATATTTCGCATTGCAGTGCCATATAACTTGACGGTATTTATCGGTTGGTGTTATCCCCTTACATAGTGATAGAAATTTCAGCTAATGCAAAACATTGGCATAGATCCGCGAAAGGCTTCTTGTTGTCACACATTGCTTTTTCAATCCCGGACGCAACAGCATCAACGGAACGGTGCGAGGAAATTAGTAACGATGAATATAACAAATTAAACTGATCAGAAATTAAAAAATCCCCGAAAAAACACTCAGGGATTACTTTTTATAAAAACGCCTTATAGAATGGTCTTCTTTTAAATCAATAAAGCCTTGCAACACACCATTTCTAACTATTCTTTGTGACATTGTTTCAAAAATTAAGTTTATTATTGATAAAAGCCTATAAAAATTTGTACCGTACCTTAAGATTTTTTCTGCAAAAGAATTAATTCCATTTGTGCCACCTGAAATTATCTCTGTTGTTCCTTCTTAAAGTATTATTAAGATTTTTTATAAGTTATAGTTTTCTTGCAATAATATAACAACAAATCCCTATGCTATTTCATATTGTATCAAAAGTATAGTGATTAGGCATGCTAAGTAGTTATAAGGGAATTAGGATTTTTTATTATAACTACTTTTAAAAACTTTGGTCTTGAAGGGGCAGATTGATTAACAAGCAATCTCCTCTTTTTTGTTTGCCCAAAAATTTTTTGATATCTTTCTTTTTCGAGCTTTTTCATTTTTCACACAAAGCTACCGGTACGATCATTTTATTGTAGTTTTTTATAATTTTTATATATTAATTTAATCTTAGCTTCATCAAACTCACTGGCGCTGCGTCCGTCTATCCACAGGCTATTGTCTGTAGCGACTTTAACTTGGCTTCCCAATTCTCTAATATCTTTTATTAAATTTTCTTTAGATTCATCATTAATATTTTTAATATTATTAATATCTGATATCCCCTCCAGTGCCTCAGCCAAATGATCTATCTGTGTGTTAAGATAAACAAAAGGTTTAAAAAATGTGGGGCATGGATAACCACTATAATTGAAACTTCCGATTGTACCATCGCCGGAATAATAGGCAACAGAGCGTCCCTTTTGAATTACATCCTCAAAACCACAACCACCAAATCTATTTATTTTTAGATTAGCAGAGCCAGGAATTGTTAAAACTATATTACTATCTAGGCTAGCAACGTCAAATCCAATTTCTATATTTTGTAGTTTAGGATTAAGTTCTATCTCCTTCAAGGCATTCCAATTGTAGAAACAGCCATCTTCAAGCTTAATGTTTTGGCTTTGGATTATAATTTTATTAACTGGTAAATTAATATCTTTAAAGTTAAGCGACACAATCTCTTGTGGAATAAAGTCTTCTTTGCCAAAGCCTGTTGAAATGCTCTTCGTTGTAATAATTTGTTGTGGAATTTCTAACGTTTGTAAATTACTTGATCCATTTGAATTTTGGTTAAAGTAAGAGCTAAGCACATTTTTAATTATAATTTTATTGGGTGCATTGGTTTCTTCATATAAATATATCATGTGCCCATCTGTTCCAATTTTGTGTTGCATTAGCGCCTCATCACAAATTTGTCTTTGTGCATTGTTTAAAGTACTTCTTATTGGCGCAATAAGGTCTTTAAACTTAGGAGAAACAATCACTGCTGGAAAAGCGTCATTACCATTATTGTCGTTGTCATTGTAGCTTTTACCACTATCACTATTGTTAATATTACTGTCTACATTGTCATTAACATTATTATTACTTATATGATCGTAATTATTGTTATCTTCTAAAGCTTCTGCGTTATCACTGTTATTAATTTCAATATTTATATTATCATTCTTACTGTTTTCACTATTCTCTTTGGGAATATTGGCATTAACGCTATTGCTGTCCTCGTTTTCATTAAAATTATTGTCGCTATTTTTTTCGATATCCACGTCGCCCTGATCTTTGTCAGAAGTAACATTGTTAACAGCAAAATTGTCATCGCTGCTTTTAATGTCTTTAGCTACGTCATCACTAGTTTTAGCATCTTCATCATTACCAATTATAGTATCGTCATTATCGTTGTTATTTTGAGTACTTTTCATTACATTACTAGAAGTAACTTTTTTTCTTGGCCTTTTCTTAAAACGTCTTTTTTTATTACCATTCTTGCCCAATGTTTTTGCCTTTTTGTTCTCTTTTTTATTAGTATCGTTAGTTTGTTCTACAGTAGCATTATCGTTGTTAGCATTAACAACACTGATTTCTTTGCTTTGCTCCTGTTCTCCTCTTTGAGAACGCTTTTTATTTATTCTGGGTGGTTCATCATCATCAATATCAATACTACTTTCACTACTTTTTTTACTTTGTGCATGTTCTCCTTTTTGGGGCCTCTTTCTACTTACTCTGGGTGGTTCGTCATCGTCATCATCGTTGCTAAAATCACTACTGTTGTCAGCATAGTCGTCATCGTCTTCATCATCTACAACAATACTGCTTTTTTTATTTTTCTCCGAGTTCCCCTTTTGTGGCTTGCTACTTATTCTAGGCGTTTCATTATAATCATCATACTCTTCTAAGAATTCAGATAATTCGTCTTTCATTTCCGGCGGAAGGCTATTCAAGGCTTGCTCATTTTTTCCAAATACCTCCACAATTTCAAAAACATTGTCAAAAAGTCCTGGTTCACTTTTCAAATTTTCCATTACATTTTCATTAAAAAGTATACACTTCACGGCGGTGGAAAGCGTTATATCATCACCGTCAGGAATATATTCATCATTTTTTTGTTTATAATTTTCTGCAATTTTTAAAAGTGCTCCTGTAGAGATAATATTGTCATTCAGATAAAAATTTTCAAATTTAAAACCTTGCTTTTCATCAATAGCAATTTCAACATCTTCAGGGCTTATATCTTTATTATTCAAATATTCATTTGAATAATCTGTCACTTTATCTTTTACTTCTTTTGAAAGTTTATCCCAAATATTAGCGTTACTTCTGATTTTCTTTTCTGTAATCACAAAAACTTTGTCACAAAGTTTTGGATTATTTTCCCATTCTTCCATGGCATTTTCATTAATAAGTATACCTTTTAGGGCTTTTTCGGGGGTAAGATTCTTAAATGAAGAAGAAAAGGTATAATCTTGTTGATAAACATCTGCCAATTCAAAAAATTTAGATTCACTTATATACCGGTCATCATATTTAAACGATACGCCATCTTCGTCAATCTCAATACTAATTTTATTCGCTATATCTTCTACTTCTTGATTATCTACGTCTATATCATCGTCATGACCTTTTTCATAATCTTTTAAAAAGTTGTTTACTTTATCTTTTATTCCCTGCGGGAGGTTATCCCAAGCGTCTTCGTCCTCTCGAAGTTCCTTCATAAGCTCATAAATTTTGTCAAGAAGTTCAGGTTTATCTTTAAGAGCTTCCATTACGTTTTTGTTCAAAAGTACACACTTTAGGGCCCTGCTACGATTGGCCTTGTTAGGAGAATAGGCACCGCCACTTTCTTGAAATTTATTCGTATATTCGAAAAAATAGCTATAGGCATATTTTTGTCATCATCGTTCTCACTATCACTATATGTGATTGACATGCTATCGCTGTCAATTTCAAAATCAACCCATTCTGGGGAAACCTGTTGGTCAAAGTATTTTTGTTTTAAACACGATTCATTAATATTCGTATAGCATATTAGCTCTAACAAATTTGAATATCAAGCTATTTCAGCGATATAGGACACCAAAAATGGGTTCGTATTTTTTCAAGCTTTTTTGTATCAATTTTTTCGTACTCTTGCTCGGTAAGAATTTTTTCTTTTAGCATTTTGTTTATTATAATTCTTCGTATCTGATATTCCATTTCAGAATTAAACTGCTTTTCCGTCATAAAAAGTACCTCCAACGTGTTGCAATATTTAAATCTCAAATACAGATTGCAAAGTCAAAAGGCACTGCGCAAAAATCTTACGCAATGCCCTTAATTCGTTTACATTTTTAGAAAACTGATTATTTATTTAAGTCTACTTTTCATGAAATGTCAAAACCATACTTTGCAAAAATTTCATTAAAACCTTCTTTATCCTCTATCTTAAATAGTTTTAAAAAAGATATTCCCCTTTCATTTGTCATGAATGGATTCGCACCATATTGTAAAAGTAAATCTAACATTTCCAGTGCAATTTCTGTTTTCTTCACATCTTTTGAAAATAAAAACACCTCCTCTAAAGGCAACCTTCTGTTAAGGTTATATCTATTTAAATTAAAACATGTTACTTTAATAATGTATTTTAAAAGCCCTAAGTCCCCTTTGCGGATTGCTTCGCATGCGCAGTCTACCAACGGTTTTGATGCCATCCTTTTGTTTAGCTCTATCTTGTTAACAAAGTTAAAGTATCCATGTTCCGCAAACTCAGGATAACCATATTTAGCAAAAACTTGGTTAAAACAGCTTCGATCAGCTAGCCAAGATAAATCTAAAACAGAGATTCCACGGCCATTCTCCATACGCGGATCCGCACCATGTTGTAGAAGTAAGTCTACGATTTTTACAGCGACTTCTATTTTATCAGCATAGTTTGAGAGTAAAACTGCCTCATATAAAGGCAAATCCCCTTTTTGGTCCATTTTATTTACATTGCAATTTTCTTTTACAAAAGACTCAACACGATCATAATCACCATTACGAATTGCTTCACATAGATTATCTACTAACGATTCGTGAACCATCATGTCTTTTTTGCTTCATGGCATCGTCATACATAAAACTTCTATATCTTTCAACCCAAAAATACCCATGTTTTGCAAAAACTTCATAAAAACAGCTTCGGTCAGCCATTTCAAATAGTTCTATTACAGATATTCCTTTAACATGTTCCAGGTGTGGATCAGCACCGTATTGCAAAAGTAAGTCTACGATTTTTATAGCGACTTCTATTTTATCAGCATGGTTTGAGAGTAAAATTGCCGCATACAAAGGCAAGTCCCCTGAATGATCTCTTTTATTTACATCACAATTTTTTTCTTTAACAATATACTCAACCAGGAAATAGTCACCAGCACATATTGCTTCACATAAATGGTCTATCAATGACCTAGGCCTTATTTGGTCTTCCAAAATAGCTGCTATTGAGTTTGAAAAAGAAATCATATCAAAACTAATGCCAGTAGTAACAAGCAATAACATTAAACTAAGAGCAGCTTTCCATATTCTTTTCATATTAATCTCCTCTAATTCATTATTTAATATAATTATATCATTTATTTAATTAGTTATAATTCTAATTTAGAAATTACAGCAAAAAAAGTGAGAAGGTTAAGTTTTTTGACGTTTAAATTATGATTAGTCCTTGTCCATTTTAATTCGTGCGTCCAGCAGACCTTACTTTGTGATTAAATCATTAATCTCAATGCCGTAGATTTTACATAGTTGTATAAGCGCCTGTATATCGGGCTTTGTTTTTCCAAGCTCGTAATAGCTATACGTTGAGCGGTCAACATTTAGCTTTTTTGCGACTACGTTTTGCGAAAAACCATAACATTTTCGAAGAAACCGCATGTGTTCCGCCAGTTCTTTATTGTTTTTTATATAATTCAAATTTTTTCACCACATTGATTATAAGTTTACTATATTATCATATATTGCCAATTATTAGAAAGCAATAGCTATTTAATAGATTGTTTATGCCATCACTCCAAAATAATAAAATTTATTTTGAGGTGATTATGTGTCAAACCCCAAAAAGATAAGTAAAGAAAATGAGTTTAAATATATACAATTAGGGCTTAACATTTCCTATTACAGAAAATTAGCAGGGTATACGCAAGAGGAGTTAGCTGAAGAAGCAAATTTAAGCCGCTCATATTTAAGTACAATAGAGGCTCCAAACGAAATAAAAACTATGTCATTAGAAGTTCTCTTTAACATATCAAAAGCGTTGAACATAGAACCTAATAAATTATTAATATTCAGATAAATATTGGCAATAAAAAAGCGCCTCTTGTTGAAAGAGACGCTAATTTTTTGTCGTTTTTTCTATTGTAGCTTCAAGATTTTCTCTAGCAGATCAAAAAGGTAGTTGCTGCCGCGGGAAAGCAAAATGCCGGTCAGGATACAGCCAACGTAGGGGATATCCGATTTTAAATTAAAGTACGACGGTAAGTCCAACTTGTATGCGACAGCTACGATGATTCCTAAAGCCAGGCTCAGCGCCATCTGCCAGCAGAAATTTTCTTGAATTAAAAATTGGTTCGTGTAAGTAATGATGCCCTCGATTAGAATCGCAAAAGCCGCAATTCCGAAAGTTTTATTCTCCATATCGCACCTCGTTAATTAGGTATTCTTAAAATTTGGCCGGGGTAAATCGTGGTTGATTTAAGTGCGTTCAAGCTCATGATTTCAGGGTATCTCGTGCCCGTCCCTAAATATTTTTTTGAGATATCCCACAAAGTATCGCCTTTTTTAATGGTATAAGTCCGCGTGCCTTGGCCTGACTCCGGCGTTGAGGCTGAGTTAATGATCCGTTTAGACCTCTTTGTTTGATGACTTCTGGATAATTCGTATATGCGATGTTCATGTCAACGTTGACCTTGTACATTAGCCTCCGAACCACATCATATTTTTAAATTTTTTGCGAGGTTGTTTTGTCCTAGTTAAATAAACAATATGATTGAATAAAGACATATTTGTTGCAAACTAAATTTTTGGGGCAAATAAACCTGGTTCTTTATTGAAAATTTATGATTAAATTTTTGCATATACCTTTTTGAAAACAAAAAAACAGCCCCCATTTAGAGGCTGTTTCTTAGCTTAATAACAGGCCCTCATGAGCCCTTTCTAACCAGGACCTGCTAGCAAATTTTTTTATTGGTTTACGCTTGATTATTTTAATCATAAAGATAAACGTGATTTCCCAACAAACCTTGATTATTGTTAAAAAACTCCTGGAAACGACTCGTAATTGCTGATATACCTACATAAATACGCCTAGGTACAATCATACGTCTAAGATTACCGCCAAAACATGCATTAGAGGCCATTGCTGTAACATTATAAACACCTATTGTTCGAGGTATGTATAATATACCAGTTTCATTAACGCTCCCACCCATAATGGTTACAGTATTTTCTCCGTCATTTAACATATAATTTAGTGTGCTTCTTGCAGTTTGCACATTATTTTGTCCACTTACATGTGGCGGAATATCATTCAGTTCCACAACTGCAGTTCTGGGCTGCTGATTTTGCTGCTGTGAAGAAGGATCCCCTACTTCCGGTAAAGATGCCGAACCTGTAGCACCTGCAGCCACTGAAAGGCTACACGCTGTCAATGTTGTAATTGATAAATTGCGCAAAAAGTTGTTCTTTTTCATATAAAATCTCTCCTTAAAATAATATTAATGCGATTATACCGCCAGGGAAATAAAAAGTCAAGAAATTTTAATAAAATTCAAAATATTTTAAAACGTTCACAAAGCGTGTGACTCCTCCATACTATGGCAATAGAAGTTGAAAATGGAGGAGATCTTTATGTCTTACAATGGCATAGACGTGAGTTTTTATCAGGGAGATATTGATTGGCCACAAGTGCAGGCCGACGGAATCCAGTTCGCAATGATTCGTGCATCATACGGCACCGAGGGCGTTGATCCACAATTTGCCAACAACATGAGCAACATTGCAGAAACCTCTGTCGCACGGGGCGCATATCACTTTTGTTACGCGCTGTCGGTAAAAGAAGCCGCAGCCGAGGCCAACAATTTTTTAAATACAATTGCACCGTACAAGTTTAATTATCCGGTCGCTTTGGACTTAGAATACGAGCCAATTTTATCAGTAGGCCGCGAAACCTTAGCAAACATCGCACTGACCTTTTGCGACACCGTCGAGAAGGCCGGCTACTACACGATGATATACGCAAATCTCAACTGGCTTTCTAATTACCTTGACATGAGTGTTTTAGATAGATTCGACATTTGGCTGGCACAATGGGGTCCCGAGCCAACATTTAGCGGGAACTTTGGCATGTGGCAGCGTTCTTCAACCGGCCGAGTTAGCGGCATTAATGGGGACGTGGACCTGGATATATCCTACCGCGACTACCCCGCGATAATCGCGAAAAACGGCCTGAACAAATGGGACGGCTCTATACCCGCTCCCAGCCCTGCGCCAGAACCGAACCCCTCGCCTGAGCCAGCTCCTGGCGAGAGTTTTGATTATACCGTCGAGCCTGGCGACAATTTGTGGGACATCGCACAGAGGTTTTTGAGCTCTGGCACGCGGTACAACGAGATCGTATCGCTAAATAACCTGGATTTCACGACAATTTATCCCGGCCAGATTTTAAAAATCCCTAGCCGTGAATCCACCGGCAACTACAGGACTTATACCGTAGAACCTGGCGACAATTTGTGGGATATCGCGCAAAAATTTTTGGGCTCTGGCACGCGGTACAATGAGATCGTCTCATTAAACGGTTTAGATTCCACAACGATTTATCCCGGTCAAGTCTTAAAGATTCCGAATTAGCCAAATGTCCGCGGCTCGGCTAACCGCTATCCTACAATAACCTTGCTGGACGGCAGCACTTTGGTAGAATTTTTGTCGTTCATCAGAGATACCGAGAAGATGAACGAAATTGCGCCCACTCGGCCGATAAACATCATTAGCATTATGAGTGCTTTCGACAAATTCGAGAGTATGCCCGTTATGCCCGTTGTTAAGCCAACTGTCGCGAAGGCCGAAACTGTCTCAAAAATTATGTCCAAAATAGAAATGCTCTTAGTGGCCTCCACAATCGCGATGATTGCTGTGACTATCGAGACCAAGAAAAATGCCAGCATCGTGAGCGAAAAGGCCTTATACACAGTGAATTTCTCTACCTTGTGCCTCAAAATGACCGTATCATCGTAGCCCCTTATGACGCTTCGCAACGTGGCCAAAATCACAACCAGCGTGGTTGTTTTGATTCCTCCGCCCGTGGACGCCGACGACGCGCCGATGAACATCAAAATCACCGTCAAAAGCTTCGTCAGCGTCTTCTCCTGCCCTATTGGCACCGAGAAAAATCCCGCCGTTCTCACCACGGTGGCCTGAAAAAATGATATATTCAGCTTTTCCCAAAAGTTGTATCCGGCCAAAGTCTTGTCGTACTCGAAGAACATGAACAAAACCGTACCCAAAACCAGCAGTGTGACGGACATGAACAGCACAATAAACGAATGCAAATTCAGCTTAAAGTGCGTCTTGGGGCTCTTTATTTTGTTCGAGATACACGAGTAAATGTCGCTAATAACCACGAATCCGATGCCGCCCAAAATAACTAGCATCGAGGCCGTCAGCGACACAAGCGGGTCCGTAGCATATGCAATAAAGCTCGTTCCCGGCGCAATAAAGCCCATTATGTCAAAGCCCGCGTTGCAATAAGCCGAGATCGCGGTAAAAACAGATATCCACAACCCCTTAGCAACGCCAAACTGCGGCACAAAGCGGATTGCAAAAAGCAAAGCTCCAATAACCTCGCATCCCAGCGACCAAATAAGGATGGTCTTTATCAATCGAGTTACATTCAAAAAGCTGCCGCTCGTGTATTCTTTCGCTATCTGCATGTCCCGAAGGCCCAACTTTTTGCGGAAAAACAGCGTAAATCCCGTTGCAAATGTGACGATTCCAAGACCGCCAAACTGAATCAGCAAGATTATCACGACTTGTCCAAACGCCGACCACTGCGAGTACGTGTCAAACGGCGTGAGGCCTGTAACGCAAGTTGCCGAAGTCGCGGTAAATAGCGCGTCAATGAGGTTAACCGGCTGCATGCTTCTGGAGGCGATCGGTAGGTACAAAAGCGCCGTTCCCAGAACGATTATCGCGAAAAAGCTCGATACAATCAGCCGCACCGGAGAAATGTCTCGCAGCGACTTTGGCACCCTCTTCTCTAATTCACTCATCTTGCAAAAAGCCCTCCCCTATCGTTTGTGTAAAGCCTCAGTGCGTACGTCTTATTCATCTTTAAAAAGCTGTAATTTTCGAATTAAGAAAAATAAAGGAATTCCCAACCCGTAGCAAACTACAAATTGGCCCAATCCCACGCTCAATGCCGAAAATACAAACGCGTACGCGCTAAAACCCTCCGGCAACAGAAAAGCTATCATGGCTCCAACGATCCCTGCGCCCACAACAACGGGCGGGAGCGGCGCTAGTATCGGAACATTTTTAAAAGTGATGCAGGATAATTTTCTGGTAAAATAAGCCGCGATGAGCGTGGACAGCGTGCCAAAAATCATGTCGAAAATGCCGAAAGGGCTTGCCAAATTCGAAATGAAGCACCCCAAAGTGAGCCCAGCCACGGCATATGGCGAAAAAACAGGCAAAATCGTCAAAGCCTCCGAGAGCCTAAACTGAATCCCAGAAAAGGCCAACCCAAAAGCGCTCGAAATCGCCGTCAAAACAGCATAAACAGCCGCAACGGCCGCCGTAACCACAATTTTTTCAATCGCCCGATTTTTTACACGTCTTTGCATTTTAATCTCCTCAAATTTGCTGGCCAGCCCAGACCATGGTACCCCATTATTATACAAAAATCAAGTAAATTCCGCAATTTGCGCGCTCATTTTAAAAATTCCTTTAGCAGCGAGGTTGGCGGCACCACGCTTTTGTCGAGCCTTTCAAACATGTCAAGCTTGTTTTCGAGCCTTTTTATCGCCTCATAAACGTCCAGATCTTCCGTAACTTCCGCGCACAGCTCGATCATCGGCGTCGCCATCACGCAGAGCTCATACGCATGGAACGAATTTAGCGCAACGTTGCTCTGCTCCTTAAGCGGCTTTATATAGAGGTTTTCGCCTCGACAAACGTTGTTCCACATCAGGATAGTCCTTACCGCTTCGGTGTCGCGAAAATAAAAGTCTCGCAAAACGCGTCTTGTCAGCCGTATTGACGTTGGGTGAATTACCTTCTCGCCGCCAAGCTGCACGTCATTTTCTACGCTTACATAAATTTTAAACACGCTGTCCAAGGGCAGTCCTTCAGTAATCACCGGATTTAGCGCGTGCAGCCCCTCTATTATTATCATGCCGTTTTCTGGCAACTTTATCTGTCTGCGCTCAGAAGACGGCGCCATGGTCGAAAAATCGTATATCGGCATATCGCAAAAACCCTCATAAACAATGCCTTTTATCGACTTTTTTACCTGCTCAATGTCCAGCCCATCAATAGACTCGAAGTCCTTGCCACCGTCCTTTAGCAAAGGCAGCCTCGCGATCCCAACATAAAAGTCGTCAAGCGATATCACCGTGCTCCAAATGTCGCGGCGCATCAGCTCATCCTTAATCATGTTAGCAGTGGTGGTCTTTCCGCTAGAAGAAGGCCCCGACACCATCAAGATTTTGCACTCCGGCCGCCGTCCCTCAATTTTGTCTACGGTTCCCCTAATCTGCGCTGCAAACGCCTCTTCCGCCTCGAGCACAAATTCTTCCGGATACTTTTTGGCTCGCTCGTTTATCTCAGACAGCGTCCAGCCGCCCGTTTGCAAGCCATTTTCAAAATCTGCCATAAAAACTACACCTCGTCTTCTTCATAATCTGCGCGCACCCCGCGCCTTCTAATATATTTCAAACCCTCTTGTTATATGAATTATTCGCTCTCTCCGCGGCCAATGTAGACGTCTCGCCGTGCCCGGGGTAAATTTTATAATCACCCGGCAGCGCAAAAATCTTCTCTAAAGACTTGCCCATTTGCTCAAAGTCGCCTGTCTCTAGGTCGCACCGACCAAACGTCCCCTTCATAATCGTGTCGCCAGTAAAAATGCAGTCTCCAGCAACAAAGCAGACGCCTCCCCTAGTATGTCCGGGCGTCTCAATCACCTGTACGCTCAAATCGCCCAGTTTAATAAAGTCCCCGTCGTTTAGCAAAACGTCCGCTTCAAACGCCTCCATCGGGATTCGGCAAAGATTAAGGTGCCTGTCTTTAGTAAACTCCGCTTCGCTTTTGCCTATCGCCAGCGTTGCCCCCGTTAGCTTCTTGTACCTTGGCGCCTTTCTTATGTGGTCAAAGTGCCCGTGCGTCATGAGGATATACTCGATATTCTCAACGTCCACCGCATTAATTGCCTCATCCAGCTTCGCAGAAATCCCACCCGGATCTATAATCGCAGACTTTTTCGTGCTAGCATCCGTCACCAAATAGCAATTTGTCTCCAGCGGCCCCACCTTAAAAATTTTCACAGCTACCATAAAAATGCGTCCCCTTTTTATTATGACCTTTCGACCGATATTACGCCATTTATTTTTGAAATTTTCGCCATCACCGACTTCAAATGCTCCATGTTCTTGACCAATATGGACATGTAAATTCGAGACCGACCGTCCTTAACCTTGTTAAGCTTGAACGACTGTATCTCCACATGCATATAAGAAATCTGCATGGTAATTTCCGCGATTATACTGGCCTTGTCAATAGCCAAAATCTTTATATCCGAGTTAAACTCTTCTTTAGAGCCATTTGCCCAGTGCGCGCTCACCCATCTGTCGGGCTCGGCAGACTTTTTGATGTCCTCCGGCACATTAAAGCAGTTACGTTTGTGCAAAGAAACCCCCGTCCCCCTGGTAATGAAGCCGATAATCTCGTCGCCAGGGATAGGATTGCAGCACTTAGAGAATTTTACAAGACAATTGTCAATCCCGTCAATAACCACGCCCTTTGCCTTCGGCTTTTTGCTAGCAGTGGTCGTGGTCTTTTTGGCCAGCAAATTTTCCTCCGCCAAGGCCTTGTCCTTAAGCTTCAGTTTATTATACTCATCCTTGACCTGCGGCATTATGCGGCTCAGCAAAATTCCGCCATAGCCCACCGCTTCGTAAAATTTCTCTACCGTCTCATACCGATGCTTCTTAGCAACACGCAGCAAAAACTCCTTCAATTTCGCTTCGCTTAGCCTAATTCCAACCCGTTCAAACTCTCTTTCTACCTCGCCTTTTCCTTGAATCAAATTCTCTTCGCGGCGCTCACGCTTAAACCATTGCCGGATCTTACTTCTTGCCTCGCTCGTCTTAACAATCTTCAGCCAGTCTCTGCTCGGCCCGCGCCCTCTCTCCTTCGTCGTCAAAACCTCGACAATCTGCCCCGTCTTCACCCGATAATCAATCGGAACTATCCGTTTGTCCACCTTCGCGCCCACCATATGATTCCCAACTTCTGTGTGTATCGCGTACGCAAAATCTATCACCGTGGCGCCCATCGGCAGATTTATAACGTCTCCCCTCGGTGTCAGAACAAAAACTTCCTCCGGCACCAAGTCCGACTTTATCATCCTAACGATATCGCCAGCATCGCCGTTTTCGCTCTGATTCTCAAGCATATTTCGGATCCAAAGCAAGCTGTCCTCAAGCGGATCCTTGTGCCCCTTAAGGCCAAGTTTATACTTCCAGTGGGCCGCAACGCCGTATTCCGCCGTATGATGCATCTCCCACGTCCGTATCTGGACTTCGAAGGGGATTCCCTCTTTGCCAATAACCGTGGTGTGCAGCGACTGATACATGTTTGGCTTCGGTGTAGAGATATAATCTTTAAACCGGTTAGGAATCGGCTGAAAAGCCTCGTGAATAACGCCCAGAGTGTTGTAGCAGTCCGCAACAGTGTCCACAATCACGCGCACCGCGTAAATGTCGTAAATCTCCTCCATAAGGTGATTCTTAATAAACATCTTGCGATATATTCCATTAATGCTCTTCACGCGGCCCTCCAGATGCAAGTCCTTTATAACCGGCGCCAGTTTTTGCTCTATCCGCCCCTTTATAATCGCCAAAAGGTGCTCCCGGTCGTCCTTTCCGAGCTCCAGCTCATCCTCGATCTCCTTGTACGCAATCGGGTCAAGGTACTTCAGCGATAAATCCTCCAGTTCCTCCTTTATCATCCGAATTCCCAACCGGTGCGCGATCGGAGCATAGACATCCATGTTTTCGCGGGCTTTGTCGCGCCTTTTCTGAGGGTCCAAGCAGTCAATCGTCCGCATATTGTGCAGTCTGTCGGCAAGCTTTATAATTATAACCCGGATATCTTCCGACATGGCTATGAGCATCTTTCTAAAATTTTCGGCCTGCTGCTCTTCTTGCGAAAAAAACGGGATCTTCTCAAGCTTCGTAACGCCGTCAACCAAATTGGCAATCTCCGACCCAAAGGCCTTTTCTATGTCCGAAATGGTGTAAGAGGTGTCCTCAACAACGTCGTGCAAAAGCGCCGCAACAATGGACTGCGTGTCCATGCCCAGCTCCACCAAGATGCACGCAACCGACGTCGGGTGCAGAATATAAGGAATCCCCGACACACGCTTCTGCGACTCATGCGCCTTAATCGCCGCATTGTAGGCTTTGTCAATCAGCTCCAAATCAAAACTTTTGTTACAAGTCGCCATATCCTCTTTCAGCTGCTCGTAATCGTTATAAAAAGCCTTCATTCAACCGTCTCATTTCCTCAAAATTTTCATAACCCCCGAAGATTCAAGGTCCACCTTGCCACTCACCGCGCACACCTCAATAAAATACACATCCGCGTTCGCGCAAACAGTTATAAGCCCGCATTCCGACATAGCATCCAGCATAAAAAGCAGCTTGCACAAGCTGATGTTAAAATTTCTCAATCTATAACAAAGCACCGATATATCCACATTAATCGGGCTTTTTGCCTTCAAAAATCTGTATAGAGCCGAAAAATCATCTCGACTAGGGATATGTCGCTGCAAAACATCCGCCGCAACCGGCTCATTCCTCTTAACTGCTTCATAAATCCGCTGTTCATCGATCAAAACCTTATTATCCACAGCCGAAAATTTGATGTCCTCAATGACCAAAGTCAAGTTGTCTTGCCCCTTGTACTGCGACTTTGACAACTTAACCGCAATATCAATTTCATCGCCCAGCTCGTAGCAGAATTCTTGCTGAGTTATAAAAAATTTAACAGCGGAAATCTGTTGACTTCCGCGACTCACCGTCAGCCGCAGATGATTTTTCTCCGCGCCCACAAATTTAATATCGCAAATTTTCATACTGTAAAGCCCAAAGGTAAATTCGGGGTTATCCTTACCAAAGGGCGCCATGGGCGCCAGCTGATCGACCAAGTCCAAGCTGATGGCCTCTGGATTCAGCTTGCAGTCTATGTTTAAATTTAAGCACGGCATCTCGCCAAAATTCTTGGCAAAACTGTTAATATCGCCCTTAAACCGCGCTAAATCCAAAGACTTCAGCTCAAACCCTGCAGCCAGCGGATGCCCGCCGAACCTAATCAAATACTCGCTGCAGCTTTTAATCGCCTCATATAAAGAGAATCCCTCCACGCTCCGGCACGATCCTCGAGCAACATCGCCCATAAGAGAGATCACAACAGTCGGTTTGCCGTATCTTTCTAGCAACCTCGCCGCAACAATCCCAATAACACCCGGATGCCAGCCCTCTCCTTCAACAATTAGCACCCGTTGATAAACCCGCTCTGGCTCACTTTTCAAAAGCGCCTCTGCCTGCAACAGAATCTCATTTTCAATCTCTTTGCGCGTAATGTTATCGTTTTCCACTAAAATGGCGATCTCTTGAGCTTTTGCTAGGTCTTCAGTCGTCAACAGCTCCACCAACTTGCCAGCAGAGCTCAACCGCCCCGCCGCATTAATCCTCGGCACCACACTAAAAGCCACACTCGCAGAACTGACGGGCTTGTCGGCAAGCTTTGCCATGTTCAAAATCTCTTGCACCCCAAAATTATTCGTGTTTTTAATGTACCGCAGCCCTTTCTTCACCAGAGCTCGATTCTCCCCAGTCAGCGGGACAACGTCGCCAATAGTGCCGATTAAAATCAAGTCCGAATAATTCTCCAAAACGAATTCAACGTCCGCCGACGGGCCCTCCAAAGCGCAAATCAGCTTAAAAACCACGCCGACCCCCGCCAAATCTTTAAACGCACTTTGGCAGCCACTTCTGTGCGGGTCAACCACAGCAACTGCGTCTGGCAAAATTTCTGGCGGCTGGTGGTGATCCGTGATAACCGTGTCAATCCACAAAGACTTCGCGTGCGCAACCTCGTTAAAAGCCGAAATCCCGTTGTCAACCGTGATAATCAGCGAAACGCCCTCGTCACGGAGCTTATCAATCGCAGCGACGTTCAAGCCATAACCCTCGCCGTTTCTATCCGGAATATAATAAGTCACGTTCGCGCCGCAATTCTCCAGATACAAATACATCAAAGCCGTCGAAGTAACGCCATCCGCATCGTAATCCCCATAAACGCAGATTTTCTCATAGCTATCAATCGCAGTCTTGACCCGCGCAACAGCTTTGTCCATGTCCATAAACTCAAATGGGTCCGAAAACTCAGCCTCGTCCAAAAGCAGCTCTGCGATTTCCTTTTGGTCCACAACGTGCCGCACATCTAGCATCATCGCTAAAAAATAAGGTATGTCATTTTCGCAGGCTATCTGCTCAGCGTTGGCTTTGTTAAGGGCCGACAGGCTCCAGTTTTTCAGTTTCAAAACGCGCACCCACTTCATCGTTTAAAATCCAGTTAATTTTATCATTTTGAACAAACTTTTTCAAGCATGCATAAAAGTTAACCAGCATTAAAACAGCAAAAATGGTAGGCCAATTAAAGCCTACCCATTTTTATTTAACTATAAATTATTTTCCATTAAGTTGATTTTCAAAGCCAGCTGCTAACATACAGATTTGTTCTGCCTCTTTTTTATTAAAATTTTTTAATTTTTTTACGTTTCCTTCGGAAAATATCACCTGAATCTTTTTCAAAAAATCTAAAAACTTCTTCTTTTCTTCCGAAGTAATCTCATGGTCGCCATGATTACCCGATATTTCTTCAAATAGTTTGTTTAAAATTCCCACTGCAATGTCTTTATTAAATCTTAAATACCAAATAAGGTTATTTGCTTCTTTAAAGCATTCTGTAAGTGCTTTTATATTAGCTTCAGTTATTACTTCTTTAAGCTTTTCAATATTAAACTCCTTTAATAACTTTTCAATTTCCTTATTTTGTGGTGTATCTAAAATTCTTTTTATACGGTACGTTAAAAATTTATTATATGCAATAAGTGCAATTACGACCAAGCAAACATTTTTTACTAAATTAACTCCTATTTTTTTTAAACTAAATTTCTTATCTTTATCGATTTCTGTTTCAAGTTCATTAAGCCTGGCTAAAACTTTTTCGTTTAGTTCTTGTTGACTAGTTTCTTTTTCTCCAGGTTCACCTTGCTCTTTTTGAGATACTGCGACCGAGTTAACATTTTCTCCTATACAACTTTGCCCAACTTGACTAATACTTAACGCGAAAACCAGTAAAATAGTCAGTGCTCTTTTCATAAAATTCCTCCTCAAATTTGTATATTAAGTGTACCGCAAAAAAATTATTATGTCAATAAATAATTTTTAAAGAAATATTACAAGCTTAAGTTTGACTTTTTGTGGAAAATGTGGTATATTCCCTTCATATGTATTTAAAATGGGTTAATTGAGTTTTGGCTGTGCATTCGCATTCTTGGCTAAAATACGACTCGTAATTTTTGAAGATTGGAGGAATTATCAAAATGAAATTGCTTTTAAAGAAATATAAATTGCTCATAAAAATCGTGATGGCGATCTTGCTGGGCGTTTTGGTCGGAACTTTTCTGCCATACGAAATTACCGAATTTTTCATCGCGATAAATATAGTCATAAGCAAGCTGCTCAACTTTTCGATTCCGCTTATAATCATCGCCTTTGTCACCAAGGGAATCAGCTCTTTGGAGTCCTCTGGCAAAATGCTTGGCATCACGACTTGCATCTCATATATATTTATGGTCTGTGCGGCGTTCTTGTCTTACTTTACGGCAACTCGGTTGTTTCCCCGCTTTTTAACCGACATCCCAAATAATATTTTTGAATCCATCTCAAACCCCACCGGGTCCGTTTTTTCTCAGCTGTCGCAAATCAACATCTCGCCAATCATGGACGTTGTTCCGGCGCTCATCCTGGCCTTCATCCTCGGAATCGGCATCTCCTCAATAAAATCAACGTACATAAAAGGTGTGTTCGATGAATTCCACGAAATCATAAATATAATGGTGCAAAAGCTGATTGTACCAGTGTTGCCATTGTATGCACTCGGAATTTTCGCCAAAATGACGGCCTCGGGCCAAGTTTTTAAAATTCTTTTAGTATTCTCCAAGGTCTTCGTCGCAATAATCGTGCTGCATGCCGCCACTTTGTTTTTACAGTATTTTATCGCCGGGATTATCGCTCGCAAAAACCCGGTTAAACTCCTCAAAAACATGATTCCAGCCTATTTGTCTGCCGTTGCTACGCAGTCTTCCGTCGCCGTCATCCCTATAACCATCGACTGTTCCAAAAAGAACGGCGTCTCTTCGAGCATCGCAGACTTCGTGTTGCCGCTTTGCTCTACCATACATCTCTCCGGCAGCGTGATTTCTATCACGGCTTGCTCGGTTGCTGTAATGCTCGTTAGCGGCAAACCCATCGAATTTTCAGTTATGCTGCCATTTATGATGATCTTAGGCATCATGATGGTCGCAGCACCTGGGGTTCCTTGTGGAGCTATCTTGGCGGCCTCTGGCATATTGCAGTCTATTTTGGGCTTCGATGGCGCAATGCTTTCGCTAATCATCGCATTGCATGTTGCGCAAGATGGCTTTGGTACGGCTTGCAACGTTTGTGGCGACGGTTCAATTGCCGTTATTTTGGACACATTCAACCGAAAAATTTTCAATAAAAACTAAATTTCTAAAACAAAAATCACACCTTTAAGCGCGCTCTAGTTTAAGGGTGTGGCTTATTTTGCTCACATTGACTGCGCTTGCTTTGCCATGTTTTCGATAACTATATCAAAAACTTCTCCCAAAGATGCGCAATACTCCAGCACTTGCCAAGGCTGGTTGGTATGATAATGCACCTTTATCAAATTTTCGTCCCCCACCACCAAAAGGCAATCACCATCAAAGTTGCTCGTAAAATGCGCGCGGATATTGTCTTCATCAAGACCGTTGCCTTCTATCAGCAGCTGCGTATCGTATTTATAATCTAGCGCCATTTAAGTCTCTCCCTGCCTTTTGCTTAAATAAAAATATTTTATTGCAAGTTTCGTCCATTTAATTTTTCTCTCATAATCGGGAACAACACCGCCACGGCGCCCACCGTAAACGCCGTTTTTAGCAGCGAAACAACTAAACCGCTCATCATCAGCAGTAGCGCGGTCAGGGGCTCCATGTTCAAAAAATATAAGTTTATCACCAGCGCTTTAATCGCCCGGAGGATCATATAAACCAGGCTACCGCTGATTGCGCCGACTATATTATAAACGCGGTCCTCGCCGTTTTTGTTGTTGCTGTACGCGATAGTGCCGCAGATGAACGCCATGAGGAACTTAAACACAAACGTAAAGGGCAGCGAAGAGATGTATATTGGGTTCAAAATATCGAAAATAGCCGATCCGATCGCCGATGCAAAGCCGCCATAAATAGGACCAAGCAAAATTCCCGCCAGCAAGCAAGTTATGTTGCCAAGGTGAAATGTCATATTCGTGCCGCCGACTGGAATGGTTATCCCCAAAAATGTTGTAAGAAGAACAAACGCGGCCATAACGCTCGCCATGACTAGATTATACGTACTCGATCTTTTCAAAACCTTCACCCTTTTCACATTTATTGTTGATATTATACCACAAAATCTCGCATTGAAAACTACTTTTTAAGACAATTTTTTATATTTTTTTCTGTTGAAAAATTTTAAGCATGAGGCTATAATTATAAAAAAGAAGGCAAAAAGGAGGAATATGAACTTGTTTTGCACTAACTGCGGGAAGGATCTGCCTCCCGAAACGAAAATATGCCCTAATTGTGGCTTTGCTCTAAGCATTCCAGAAAAAGAGAGTCCTGCAAAAGGAGCTACGCAGCCAAGTAGCAATTTTTATGACAACGGTTACCCCGATGCTACGGGCGAAAATAAATACAATAAACCGCTAACTACCGCCCAATTCTTTTTTCTTCAGCTTTTGTTTATGGTCCCCGTTGTGAATTTGTTTTTCATCTTTTTTTGGTCTTTAAAAAGGCACACGAACAAAAATTTAAAGGCATACTCGCGTTCCATCTTGATTTGGCTGGCCATTGCCTCGGTGTTTTCTATTTTTGCTTTGCTCACGTTTACTTTTATGCGCACTCCGTTGCCGTTTAACGTGTTTAGCATGCGGATTAGTTTTTAAACCAGACTCTTAAAAATATCAAAAAATCCTCTGTTAGGGCTTCGATTCTAACAAGGATTTATTTTTTTGCTCTCTTTTTTTCCTATTCCTTTTCGTCGTTGTGATTTACGAGGAATGCCATTGCGTAGCCCAAAACCAGCCAAAAGAAGATGCTCATAAAGTTGATTTCCGACAGCAGCGCCTTTTCAAACAGCGCAAAAACCAGGTACGCAAGCAGGCATATTAGCAGGTTGACAAACACTGTGTCTTTTAGCCGCGCGCATTTTCTAAAAAAGAATATAAGCAGGTTAAGCATCACCATGGTCAAAAACACCGCAAACGTTATAAATCCGACAGCGCCGTTGCACACCAGGATTGAAAAATATCCATTGTGGAAGTTAGAAAACGCGATCCCCTCTTCAAAATAAACGTTACCGTATTCAACAACGTTCGTGCTACCAATGCCAAACAGCGGATGCCTAAAAAATATATAGAAACCTTGCGCCAAAAGCCGACTCCGGCCGCTACCTTCGCGCAGATCATAATTGGGCCTGCCAAAATGGACAATATCGTTGTTAATGTTGGGATTTGAGGCATAGTTCGTAATAATAGAGCACACGTTGTCGATTATATCCGAGGCGCTGTTCTGAAAGCACGCTCTAAAGCCAAAAAGTCCAAAGACCAGCACCAAACATCCCAGCAAAAAAAGCGCGCTATGCTTTGCAACCACCTTTATTGACGAGATTTTGTTCTCCAAAATCATCTTGTAGAACATCCACAACACCGCGTAAATCACCAAAAGCAAGAAGGACGCTATCGAGTCGCTCAAAATCAACGCCAAAAAGTGCGCCGAGACAATCACCGTTATCAGTAAAATTTTTGACCATTTTTTTTCTAAATTAAAAATTTGGTTTGTCCGATAAAGAATGTGGCAAAAAATTATAGAAACAGCCGAGCAAAACGCCAATATGTTCGGGTTGATAAAAACTCCGGTAAACCTAACAGACTCCGCGCTTTTTATGATCCCCACAACGCGCTCATATCGCCCATACCTCTCGATCATCGGAAACATCGGCAAGCTAAACGTGAATGAGTCCTTAAACATCAGCAGCACAAAGCTCAAAAGCACCAGCGTGGTCGATATCACAACCAGAATTTTGCATACCAAGATTATTTCTCTTTTTATGGCCTCAAAATTGGCCGTGTCACCGTGCATTCCGTAAAACAAGAAAAAGCAAACTGCCGCATGGTATATAATGACCAGACCGGCCAAAAAGTTGATTGGAAAGCCAACGGTTACGTTTATCAACGCCGTGATTACCGAAAACAAGAGGAACAGCACGATAGTTTTTGAATATTTTACATTCAAAGTTCCGATTTTTAGCCTATGTATAAAAATTAAAACTGACCAAATGAGCGTCACAGCGCAGAGGGGCACCGACAAGATGTCCAAAAAGACAACGCCACTAAAAAACAGGCTGACAAAATAAGCGATTTTAAACGCGGCCTCGTTGTAAAGATTCTTTGAGCAAACTTTCATTATCGACTTGCACAATCAACATCCAACCCCTTACACATCCAGTTTTTCGGCTCCATCTCGGCCCTCGCCTAAATTTCCTGCAGACACTCTTTAAACGAGTTCACCACATAATCGACGTCCTCTTCCGCAAGCAGCGTGTGCAGCGGCAGCGTGACCTCGTTTTTGTAGGTGTCATAAGCATTCTTAAAGTCCTTGATGTCAAACCCTAAATTCTTGTAGGCAGTAAACATCGGCAACGGCCTATAGTGCACGTTCGTAGCAACTCCCCTCTGCGCCATCAGCTCAATCAGCCGATTTCTGGCCTTTTCGTCCTTACCATCTAGCCGCGTCAAATATAAATGCCCGCTAGAATTATTCTCCTCATCAAAATGCCTCAACGCCGATACTGGCAAGCTTTTAAAAGCTTCATCGTATGCATTTATTATGTGTCTTTTTTTTTCTAAAAGAGAATTATACCGCTTAAGCTGGGCTAGCCCTATAGCGGCCATCAAATCCGTCATGTTGCACTTGTAACCCGGATAGACAATGTCATACTCCCAGCTGCCCGGCGTCGTCTTGGCCAAGGCATCCTTAGACTGACCGTGCAGCGACCATAGCATAAACTGCCGATATAAAGATTCATCGTCCAACCCAGTGCAAGCGCGCCAAGTCAGCGCGCCGCCCTCTGCCGTGGTCAAATTCTTAACTGCATGAAAAGAAAAGCTCGTAAAGTCCGCAACAGAGCCACAAACCTTGCCTTTGCGCCAAGCTCCAAACGCATGCGCCGCATCCGCAATGACGATTGCCCTGCTAAACGCCGTCTGAATCGCATTTTTAGGCTCAAACAAGCCCTTTTTGCTTTCAACAATTTCAAAAATCCTGTCGTAGTCGCACATTCTGCCGGCTAAGTCCACCGCAATTATCGCCTTTGTCCTCGGCGTAATCGCTTTGCTCAAACGGTCATAATCCATCTCAAAGGAATCTCTAGCCGTATCGACCAAAACGGGCGTTGCGCCCACGTGACAAATAACGCTCGCCGACGCCGTGTAAGTGTACGCGCTGGTGATGACTTCGTCGCCCGGCCCAATGCCCAAAACGCGGAGAATCAGCTCCATGCAGGCGGTGGCAGAGTTCAAGCAAACCGCCTTCGGAGTATGGCAATATTCCGCAATCTTGGCCTCAAACTCCTTCACCCTGGGGCCCGTAGTTATCCAGCCCGACCGCAAAACCTCACTAACCGCATCTATCTCCAAGCCGCCAATGTCCGGCGGAGAAAACCTTATAATCCTCATAGCCACGCATCATTTCCTCTTTACAAATTAAACCGCATCTCAACCAAAACTCTTCAAAAACTCAAGTCAATTAATCACAGCCAGAACCGTCTTTACCATCAAAGTTACGTCGTAAAAAATGTTAAACTTCTCGATATACTCGAGGTTATGCTTCATCTTCTCCGGCAAAATTTTGTTTATGTAAGTAGCCTCCACGCTTTCGCGGCTGTCCAAATGCTTATCCTCGTCGCGAAAACTGATGCTCGCCAAAGACGTCACACCCGCCGGCATAAGCAAAGTCGCAAGCATCTCGTCCGAATAAGCTTCCACGTATTTCTTAACCTCAGGCCGCGTGCCCACAAAGCTCATCTGCCCCAAAATTATATTAAACAGTTGTGGAATCTCATCCAGCCGAAACCGACGTAAAAATCGCCCCAACTTAGTAACCCGAGTGTCATTGTCAAGTGTAACCAAAGAGCCCATTTTGTCGGCGTTTTCGACCATTGTCCTAAATTTGTATATCCTAAAAACCCGGCCATATGTGGTAACCCGCTCCTGCTTGTATAAAATCGGCCCCGCGGACATCAACTTTACAAGAATGGCCACAATCACAAAGACAGGCGCCAGCAGACCCAGCAATAGCACCGCGACAATAAAGTCGAACACTCGTTTCAAAAAAAGATCAAATTTCTTTCTGCTCAAAATCTCATAATAATGCCGCGTACGTTCATTTTTCAATGCCGATGGGATGTCCTCCCACTTGCGCAAAATCAAAATCATACCTCATTTTTATTTTTGTATTTAAAATTCCAAGAGCCATTATACCAAAAAACTACCTTTTTTTCAACCGCGGCGCTCCCCTAGTTATCCATAAAATTCGATTTAGCCGCGCAGAATAAATTTGTCCGCAAACGCAACGGAGTCCACAATAGACTGCTCGTAAATGTCAAAAAAGCTGTCCGTTCGCTCCTCGCCGCCATCCATAGGCCAATTCCAAATGCTGTGCGACAGGTTCGAGTAATCATAGCTGTCGTCCTCGGTCAAATCCCTCATATAGCTCGACATGTAGGCATCCTTGCCCTGCCACTTCTCTATCTTTTTAACGAATTCCTTTTTTATCCCCGTTCTGTCGGTCATGAGCCCAAAAAATTTTCTAAAATCGCACATAGCCTCAAGAATATCCTCTTTTGTCACGTCCGCATCGTAATTTTCCGTCAGCAAATTATAAAACAGCTCCACCACAAACTTTTTCACTTTTTCGTCCTTTGGCAACAAGCGCTTCAACCGAATTCTACTCGGCAACTGCTGCTTTTCGTACCTCAAAATTATCACGTCCAGCGTCGATTTTACGTTATTTCGGCAAATCTGCAAATCGCAATCCGGGTTCAAATCGGCAAGGCTCTGCGAGCTATAGTTAATAAACGGGAGCGCCAGCCTGTCTAAAATGCTGTGGCAAAAGAATCCGATCAAATAGGACTTTTCAAGCCGCGTAAAATTCTCCTCCGGGATGGCCGCAAAAACCGCATCCCTTAAATTATTAATCTCTTCCTCCTGCAAATATGCCCCATATTTTTTTATGCTCCGCCCCGACTGGCCCGGCAGCGCCCTGTGCGACAAAATAAAATCTGGCCCCTGCGCGCCCCATAAAACGGCATTTTTGTTATATTCAAACTCCGGATGCAACTTTGCAAGCCCCGCCAAAACTCGCTCCACCTGCAAATAATGCGTAATCGCTGCCGGCATATTCCTCACCTCTACAATATTTTACATCGAAATTATAGCACCTGCGCTCGTTTTATGCAAATTCTTCGGTTTTACGGCAAGTCAGCTAAGGATCCGCAACCCCTTAGGGTACTTGTTTTTTAGCCGACCGTTAACAGCCTTGCCAAATCCCGCTACAATGCCGTCCACACAAACCCCAATATAACCGCTAAGCTTATCGTCGATCGAGATCTCATACCCCCTTAAGTACTCCAAAATCTCGTCCGAGTCAGAACTAAGGTCAACGCTAAACTTGAGCTCCTCTTTGGAAACCGCCATAAAAGCCGCGTGTGCAGGTTCCCAGACGGAGCCTTTGCTCGTGGCCAAAAGTACGCCCGCCCGCAGAACACCTAGCCCTGAAAGGTCTGGTAGGTCTTCTGGCAAAATGATGAATTTATCCGAGACCTTAGCTATTTTGCCGTAGACGTCACAATTAAAAAGCTGCGAGAAAATCTCACGCCCAAGCTTATTATCTGTATTTTTCGCGGTTTTATAATTAAAACTTCGCACTTTTTTCGCGCCATCGCTAGTTTTCCTCATCCTCGCAACAAAGTGCCCCTCGCCGCCATCTTGAGGGAAAATCCTACGAGCCTTGCTTGTGTCTATTAAAATTCCACCCCGCCCGACGTTAAAAGCCGCTCTGCCAAATTGCGCATCTATGTCTTCTAGCGTAAAATCGGCGTTCTCTTTTAAAAAATTGTATATAACTCCCTCGTTTTCATCCAAAGAAAACGTGCACGTCGAGTACACCAAAACGCCGCCGTTTCTTAAAGTTTTTGCCGCCGTATTTAAGATTGCAAGCTGCCGTTTGGCGCAGGCCTTTACGTGTTCTGGCGACCATTCCACAATCGCCTCCGGATTTTTGCGAAACATCCCTTCGCCGGAGCACGGCGCATCTACCAAAACTTTATCAAAAAAGCCGCATAATTTCTCGCATAAAACCCCTGGCGCGCACGAAGAAACCACGGCATTCCTAACTCCCATCCGCTCAATGTTCGAGAGCAAAACCCTAGCTCTGCTGCCAACAACCTCGTTTGACCACAAAAGCCCATGCCCTCTCAAAGCAGCTGCAATCTGCGTTGACTTGCCCCCTGGCGCTGCGCATAAATCCAAAATTTTTTCGTAAGGTCTCGGATCCAAAGCAGTAACAGCCGAAGACGCCGATGGTTCCTGCACATAAAAAGCCCCCGCGTGGTGTAGCGGCAAGTTGCCTATTGAATTTACGTCATCTTCCAGATAATAGCTGTCTTTTGAAAACGGCGACTTTTTTATTTTAAATTTGAAAATTTCTTTAAAGCGCTCCCCATCAACCTTTAAAGTGTTTATCCGGATCCCTCTATAAGGCGGCTCTTCGTAGCACGAGAGAAACCTGCGATATTCGCTCTCGTCGCTAAATAAATTTTCAAGCTCGCGTTTATATTCAAGCGGCAACTGCATGCGAATGCTCCTTTTAAAATTTTTTGAATATTTTTTTGTTTTTCGTTAATAATACTATTGCGGTCAAAAATTAATTTAAAATTTAAACTATTTTTTGGTCGCAAAGAAAATATCTTAATTTTCTCAAAGTTATACCGTTGACGTGGGGGGTGAACGTAATGGCACAAAATAATCAGAACCAAAATCAGAACAAAAACAACAGCAATAACAACAACAATAAAAATGATAACAAGCAAAACAAAAATAATAACGAAAAACGCTAAAATATCCCCAATAAGTTAATTTAAAGTGAAAATGTTATAAAATAATTATGATATCATTTTAATTAAAAAGCAACATTCCAGATTTTTGGAATGCTGCTTCTTTTTGCGCAAATTTTTAAACTAAGCAAAGCTCTAACCTTAGGCATTTTCGCTATCATTATGCGTCTTTTTATTATTTGCATTATTTGCAAATTTTTTATCTTCTATTTTCTTAAAAAATTCTGAGCGCTCTAGCTCTTCATCCAGAGCCTTAAAGCCCAGGCCCGTAATCTCGCCGGCCTCACCGACTATAACAAACGCGTCTTTATCCTCTTTTTTTATTATATCATAAATTTTGTGGACCTCTTGCTTCCTTACCGCGCTCATCAAGATTTCTTCCTCGTTGCCAGTATAGCCGCCCTGCCCCTTTAGCACGGTAACGCCTCTTTTTAGGTCTGCCATTATTCTTTGCGAAATCTCGGCACTCTTCTTCGATATAATAAACATAACTCTCCCCGTACCAAGGCTCGTGCCATACATCATGGCGTCAATCAGCTTTGTCTCCACAAACAGCAAGATCGCCGCATACGTCGCACCGTTAATTATTGCAAACGGGTCATTGCTCCCAATGCTATACACGACCGTAGAAACCCCCACAACCGTGCCGTCTATAAGCATCAAAATTTTGCCCACCGGGATGTGCGGGATATGTATCTTTGTCAAAGTCGCCAAAAGGTCTGTTCCGCCAGTTGCCGCGCCACGGGTAAATATTAACCCAAGCCCTATACCTCCGCTTATTCCCGCAAGTATCGCCGCGATCATCATGTCGCCCTTATATTCCGGCAAAATAGGCACAGTCAAGTCTGCAAAAACGTTCAGCGCCACCGTTGCAAACAGATTCTTTATTAATCCGCGCCAGTTTAGCTCTGCAAAAGCCCACAAAAATATAGGAATATTAATAAGCAAGCAAAAAAGGCCTTTCGGGAACCCCGTCAAGTCGCCAACCAGCTGGCCAATACCAATAACTCCACCCGGAGAAATATTGTTGGGGTCGGTAAAACAATTTATCGAAATCGCGTACACAAAGCACCCCAGCAAAATCACAAAAATGTCCTGCGCCCACCCAATCGCACTCGCGCCCTTAAGTCTATTCATAATAACACAACCAATCTTAGTTTATCTTAAATTTATTTTCAAATTTTTTCAATTAATCCCAAAATCTCTCGCACCCTCAGTATGTCGCCCTTCAAATAGATATATCCAATCAAAGCCTCTAGTCCCGTCGCGGTATGGTACGCTTCGTTCGTTGCATTCTTTGGAGTGTGGTAAGTATGTGCGTTTCTGCCTCGCTTAAAAACAGCCAATTCTTCCTCTGTCAGCTTTGGCATTAAGGCGTCCATAAGCTCTGCCTGGGCCTTGCAGCAAACTTTCTCCACCTTCATCCTATGCAGCCTCCCGACCGGGCAATTCCCACTGCAGGCGAGCCATTCTCGCACAAACAGTTCATACACACCGTCGCCCACAAACGCTAAATTCAGCGGGCTCAGCGCCCTATAATCGCATTCGCCGTTATATAGCCGTTCCAAGTCTTTACCCCCAGCGCTACTCTAAAAATTCAAACTCAAAATCATAGATGCTCACGGTGTCGCCCTGCTTTATGCCGGCATTTTTTAGTTTATCTAACACGCCAAAAATTCCAAGCATCTTGTGAAAGTACCGCAGCGACTCATAATCGTCCAAGTTCACCGACTCCACGAGCCGCAAAACCTTTTCTCCGCTAACAAAATATACGCCATTCCGCATCGTGACTTCAATTTCGCCATCCGTCTGTTTGAATAAGTTTTCCGGCAGTTCTTCCGGCTCGTAAATCGTAATCGGCGGCAATTTGGCGAGCATCGCCTCTATCTCAAGTAGCAAAGCCTCCACTCCGTGGTTTATCGGCGCCATTATCGGGAAAAATTTGTATCTTCTCGCCTCCACATAAATTTTAAAGCGTTCAATTTGCGCGTCATTAGCCAAGTCGCACTTATTCCCCGCAACGATCATCGGTTTAGCCGATAACCCCTCGTCAAAGCTCCTTAATTCCCGGTTTATAACCTCAAAGTCTTCAACCGGATCGCGCCCCTCGCTACCAGCAATGTCCACAACATGCACCAATAACCGGCATCGCTCAACGTGTCGCAAAAACTGATGTCCCAACCCCAGCCCTTTGCAAGCTCCTTCGATTAACCCCGGAATATCGGCAACCACAAAGGAAGACTCCTCGTGCATCCGCACCACGCCCAAAACAGGTGTGAGCGTCGTAAAATGATAGTCCGCAACCACAGGCTTTGCCTGGCTTATCACCGATATCAAAGTGGACTTTCCAACATTCGGGAACCCAACCAATCCAACGTCCGCCAACAATTTTAGCTCCAGCTGAACTTCAAGCTCTTCGCCCTTTGTACCAGGTTTTGCAAATCGAGGTGCCTGCCGAGTCGGCGTCGCAAAGTGCATGTTGCCATACCCGCCTTTGCCGCCCCGCGCAATAACCGTCTCCGCGTCAGTAGAAATATCCGCAATGATCTTCCCGCTCGTCAATTCTCTAACAATCGTACCTTTCGGCACACGGATCACCAGATTCGGCGCGCTCTTGCCAGAGGATCGACAAGCCTTTCCGCTTTCTCCATTTTTCGCAATGTATTTTCGTTTATACCGAAAATCCGCCAGCGTCGCAAGGTTTCTATCCGCAACAAAAATTATATCGCCGCCCTTGCCGCCATCTCCGCCGTCCGGTCCACCAGAAGAAACATATTTTTCACGATGAAACGAAACCGCTCCGTTCCCACCGTCTCCAGCCTTCAGCTTAACTTTAGCAACGTCCACAAACATAATGTCACCTATTTCTCATAATACTTCAAACCAAAAAACAAACACAAAAAAGAACCCCCGGCACAGTCGGCCCAAAAGGTTCTTTACAAATTTTACTCATCTTATAAAACCAGTAATAAAGCAAATTTACTCGGCAGCATAAACACAAACACGCTTTCTGTTGCGCCCAAACCGCTCAAACTTTACTTTTCCATCAATGAGTGCAAAAAGTGTATCATCAGAACCCCGGCCAACGTTTTCGCCTGCGTGCACATGAGTTCCCCTCTGTTTAACGAGGATGTTCCCCGCACGCACAACCTGACCATCCGCACGTTTAACGCCCAGACGTTTCGATTCCGAGTCCCGACCGTTTTTAGTCGAGCCCATACCTTTTTTATGCGCAAACAGCTGAATATTTATTCTAAGCATAAAGCTACACCTCCACGTAATTCACACTAATATTTTTAGGATACTGCTCCTCCAAATTGACCATATGAAGCTTAAGTCCCAACAAAACGTCGCTACACAAAGCAGCGTCTTTCTCATTAATCTTCAAACGCATCTCGCCACAATCGTAAACCTTAACATCCGCCGGAATCTTAATAACCTCAGATATAGTGTTAGCCACCATAAAAGCAGCCGAAGAAACAGCCGCACAAACTATATCCTTCCCGCGCGCATCATATTCGGCGTGGCCATAAATGTCAAAGCCCAAAAGCAGCCCGCTTTTCAAAACAAAAAAATCTATATTTATCATATAATCTAAAACTAAAATCGCTAACATTTAAGCATTAATCGATTCAATTTGCACCTTAGTATATGGCTGCCTATGGCCGAGCTTTCGCTTTTCGCTCTTTTTCGGTTTATAGGTAAACACAGTAATCTTCTTGCCTTTACCGTTTTTCAAAACCGTTCCAACCACCTTGGCAGAATCCACAGGGTTCCCGGTAGCAACCTTGCCATTGTCCAAAATAGCAATGGTTTTAAACTCTACACTTGCCCCCTCATCCGCTGCAAGCTTCTCAACAAACACAACATCGCCCTGCTGCACTTTGTATTGCTTACCGCCAGATTCGATAATTGCAAACATATTTTGGCACCAGCCTTTTTCAAAAGTCTCGCTACTAGTAGGTAAATCCTTAGCGCAACCGCCGCGCCTCAGATTATTTTGAACAAAACCCACAATATGCGGCTTTTTAATGTTACCACATTCTCAAAAATTTGTCAACGCCCAATTTAAAATTTAAGCGCCAGCCGCACCCGTCGGGGTTTGACAGGCCTGCGTTTCTTTGTTAAAATATTTATATTTAAAGTTTGAAAATTAAATAGTCCCTCTGTTCTGGGTGCAGCGGGACTTTTCTTACTAAATCCGCGTCAGTGCGGCAGTTTTGAAAGGGTGTTTTTAATGGACGTTTTTAAAACTTTGCAGGAGCGAGGCTTCATCGCGCAAACCACCAACGAAGAAAAAATTAAAAACCTGCTGAATAATCAAAAAATCACGTTTTACATCGGCTTCGACCCCACTGCCGATAGCCTTCACGTTGGCCATTTCATCCCAATTATGGTCATCTCTCACCTGCAAAAAGCCGGCCACACGCCCATCGTGCTTTTTGGCGGCGGTACTGGGCTCATCGGCGACCCCAGCGGCAAGACCGACATGCGCAAAATGCTAACAAGTGAAATGATTTCACACAACATTGATTGCTTTAAGCGCCAGACTTCAAAATTAATCGATTTTTCTGAAGGGAAAGCCATCGTGGTGAACAACGCCGATTGGCTTACAAACCTTAATTACATCGACTTTCTGCGCGAGGTCGGCGTGCATTTTTCTGTTAACCGTATGCTCTCCTTTGAGTGCTACAAACAGCGACTAGAACGCGGACTTTCGTTCTTCGAGCTCAACTACATGCTGATGCAGAGCTACGACTTCCTTGTTTTAAACCGCAAATATGGCTGTGTGCTGGAGCTCGGCGGCGATGATCAGTGGAGCAACATTATCGGTGGCGTGGAGTTAGTGCGCAAAAAAGAGAACAAGGACGTTTTCGGCATGACGATCGCGCTTTTGACCAACAGCGAGGGCAAAAAGATGGGCAAAACCGAAAAGGGCGCCCTCTGGTTGGACGCTAACAAAACTTCGCCATATGAGTTTTATCAGTATTGGCGCAATGTTGACGACAAAGACGTGATAAAATGCCTCAAAATGCTCACGTTTTTGCCAATGGATGAGATTAACGAGCTAGCTAAACTCGAGGGCCAAGAGTTAAACCGCGCAAAAGAAGTTTTGGCATTCGAAGTCACAGCCGCAATCCATGGCAAAAACGAGGCCACCAAAGCGCAAAATGCCGCCAAATCCATATTTTCTTCTGCGCAAAATGCCGATGATATGCCGTTTACATGCATTGGTGGCGACGCTTTCTCTGACGGCCAAATTTCTATAATCGAATTATTGACCTTATCAAAATTAGCGTCGTCAAACGGCGAAGCGCGGCGGTTAATCGAGCAAGGCGGCGTTTCTGTTTTGCTTCAGGGTGAAAACAAAAAAATCTCAAATATTAGCGAAACCTTGGCGCCATCTGACTTTGCCGAAGGTTTTGTTATCATAAAAAAGGGCAAAAAAGTCTTCCATAAAATCGTTCTAAAAAAATAGGCACGCAGCCCGTGTGCGCGCCATTTTTGTCGTTTGCTCAATATCAAAATTTTTCTCTATAATAATCGTCCGGTAGCAGGTGTTTTCCCCTTCGCCTGCGCTTTTTGTTGCCCGATAATCCTTGAATCGGCACATCGGCGGCGCTCCTGCCTTTTATCATGATGAAAACTACCATTGCGACGCCTGCTAAAATCAAAATCCAAGCGATGATTCCCGCAACGTAATTGGTTTTGGCTTCTTTTTCGGCGCTCACAGGCGTCGCCACTTCTGGAAAGACGACCTCTTCAGCCTCCACCGCGGGCAAATCTTCTGGCGGCTTGGGCTTTTCTTCTGCCGATTCGTCCTTATTTTTTTCTTCAGAAGTTGCCTCGTTCTGTGCAACATTTTGAGATGAATTTTCCGCCGCTTCGCTTGCGGCCTGATCGGGGGTAGAGCTATTCTGAGTCTGGCGCTCTCTCTGGGTCGACTGTTGCGGCGCGCTGTTTGAATTATTCTGAGAAGAGCTCGAATAGCTAGCGCTGCTTGACGAAAAATAGGTAGAATTGTTGCCTGTAGAGGAGCTCGAGCTACCCGGATTGCTCGACGTGCTGCTCGTATAAGATGAAACCCCGACTCTCTCGCCGCTTGAAGAAGTCGACGAATTCACGTGGCTTCGCACGTTAGGATTATTCACGCCAGTGCTAGAAGTCTCGCTGCTGTACACACGCGGTTGGGAGTTGTCCGAGTCGCTGTCAACCCCCACCACAACATAATTTTTTGCAAAAGTGCCCGCGCAAAGGCAACTCAGGCTCGCTGCAATGAGAATTAAGGAAATTTTACATTTAAAAAAATTACTAAAATTATTCTTCATCTTTAAAGCCGCGATAAAATGCGCAATTTGGACGCAAAACCTCGCGCAAACCTCCTTTTTTGTGGCACAATATGCAAAAAAGTCAAAAACACACCAACATTATAGCATATTTACGCTTTTGCGCAACATAAAATTTTATTTTTATATATTTTTCGCCATATTTTGAAGTGTCTCCACAGCTTGGCTCACATTTTGCGAGATCTCGTCAGTAATGGCGTATATGCAGGAAAAATCTATAATTTGAGGCTTATTCATAAACCGAATCTTAATGTAATGCCCGTCGGTTGGGGAATCTCTATAAACAAACCAGGGATTATTGTCGGCAAAACCTATCCGCCGCGTGTTTTTCTCTACCACGATAAACCCCATAATCAGCGCCAAAGTCAGCCATGTTGAAAGCATGCTGTAGAATACCGTCCTCACGTGATTTCGCCATCTTTGCATTTTGACCATCCTTTACTTTGGCTATTATAGCCCCTCAAACGTCTTTGCGAGCGCGTGGCCCAGCAGTGTGCCGGTGTATACCGCTTCGTTTAGGGTGTTGACATCCGTCCCCACCTCGATTAGCAGCGACGCGTGCGTTTTGTTCATGTTATACTTTACGGGGCCAAAGAACATCGACCGCGTCATGCCGGGGTACAATTTCTCCGACGCCTTCTGGAGTCTTAGCGCAAACCGCAGATTATACTCCCAATCGGGGAAGTTCATACTTCCGTCCAGGTCGCAGCCAGCCATAATCATAATTTGAGCCGCCTTTTTTCCGTTCACCTTAAAGGTAGGCTTTATCTTGCCGCGCTCGTTGTTGCCGATTGTGTCACGGTGAATATCTATCGTCACCTGAATGGAGGGGTGCTCTGCGAGGTTTCTGTCAATAGTTTCCGCGCTGCGCCTATAAGAACCGCTAAAGCTCGGTGAATCGTGGCAAGTCGTGTCGTGAATGCAACCTATGCCGGCCTTTTTCAAGCTCTCACAGATCGCATCACCAACCCTAACAACACTGTATCGCTTGTCTTCGGTCCGGGGGTAAAAGCTCTCGTAGTAGAACCCCTGGTCTTTATCCATGAAGGCCTCGCAAGTGTGCGTGTGATAAACCAAAACCTGCGGTGTGCCGTCCTTTTTTATGTTCACATCGGGCCTCTTTCCCAGCTCCTCCGCGATGTTAAGGTCCATTCCGGATTTATTGTTCACGTAAAAATTCTCATACTTTATGCCGCTGTCGCCAAAGTGGCTCTCGATAATCTTGAACGTATTCTCGCCGTCGTTGTGAGGAATCGAGAAGTCTTTGATATCCGGATAATCGTGGTCTTTGCTCGAACCCTCATCCGCACTGTTATTGTTTCCCTCGGAGGCCAGCGTATTCGCCATAACATCGGGCTTGTGGATGTCTAGATTTATTATCTTTTGCGCGTCATAATCAGACACGTTGATCTTGGCTTCGTTGCTGCGAAGGTCGCCCTCGGACATAATGAAGCTCATCGAAAACAGCTCCAGAAGAGCAAGGTTGTTGCAGGACAGTTCAAAAACTTTAAGCGTCAGGCACAGGCAGCACACCAACGCCGAGCTGGTTGACAAAAAATAAAGGATCATTTTTTTCACTTTTCGCGCGTCAATCAACATCCTTTTACCTCCAACCGTCCTTAAAAATTCTGTCTTTGGTAAAATTATGCGAGCCAACCAAGATTTATTCCCCAACCGCAAGCCATTCACTACAATAGCGCCATTATCTCTTTGGCCGAAAAGTCCGGTTGCAGCGCCGTGTTTATCGACATGGCCAGCAGTTTTGACGATCGTTCAATCAGCAAGTCGATCTCCCTTGGCGTCACAATCATCCTCTCCCCGCGCGGCATCGTCTTGTTGCTTATTTCGTCCAGATGTTTTGCATCGTTAACCTCCCCTGCAAATAAGTCCCTCGCCAAAGTCTGCGCATCCACAACAGTCGGCACTCCCACGCCGATTACAGGTATACCCATTGTCTCTTTGTTCAATCCCGGCCGCGCGTTGCCCACTCCAGCACCGGGAGAAATCCCGGTATTGCAGATCTGGATGGTAGTTCCCAGCCGGCTGGTCTCTGCAGAAGCAAGCGCATCTATCACAATCAGCGCCGCCGGGGTTATCCTTTTTATGATGCTCAAAATAACCTCGCTCACCTCTATGCCGGTCTGTCCCAAAACTCCGGGAGCCATCGCCGCCACCGGCCGCAACGAATCTAGCCCTGCAGACCGCGCGATCTCTCCGGAGATGTGCCGTGTAGCCAGTATTGACTTTATCGTTTTAGGGCCCAATGCGTCCGGAGTTATCGCCTCGTTTCCCAACCCGACCACAAAAATAAGCCCTTTTTGCGGCAATAAGCTTTTTATTTGGCCCGCTATTGTTTCCGATTTTTCCTCGGCGTTGTCGCAATTGTCCGTAAAAGTCGGCAGCTCTATCGTGATGTACTCTCCCATTAACTTGCCTATCCTTCGCGCTGCAGACTCACTTTCAATCGTCACCTGCGTTATTTTTAGCGCCCCTTCTGCCTTTTTGACTTGCCGCACCCCTTCAATTTGGCTTTTTAGGCTCCTCACGGCTTCCATTGCCAGGTCGGTTCTTAGTTGCATCCTCATTTTGCCTCACTTTTTTGCAATCTCTGCCTTTTTTGTTATATTATTGGCGCAAATTCGTAGTAGTATTCCGTCCTGCCGCGCCTTTTTCCAGCCCTCGTGCAAAATTAAAAAAATGCTTGATTTTTTGTGCCAAACGTGTTATCATTATTTGTAGTTGTTGATTTACTAATTTTAATCGTGAAGGGAGGGTATTTCGTAAAATGCCGAATATTAAATCTGCTAAAAAGCGCGTTAAGGTGATTGCTACTAAAACCGCTAGAAATAAGGCTTATAATTCTTCTTTGAAGACGGCTGTTAAAAAGGCTTCTCTTGCTATCGGCGCTGATTCTGCTGATAAAACTGAGTGCGTTCGTCTGGCTGTCAAAAAGATCGATAAAGCCGTTGCTAAGGGGATTCTTCATAAGAACACCGCTTCTAGAAAAAAATCTGCACTCGCTCGCAAATTGAATTCAGCTTCCGCTTAGTGTCTTTCTATTTTTATCTCGCCCACTGCAGAACGTCTCTGTTCTGCTTTTTTGTTTATGTGTGTACGCTTGACTTTTGCAAGGTTTTTGAGTATCATGTGTTTATTAAACTATGGGGGTGCGCCTTATGAGACGTAACGATAAAATGGGGTGGATTATTGCGATTGTGGCCATCGCTGCGACTATTGCAGCCGCCGTGGCTACTGCTATTGTTTATTTTGAGAAAAAGCGAAAAGACGACGAGGATTTGGACCATTACTTAGACTGTTCTATTCAATAGTTTTTGTTGATATTACAAAAAACCGCGCGGTATTGATCTGCTTCCAAAAAGTTAGACAAAAATTTATGGTTATGCAACTGATAAGGATTGGAGCCTGTATTGCAAAGGACTCAGTCCTTT
>CAOSWK010000006.1 GCA_948527295.1 uncultured Eubacteriales bacterium | reverse complement strand
AAAATCTATTATGATAACATAGTGGCAGATCGAGCAATCACGCTGTCTATAGCTTTGATCGTTCCCGACGAGCTTTTCACAGAGATTGCTAGAGAGTCTAAACCATACTGTCAGAATATCTTTCTGTCAGATGAAGTGGTTGCCAACATGGGCCTAATGCAGGCGGTTCAGAAAATGGATAAATTTCTTTCAAATACAGACCTTAAGTACGATAGTTTTCTTGGTGGAATCGGCCGAAATCTGTTTTATAACGTGGCGGCAAGTTACTTGACAATTTACCTTGCCATACTGTTTTGGCTGATTGCTAATACGGTTATCGGGCTCAAGTATTTGATAAGTCAGCGACAAACAAAACGCCGCTATGAGACGTTGACTATGTGAGATATAATTAGCTTTGTATCAGTAGTCAACTCAAAATATGGTACGGATTCCAATAGGGGCTTGAAACAAGCCAGAAATGACACAGGTTCAAACCATTTACAATGTTTACGAAAATACAAATTCGCCATAAATCGATAAATTTCATAATTACATTGTATCAGAAACAGTAAAAAAATCAATCTTAGAAAAGTTGTCATTTTGATATTAAAAAGATAGCAATTTTGTTTTTTCTGTGTTCTATGCTTATTTTCATGATTATATTATTCATTAATTTTTTGCCACAATTAAGCAATAAACACAAAAATACATAAAATTTAATTTGACTTTTAGCGTAATTTGCGATATAATGTTATTGATAGCAGAAAAGGAGTTGATTTTAGTGGAAAACAGAAAAAAGGAAATCTCAAAATTTTATGAGCAAATATTTTCGGACACTAAATTAAAAGAAAAAATTGTAGAAAAAGCTAAAGCAATCGTAAATGAGGAAGATTTGAAGAGATTAATTCAACAGGAGATAATGCCGCTTATGAAAAAGTTTAAGGTAAACTTTTCGGAGGAAGAATTGCTCAAATACGAGGAAGAAACTTTAAAAAAATTATCTGAAGAGGATTTATTCAACGTTAGCGGAGGTGTGTCGGTTAAGTCGGCACTTCTGGCTGGCGGACTATTGTCTGTAGGGCTCTTAAGTGGTGCTCAATTAAGCCCAACTACTTATGCTATGCAAGTTGAAAATGTTTCAGCCTCGGAGCAAGACCAATCCGGAACCGTAGGTAATAGTCAACATCATGACAGCAACGGCAATAATAATGGCAACGATAACGGTAATAACAATACTAACGATAATGAAAATGCCGGTAATTCAACAAATTTCGAATTCAATCTACAAGATGCACATTATGCAAAATTTGGAAGACTTATGAATAATGCCGGAAACCAATTACACGACTTGTTAAAGTATTTTGAAAAAAATGGTGTAAAAGCGGAAGAAGATATTTTAGATTTCTTGGAAAACTTAAAGATACATGATCCTGAAAGCTTTGAAAGGCTAAGGTCAGATGTAAGCCATTTAGCAAGCCAAATTGGACAATTTGGTCAAGATAAAATATTAATTGGCAAGTGGCTCTCTGACAATAGGTTTTTACCAGAGGAACTTCAATTTATAGAAAACGTAGAACAATATTTTAAAATAGGACCACATAATAGCTGTGGACAAAAAGTTTACTGGTTGTTTGACGAAAAAGGCACACTCACAATTTTTGGTAAAGGTAATATGCGCGATTATGCTTTTGAAACTTTTGCACCATGGTACAAAGAGAGGTATAATATAAAAAATGTTGTTATAAAAAAAGGTGTAACATCAATTGGAGCTCACGCATTTCAATGTTTAAGAAGTTTTAAAGATGTCGATATTTCAGATAGCGTAAACTTGATTGGAGAATATGCTTTTTGTGGATGCAAACTAACTCATATAAAAATATCAAAGAATGTAACTTCAATTAAAAATAATGCCTTTTCTAATTGTGGGCTTAAATCTGTTGAGCTACCTGATGGAATAATCTCTATTGGAGACTATGCTTTTGCTGGAAACCCTTTTGATTCTATAAAAATTCCTGAGAGTGTAACGTTTATTGGGCAAGGTTCCTTTAAAGGTTGCGAAAACCTTGAGTCGATTGCTATACCACATAAAGTAACCACTATCAACGGTGGAGTTTTTAACGATTGCCATACACTTAAATCTGTTACTTTATATGATGGAATAACTTCGATTGGACATAGTGCTTTTCGTGACTGTGAGAGCCTTGAACATATAGACTTACCAAAAGATCTAATCCATATTGAGAAGTTGGCCTTTATGGACTGTAGGTCACTTAAATCTATTTATATCCCAAAAAATGTAAATTATATTGGATACCTGGCATTTGCTAATTGTAAATCATTAAAATCAATTGATGTAGATAAAAATAATCCTAACTTTACATCTGCCGACGGAGTCGTTTTCTCTAAACCTTTGGACGTTTTGATTGTTTACCCGGAAGGCAAACCAGAAAGGTCCTACGATGTTCCAAATAGTGTAAAATCGGTTGAAAGTGGTGCGTTTTTCAGCTGTGGAACTTTGGAAAAAATAGATTTGCCAAAAGGCTTAAACTCGATTGGTATGTGCTCATTTGATGGTTGTAAAAATCTTAAAAATGTAGTTATACCCGATGAAGTAGTTTCGATTGGAAAGTTCGCATTTTCGAGTTGTCATTTGCTTACATCTATCTCCATTCCAGAGAACGTAGATTTTTTGGGACAGAACGCTTTCTCCTATTGTTATAACATTAAATATGTTGAACTTAACAACGTAAAAAAATTTGGCAATATATCTGAATCTGATCTGAGGTTCCGTTATTTTGGTAATTGTGCCAACCTAGAAGTAATTCTTGTGGCAAACCCAAATGATTGATTCAGAATAAGAATTTTGAAAAAAGTACGACAAAATTGAATTGCCAGAAAATTAAACAACTTAAACAACCCGCGAATTGCCAAAAAAATGACGTCCGGTTACAATAGGTAAACCGTACTAATGAGCGCTGCCAACCACCAGTTTAATTTGCCGCAGGGCTTCTTTATTGTAAATCTACATTCACGTAATATATAGCCAGTCCAGCGGGACGCTGATCGGTTAGGGGGTTCAAAGGGGAATCGAAATCCCCTTTGAACGTTTTTGGTTACTTTTTTCGTTACAAAAAAGTAACTTATGATTGCCCGCCCATGTGCTGAATTTATTAAGTGTGCCGGCCACCACTTCTGTTTGTAAACATTTGGAAACCGATCTTTTGCCTTTAAATAGTTTCTCAAACACGTCGATTTTTCCTTTCTTAAAGCTGCACTGCCCAATTATTTTTTTCTCTGTCCTCAACAAGCGTTTTCATATCTTCCCTTTTGATGATATTTACTTCCCCTTGTTTCGTTTCAAATTCTATGCAGTCCTTAAATCTGGTGCTTTCCCAAGCTACCACATCTTCAATTACGGTTCCGTCCGTCTTTATCAATTTTTTACAGTTCATTTGACCATTTCCTTTCATCTATCATTTTCATTTGTTAAACTGCCACCAACTGCTACCATCTGCCACCAAGCTGCTACCAAGTCTAACCCGCATTCCTAAGCCATTTATCCAGGTTTGGTAGCAGTAGGTAGCAGACTTTTCAATTTGTTTTTTATATTTTTTATTTATGTATTTATATTTTTTTCTCTCTTATGAATTAAAAATACTGCTACCAAGTGCCACCAAACAGCCTCAAACCCGCATGACTATTAGCTTTGTGGTGGTGGCAGTTGCATTTTTAAACTACCACCTAAGTGCCACCAACTGCCACCAATTATTATTAAGCAGTATCGTTGCCGTAAACTTTTTTATAATTAGTTTTAGCTTCTATTGAAAGTGTGATATCTTTATAGTAATTCAGCCCATGTATTCTAACTTTGATGTCTTCATATGGCTTTTTCAATATCACAGATAATTCATTTCTAAATTCTTTGGCTGTTTTCGCGTAACCATTGTTGTTATCTTTACACCATTCTTTGTATACGTCATAAACTCTTTGCATCGTACATTTATCATTCACTGCCCCTGTTGGCCGAGGAATTAGGCATTCCTGGTAAAAGCCCGCAACAGAGCTGTTTTCAGCTTTGTATTCCTCTTTTGCGCATTCAACGCTTTCTGGAATTGTAAATTCGTATTCGTTCGCAATGACCTCTTTCAGTGCGTTTATCGCTTTATGTACGACTCCGTCGCGCTCTTTGTACATCTTGTCTAGGAGAAATTTATCCTGACTCTCCTGCGGAATGACATTGTTGCATCTTATTTGCATAATTCGATTATGTACCCAATCACCGTTATCACCGCCAAATTTAGGTCGTTTGTTCATGCAAAACCACAAAAGCCCATTGTAAACAAAATTGAACCCGTTTTTACCCTTAAACTCCGCAAATAATGTGTCTCCGCCGGTGCATTTCTTAAATGTCTTTAATTCTTCTATCGTCATAAAGCTCATGTCGCTGCTGCCTGCAAGCCGTTTATTATAGATATTTGCCGTTCCAAAGCGGCTTTCAAGCTCCTTTAAATCAATGCCCGTGTAGTTGCCTTGACCTAACAGTCTTTCTGTTAGCGCCTTCAACTGCGATTTACCTGTATCTCCGTCGCCGACCATAAAAATTGCCTTTTTCATCCTGTGCCCTTTTACGTTAGACAAGCACACTCCGATAAACTGCATAAGCAGCCTTTGAATTTCTTCATCATTATTTGTAAAAGTCCTCATAAATTCGTCAAATACGGGAGTTGGCTGTGCGTTTTGAGCCCAATCGCATGGGATTTGAATCGTCGTGTAATAGCGCGGGCTATGAGGCAACAATTGCATAGTTTTTAGGTCAAGAATTCCGTTTTGAAAATTTATAATGTTCTCGTTTGAATTTAATTCATTTTGAGAAATTGCTTTCAAATCTGTGATCAAATCGTTAAAGACTTCATTTACATCGCTCATTTTCAATATCTTTTCATCAAACGACGTTATGTGCCCCTTGATTATGCCCTTTATCATGTCATCGCTAAACAACCGATAACACCCGTCTTTGTACCAATACCGCATCACCGAGCCGTTTGTTTCATCTGTTACAAACAAATAGTCATAGTGCTCTCTTATATATTTTGCAAGCAGCGGGCAATTTACAGTAAATTTGGTTTCACCCGTTTTTGAATTTATCCGCTGATTGATGTAAGATGGTACCGTGCTTGGTTTGTTCGTAAATAGCTGCGGTTTATCGCGAGAGCTATAGTTTTGCCAATCATTACTGCAAAAGGTCTTATTGCAGTCAGCGATAGCTTTGTTTATGGTCATGGTTTTATAATCCGGCCTGTCCCACTTTTCTCGATAAAGCCCGGATTGGCAAAACAAGTTATCTATGCGCTTAAAATCGTCACCGCAGTAAAATGCAAGAATATTGCACAAGGCTTGATCTGCTTCGCTTTGAGATTTATAATCTGTATAATTCCCGTTCCAAAGCCGTTTGAACAAGTCTCCATTTTTAGCATTTAAGGCCATTTCTATAATTTCGCTGTCCGTTAGCCATGGCTTTAATTGCGCTATTTGGGCGACTTTTTTGTAACAGTCCATATTTTTCGCTAATTCCTGCTCATCATCGCAAAGATAAGCTTCATACACTAATTCTGCTTGGCAAGAGCGCTCTTCAATTTCTTTTTTCTTGCCCCAAATATCACCAGTAACGGTAAAAAAGCGCTCAGACGAATACATCTCTATGTTGCCTTTTCTTCGTCTTCCATCGGGGATCTCACCTTTGCAGAGTATGTGAAGTCCTCGCTTACTTGGGCTTATTTCCGTGTAACTGTCCATTACACTTACAATATCTGCAGCCTCTTTCGTAAGATTGCCATTTTCATCGATTGCATTGTCCAAATCAATTCCAAATATGCCACCGCCCAATACAAAGCCGATTCCAGAAAATCCATAAAAACTTGCGGCTTTTATTGCAGTCTCAAAATCGCTCCACGTTGCACTGTCATTTGATTTAGCATTGTATCCATTGTGTGGATTTTTGGGTATCTTACTGCTTTTCCCTTTTTCATTATCATAGACAAGCTCATAACATACCCATTTGTTTCGAGTTTTCAAGGCCTCGGGAATGTTTTTGTACTTATCCATTATCCTTCACCGCCTGCAAAACCTGTATTTTCTTCAAGCCATTTTTCTAGATTTTTCACAGGTATTACTTTACGCCGGCCTATTTGCAACACTGGGAAACCTTTTGAATTTGCTAATCTGTACGCTACTGGTTTTGATACTCCTAAAACTTTTGATAATTCTGTTACGGAAATACTTAATTTCTCCAATTTTGCAACACCATCACTTATTGAATTATTTTCTATTGCTCTTATTATATATGAGTATTATTCTGTTGTCAAGATTAATAATCAGTTTTATTTATACAACATAATTATGCTCAATTATATTTAATTCTATTGACAACAGAATAATTATCGATTATTATATTAAAAAGGAGGAAAATAAAATGCTATTTGATAAAAGACTTTCACAACTTCGCAAAGAAAAAGGAATCAGCCAAAAGCAGTGTGCAGCCGAATTAGGGATAGAGAGTTCAAAATACAATAAATGGGAAAATGGAAAAAACTGCCCGGATTACAATACTGTATGCATGCTTGCTGATTTCTTTGATACTACAACTGATTATTTGCTCGGGAACTCTGATGAAAGGTATAAAAATAAAAAAGACAACTTAAAAGCTTGGCAAAATGGCGTTATAGCCCACGTTACAAATAATCTTATAAAATTCTTTGATGAGTATAATGAATATAAAAAAGGCGACAATACAATGTCGCTTAAAAATGTCTTTACTCTCGCAATTCTGGGACAAGTCAGGAAGTGTATAGACAGTCAAGCAAATCTACTTAAAAACGTTTCTAAAATTAATCAATATCAAAATTTATCTGATATTGATAAGTTTATAAGTAAATATTCGTCTGAATTAGGAGAGATAAATTTCGGAGGTTTTCAAGATGACAATGGCGTGTGGATTAATAGCATAGGAGCGGGGGCAATAATTAGAGCGCTCAAAGGTGAGATTGAAAAGAAAGTCCCTGACTTTAAAAATTATAAAATCGACTTTAATGACGAATGGCTTAACTTTTCCATTATGTCTGATGATGACGATTAATTAAAACTAATTAAATTAAATACAATCAGAGTATGGGGCAAAGTATGGGTCAAAACTGTTATTTCAAGTCTTACATTCTTAAATAAAAAACCTGATAATCCGCTTGGTTATCAGGTTTTATTGTGCTTTGTCTTCTTTACTTTTCACTGTATAAAAACTTACCAAACAGTAAAAATTTTATTTTTTTAAACTCCTAAAAAAGGCGTCATTTTTGAAAATAAAAAGCTGGATACTACGTCAACCGCTGACGAGATGAGCACTATGATCGCTATGCAACCGCTTCGGATCATATATAGTTTTATGCTGTTACGCGCGGATTCTAATCTGTCTTTCAAAAATATTATCGACGAAAAATGGTTAGAGATTTTCATCGCCTCGCGCGCCATTAGGAGCACTGCTACGGACGAAATGAATATTCCTGGCAAAAAGACTAGCGTGTGGAAGATGATTCCTTTTAACCCGTAAGCAGAATACAGGTAGCTCTCGGTGAGGCCTATGCAGATGCCTCTTATTAGTGGAATTATCGGCGCTAAGATGAATCCCCACATCGACAGGCCTATAAAAAATGATATTATTACAAAAACGAACGTTGATGATATCGAGGTTATGAACACTTCTAGCAGTGTTTTTGAAAATCGCTTTTTAAAGTCGCTCAAAAATAAGACGTTTATTAATCGCATTACGCCGCCATCTGCGTACTTTAGCAATATTGCTCCCAAAAAGATTCCGATCAGCAAAAACATCGATAAAAAAATTAGCAGTTTATTATTAATTAAAAACGTCCGAACATTTATTTTTTTTATCTTGCGTAGGCCCTTTTTTAAACTTATTATGTTCATAAACTTTCTCCAAAATTTTAGATTCTGTAAAAATATTATGAATAAAAAAAGGATAATATGACCCTGCCTAAACAACAAAAAAGCTGCCCGATGATGTGAGGTTAAATACATATCGAGCAGTTTTACTATTTACCATCTTCACTGTCAACTTTAAAAGCAGACTGAGTTGAATTTCGTGAAAAATTTCCGTCCCTGTTTTTCTTTTGTGGAATCGCACTAAGGTCTATGTTTTTAGGCACATTATTAGCCTCGGAGCTTTTCCAGCAATCATTTTGTCCCTCGTTAGAGTTAGAATTTTCACTGTTGTTGTCTTCATTTTCATTATCAATAATAACCTCAGAATCCTCAGACCTGTCATTTTCGCTAGCTTCAAGGTTTCCATTATAATTATCATTATTATCATCTTTACTTTTATTGTTGCTGCCAATATCATTATATATTGCCATGGCTGAGTCACGATCTATTATAGGTTCATCATACATACTCAGCCTCTGTGTCGACTGCTGACCATTATGAGACTGTTGAGCACTCGGTGGTGCTTGGTGGTTTTGCTGCTGTTGCTGATTATTCTGATTCTGTTGGTCTTGTGACCGTTGACCTCCTTGCTGCTGACCTCCCGGTGGTACTTGGCTATTTTGCTGCTGTTGCGCTTGACCGTTTGCCGCCGAAGGATCGTAGTAATTAGGACCATTATTATAAGGATTCTGCTGTTGCTGCTGATTATTCTGGTTATTCTGATTCTGTTGGTCTTGTGGCCGTTGACCTCCTTGCTGTTGACCATCCGGCGGTACTTGGTTATTTTGCTGTTGATTCGGTCGGTCATTTGAAGACCTAAACCAACTTTTGACCTTGTCCCAAGCTCGTTTGTACCAAGGATCAGCTTTAGGTGGGATCGTCCACGGAGGATCAACACCAGGCCCAACCTCCGGTGCAACCCATGGAGGATTATCTTCTTGAGGAATAACCCATACAGGATCTTTCTCAATCAAAAATTTGCTTTTAATTTTGTCACATGCCCATGCTCCGCCACTATAAATTGGCTTCCAAATGAAGTCAACAAGACTGGAAGCGTACCCAGCAACACCGTGCGGGATAAAAAAGCTAACAATACGTGCGGGCCTGGAAGGGCCTGTACCTAAGGCAATTTCGGCTTTTCTTTCTGTATCTTCGTCGGCTGTGCTGCCGTCTGGCAAACTAGAAGTAATTTCTGTCGAAAAACTGATGTTTAATCTATAAGATAACTGCGATGTTGATGAATATGAACGCTCTAACAATTTCCTCAATTTTGCAGCTTCTACTGAACTGTTTACCATAATAGCAACGTATTGAACTGGATTGTCTCTAGAAAGAGTTGCTAAAATTTTACTAGAATAATTTGAAATATTAATGCCTTCTTGGTCGTCAGAGTGGTTTTTGCAAAACTGACTTTTTTTCATCGCATTTTGTTTATTAATTGCCTTGGATTCTTCATCAGAAAAATAATCTTCAAAATTCCTCGGATATTTATATCCATCCAATTTAAGGAATTTTGCATTTCTCATTAAACCAAATGGATCCCCCGGATCAACATCTGGATTATTTAAAATATTATACCCTTTTATCAAAACGTTGTTGGATATAGACTCTCCCAAAGTAAATCCATTAACACCTTGAATTTCTTCATAACGTTGGTCGTATTCTTTTTTATCTTTCTTTTTTTCTCCAGCTCTTACCTTATTTTCCTGTAGTGTTTTTGCTTCTTGTTCAGAAATAGGATCTAAGCTATATTTAAAAGGTATTCTATTGATAGTCATTTTAAAATCTGGAGCACTATAGCCACTATCAGATACTAAAAATCCAGTAACAAGACCCCAAAAAATTCCTCCACCACTAAGCACAACTAACTCTGGAGACCCTTTTATTATATCCACATTATATTTCCAGGAACCAAGAGCTGCACCACCGGCAGCGCTTGCCAATACCAATCCTAAAGTTCTAAATGTATGGCTAATTGGCCATATCGCGTCTTTAAATTTGTTCCACCCAACCCGCGAAACTGATGGAGGAGGCGCAACCTTAATATTAACCTTAACATTTGGCATAAATTTTTGAGGATTTTTAAGCCCAAATTTAATAAACCCTATACAAAACGATGACATAGAAGCATCAAAATAAGGCATATATTGTTGTATCTGGTTTATATAGTTTGCACTTACAATATCATCACTATCTGACGACATTGTAGTTTTTATATTCAATGCAGAACTTTTTATATCAAAACAATTTAACAAAATTAAAAAAGACAAGCTTAACGCAACAAATCTCCTCATAAAAACACATCATTCCTTTAATTTTCTATGGTTTAATTATACTACATTTACCGCTAATAATCAATTTTATCTGAAAATTTCTCCTATTTATATAACTAAAAACAATAAAAACAAAAAAATATATTAATTTAGCGAATAAACCAATATATTGTTTATAATATATTTAAATAATTAATTTTTTTATTAATATTAAACAACGAGCGCCTTACGCCTGGGTTCGTTGCAACATTTTTTCTAAAAATAAAAAAAGACAACCCCAATTATGCAAAGTTATCTATTCTTATCGCATTTGTAAACGCGCCGCTACGGTTTAATTCTTCACTGACTTAATGCGCACATTACGGCTAAACAGCAAAAATAGCAAGTACAATGCCAGTCCGCCGGCTAGCACATATATTAAACCCGTTGATGCTTTTGATATACCGCTGCCTATGTTTGCCGAGACCAGCATCGGTGCGACCGCTTCGCCTATTTTTGACGCTAGCAAAAACAAAAACGTCGCGGTTACTTTGTCGATGTCCGGTTTTATTCTATATATTTCCTCCAAAATCACGTTCAGGCCAAATCCGTCGGCGATTCCCAATAAAATTACTGATATTATCACAGTTACGAGCGTGTTATTCACAGCGAACAGCCCGATTGAGAGGATTATAAACGCCACGTATAAAAATGTGGACCTCTGCACGCCGAGCCATTTGATCATCAGTTTGCTGCTTACGCTCGAAGTATAGGCGCTTAGCATAAAGTTTATCATCATGAGGCCAGATATAATCGACTGCGAGAGGGTTATCTCGTTGCCGTAAAGCGGCACACAATACGATATAAAGACGCTTGCCATGTACACCGGCACGATTATTAGGAGCATGTACACGATGACTTTGGGCGCTTTGAATATGTTTATCAGGTTGTAGAACGAAAATTTGTCGCCGGTTTTGTTGCTCTGCTTTAGGTTGGTGATTCCAATGAGCAGCACGCTGGCGGCTATTAGCACGGCCTCTAGGATGAACACAAATGAGTATGACGATCGTTCGGAGATTAGACCGCCTATCACGACTCCGCAGCTGTAGCCGGCTATTCGGCCCGCGGCCACTGTTGCCAAAAGTTTTACCCTTAGCGCTGCGTCTTTTTCGAATATCGCGCACAATTTTGTAGACGAAATCAGCGCCGCCATGCCAAGACCCAGGACTCCCCTTGCAAGCGAGAATTTAAATAAATCGTCGCAAAATCCGCAAGCTACCGATCCTGCTGCAGCTAGTGCTGTGCCGGCGATTATCATTTTTTGCATCCCGATTTTGTTCACGACAAACAGGCAAATCAGCAGTCCAAATATCGTTGCAACGGCGCCTGTTGTGGTTGGTAAGCTCACCAAAAAGTTCGATGCTGCCGAGAGTTTGCTAAACAGCTGGTACGACACAATGGACACAAAGCTTGAGTCTAGCCCCAGCGCCAAAAACAGCACGAAAAAGAAGATTCGCAGTCCGCTTGGGTTGAGGTCTTTTTGGGCCTCGATTTTTTCTTGCTCACGCTGACTTTGCGGCCGGTTTATGAACAAGCTTATTTCGATTGATATCAGGATCGTCACCAAAATCAAGATCAGCGCTTCGATTAGCAGGTTGATTATGTTTTTGTTAACGAGCCCTTGGTTCACCTTGTACTCGACGTTTATATAGTAGTTTTGGTCTAGAACCTGGATTTTATTTGAGATAAAACTATGTTTAGTCGCGCCCCTTCCCTGCTGCAAGTCACTCACAAAAATTTTGACAATCTCATCTATGCCGCCATAGATGTTTTGCAGGTACTCCTCCACCCCGGTTATTTCTTCGAACGGAATGCCTTGCTTTACCACGGATTCGATGTCTCTGTCGATGACGTTGGACACAATGTAGGCCATTTTGTTTAAGGAGTCCTGGTACTCGTTGGTATAGTTGGAGAGCACATAGCCACCCAGCGCAATCTGCGAGAGCACCAGCGACGTCATTAAAAGCGTTTTGAAGGATTGGGTGGAAATCCCGCCCGTTACGCTGTTTTTTGAAATAGCATAATATATAGCAAAAGATATCAGCATGACCGCCAGCAACACAACCGCGCTAACCAGCAAGATCGATTTAACGTAGTCGAGCGTCAGTTTATTCACGTAGTTTTGCGACAGACGTAAAACGATTCTATGTTCGCTATCAATTAACGCTGAGCAAAAAATCCCCGACCGGTTGCTGACATACTCCACCGATGCGATGTTCTCGGGAATTTCAGCATCAGTTGCGCCGGCCTGCGAGATTATCTCATTTTTAGAGTTTATCACGCTCACATTCAGGATATCCTCCGAGATATCGAGCGTCTCAGTCAAAAGGTCCTCCAGACCATAGAATTTCTCTATCGTCTTGCCAAAGCTCATAGAATAATTTATCCGCTGTATGGCGCCGCTCGTGCTCGTCAGATTCGCATTTGTGTAGACTTCGGTTATCATGTTGCTGTACGACATGACGTTTAAAAGCGAAGACAAAAACACCAGCGGAATCGAGACCAAGATAAATATCACCAAGAATCGGGAATACGACAGCTTTTTCTTCATACTAACATTGTCTCCTGTTAACTTTTTTGGTGCGCGCACTTAGCTCACGTATATTGAGTCTATGATCAGCAGCGTTGATAGTGGGATTTTCAAATTTATAAGTTTCGCGACCTCGTAATTTAGCGCGATTTTGGGGGTATCGTCGTTAACCTGCTCCAGCTGATCAAACGGCGTGCCCTCCAAGTAAGATTTTATCTGGCTCGCCGCAAAATAGCCCTGCTCCATGCCGTCGTTTATCACAAAGCCGATCAGCGCGCCATATTCCACTTGCTGCTCGCTTGTCTGCGCTATTGTGAATATGTTATGCGCATAGATGTCCGATTTTAGCAGCTCTTTCAGCCTTTCGTTCTCAATCGTCGCCGTGGTTATATACAGGCTGTCGATCCCCTCGTTAGAAAGCTCCCGGTAGGCTTGCTTCAAGTCCTTATAGTACCTTTCGTAATCGGCATCATTTTGGGCTTCTATCACATGCTTTTCTACAACCTCAAAGCCCAGGCTGCTCGAGAGCTTTCGAAGCTTGTCTATTGCCGAATAAGAGAAGGCCTCGGGCGTGTCCTGATACACCACGCCTATTTTTTTGAAATTAAAAATCTGATGGCTCGCGATTATCTGGCGTTCGTAGCGAGTCCGGTCAACGTGCGCAAAGGAATTATCGCTATATCGCTCAGTTTCGTTCTTCACAATCCCCGCAGAAATCGGATCCGCACAGGCCAGCACCATAAATTTATTTTTCTTCTCGTGCTCCAAAAAATATTTACCCGCCACCGTGCCCATCACAATCACAAGGTCGACGTCGTCCCTGTTCACCATGGCGGCGTACTCGCCCTCGGGCATGTTCTTCATGTTAAAGTACATGTCCCGCACAAGTTCAATTTTGTCCGAGCGGTAATTGCTGCAGATATCGCGCCAAATCTTAGAAGTATCGGCCTCCTTCAAGTCCACCTTATAGCCGCTCTCAACCAAGCCCAGCTTCTGAAAGCCCGCAAATATCCCCGAAAGCTGCCTCGAAAAATTGTCAAAAGGCTCGCTCTCTACATAGCCTATCCGCAGTTTAGTCGGCCTGCTCTCGGAACAAGTCGTGAAATTGCTCGCCACCGAAGGAATCGCAAGTGCCACCATCAAAATCAAGCAAAAAAACTTCTTCATCCAGCAACTCCTCTCGGCGTAGTCGGCGTTATAAAACACACAAAAATTTGTTAAAAATCCACTTTATTGTATTCAATATATATTATTATTAAAGCTTTTACGCGTTGTTGTGAATCATTTTCACCCCTGGTTTTTGCAAAAAATATCCCCAGCACAAAGCTGAGGATTCTTAAAATTACTAAAATTTTAATTTTGTCGCGATTACTTTACCGGTGTAACCAGAAAAACTTTGTCATAAGCGGTACTCAAAACCTTTTTGCAAGTTTGAGCTTTTTCTTCATCGTCAAAAATACCATAAATCGCCGACCCAGTCCCCGTCATGCACGAATTTAGCGCCCCGTTCTTTTTTAACATCTCTTTTATTTCTGAAACTTCCTCAATATTCAGCACACTTTCAAATCGGTTATAAAGATTTTTAGCTATACCGCGCAAGTCCTCGGCCTTTATTGCAGATGTCAATCGGGATGCTGTCTGGAATCTCGGCATTGCTGCGCATCTATCTGAGGCCTCGTACGCGCTTTTCGTAGAGACAGAAAAACTCGGCTTAACGATAATCATCCAGCATTTTGGCATCGCAGGAAGCGGCATCAACGTCGTGCCCGTACCGGTAGCCAGCAACGTTCCGCCATAAACGCAAAAAGGAACGTCGGCCCCTATTTGCTCGCCGATTTTAGCAAGCTTATTCTTAGGTAGGCCCGTACTAAATAAGCAGTCTAGACCAATCAAAACAGCGGCAGCATCCGCACTACCGCCAGCCAAGCCCGCCCCTTGCGGAATCTTCTTTTTGACGCTTATATTTACCCCCGGATTTTCAATCTTTGTATGTGCAAAAAATTTTTCCGCCGCAATATATGCAGTGTTATCTTGCATTCGGTCGGCAATTTTGCATGTACACGTTAGGCTAATATCGCAATCGTCCGTCTTTCTTATAGTAACCACGTCGAACAAGCTAACCGTTTGCATTATCATTTCGACTTCATGGTATCCATCCGCGCGCCTTTTTAAAATGTCCAAATACAAATTAATCTTCGCGGGCGCTTCCATTCTAACTTCGGTAATTCCGTTCGCTTCCATACTTTAAAGGCACTCCACAACCATCACAAAACTTACTCAACGTTGCATCAATTATACATTATTCGTTAAGGCGCGTCAATTAAGCCCTCAAGCAACCTGAGCTGTCTCGTTTCTAAGCTCATTATTTCTGATCGCGAATAAAAATATCGGTTCCAAGAGGCCACAACTTAACACATCGAGCACAAGCATAGTAACAGCCCGGTCACTAAACTTATCATATATTTTATATATTGCATAATATGAAAGGGTCGTGGATGCTAATTGAGATATACTCAAAATCATACTTAAAATGCTAATGATCAAATCGCCTCTAATAAAAAACGCTAGCACAACAGAAGAGTATATAAAAATTTTTAAACCCCAAAGTAAAATAAGCATTATTTTATCTTCAAAGGCTACTTTGCCTAATATGTATATGCTCAGCACTGGGACAAACGCCAACCAGCTGTTTTTTATTCCGCCTCTTTTCGCCATCTTCATTAGCCCGATGCCTTTTAAAATATAAAGTGTAATTGCAATTACTAAAACTATTCCTATTAATGTGAGAAACGTTGCAAAAAATGCTAGCAACATCTGATTAACATTAGCTTCTTGAAGTAAATTACCATTTATAGACACACAAAACCACTTCCTCTTCTTCTTTGCCATTATCGTACCACTTATCTAAGCCAAGACAATGTTTTCTTATAAATTTACGATAATTAAAAAGATCATTCTTTGGCTTATTTTGATTTAATTCTAAGCTCATTATTTCTGATCGAAAATAAAAATATAGGCGACAAAAGACCGCAACTTAACACATCAAATATAAACATCACAACAGCCTTGTTACTAAATTTTTCATATATCTCATACGCTGCGTAAAAAGATAGCAAAAGAAATGCTATTTCGAACACCGCTATTGCCGCGTTGCTTAAAATGTCTAAAACAAAACTGCTTCCCAAAATAGTAAATGCTATGTTTACAAGGTATAAGATGGTAAATAGTCTCGAGACAATACTTAAGCACAAATATAAAACAGACATCGTTTTATTTTTAAAAGCAACTCTTCCAAATATGTAAGCACTTACAAAAGGAACAAAAGCTAACCAGCTGTTTTTTACACCAATTTTTTTCCCCATCTTCATAATAGCAAAAGCCTCTAAAAGATAAAAACTAATACACAATAGTGCAAATATTCCTAAAACCGCAAAAAATATTAGCAATATCTGATCAGCTTCAAACAAACTTCCATTTATATACATATAAATTCACATCCTCTTCCTGTTAGCCACTATCGTAATACAATAAATTATATAAACTAAACCAAATATTTTTTATAAATTTACAGCAATTAAAAAGATCATTCTTTGGCTTATTTTGATTCACTTCTAAGCTCATTATTTCTGATCGCAAATAAAAATATCGGCGACAACAGGCCACAGGTTAGCACAGTAAGCACAGTCATCAAAACCGCCTTATTACTAAACTTTTTATATACCTTATGCAGAGTATAAAACATAAAAACCATGCACAAGACTAACAAAATAATCGCCATAATGTTTACATCTCCAAAAGGAAATGTGCCTATTTGTAAAGACCACAATATGCTAGAAGAGTTCATATTAATAAACAAGCCTGATCCGATGTTTAAGGCCAAAAGCAAAATGGGCATAACGTTGTTTTCAAAAGCTACTTTGTAAAGTATATATTCCCCAATAATCGGTACAAAGGCCAGCCCACCGTTTTTTATTCCGACTCTTTCGGCCATTTTCATTACTCCGACGCCTTTTAAAATGTAAAATATAATTGCAATTACTAAGATTACCCCTATAACCGCAAGAAATGTTAATAAAAATGCGGACAATGCCTGATTAATAGCTTCTTGAGATAAATTCCCATTTCCATACATAAAAATCACATCCTCTTTTTATTTGTGATTATTATACTATATAAACTTTTTAAAGTCAATATTTATATGATAAACTCACAATATCCAAAGAGATCTTAAAAAGAGAAGGCTTTACGATAGGGAAATATTTACAACAAATTTTCTAATCAAATTTGTTCTGCTTCTCTTCTAAACTCGTTATTTCTGATGGCAAATAAAAATATCGGTGTCAAAAGGCCGCAGCTTAGCACTGTAAATATCGTCATCACAACAGCTTTGTCGCTAAGTTTTTTATATATTTGATGGGCTCCGTAATATTCCAATGTAGTATACAAGAAACTAAAAATATTTACGTTAAGCCCAAGATACGGCAGATTTGGGCTTACAGATAGACCACAATTATTAAAAAATGGCGAGAAAAATAAATACTGCGCAACTATTGAAATCAAGGTCGAAATGATATTTAGCCCTAAAAATGAAAATGGCATAACATTGCCTTTAAAGGCTACCTTGCCGAATATATAAGAGTCTGCAATCGGGACAAGCGATAACCACCTGTGTTTTATTCCCATTCTTTTGGCTATTTTCATTACTGGCAAATTTTTTAGAACAAAAAAAATAATTTTTAAAGCTAAAAGTAGCCCAAAGAAACCAAAAATTATTAATGCTAATTGTTGGTTATAACCATAATATTTTTCTCCCATGTCGCATCACATCCTTTTATTTATTATAGCACAACAACTAAAATTCGTCAATGTTTTTGTTGCAAAGCCACAATATATAAAATTTGGCGCTTTAACAAATCCTGGTTTTCTGCATACATTGGGGCAGAGAACTTTTTTATTGGGTTCGACTCCATTCACAGAAATTTAAAAAGAGAGGGCTTTGCGATGAACAGACAAATTCTCTCGCTAGATGAGCTGAAAGTTGGCGAGCGTGCTAGCATTGTATCTTTGCTCTATTGCGGAAGTGAGCGGCGTCGGATGCTGGACTTTGGCATGATTGCTGGAACTTCTATTGAGGCTGTACAAAAAAGTCCGGCCGGCGACCCTGTTGCCTATTTCGTCCGCGGCACGCTGATCGCCATTCGCTCCGAAGACGCCAAAAAATGCTTGGTTATGCGATAGAATCGCTTCTTAATCCATCCTGCATATTGTAAACTTTGCGCTAATACTTTAACGAAGAGGAGATTTTCTATGAGTCTTATCAATAAACCTGCGTCGGTGCGCGATTTTTCTCAGGATTTTAACGTGGCAGGCCGGGCCTCTGCGGACGATATCGTCGTGGCCGTGGCCGGGAACCCAAACGTCGGCAAAAGCACGCTGTTTAACGCTTTGACGGGTCTGAACCAGCACACCGGCAACTGGCCGGGTAAAACCGTCTCAAACGCTCGTGGTAGCTGCAAATATAGAGACAAAAATTTTATTCTGGTCGATTTGCCGGGCACTTACTCTCTAATCGCGAACTCTGCCGAAGAAGAAATCGCACGGGACTTCATTTGTTTTGGGCAACCAGATCTCGTCGTTGCTGTGGTCGACGCCACCTGCCTCGAGCGGAACTTGAATTTGGTTTTGCAGATTTTAGAGATAACTGCGAACGTGGTCGTGTGCGTGAACCTCATGGATGAGGCCAAGAAAAAGAAAATCGCAGTGGACATCGACGAACTCTCGTTGCAGCTAGGTGTGCCCGTTATCGGGACCAGTGCGCGCAGCCAGCGCGGGCTTGAAGACTTAAAAAATGAAATTTACAGTCTATATGCGAAAAAGACAAAGACTTATAACGTAAAAGTCCCGTACAGCGAGAAAGTCGAGCGGGCAATATCTCAGCTTGAGCCTTCAGTCGCCAATTTGCTTGAAGATATCGCCCTGAGTCCCCGTTGGCTCAGCATAAAGCTTTTGGACATGGACGAAAACCTACATAGGACGCTAAACAAATGCCTTTCGCTTGACATAACGGAAAATAAAAAAGTGGCCGCGGCTCTGGCAAATGTAAACCGGGAGCTCTTTCTAAGCGGCTTCAACGCCGATCTGTTGCACGACGAGCTGGTCACCAGCCTCATAAAAAAGGCCCACGAAATCTACGAAAAGTGCGTGAGTCTTAATGATCGTCAGTACACCCAAAAGGACCGGCAAATCGACAAGCTGCTAACCTCCAAAATTACCGGCATCCCCATCATGATTCTGATGCTGTTCGTCATTTTTTGGCTCACCATCACTGGCGCAAATTACCCCTCCGAGCTGATTGCGTCGGGGTTGTTCTTCGTTCAAGATAAGCTCGTGCAGCTTTTTGAATTCGCAAAAGCCCCGCAGTGGCTGACCGACATGCTGACCTTGGGCGTATACAGGACGCTCGCGTGGGTAGTTTCGGTGATGCTGCCGCCGATGGCCATCTTTTTTCCACTGTTCACCCTGCTGGAGGACTCCGGGTACCTGCCACGAATCGCATTTAACCTAGATAAATTCTTCAAAAAGGCCGGCGCGCACGGCAAGCAAGCCTTAACCATGTGCATGGGATTCGGTTGCAATGCGTGCGGAGTCATCGGCTGCCGGATTATTGACTCGCCGCGAGAACGATTGATCGCCATTTTGACCAACAATTTCGTCCCGTGCAATGGGCGGTTCCCCACGTTAATCTCGATCATCACCATGTTCTTTGCCGGTGCCATCACACTGCCCTTCCGGCCACTCGTGTCGACTTTAATCCTCACCGGCACCATTGTATTTGGCGTGGCGGTCACATTTTTCACTTCAAAATTATTATCAAACACCATTTTAAAGGGCATGCCGTCCTCCTTTGTCCTAGAACTCCCGCCATATAGGCGTCCGCAAGTTGGCAAAGTGATTGTGCGATCCATCTTCGACCGAACGCTGTTCGTCTTGGGCAGAGCCGTAATAGTCGCAGCGCCCGCCGGACTCCTAATCTGGTTGATGTCAAACGTCTACGTCGGCGACTCTAGTGTACTCCTGCATTGCTCAAACTTTTTAGACCCATTTGCAAAGCTAATCGGAATGGACGGCGTAATCCTGATGGCCTTTATACTGGGGTTCCCGGCAAACGAAATCGTCATGCCGATAATCATAATGAGCTATCTGTGCACCGGAACGCTAACCGATTTCGAGAGCCTACACGAACTCTATTTACTGCTCGTCAATAACGGCTGGACGTGGCTCACAGCCGTCTGCACCATGCTGTTCTCGCTGATGCACTTCCCGTGCGGCACAACCTGCCTGACAATAAAAAAAGAAACCGGCAGCCTCAAGTGGACCGCGGTGTCTTTCCTGCTCCCAACCATCGTTGGCATATTAACTTGCTTCTTGGTCGCAACCTGCGCGCGAGCCTTAAATCTGGCCTAAATCACAAGGCCGCCGTTCGGGCTTAAAACCTGACCCGTAATGAACTTCGAGCAATCCGAAGCCAAAAACAAAATCGCCTCTGCAATGTCCTCGCAAGTGCCGACCGTTCCGAGCGGCGTCTGTTGTTTAAGCCTGTTGATAATCTTAGGGTCAATGTGCCGATTCATCCTCGTGTCGATAACACCGGGCGCCACCGTGTTTACATTTATGGAACTTGGCCCCACCTCTTTGGCAAGCGCCTTTGTAAAACCGATAACCGCCGCTTTGGAGGCCGAATAAGCTACCTCGCAAGACGAGCCAGTGATTCCCAGCATCGAAGAAACATTAACAATCTTGCCGTAATGGTTCCTGATCATGCTCTTCAGCGCGACCTGGCAGCAATTAAACATGCCCTTAATGTTAACGTCAAAGATTTTGTCCCACTCCGCTTCGCTAATGTCCGTAAAAAGCTTCTGACATTCGATTCCAGCGTTGTTTACAAGAACATGCACCTCGCCAAACGCCTTCTCTATCGTCTGGAACATTTCTTTCACTTCATCCCTTTTGGCAACATTCGCGCCCACAGCCAAAGTATTAAGCCCCTGCCCGTTCAGCTCTGCCTCCAAAGCCTTTGCTGCATCTTTAGAGCTATTATAATTTATCGCCACGTTGTAGCCTTTTTTTGCAAACAGCGATGCCGTCTCGCGGCCGATACCGTGCGACGCGCCTGTAACTAAAACCGTTTTTTTCATTGTTTTTTGAGCCCCTTTATTATTTTTCCGACATACATTTTATGGTAGTCACCATTATTATAATTTTTTTCGACCGACTTGTCAATAAAGCACTTAGGGTCGAGGAACTGGCTATGTATCTTTTTGCAAACAAAGACCAAATCAGCTTCCTCAAAGTAAGGCGCAGGTTCGTCGAACGCAGGAGTAAGATTTGTCGCCTCTGTTTTGTTAATGTCCCTGCCAGACTTAGAACCGCACAACGTCAAGGCGCCTCGATATTTCTCATCATAAAAAGAAAGCGAAAAATAGTCGTTTCGCTCAGCAAACTCAAAAGTATACCGCTGCGGCCGAATAAAACACAGCGCGACCGGTTTGTTCCACAGCACGCCAAGTCCGCCCCAGCTGGCCGTCATCATATTATAATCCTGCGCGTCCCCGGCAGTAATCAGCATCCATGCGTCGCCAATCAGCGAAAACGGCTCCAGCGAAAGTCGCTTTAAATCTATCTCTTTAAACCTTGACACAGCGCCCCAAGCCCCCTAAAATACATATTTTATTAGTCTAAATGCCTCTCAATTAAGCTTTCGCACTGGCTCGCCGGAATCATCCCGCTAACCCTTTCCACAGCGTCGCCATCTTTAAACAAAATCGACGTCGGCACGCTTTGTATTGAGTATTTCTCCGCTATTTCGGAGTTCTCGTCAATGTCCACCTTCAAGACAGTAACGCGGTCTTCATATTTCTGCGAGATCTTCTCAACAATCGGTGCAAACATCTTGCACGGCCCGCACCAAGACGCAAAAAAGTCCACAAACACCAGCTTGTTCTCACTCAAAATTTTCTCAAACTCGTTAAAGCTCATCACAGTACTCTGCATTTAAAAGCACGTCCTTTCAAAATATTATGTAAACAGTCAAAGTCAGCTTTTTAACCTACTTTTTGTCGATAAGCACCCGTTTTAACTCGTCTATCAGATTCTTTACATCGTCAAACTCCCGATAAACCGCGGCAAATCGCACATACGCGACCTTGTCCATGTCCTTGAGTGCGTCCATTACGCTTTCGCCAATCTCTCTAGACGTCACTTCCTTTTCCATAGAGTTCTGAAACTTCGCCTCTATCTGGTCCACGCTGCTCTCTATAACGTCTATCGGCACGGGCCGCTTTTCGCAAGACTTTAATATCCCTGCCAATACCTTGGCTCTGTCGAAGCTCTCTCTGGACTTATCCTTCTTTATCACAATTATTGGCAAAGTCTCAATCATCTCATAAGTAGTAAACCGGGCCGCACAGTCTAGGCATTCTCGGCGCCTGCGAATTTTTTCTCCCTCGTCTGCCGGCCGTGAGTCAACAACCTTACTCTCTTCACATCCGCAATATGGGCACTTCAATAAAAATCGCTCCCCTTGTTTTTTATAAAAACGTATTAAAAATCAGCATAGCAGTAACCCCAGGTACTCCCACCACGGCGGCAATGGCCAAAGAAAGCAAACTAAGCGGCAAAGTCACACCGGTAAATCCGCCAATAAAATTGACCAACGCCAAGGTAGCCACGCCCTTTAGCATAGAAAGGAACATCTTTTTTAGAGGGTTTTTAGCTCGAACAATCAGCTGGATAGAAAACAATAACAACAATATGATACCACAAATAGTTAAAGAGCGCCAGTCTAGCATTTTTAGTAAGTCTCCTTTTTACGTTTTTACAAGTTACAAGTCGGTTAGCTTATCTTCATCAATAGATCACTGTCGAGATATCGTTTTCCTTCGCCTTTTTTAAAAGATATCTATACCGAGCATTAAGCGATTCTCTTTGATAAATACTAGCGTCAATTAAGTCCTCATCGTCCTCCATCTCAAACCACATATCGGTACATTTTATCTGTGAGCAAATTTCTTTTAACTCCTTTAAAAATCTTCTTTTTTTCGCATTTAATATTACAGCCTCCTGGTTATTCCTGCTTGCAAAAATATCCTTTATAGCATTCATATTTAAAACCTTCCTTTCAAATCAACCGTCTTGACTTCAAATTCTAGATTTACATTCATCATATGATATATATTGGACATTTATTCTATTGCTTATTCAAAAATAAACCATATTTATTGTAATATAATTACATTTTTATTAACTCAGATCTTTTTTAAGTCCTTATCCCTACCTTTTTTGACATCGTAAATTTAATTATCCACACTGCGACAAAAATAAAGCCCCCATCAAACCTGCAAAAGCAGCGACAGGGGACACCACAAACCTCACGTAAAAACAATCCCCTTTATCTTACTCATTCGTCTTTTAAAAGAAAAAAGGGTGAAGCTTTTATTCTCACTAAAACTAAATTTAATGCTAAATTAAATCGGCCGGTACAAAGTTAAAATCACAGAAAAAACAGCACCGCATTGAGCGCTATAACCAGCAAAAAGAATCCTACTGCTATAAACTTTGTCCAGCGCTCCAAAAAGACCTCTAAAGACCGCGATTTGTTTCTGGTATAAAAGGTCTCTTTTACCTCGCCGGCTTCTCCTGCGTTGTGCTGATGCCCTTCTTGCAAAAGAACGACGAGCACGATTGCGACAGAAAACACTAACAAAACTATTCCAAGAGTCATTTGAATTGCATCCATAAGTATACCTCCAAAAAATTCATTAGAAATGTAAGACTATGATATCACAACAAACAAGCAGTTGCAATATAAAAATTATAAAAAAATTTCGGTTCCTGTGTAAAATGAATATAAAATCTTTTGCGATGCCGTTTTTCCTGTACATTTCTCTATTGCGTTGGCGTATAGTTCTAATTGTTTGCCGTAGTGCTCTTTAAAAAACTCAGCAGAGTCCGCTTTGTCTGTTTTGTAGTCCACCACCACCAGGGCACCATCTTCTTCAAAAACGCAGTCTATGGCCCCTTGCAGCACGACTTTTTCTTTTGCAAATTTTTTATCGATGTCCGGCACCACATCCGAAGCGCCGATGTTCACCGTGAATTGGTACTCCCGCACAACATTGGGCGAAGCCAAGATCCTGCAGCACAAGGTGCTGTTTAAAAACTCCGTCAGCTGCGCTCTGTTTAAAGATTTTCCCTGCTCCTTGGCGATAAATCCGCATTCTTGCAAATATTTTATCTCTTTTTCAAGATCTTCTCGTGCACGGTTAAAGTCCGCAAACTGCATGAATGCATGCAGCGCCGAGCCTTTCTGCGCCGGAGTTAAGCTCACTCCCGACAAAAACGCCGGCCTTTTGGCAAAGTCAAAATTAACTGTTTGATCGTTGTTCTGCGAGACTAAGTCCGAAACCGTCACCTTTGGCGGAATTTTTGCCAGCTCCTCGTATTCATACACGTAGTTTAGCCGGCGCTTTATTTTGCTCAGTAATTTTTCATCTATCACCGATTCTTCGGGCTCTATAGTAGCTTCTGCTGCCATTTCAACGCTTTCATCGCCCTCTGGGGCCACAATCTCGATCTTCCACTCTGCGCCATCTTTTATCACAAGCTCGCTGCTCATTCCCGCCAGCTCTCGAAGTTTTTGGCCACTTGGGTGCCTTAACGCGCACAGCAACAGCCAGTCCGAAAAGCTATTTGCCGATCCTACCACGTATGGCGAGATTTGTGGCGCGTTTAAAATCTGCAAACTCAGCTTGGACAGTGTCGCCTCAGGGTTCTTTAGCGACGTCAACATGATAAGCTTCTCTCTGGCCCGCGTCATCGCAACGTAGAGCACGCGGAGTTCCTCTGACATGCCTTTTTTGTCAAGGTCCAGCCTCACGGCGTCCCGCTGGAACGTGGTGTATTTCCGCAAATGCTCGCGGTCCAGCAGCTTGATGCCCACCCCGAGGTCCGGATTTAGCAGGATGTCCCCGGAATCCTTGTTGAACTTTCTCGAACAATTTGCCAAAAAGCAGATTGGAAACTCGAGACCCTTCGACCGGTGTATGCTCATCACCTTTACAACGTTTGCGTTGGTCGAAATGGCGCTCGCCGCAGGCATGTCAACTTTTTGGCGCTCCAACTTTTCTATAAATCGGATAAACCCTGCCAAGCCCTTGTAACCCGAAGCCTCGTAGCTTCTCGCGTATTCCAGCAGCAGTCGCAAATTGTTAAGCCTCAGCTGGCCGCCCTCCATGGCCTGCACCAACGCTGTATAGCCCGTCTTGTCGTATATATGCTGGATCAGCTTGTACGACGGCCAGGTTGATGCCAAATTCCTATATCTGTTAATTTCATCTAAAAACGTCTTACATTGCAAATTGCCGCGCTCTGCGTGCCTTTTTAGCGCAAAATATAACGGTAAAGTTTTTTCCTTCACCCGAATCTCGCTCAAATCGTCCGCCGTAAAGCCAAACATCGGGCTCAAAAGTGCAGAGATTAGCGGTATATCTTGAACGGGGTTGTCTATGACCTTCAACAGCGAGAGCATGGTCGCGATCTCAGGCGCTTCAAAAAAACTGCCGGAAGTGTCCGCCCAAGCCGGGATGCCACACAGCTTTAGCTCCTCTACAAACTCAGCGGCGTGCTTGTTTGCGCTCCTTATCAAAATGCAAAAGTCCCCATATGTCGCCGGTCGATAGTCTTCCTTGTCCTTTACTTTGTACTCCTCGCCGATCATTTTGGCTATCGTTTTTGCTATCTCCCTCGCCTCACAAGCGTTCATGCCATCCTTGGGCGCTCCGGACATGTCAATTATTTTTATCTCTACGTCTGAATCTTCCCAATCCACCGGTGCCCCCAGCGCAGATTTTTCTTCATACACCGCGCCCAATGCCAGTTTTTCCTCTTTGTTGTACTCGATTTCTCCCACCGTTCTGGACATCAGCTGAGCAAAAATAAAATTAGTCGCCGCCAGAATGCCCGCTCTGCTTCTAAAATTCTTATCCAGAATAATTTTCGCCGGGTACTTTGCCTTGTAGTCGTCGAACGGACGGCACTTTTGCTTTCTTCGCAAAAAGATTTCCGGCATGGCCTGGCGGAACCCGTAGATACTCTGTTTTATGTCGCCCACCACAAAGAGGTTTTCCTCCTCCCTCGAAACCGCCCGAAAGATCAAATCCTGCGCCTCGTTGGTGTCCTGATACTCATCCACCATCACAAATTCGAACTGTTCCGCGAGATTTCGCGCAATTTTGGTCCTTTCAAACCCGCAGTCTGTCTGCCGCACTAGCAATTTTAGCGCCAAGTGCTCTAAATCGCCGAAATCTACGATGTTTTTATCGATTTTCAAATCATCAACCTGCCGACTAAATGCCTCTACCAAGCTAAAAAGCTCACTTATAATCGGCTCAATCTCCCGCAAATCTGCCAAACATTGCTCTTCATTTTGGTAAAAAAGTCGCGTCAAGTCCTTTACAATGCCCTTTACCTTTTGTCGGTTATGCAAAATCTTCAGCTTTAACGCATTGTCAGCGCCCCCGGTTAATCGTTTTAGCGCAGCAAATTCCGCCGCTTTTAGCGTTGCAGAGATGGTGTCCCAGCCTTCGCCAATTACCACGGCTTTTATGCCTTCAAGTAGTGCTTTATCGCAGAGCAGCGTCTCTTCGTAGCTTGCCCGGATTTTCTCGTCCCATTGTGCTGCGGACAAAGAATCTTCCACCAGCTTCAAGCCATGCCCAATCGCCATTCTCGCATAGTCGATTAAAATCCGCGCAAACACGGTATTGCTCACGCTCTGCGGCTCCCTATAGGCGCGCAGCTTGTCCTCAAACCACTTTTGCGGGAACGGGTGCGAGCGGATAAAGTCGTACAGCGTCAAAACGGTGCCAGTTAGCCTTTGATCATCTCTCCCGGCGCTAAATGTCTCGACCAGCTTGAAAAACTGCCTCGATGCCTTCTTGTAAAACTCCTCCAACACCAGCTGCATTGCCTCATTCTTTAAAAGAGCCATCTCGTTTTCGTCGGCAATTCGGAAGTCCGGCGATATGTCGAGCTCGTAAAAGTTTTCCTTTATCAGCTCGTTGCAAAAGCCGTGGATCGTGCTTATGTGCGCGTGCGCGAGCATGATTTTTTGCCGCTGCAAATTTCTGTTGTCTGGCTCGAGGAGCAGCAGTTCCGATATTCTCGCGTTTATTCGCTCTTTCATCTCCGCAGCGGCGGCCTTTGTAAACGTCACGACCAAAAGTTTGTCCGCGTCACACGGGTTGGCCTTGTCCGTCAAAATTTGAATCACTCGCTCAACCAAAACCGCCGTCTTGCCTGATCCAGCAGCCGCAGACACCAAAACCGCCCCACCCTTGGCGCTTATGGCCGCTTGCTGCTCCTTCGTCCAAGCCCGCTCAGGCATTGCCCTCACCCCCGTTCTGCTCCGATTCTAGCTTTTTGAAAAATTCGTCACGGTCAATTTTCTCAATCCTACGCCCAGAGTCATCCTTAAAGTGCGCGCACGCCGCCTTGTATTCGCAAAATTCGCATGCATCATAGTCCCCTTTAGCCGGCTGTGCTGATATATTCCCACTCTGAAGCTGCTCCGCCATCGATATAATAAGCCCATCAACGTGCCGCATGATTGCATCCATCTGGACAACGTCAACCAACGAGTCGCATGCCTTCGCTTCGCCATCTTTCATCACAACCGGAATATACCTTCCCCTGCCGTCGGGCTCCATCCCCAAAATCACCTGCTGATCATTTAATATGAGCCCATTCATTCGCAGTTTTTTCGATTTTTCGCTCTCTAGCTTCGCCAAATTCTCGTCGCGATCCAAATTCAACACCGGCGAAACTGACGGCAAATACAGTACTCCTGCGGGTACCACTGAGCCCGGTCTTTTTGCCGCGGCCTGGCATGCGGCCTTCAGGTATATGAGCATTTGCAAATTCAGCCCGTGCAGGACGTCCGCCAGCTGGAACTCCTTTGCTCCGGTTTTGTAGTCGATGACCCTCACAAAGCGCTGCTCTGCTTGCTGCATCACGTCGACCCGGTCTATTTTTCCCTCTACAATCACATTTCGACCGTTAGGCAGCTTCAACCTTAGCGGTTCTATGCCGCTGCCCGAAAGTCTTAGCTCAAACCCCACTGGCAAAAATGCGCTCTGAGACAGCTCCCCCGCCATGTGGGCAACCAGCGAAACTGCTGACTTTGAGACTCTGTCGAGCAAATACCGGAATCGCTCGGTTTTCTCTGTCCAGCCGCCCAAGTCCTTCTCTATATATCCCTTTAAGACGCCTTTTATCGCGCTTAATAATTCTTTTGTAGAAAATTTCAAGATCTCTTCCGCCGCGTATTTTCTCAGCACTTTTTCAAAAATAAAGTGGACTACATTGCCATACTGCAGGGCGTCGAACCGGGCCTCCTTGCGGTCCTTGGCCAAAAGGCCGTACTTGCAAAAATAGGCAAATTTGCACAGGTAAAATTTTTCTATCTGCGACGCCGAAACCCTGATGTCCTCTCCAAAGAGGTTGTTTGCCCCTTGCTCGGATATTAATTTAATCGGCAAATTCGATGCAACTTTTTCTACCGAGTCTAACCTTTCGGCGTAACTATGGGCTTCATCCTGGACAAAAAACTGCTTCAATGTCTGCGAAAATCGAGAAACGTCATTCCAATGCCGCGCACAAATCTCAAGCGCCGGCTTGCGAGCCCAAATCTCGTCGTTTAGCCCTGCCGAATAGGCGTCCATACACTTCACCTTTGGCAAGACAAATTTTGCCTCCCGGACTATCTCCGACGCCGATTTCGCGCCGCCCAAGCTCGTGGAGCTCGACCACGTTATGTAAAGCTTGTCCGACGGCATCGCCATCGCCTTGTAAGCTAAAAATCGCTCGTTGACCGATAGCCCTTCCAATGAATCATAGAGCGGCAATCCCATTGCAATGAGCTGTTTTCGCTGCTTATCATTAAATATTCCGCTAGCTGCCGGGACTCGTGGAAATTCTCCCTCAACCGCACCAATTAAAAACGCGACTTTCACGCCTTCTGCTCGCACTCTGTCTATTGAGCCAAAGTCAACCTCGTCGATTCGATGCGGGATAAACGCTACATCGTTCGAGTTTATGACGAGCCTCAGGAGCTTTGCGTACTTTTGGGGCGATATTTTTTGCTCCTTTAAAATGGCCGCCATTTTGTCAAAAATTTCGATTAAAATTTCCCATAGCCGCGGCTGTTCTTCGGCAATTTTGCCCTGTCCAGATGCATTTAATTTTTGGCAAAAGGCCTTCAAATTTTCAACGATTCTGATAGCCTCCAAAAATCCATACAGGGCCTTGGTTATCGCGTCTCCCGTTGCGTCGGCTATTTTCTCTTTTAGCTCTGCAAGCGGGGCGATGACTTCCTTCCGCAGCCCGTTCAGCTTTGCAAGCTTCTCTTCGTCCTCAGTTCCCATCTGAGCGTATCCATCGGGGTTTGCGGTGAAGTCCAAGAGCCACCGCTTGCCCGTTATGCCCCAAAATAGGCAATAATTCTCCAGCTCAAAAATGTCGTCCGCCGCCACACCTGCCAGACCGGCCTTCAAATATCTGAATATGCTCTCCGACGAGAAGTTGCTATTTACCGCCTCAAGCGCGTAAATCACGGTCAGCATCAGCGGTTTCGCGTCTATCTCCTCCCGTCGATCCATAAAATACGGGATCTCATACTTTTCAAAAAAGACGTCAATTATCCCGCGATAAGTCTCTTCGTTCCGCGTAACCACCGCAAAATCCCCGTATTTATAGCCATTCTCGCAAACCAAACGTCGAATCGTCCAGCAAACAAAGTCCGCCTCCTCGTACTTCGTCCTCCCGCTAAAAATCAAAACGTCGCCGATTCCCTCGCAAAATGGCTCTTTCTTCGTGCGAAATACGCGTGCCTCCAGCGTTTTTATGCCATTACTCTTGAATCTCCTCGATTTTTCTAAGCAAATCGGTTCATTCACCTGCAAGTTATTACTTTTGGCAATGTTCAAAATCCTCTTTGCAGTGCGATTTATCGGCGCAAACAAGCTAAAGTCATCGTCCAATAATTCCGTCGCGTCAGTGCACAAGCTTATGTAACAATTTTCACTCTGCTTCAAAATTATCTCAATAATGGCCATCTGCTGCGGGGTAAACCCCTCAAACCCGTCAAACATCACGGTGTATCCGCTAAAAAAGCTATCACACTGAGTCAATCTCTGCGCCAGTCGGGTAAGGTCATCCAGCGGGTCGCTGTGAGCACTCTGCAGCAAGCTTTCATACGCCTCTAAAATGAACACCGTATCCTGCATTTTTGCCCGTAAAATCGGATCCCCCACCGCGTTTGAAATTTCCAAAAGAGAATTATAATCAACGTTGCACATTTTGAACTCCGACAGCGCCGCAACCATCATCTCTACAAACTCCAGCTTGCCCGCCTGGCCCCTATACATCGCCAATCTGCCAGCCACCTTGTCGATCGCCAAGCTCATCAGCAAGTTTCGGTCGCCTTTGCTTATTCGTTGTCCAAATTCCCCGCCAGTCTGCCGAAATACCAACTCGATCAGCCTTGTAAACGTCGCCACCCGTACTTTTGATGCCACTTGCTCGCCCAAAAACGCCAGCATAGCCTTCTCCGTTGCAAACGAACTTTGCTCCGGCACTATGAGCAGCAGTTTTTCGGCTCCGTTTTGTGCCAAATTCTCCATGATTTCTTGTATTTTAAACGTTTTTCCAGATCCTGCCCGCCCCAAAATAAATTGCAACATCGCGCGTCTCCTAAACCTCTACATGATTCGTGGCTTTTGGCCTCGTCGCGGCCTTCTTCACACCAAAATTATAGCACAAAAATCAAAAGATGGCCAAAAAACTGGTCATCTTGCGGTTGCGGCGGCTTGTTCCATTGCTTCGTTGAAGGTCTGCAGCGAGTGCAGCTCGATGAAGTCGTACTCTTCGCTAAAAATTTTGCAAATTTTTCGGGTTTCTGCGTCGAGTCCCAAGTCTAGGCAGATTACTCGCTGCGGCTTTCCCCCGCCGCGAAGCCATTTTGCATCCGCCACCAAGCCCCGCAACGTCATTTCGATCGCCTCATCGTGCCCACAGACTGGCAAAATCAGCATGAAGCCCTCTTTTAAGTCCGATCGCCTTAAGAACGCCATCGATATGGCCATGAAGGCCTCTACCAGCCCAAATACCGCCAGGCACGCCACAGTCAGGCCAAGCAAAGCCTCGCACATACACATCACCCCTACGGCAAGATATGTAAAAGTCGGGCGTTTGGTTAATTTGGAAACGTTTGAACCCTAACGCAGCGCGCTTTTTAGAGCCTCCACTTTGTCTAATTTTTCCCACGCAATGTTCAAGTCCTCCCGACCCATGTGCCCGTATGCCGCCAAGGGCCTATATATCGGCTCTCGGAGTTTCAAATTTTCTATAATCGCCGCCGGTCTGAGGTCAAAGACTTCCCCCACGGCTCTTTCGATTTGCTCTTCGGGGACTGTAGCAGTTCCAAAGGTGTCGATCATAATCGAGAGCGGCCGCGCTACACCGATCGCGTATGCAATCTGCACCTCGCACTTTGTGGCTATCTGCGCTGCGACTATGTTTTTGGCAATGTGCCTTGCCGCATAAGCCGCAGACCGATCCACTTTTGTCGGATCCTTGCCAGAAAAAGCCCCGCCGCCATGCCGAGAGTACCCTCCATAAGTGTCTATGATCACCTTTCTGCCGGTCAAGCCAGTGTCTCCAACCGGCCCGCCGATAACGAACCTGCCCGTTGGATTGATGAAAAATTTTGTGTTCTCGTCAAGCAAGGCCGCCGGAATGACCGGAAAAATCACCTCATTTTTTATGTCGTTCTTGATATGTTCAAGCTCAACCAGCTCGCTGTGCTGGGCAGAAACCACTATGCTATCCACTCGAACGGGCTTGTCATCGGCATATTCCACCGTAACCTGCGTCTTGCCGTCCGGCCGAAGGTACGAAAGCGTCCCATTCTTCCTAACTAGCGCCAGCCTTTTCGCCAATTTGTGTGCTAATGAAATCGGCAGCGGCATCAGTTCGGGCGTCTCGTCGCAGGCATAGCCAAACATCAAGCCCTGATCCCCCGCGCCTATCCGGTCGTTTCTGTCATCATCGCCGGTTTCCTCCTTCAACTCCAGCGATTCGTTCACGCCCCTAGCTATATCCGGCGACTGCGCATCAATCGACGTCACAACCGCGCAGGTTTTGCCGTTGAACCCAGCCGAAGTGTTATCATAGCCAATTGACGTCACCACATCCCGCGCGATGGCGGCGATATCCACGTAGCAAGATGTCGAAATCTCCCCCATGACGTGGATCATCCCGGTTGTCGCTGTGACTTCGCATGCCACATGTGCGTTTTTATCCTTTTCCAATATCGCATCCAAGACAGCATCGGAAATTTGGTCGCAGATTTTGTCCGGATGCCCCTCCGTTACTGACTCCGAAGTGAAAAAACGTCTCGCCATAATCAATCTCCCCTAAACCATTAAAAATGCGCAAAACAAAAAATGCCCGGCAAAACCGGACAAAAAGCAATCTCATCTTTCGGCTTTTACCGCAGAATTTAGCACCTTACCAAAACAGGCAGGTTGCCGGGCTTCGCAGGGTCTGTTCCCTCCACCGCTCTCAATAAGCAAAAATATTAAATTTGGCTATATATAGCTATTATACCTCAAATTTTGGCTCTTGTAAACCCCTAAAAACGCATTATTTTACAAATTTTGAGGAAAAGTCGTTGATGATGGCGGACAATTTTTTGTAAAACAGCAGCGTAACGCAGCATACCAGCGAGCCTTTGAGCAGGTTGAACGGGCAAACCAGCAGCAGGACAAACATAAGCTTGCTCGTAATTAAGGGGTTAACCGCCTTGCCCCAGGCAATTATCGTGCTTTCTGAAATCGAAAACAGCGCCTCATCTAGTGGCAGCAGCACAAAATAGTTAATAATCCCCGCCACAATCGTTACGGAGGCTATTCCCAATAACATCGCAGCAACGGCGCCCTTAAACGTCCGGTGCCTCTCATAAAACGCCGCGCTCGGCAACACAAGTGCTATTCCCACCGCCAGATTCGCCACCTCTCCGAGCCCAAACGTGGAGGTTCCCCTCAGTAAGAGCCGCAGCGCCACTTTTAGAAATTCCGTTAGCACTCCGGCCGTCGGCCCCAACGAGAAGCCGCTTATGAGCACTATGGCGTCGCTGAGCCCGAGCTTGTAGAATCCCGGCGCAAAGAGCCACACCGGCACTTCAAAAAAGGTGAAAACCACCGCAATTGCAGAAAAAATAGAGATCTGAACCAACTTCGCAAGCCGTGCCGTCTGCCTCGTCCGCAAAAATATCCTCACTCCCGCCCCCAAAAATACTTAAATTTTACCCTCAAACCGCCACAATGTCAAATTTATTTTTTTAGTATTGAAAATTTTTAGTATATGTTGTATAATATATCAATCTAGTGTGTTTGTAATTTTATATATTTCGCATATGGAAAATAAAAGGAGGAGGGATGATTTTAAGATGGTTGCAAAGGTCAATAGCCTCGGAATTATGGGGCTGGACGCATTTTTAGTCGCAATCGAAGCCGATTTGGCTGGCGGATTGCCTTCTTTTGACGTTGTTGGATTGCCCGACGCTTCGGTAAAAGAGTCGCGAAATCGGGTTAAGTCTGCCCTTAAAAACTGCGGTTTCGACTTCCCCACAAGCAAAATCACCATAAATCTTGCGCCCGCGGACGTAAAAAAAGAAGGCTCGGTTTACGATTTGCCGATCTTGGTTGCGCTGCTTGTTGCCTCCGGCCAGCTCGATGCTCGGCTTGAGACCGCTGCATTTTTGGGAGAACTCTCTCTAAGCGGCGATCTGTGCCCCGTAAAAGGCGTTCTTCCCATGGCTCTAAGGGCCAAGGAGTTAGGCATAAGCGAGCTCTTTGTTCCGGCGGCCAATGCCTGCGAAGGGGCGCTAGTCGCGGGCCTGAACGTTTACCCCGTGGACAACATAAACGCCTTGCACATGCATCTTACCGGCAAAAAGAGGATTCCTCCCGCAACCGCCGACTTGGATATTGCCCAGAGTAACCACACTTTGTTTGACTTTTCTCAAGTAAAAGGCCAGTACGAAGCCAAGCGCGCGCTCGAAATCGCTGCTGCTGGTGGCCATAATGTCATTCTCATCGGGTCGCCTGGAGCCGGCAAAAGCATGCTAGCTAAGCGGATTCCTTCCATTTTGCCCGATATGACTATGGAGGAATCTATTGAAACCACGAAAATCTACTCTGTGGCGGGGCTGATTGACAGTCGAACTCCTCTAATCACCGCACGGCCCTTTCGCGCGCCTCATCACACCATCTCTGCCATTGGACTTTCTGGCGGTGGCGCTATGCCGCGGCCCGGCGAGATTTCTTTGGCGCACAACGGCGTTTTGTTTTTGGACGAGCTGCCGGAATTCTCTAGAAACGCCATGGAAATTCTTCGGCAACCCATTGAAGACGGCGAGGTTACTATCTCCCGCGTGAACGGAACCGTCACTTACCCTTGCTCTGTCATGCTTATCGCGGCCATGAACCCTTGTCCCTGCGGATATTACGGTCATCCCAGCAAAAATTGCATATGCTCTTCTACGATTGTCTCTAAGTATTTGGCCAAGGTTTCGGGCCCGCTTCTCGACCGCATCGATATTCACGTTGAAGTTCCTCCCATTGAATACTCGGACTTGGCTTCGAAAAAGGATTCTGAGACCTCGGCAAAAATTAAAAGTCGTGTTAACGCTGCCAGAAAAATTCAGCTCGAGCGCTTTAAGGGGCGCAACATTTCGGCAAATGCAAAAATTACCCCCGATTTTTTGCACAAATCATGTATTTTATCCAAAAATGCAGAAAATCTATTGAAGAAGGCTTTTGACAGCATGGGACTGTCTGCCCGGGCGTATTCTCGCATTTTGAAGGTGGCTCGGACTATTGCCGACCTCGGTTTTTCGGAGGAAATAAAGTCCTCCCACGTTGCAGAAGCCATTCAATACCGCAGCCTAGACAGAAAATATTGGTCTCGATAAGTGCAAATGCTTGCATTTACGCGGTCAAATTTTATTTTTGCTGCAAATTATTCTCTTAATTTATAAAACTTTTTTGACTTTTTTATTGACTTTTTATAAATGTTGTATTACCATTAAAAATGAAGAATTATGAATAGTTTGTTGGCAGTTTATCCGATTTTTAGATGATTTTGTGTTCGTTTATATATAACTATTATAAAAAATTGTTGGAGGTACCATGAGTTGGAAAAATTTTTTATAAATGGCCAAGTCCCGCTAAATGGCGAAGTTAAAATCAGTGGCGCCAAAAATGCCGCTGTTGCTATAATTCCTGCTGTTATTTTGTCTGATGGCGTCTGCCGCATCGAGAATATTCCCAACATAAACGACGTTACTTTGATGGCTCATATTTTGGAGCAAATGGGCGCTTGCGTTAAGATGATAAATAAGTCTACTTTCGAGATTGACGCGAGAAATGTGCATTCTCATGTCGCTTCTTTTAATTTTGTCCGCAATATGCGCGCTTCGTGCTACCTTTTGGGCGCTTTGCTTGGCCGATTTCACAAGGCTTCGGTTGCTTTGCCTGGCGGATGCGATTTTGGCGTTCGGCCTATTGATCAGCATTTGAAGGGTTTTTCTGCATTGGGAGCTACTAATTCGGTTGAGAGTGGGCTTGTGAATGTTACTGCTAAGAAGCTGGTTGGCGACACTGTTTACATGGATGTTGTGTCGGTCGGGGCAACTATTAATATAATTTTGGCCGCCGTTAAGGCCAAGGGCACGACTGTCATTGAAAATGCCGCTAAGGAGCCTCATATCGTTGATTTGGCGAACTTTTTGAATTCTATGGGGGCAGAGATAAGCGGCGCTGGTACGGATTCTATCAAGATTAAGGGCGTAGATCATCTGAGCGGCACCACTTATTCTATTATTCCGGACCAAATCGAGGCTGGGACTTACATGGTTGCCGCTGCTGCCACTGGTGGCGACGTTACCGTTAAAAATGTTATTCCTAAGCATTTGGAGGCCATTACCGCTAAACTGCAGGAGATCGGCATTGATGTGCAGGAGTTTGACGAGTCTATTCGCGTTTGCTCCGATGGGACCTTTAACAAATGCAACGTTAAGACTATGCCTCATCCTGGCTTTCCTACTGACATGCAGCCGCAGATTACGGCTTTGCTTTCTATGGCGAACGGCACTAGCATTGTTAATGAGAACGTTTGGGATAATCGGTTCCGCTACACCGACGAGTTGAGCCGGTTTGGGAGTAAGATTTCTGTTGACGGCAAAATTGCTGTTATTGAGGGCGTTCCGGAGCTCGTTGGAACTAGCGTTCGGGCGATGGATTTGCGCGCGGGGGCCGCTATGATCATTGCTGGGCTTGCGGCTTACGGCACTACTGTTATTGAGGACATTAACCATATTGAGCGCGGGTATGAAAATATCGTTGAAAAGCTCACTGGACTCGGGGCAGACATCAAGAAGGTCTACGAGCCGGAGGAAGAGCCAGTTTTGAGCTCTATAATATCTTAAAGTTAAAGCGTCAAAGCCTCAATTATACTGGACTTTTGAATTTTTATCGGTTTTTTTGTTTGCTTTAAATTGCAGTATTCATCGGACATTTAACACGACGGAGGTAACTCTTTTGGCACGCATTTGCCCTTTATTTAGCTCTAGCAGGGGAAACTCTACATATATCGGGGACGAGCGCGCTGGCGTCCTGGTTGACGTTGGCAAGAGCGCCAAGCAAATTGAACAGGCTTTGGCTGCGAATAACATCAGCGTTAGCTCGATTAAGGCGATTTTTGTTACGCATGAGCACTCCGACCACATTCAGGGGTTGCGGATTTTTGCGTCCAGATATAAACTCAAAGTGTTCGCTTCGGGCGGCACTATTGGCGCTCTTGAGCAAAAGGGCGTTTTGACGAACAGCTTTTCTACCGGTGTAGTCAGCTTTGAGGGCATTGAAATTTGCGGGATGCGGATAAAAATGTTCGAGACACCGCACGACAGCAGCCAGAGCGTGGGGTATATTGTTGACACGGTTGACTATCGGCGCGCTGTGATTGCCACGGACATTGGCTATGTTACGGACTCTATCCGCACCGCCATTTCGGGCTCCGACGTTGTTTTGATTGAGTCTAACCACGACGTGCGCATGCTTCAGAACGGCGGTTATCCTTATTACTTGAAGCGCCGGATTTTGTCTGACATTGGGCATCTTTCTAACGACGCTTGTGCCCGCGAGCTGCCTAGCTTCGTGAAGAACGGGACTTGCAAGTTTATTTTGGCGCATTTGAGCCAGGAAAACAACGTCCCGGAACTTGCTTACGAGACCTCGATGTGTCAGTTTTCTTGCCATCAGATGGTTAGTGGCCGCGACTTTCAGCTTGTGGTCGCGCCTCCTCAGAATATGGGCGTTTTGAACGTTAATTTTTAAGCGGAGACGAAAATTTTAATGGTAAAGATTCGGTTGGTTTGCGTTGGGCAGCTAAAAGAGAAATTTTGGCAAACTGCCTTTAACGAGTACAAAAAGCGACTTGGCGCCTTTTGCAGCTTTGAGCTTGTTGAAGTTGATGAGTGCAAAATTAAAAATGATCCATCAAGTGCCGAAATTGCGCAATGTTTGGATCGTGAGGGTGAAAAGATTCTTTCAAAAATTCCTGGCAAATCCTATGTAATTGCTCTGTGCATTGAGGGCGGCGGGTTTTCTTCCACTCAATTTGCTAAACAGCTTGAAAATATTTTTACCAATCAGACAGGTGAGATTGCTTTTATAATCGGCAGCTCTTTCGGGCTTGCTCAAAGCGTTAAGGGCCGCGCTGATTTTTTGCTTTCGATGTCTTCTATGACTTTTCCTCACCAATTGGCGCGTATTATGCTGTGCGAGCAGATTTATCGCGCTTTTGGCATTATGGGTGGCAGCAAATACCACAAATAGCCTGGTATTACGACTTTAAAAGATAATCTCAGAAATCAGCTTGTTCGAAACCAGAAATCCCTTTGGCGTGAGGCGGATACTATCGCAATCCACAACCGCTAGGCCGTGGTTTTGAAAAATTTTCGCCTTTCTAAAATAGCTTTGCGGAATATCTACTCCGAACCGGCTTTTAAACGCGCTATTGCTGATTCCAGTGCGAAGGCGAAGCTTAAGCATTGCGTATTCTTCCATTGTTCCGCCAGTGCCATCTTTAACCGGTTTTATGTTGCCGGACAAAAAATCCTTCAGCGACCGCGGATAAAAAAATCGCTCACCGTTGATAAAAGAATGCGCAGATGGGCCAATCCCTAGGTATTCCTGCGAGTTCCAATACTTTAAATTATGTGCGCTCTCATAATTTTTTTTTGCGAAATTCGAAATTTCGTATTGCTCAAACCCATAGCGCTCTAGCTCCGAAACCATCGCTAAATATAGGTCAGCCTGCTCGCCCTCTGTTTTGAGGCGCAGGCTTGCTTTGTTTTTGTAAAACTGCGTGCCGGGCTCTACTTTCAGCATATACGCTGAAACGTGCTGAACGTTCTGCGCTGCGCAAAAGGCTATAGACTCCTTCAGTGACTCCAGCGTTTGCCCCGGAGTTGCTATCATTAAGTCTAGCGAAATATTTGTAAAGCCCGCGGCCTTAGCTTTTTTTATTGTGTCTTTTACATCCTTTACGCTGTGACGCCGGCCTAATGCCTGTAGCTCGCTTTCAACTGCAGACTGCACTCCGATTGAAAGTCTATTTACGCCGTCTTTTCGCAATTTTTCTAAATCCAAAGTTGGCAGCGTTGTTGGGTTCATCTCTAGTGTTATTTCTTTTTCAGAAAATTCAAAATTGCCTCTGACGGTTTTTAAAATCTTTGCTAAATTCGCATTTCGCAGCAAGCTCGGGGTTCCGCCCCCAAAGTAGAGCGTGTCAAAATGCAAATTCGCCGTCTTGCTATATTTGACTAGGGTTTTGCAGACCATATCTGTGTACTTGTTAATAGCGGAATTCTCGGCCGGGACCGAGTAAAAATCGCAATACGGGCACTTTGCCGCACAAAACGGAACATGTATGTATAATCCTGCTGCGTCCATGGTTTCTCCTTTTCATCGAGCTCATTTCAAAGACTATTTTAGCGTTCATCATGCAAAAAATCAACAACGCGCACCTGGCTTCAAACCTTTTGAAACAAAATTTGGCTGTAAAAATGTTGCATTTGGCAAGTTTTTGTGTTAAACTGTAGAAAAGGAGGTTTGGTTTTTGTTCAAAGTCGCTTATAAGAGAAAATTTTGCGTTCTCTTAAAATTATTAGGAGTTGTATTTATGTTAAATTTTAAAAGGAAAAGGGTTTTGAACCCAATTTTAATGCTGAAGTCTATCATTTTGTCAGTATTTATCGGAGCCTTTACTGTGACAGCAAGCCTTTCGGTGGATGCGGCACAAATTAGCCTTGAAGAAGAATTGGCCATATTAACCGGTCAGGATAACCACTCTAAATATTTGCCTAACGATAGTGAAGAAGAGGAAGAGGAAGAAGACTGCTATGAACCATCAGAACTCTCAATGATGTCGGAATATATCCCTCCACGCGCTCCAACCGGGGGAAATAATAGAAATGAGATGGGCAGTGAAAGCGTTGAAGAAAGGCAAAAAATTGACCAGGACTGGGAAGTTCTAATTTTTAATGACAGAGAGAATCAAAGACAAGCTACTATGGGCACTCGCCAGTACTTTGCAAATATACTTTCAAGTCAAAGAGAACCTCATGATACTGCAGAAGAAAATGCCGCGACCACTAATGTAAATACCCAACCGAAGCCCATTGATTATGGAGAACCATCCGACCCAGCAGAAGCCTTTCTAAGGTACCATAATGCGAACGACTTTGCTAAGCTTCCTTTAAACGCACAAAAACAGCTAGTGTGGGAATTGGACTGTACGGAAATCCCCCTTGAATCAAAACAAAGTCGGCAAGCGTATGAACGTGTTTCTAATCTCATTGGCTTTGAGGCCAGACCCAATAAACCATCAAATGACCTTTGTCCTTCGTTATTTTCAAAATGTAATTTGATTTAATTTTATATTTTTAGGAGAAGTGTGAAAATTTATGTTAAAATTAAAAAGGAAAAGGGTTTTGAACCCAAATTTAATGGTGAAGGTAATCCTTTTGTCAGTATTTGTTGGAGCCTTTACTATGGTAGCAAGCCTTCCGGTGGAGGCTTCGTTCGCCGGGCTGTTCGATGAAATATTAGAAAATGATCCACCTAATGAAGAACAGATAAACCTTGAAGATGAAATATTCGAAAATAATCCGCCTAGTGAAGAACAAATTAGCCTTGAAGAAGAATTAGCCATATTAACCGGCCGGGATAACCACTCTGAATATTTGCCTAACTATTCGGTCGGCGATTACACAGGCTCCGAAGAGGAAGAAGACTACTATGATCCATCAGAACGCTCAATGATGTCGGAATATATTTCGCAAGTGGATATACCTCCAACTGAAGAATTTACTAGGGCTAAAAAAATTTGTAAAGCTTATGATGATGCTATGTTGAAAGCCGAAAATTGCAAGGGTACCATAGATCTTGCTTCTATTCCATCCCATCCAAAAACAGCTAAAGAATACCGGAGCTTAATATCAAGGATTTCTTTTTTTGCTTCGCCATCTTCCGAAATAATAAATTATATGGGAACAGGTCATTCTGAAGATGAACAAAATGTTTTTTCTGCAACACTTAGAAGCGAAGTGCAGGACCATATGTTTGCTCAGTTTAAAAAAGCAAAGCGTGAAGCTTGGGATCTTGGGTATGGCATATATAAGGCGCCCATTGCCTTGCAGGAAATACCTAGTGACGACGATATCCCGAGGTTTGAAGTTGAACTTTTTGAAAATGAACGCAACGAACAAAGCAACAAGCATCAGAACAAACACGGTGACCTTTGCCCTGGGTTATTTTCAAAATGTAATTTGATTTAATTTTATATTTTTAGGAGAAGTGTGAAAATTTATGGTAAGTTCAAAAAGAAAAGTATTATTAAAACAGGGTTTGATGATCTGTATATTGTTTGTAGCTCTTGCTAATTTAGTCTGTGTCCTTGAAAAGCCCGCGAAAGCTTCATTTATACTTGATTGGTTAAGTTGGAATACAAAAAGTTCTTCAAATAATAACGAAGACGACGACGATTCTGTTCCAAACTTTGATGGCTGGCAAAACTCTCTAAATAGCAACTTTCTTAAGCCCGGTACATATACCCTCAGCACAGACAGCTCAAAAGAAAGTCTTGAAGAAAATAAAGTTAACAACATGAATAAAGTATACTACGACGATGACTGTGATAACGAACTTAATTGGGGCAATATAATGGTTGAGTATTGATAATATCTATGCTATACTTTAGAGAGTGCATAATGTAATGTAAATTGGAGGGCGGTGATATTTCATGAAAAATGTTTTAAATTTACGAAAGATCTCGATAAAACCTATTCTGATAGGGTCTATAATTTTATTTGGTACCTTTTCTTTAATGTCTAACAACGTTGCAACTGCCTCCTTCCCCGATGGTTAAAGCTCGGAACAGTCACTTGATAACATTAAAGATGTCGAAAATTTTGATAAGGTGGATCCTGAAAGCCCTGAGGCCTCAAACAACAACACAGAAAGCACCGGTGGTGATAATAATTCGGACAAAGACTATGGCACATCAAATGAATAATTTTTAGACAATTTAAAATTGAATTAATTTGGAGGATAAATATTATGAAAAATATTTTAAATGTAAAGAAAGTTTCTTTAAAGCCAATTTTGATGAGCTTAGCAATTTTGTTTAATGTCTTTGCTATTAATGGCACAGTAGCATTTGCCTCACTGAATGGAGAATTAAATGACAGCCAGCAAAATTTAGCACACCCTATTGGCAACAGTAACGGGGCAAAAAACGTTGATAATGGCATTGGTAACTCTAAGCCAATGTTTGAAAATTTATATGAAACATATAATTTTAAAGATGATCCAGATGATTTTTTTCTTACAAACAACTTTTTAAAAAACATTAGCTCAGAAAATGATAATAATTGCAATGATGATAATAAATGTAACAACAATTCTAAAGACAATGGTCAGCAAGACGATTAAAATTAAAAAAGTTTTGGGAGATAATTTTTGTGAAAAATATTTTAAATGTAAACAAGGCTTCGTTAAAGGCAACTTTGATGAGCAGTATTATTGTATTTAGTACTTTTACTTTTTGTTCCGCAATAATTAACAAAGTTGCATGCGCTGGTTTTAAAGAAATAACTTTGGATGAATGGAATGCTATAGATCTTGATTATATAAATCATGATCCAGAACTTGATGAATGGTCTAATAAAGAGCATAGTTTTAAAGAAATAACTCTTCATGATTGGAATAATCTATACCTTGGTCCAGGTGTATGGCCCGGTCAAGACCCTTATGAAAATGAAGGATCCGGTATAACACCTGAGGACCGGAATAATCTATATCAGGGTATAGGTGTATTGGAGTACGCAAATTTATTTTGCTATGGCCCCCCTTTTGAAGATGGAAGGATTGATCCAACACTTGAGGAATGGTATAATGATGAGAATGGTCGAGAGTTTACTCAAGTTGATGGTGTTGAAGAATATATTAAATATTTTAAAGATGTAGTTAGGGCATATGAAAATTCTCCAAAGAATAAACAAGGATGGCTTAATGCGATAAACGGAGCCGCTAATAACAAGGCATTCTCTTCTGAAGAAGACCGTGAAACTTTTGTATCTAATAAAATACAAGAACTGGACGAAAAAATACTAGGTGGAAATCCCGAAGAATGGCCCGATAGACGGAACCGTACAATTAATGATGGTAATGAATGCATAGAGATACTTCAGGGACTTCAGGAAAATGGTACACACTCTCTCGGTCTTCCTTCTTATAGTAAAGAAGATGGCGAAAATTGGGAAAATTTTAATAGTCTTTTCCAACAAGGAGGGTCTTCCAATCCTGAAGAAAATCAGCTAAATCTAAGCAAAACTGAAGCTCAAAACGACGAATATGAATATTATTATGAAGAAAAGGAGGAGGAAGAAACCTCGGATTCTACAGAAAATCAACCAAATGAGGATAGTTTTTGTAATATAGCTTAAAAGTAATTAAATAAACTAACGTTAGGAGATGATTTTGTGAAAAATATTTTAAACTTAAGCACAATTTCTTTAAAACCGATTTTTATGAGTTTAGCAATTTTATTCACCACAGGAGTCAGCTTCCCTAATCATTTTGAAAAAGTTGTAAGTGCTTCTTATCCAAATGGACAAACTTACAGGATTGTACCCAACATATACCCATATGAGATTTCTGAAAAAGAATATGACGTTCCTGAACTTCCCCTGGAGTATAACGGTAAAAAAGTTATCGATGTAAAAGTAGAACCATTTTGCAATGGTAACATTTTTCTTAATGTTCGCGTTGATAAAGATACAAATAACTATTTTTTTGTGAATGCCGCAAGCCCTAAACCTAAAGAAGTTCAAAAGCCTCAAACGGATGATTTAACCGGTGAAGAATCCCCCAGTAAAAGTGAGCTTTGTGGTTGTTTGTTAATTTAACACTTTAATGTATAGGAGATAATTTTATGAAAAATATTTTAAATGTAAAGATTTTTTTAATAAGAAATATAATTTTTGTTAGTACTGTTGCTTTTATGCCTATGGTGGCTAGCAACATGATTTATGCTTCCTCACTAAAAGACTATGCCAATGCCTTAGCAAATGAGATGGATAATATAAATCGCAGGTATAAAGAAAAGCGTAAAAATTCTGATTTGCAAGTCAATAAACAAGCAATTTCCGATTATACACAAGAACAGGAAAAAATGATTGATTATTTTGCAGCTGCTTGTTGGCCTTTTGTAAAATCTTCAAATGCTCAAGGAGAAGAAGCTTCAAGTTCTACGAAAAATCAGCCAAAGCTAAAAAACACTGAAACTCAAAACGACGAATGTGAATATTATTGTGAAGAAGAGGAGGAAGAAGAAGAAACCTCGGATTCTACAGAAAATCAACCAAATGAGGATAGTTTTTGTAATATAGCTTAAAAGTAATTAAATAA
>CAOSWK010000005.1 GCA_948527295.1 uncultured Eubacteriales bacterium | reverse complement strand
ATACGATGTCACTGAAGGAACGGACTACAGTGCCGCAACGGGCCTCCGTGCCATGTTTTTCCATAAAAATTAAAAATATGCCTCAAAACATCAAGGGATATGTTTTAGTAAGTCTGCTTTCACTTACGGAAAGGCTTCTTTCTTACGCAATGTCCTTAATTCGTTGATATTTCTAGAAAAGCCGCTAACTTTTGTTAGCGGCCTTTTGGTGATTATATTTTATTCTATTAATTTACAGAACGACGGGCAGGTCTGTCTTTGCTGTAAATTCTGTGCCTTCGGCGACGTCGAACCAAATTTCATAGTGCGCACCGTCGGGGGAAGCGACTGTGGGCGGACCTGACAACAGTGTCTTCGTGCCGTCTGAATAAACTATATAGTATTTTATGGTTATTGCACCCATGCCGGTTATGCCTGGTTTTGGCTCAACGGTTACAGCTTTCGGGGTACCGTCGTATATCCAACTACTCGGGCCGGTAAACACAAAATCGCTTGGCTCCGGTATTTTCTTGATTATAAAGTTCACCACGTTGCTGTAGGTACGTTCGTAGTTTTCGGTGCCGGGGGTGTAGCATCGCACTTCGTAGTTGCCCACTTTTACCGGCATACCTTCAGTCCAGGCGTTAGTGCCGGGTGTGCGGTGCAGCCAGTTTAGGGCGTAGCCGTCTACCAGGTTTGCAGTGATTATTTTATCCGCGGGGTAGGCACTGCCGGCTTGGTCCTCGTACAGCCTCAGCGTTACGGCCGGCTTGCCATCTACAGTGTAGGAATCCTCAGACACATTAAACTTCCTTGTTTCAACCGATTTTGCCTGGTATAGCGTCATGATATCGCCATCTTTGTCGATAGCACCGCCGTTTGCAGCAGTTTCGCGGCCGGCAATCCAAAACTCCATGCTGCCAAAAATAATCTTCTGGTTTGTCGGGTTCACTCCACACACCAAATTTGACGAGGCCCCAGCGGTACCGTCTTGGCCATTTCCTGCCAAAATGTTATTGTACGCTGTCTCATCTAGCGCGGCCAGGTTGCCCCAAGAGCATTGTAGGTCTTTTTTCAAGGCGAAAACACGGCCATTTTTCACAGCGCCCGTTTCTGTCTTGCTTGTGCCCTAATCATCATAATGCCCTTTGCAGCCGATAATATAAATTTTATCTTCATATACTTTATAAATCAGCCTGTGTTTTTCAGTTACGCGCCTACTCCAATACCCTGACAATTCATTTTTTAATGGCTCTGGTTTTCCTAGTCCTTCAAATGGAGTCCGATTAATATTATCTATTAAATCGTTAATTTTTTTGAGTACTTTTTTATCCGCTTTTAGCCATTCAGTATAATCTTCCCAAGCTGTCTCGCCAAAAATTATATTTTTATTCATTTTCCAGCTGCCTCAGCTCTTCTATACTTTTAGCTACAGTGCCTTTTCCAGCTTCTAATTGTTTTTTAGAAGTCACGAGTCTATCATAGTCTTTTTTGTTACTCATAATATATAGATTTTCTTTCATGTTATTATACTCCTCAAGTGAAATCATAACGACATTTTTGTCATTTTTACGGGTAACTATCACCGTTTCATAATCATCAGTTACCTTATCGCAGTAATCTTTGAAATTGTCTCTCATACTTGAGTAATTAACAGCCAACATAGTGTTTCCTCCTGCTCTTTATTAAGTACAATTTATTGTACAATATATTGTATGCAATGTCAAGAGAATTATTTAAAATTTATTTGTTCATTTTTGTGTAACGACAAAAACGAACCAAAAAACGTTCAAAGGGGATTTCGATTCCCCTTTGAGACCCCTAACCGACCAGCGCCACGCTGGACCGGCCTTATGAAGGGAAGAATCTTTGGCGCTAAAGAGTAAAAGTTTTACTCGATTTTTTTCAAAAAATCGTGGATTCCAAAGGCAAAGCCTTGGTCGACATCCGCAGATGGCGAAATCTTTTGCCTTAGAAGAGCCTTTTTGGCGCCACCTTTTTGCGATAAAAAAAGGTGGCATAGAGAAGCAAAAATTTTTTATTTTTAGGGTTGACTTTTGTCTGCACATAAATTATTATATAAGTGCGCACAAAAGTGAGGTGAGTTTATGGCGCAAAAAAAAATGGGACGTCCTATTGCTGGTCAGCCGAAAAACAACAGGATATTCATAAGAGCCGATAATAAAACAATAGAAAAACTTGATGAATGTACTGACGTTTTAAAGACAACTCGATCAGACGTTGTTCGCAAAGGGATTGACAAAGTGCACGATTCCCTAAAATAAAAAAGGAAAGCAGTGTCTCACGCTAATGAATATCACTACTTCCCGTTCAACCCACAATTACCGAAAGATAATTGGAGCGTAAATATTATAGCATGCGTTTTAATTTCTTTCAATGGCTTGTGGAGTCAAAATTTGAAAGGAAATCTATAATATGGATAAAAACTTTAATGAGAAAAGCGAGATTGAAGAGGTGGCATGCAACATTTTAATGGATATTTTAGATATACCGAATCAACCTCGATATTTAAGCGAACGTCATAAACAAAACTCAGAATATTGCGATGAATTTGAAAAAGAGTTCATAAAAGGATTAAATTATGAGCAGCGAAAGGATTATAATTCCCTGATGTCAGCTAAAATACTGACCTCAACAGCGGAGTCCGAATATATGTTACTTTGTGGAATGCAAATAAAAGTCGCACTAGATGAGTTAATAAAAAATCCTCTTAAATTTCTTGGATTATATGACAGAGTAGGAACGCCAGCTTGTGAGCTTTATAAGTCAAGTAAACAGAAAATGGAGGAACAAGACAATGAATAGTTTTAATGAAAGTATTCGGACGCTCTTCACTGAGTTGATGCAAGATAGCTTTAAAAACCTGGAGGAATGCGATGAAAACTATAAAGACATACGTACGATTCATGCAAATGTGAGCCACCGTTTTTACGAATTGTTTCAAAATTTTAGCACAAAGGACAAAGAATTTGCAGAAAGCTTTTTGGAAGATAAATCGCTGCTTGACAGTATCGAACAAGAATGGCTTTACCTTCAAGGTTACAAGGATTGTGTCAAACTCTTAAAGCTCATCGAAGCAATTTAAAGTGAGGGATTTGAAAATGTCACAAAAGGCAGGGCAAAAAAGCCGAGGAAACGGCGAAGGAAACATAAGGCAAAGAAAGGACGGGCGTTGAGAAGCACGAATAACAATAGGGAGAAATGAAAACGGAACTCAAAAGATGAAATATTTTTATGGTAAAAGCCGAAAAGAAGCTGCGGAAAAATTAGAAGCATACAACAACGATACAAGAAAAGGTATTTATATTGAGCCTAATAAGTATACGCTTTCACAATGGATTGATGAGTGGTATAAAACTTACGTTGTTAATAGAGTTAAACCTACCACACAGGCAAATTATCACAATATAACGAATATTTATATTAAACCATATTTAGGACAAATAAAGTTAATGGAGTTAAAAAGCGCGCATGTGCAAGAGTTTTACAATAGTCTTTTAACTGGAGGTAGAATAAACGGCAATAAAAATAAAGGTTTCAAATCAAGCTCTATACAGTGCATTCATAAAGTTTTAAGAACATTATTGCAAGCGGCATATTTAAACGACTTAATCCCTAAAAATCCTGTATCTAATAAACGAGTCACACTTCCAAAGAAAGAGCAGGATGCGAAAGTAAACACGCTTACACCTGCAGAGCAAAAGAAAATAGAAAAATTATGCGTTGGAACACGATTTGGGACAGCAATAATATTAGATCTTTACACAGGACTAAGACGCGGAGAATTACTTGCGTTAACGTGGAATGACGTTGACTTTAAAAATAGAACATTAACCGTAAACAAACAATTGAATAGGCTAAGAAACTTTGATTCAAATAGTATAACAAAGACTTCTTTAACAATAAGTAATTATACAAAAAGCAGTGTGGAGAGAAAAATAGCTCTGCCGTCTGCAATCATTGAGATGCTAGAAAATTATAAAGATAATGAAATTAAAAATAGACAAAGCATTGGAGACTTATATTCAGAACACAATTTAATTTTTTGCTATGAAAACGGGAAGCCTTTAGATATTAATGTTTTACCAAGATTTTTCAAGAAGTTGCTCAAAAAGGCAAGAATAAAAAGCACTAAATTTCACACAATAAGGCATACCTTCGCAACCAGAGCCCTTGAAGCAGGAGTGCCGGTGAAGGTTGTAAGCCAAATTTTGGGGCACGCGAACATTAGCATTACCCTTGATACATACAGCCACGTCCTTTCAGAGTTGCAAGATGAAGCGATGCAGACTATAACAGATAAGTTTTTATCAATATAGTTACAATGGCTCTTTTGGCGACACGTTCTACATTTATTTGTAAAAATTAATTGACCATTTTTGCCCCATATTTTGCCCCATACCCACTTGAAAAATCTTTGTTTTTTATTTACTTCTATTTATTAACAGTTATCTATAAATGGCTTAAAAGCTGGTTTCATTGTACTTATTTGCATCCTATTATATTAATGTAATTTTACTATTTGCAAAATTCTGATCACCTCACTTACCATTTTGCATAACAAAAAAGACACCTCTATTTCAAGAAGCACCCACAACAATATTTTTTACATTCAGCTCAAAAAATTCATTATTAATTTTATTAGTGTTTCTTTTTCTTGCGGTTTCGATTCCGCGATCATTATTGTGATGGCAACCAAAGTGTAATCGTCTATTATTTTCTTACCGTTTTCAAAGAGGGCTTCATTTTTGTCAAGAAAATAAAGAAACATGGCTGCGGCAATTCGTTTGTTTCCGTCAGAAAAAGAATGATTTTTAGCTATGAAATATAAAAGATTTGCAGCTTTTTCCTCAATTGAAGGATAAACTTCTTGGCCGCCAAATGTCTGATAAATCGCATTAATACTTGACTCAAAAGAATTATCCTTTTCGTTTCCAAACAACTCACTTTCCTCTGCAAAACGCATTTTAAGGATTACATCTCTGCACTCATCATACTTCAAAACATAAGTTGATTTAGTTCCCTCAGGTTTTTTTATTTTCTGATGGTCGTAATCATCCAACAAATTAAGTGCCGTTGTGTATTTTTCAATCACATCCAGAATTTGTCCACTTTCAAGCTGATTGTTGGCTCTTTTCATAATACGTACAATCTCTCCAAGCTGATTTATACGATTATTATTGACAGCGTAGCCTTTTAGTATGTAGTTTTTTAAAACTTCATTTGCCCACTTGCGAAACTCTACGCCACGCTTGGATTTTACTCTATATCCGACCGAAATTATAACATCTAAATCATAAAAAGTAACATCGTATACTTTTCCATCTGAAGCAGTTGTTGCAAAATTTGCAACAACTGAATTTTGAGACAATTCTCCATCTTTAAATATATTCTTTATATGCCGTGAAATTGTTGATTTATCTCTCTCAAACAGCTCTGACATTTGATCCAATGAAAGCCATACCGTTTCGTTTTCGATATTGACATTCAATTTTATGTTGCCATCTTGTGCTTTAAAAATCACTAACTCTGTTTTCTTTTCCATGAATATTTCTCTCCCAATAATTTGTTACATTCTTCATGATAACTCTTATTATTTTAATATTCAACTTTTAGTAACCTTCCACGACAAAATCCCACAAAATGCTAAAATTATCTGTACAAAATCGAGTAGCGCTCGGCCATACACTCCCGCAGCGTAATCAAAAACAAACCATATTTTTCCTAATACTTAATCATTTAATAAATTATGCCTCATCAAATACCGCCTTTGCATTGGGATAAATCGGTTAATCGTCGACTTAATTGATCAAATCATGTAAACTTTAAAACACTTTTGATTTTAATGTACAAACTATGATTTTTTTATCAATTTGTGTGCTAAACAAAAAAGACACAGAGCTTGGGTCTTTTTTATAGGTTAAGTGCTCATTTGTGTGGATGGAAAAGGCTGACATCAAAAATTTAGCGTGGTTAAACTATCTCCCTGTATGGTGGTAGAAATTCCGGCTAATGCTAAACATTGGCACGGAGTCGCTAAAGGCTCCTGGTTTTCGCACATTGCTTTTTCGATTCCGGAAACAACACATCAACAGAATGGCACACGTCAGTTAGTGACGATGATTGCAACAATTTAAATTGATCAGAAATTAAAAAATCCCCGAAAAAACACTCGGGGATTGCTTTTTATAAATTAAGAATGTCTACGTGGCACCTAAAATTATTATGTTGTTCCTTTCACTATGCTATTTCGTTATTGTATCAAAAGCATAGTTATTAGGCAGTCTGAGTAGTTATAAGGGGCTAGGGATTTTATTATAACTACTTTTAAAAATTTTGGCCTTGAAGGGGCAGATTGATTAACAAGCAATCTCCTCTTTTTTTGTTTGCCCAAAAGCTTTCATTTAATTTTCTTTTTTTTGGCTAGTTAATCTGAGGTTTTCATTTGCTCTAAATATTAATTTTTTTATTAGCTCAATTTGCTCGGACGGGTGATAGTTCACGTTGTTTTCATAGGATTTCAGCTGTGCTGATTTTTTCAATCTTCATTTTTGCCAACCTTTCTTTGATTTTGCTGTTTCTAAATCCAAAAAATTCACGCGAGGGAGCGTTGGTGTAAAGAGAGTAAAAGGCTGTCGGTGCACGCTTCTTGAATATTTTACTCACCAATAACCCCGGGAGAGATGCTATTTTAAGAGCTCTGACACAATCGCAAAATTTAAGCATAAAGTTAGCCCTTTCACCAAATTTTACATTTGGCAAAAGGGCTATAAAACCCATCGAATATAAACTTAATTTTGTCATAATTTCGCTAGACGTACTCATGCTTTACCAAAAATTCTGAAATATTACTAATAATTATTCTACATATTCCTTTATTAATTCAGCTGCATTTGTTAATTGCTCGCGCTCACCCGGGGTTAATTTAACCACGGATAGATTAGATTCTACATTATTTAAAACTGTCGCTAAATTTTTTATGCTATTCTTGTCTAGAATGGAGTTAAACAAATGTCTATAGTTATTGCAAGACTTTAGACAATTTAATGCACGCGTTGCTTGGTCTTGTAATGATTCACTACTACTGAAAAAAAATCCTTTCGAGGGCGCAGCGAATGTAGCAATAGGTGTACCTGCAAAAGCACTGGGTCCAGCATTAAAACGCACATCTTGTTTTGGGAACCAAAAACTAGTAATAGCCGTTCCTTTAAATGCATTGGGTCCACAATTTACCTGTTCTAAATCTATTGAATTAGAAAGATCAATATTTGTAAGATCTTTATTGTTCTTTAGCATATCGCTTTCAAAAGAAATTTCTTTTACACCGGGCCCAATATTAATTCTCTCAATTTGATTATGGTCTTTAATAAAATTTAAGTAATTGCCTTCTTCAACTTTTACCATACTACCATCTTGAAGAACACCATTTGAAGGATAATTATATTCTTTTACATTTGGCAAGTAAACTAACTTATTAAGTATAATCCTTCCAGAGTTATCGGGCTTAATTATATATTCTTGATCTCCAAAGATGGCTAAACGATTTGAATTCTTTGCTTGAACCCATTCTGTTCTTAATTCTGGTGAACTATCCTTCAATACTTTTGGCTCAAGATTATTAAACTGTATTTCTAAGCTTGTTCTTAATGCTTTCTGGCGCTCATTGTTACTGTCTATTTTGAATTTATTATTAAGAAGGTCTTGTACAGTAAAGTCAAAACCATTAAAAACAACTTTTTCACAAAACCTTCTACCTGTAGATCCTTCCCCATCATCGTCTTTCTCCCATAAATAATTTTCTGCATCAACTTCATATATTTTTTCTGCAATTTTAAAAGACAAATTTTTTGCCCTAATGTTTATCTCTAAATCAGGAGATAAATTATAAAAAACAGATATATCAATATTTGCATTTCCTTTGCAATAAATATTGATTTTTTTAATATTTTCGCAATCGTAAAAAGCTTCCTTATCAATATTTATGTCATGTGAGGCACTAAAATTAATTTCTTCAAGCTGTTTATTGTGGGAAAAAGTTTTAGGGCCAATATTTATATTGCCACTATTACTATTGAAATTTACAGATTTAAGCTTAGTATACTCAAAGGCGTTATTATCAACATTTATGTCTCCATCACAATCATCTATATTAAATGAATCAATTTTGCATTGGCTAAAAGATTCCCTGCCAATCTTAGTACTTCCGTGTATCTTTTCTGGAGTAACAAAATTAGTAAGATTATTGCCAATTCCTAATCCCTTTGAAAGCGCTTCATCTTCAACAACAAAGTTGTTTACATTCTGTGGACAATTAATTGTTCCAGCTATTCTAAACAAACCACGATTGCCTTGCTTAATATTAAAGTCTCCATTAAAGTCTTGAGGATAATTTATTGTTGCCTCGCAAACTGGTGATTCACCATCATTTTCCTCTGGACCCGAAGTAAAATTGCATACTGGCACGTTGACTTCATTAAAACCGCAGAAAGCGCCGAACAAAGCCTTACCTTTGATTTTAACATCTTTACAGTTGTTGCTAAATTCAACTTTTTTTGCTTTTTCAATATTGCTAAATGCGCCATCTTCAAAATAAAGTTTTTCAGCTGTAAAATATAAATTTTCAAGTTCACTATTACAAAAGGAGCCTCCAAGAACAACCAGATTCCCAAGATTTTGGGAATATTTAGCTGACTTAATTTTACTTTCGCTAAAAGCGTATTGCCCTAAAACCAGTTGGCCAGTTACATTACTAAAATCTGCTTCTTCAAGTTTAGAAACTTTTTCTTCATCGTCAGCGTCTATAGTCATCCAGCCCCACGAAAGATTAAAACAGTAGTTATCAAAAATAAAGTTATCAATGTCTTCATCTAAAGACAATTTTCTAATATTAATTCTTTCAGAATTTTCACAAGTAATACCGCCTACTTTTTCAGTTGCCCCATTTACATTAAGTGTTGCTGGCACTTTCCATCTTTTAGACCACTTTTCTGGATTTTTAATACCATCAAGGGAAATAAAAATTTTATCCTCAAATGCGGTCCAGTCAATTTCTCTCAGAGTATCTTCTTTTACTTCACCAAGACCATGTTTACCTGCTTTAAAATGGTTAAAAAAAGTCTCAAAGTTGCAGCATTCATATCTAAATCCATTGTTGTCGCAAGCATAAAAAAATCCTCCCTCTAATTTATCACCACTATCGTCCTCAGAAACACTAGCTTCCTCTTCCTCCTCCTCTTCGTTGCCGTCACCTTGCTGTTGACCTTTTCCATCAGTCTGAATTAGTGCGCCCTTCCCAGACTCAGCACTTGCAATGGAAGGCGCTAAACTTACACCGCCAAGCAGCGCCATTGACAAAATTCCACCAGTTAACAAAGCCGATTTAATCGACACGCCGCCACTAACATCGTCTAAATCTTCTTTAGATAATTTTTTCAAAGTTTCTTCCTCGTATTCGAGCAACTCTTTTTCCGAAAAGTTTACGTTGTATTTTTTCATAAGTGGTACTATCTCCTGTTGAATTAAATTTTTCAAATCTTCCTCAGTTACGATTGCTTTAGCTTTTTCTACAATTTTTTCTTTCAATTTAGTGTCCGATTAGTGTCCGAAAATATTTGCTCATAAAATTTTGCGATTTCTCTTTTTTTGTTGTCCATTAAAATCAACTCCTTTTCAATAATTGGTTACATTATATCACTAACTATCAAAAACGTCAAGTTTTACTTTTAAAATTAAAATATTTTATGATATTTAAACAACAAGTTTTCTTGTTGCAATATTATTTTTTGGCTTAATTGATAGAATTTCGCGTTCCTTTGCTAAAAAAGCCTGTCGAAAGAAAGGCCCGTTGTATCCAAATTTTCAGTGATCAAAAAGCCTTGTTGCACGCACTAAAAACTGGCACGTGCATAAAAATATACATATGAAAAAAGCCTGGCTAAAACAATCATTTGCTCGGGATGTACAAAAGGCACAGCTTCTGTGCAATAGTTATACACACCCCTAGCTATTTTTCGAGCAAACTTGATTTATATCAAAAGTATAGTGATTATGCATATTTTATAACTTTACTATTTATTCAATGCTCATTGTGTCGCGCATTTTTTATATTAAAATAAAAATTCTTAATTTTAAAAGAGTAGGTCAACCTGCTCTTTTTTTGTTTGCCCAAAAGTTCACGAAAAAACGTGACATAATTGGAAATTGAGGGGCCATCCGAGTGACTTTATTCATGATGAAAACCGCACCGTTTTGATAAACACCCGGGATTAATCCCTCCAAATCGATTAAATCATCAGCCGTGACACCCCAGAAGGCATTCTTTCTGAGTTGGCTTTGCCAATAAATTTTACACAGTCAAAAAATAATATTAAAAAAGGACTTGTGGCGAAATACGCACAAAAATCACTGTTAATCAAAAACAAAAGTTGACGTTTTTAACAACAAATGATATAATATAACCAGTTATTGAAAAGGAGTTGATCTTAGTGGAAAACAAGAGAAGGGAAATTGCAAAATTTTATGAGCGAATATTTTTTGATGTAAAATTAAAAGACAGAATCGTAGAAAAAGCAAAAAAGATTGAGACTGAAGAAGATTTAAGGAAATTAATACGAGAAGAAATTATGCCGCTTATGAAAAAGTTTAAGGTAAACTTTTCGGAGAAAGAATTGCTTGAATACGAGGCAGAGTCTTTAAAAAAATTATCTAAAGAGAATTTGGCTAATATTAGCGGCGGAGTGTCGGTTAAGTCGGTACTGCTGGCTGGTGGACTTTTATCTGTAGGGCTTTTAAGTGGTGTGGGATTAAGCCCCACTACTCACGCTATGCAAGTTGAAACTGTTTCAACGCCGGCGCAAGGTCAAGCTGAGGTCGGGGGAAACAGTCACCATAATAACAACGATAACGGAAATAGCAATGCTAACGATAATGAAAATGCCGGTAATTCAACAGATTTCAAATTCAATCTCCAAGACGCACATTATACACAATTTAGAAGACTTATGAATAATGCCGGGAACCAGTTACATGGAGTATTAGAATATTTTAGAAAAAATGGCGTAAAAACTAAAAAAGATATTTTAGATTTTTTAGAAAATTTAAGGCAACAAGATCCTGAAAGTTTTGAAAGGCTAAGGTCAGATGTAAGCCATTCAGCAAGCCAAATTGGACAATTTGGTCAAGATAAAATATTAATTGGTAGATGGCTCTCTGACAATAGGTTTTTGCCAGAACAACTTCAATTAATAATGGATGTAGAAGGATCTTTTAACATAGTAGAAAATTGGTCTGCAGATAGCTCATCTGAAGACGAAAATAGCGATATACTGTTCAACAATAATGATATAAACAATGAAGGTTCACGCCAAAATTTAATTGTACTTTTTGCTGATAAAAGTGCAACTGAATCTCAATCTCAAAACAATAATAGCAACGACAATAGCAATAGCAACAACAATAATAACGATATCAACAATGAAGATAATCAAGCCATTGCAGATGCAGATGGTATGTGTGGGCAAAAAGTTTACTGGGGACTTGACGAAAACGGCACCTTGACAATTTTAGGAGAAGGGGATATGCTCGACTATGATTTTGAAAATCCTGCACCATGGTATGAAGAGAGGTATAATATAAAAAATATTGTTATAAAAAAAGGTGTAACATCAATTGGAGCTCACGCGTTTAAATATTTAGAAAATCTTGATAGTGTCAATATTCCCGGCAGCGTAACTTCGATTGGAGAATTTGCGTTTGATGAATGCAAGAATCTAACTTCTATAGAAATACCAGAAAGTGTAACTTATATCGGAGAATGGGCCTTTAATGATTGCAAAAAACTTAATTCTGCCAATATTCCAGAAGACATAACTTCAATTAAGAAAAAAACCTTTTATAATTGTGGACTTGAATCTATTGATCTACCTGATGGAATAAAAGTTATTGGGGAGGAGGCCTTTGCTCTGAATCTTTTTGATTCTATAGAAATTCCTGAGAGCGTAACTTCTATTGAGCTAAGTGCCTTTAGAAATTGTCGTGCTCTTAAAACTGTTACTTTACCTGATAAAATGACTTCGATTGGAAATTCTGTGTTTAGCGGCTGCAGGGCCCTTGAACATATAGACTTACCAAAGGAGCTAATCTTTATTAAAAATAGTGCCTTTGAAAATTGCGAGTCACTTAAGTCCATTTATATTCCAAAAAATGTAAAACGAATTGAATTCTTGGCATTTGGTAATTGTAAGTCACTAAAATCAATTGATGTAGATAAAAATAATCCTAATTTTACATCTGCCGACGGAGTCGTTTTCTCTAAATCTTTGAAAGTTTTGGTGGTTTACCCGGCAGGCAAACCAGAAAGGTCTTACGATGTTCCCGCTAATGTAACGTCGATTGGAGATGGTGCGTTTAAGGGCTGCAAAACTTTAGAAAAAATAGCTTTGCCAAAAGACTTAAACTCGATTGGTACGAGTTCATTTCGGGATTGTAAAAATCTTAAAAGTATAGCTATACCAGATGAAGTAGTTTCAATTGGAGATTGCGCCTTTTGGGGTTGTTGGGCGCTTACATCTATCTCCATTCCAGAGAACGTAGATTTTTTGGGAGATCACGCCTTCTACGATTGTGAGAACCTTAAATATGTTGAATTTAACAACGTAAAAAAATTTGGCAATATGTCGGCATTTAATCTGATATTCCGTTATTTTGAAAAGTGTTACCGTCTAGAAGTAATTTTTATGGCAAACCCAAATGATTGACTTAAAATAAAAATTTTGAAAAAAGTACAACAAAATTGAATTGTCAGAAAATTACATCCTGTTGTAATAGGTAGACCGTACTGACGAGCGCTACTACCCACCATGGTTACTCTGCCGCAGGCCTTCTTTATCGCAAATCTATGTTCACGGTAATATATAGGCCATTCCAGCGGGACGCTGGTCGGCCAAGAAGGCAAGGGAGGCCTCAAAATCATCCTTATAAAAATAATCCTAAATACAAATCAGTAGATGGTGTACTTTTTTACGAGAACGGAGAAACCCTACAACGTTACCCCATAAATAAATCAGAAACATCTTATAATATTCCAGACGGTGTAAAGTCAATTGGAGAGCGAGCATTTGAGGGTTGCGAAAACATTGAAAACATTATTATTCCCTCCAGTGTAGCTAATATTGAAGATTATGCATTTTCTTATTGTAACGCTATAGAATCTATTAATATTCCACATGGAACACTTTCGCTTGGAAGATATGTTTTTAATAATTGTTCAAACCTTAAAACCGTCAACATCTCAGATAGTGTAACTTCGATTGGGACGCACGCGTTTGAAGATTGTTGGGGCTTAATGAATATTGATGTGGATAAAAAGAATCATAGCTATCAGTCCGAAAATGGTGTACTCTTTTATTTTGCAGATAAAAATGGAAAAATTTTAATATACTATCCGGCCGGAAAAACAGAAAAATCTTATAAAATACCAGATGATGTATCTGAGGTGGGGGACTCTGCATTTAAAAGTAGTAACCTTTTAGAAGTATATGTCCCCGGTCAAGTAAACTCAATTGGGCCTAAAGCATTTATTTTCTGCAATAATCTTAAAACTGTTACTATTTCAGAAGGGGTAAATTCAATTGAAAATTATGCGTTTTGGGGATGCGGTTTTGATTCTGTCGAGGTTCCAGAAACTGTAAACTCAATTGGAAAAAGTGCGTTTGGCGGATGTGAAAATCTTAAGGTTGTGTATTTTGAAAATAAAGACATCGAGATTGACTTAGATTGGTTTAAAGGCAGTGATAATTTAACTTCTATATTTGTTGCGAATCAAAAACAAGACTTTTAATTTAAGATGCAAGGGTGTTTAATTATGCTAGAGTACCTACATGCAGCAGTGTAGTTACTCTATTTTTTGTCTAAATGAAATCTGGTTTATACTTAGCAAGAGTAGCGCTTGGCCCAGCAACATGCTTTAGAATTTCTGAAATATAAATTTACCACACTTTACTCAAGCCAACCTTTTTTTAATATAAATCTTTCGTAACTTCGAGTTCGGTAGTAAGCGATAACGCGAATTTTTCTCGCGTTTCTTTATCTAGTGGGGCTGCGCCGCACAAAAGCTGACTATTTTCCTTTATTCCTGCGATAAACTCAAACAAAACATTACAGAAAATAAATTTAGTAAGAGCCCGAAGATACGGGTCTTGTATAAAAACGCGGCAATAGAGAGGGCAAATGGTAAAGTCCCCTGCATATGCGAAAATGCACATAGTAAAAAATTTTTAGTAACAAAAACTACAAGCACTTAAAATATTTATAATCCTTCGGAAAAGAAATCATTGTCAACTTTTTTCACTTCATAAATATGCTCCACAGATACCCCAACATTATGCTTAATCATTAACTTTGTTAAAGTTAGCCCATCAACCAAAACGACTTTTGTTCCAAGTAAATTATCCGCGTATTGCAATGCGCCACTTGAAAATTTTGCAGTTGTGATAAATAACCCTTTTTGCGCCTGCTGGCCTTGAAGTGCTCCCACAAATTTCTGAATTTCTGGTTTTCCAGCTGTCTGATCTGTTGCCCATTGCTTTGCCTGAATATAAATGTTACTGAACCCAAGCTGATCCTCTTTGATTATTCCGTCGATTCCGCCGTCGTTAGATTGCTGGGTAACCATCCCTGCCTCTGTAATGCCATTTCCATAACCCATGTTAAGCAACAGGTTAACTACCAATTTTTCGAATTGTGCTGATGATAATTTCATAACTTCATCCATAAGCTGGCTTGCCAATGTTGCTGTTATTTGCTGAAATGCAATGTCCAAAATTTCTGCAGGAGACTCATCTTTTTCCTCATCAACCAAATTCGAAGCATTGGGAGTTAATGTTTTATGAAACGCTCTAAATTTTTCCGACTTTTCCAAATACTTAATATTTATTTCTTTTCCAGAGGCCAAAGCCTTTTTGCCGGCATCAGTGATGCGGTATTTCCCTCTTGAAGGAGTTTCAACAAGGCCAGCTTTATCCAAGTAAGTTCTTGCCCATGCGACACGGTTCTCAAATTTGCTTTGCTTGCCGCTTGGAAGCATTTCTGCGCGATCTTTTTCTGAAATTTGCATATCTAAAGAAAGCCTATGTCGCACTTCTTTTGCGGTATGTATTCGACCATCTTCAATTGCACGCAAAAAGCCCTCAAAAAATTCAAAAAATTTGGGAACAGCCATTTTCGGATACTTCATCTCCTTTGTAGATAAAATCACCTATACTATAACAAAGTCTTACTCTGCTAACTTATTAATCGTCAAATACTGCCTAATCTTACTAAGGTTTAGTAAAATAAATTTGTTAATTTACTACTAACAAAGTATACCACGAGAGCAATTTATTTTCAACTCTCTTGTTATATAAACATGATAGTAAATTTTTACTTGTGGCACCCGAAATTACTATGCTGTTTCTTTTTTTAAGAAATATAATTTCCGTGCAAAATTATGCACACCCCTGCATAATTTCTTAGCAAACGTGCATTGTATCAAAAGTATAGGTATTAGGCATATTTTCACTTCACTATTGATATAAAGCTCAGCGTGTCGCGATTTTTATATTAAAATAAAAATTTTTGATTTTAAAAGAGTAGGGCAACCTGCTCTTTTTTGTTTGCCCAAAAGCTCGCGAAAAAACGTGGCATAATTGGGAAGCGAGAGGCCATCCGAGTGGCTTTATGCATTATGGAAACCATGCCAGATTTATGAACATCAGGGATTAATTCTTGCAAGTCGATTAAATCATCGTTCGAGAATATCCCTGGGCAAGGATGCCTTCGGAGCTTCATCTTAAAATTTCACACATTCAAAACTTTATTTGTGTATTATAAAAAGGTCCAACAATCAACTTGAAAGTAGACAGTTTCTGGAGTGATTGAAAGACTGTATATTTACTTCTATGACGGGAGCTACAAACGTTTAAAAGATGAAGATAGATGTTCAGCAAAAAAACGAATAAAATGTTTATGAGGCGACATTGTTTATAAGTACAATTATCCCGAAAGGCCGTAAAACTGAAATTTATTGTTCCGGCAAAGTAATTTATAGCGATATGTTAATCAGTTTAATGCTTAATGCGTTAGAAGAAGATTTAATTTTATATTTAATCCGCTTGAGTTAAGAGACTTCGTAGAAGGACTTTTGTCCGGCATTTCGAGTATTGACCTTATGTCCTGCGCTTTTTAAATGTCTTGTAACTTTAAATCCTCAGCAGTTTTGTACAAAATTAAAACAACAATTTAAAATTAATAACGACGAATTAAAACGTTAGCAAAAGTTAAACATGATGACTATAGATAAATTGAGGTGAGCTGGATCTGCAAATAAAGAAGATTTGAGAGTAGCACTTTTTGCAGGAAGTTGCGCATCTTCACAAAGCTGCCGATTTGTTGAAAAAGTACGAAGGAAAAGAGTGGCAGCAAGTTATTCCAGATGGCGAATTCCCCGAACTTTTAAAGCTTGGCCCCAACGTAGAATATGTTAGAGATATCCTTAAAAACACCGCCAATAATACTTCTTATAAAAAAGAATATCCGTATGTCTCGCAGCTTCCAAAAAACGCTAAGTTCTTTAAAATTCAAAATGTACTGAATACCCCAATAGACGGTGTTCCTTCGCACAAAATGATAGAGTCCTATATAATGAAAAACGGTCAAGATTACCGATTTGAAACAAGCCCAAATCCAGTAAAAGCGCTGTAATGCCTCACAAAAGATAATGTATATGTTGGCAGATAAACACATAAAAAACGTCTAACCGTTTGAGTTAGTCGTTTTTATTTTCAATGAAATGATTTAGACCGCTTAATTTTGAAGATTTATTATTTTATCGGCAAGGTTGCTATAAAAGTCCGCCTCATGGGAGACAAGAATTAAGCTACCGCCCCAATTTAAAAGTTGCTCCTTCAACGCCTTTTTTGCATCGGCATCCAGATGGTTCGTGGGCTCATCCAGGATCAAAAAGTTTGACTTCGTGTTTATTAATATGCACAGCTTGACTTTCGCCTGCTCGCCGCCGCTTAGCGTGCTTATTTTTTGAGTGACGTTTTTGGTCATTACGCCACAGCGAGCTAATTGCCTTCGTGCGTCTCTATCTGAAAATTTAGGAAATTTCTGCAATACCACCTCTAATGGCGTTAGTTCGGGATCGCGCCACACTAAGTCTTGCTCAAAGTATGCTAGTTTTACGTAATCTGCGAATTTAAATTTGCCCGAAATTGCTGGGATTTGCCCTATTAGCGTCTTTAGCAAAGTGGACTTTCCGATCCCGTTAAACCCCGTTATTACTACCTTTTCGCCGGACTTGACTTCAAAAGTGATTTTGGGCAATAATACTTTATCGTAGCCTATTTCAAGGCTGTGGACTTTTAGCGGTTTTTGCGCCGAAATGGGCAGTGACGTCAACCTAAAATTGGGTTTGGGCGGAGCCTGCGGTGGCGACAGCTTTTCCATTTTATCGAGCAGCTTTATCCTCGACTGCGCCTGCTTTGCGGTGGACGCTCGGGCTCTGTTTTTTGCGATAAACTCCTCGTGCTTTTTGATTTCCTTTTGCTGCGCTTGAAATTCCCGGACGTAGCTTTCCTTACGGACTTGCTTTACGCTTAGGAACTTGTCGAAATTCCCGCTATACTTCGTGATTTTCTGAAATTCTATATCCAAAATGCAGTTCGTGACCTTGTTAACAAAATCAAAGTCGTGTGAAACAAGCAAAAATGCGCCCTTGAAGCTTCTTAGGTATTCCGAAAGCCAATCCACATGCTCTTTATCAAGAAAATTTGTAGGCTCGTCAAGCAGCAAGACATCCGGACTTTCTAGCAAAAGCTTTGCCAGAATCACCTTAGCCCGTTGGCCGCCACTCAGAGTCTCAAGCAACGTGTCCAATCCCAGAGAATCAACGCCCAGGCCACTTGAAACCCTTAAAACCGTGCTCTTGATTTCATAAAATCCGTTATTAACAAGCAGATTTTGATAATCCGAGGCCTTTTCTAACACCGCATCATTCGTGACTTCGCCCATATTTTCATAAATCGCGTTCAGCTCCCGCTCCACTGTATACAAATCATTAAACGCAGTCTTTAAATATTCAAAAATAGTCATTTTACGGTCGATTTTTGCGTGCTGGTCAAGGTACCCGATTTTAATGCCCTTTTGCCAACGGATATTTCCAGAATCCGGCGTAATATCTTCAACGAGCGAACGCAAAAGAGTCGTTTTGCCGGCCCCGTTTTGACCGACGATCCCCATATGTTCGCCTTTAAACAGCTCGAACGTTGCGTTTTTATATAAAATTTTGTCTCCAAAAGAATGTGCCAAGTTCGTGACTTCCAGGATTCCCATGGGCTCCCTCCTAAAAATTATAAAAATAAAAGCCGCGGAAGAAACATCGTCCACAGCTTTAAAATATTAAAAAATCGGCCAACAAAATAAGGCAAAAAAACGCCCTTAACTGCCAACCGATGAGATTTTTATATAATTAAGCTTTGCATGATGCCTCATCGATATTCAAAACACAAAGCCACCCAGATTGCCAAAATCATATCAATTACTAATTTACTATAGTGTATTAAGTGAAGAATGTCAAATTAGTACATGTGTTAAAATTTGGTTAATTTTATTAAACCCACATATGTATGAGCTGTTTTTAAAAAAGGCCTTTTATGCTGATATTTTCATCTAAATTTAGGAGCTATATGAAAAAACCTATTATTTTCAAATGTGGTCTGTGGGTGATTTTTATAAAGTCAGTGCGATAGGGAACCTCAAAAATTATGGTTTGTAACTTGCCAAGCAATATTTGAAGCCAACAAAATAGCGCTAGACATGCACAAGGGGCTCTGCAAAAACATTGATTGTGATTTTGAAAAAGCCCCGTCGATTACTTATTCAGGCCGCGACAGAAAAAATTTGAAAAAGAGATTTTTGCGCTTGAAAAGCTTGGCTGCACATCTAAGTTTTTGGACGAAATCCCCATCCCAATTTGGTTTTCCGGTCTGTTCCCAAAATTCAGAAATAAATCTTTTCTTCTTTATCCAAAAGCCGCTGATTCACACTGTCTTGCACGTTTTAAAAAATCATATTCGGATAACTCAATTTCAATCATCTCCTTTTTGGGATATAAAATGGGCAATTTGTTTTTCTTTGCTGAACAGAAAAGCTCGGCAAAAGAAAAATTCGTTGCGTCCGAATTCTGTGTAAATAATCAGTCTTTGTGCACGCAATAGCATTCTTCACGAGTAGCAAATCGTTCTTTATGGCAAACTTTGCGGAATATCGATAGTGTCAGTTCTTGAAAATACCTGTATATTCGTTCTTGGTAGATTGCTAATAATGTAAGTGTGGGCTCTGCTGTAAATAGTATTAGCATTGGTGTTTTCTCCTTTATTTTTGGTTTTGTTGTTTGTGCTTTTCTGAAAGCTCTAAGATATTTTCAACTAACAAGCCCTTTTTGATTAAGTCTAAAGTTTCGCAGGTATTTTACAACGTACTGAAAATAATATTTTATTACCATAATGCTGTTGCTGCTGACAAAAAGGGCAAAATATATTATAATGTTGACATAATTAAGCAAGATGGTGATAATTTTGGATTTAATACCAGGCGTAGTTCCTTAACAAACAAGAGGCCATCTCAATTTTTTATTATGAAATTTACAAAATAGCCGATAAAATGAGTGGACAAAAAATGTTTGAATTAGTCTTTGTGGATTAAGTAAAAAAGATGACCGAGTTAAGTATATCTCGTTTTCGAAGAATTTTGGCAAAGAAGCCGATATGTTTTGCTGGATTAAAAAATCTAGCGGTAACTATGTCGCCATTATGGGTGTTGACTTCGGGACCCGACTGAAATGCTTGTTGATATGTATTATGGAATAACGAACGAAGCCTTTTAATTTTTTTACAATTAAAAGAAGGTATAGAAAAGGAAAATAAAAAAATCATACATGCTTATTTTTTAATTTTGTTCAACTTAATGAAGGAGAAAACAATTATATTATGTCTAAAATTCACGTATCAAAGAAAAAATTTTTATTAATAACATTTTTTAGCTTATCTTTTGTTGGAATATTATATTTACTAGGTACATCTAGTTATTTAAAAGATTTTATAAATTTTGGTGATAACAACAAATACGATGACAATTTGTCGTTTGTGGCTATAGCAAAAAACGAAGGCCCATATATAAAAGAATGGATTGAATTTCATAAGCTAGTTGGTGTGACCAAATTTTATATTTACGATAATGAAAGTACGGATAATCTAGAAGATGTGCTAAGGGATTATATAAATAGTGGCGAAGTCGTTTATAAATATTTTCCTGGTCGTGCACAACAGTTAGTGGCTTATCAAGAAGCGGTTAATAATTATAAAAACAAAACCAAATACATGGGATTTATAGACTTGGATGAATTCGTAATGCCGGTTGAGCAAGATAGCCTTGTTTATGCAATAGATGATATAATGAAAAAGGATAATAAAATAGCTGGCGTGGGAGTAAATTGGTTAGTGTATGGTTCATCAGGATTAACAAAAAAACCGGCGGGGCTGGTTATAGAAAACTATAAATATAGATCTGTAAATGATTTTGAAGTTAATAAGCATATAAAAACAATCTGCAATCCTCGCAGAGTTATTAAAATGCTAGACCCACATTCTTGTGAATACGAACGGGACTACTATTGTGTAAATGAAAATGGAGAAAAGATAACTGGGCCTTTTAATTATGGCTGTGATTATAAGAAGTTAAGGATAAACCATTATTTTTGTAAATCTAAAAGCGAATATATAAAGAAAAAAGATAGAGGCCTTGCAGACCATGCAGAAAACCTTAAACGGACAATGACTGATTTTTACGCACACGATAAAAATGATATTTATGACTATGTAATGGAGCCATATGTATCGAAGTTAAAAATGAACCCGGATTTTGATTATCAGCGTAGTTTTAACCCTAATAATGACAAAAATTATAAATTAGCTTCATAGTACAGTATTAATAACATTACATTTTTTCAACATTATTTTACAGTTATCACAACGAAGTCGAGCGCTTTTTCAATTTGTGTGATAAGGGCTTTAACAAGATTTTTACTCACCATGATAAAACTTGATGCTATATACAACACGTTTTTAACTTTTAGGGAAATACACAATACGCAAGACTGCGTCGGTGTAATCAGTGCCTTTTTCTATATAAAGAAAGGCTCTGTATCTACCGACATCGGTGGGCGGCCCGTCTAATTCTGTCTCGGTTCCGTCCGGGTTAACTCTGAAGTATTTTACAATAAAGTTTCCCATGCCCGTTACGTTGGGCTTTAAAGTGACCTTAAACTGCTTTACCGTGCCGTTGTAGGTCAGATTCTCTGTCAGGATAATGTCAAAGAGGTCAAGTGTCGGTATTTTTAGGATTTTAAAAATTAAAGGCACCGCTGGAAAGGCGTTGCCGTAGGAGTTGGCTTGAGTTATTAAGACATTATGGGTGGCGCCGGGAAGGTTGCTTAGCGGCGCAGACCATTAACCATTGGAATCTACCTTCGTTGTGGCTAGAGCCTCGCTGCCTTCAATAATGTCAACGTTGTAGCCGGGCGCGCCGGTGCCCGAAACCGTCACTGTGGTTGCGGAGGCTGGATTTGAACCAACGACCTTCGGGTTATGAGCCCGACGAGCTACCGGACTGCTCCACTCCGCGTTAACTTTAATGATATTCATTATACACGATTTGTTCACAAAAGTAAACATTAATTTCAAAGATTGTTACTTATACCTTAATAATCGATAAGCCCACACTAAATTTGTTAACATTTTATATTAACCTCCAAATATTAGCCTTTGCCAGAATTTTATAAAAAACCACTCCACAGACAAGATTCGACAAACTATTCTATATTATCAATATATCATATGGTTTACAAGCTTTATTAATTTTATTTTTATAGATTTTTAGAATAATTCATAGAAAGGACTGTTTTTGTGGAATCAACAAGAAAAATGATGAGTTTTTTATATTAATAGTTTGTTTTTTGTAAAATGAAAAGCGTGTGTGAGTTAAAAATTTTAATAAAGATCTAACCTAGTATTTTATTTAATTATATGCTTTAAAAGTTGGAGGAATCACAATTATGAAAACAATTTTAGTTCTTGGCGTTGGCCAAATCGGCAAAGCAATAACAAGAAGAATTATTGAGCAGAAACCCGAAAAGATTATATTGCATAATTTAACCAAAAACGAATCTGATAACTGTTGCAAATATTTTTCTAAATACTGCAAAAATATTGAACTGATCTCGTCGTATGGCAATGTTTTTATGCCGTATGAATTCAACAAGCTAACAAACATGCAAGAAAAGCTAAAATGCAAGGACGAGCTTTTGCAATTTTACTACTCTGACTTGGGGCCCGATATTTTGAAAAAGTCAACTTTATATAAGTTGGTTCAAAAGTGGCGCCCAGACTTAATCGTGGATGCTATAAACTCCGGGACGGTGCTTGGTAATCATTATAAGCCAGAGTTGATATTAAGCAAAGTCAGCAAAAGCGCGCAAATTGACGTCAACACTTCTGTGAGCATCCTTCTTAACGACTTTGTGCCGAAGGCCATAAACTTTGTGTATTCTTTGAAGCTTGCCATGGAGGACTTTAAGGTAAAAAAATATTTAAAAATCTCGACAACAGGCCTTGGCGGAATGGGCATGAACATGCCGTACACTCACGGAGACACGCCAAAATCTTCGCTCTCCTTTGCATTGATGGGCAAGATTTCTGCTGCTGGGGTTTTGCATCAGCTGCTGTGGAACCTATCTCACACCACAAACCTTAACATCAGCCTATTGATTCCGGCAACGTTTGTAGGCTACGATAGCACAAAGTTTGAGCCGATTGAAACTGATGTTGGGCTAGTCAAAAAAATTAATAATCCTAAAAAACTGAGGCTCAAAGAAGGCGACACACTTGAATATTCTAAGGGAGTCAGCGAAGAATACCTTAAATTCCCGGTTGTTCGCGCGGGGGAAAATCACGTTTACTCTTTGTACGAGCTCTCTGCACTCACGGCCGTCGGCCAAATGGAGGCTATAACCAAAGAGGAAGTCGCCAACGCCGCCATTGAAGACATCTGCGGCCAAACCAAGAAAAACATGCTAAACTACATGGACTCTGGCATGTTGAGCTCGACTTTTGCCGGCAAGACCATGGTAGAGAAGATAAAAACAGAGCTTTTAAATTTGATGCAAGAAAACCGCACAACAAGCATCGCAACGGGAAACCTCGGAGTTACCGTCGCAAAGCGGTTGTATGAGCTGTATATGATCAAAAAGGTCTGCAAAACTGTGGACGACCTAAAAAAAATAGACATCAAAGAGCTGTATGACTTGATTGTTCAAAATTTGGAGTCGGACAAAGATTTAATCATAGAGATGCTGTCGCTAGGTTTGCCGATAGTTACAGAAAATGAGAACGTGTACATAGGCGATTATAGCTTGTTTCCGGGCAAAGATAGCAATCTGACCATTACACGGGAACGCCTAGAAAAGTGGATCCAGGTGGGCTGGGTGGACCTTCGTGCCGAGAACATTTTATTCTGGAAAGAGACCATAGACTACGTCTATAACGACGCCAAGAAGGTTTTAGACGACAAAAATTTCATCCTAAACAGGGACGCCGCCGCCATCGATAATGACTACGACATAGGCGAAATCCTCGCGTACTATTATAATCTGCAAGAAAAAGGCCGCAAAACTTGCAATATTTAGAAAACCTAGATAAAACAAAAATCTCGTCTCTCCCCTTCTTGACTTATAATGCACGCAATGTTTTTAAATTTGCGGCAAACTTTTAGCAAGAAGGGGCTTTTTTTATTTTTATGCAGCATGCCAAACAAGGAGGTTTTGATCATGGCACAATTTTTTATTATTTTGCAGCAACTGTTTGTCTTCGCCTTTTTTGTGGCCATCGGAATTTTATGCGTCAAGTGCAAAATCTTCGATGAATCCTCACTCAACTCAATATCAAAATTCATAATAAACGTCTCAATGCCTATCATGCTGGTCTGTAACCTCCTGGCAGGTCCGTCTTTAGGCGACTTAATCGCTGCATCGCCCATATTTATAGTATACCTGGCTTCTTTCGTGCTTTTATATCTTTCAAACTGCGTTATAGTGCGGTTTTTCAATTTTGATCCTCAAAAAGCTAACATTTACAAAGCCATGGCGACCTTCTCAAATGCAGGTTTCATCGGAATTCCACTGATCTTAGCGCTGTACGGCAAAGAGGGCGGAATTTTTATGTCCTTGTGCATAGTTGTAGACCAATTTATGCTCTGGACCTTAGGCGTAAAACTGGCCTCAAATCTGAATGCATACAACTTTAAATGCTTAAAAAACTTCATAAATCCAGCACTGTTAGCAATAATTTTCTCACTAACTGCGGTCGCACTGGGCTTAAAACTACCAAAAATGATGTTCTTAGCCCTAGCTCCGCTTGGGAACATGACTCCAGCACTCTCCATGATATACATCGGCGGCCTTTTTTGCTTTTTCAACATCAAAAAATACCTGATAAATTTCGAAATATACATCTTGATACTCTTCAAAATGATCCTGTTCCCAATAGCAGTTTGGTCAATCCTAAAGTTTGTCCCAATTGCAGAAAACATCGTCAAAACGGTAGTGCTACTTTGCGCACTGCCGTCAATGTCCGCAATAGCCATTTTATCAAAAAAGTATAACAACAATGCAGAGTACGCCATAGCAACATTGTTAATCACCAGCGCTTGCAGCTTAGTGACAGTCCCATTAGTCAGCTTCTTTATTAGCATAATTTAATTTTTTAAGCAAAAAATAGCACTCTTCAAATCAAGCTTAAATCGAAATGAAGAGCGCCATTATAAAAAACAATCTTACTTAAAAAATTCGAAAATCTCCCATGGGCCAATATCTTAGAAATACACTGCCATAAAGTTTATTTACATACACAAAACCAATTTTCCCAAATCTACTGTCCATCGAATGGTTCCGATTATCGCCCAAAACGCAAATACGACCATCAGGCAGCAAATATACAGTATTATTAAGTATAGCCCCGTCGCCACTCAATGCAGTGGGGTCGTTAATATAATCTTCCTTTAAAAGGTGGCCGTTCACGTAAACTTCGTGCTTATCGTAATCAATTTTAATGGTGTCTCCCGGAAGGCCAATAACGCGCTTTATAATATTTTTGCCCAGCTGTTCGTTAGTGTCAATAGTAACAATGTCGCCTCTTTTCGGAGCATACATAAACTTATACACCAGCAATTTGTCACCATCGTGCAGAGTCGGCAGCATCGAGTCACCAGAGACAGTAAAGAACATAACAAAAATAGTAATAAAAAAGCATGTAGAAAAAGCAAAAAGCAACGAGCTTCCCCACTCAAAGACCTCTTTAACAACCCTAGATACATTTCCATTATCTAAAGATCCATTAATAACAACGCCGCGTGTCTTGCCCTCCATAAAAGCACCTCCATATTTTTACTGCAACAAAAATATAAAAGTAGGGACACAAGGCCCCCAAATTAAGCTTTAGCGATTTTCTCTTTAACCTTAGCAGCCTTGCCCAACCTATCGCGCAAATAATAAAGTTTACTTCTGCAAACTTTACCACGCCGAATAACCTTAATATCCTTCACATTAGGCGAATGAAGTGGAAAAACTCTCTCCACACCAACACCATAAGAGACCCGACGAACAGTAAAAGTCTCTGCAACGCCGCTGCCCTTGCGAGCAATAACAGTGCCTTCAAACATCTGAATTCGTTCCCTCTCGCCCTCTTTAATATTAACGCTAACCTTAACAGTGTCGCCAATATTAAACTCCGGCACTTCGCTTTTCACAGAATCCTGCGAAATAATTTTCAATGCATCCATAATCTATCCTCCAAAATATAAAGCAGTCATACAAAAAGCAGCGGACTGCTCGCCTTAATCAATAGCGCAAAGGCTACAAATTAAACCCCACCGACAAAATTTTCATCAGCGGCCATCAGTTTTAATATTATACCACACAAAGCGAATTTTTGCAACACATTTTTTAACACTATTCATCCGCAGAGGTGTCGGTATCTTCAGTTTTTTCAAATTTCGCCTCACCGCTAGCAACGGCTTCCTCTGTATTAGCATAATTATCTGCCTCAGATGGCACATCCTCAGCCGGATTCATTCCCTCTTCATCTGAGCCGACCTCATCGTCCTTATCCTCAAGCAAAGCTTTAATCGACAAACTGATTCTGTGGCGGTCAAAGTCGATGTCAATAATAGCGGCCTTAACTACATCGCCAATCGACAAAACATCGCGAGGCTTGTCGACCCGACGGTTAGAGATTTGAGAAACATGAATCAAGCCATCAATGCCTGGCAAAAAGTTAGCAAAAGCGCCGTAATCCGTCAAACCAACAATCTTAGCATCAACAACGCTCCCCACCGGGTAGTCATTCTTAAGCGTCTCCCAGGGGTTCTCGCCGTTATCCTTATAAGTCAAAGAGATCTTCCCAGCGTCCTTGTCAAAGCTCTTAACCCAAACCTCAACTTCGTCGCCCAAATTCAAAACGTCAGAGGGGTGCTTAACCCGATCCCAAGACAGTTCCGAAACATGAACCATCCCGTCAATCGGCCCCAAATCAATAAAAGCGCCATAATTAGTAAACGACTTAACCTTGCCACGAAGGGTTTTGCCCACTTCAAGAGTGTCAAAAAAGCTTTCAATGTCCGCTTTTTTAGCATCCATCAAGACCGAACGAATCGAGCCCACAGCTCTCCGGCGCCGCTCGTTAACGTCTATAATTCGAAGCTTAACCTCTTTGCCCTTCAAGTCCTCCAAGCTTTCGCCGCGAGAAGCCGTGGCAAGCGAAGCCGGAACAAACACCTCCATGCCGTTGGTAACCACGATAATGCCGCCATTTATGACGTTAGCAACCTTGCCAGACAAAACAGTGCCGTTCTCCTTGGCCTCAATAATATCCTTAAAGCCCTCCAAAGCGTCAATTCGCTTCTTAGAAAGCATAATAGTTCCATCCTGATCATTAGTGCGCATAATCAAAAGATTCAGCTCGTCGCCGATCTTAACAACGTCCTCCGGATTAACATTGGGGTCGTTAGAGAGCTCATCAGCCGGAATAAACCCAGCTTGCTTGCGACCAACGTCCACATAAACCTCATTCGGCGCGATCCCAACAACCGTTCCAACCACCTTATCGTCCGTAGTCAAGCTCTTTAAAGATTCCTCCAGCATTTGCTCAAAACTTGCCTCTTCCCCTTCACTCTGCCCAACATCATCATTATTTTCCAAAAAATCTTCCATCTTCCGTTTAACCTCCTCTATAATATCAACCGGCGTCGATGCCCCGGCGGTAATTCCAATTAATTTCGCCTTTTTTATATCATCAAATCGCAAATCATCCGCAGTTTCTATAAAAAAAGATTTACAATTTTTTTGGCAAATATCAAATAGCTTCGCGGTGTTAGAGCTTTTTCGCCCCCCGATAACAAGCATAACATCGGCTTTTTTAGATAACTTACAAGCTTCATCCTGCCGGCTAGCGGTAGCTCCACATATAGTGTTAAAAACCTTAATGCCTTCAAACTCCGAGCGTAAAAAGTCCGCACAACGCCGCCACTGAGATACGCTAAAGGTAGTCTGCGCAACGACCAAAACATTCGCCCGCGCCAAAACTTCGCCATTCTTCTTTATTATATCCAATAATTCCTCGTAATCATTAAAAATATAGAAGTCCGCATTGCAATGACCAGCGATTCCAACGACTTCCGGGTGATTTTTATCCCCAGCAATCAAGATTACATCAGCATTTCTTGAGGTATCAGACACAATGTTGTGAATTTTTTTTACAAATGGGCACGTAGCGTCAAGGTACATTACGCTTAGCTTATTTATTTTTTCAATGACGTCGCGGGCCACACCATGGGAGCGTATAACCAAAACTTCGTCCTTCTCGGGTCGAACATCCTCCGGGCAATCAACCACGCGAACGCCTTTTTGCTCAAGCTTCTCAACCATATAAGCATTATGTATAATCGGCCCCAAAGTGCAAACCAGCTTACCCTCGGCCAAAAGCCCCTCCACAGCAGATATAGCCCTACTCACACCAAAGCAAAACCCCGCACCAGAGGCAACCTCCACATGCACAAAGCAAAACCTCCAACGTCAACAAAAAATAAAAAACTAAAATCGATAATAATTATAAAATATCTAAAAATAAAAATCAAGCACAAATTATTATGGATAATATATTTAGAGCCCCGCAAAAATTATTTATCGCTAGAGTCCAGATAATTTTGCAAGATAACGGTTGCCGCAACGGCATCCACAACGTTTTTTCTCTTTTTTCCGCGAACATTGACATCATTAAGAAAATTAGTCGCGGTGATAGTCGTGCCGCGCTCATCGACCATAAAAATTGGCAGATTCGTGATTTTACTCAACATGTCAGCAAATGTCCTTGCATTTTGAGCGCTTGCGCCCTCGGAGCCATCCATATTTTTAGGCAAGCCTACAACAACCCTTTGAATGCCTTCATCCGCACAGATTTGGCCGACCTTTTGAGCCAAAGCCTCGCTGTCTTTCTCTTTAATGACACAAAACGGCGACGCCAAAACCTGGTTGCAGTCCGATATAGCAATCCCCGTCCGAGCCAAGCCCAAGTCCACCCCAAGCACCTTCATAGCAAAAGCTCCTTTTTTACAGTCAGTAGGCGCAGCCTAGCTCAATTTCAATTTGGCAATAGAGCTTTCTAAAGAGGCGACCTTTTCGCGCAGCGCCTGAACATTCTTTTTAACGCCGTCAATTACGGCCGCCGGCGCTTTTGCTAAAAACGCCTCATTATTCAGCTTAGCTGCGTCTTGATCAAGCCTTCTTCGCGTTGCTTCGAGCTCCTTCTTTAACCTAGCCACCTCGGCTTGTCTATCTACCAGTTCGTCCATCAAAATAAAGATCTTGGCATCCGCCGTCACGATTGTTACCGCATCTTCGCCCATCTCGATACTATCCGATATCTCAACTTCCTTTGCATAGGCCATCTTTTTTAAGAAGAGCTCGCATTCCCTGAACAAATCCACATCCTTGGCCTCAATAAACAAGTTCGTCTTTTTAGAGGGCACCACGTTCATCTCAGCCCTTTGCGCACGAACAGCCTTTATCACGTCCATTATGGCGCGCATGTCACGTTCAGACTTCTCATCGCAAAGCTCTTCTGCAAATTTGGGATAATCCGAAATCATGATGGATTCACCGTCGCAAGGCAGCGTTTGCCAGATTTCTTCCGTAACGAAGGGCATAAACGGGTGCAGCAGCTTTAAAATTTTGTCCATAACATAAACCAGCACACAGCGAGTGTTCCCGGCCGACGGGGCATCTTTCTGGATACGTATCTTCGCAAACTCGATGTACCAGTCGCAAAAGTAGTCCCAAACAAAGTCATAGACTTTCTGGGCTGCTATTCCCAGCTCAAACTTTTCCAGGTTCTCCGTCACACTAAGGGTCAGAGAATTCAGCAAGCTCAAAATCCAGCTGTCTTCCAGGTTCAACCCGCCTGGGAGCTCATTTTTGGCCTCAAAACCGTCAATATTCATGTGAATAAACCTGGCGGCGTTCCACAGCTTGTTGGCAAAATTCCGACTGGCACTGACTTTTTCCTCCGAAAAACGCATGTCGTTGCCCGGGCTGTTGCCAATCACCAAAGAAAATCTCAAAGCGTCAGCACCGTAGTTTTCAATGATTTCAAGCGGATCCACGCCGTTACCAAGCGATTTTGACATCTTTCGGCCTTGAGAATCCCGCGCCAAACCGTGAATCAGCACATTTTTAAACGGAGCCTCGCCTGTGTATTCAAGCGCAGAGAAAATCATCCGCACAACCCAGAAAAAGATGATATCATAGCCCGTAACCAAGGTATCCGTCGGGTAAAAATATTCGTACTCTGCAGTCTTATTCGGCCATCCCAGCGCGGCAAAAGGCCACAAAGCAGCAGAAAACCAGGTGTCAAGAATATCGCTATCTTGATAAACGTCGCCAGAGCCGCATTTATCACAAGTTTTCACGGCGGTTCTAGAAACCATCATATTGCCACAAGCCCGACAGTAATAGGCCGGAATCCGGTGCCCCCACCACAGCTGGCGCGAGACGCACCAATCCTTAATATTGTTGAGCCAGTTGAAATATATCTTGTCAAACCGGGCCGGAACAAACCGCGTGTCGCCATTTTTAACGCAGTCAATAGCAGGACCCGCCAGCGGCTGCATCTTCACAAACCATTGAGTGGAAACCCGCGGTTCAATAACCTCGTGGCAGCGGTAGCAAGCGCCCACATTATGCTTAATAGGCTTGATTTTCACCAACGCACCGGCTTGTTTTAAGTCTTCCACGATCTTTTTTCGCGCCTCAAAGCGGCTAAGACCACAATACTCCCCGCCGTTTTCGTTTATGACGGCGCTCTCGTCCATAACATTGATTACCTGCAAGTTATGGCGCAGGCCGACTTCAAAGTCGTTTGGGTCGTGCGCCGGAGTTATCTTAACAACGCCGGTTCCAAATTCAACATCCACATACGAGTCCGCAATTATCGGGATTTCTCGCCCAACAAGCGGCAAAACGACGGTCTTCCCAATCAAGTGCTTATATCTGTCGTCGTCCGGATTAACTGCAACGGCTGTGTCACCCAAAAGCGTCTCTGGCCTAGTGGTGGCGATCTCAACATAGCCTGTTTCGTCGGACAATTTGTAGTTTAAGTGATAAAAATTCCCATCGCGCTCGGCAAATTCGACCTCGGCGTCAGAAATGGACGTCTTGCACCCCGGGCACCAATTAATTATCTTCTCACCCCGATAAATAAGCCCCTTTTCGTACAGCCGCACAAAAACCTCGTTAACGGCGGCCTTCATGCCGTCATCCATAGTAAAGCGCTCGCGCGACCAGTCGCAAGAAGCCCCCATTTTCTTTATCTGCTCGCTTATTTTATTGCCGTATTTCTCTTTCCACGCGTAAGCACGCTCCAAAAAGTCCTCGCGGGTAATGTCCTCCTTCTTGATGCCTTCCTTCTGCATGGCCTCCACAATCTTCGCCTCCGTAGCAATCGAGGCGTGGTCCTTGCCCGGCACCCAAAGAACCGCATAGCCCTGCATTCTCTTAAAGCGAATCAAAATATCCTGCAGAGTCTCGTCCAGAGCGTGACCCATGTGCAGCTGGCCCGTTATATTTGGCGGCGGCATCACAATAGTATACGGCTTCTTATCTTCTTCGATTTTAGCGCCAAAATATCCGCCATCTTGCCAAAATTTGTATATCTTGTCTTCAACCTCTTTGGGGTCGTAAGATTTCGAAAGTTCTTTACTCAAATTCTTTTGCAACTCCTTTTTATTTTTTCTCACAATTTTCGCTTCACTTTAAATATTATCTCACCGCAGCGCGCTGTTGTCAACAAAACAAAAGAGGCTTCCTCAAAAGCCTCTCAAATTTGCACTTGCAAAACCTATTTTTTGTTTTCTTTTTCTTTGCCGCTGTCTTTCTTTTTCTTTTTAGACCCCTCGTCAACAATTTTTTTTAAGGAGCTGACGATATCCTCTTGAGCCTTGGCCGGGAGTACCCGATATAAGCTTATTAAAGTTTTTTCTTTTTTAGACAACTCATAAATATGATTAAACCGTTTAGAATCGTAGCAACAATAAAGATCGTCACCCGAATCTTTTAAAGTTTTTTTATCTTCGCTTTTTTCAGTTTCAAACAGGTCGGTATACGAGACATTAAAGATTTTTGCAAGCTTTATAATGGTATTAATGTCTGGAGTAGTTTTGCCAGTTTCGTAATAAGTGTAAGTAGAGCGCTCTATACTAAGGGCGTTTGCGATTTGGAGTTGGGTGTAGCCACTATTTTCTCGTAGTTTTTTTAGTTTTTGTGATAGCATTTCGTCACCTTTTTACAATTAAAGATCCAAACCTAGTATAAATCAAGTTTATTTTACAAAAAAACACAGATAGTTACTTTTTTCTGTGACATATATTCACTTTCGCGCCCTACGCGCAGCGCGCCAATTAGCGATTTTTGCCGAAAATATTGCCCAAAAAATAAATTTGATTTTTCCTCTTGAAATAAGTATAATGTTATGGTATACTTAACTTAAAGTTTTATTCGTTTGCTTTTGTAAGAGTGGGGTCGCCCGCTCTTTTGTTTGTATTTGAGGTGAATTGCGTTTTGATTAAAAAAACTCACGGCAATAACGTTGTGTCGGCTGTTTGGAGCTTGGCTCAACCTATTGCTAAAAGTTTGGGGCTGGAGCTTTGGGACGTTAAATTTGTAAAAGAGGGCCCCGAGTATTATCTTAGAATTTTTATCGATAGCGACAGCGGAGTAACTATTGACGACTGCGAAAAAATGAGCCGCGCTGTGGATAAACCGCTTGACGAACTTGACCCTATTGTGCAAAACTATTGTTTGGAGGTTTGCTCGCCTGGTGTTAACCGAGAATTAACGCGGGATGAGCATCTTGAAAAGTTTGTTGGTCATAAAATTATTGTGCGGTTGATTCGGCCGCTTGAGGATGGCGTTAAAAAGTTAAATTGCACTCTTGCCGCCTTTAATAAAGACGAAATTAATGTCTCTTGTTGCGGCAGTTGTGATGACTCTTGCGATTCTTCTAGAGAAATTTGCATTTTGAGAAAAAATATTGCGTTTATTAAACTCGACGACTTTGACGATTAAATCGAGCATATTATTAATTTTAAAATTTAAATTGGAGGTAATTATAAAATGAAAAATAATAAGGAATTATTTGAAGCGCTCTCGCTGCTTGAGATTGAAAGAGGTATTTCGGCGGACTTTATGCTTGATAAAATAAAAAAGGCTATTGTGACGGCATGCAAAAATAGTTACAATGGTAACGACGACGTTTTGATCGACATTGACGAGGATAAGGGGAAGTTTGAAGTTTATTTGCGCAAAACCGTTGTAGAGACTGTTTCTGACTTTGGCCGAGAAATTTCTCTTGCCGACGCTAGGGCCATTGACCCCGGGACAGACATCGGCGAGCAGGTTTCTATTAAGTTGGACACTAAGGAGTTTGGCCGAATTGCGGCTCAGACGGCTAGAAATATCATTCGTCAGGGGATTCGCGATGGCGAGCGTGGCCTTATGTTGCAGGAGTTTGAGAGTAAACGTCAGGAACTTGTGACGGCTATTGTTGAAAAGGTTGACCCGCGTTCGGGTTCGGCAACTTTGAAGATTGGGAAATCTGAGGCTTTTTTGCCTAAAAACGAACAGCTAAGTAGTGATGATCTTAAAGAGGGCGATCATATTAAGGTCTACATAGCGGACGTTAAAGAGGGCGACAAGGGGCCCTGGGCGTTTATTTCTCGCACGCACCCGGACATGGTTCGCCGGATGTTTGAAAAAGAAGTGCCCGAAATTTACGACGGAACGGTAGAGATAAAACAGGTTGCGCGCGAAGCTGGCGCCAGAACTAAGCTTGCCGTTTTGAGTAAGGACAAAAACGTGGACGCTATTGGGGCTTGCATTGGCCCTAAAGGCGCCCGGGTTAATGCTATTGTTGAGGAATTGGGCGGCGAAAAAATCGATATTATAGAGTATGACGAGGATTCGGTTAAATTTATTGCTGCGGCGCTTGCTCCGGCGGAGGTTTTGGATGTTGATATTGACCCGGAAGTCGAAAATTCTTGCACTGCTATTGTGCCAAATAATCAGCTTTCTTTGGCTATTGGAAACAAGGGGCAAAACGCTAGGTTGGCCGCTAAGTTGACGGGCTTTAAGATAGATATAAAGCCTGAACATGAAGTAAATTAGCGCGATTATGTCTTTAATTTAGTTTAAAAGAGAGGTTTAATTTATGCCAAACAAACATGTTCCGCTGCGCATGTGCATGGCCTGCAACGAGATGAAACCTAAGGCGGGGCTTTTGCGGATTGTTCGGGCCAAGAGTGACGATGGCTGCTGCAATGTTTTTGTGGACAAAACTTTTAAGGCGGCTGGCAGAGGGGCTTATTTGTGCAAAAACCTTGATTGTTTGAAGAGAGTTCGCAAGTCTAGGCGGATAGACAGGATTTTTTCTTGTAAGGTTCCGGATGAAGTTTACCTGCAGATTGAGGAGGAGATTTTGGTTGAGCAACAGTGAGGTTTTGTCTGTTTTGGGGCTTTGCAAAAAGTCTGGAAACTTGGCTTTGGGGTTTGACGCTTGTGTTGAATCGGCTACACTTGGAAAATCTTGTCTTATCTTGGTTGCGCAGGATTTATCAGCAAATACGAGGCAGAAATTATATAGCCAATTAGCTCGGGCGGCTACAGATTTGATTATTTTGACCGATTTATCTATGGATGACATTGGCAAATGCGTTGGAAAATCGTGCGGGGTGATTTCTGTTAATAACGCCGGGTTTGCAAAGAAGATTCGATCTCTTTTGAATACTGATAACATTTACGTGCAGGAGGGTGCCAATATATGATAATAAAATATAGAGTTCATGAGGTTGCGAAGGATTTTAACGTTCCGAGCAAGGAAGTTATTGAGATTATCAAGGCCGCTACGGGGGCCGAAAAAAAGCACATGACGGCTCTTAATGAGGATGAGCTTAATGTTGTGTTTGAGCATTTTTCGCGGGCCAAGCAAGTTGAGAGCTTGGATGAGTACTTATCGGGCAAGCTGGACATCAAGACGGCTGACAATAAGCGCAAGAAGAAAAAGGAAGAAGCAACCGCAGAGGAAGCTAAGCCTGCAGTAGAAGCAACAGAATCAAAAGAGACCAAAACTGCGGCGACACCTCCTACGAAGAAGTCTAGCGATATTGGTAAAGACTCGCCTGGCAAAGTGATGAAGGAAACTAATAAGCCTCTGCAGAAAGGTGCACCTAAGAGGGCTGATATTGGCAGCAGGAAAGGGGCCTCTCCTATTACTAAATCTTCAAGTTTGCATCCTGTTAAAAGGTCTAACGGCAACAATGGCGCGGGAACGAATTCAAAAAATAAGCCCGCGGGCAGGATTATCGACACTCGCGCGGCACATGTTGATATTGAAAAGTATAACGAGAAGTACGACCGCCTTGCTTCGGAGAAAATGAAGATTGACAATACTGTGCGGAAGCAGAAGATTACGCAGAAGTCGCAACAAAGAGGCAAGCCGAGGAATTCTCGGAAAGAAACCGAGGCTGAGAGGCTGCGTCGGATTGCGCTTGAGCGTAAAAATCGGCCGATTACCGTTTTGATTCCGGAAAGTATTACTGTTGGCGAACTTGCCAGTCGGCTGAAGGCTACGGCGGCCGAGGTTATCAAAAAGCTCATGATGATGGGGATTATGGCATCTATAAACGATGTTATCGACTTTGACACGGCCAGCCTTGTTGCAATGGAGTTTCATGCTAAGATTGAGAAGGAAATCGTTGTTACCATCGAAGAGCGCATCATTGACGACAGCGAAGACTCCGATGAGAACCTTGTTCCGCGGGCTCCGGTTGTGGTTGTTATGGGCCACGTTGACCACGGCAAGACTTCTCTTTTGGACGCAATCCGCCATTCGGACGTTATCTCTACTGAGGCTGGCGGAATCACCCAGCATATTGGCGCTTATCGCGTGAAAATAAATAAGGGAGACATCACATTTCTCGATACACCGGGGCATGAGGCCTTTACTACCATGCGTGCTAGGGGCGCTCAGATTACTGACATCGCAATTTTAGTTGTGGCGGCCGATGACGGCATCATGCCGCAGACCGTTGAGGCGATTAACCACGCAAAGGCGGCCGAAGTTTCTATAATTGTGGCGATCAATAAGATGGATAAGCCCGGCGCGAACCCGGAAAACATCAAGCAGCAACTCACCGAGCACGGGGTTATCCCCGAAGAATGGGGCGGCGACACGCCTTGTATACCTATTTCTGCTAAAAAGCGCGAAGGAATCGATGATTTGCTTGAGATGGTCATGCTTATTGCCGACATGAAGGAGCTCAAAGCTAATCCAGACCGCTCCGCTAAAGGAACCATCATTGAAGCCAGGCTTGACAAAGGCCGCGGGCCCATTGCTACCGTGCTTGTTCAGAATGGAACTTTGCACGTTGGCGATGTAATCGTTGCTGGGACGGCGGTTGGCAAAGTTCGCGCTATGTTAAACGAGCGTGGCGAGCGAGTGAAAGTGGCAGGTCCTTCTGTGCCTGTTGAGATCACTGGGCTTGACTCTGTGCCGGCTGGTGGGGACACTTTTAACGCCGTTTCTGACGAACGGTTGGCTCGAGAGCTGGTTGAAGAGCGAAAAATCAAGCAGAAAGAGGCTCAATTTAGCGCGCAGACTAAAGTTACGCTTGATAACTTGTTTGCACAGATGAAAATGGGCGAAATTAAGGAGCTCAAAGTGATTGTAAAGGCCGACGTGCAGGGCTCGGTTGAGGCTGTTACGCAATCTTTAGAAAAACTTAGCAATGATGAGGTCCGTGTTCATGTGATTCATGGCGCGGTTGGGGCTGTTAGCGAGTCCGACGTTATGCTGGCGAACGCCTCTAATGCGATTATCGTTGGGTTTAACGTTCGTCCCGACCCTGTTGCTGCAGAAAATGCTGAGCGCAACGGTGTGGACTTGCGGCTATATCGGATTATTTACGATTGCATCGATGAAATTAGCGCCGCTATGCGTGGGCTTTTGGCACCTAAGTATAAGGAAGTTCAGCTTGGTCGCGCGGAATGCCGCCAGGTTTACAAGATTTCGAATGTTGGCGCTATTGCTGGATGCTATGTCGTTGACGGGAAAATTTCTCGTAATGCTGAGATCCGCGTTGTCCGCGATGGAATCGTTGTGGCAGAAGATAAGTTACTCTCTTTGCGCAGGTTTAAAGACGACGTTAAGGAAGTTGCGCAGGGGTACGAGTGCGGCATCGGGCTCGATAAGTTCAATGATATCAAGGAAGGCGATGTTTTCGAGGCATTTATTATGGAGGAATATCGCGAATAAATGGAGGTTTTTTATGCCTGGACATAAATTTGAGCGAATTACTGAGGACGTTAAACGCGAGTTAACCGCGATTTTTAGGGAGTTGAAGGACCCTCGAGTGACGCAAAGTATGATTAGCATTGTGAAGGTTGACGTTAGCAGGGATTTGTCTTTCTGCAAGGTTTATGTGAGTGCGATGGGCGGCATTGAAATGGCTAAAGAGGCTGTTTTGGGCTTGAAATCGGCTGCTGGATTTATCCGGCACGAGCTGGGAGAACGGCTTAAACTCCGTAACACTCCCGCGCCAACCTTTTTTGCGACGGATTCTATCGAATATGGCGCGGATCTTTTTAAAAAGCTCGAGAGACTGAAGGATTCTTGATTTATGAAAATAGAAATTAACGATATTGCTAAGATTTTGCGGGATAATAACGATTTTTACATTTTGACCCATAAGTCACCGGACGGCGATACATTGGGCTCTGCCGCTGCGCTATGTCTTGCTTTGCAAAAGATGGACAAGAGTGCAAAAATTCTTTGCAGTGACGAAATTCCGGGAAAATATGGATTTTTGTTTGAGCATGTTAAGAATCAAAATTTTGAGCCGGGCTATATAATCAGCGTGGACGTTGCAGATATTCAGCTTTTGGGCGAGAATCTTTCTTGCTACGCGGATCGTGTCGACTTGTGCATTGATCATCATCTGATGAATCAGCAATTCGCTAAGGTCTCATATGTGAAAAGTGGCTTTGCAGCTACGGCGGAGATAATTTATGAAATTATAAATGCGCTTGGCGTCAATGTTGACGCGGATATTGCTGGCTGCATATATACCGGCATTTCTACCGACACTGGATGTTTTCGGCACTTGAACGCTACTTCGCATTCCTACCGGGTGGCTGCGGATATGATCGACCACGGCGCTAACGCTTTTGAGATAAATAAAATCATGTTCGACACTAAAAGCCGCGCCAAACTTAGCCTTGAGAAGATTGCGCTTGAAAGTTTGAAGTTTTTTTGCGGCAATAAAGGTGCGATGATTACCCTTACAAACGAAGAGATTATACGTTTTGGCGCTTGTAGCAGCGATTTTGACGGGCTTTCGGCAATTCCGCGGCAAATTGAGGGCGTGCTTATTGGGGTTTTCATAAAAGAAGAGCACCCGGGGATATTTAAAGTCTCGATGCGGACTGATGCGGCTATTGATGCTTCGAAAATTTGTGCTAATTTTAACGGCGGTGGTCATAGATGCGCGGCAGGATGCACCATTTGTGGGGATTTAGTTGATGTCAAAAATAGGATTATTTCGCAAATTGAGCGCTATCTGCGCGATGCTGAGGGTTAAAGATGAACGGAATAATAATCGTAGACAAGCCCGAAGGTTACACTTCATTCGACGTCGTCGCCGTTATGAGAAAACTTTTGGGCGAAAAAAAAGTTGGGCACACCGGCACGTTGGACCCTATGGCAACCGGCGTTCTGCCGGTTTTATTGGGGCGCGCCACAAAGCTCCAGGCCCTTTTGCCTATAACCGAAAAAGAATACATCGCAAAAATCAAACTTGGCTTAGCTACGGACACCCTCGATATAACTGGAAAAGTGCTTTCTTCAGTATCTACGTGCATTAAAAAAAAGGAATTTCAAACAGCCTTGGAACCATTTGCCGGAGAAATAGACCAGCTTCCCCCGATGTACTCTGCCGTGCAAAAAGACGGCGTGCGGCTATACACCCTTGCGAGAAAAGGCATAGAAGTTGAGCGTTCTCCTCGCAAGGTTGTGATAAACAAGCTAGAATTACTCCGATTTGATGAGGTTTTGCAAAAAGGAGAATTGTTGATAACTTGCTCCAAAGGCACATATATACGCACTTTATGTGACGATATCGGCAAAAAACTTGGTTGTGGAGCCGTTTTAGCGGGGTTGCAACGAACAAAAGCTTGTGGATTCAGCTTAAAAGACAGCATATCTCTTGACAAAGCCCGAGAACTTACGGCTAATAACAACCTGCAAAAATATGTCTTGCCTTGCGATTTACCGTTTAAATCTTTCAATGCTGCGAATATTACACTGCCCCAAGCAAATAGATTCCGCAATGGTAGCGCATTAAGCTTAGACAGAGTTTCTTTTAATAATGGCCTAAAATTGAGCGAAAGCAAGATTGTTCGGGTTTACAGCGCGGAAATCGGCTTTATTGGGCTCGGAAAGATAAATTTAGAAAAAGGCGAATTATATGTTGCGTGTTTGCTTGAAGTTTAGCCGATGCCGCGCAAAAAAACGAGGTTATACTTTTTGAGTATAGCCTCATTATTTTATGCTTTGACGAACCGCCATAATTTTTCCCGATATTCAGGAGTAGCGTAATCTATGCCGATCCGCTTTGTCGCATCATAATTAAATCGGCAGCCGTCATCCTCTATCCACAGCCTTTTTGACGTTACCAAGTCCTCATCATTTAGCGTCCTATCAATGCTAAGAGCTTTTGTCAATTTGCCAGGGCCATCAAAGCCCTCTACTCCGCGGATCAAAACCGCTTGAGGGAAATCCTTTTCGCCCGTGACAACATTAAGCAAGTTGTGAAGCCCGTAGCACAGATAAACGTAAGCCACTCCCCCGCGCTCATACAGAATTTTCGTCCGTTCAGTTTTGCCCTTATGCGCATGGCAGGCAGTGTCAGATTCACCAAAGTAGCTCTCAGTCTCCGTTATTCTGAGTTTTATCGTTTTATTTCCAATTTTTCGGCAAAGCTTCATTCCCAGTAATTTAGGCGCAAGCTCAATCGCACTTAAAGTATAAAAATCCAAATTTATCTTCATTTGCTTAATATGCCCCTTTTTGTATAAAAATACGCAGCAACTTATAATTTATAAGTCACTGCGCACAAATTCAAAAATAAATTAATCGTTGCTAAAAGGTAACAAAGCCAAGTGGCGAGCCCGCTTAATCGCCTGAGTTAACCCGCGTTGATGGCAAGCGCAAGTACCGGTAACTCTTCTGGGAAGAATCTTAGCCCGCTCCGAGATAAACCGCCGCAACATAGCAGCGTCCTTATAATCAATCTGCGTAACCTTTTCAGAGCAAAAAGCGCAAATCTTCTTTCTTCCTCTGCGCGCGCCCATCCGGCGGCCTTCTTTTTCTACTTTTTCAGCCATTAAAATAATCTCCTCCTTCTTACTTAAATTTCAAAAAGCCTAAAACGGCAAATCATCATCAGTTGGGATTTCTTTAAAGTCATCGTCACTACCATTTTCAAAAGATGGTGCAGCCTCGCCCTGGCGTTGATAATTATCTCCACCTGTTGAGTTAGCGTCACCAAAATCGCCTCGATTAGCCCCATTTCGCTTAGCTTCTGCAAAATGAACGTTGCTCGCAACCACTTCAAAAGCCTTCCTGTTGTTGCCATCTTTGTCTTGATAAGTGCGAGTCTGAATAGACCCCTCAACCGCAACTAGCTGGCCTTTTGTAAAATATTTCGTAACAAATTCCGCAGTGTTTCGCCAAGCAACAATATCAATAAAATCCGTAACGCGCTCCGTGCCCGCCTTAGCGTAAGACCGATTAACCGCCAAAGTAAAGCTAGTAACAGCCACGCCATTTGACGTATGCCGAAGCTCTGGGTCAGCCGTTAACCGCCCCATCAAAACTACATTATTCAGCATTAGAATCAGAAGCCTCCTTATTTTTCTCTTTCTTAACTATCAAAGAACGAAGGATTCCATCGGTGATCTTATAGATACGATCCAACTCAGAAGGAAAACTCGGTCCGCAAGTAAAGTCAAAAAGAACGTAATGACCTTCTGTCTCTTTGTTAATCGGATAAGCAAGCCTTTTTCTGCCCCATTCGTCAACAGCGTCAAGAGTAGCATTTTTTTCAATAAGCTCTTTAAACTTTTGAACCAACGCCGCAACAGCATCGTCACCATTTTTTACAGAAAAAACAATAACCGTCTCGTAAGCATTCTTAATCTCAGACATATATAGCACCTCCTTTTGGACATTAGACCCCGGCACAACAGTTGCTCGCACAAGCTAGGCCGGAGTAAGGATGTAACATCAAAAAATATGAAAATTACTAATATCAAGTATACCAATTTTTCGCTTAAACGTCAAGGGCCAAACAAAAATTAATGCCTCAACTGCATTTAATGTCACAACAAAGCGGATTTTGATTTAATCACCACTTTAAAGCGCAGCCTCATATAATGTGAAAAAGACGTAAAGGCGAGGGTTAAAGTATGTTAAAAGAGGTTAAATATGACAGAGAAAAGGCATTGGAATATGCAAAAGAATGGGCATTTAAGCGCAACCCAAAGTATTTGAATTTTGAAAAAATTGGCGGCGACTGCACAAGCTACGTCTCTCAGTGTATCTACGCAGGGCGCGGCGTAATGAACTACACCCCGATATACGGCTGGTACTACAAAAGCAGTTACGATAGATCGCCGTCCTGGAGCGGTGTTGAGTTTTTATATAACTTTCTAATCGATAATAAAGCCACAGGCCCATTTGGAATAGAGTCATCCAGCACAAACGTCGAGCCGGCAGATATAATCCAGCTTGGCAACAGCGACGGCCAATTTTACCACAATGTGATTATAAATAAAATTGAAAAAAATAAAATTTTTGTGAGTGCCCATAGCGACGACTCCTATATGCGCCCGCTAAATACTTATGATTTTGACAAACTGAGGTTTATTCATATAATTGGCGCAAGAAAATATTTTTAAAATCTCTGGGCATAAAATTTTTCAACCAGTAAAAACTAATCTCATCTTCAAGCGGAGGTGGTTTTTACGGTTAACAACAACAAAAATATCTCGAATATTCCGGTCAGCCTGTCCATGGCAGCAGAGCAAACCAGCGATGCAATCGAATATTTTGGCACGTTATCTCCAGACGAACAACAAGAAATCATAAATTACACGCACACACTTCAACCAAGCCAAGGCGCAGAAAATTACTCAAGCAAATTTTCTTCATTCTTATAAATATTTTACAAAAAAGTACTTTGTCAGCTTTGGATTACTCTTGTTTTCTCGCACAAATTCCAGCTCAAAGCCACAATTCTTATAAAAACCAGGGGCCTGAAACGCATTTGTAACAAGATTAATATTGTTAAATCCCCTGCCGTTAAAGCATCTTACCACATGATCTATAAGCTTTTTGTCAATGCCTCTTCCTCTGCACTCTTTTTTAACGACCAAATTATTGATCGTAACTTCAGCGTAATAACTAAAGCCAGTTAAATAACCCACAATTTTACTGTTTTCCTTTGCAACAAAACTAAACTTTTTAAAATTGTACTCAACTTCATTTTCTTTGTCATATTCCGTAAGCAATTTATCTGCAATTTTATCAATATCCTCAAAGTTTTCTACATATTCGACCGTTACCATTTTTGCCCACCATTAAACATTAATTTTTTTATAAGAATTAAAGCACCTTCCAAATTCAGCTATCTTACGCTTTATAAGCCAAATCTTCTACTTTCCAGTTTTTCAAAATAGGAATCATCCTTTTAGCGTACTGTTTAGCGGCATTTACGTCGTGGCACAGATAATTTCCGCATTCGGCTTCAGTACTCCCAGGCAAAGGCCCCTCAAAATTTGCAATATAGTCCATGGCATCTTTGACTAAATTTAACGCCGCTTGGTGAGAAATCCCCCTAACCAGCAGATAAAACCCGGTCCTGCAGCCCATCGGCCCGGCGTAGACTATATTCTTGCCGTGCACACTATTTCTCACAAAAGTAGCCAAAAGATGCTCAAAGCTGTGCAGGCCGGCATCCTCCAAAAAAGGCGGGGTATTCGGCTTTACCATGCGTATATCGTAGGTTACAATGTCGTCATCGACCCGAGAAACATACATCCCCTGCGATATCTTCGTGTGGTCAACCTTAAAACTTTCGATTTTATCCATAAAAGTGCCTCTCGCTTTCGCTGTTTTAACATTATTCAACGCTCTGCTCCAAGCTAGCCAGCCGCTGCTTTGCCTCTTTCAAAAAATACTGCTGGCTATTCACCTTGTTTTTGCCGCGCATATCGAGCTTTGAATATTCCGTATTAGAATTTTGAATTTTTGCGTTGGTGGTATCATTTAGCATCACGGTTAAAATATCGTCAATTCTCAATTTTATCTGCTCATCATCTATCGGAAAGACCAATTCCACGCGCTTGTCAAGGTTCCTGGGCATCAGGTCCGCGCTCCCGATGAATATCTGCGGATTCCCACCACAGCAAAATTTGTAAATTCGGCTATGCTCCAAAAACTGCCCCACAATGCTCCGAACACTAATGTTCTCGCTAATCCCCTTAAGGCCGGGAATCAAGCAGCAAATCCCGCGCACAATCAGGTTAATATTCACGCCCTCTTGAGACGCACGGTAAAATAGCCGAATCATCTCCTCGTCCACAAGCGAATTTATCTTTATAGTAATGCCCGAAGGCAAGCCTTTTTTCGCGTTTTTTATTTCGTTTTCTATCATCTTTTCAAAAAAACTTCTCATCTTGTTTGGCGCCACAATCAGCTTACTGTACTCCGGTGGCCGAGAATACCCCGTCAAAGTGTTAAACAACGAAGAAGCATCAGCGCCAAAGCTCTCTCTGCAGGTAAAAAATCCAATGTCGGTATAAACCCTCGCGGTGAAATCGTTGTAATTGCCGGTGGACATATGAACATAGCGCTTAATGCCGTCACTTTCCTTGCGCACAACCAGCAAGATCTTGCAGTGGGTCTTAAGCCCATATAAGCCATAAATAACGTGGCAGCCGGCACGCTCAAGTTTCTTGGCCCAGTTCACATTATTTTCCTCATCAAATCGAGCCTTTAACTCAACCAAAACCGTGACTTGCTTGCCATTTTCTGCCGCTTTTATCAAAGCATCAATTATCGGCGAATTCCCGCTAACTCGGTACAGCGTCTGCTTTATGGCCAAAACGTCGGGGTCATCGGCGGCCTGATTTATAAATCTTACCACCGCGTTAAAACTTTCGTACGGAAGGTGCACCAAGCGGTCCCGCTGTTTGATCGCGTCAAAAATGGAGTCACAGCCCCAAAAGTCAGCAGGAGGGTCAACCGGAACAAGCGGCGCAAAACGGAATTTATCAAATCCGTTAAGTTGCGAGAATTTCATTAAAAACGTGAGGTCAATCGGCCCCGAAAGGTCGTAAATGTCCTCCTCCCGCATCGAAAGCATCCTCACCAAAAACTCTCTCGTCTTTTTGTCGCACCCCTTCAACAACTCTAACCGCACAGGCTCGCCACGACGCCGTTTTTTTATCGACCGCTGCACCTCAACCAACAAATCTGCGGCCTCCTCGTCAATTTCCAAGTCCGAATTTCGAGTAATCCGGAACTGGCAGCACGCCTTTATCTTGTGCAGCTCAAACAGCTGCGGCAACTTTTTTGTTATGATATCCTCGATCAAAATAAAAAATTTTTTCTCCTCATCAGTAGAGGGCAACTCTAAAAACCGCGGCAAAATGGACGGCACCTGGACTAACGCAAAATTAGTCTCGCCATTTTTTAAAAGCCTCACCGCCAAATTTAAGCTCTTGTTAGAAAGCAGCGGAAACGGCCGGCTCTGATCCACGGCAAGTGGCGTCAATACCGGAAAAATTATCTTGTTAAAATAGTCATCAACAAATTTTTTTTGAGCCGCATTTAAATTTTTAATCTCCAAAAAATGAATATTTTTCTGCGCCAAGGCCGGCTTGATCGACTTCTTAAAGCATTGATACATTTTATTTAAAAAGCTGTGAGCCTTCTCATTTATCTTAAAAAGCTGCTGCTTCGGCGTAAGGCCCGCCGGGTCTTTCTTCTTATAACCCAAATTGATTTGCTCCATGATTCCGGCCACGCGCACCATAAAAAACTCGTCCAAGTTAGAGGCCGCAATCGACAAAAACTTCACCCGCTCAAAAATCGGATTATCCTTCCGAAAAGCCTCGTCAAGAACCCTATAATTAAAGTCCAGCCAGCTCAATTCCCGGTTATTATAAGGGATCCGCTTGCGATTCTCCATGAAAAAGCACCTCCAAAAGGCAAAATTATATCAGCCCGCTCTTTACATCCAGCCGTACCTTTAGCCCAAAAACTTCCTCAAAAAACTCGCTGCATTTTGCAACAGCCCACTTCTCCAAGTACACATTATCGTCGCTTTCGGCCGTAATTACAAGGCTTTCGTCCAAAACTTTTATCTTTATATTTTTGAGTTTTTGCTTTTTCGATTTATCCAATGCGTTGCTGAGCCGAAATATCGCCACCAGTTTAGAAACCAGCAGCCGTTCAGAGTCAGTCAGCCGCCGGTACTCAGCGTCCTCCAAAGTAGGGGTAGTAAGCTCATTATAGCGGACGATATTCGCAAACAAAAGCACATCCGCCTCGGTGAGGCCGTAAAGGTCCACGTTTTTAATTATGTCAAAAGTGCTAGCCCGCGGGTCCTTAGAGTTAACATAATAGCCGACTTCATGCAGCATCACAGCCAAGTCCAAAAATAATTTTTTCCGCTTATCAAGCCCGTGCAGCTTTTTTAGACTATCAAAAATAAGCGTAGCGTAGTGGTGAGTGGCTTCGATGTGTTCCTGACTAAAATAAAAGTGGTACGACAAGACCTTAGCGCAAAAGATAGCACTGACGCCGATATGTTCCTCGAACTTTTTTTCTATTTTAGAAGATAAAATTTGCTTCATAACAGCGTCCCAAAGCTCAACCTTTGGCGACAAAATCCTCTTAGCGTTCGTCATTTTTAAAATTCGAGAATATATGGCCAAAGCCGTAAACAAAAGCTGAGCATTCTTAACACTCACGTCGTACCGGTCGCTAATGGCCTGAACCGAGATATTTTTAATCTGGTCATAAAGCCCATTCACCGCCGAAGGGCTAATATCGTAAATGCCGTCAACCTCTTTAGCACCACACAAACTCGCAATTAAGCTTATCTCGCTCCCCGAAACAATCAAATTTTCGATTTCCGAATTATCAAGAGGAAACTTTATCCGGCCAATCATCCTCTCCAAGTACTCTTCAACAACCAAGCTAAAATCTGCAGTCTGTTCCCGAACCGGCTCCAAAAGTTCGTACAGCTTCGAGGAGCCCATATCAATATTCTGCGAAAACAAGATCTTTTCACGATCATAAATAGAAAACCCGATATTCCCGGCGCCAATATAAGAAATCAAGGTTTTATCAAGGTTTTTATATTTAGAACTTTGAAGCGCGCATAAAATCTCAAAATAAACCAGGCTCTTCTCCTGCCGATCCTCCAAAATCCTAACGTTCATGTCGTTTTGAATTTTAATCTGGTCAACAATATAAGCGCAATTTTCGGCCTCGCGCAGCAGCGCACATGCAATAACACGGCAATTCTTTATATTATACTCCTTCAAAACGCTAGAATAATTCCTCAAAATGCCCGAGACTTCGCGCAAAGTCTCAAAGCTTATTTTCTTATTATTAAAAATTTCGTGTCCAAGTTTCGTCTGCTTCTCAAGCCTGTCAACGTCCACCAACATGTCATTTTTTAGCTTCGAGATCCTCATCCTAACCAAACCAGGCTCAATGCTTATAAGCGCCGCCATATTCGAAGTCTTCTTCTTTTCCAACCAAGCTCCCCTCCCCTATTTTATCTAAATCTTTTTAATCGTTAAGCGTATTTAAAAAATCCTTAAAATAGTCCGGCAAATCGCTCTCAAACTCAATATACTTTAAACTTCGCGGGTGAACAAACCCAACATGCTTAGCGTGCAAGCACTGTCCGTTGAGGCTTTTGATGACTTTCTTCGGGCCATAAACAAAGTCTCCCGCAACCGGATGCCCAATATGAGCCATATGTACTCTTATTTGATGCGTCCTGCCGGTCTCAAGCCTCAGCCGTACGTGAGTAAACCCGTCGTATCTGTTCAGCACCTTGTAATGCGTAATTGCGTTTTTAGAATTTTCACAGGTAACAGCCATCTTTTTGCGGTCATTCTTATTTCTCCCAATCGGCGCATCAACCGTCCCCTCGTCATTCTTCAAACTTCCATAAACCACGGCCTCGTATTCTCTAGAAAAATCGTGGCTCTTAATCTGATCAGCTAGATTCTTGTGAGCAAAATCATTTTTAGCAACAATCAAAAGTCCGCTAGTGTCCTTGTCAATCCGATGCACAATCCCCGGCCGGATAGTCCCGTTTATGCTAGATAATCGCCCTCCACAATGATGCATAAGCGCGTTAACAAGCGTCCCACCAAAGTTCCCAGCCGCCGGGTGCACAACCATCCCCTTAGCCTTGTTCACAATCAGCAAATCGTCGTCTTCATAAACAATGTCAATAGGGATATCCTCGGGCGTCAAGTCCAAAATTTCGGGTTCTGGCAAAGCAATCGTTATCTTCTGCCCCAGCTGCACCTTGTAATTTTTGTCCTTAACAATAGCACCGTCAACGCCAACGCCATTCTCTTTTATAATCTTTTGCGCATAAGAGCGCGTAACCTGCGAAACATTAGCATCTATAACTTTGTCCAACCGCTTCCCTGCGCCGTTTTCATCAACCAAAAACTCAATAATCTCACTCACAAAAACCTAGCCCCTAATTTTTGACGATTTATGATAAAACAAAATATAAACGCTCAAAAGCACGGTGCCCGCAACGATGCAGATGTCGGCAAAATTACAAACCGTAGTAAAAAACGAAAACTTCATGTAATCCACGACATAGCCCAAACGAACCCTGTCTATAAGGTTCCCAATCCCGCCAGAAATCAGCAAAGTAGCCGAAGTCAAAAAAAGATTGTGATTAACTTTCTTAAACTTTATCAAATAAACAAGAAGCGCAATCACGCTAAAAGCAAAAAGAATAAAGAACCATTGCTGATTCTGGAGCATTCCAAAGGCGGCGCCCCTGTTCTCAACGTAAGTAACGTCCAGCAAATTGGGAATAACACTAAGATATTCGCTAAACTTCAAGCGAGTCCTGGCAATGTGCTTCAGGCTCTGGTCAATCGCCACAAGCTCCAAAACAAAAATCCACATCCACTTCGTCATACAAATCTCGCCCTCCCTACTTTCTTAAGCTTTAAAATTAACGGCGCATCTCAACAATCCAAGATACACCGCAATTTTCTAAATTTACTTTCCAGACAATATAGCTGCACAGCGGCTGCAGACATTTTCACCACTAGCGCTTTCTCCAACAGTAGTGCTAAAAGTCCAGCAGCGCTCGCATTTTTTGCCCTCAGCGCAAGCAATAGTAACTGACAAACCGGGCATATTCTCTGCAACATATTCTCCCTCACCAGTATTTTCCAGCTTAACTTGAGAAACAATAAAAATTTCCTTAAGTTTATCCCCCATCGATTCAACAAAATCGTAAAGTTCACCGTCGCAGTGCAAAACTACGCATGCCTCCAAAGAAGAACCGATCGTTTTGGCTTCTCTTGCCATCTCTAACGCTTTTTGAACGGCTTCTCTCAACTGCTCGATTTTGTCCCAAGTTTCAACAAAGCCCTCACTAACGTTTATATCGAGTTTTTCCGGCATAGGATTAAACAAAACCGAACCAACATCGTCACCTTTGGCGTGAGGTACGTGCTCCCAAATTTCTTCTGCCGTAAAAGCAAGAATCGGCGCCAGCAATCGGGTAATTACATTCAAAATATAGTAAATAGTAGTCTGAGCAGCCCGTCGCAATAAGCTGTCCGCAGCCTCGACATAAAGGCGATCCTTCAAAACGTCAAAATAAAAATTAGACATATCCACCACGCAAAACTTCCACACACTGTGGTAAATCTGATGAAACTCAAAATTCTCATAGGCGCTCTTAGCCTTGTCAATAAGCTTGTTGAGCTTGTCAAGCGCCCATTTATCCATCGGCAACAGCTCGTCTAAGTCGACCATATCCGCGCTCGGATCGAAATCATAGAGGTTTCCCAAAATATATCTGGCAGTATTTCTGATCTTTCGATAAGCCTCCGAAAGCTGCTTCAAAATTTCAGGCGAAATCCGCACATCCGCATGATAATCAGAGGAAGCAACCCAAAGCCTCAAAATATCCGCGCCATACTGGTTAACAATCTGCTGCGGCTCAATTCCATTGCCCAACGACTTAGACTGCTTTTTGCCATCACCATCAACAACCCAGCCGTGAGAAACAGCCATTTTATAAGGCGCCACGCCCGTAGTGGCAACAGACGTCAAAAGCGAAGACTGAAACCAACCGCGATATTGGTCAGCTCCTTCAAAATATAGGTCCGCCGGGCAAGCAAGGTCGTCTCTCAACGCGCAAACCGCCGCATGCGAGACGCCAGAGTCAAACCAAACGTCCATAATGTCAGTCTCTTTTCTAAAGTTACAGCTACCACATTTTGAGCACCGCATTCCCTCGGGCAAAAGCTCCTTGGCAGACTTTTCAAACCAGGCATCTGAGCCATTTTCTTTAAAAATGTCAGCCACATGCAGCATAACGTCTTTATCGATCAAAGGCTCACCGCATTCCTTGCAAAAGAAGATCGGCAAAGGGACGCCCCACTTTCTCTGCCGAGAGATGCACCAGTCCTTGCGGTCCTTAACCATAGAGGTAATCCGGTCCTGCCCCCAAGCCGGAAGCCACTTAACGCTGCGAATCGCGTCAACAGCTTTGTCCTTAAAATCTTCAACCGAGCAAAACCACTGCTCAGTGGCCCTGAAAATAATCGGATGTTTGCAGCGCCAGCAGTGTGGGTATTGGTGGTCAATTTTTTCCGTCGCAAAAAGTGCGCCAGTGCTTTCAAGGTGTTTAGCAATAGCTGCTCCGGCCTTTTCGGTCGAAATCCCTGCAAATTGCCCGGCCTCTGCCGTCAATACGCCATTCTCATCAACCGGAACAATAACTTCAATCTGCTTGTAATTTTGGCAAACGTCAAAATCCTCGACTCCGTGCCCCGGCGCAGTGTGAACACACCCCGTACCAGACTCCAAAGTCACATGATCCCCCACAATGACTAAAGATTCCCGATCCAAAAACGGATGTTCCGCCGTCATAAGCTCAAGTTCGGCACCAGTCAACGAACCAACCACTTGATAATCGCCGATGCCCGCCTTGCCCATCGCAGACTCGCAAAGCTTCTCGGCAACAATGTAAAATTCATTGCCAGCCTTCACCACATTATATTTAAAGTCCGGGCCAACGCAAATTGCCACATTCCCCGGTAGAGTCCAGGTCGTCGTCGTCCAAATGACAAAATAAGTTTTGCTTAAGTCCACGCCAAACGCCCTAAGCTTTCCATTGTCGTTTTTGACCCTAAACTTCACATAAACCGAGTAACAAACGTCATTTGCGTACTCGATTTCGGCCTCTGCAAGCGCCGTCTTGCAATCCGAGCACCAGTAAACCGGCTTCAGCCCGCGATAAATATGTCCATCGCAAGCCATCTTGGCAAAAATCTCAATCTGCTTGGCCTCGTACTCCTTTTGCAAAGTAATGTACGGATTGTCCCAGTCCGCCAAAATGCCAAGCCGCTTAAACTGCCCCCTCTGATCATCGATATAATCCAAAACAAAGTCACGGCACAGCTTGCGAAGTTCCATATCGGAAATTTCGGCAGAATTACTAACACCGGCCTTTTTTCGAGCCTTAAGTTCAGTCGGCAACCCGTGAGTGTCCCACCCCGGCACAAAAGGCGCCTTAAAGCCCGACATATTCTTATATTTAACGATAAAATCCTTCAAAATATGATTCAAAGCGTGGCCAATATGTATACTTCCATTGGCGTAAGGAGGGCCGTCATGCATGATATAAAGCGGTTTTCCTTCGTTCTTTTGCATCAATTTATCGTATAAAGCGTCATTCTCCCACTTTTCCAAAAATCCAGGCTCGCGCTGCGGCAGCCCCGCGCGCATCGGGAAGTCCGTTTTAGGAAGATTCAGCGTAGCATTGTAATCCTCAGGCATCTATAACAACTCTCCTCAAAAATTCTCACACACATTCAATTTTGGCCAACTCTCGCTCACTTAACAGGCTCACTAATCTTGTAATCTTCGCCAAATTTCAAATCCGCAAATTTACTCGAGCCCGACACATCAGCATTCGGATCTTCTGCAGCGGCCTCAACTGTAGATACAGGTGGCTCAACAACTTTTTCGTTATTTATAGCAGTCTCGCTTTTAGCAGCAGGCTTATTAGCGGCACTAGCGTTATTTTTAGAGTTAAAATCGGCGGGTAGGCGGTCTTCTGCGTTAAAGGAGTTCACCAACTTCAAGTGCTCTTTATACAAAGACAAAATATTAGAGCGAAAGTCCTTAACGGCCTTCTTCATACTGGCCAAAGTCTCTTTCTGCCGCAACACATCGCCGTTTATGCTATTTAATATCTGGTCCGCACGAAGCCTAGCGTCAGCAACAATAGCGTCAGCCTCCTTCTTGGCGTCCGCAATAGCCGCCGTAGACAGTTTCTGAGCACTCACCAAAGCAGTTTTAACACTATCTTCATCTTCGCGGTATTGCCCCACCCTATCGGCCAGAATTTTAATTTTCTCGGTCAGGTCCAAAACCTCCTTCTGAAGCTTTTCGTAAGAGACCTGAACCTCATCCAAAAAATTATCAACATCCTCGGCCTTGTAGCCGCCAAAGCCCGACTTACCAAATTTGACGTCCTTAATATCATTAACAGTCAACATAAAAATTCCTCCAACGCTGTACAGAATTCATTAAAAATAAACGCCGTTATTCTCAAGTTCGTCCAAAAGGTCGTCCCCCGTCAAACCAACGTTATAAGGCGTAATGATATAAGTGCTAGTGGCCACCTTCTTAATCTGGCCGCTGTTAGCATAAGCAACGCCGCTCAAAAAGTCAAGAATCCGGCGAGCTTCGTCCCTGTCAGTGTTTTCCAAATTCAAAACAACAGTATGCATTTTAATGAGTTCGTCCGCAATAGCGCGAGTATCCTCGCCAAAGCGCTCCGGTTTAAACAAAACTACCTGAAGTTGAGCCGTAGCATGGATATTTACAACCTTATTATTTTGAGCACTGGCGCGTGTTGATGAATTTTTTTGTTCGTTCTTTTTATTAGTCCAACTTTCAAAACTGTCTTGTTCATAATCATACTCAAATTCGTCTTCTGGCGGGGTTAACATTTCCTTAAATTTTTGTACTAATCCTGGCATAATTTTAGCCTCCCAAAATTTTTTATAATTAAATTCCAATTTAGAAAAAATCAGAATTCAAAAGGCAAAAAGGTTCACATAAAATAAAGGCGCAAACCCAATTAATAATATTATGAACAATTTTTTCTTCAATGTCAACAAATAAACGTTGCATTTTATGAAAACGTCCAAATTTTTTTTGGTAATTTTATAGTAACGAAAAAGAAAAACTTAAACAAATTTACCATCATAAAGGTCGCGGCCCTTCACAACAACCTCATCGTACTCTTTAATAGTATTTTCGGAAAAAAGTTTAGATTTATCCGCGTCCAAACTGCAAATAACAAAATCGTCGCCAGAAAAAATAATGTCAATCTCCCTAAAAGCAAGCTGCTTGCCGCGCCGCACATAAACGCCCTTAACAGCCTTTTGCACAACCTTTTCTTGCCCCGTCGCTTCGTCAGTAATAGTCCGGCTCAAAGTCTTCTCGTGCACAGCGCTCTTGCTAACCGAGAGCCCCCGATACTCCGAAATATTAATTTTAATGGGCTCATTGCGAATAGACAAAGTGTTCTTGTCAATATAGTCGCACTGAAAAACGACGGCCGATTCAGAATTCTCGCCCGATTGATTAATAGCAACAACCTTAGCCCTTATTTTTTCTGCGCTAGCAAGAGGCATAACCAGCTCCACGTATTGATCCAAGCTAAGTTGCAAAGCATCCGTCCGTTTTAAAGCGCAAACAACAAACCAGTTCGAGTTAACCACCAACTTTGCGGCATTCTGAGTCCGGCTATGCGCCCGCGCAAAGCTCTCATTTAGCAAGGCTTTAACCTGCTCTGCGGTTATATTTTTCACGCTGTCGTAATTAAAAGCATCCTCAAAGCCGTCCACAGTCCCCATAAAATAGCCAGAATGCTGCGCCAAAATCTTCTTAATGCCACTATTATTCTCCTGCAAGCTCAATTTATTTAGCTCACTTTTTAAACCAGAAATTTTTTCATCCAAATTCAAATCCTGTCCACCGGCAATCTGGCGCTCGTTTAGCAAATAAAAAATATTATCGCGATGTTTGGGCAATGTGTTAAACTCGCAATTATTCACATTTTTAATAAAGCTGTTGAACTCCAAATAAGACTGCTGGTCAATCGAAGCAGGGTTTGAGGAGAGCGCAAAACCGCCAAAATTTTTGAGGTTCTCAAGCCTCGCAATTTCCTTTTCAAGCCCTTCGGCCTTTTTATGCAAAATCCCTTGGCTTTCAGAACTATAAACCCGCGCAATAACGCCGTCCTTGCCAATTTTATCCGCGTCGCTCAAGCAAAAGCTTATCGCGCCAGACAAATCGTCCGAAATAACCCGCTCGTCCCGAATAATATAGCCATCGGCGTCAATAGCATCATAAACCCGAGCAATATGCGCAACTTCGGTCTTCACGCTCGGAAAAAGCATAGCAAACACATGGTACGACCCATAAACAAGAATCATCCCAACAAAAAAGGCCCATACAATTTTTCTAGCAACTTTCCCCATAATTTCGCTCCAAAAGTCGTTTTAAATTAAACTTTTCGCCCAACATTTATAGTATTATATCACAAAATTAACGCTTTTTAAAATTTTATGATTCCCGCGCAAACCCGCAGCAGTCCTTCAAAGCCAGAGTAATCATCAATAAAAACCCAGTTTACTCGGGCATCTTTTCTAAACCAAGTGAGCTGCCGCTTGGCGTACCTTCGTGTTTGCTGTTTTAAATTTTCAGCCGCCGCGCTCAAATCGCATTGGCCATTTATGTAAGGTGCCAATTCTTTGTAGCAAATAGCATTCATCGCGGTTTTGCTGCAGCCAGATGCCAAAACCCGCTGCACTTCGTCAATTAGCCCCGCATCGAGCATTTTATCTACCCGCTTGTTTATTTGGTCATACAAAAGCTCTCTATTTCGGTAGGTTAAGCCCAAAATCACCGGATTATACGGCGGATCCTCATTTTTAGAGTGCTCAATATGCTCAGTCATAGTAATTCCGGTTGTTTTGTAAATTTCAATCGCACGAATAATCCTGAGATTGTCGTTCGGGTGCAGCTTCTTAGCCATTTCTTCATCAAAAGAAGCCAGCCCTGCCAGCAAAGAGGCCGCTCCTTCGGTCTCTAACTTTTTCATCAAACTTTTCCGTAATTCTAGATCCGGTTTTTGCTCAGCAAAGTTAACATTATTCAGCAAGGAACTCACGTAAAGGCCCGTTCCGCCAACAATAAAAGGCAATTTGCCTCGACTTATTATCTCAAATATGCATTCCTTTGCCATTTTTACGTAATCCGCTACGCTAAATTCTTTGTCAATATCCAAAAAATCAACCAAATGGTGCACTACTTCGCTCATTTCATCGGCAGTGGGCTTCGCCGTGCCGATGTCCATACCTTTGTAAATCTGCATAGAGTCTGCGGATACAATCTCCCCATCAAGCAACTTAGCAAGCTCAATCGCTATTTTCGTCTTGCCGCAAGCCGTGGGGCCCACAATGGCCACAACATTCATTTTTTCTTTTTTAGAAATACCAGCACTATTCGTAATTTCACTCACACCCGACCAAATCTTTTCTCAATCTCTCGCCGCTTAACAGTAACAGCAATCGGCCTGCCATGCGGGCAAAACCTGGGGTCCTCTTTAATAATCCGTTTAACCAGAGCCTGCATTTCTTGTGGTTTTGCCATTTTGCCGGCCTTAATCGCCGCCCGGCACGCGATGTTTTCGTACAGCCACTCAACGTAGTCGCTGCGAACATCCTTTCTGTGCTCCAAAATATAATTCGCCATCTGCGTAACAATGTCGCTAATATCAACGTTGTCAAGATAGCTCGGCGCCGCCCGAACGATAATCGCACCGTTTCCAAAATCGTCAAGCTCGAAGCCAGCGTTAGCGAACAAACTAATATTATCAAGAATGGCGGCGTACTCGTCTTTGCTCAAAGATACAACAACTGGCTCCAAGAATAACTGCGACAGTGGCGCGTCTTTTTCGGATTTAAGCTCCTCAAAAATCATCCTCTCGTGCGCCGCGTGTTTGTCGATAAGCACGACCTCATCGGCGTTTTTCTCCACAACAATGTACGTGCTAAAGATCTCGCCCACAATTTTAACGTCAAAATTATCCGGAACCAAGGCAATCTGCTCGGCCTTTGCGTTGTCAATAGGAAAAATCTTGTCAAGCGCGCCCTCATCAATAAAAGACGAAAGAGAAATGCCCTCGGCCGTCCCAACATTCGCATTTGCGCTATTTTTAGTATTCGAAACGCCATCCTTAATATCCAAAATGTTGCAAGCCGTTTCGCCCTTTAAATCTGGCTTTTTAAGGTAAACATTCTCGGACTTCTTTGGAACATAAACCTCCGGAGAATCAGTTTCACCCTCGTCCTCACTGCCATTAACATCGCCCAGGCTGGATTTATCCAACGCTGGCGCTTTAAAATTGGCTACTTTATCCGCTTTAGCCGAAAAATCAATCATCTTGAATAGACTATTCACACCGTTAATCATCTTGCTTTTGTCGCTATTCTTTGCGACTTGAACCTCCGGCGCAGGAGCTTTATCACCGCGCAAAAACGCAGGGCTGCCGTTGTTAATTAGCGCCGTTTTCACGCCGTGATATATAGCGTCAAAAATCGGGCGCTCGTCAACAAACCGGATCTCCACCTTAGAAGGATGCACGTTAACGTCGATGCTATCGAAGGGCAGGTCGATATACATAACGCAAGCCGGGAACTTTTGAACCATAATCGAGCCCTTAAAAGCCTCCTCCAGCGCCACCATCGCAGTCTTGCTCTTAACATAGCGGCCATTTATAAAAAAATGCTGCATGTTCTTAGAGGCCCGCGGCGAAGTCGGCTTGCTAATAAACCCGCTCACCTTTATGCCACTGAGCGTATAGTCCATCGGCATCAGCGAAGTAAAAAACTCCTTACCATAAACAGCGTAAATGGCAGAGTCGACCTTGCCGTCGCCCGGCGTATTGAGCTGCAGCTTGCCCTCTTTTATAAACTTAAAGGCAACTTCAGGGTGCGAGAGTGCGATCCTATCCAAAATTTTCTCAATAGCCAAGCCTTCGGAACTATCCTTTTTCAAAAACTTCATTCTAGCGGGGGTATTATAAAACAAATCCCGCACAATTATCGTCGTGCCGGCAGAGCAGCCACATTCTTCAAACAGAACCTCCTCCCCGCCTTCAATTTTGTAGTGCATGCCGATGTCCTGTTCCTTCGGCCGAGTCATAACCTCGACCCGCGAAACCGCGCAGACCGAAAAAAGCGCCTCCCCGCGAAACCCCAAAGTAGCAATATTGTTAAGGTCATCCTCAACCCTGATTTTGCTCGTCGCGTTGCGCAAAAACGCGTTTCTTATGTCGTCTTTTTCAATCCCGCAGCCATCGTCACTTATGCGCATATACGACACCCCGCCGTTTTTGATCTCTATCGTAACACTCGTTGCTCCAGCATCAATAGAATTCTCTACAAGCTCCTTTATCACTGAGCTCGGCCGCTCCACAACCTCGCCCGCCGCGATCAGCTCGGCAATGTGTTTGTCCAAAACGTTTATCTTTCCCATGATTATCTTCCTCTACAAAAACAGTAAGTCAGCCTTCCTTCAGCAAATTAACAAGCTCAAACAGCTGCGCCATGGCCTCTAGCGGCGTGAGCGTGTTGACATCCAAGTTCAAAAGCTTTTTAATGACCTCTTTTTCACAAGGTTTAGCGGCACTCTCGTTAATTTTTTTTTGCTCAAACAAGCTATCTTCCGCGCCGTTGCTACTTTCGCTGGCAATCTTTATGTTAGTTGCAATATTTCCGTCCTCAATCTCCTTCAAAATCACCTTGGCTCTATCGATGATCCACCCCGGCACACCGGCCAACTTTGCCACCTCTATGCCAAAACTATCGTCCGTGCCGCCGCGCACAATCCTTCGCAAAAACGTAATGTCGTCCCCGCGCTTCTTGACGGCTATATTATAATTCTTCACGCTCGGCAGCAAATTCTCAAGCTCAATCAGTTCGTGGTAATGCGTTGCAAAAAGAGTCTTCGCGCCAAGTTTGCTGCGGTCAGCAATAAACTCAATCACAGCGCGCGCAATGCTCATGCCATCAAACGTAGAAGTCCCCCTGCCGATTTCGTCAAGAATAATCAGGCTGTTCGCGTTCGCAGAGTTCATAATCTGCGCAACTTCCATCATTTCAATCATAAAAGTCGACTGACCGCTCGCCAAATCGTCCGAAGCGCCAACGCGAGTAAAAATGCTCTCAACCACGCCAATTTCGGCATAAGATGCCGGCACAAAGCAGCCAATCTGCGCCATCAGAGTGATAATGGCCACCTGCCGCATATATGTGGATTTGCCCGCCATATTGGGGCCCGTAATCACCGAAATCATGTTCTCGCCCGTGTCCAGTGTAACGTCGTTTGGCACAAACAAAGAATCCTTCATCAAAGCCTCAACCACCGGGTGGCGAGAATCCTTCAAAACAATTTTGTCGCTATTGTTAACAACAGGCTTAACAAAGCGGTTTTCGTACGAAGTTGTCGCAAAAGACAGCAAAACATCCAGCAAAGCAATGGCCTTCGCGGTCTTTTGGACTCGATTTAAATTGCCCGCAACCTGCTCACGAATCTTGCAAAACAGCTCATATTCCAGCTGAATAGCCCGATCCTTAGCGCCAAGCACACGCCCCTCAAGCTCCTTTAGCTCCGTTGTGATGTACCTTTCGCAGTTAGAGAGCGTCTGCTTACGTATGTATTCGCTCGGAACTTTATCCTTAAAAGAGTTCGAAACCTCAATAAAATAGCCAAAAACACGGTTATACCCAATCTTAAGCTTAGGTATGCCGGTCTTTGCCTTTTCCTTAATCTCCAACTCCGCCATTATATCTTTACCGCTCGACATATCACCGCGCAAAAGATCAATCTCACCGTTGTATCCGTGCTTTATGATGCCACCCTCTTTTACCGAGATCGGCGGCTCCTCCACAATAGCAGCATCAATCAAGGCGTTAATGTCCGTCAAAGCGTCAATGTCGCTGTTTACTTCAACAAGCAACTCCGATTTTACGCGAGAAAGCACCTCTTTAACAGCCGGCAGCCTAGAAGTAGCATAGCACAAAGAGCGAAGTTCGCGCGCATTGGCCGAGCCATAAACAATCCGAGTCATCAAGCGCTCAAGATCATGCACACCGCTAAGCTCGCTCTTTAGGTTGTCCATCAGCACAACGTCAGAGCAAATCTCCTCCACAGCCGCCTGCCGCCTCAAAATCGCAGCAACATTAACCAAAGGCTGCTCAATATAAGTCTTTATGAGCCGCTTACCCATCGCGGTTTTGGTCTTGTCCAGCACCCAAAGGAGCGAACCCTTTTTTTCTTTGTTGCGCATGGTTTCAATCAGCTCTAAGTTGCGGCGCGTGGTCAAGTCCAGCCGCATAAACTGGCTTTCGACGTAGACATCCAAAGTGTTTATCCGTTCCAACCCGTTTTTTTGCGTCTCTTTCAAATAGTCAAACAAAACCGCCAAAGCCGCAATGGTCTCGTTCTTACCGCTTAGCTTAAGATCATCCAAAGAGCGCGGTTCAAATTGCAAAAGCACCGTCTGTTTGCAAACCTCCAAACTCGTTGCCAGCGGCTTAATCTCAACCGTACTCTTAAGTTTATCGCTCACAAACTGCTTAAAATCCTTAAACTTCTCCACATTGCCGCTAACAATTATCTCTCGCGGGGTGAATTTAGAGAGCTCATTAACCGCCTGCCGATAAACATCCGCGCCAAAAAGCAGCGTCGCCAAAAGGTCGCCAGTAGAAACGTCGCAAAAGCAAATCCCAATATTAATTTCGTCAATGTAAATCGAGCAAATGTAATTATTTTTAGATTCGTCAAGCATGGCGCCTTCGATAACCGTTCCAGGTGTAATAACCCTCGTAATGTCGCGCCGCACAAGCCCCTTAGCAGAAGGATCCCCCAATTGATCGCAAATGGCAATTTTGTAGCCCTTGTCAACCAGCCGAGCAATATACCCCTCGCAGCTATGGTAAGGCACGCCGCACATAGGGGCTCGTTCCTCCAAGCCACAGTCGCGCCCCGTCAGCGTTAATTCCAGCTCTTTCGACACCAAAATAGCATCGTCAAAGAACATCTCGTAAAAATCGCCTAATCTAAAAAACAGTATAGAGCCCTTGCATCGTTCCTTCAAGTCAAAATATTGTCGCATCATTGGCGATAATTCGGCCATTTTCAAGTCCCCCTCTTGTCATAAAGCCTATAAAACCGCGGTTATTTCTCCTGTCAAAAACCAATTTTTAATCCCCGTAACCTTAACCATCGCAAATTTGCCCACTAAGTCCTCTTCCCCAGCAACGTCAACAATCATGTTTCCCTGCGTGCGCGCCGTCAAAGAGCCCTCTTTGGTCGACTTGCCCTCAATCAAAACCTTCACAATTTCGCCATCATACTTTTGGCATTGCCTGGTGGTTATCTCATTTTGAACATCCAAAAGCTCGCGAAACCACGCAGATTTTTCTTTTTCAGAAATAGGATCATCCATCTCGGCCGCCGGAGTACCGCTTCGTTTAGAATAAATAAAGGTAAACAGCGATGTAAAGCCAACCTCTTTTATAAGGCTCAAAGTCTCGCAAAAATCCTCATACCGCTCGCCCGGGAAGCCCACAATAACGTCACTCGTCAGGCAAATGTCCGGCATCTTAGCCTTCGCGTAAGAGATAATCTCAAGGTACCCCTGCCGAGTATACCCACGGTTCATCAGTTTTAAAACCCGGTCACTGCCGGCCTGAAACGGCAAATGCAAATGGTGACAAATATGCTCACCCGCGGCCATAACGTTGATTAATTTCGGCGTCGCGTCCTTAGGGTGAGAAGTCATGAACCGCAGCCAATAGTCCCCCGGAGTGCGATCCAAACGCCGTAAAAGCTGCGCAAAGTCTACGCGTTCATCAAGACTTTTCCCATAAGAATTCACGTTTTGCCCCAAAAGAGTGACCTCTTTGTAGCCGTTGCCAATAAGCTGAGAAAACTCATCGCAAATCGCCTCTGCACTGCGGCTTTTCTCCCTCCCGCGCACGTGCGGAACAACGCAATAAGAGCAAAAATTATCGCAGCCGTACATTATCGGCAAAAAAGCCTTTATCTTGCTAGCGCGCTCAATCGGCAGGCCTTCGTAAACTTGAACATCACCAAGATCTGCGTCCGTACTGTAAGTATCACATTCAGTCTTGCTTGGCCAAATATGTTTTTTCTCAGTCAAAATTTTATAAATTAGCTCCGGGAACCTCTCCAGCGAATTAGTCCCCAAAACAAGGTCAACAAAAGGGAAACTCTGCTTCAACTTCTCCACAACGTGCGCTTGCTCCGTCATGCAGCCGCACAAAGCAATAATCAAACCAGGATTCCTCTTTTTTAAAGCCTTCAAGGCCCCCACGTTGCCAAAAACCCGATCCTCAGCGTTTTCGCGCACAGCACAAGTGTTAAAAACAATAATATCGGCGTCTTCGCAGCCCTGAGCAAGCTCGCAGCCCATGGCCAAAAGCATTCCATTTATTTTTTCGGAATCCGAAACGTTTTGTTGGCAACCATAAGTGCGCACAAAAGCCCGCGGAGCCCGAAAATTGACTCTTTGAAGCAACAAATTTTTTATTAAACCAAAATACTCCTCAAACTTGGGCGCGCAGAGGTTCTCACCAACATTTTTCAAAACAAAATCCCCCAAACAACATAATCCCCACAAATTTTAACATTTTTAAACTTGTCTTTCAAGCGCCAAAATGCCCCTCAATTAACCGGGCTACCCGTCTCATAAGCATCGCAAACGGTTTTTGTGTCGCCAAGCATCTTTATTTTGCCATGATCCAGCCACAAAACCCTGCTACACAGCCTTCGAATTTGCTCCAAGCTGTGCGAAACAATCAGCACCGTAGTTCCTCCCTGCATAAGAGCGTTGATTCGTTGTTCGCATTTTTGCTGAAAAAGCATGTCTCCAACCGACAAAATCTCGTCCACAATCAAAATGTCCGACCGAACCATAGTAGCCACCGAGAAGCCAATCCTCGCCACCATGCCAGAAGAATAATTTTTCATAGGCACATCCAAAAAGTCCCTAAGCTCCGAAAATTCTACAATCTCATCAAATTTATCGCTTATAGTTTTTTTAGAAAATCCCAAAACGGAGCCATTTAAAAATATATTTTCGCGCGCAGTAAGGTCCAAATCAAACCCCGCACCAAGCTCAATAAGCGGCGCAATAGTGCCATAAACCTTTATTGTACCAGAGGTCGGCTTTAAAATTCCCGCAATAGCCTTTAAAAGCGTACTTTTGCCCGAGCCGTTATAGCCGATTATCCCAAAAACTTCGCCCTTTTTAACGTCTACACTAACTTTATCGAGCGCCACAAAATCCTCGTACATCAGCTGACGCTTGGCCAATTTTATGACGTACTCCTTCAAACTATCGATCTTTTCTTTATTCATGTTAAAATGCATTTCAACGTCTTTAACTTCGATTATATTCACGTTTTTATCTTCCAAAATCTCACCAAATCCTCACATTCGTAGCCTTAAATCGCAAAAATTAAAAATCAAAATCATATGTAAAGAATAAATTTGTCCTGCTTAATTTTAAAAAATAACAGCCCTATAATCAGCGTCCCGAAGGCGATTGCCGCACAGATTAAATTTTCTTCAAATCCCGGCACCGTGTTATACATCAGCACGTCTCTAAAATACTGCACATAATGAAACATCGGGTTCAGGCTCATTATGGCCTTTATTTTGTCGCTTAAAATCTCTTGCGGGTACACTATTGGCGTAAAATACGTCCACGCCGTGAGCAGCACTGAATATAGGTGAATTATGTCCCTAAAAAACACGCTAAGTGCCGATAAAATCATGCTAATGCCGATGGCAAAGACCAAAGTATAAAACACCGGGACGGGAAACAGTAAAGCAGTCCAATAAACCGGATACCCCAAAATCACATACATAATGGCAACCGCGATCATTGAAAAAAGAAAATTTATAAAGCCAAACAGACATTTTTCGAGCGGAAAAATATACTTAGGTATGTAAACTTTTTTAATGAGGCTGCTAGCCCCCAAAATAGACATCATGGCGCTGTTGGTGGTCTCCGAAAGCATGTTAAACAAAGTCGAGCCCGTCAAATAATAAATCGGAAAATTTGCAACGCTAAACTTGAATATATTTGAAAAAACAGCCGAAATAACAATCATCATCAGCAAAGGATTCAAAACGCTCCATAATATCCCCAAAATCGACCGCCGGTACTTTAATTTGATGTCTTTCATAATCAAATTTTTAAGCAGATATTTATATTTTTTAAAGGTTTTTACGTGTGCTAGCAAAAGAGCCTCTCCTCACCACTAATTCTAGATTTTGTAATAATTATATCACAACTTTCATAAACTTAAAAGACCAAAAATCGAAGATAAAGCTCTTTACATTTTTCTAGCAAAGAATTAACATAAACTACGATAAAACCTTTAAGGATGGTAAAAGTAATGGTAAAAATAAAGAACAAACCCATGCTTATTTCGATTCTCTTTTTAGTTGCGGCGCTGATTTTGTCTACATATGTAAAATCAAAATCCCGCGAGAACAACGCCGACGCTGCGATTAACACGGAGCTTTCTGCTCAAACTTTCTCTGCTGGCTTAAATCACAACAGCGAGGCCGAGATGATCGCAGTCTGGGTGCCATTTATGTCGCTAAACATGAAGGGGACGAATTATAGAGAAGCCGCATTTAAGGCTAAATTCGACGGAATAATTAAAACGGCCTTAAGTCACGGAATAAACGCGCTGATTGTCCATGTGCGTCCGTTTGCCGATGCGCTTTATCCCTCAAAAATTTACCCGCATTCTCACTTGTTAACCGGCGAGCAAGGCAAAGACCCAGGCTTTGACGCGCTTAAGTACATGATAGAAGCTACCCATCAAGCCGGGATGCAGTTTCACGCCTGGATAAACCCATTGCGAATCCAAGTTAACGGCAATCCACCTTCATTGTGTGAGTCAAACACTTACTATACCTTGAAAAACGACGAAAGCAATCCCGAAGATATCGTTATGGAAAGCGGCAATGATAAATTTTTAAATCCTGGTTACGAAAAGGTCCGCAAGCTCATTATAGATGGCGTAAGAGAGATTTTAACAAATTACCCCGAGGTCGATGGCGTCCAGTTTGATGATTACTTCTACCCAGAAAACGATTTTGAATGCGATAAAGTTTGCTATCAGAATTACTGCGGCATTCCGGGTAATACTCAGCCGCTTTCTCAGCAAGAATGGCGCTTTGCAAACGTCAACTCGCTTATTGCCGGCGTATATAGTGCGATTAAGAGCATCAATCCGGATGTGGTTTTCGGCATCTCTCCTTCTGGCAACCTGGCTTATAACGCGAAAATCGGCGCAGACATCGCAACCTGGTGCAAAACGCCCGGATACATCGACTACATCTGCCCGCAAATATATTTTAGCCTCGACCATCCCACTCTTCCATTTGAAGCGGCCACGAAGCACTTTAAAGACCTGCAAAAGCACGATAAGCTGAAGACTTATTTTGGTCTGGCGCTATATAAGGCCGGCAGCGAGACTGCAGACTCAGGCACCTGGCAAAGTCACGATGATATCTTGCAGCGGGAATATAACCTTTGTAAAAATCTTGGCTGCGACGGCGTGATGCTGTATTCTGTTGAATCTTTTAAAGACGAAAACGCCGCCAGAGAGATATTCAACCTAACTACCTGCTTTAAACGGCTAGGCTAGCCCTCAATAAGCTCGCCAACACAATAGTCCGCTTCAGCCTTTGTGAGCTTTGTCAAAACTATTTTTGAGTGCAAATCTAAGCCTGGCGCAGCTGCAGTCGCCCTAGCCACCACTGGCGTGTAATTTCTTGTGTGCCCGTGCCAAAAGCCCTTGCTATCACGTGTTTCGTATAGCACGGGCTCTGTTTTTTCTATTTGAGAATTAAAAAATTCGCGGCGCGCGCTCTCTGTTGCCGCTATCATGGCTTTGCTTCTGCTTTTCTTGACGGCCGGGTCAACTTGGTTTGCAAACTCAGCCGCTCTGGTGCCCGCCCGTTTGGAATACGCAAAAACATGGACTTTGGCGAACCCCACCTTCTTCACAAAGCTTAGCGATTCCTCAAACTCCTCATCGGTTTCTCCGGCAAATCCGACCATTACATCTGTAGTGATTGCTGCGTTTTCGAAGTTTTCCCTCAGCCTTTTTACCACCAAATAGTAGTCCGCTGAGGTATAGGTCCGGTTCATCCGCTTTAAAGTCGCATCACACCCGCTTTGGAGCGACAAATGAAATTGCGGGCACAGTTTTTTTTGCGCAGATAGCCTCAAAATTGCGGCTTCGTCCATTTGATCTGGCTCCAGCGACCCTAGCCGGACTCTTTCTATCCCGTCAACACGGCAAGCCGTCTCAACCGCGTCGCACAGCGTTAGACCGATATCTTTGCCATAGGCAGAGAGATTTATCCCCACCAGCACGACCTCTTTGTAGCCCTTTTGGGCGAGATTTTGCACCTCAGCAAAGATCTCATCTATCGGCTTAGACCTCACCCGCCCCCTGGCGTAAGGAATTATGCAGTATGAGCAAAAATTATTGCAGCCGTCCTCAATTTTTAAAAAGGCTCTCGTTCTCTCGCTAAAATCGCTTATTATGGCGCTTTCAAACTTCGGATTTCTCACATCAAAAGCCTTTACCGCCACTATTTTATTTTTCGTTTTTAGAAATTCTCGCACGTGCGCAAAAATATCGTACTTGCACACGTTGCCCAAGACTATGTCTGCGTCTTTAACAGTTTCTATAAAACCTGACCGTGCCGAAAATGCTTGCGGCATGCACCCTGTGAGGACTACTACTGCGCCCGAGTTTTCTTTTCTTATTTTATGTAAAGCTTTCTTCACCTTCCTGTCGCTCTCCTCCGTCACTGTGCAAGAGTTCACGACCACAACGTCGGCATCTCTTACCGACGCAGCCTTCGTCCACCCCACCCGCGCAAACTTCTCCCAAATCGCCTGAGACTCATATTGATTCACCTTGCACCCAAAAGTTACTATAAAAATTTTCATGCGTTTCTCCTTTTTTTATCGCTTTTTAAGAAATTTGAATTTTTTTGTGATTTCCCTTGACCTATTCGACTTATGCTGGTACCATATGACTGTAACAATTCGTTGTTCGATTTTTGGGAGGGATAAGATGTATAAAAAGGATATTTTATTATCTGACATTGAGGCCGTTAAAAAGTTCGTTTCTTTGGCAAATCAGTACGAGTTCCCAGTTACGCTGCTGTCTGACAAATACATAATAAACGGAAAATCTATCATGGGAATCTTTGGGCTGGACTTATCGCGGCCGCTGCAAATTGAAGTGGAAGATAATTGTCCAACAGAGTTTAAAGAAAGATTAAAGGAATTTTCTGTAGCCGCCCAAGCCGTATAGTTTTTCTTTAAGATATTATACATAACCAAAAATATCAACAAAATAATAAATCAACTAATTTTAAAAGAAGCCCTTTCTAAGCTGCAGTTTAGAGGGGTTTTCTTTTTTGCCGATCTCGATTTATTCATTATAGTATATTTGCACTTATCTATTATTTTTTTAATCGCCTTCAATTTTCAACCGTGTATTATTGGCCAAATATTCACGATAATTTCTTTAGGCATTTTATTAAGACGCTTTTACCTGAATTTTAAATTATCTATTAAACTAGGCACCATAACAAACGTCAGCTTTAACAAGTGAAGTCTCAGCTTGCTCAATTTATCCTATCCCAAAATCCGTATTATTAAGGAGTATTTCTACGTTTTTTTTATCTGCAAAGAGCGGGTATATTTTATCTTTAAACTGTTTTATGACGCTCGGGCTGGGGGCAACCCTAGTCGTGTTTGGAGTCATTATGTTAACATATACATGTTCGAAATATTTAAGCGCAGTTTCCAAGTCAAGGAGCATGGACTCGGTTGTTTGCCTAGGCAGCCCAAATAATAAACAAACACGGTCAAAATAGTTTGATATGGCACAAGGATCAGATTCTAGGATTCCTTTTATTAAATACGATTCACGAAACAAATAGTCAAATGTCTCGACCCCTATTTTAATTTTTAAATCGACTCCAAGAGCTCTAAAATCCTCTTTGAGCCCCTTTATTTTATCTTTATACATCCAGTGAGACTCGCAGATTAAAGTTGTAATCCCCACTTTAGTGCAAATTTCTTTTATGTAATTAACCGTCATAAAATCAAGCTCAAAAAAACTGCCCGAATTTGCAACGTCCAAAATTCTAAACTCACCCGTAACTTTATCTAGCTGCTTTTTGTTTATAGAGAAATTTTCGTCTATGTCCTCACACGAATCAAGGTGATAATCGCAAAAGCTGCATTTATGCCACTTGCATTTAGACGCCTTTAAAAGGACTAATTCTCGCTTTTCTTTTTCTGTCACCTTTGAGTACCTTATAAGACTTTTTGCTTTTTTCTCCATCAAAAAACTCACCCTTTTTGCTTTCACAAACAATTGAAAATTCGAAAACACTCTTTTGTTACGTTAATTTTCATCAAAAAAGAGACTAAATGTAGCATAAAATCAACCCTAAATTAGCTTTTAATTTAGGGCTAAAAAATTAATCATAATGACTTTTTATAAAAATGTGCTTTAAAGCTTTAAAATCAATCTTCCCCCAAAGCTTTGCACAGCCAAACGTCGGCAATGTCCAAAGCTTCATATAAACCTTCTTTTTCGCACTTTTTAATAATCTTTTTGCGAGGGCTAAGATCCGGATCAGTGCTCAAAAGTTGCACAGAAACTTTGCTGGCCGCGTCGCTATTAAACAACGTTTTGCTATCCAAAACATTCAGCTTAATAACGTATTCATCAGAAATATTGCCATAATAAAGAACATCGCCGCAACGAACCAAAGGCTTACTCTTATATACAGCGGTTTTAAGCTCCACAGCACTTTTTTTAGGCAAATTAATTCCTCCAAACCACAAATATTTTACAATTAAGACATCTAAATCCTAATTAATGTTCAAATAATTTTTAACCAAGGCCTTCAAAAGGTCATCTCGATCTACCTTGCAAATGAGGCTGCGCGCATTATTATACGTAGTGATGTAAGTCGGGTCCTGCGACAAAATATAGCCCACAATCTGGTTAACGGGGTTGTATCCCTTTTGCTTCAACGCCTCATAAACGACATTCAGCGTGTGTCTAATAAATTCATCCTTACTTTCGTCAACAGAAAACGTCATCGTCTTATCCAGCATAAAAGCGCCCCCCTCACCTGCACGATACAATAATTATACACCAAATCCTCAAAAATTTCAAGCAGCATTTACAAAAAGGTCAAGAACGAAGCGTGATATTCTGGGCTTCAAGAGCCTTAATAATTTTTTTAATCGCAGAATTTATTTGCTCATCGGTCAAAGTAGCGCTCTCGGATTGCAAAGAAACGTTAATCGCGACACTTTTTTTGTCTTTAGGAATTTGCTCGCCTTCGTAAACGTCAAAAATCGTGACCGCCTCCAAAAGCCTACCCGCCGAGTTTTCTATAATCTTTTTAACATCGCCAACAGGAGTGGATTTGTCGCAAATCAGGGCTAAGTCTCGATTAACCGCAGCAAACTTCGGAATCGGCTTATAAACAATGTCAAAGTCCGCAGCGCCAAACAGAGCGTCAACATCCAGCTCGATGATGTAGGCCCTGGTGCCTATTTCATAATTCTCGAGCACGGCCGGATGCACCTCTGCAACGTACCCCAGAATAGCGTCGTTGCAACAAACCCTAGCACAGCGCCCAGGATGAAAGTAGGCAACATCAGAACAGGCGGCAAAATCGTAGTCCGTTATAAATAAGCTATCGAGCAAGTTTTCGCAAATCCCTTTAACATGCAAAAAATTGATGCCAGGGCCATAAAACCCCGCAATAAGCTTGTGATTTTCCTTCGGTAAATCAGCAGTATTATCGTTTGGAATGTATTCTCTGGCGATTTCGAAAAGCTGAGCCGTTTCGTTTTTGTGATTATAATTAGAAGAGAGCACACCCAGCATAGAGACAACCGCAGTGGTTCGCATCAAGCTAGTATCCTCACCAAGCGGATTCGAGATTACAACTGACTTTCTAAGCGGGTGATCATCCGGAAGCAAGATTTTATCGTATTCCCGCGGGCTAACAAAAGAGTAAGTTGTGATTTCGCTAGCACCCAGAGCCCTCATCGTAGCGCTAATTTTCTGATCAAACCGCTGCCTATCGGTATATTTGCCATAGTGGCTCCCGCGAAGCGGCGTAGAGACTATCTTATTGTAACCGTAAAACCTCGCAATCTCCTCCGCAATGTCGTTCTTTATCTTTAAGTCTGGCCGAAAGCTCGGCACAATAACCTCGCCGTCAACAACCTCACACTCAAGCTTAGAAAGAATGTCGATCATCTCGTCGCGAGACAAATTTATATTCAAAAAACTATTGATAAAATCTGGATCGAAGGGGATTTTCGTAACGTGATTGTCAATGTTATCAACAACAAAAATTCGTGAACAAACCTCACCAGCGCCCAAAAGCTCAATCAGCTCGCAAGCCCGGTTTAAGGCCGGTATGCAATTGTTTTTGTCAAGCCCTTTTTCAAACCGAAAACTCGAATCCGTGCGCAAATTTTGCTCCTTAGAAGCCTTCCGAACAGCGATAGGATCAAAGATGGCAGACTCCAGCACGATATCGGTTGTGTCGCCAGCAACAGAGCTAAACTCGCCGCCCATGACGCCGGCCAGCGCAATCGGCTTTTTGGTGTCCGCAATAACAAGATTATTTTCGCTTAACTTGCGCTCAGCCCCGTCAAGAGTGACAATTTTTTCACCCTTGTTCGCTTGCCTGGCGATGATCTGACCGCCATCAATACGCCGCAAGTCAAAAGCGTGCATAGGCTGGCCATATTCAAGCATCACGTAGTTCGAGATGTCAACGATATTGTTGATGGAGCGCAGCCCCGCGGCGCGCAGGCGCTCGCGAATAAAGCGGGGAGAAGGCGCAATCTTCACGTTGCGCACAACCCTGGCGCTATAAAACGGGCACGGGCTTTTTTCCGCCACGGTCACGGACAAATCGGCGTGGGCACTGTCATTATCGTAGGTTTTCACTTCCGGCGTGTGAAGAGTCAGCTTTTTATCGAAGGTAGCGGCGACTTCGCGGGCAAGTCCGATAACAGAGAGGCAGTCAGCGCGATTCGGCGTAATCTCGAACTCAACCGTGACATCGTTAAGCCCGATAGCCTCGCGGATATCCTGCCCCAAGCTATAATTTTGCTCATCCAAAACAAAAATGCCATCCTCAACAGCGTGCGGAAAATCACTAGCGCTAAGGCCAAGCTCGCCCAAAGAGCACATCATTCCGCAGCTTTCGACACCACGCAGCTTGCTCTTTTTAATTTTGGCGCCGTCCGTTAGAGTTGAGCCATCCAAAGCGACCGGCACAACGTCGTTCACAGCCAGATTTTTAGCCCCAGTGACAATCTGCACGGGCTCGCCAGCACCCACGGCCACCTTGCAGACAACAAGCTTATCCGCGTTGGGATGCGGATCAATCGCCAAAACCTTGCCAACAACGACTCGGTTCAGCTTTTCGCCCTCAACCGTGTATTTCTCGACCTTCGAGCCGCTCATAGTCATTTTTTCGGCGAATTCCCTGGGCGAAACATCTATATCGACAAAATCTTTTAGCCACTTCATAGAAAGATTCATAAAAACCACCTTAAAATTAAAGTTAAAATCATTTAAAACCGCTAAAAATTAAAATTGATTCAAAAATCGCACATCGTTTTCATAAAATAGGCGCATATCGTTGATGTTATAGCGGCGCATCGCGATTCTTTCGAGGCCAACACCAAAAGCAAACCCGCTGTAAACTTCAGGATCAATGCCGCAATTTTTAAGCACCACGGGGTGCACCATGCCGCATCCCAAAATTTCGATCCAGCCCTCGTTTTTGCAAAGTCGACATCCACGCCCGCCGCAGCTAAAGCATTGCACGTCCACTTCGGCAGAAGGCTCGGTGTAGGGAAAATGATGCGGCCGAAAGCGGGCAACGCAGCCTTGGCCATAAAGCGCCTGAAAAAAAGTCTCGAGCGTGCCCTTTAAATCGGAAAAGGTAATGCCACGGTCAACAACCAAGCCCTCAATTTGATGAAAGAGCGGCGAATGAGTTGCATCAACGGCGTCCGAGCGGTAAACGCGGCCAGGAGAAATCATCCGAATAGGCGGCTCCGAGTTCTCCATAGTGCGAATCTGCACGCAAGAAGTCTGAGTGCGCAGCAACGTATTCTCGTCGATATAAAAAGTGTCCTGCGTGTCGCGCGCCGGGTGGTGTTTTGGCATATTGAGAGCCTCAAAATTATAGTAGTCTGTCTCAATCTCTGGCCCGTCAACAATGTCAAAGCCCATTCCCACGAAGATTTCCTTAACCTCGTCCAAAACAATACTCAGAGGATGTTTGTGCCCCAAGGGTTTTCGCACGCCCGGCAAGGTAACGTCAATTTTTTCTGCGGAGAGTTGCTCATCCAGTCGAGCTTTTTTAATTTTTTTCATGCTAGCATTGATTTTTTCGCCGATAAAATCTCGGACTTCATTAGCCAGCTGCCCAATAACAGGCCGCTCGTTGCTAGAAAGGCCACCCATCTGTTTTAAGATTGCCGTGAGGGCGCCCTTTTTGCCCAAATATTTTATTCGAACGTCCTCAATATCCTTTGGCGTTTTGGCCGATGCAATCTCCCTTTCGGCCTCGACCTTAATATTTTTAAGTTGCGTTTGCAAAAAATCACCTCATAAAATAAAATTTCAAATCACAATAAAAACTGCATAAACTCAAGCTCTGGCGAGAAATTTTTAACCGTAAGCTCAATAAAATCGCGCGCATACTCCTTAAAACCAATATAGCACATTTATCAAGCTTTTTCAAGCGCAGACACTCTCTTTGCAATGTCTAATATTGTAAATATTTTCTATAGCTGCGGCAAAATTGTTATTAAAAAGGCTGTAATTTTTCTCCTTTAACAAAACAGAAACTTTACTTAATTTATAAATTAAGTTACAAAATTCCTATGTGCTGTATCCCTTAACGCAACTTTTCCTACGTGGCCACTGATTCTTGATTTTTTTACATCATATATGTAATTTGCGTTATCTTTTCCGCTATTAATTAGTTCTAAATTTTATAATATAAACTTTTAAACAATTGACGTTTTAATTTTTTAATTATATAATTTGTATCAAAATTATTTAATAGGAAGATATTTTATGAATAAAAATCTTTTTGTAAAAGCACTTTCATTTGCAGGAGCTTTAATTATTGTTATAAATATTTCTAATTATTTGTCCTCACCGACTTTGGCAATGTTTCCACAAGATTTTTCTTCACCATTTTTTAATAATAACCCCGCGCTAAACCCAAATAATAGTTTGATTCCGGCCGCATTTTGGGGCGAGCCCATGCTACCAAACAACAATCCATCTATCGCTTCACCAATAGATAATTATTCCAATGTACCGCCTTATTATAATCTAAATCAACCAGATAATTCTCAGTCAAACCTTTTTGCTGAAGCAGAGCCTTATTTTTTATCTCCTGAGATTAACATGTCTGACACTTTGAGGCCAGTACAACCCTTTACCCCTTCAACTGAAAACTATTCTAATTATAATTGTCAATCTCTCAATTTACCAGCGGAAGACAGCCTAAATAATATCGCACCATCACCTCCTAGTTTTACATTGCCTCAATTAAACTTACCTTTTGCTCCTGGTGAGTATAATTTAACTGATGGAGAACAATTTGGTCGATACTTAAAGAAACTTTTTAAAAAAAAGTTAATAATGGGGAAGTTTGCTGCGTTTTCATATGCACAGCAAGGGTTACATCTTGCTCAAAATAACGAGAGATTTTTTCAAGAAATCCAGAGATATGGTATAACACCAGAGGAAATTCGCAATATTAAATTGCTCAATATAAATCCATATACGCCCGCCTCTGAAATATACACTTTTTTTGCTCAAAATAATTACAGAGTTTGGTCTGCAATTTTTAATGCTTTGGTGTATCTTGGTTATGTCTGATCTCCCCAAAAAAATTATGACAATATAGATTTACTCCTCGTTTCGTTTTAATTTTTTCATTAACTTTTATTGCGAATTTTTCGCGAGCTCCGTATTGCAGCCCCACAAAACATCGACAGCGTGAATTCGTGAAAAACCTGTATTTCCGTTTTTGATAAATCGCTAATAAAGCGAGTGCTGTGGTCGCTGTCGCAAATAGTGTTAGCATTATTATTTGCCCCCTCTTTTTTGCATAATAAAAAGCCCGGGGAAACCTGGGCTTTTGTGTTTGTTAATCTGCAATAAAATTTGTCCATAAACAACATTCTGATAAATTTATTTTCGCTTAAATTTAAATCGGTTTAAAAAATAATTTTTTAAACTTTTATATCTAACAACGTAGACCTTTATCAAGTATTTGATATAAAAAGAGTCAGGTGCTCCACCAACTGATTTAATAGTGCGTTTTTCTCGTAACCATTCTCCACTTTAACTACTGTACTGCAATTTCACCAATTTATCAATATTTTTTATTTTGTTTTTTGCTAAAACGGAAGTTTTCTACGAATTTTCTGAAGCTATAAAATTTATATGTCTATTCAATACATTTCCCAAATTGTCACGTCTCTATTGCTATACGCTCCATTGTATCTATATTAAAAAGCAGTTTTCTAAAAAATCTATACGCGCGGCGGGTGCCGCCAGTGTAAAAATAGAAAACCCGTCGATGTTTTGGCCCTATAATTTAGGCTGTGATTTCTGAGAAAATGCTAATTTAAGCATTTCAGAATGACAGATAAGTCTACAATCTTCCGTCTAAAAAACAGACCCTCTTGCTAAAATTTTCATCTAGCAAAAGGGTATTACTTTCATTTATTTTCCCGTTATTAAACAGTTTATGATGTCTTCTCTTGTATTAAACAACATTAAGCTTTCACTGTGTTTGAGATACTATAGTCACTGTGTCTTAATTTACCCACATAATATAAACGCCCGTCTTTCTCTTTCATTTGATTTAACACATGGTCAAAATTGTTTAGTAACCGCTGTAGTTGTTTTTACTAAGTTTATTAATTCTCGGGCTTGGCTTTCAACAGTAACAAACCAATATTTAGAAAAGTCGCGTAAATCTTCGCTATCGTTTTCTCTTAAATATTAGTAATAAATCATCTAAACCATCTTTACTGCTTTCACTCTTTAATAATGGTGAATTATCTTCACGCTTAACTGATGGCCCACAAAATGTTTTGCCTTCATAGTTCAACGGTACAACAATTTTAGCATTTTCGTTATAAAAAACATCATTATTAAAAAACTTATTGGAATCATAGCTAGGATCCTTGAGCCCTTTAAAATTCACTAATTGCAAGTTGTCGCAGTCAGCAAACGCTCCTCCGAGAATTTTAGTCACGCTAGACGGAATATTTATTTTTGTTAAATTGCCACAACGAGAAAATGCATCGTTTCCAATTGAAGTTAATTTAGAGTTAGATGAAATATTAATCTGAGTTAAGCTATCGCAGGTAACAAACGTGCTATCACCAATAGAAGTTACGCCAGGTGGGATATCAATCTGAGACAATCTGCTGCATCCCAAAAATGCTCCTCTTCTAATCGAAGTTACGCTATCCGGAATAGCAATTTGAGTTATGCAAAAAATATATTGAAACAATAAAAAAATGTTTGTATTACAAGCAGCATAAATTAAATTTTTATATAAAAAATGCATCTATAAAAGAAGGCCTGTTCAGAATTTATGAATATTTACTAGGTCACAACAGATGTTATGCCCTAAATTCTAATTTTGAACCATTTCCTTATTTATTATTATACCATATTTTAACATCTTGAAAAACAAGATTAATACTTCCTTGCAGGATGTTAGGTAATTAGCCACAAATATATAGTCAGTGACATTAAAAATTTATACATATTTATAAAATACACAACATTTCCAAATATGTAAAAAAATGATCAAAGTTTTTATAAAAAGACATGATTATTAAGCCGAAACATAGGGAAAAATATTAATAAAACTATTTTTATAATTAATGATTTTGTAAATGTAAAAGGCAGGAGTTACACTTTATTAATTCAAACTAAATGCCGTGTACATAACAAAACCTAAACGATTATAAATTTTAGTTTGAAAAGAAATATTAATTTAATTAATCTATAAAGGTTGCCTTAAAAAGGCAGCATAAAAAGGAATTGGAGAGTGAATGTTTATGACTAGACTTAAAAGAAAAGGTATGTTTTTTTGTAAAACCAATGAAACAGTGGCGAAAAAACTAAGAAAAAGCCACTCTGTTAGAAAAATACTTTCAGTTATACTTAGTGCAGTACTTATTCTGGTACTTGTGCCACAAAAAGTGTTTGGGATCGACGACTATGTAGAGGAAAACGGTAACTGGACAATCTATACAGCACAGGGTCTGGTGGCCTTTCGTGACGCAGTTAACGAAGGGAACACTTTTATCGGCAAAACGGTTGCGTTGGATGCAGATATAGACCTTTCTGGCATCTCGTGGGTACCTATTGGAATTTATATTTACAACAATACTAGCAAACTTTTTAAAGGTACCTTTGACGGAGGTAACCACACAATTTCCAACTTACACCTTGATGTCAGTAAATCTTATACTGGTTTGTTTAGTTATATATACGAAAGTACAGTTAAAAATTTGACGCTAAACAATGTAACCTGCACAGAAGGAACCAACGAACATATAGGTGGTATTTGCGGGTACTCGGACCGCAGTACTGTTTCAAATTGTGTAGTTAATGGAGACATAACTGGTGGCAACAATGTCGGTGGCATTTGTGGGTATTCGGATTGCAGTGCTATTTCAAATTGTGTAATTAATGGAAGCATAACTGGTGACAACAATGTCGGTGGCATTTGCGGATATATATCTGGTAACGATAGTACGATTTCAGATTGTGTAGTTAAGGGAACAGTAAAAGGTGGCGATAACGTCGGTGGCATTTGCGGATATATGTCTGGTGACGATAGTAATATTTCAAGTTGTATAGTTAGTGACTCTATTATTTCCGGTAAAGAGAAAGTCGGAGGTATTTGTGGAGAAACATATGAAAGTGCTGGTAAAATTTCAAGATGTGCAATTAGAAAAACAACTATTTCTGCTACAAATTTAATTGGTAGCATTTGCGGTAAATTATATGGAGTTTATATAGAAGAATGTTTTTCTAATGCAGATATAAGTGGGCAAATTGGTGTTGGAGGAATTTGTGGGGGAGTAAGCTTTGGCTCTTCAGGCAAATGGAGTGGCATAAATGACTGTTATTTTACAGGCACGTTAACTGGAGAAAGTGAAATTGGCGGCATTGTAGGAACTTCGCTTTATTCTTCATTTGACGATCACATTTCAAATTGCTATTCTACTGCTACTCTTGTTGGTGCAGGACATATCTATAATGGCACTCTATTGTGCTATGTAGGCGGAATTATAGGGTATGATATATCTTGTAGGTGCCGAAACTGCGTCTGTCTTTCTCCCCCTGAAGGAATATGTGGAACAGGCAACCCAGATGTTGACGTTATTGCATACACAAGTGCTGAATACCAAGATAATCGTCCTGCTAGTCAAGTTCCCGGCTCCCCAGCTTCAAAAGGCAACGATAGTAACTGTTTTTACCGTGATGACTTAGGTGAGCCTCCAGGTATTGGTCAAGACGGCGAGGCCTTTCAACTAACCCCAGGTTGGCAACAGATATTCATAGACTTAGGTTGGGACCAAGAAATATGGGATATTCCAACTGTAGACTTAAGTTCGCCGGATTATTCGATTGCAGCGTTGCCTACAATAAAAAAGATGAATACAGATCAACATCCATTGTTGCCGCACGTTAACGATTTTTATTATCTGTGCAAAGCCGAAGATGTTAGCTTACTGTCGGCAGATGTTCCTCGTTTTGATTTAGGAGACGGTTACTTCAGGCTTTGGATGAACGAAGACTTTTATGATTATAAAAAAGGGACACCGCTAAAGGTTGTTGACCCAATTGTTGGATGGGTGCCAAAAGACGATCCTAATGGAGCGGTGCTAACCGAACTTGGCCCGGCTGAAGAATACAGCAAACGAGAGATTGTGGCTTCGTTTGGAGCCGCGGGAGAGAACGTTTTTGAAGCGCCAGTGGGCGACGGCACTATTGTAAAAGTAGTTGATCCTTATAACCAAATCTCAAAAACTTGGCGACTGGTTGTGGAGCCGGTTAACGATGATTTGCAAAGTCATGGATATGATCATGCGCTTGCAGTTGAAACCGAACACGGAAAGTTATTTTTGATATATTTTGTGGACGAAAGTGGCAATAAAGTCGGCGAGATAACACTCGAAAAACCTGTAAAGGTGTCTGTGCCTGTGCCAAGCTACTATGATTATCCTAATGATGTCAAAGTTTTCTACGTGGATCCGAACAAAGCAGACACGGAGCATAAATTAATAGGAACAGAAATGATGGGTGACCAAAAATATGCTGTGTTTGAAACGCCGCACTTTAGCCCATATGCCTTGATAGATATCTTAAATGAGCAAGAAAAGGCCGAGCGGGCTAACTCGAAAAACCCAGCGACAAGCGATGAAACTTACACATTGGGCTCAATTGTAGTATCGTGGATACTTGCGGGAGCAGTCCTTGCGATAGTTGCTAAGAATAGAAAAAAGAAATTTGAATAATGCTGGTTAAAAAATGGTCCTCGGCGCGCGTTAAACCGAGGATCTCTTTTAAAAATCAGACAAAAATTAAAGGAGGAAATTTAAAATGAAAAGGAATTTGAAAATCCGATTTTTTGCTGTTTTCACGGTAGTTATAGTGGTCTTGTTTAATCTTACACCGCAGGTTATTGCTAATGATGACAAAGGCCCGACAGTGTCCATACCGGTAGCCATGGCAACGGACAATAACTATGTTGTCCCGACTTTAGTGTCTATTGTTTCGGCCTCAGAAAATGCGGACCCCGCAACAACGCTAAGGTTTTACATCATGGTAACGAACGATTTTTCTGAAGAAAACAAATCTAAAGTGCAAAAACTGAACGAAAAATTGTCAAATTGCGAAATAACAATAGTAGACATGGGAGATGCGTTTAAAGAGTTCGAGAAGGGCAATTGGGGCACCGCGATGTACTATCGGCTGAAGGTTGGCAGTGTGCTTAAGGATGAAGACAGGTGCATTTATCTGGACAGCGACACCCTGGTGCTGAAGGATTTAGCCGAGATGTACAATCTTGACATAGGCGACAATTATGTCGCGGGCACGCCGGATGGCTTCCGGTTATGTAAAGATCATGCAAATGAGCTTGAAATAGCAGATATGAGCCAATATATATGTTCTGGATCGCTTTTGTGGAACTTGGCCAAAATCAGAGAAGACGACGTAGAGGAAAAATTTGAGCAGTTTTTGAAAAAGGCCACAGAAGAGAATAAAAGGTTGATCTTTCCAGACCAAGACGCAATAAATGCAGTATGTTACGGAAAAATAATGGATCTGCCCTTTAGATATGGCGCAATAATTGGTTTTATGTATTGCCCAAAATACGAAAAAGATCCATATTTATATCGGCTCATAGATAAAGACAATTGGGAGGACGGAATGAAAAATACTGTAGTCTTGCACTTTGTGGGTAAAAAGCCTTGGGATTCCCGAAGGGTTAA
>CAOSWK010000004.1 GCA_948527295.1 uncultured Eubacteriales bacterium | reverse complement strand
CTTCAGATTGGGTTGGTAACTCTGTAGAAAAGGCTTCTTCTTTAGTCTCTCAAAGCATACAAAAAATTGACGCCCCTGGTGTAGTTCAGAAATTTTGGGACTTAGTTGAATATGGAAAATCTGCCGGCAATGCCGTTGCAAATTATGTGGCAAATTGGGGCGGTCCAGGAGCAAGCGTTGCCAACAGCGTAAATAAAATTGCAACAGGCAATGCAGTTGTTGATCCGTCTAATCCACCTTCAGATTGGGTTGGTAACGCTGTAGAAAAGGCTTCTTCTTTAGTCTCTCAAAGCATGCAAAAAGTTGACGCTCCAGGGGTAGCACAGAAAGTTGGAGGCTTAGTTGAGTATGTAAAATCTGCTGGCAATGCCGTTGCAAATTATGTGGCAAATTGGGGCGGTTCAGGAACAGGCAGTGCTGTTGTTAATCCAGCTAATCCAACTTCAGATTGGGTTGGTAACTCTGTAGAAAAGGCTTCTTCTTTAGTCTCTCAAAGCATACAAAAAATTGACGCCCCTGGTGTAGTTCAGAAATTTTGGGACTTAGTTGAATATGGAAAATCTGCCGGCAATGCCGTTGCAAATTATGTGGCAAATTGGGGCGGTCCAGGAGCAAGCGTTGCCAACAGCGTAAATAAAATTGCAACAGGCAATGCAGTTGTTGATCCGTCTAATCCACCTTCAGATTGGGTTGGTAACGCTGTAGAAAAGGCTTCTTCTTTAGTCTCTCAAAGCATGCAAAAAGTTGACGCTCCAGGGGTAGCACAGAAAGTTGGAGGCTTAGTTGAGTATGTAAAATCTGCTGGCAATGCCGTTGCAAATTATGTGGCAAATTGGGGCGGTTCAGGAACAGGCAGTGCTGTTGTTAATCCAGCTAATCCAACTTCAGATTGGGTTGGTAACTCTGTAGAAAAGGCTTCTTCTTTAGTCTCTCAAAGTATGCAAAAAGTTGATGTTCCTGATGTCGCTCAGAATCCTGGGGGCTTAGTTGAGTATGTAAACTCTGTAAAAGAAGTTGCTGAAAAATTCAACTACTGGAAAATTGTCACCCCTGTTCTTTTCGGGCTAGCGGGAATTTATTCTATTGCGTATCTGTTTGATGACGAAACTCCGGTGGCTCTTGCTAAACGATTATATAATAATTTTAAAGGCGCTCCAGCACAAGTGCCAACCTCAGCTGCAAACCCTGACGACCAGCCGCCAGCCGCAGGTCCCGCTGCACAATCAAAAAGTGCTAACGAAAATTCTGAAGGCCAGCCACAAAACTTTGATGGCGGCGAAAATTCAGACGGGCAACCAGAAAACAATGATAATGCTGAAGTTAACGATGAAAATGAAAAGCCAGCTGCCCCCAACTTGCATGATGGTACAGGCAGTGAAGAGGAAGACAGCAAAGGTTCCAGCGGTAGTGATAGTGACGATGACGATGGCGATGACGACGACAGGAAACCAAAAACGAAAACAGATGCTAAAAAAGTTACCATTAAAAATGATGACGGCGATAGTGCCCCTGAAGAATCAGACAACAAAAAGATTTCATCCAAAGGAGCCAACACAAAATCTGCGTATACTACGGAGGATCCTCTGACTGCAAATATTGTAGCTGGGGGTTGGACAAGTGATACCGTAGTAAATTTTGTTAACCGTTTTAATGAAGAGTTCGAAAAATCTAAAGAATATGACCCTTCTTTAACGAAGGATACTATGGATTTAGATAACCAAATAGGCGAAAATTTAAGAAATATTGTAAGCCTTATTCAAATCGATTTAAATGGTAATGCTACTATTAACAATGAAGACATTCCAGAAGAATCTTTTATAGCAGTTTTTGACCTTGCTCATGACTGTAGAGTCGAATACGTTTGCCAAAGAGTCGACTCTGCTAGTGAACTTATAAAGTCTGCTTGGATTAATGATGATAACAACGAAACAGTTGCTAAAAAATTGCAAAAAATGGAAAGAAAAGGAAAATTCAAAAAAATGCCACGATTTATTTTGAAAAAAATCAACTGGGGGTTTGTAAATGCTGACTTAGAAGAAGAACCTGCAGCTCCTGCTTTGCTTAATGCTGATGAAAATAAGTCAGAAAAAAATAATGATGAAGAAGAAGTAAATGTGCCTCTTGATGCGACAGAAAGCAGCAAATCTAAGCTAGAAGATTCAAGCGAAGAAGATCAAAAAAAGGTTGAACAGACAAAAAAAGGTAACGCAGAGTCTGATGATGCAGAAAAATCTAGTGGTGCTAAGAAAAGAGTAAGCTTTTCTTTAGCGGTAAATATGAATGGATCTGGCAAAGAGTTAAATCGAAACACCAATTTAGTTTTTATAAATCTAGCTAAATATTTGCAAAGAAAGTTCCCGTTAGAAAATTTTTCCAAAGAAAGTATTGCTCAAATGAAAGAAAATAATATAGAAAAATACGATAATTTTGTTTATTTTACAAATGACGGCATTTTTACTAAGGCGGGTATAATATATGATGGCGAAGTTATTGATGCTAACGCTGCTAACATATTGTGTCAATACATTTCAAAAATATATGCTTCTCCTTTTGAAGTAAATATTAAGCCTACCGAAAATTTATTTGATGAAAATGACTCATATAATGAAGAGTTATATGGCAAACCTGTTGAAAATGAAGTTATGAGATGTTTTTTGCATAACAAGACTCCTAAAACAATGTTTAAAGCCTTGAGTAAAATAGATGTTCTAAAAAATTTAAAAGCCTTATTAGGAACCTATCAATCAATGGTAGATTCTGGCACTGCGGAACAATATCCCCAATTTATGCAGGAAAAGGCTGTAGCTTTTGCTACAGAACTAGAAAATTTTATAAAAGAAAAGGAACAAGAACTTATTAACAATAACGACGACAGCGAGTTCATCAATAATGATAATGATCAATCGGATAAGACAAAGAGTAAACTTTCTAAAAATGAAGGAAATAATGATTTATTTGCCGAAGAAGAGGAAGAAGAAGAGGAAGAAGGAGAGGAAGAAGGAGAGTCTAGCGATAATGATTACGACTTAGATAAGTCAAATAAAAAATTGCAAGATGATGCAACAAAGAATCAAAAAGCAAAAAGCAAAGGCGCAGAAGATTCAAGCAAAAGCCAAAATGAAAATACAGAAGCTCAAAAAGGCGAAAAAGCACAAGATGCTGTAGAGGTTCCAAAACAAGACATACTTGCAAGTGGATACTGTGGATCTAAAGGCCATGAAAAAGATCTTCAGTTTACTCTTTACAAGGATACTGGTGAACTGGTAATTAGTGTAAACGAAAGTCAGGCAAGTTCTGACAGTTTTGTTGGCGAACTCTCTGATTCTACTCCATTTGATAATATGATCAATGAAAACAAAGTACAGATTAAAAAGGTTACTATAAAAGACGGTGTAAAATCAATTAAAGGCAATAAATTAAACGAGAGTTGCTTTAGTAAATTAGATAATATTACTGAAGTTGTTGTTGAAGGGGAAACAGCAATTGAAGCTTATGCATTTAAATATTGCAAAAATCTTAGCAAAATTGCTACACCTAAAATAACTAAGATTGGAGAAGGTGCGTTCTTTCTCTGTGAGAAACTTTCTGAGATTACTATTCCCAATACTGTAACTGCAATTGAGAACAGTGCTTTTAATCTATCTGGTCTTCAGTCTATAGATATACCCAATAGTGTAACAGCAATTGGGTCCAGTGCGTTTTGTTTTTGCCAAAAACTCACCGAGGTTACTATACCAAATAGCGTAAAAACTATTGGTATGCGTGCATTTAAAGAGTGCTCTGCTCTTCAGTCTATAAGTTTGCCAAATAGCATAACTAAAATCGAAGATTTTACGTTTGAACATTGTACATCACTTGAAGCCATAACTATCCCAAGTAGCGTAACTTACATTGGAGCAAAGGTATTTAATAAATGCACAAATCTTCCAGTTATTACTATACCAGGCAGTGTAACTACAATCAAGGAAGACGCGCTTTCTGACTGTCTAAATTTAAAAACAGTAAATTACGGAGGAGATCATGACCCAGCTAACGGGATAAAACTGTTTGATCTAAAAGAAAATAAAACGATAAATGTATTAGCGACCTACGAAAGTGATTACTTGGGCTGCGCAAAAGTAACAAAGCCAACTATTTCAGTTGGCTCAACCAACGACAATGATTCTGGACCGGGACCTGGTGGACCAGATTTCGGCTCAGACTCAGGCTCGGACCATGGCCCTAGTTTTAAAGGCGTTAACAATGAAGAAATTAATAAAACAGATAAAGATCAACCAGAAAATAACGCAAAATCAGAAAGCGAAACAGCAGACTCAAATAATAACCAAAATGAAAATACAGAAAACTATGAAAACAGCGAAAAAGCACAAGATGCTGCAGAAAATCAAGAAAATAAAGAAACAAAAGATGCTGCCGAAGATTTAAGCCGAAAGATACTTGAAAGTGGCACTTGTGGATCTATAGACCATGAACAAGACCTTAACTTTACTCTTTATGCCGATGGTGAACTGGTAATTAGCGTAAACGAAAGTGCAGTAAATTTTGTTGGAGAGCTCTCTGATTCTACTCCATTTAGTAAAATGGAGCATAAAAATGACGTTAAAACAGTTACTATAAAAGAGGGTGTAAAATCAATTAAAGGTTGCATTCAGCCTGCACACAACCCAGTTTCCGCGGTGAGCTGTTTTTGTGATTTTAAAAGTTTGGGAGAAATTAAAATTGAAAGTAACACAGAAATTGGTGCTAGTGCATTTAGGGAATGCAAAAGTCTTACTCAAATTTATATACCTAATGCAACCAGTATTGGGGAATGCGCGTTTCATTCATGTAAAAAACTTGCTGAAATCGCTATCCCTAGCACTGTAACTCAAATTGAGGCCCATGCTTTTTTCAGCTGTTATGCTCTTAAGTCTATTAATATTCCAAATACTATAAAGGAAATCGGATCCTACGCGTTTGATTTCTGCAAGGGACTTGAATCAATTACTATTCTCAGCAGCTTTACGAAAATTCATTTATTAGCTTTTAATCATTGCCCAAAATTAAAAACAATAACTTTTGGCGGAGATCAAAATCCCGCCACATCTGGTAACTTGATTTCAGCTGATGAGTTTACTAATACGCCTTCAACAAAAATAATTCTACCACCTACTTACAAGGATAATTATTTCGGCAACATAAGATTATCACTTGACAGCGATTTTTGTGGAGATCTTTCCACTAATGACGGGAAAGATGTTAAATGGACTCTTTATAAAGATGGTGAATTGGAGATTAAAGGTAAAGGCGATATGATAGCAGGTTACCCAGAAACTAACGACATTCCTTGGTATGGCTATAAAAATATCATAAAATCTATCAAATTCGTTAAAGGCGTGACTTCCATTGCAGGTGGTGCCTTTGTGGATTGTTCAGATGCAACATCTATAGACATCCCCGATGGCATAACCAAAATTGGGCAGCACGCGTTTGGACGTTCTGGTATAACTGAAATTAAGCTGCCAGAAAGCGTGACTTCTATTGAAAGTTATGCGTTTTCCGAATGTAAATTATTAGCTAAAATCACCCTACCTGACAGCTTAATTTCTCTTGGAGAATACGCGTTTAACGAATGCAGCAGCTTGATGCAGATTAGCATTCCGAGTAATGTAACCAATATTATGCCTTATACATTTAATAATTGCATCAATTTAGTTGAAGTTAAGCTTACAGAAGGACTAAATTCGATTGAAGATAGTGCATTTTATAATTGCATAAGTCTTAAATCTATAGATATCCCTAAAACTGTAACCTCAATTGGAGCCTCTGCATTTTTTAAATGCAGCAAATTGGGAAGAATTGATATTAAAGAAGGATTACGCTCAATTGGAGATTCAGCATTTAACAGCTGCACAAGCCTTGAATCACTTACTATTCCGGGCAGTGTAACCTCTATTGGTCAATGGGCGCTTGTTAACTGCGGATCTTTAAAATACATTATTTATAATGGTAAAAATAATCCAATGGCTAAAAATGCTTCCAGCATACTTTCTCTGTCTCGCGGTAAAGAATCTTTGCCAAGACCTTACGTTATAGACGATTATGAAGGCAATTTTTTCTGCGAAATAAATTTAGGAAATGACAACGATAATCATGAGCATAATTATGAATATTATTACGAATTTAACTCTCCACCCGCTGAAAAATCTGGCTATAAAACACCACAAAAAACAAACACACTAGTCGAGCAATATAAACTAGAACGAGGGATTTATACACCAAAGGCAACAAAAAGCAGTGCAGTAACACCATTGTTACATGGTGATTCACAGTTAGAGTCTTCAGAAAACACCGTTGAATCAAAGAAAACTCAAGAGCCTAAAAATGGCACAAGCTTATTTGACACTCCAAAGAAAAAAAAGGAAGCAGGAGGAACATTTATAAATTCTCCATCATCAAGTGACTCAGAAAATAAAGACACAAATTCCGAAGAAAACGGTTCTAATGAAAATATAAGCAATACAGATGGTATAAAGAGTGATTCAGGCACAAATAGTTCTGATTCTGAAAATAAAGATCTGGCCAAAAATAACATAAAAGCAGACATCTCAGACGCTGAAAAAGAAAATAAAAGCGAAACTAATCAAAAAGAAGAAGTTAAAGTTGATGTTGAAACAGATATCTTAGATTTAGTTTCTAATTCTTCGGATAATAATAACGAAATTTCAGAAAAAAATAGTGATGGTTCTGAAGTTGATATAACTGACTTAATTTTTAGGCCTAATGAGGAAGAAGAAAAAACTGAGCCCCCTCTTCAAGTTGATAGCACTGCATCTTCAGACTCTGAAAAAAATAAAGATGATTTAGTACCCCAGGGAAGTAAGGAAATAGACGAAGATAAGGTACTATCTGAATCTAAAGAAAAGGCAACTGCCCAAATCAGCAGCTATTCTAATGTTGAAAATAAAGAAACAGGCAGCGGAATCACATCTTCTCCAGACTCTGAAAATAATAAAGACATTGCAAAAACTAATGAAGATAAAGAGATACACGGCGAAAGTACACTTTCTTCAGATCCTGAAAAGAATGAAAATATTGAGGCTACCAATGAAAATAAAGAAATAAATAGCGGAATCACATCTTCTCAAGATTCTAAAAATAAGGAGAAAAAAGAAACGCCCCAAAATTATGATCCAATAACAGATGAAAATATGTTAGCTTTCTTTAAAGAAGTGTCCGATAATGAAAAAGAAACTTCAACAATTAACAGCGACAGTGAGATTAACATCGAGGAAGATATAAAAAATTTAGTTGATAAAACAGGAGAGGAAGAAAATTCTGAAGAATTTTTTCAAGTTAATAGCACTATATCTTCAGATTCTGAAAAGAATAAAGATGATTCAGTAGCCAAGGAAACTAAAGAAGGCAACAACGATAATGTACTTTCTGGATCTGAAGAAAAAGAAACTGACCAAGTCAGCAGCTCTTCTTCTGCTTTAATAGACAACACTGAGGAAACACCTGAATTGTCTGACAAAGAAATTACAAACAGTTATGCAAACGTTAAATCTGATAACGAAATTAGTGGTTTTGGCTCTAGCGAAAGTGGACACGGAGATGCCGATCAATCTGACAACGAAACAGATGAAATAAAAACTGCAAACAATAAATCACCAGATTTAAGCAATTTAAATTCTGATAACGGCTTTTCTGATTCAGATATTGACTTTTATAGCGAACACGAAGATGAACCAAGTAATCAAAATAAATTAGACAACCGTAAATATGATGATGACTTCTTTAAAGACAAAACGCCTAAAATATCTCAAAAGTTAATGTCGGATAACGCTACCGATCAATCTGATAACGAAACAGATGAAAGCACAACGCTAAAAAAATCTGACGAGCAAACTGATAAAAAAGTAAATACTAAAGACAACAATAGTGAACATTCTTCAAGTGAAGAGGATGAAAATGTTACCTCTAGTACAGAAGAAGAAATAGAAAAAGCTAAAGATGAAGAGGAAAGCATAAATAAAGCTGCGGATGAAAATAATTTTGAAATCGGGCAAAAAACAGTCTCCGAAAGCGATGATTCAGGTGCAAATAAAAGTAAAATAGGAACTGCAAGCAATGACTCAGACATTGAAAAATCGCTACAGGCTAAAAATATTTCGTCAGATAATGAAAAAACACTTAATTCTTCAGAATCAAGTCAACCCCTAGCTCAAACTCCAGCAGAAAATGAAAAACAGCAATCTCAAAAAAGAGTAAAGTCGGTAAATCCAAATAAAAAGTTGGTTAAAAAAACTTTGTCAGATAATGAAAAAACACTTGATTCTGCAAAATCAAGTCAAAACCCAGCTCAAACCCCAACAGGAAATAAAAAGCAGCAACAAAAGTCGGCAACATCAAATAAAGACGGGCAGACATCATTGAATAGTAAAAGCCAAAAAGCTAAAAAAGACGATTTTGAAGATTCTAATGATGAAAAAAAGGCAGATGATTGGGACGAAGAAAGAGCTAGAGCCTTTTTAGACAACCTTATTGCAAAAAAGCTTCCTTCAACACCTCCTTCAAACCCTCTCGACCCTAAAAATCCGTATGGCCTCGACGATCAAACAAAAAAAGACTTGGAAGATTTTTTGGATAAACTTAATCCTGGCTATCCTAAAGAAAGTAGCTACAAAAAAATAGTTTTTAGAATGCACGGGAAAAATGGAACTTTTTCTATAAAAAAAGATCCAGATATAGAGGTTATTCAAAAGGTGATTCCTCGTTATTCAAAAGTTACTTTTGATGCTAAGGCTGCAAACCCCCTAAAAGAGACCATAAGATGCGCAAAGATTGGCCGCGGAATACCAGCTATGTTAGAATCGTATGTAGAAAAATATAAAGATGGAAAGACAAAGGACCAGTTGTCGAAAGAAATGAAGAAAATGATAAAATCCTTTTTATCAAATGTTGACGAATTAGTAAATGGAAAATCAATAAAAGGAAAGCGGTTAAGTGATTATCCAGAACATATGCAAGACGCTGTAAAAAAAGTTCATCAATATTCTATCGACAAACTTTCATACAAAAAAACTGTTGGCGTTTTATCCAGTGATTCTAGATCAAAAGTAAACGGTCTCATAGAGCAGGCATTAAATACATTTGAGATACAATAAACATCTACCTCAGCTGTTTATCCTGCTAAAATGCGTCAAAATTCACTGCCGTATTACTCAGTTGTAACTTTTGTTCGCCATATTAGCCTTTTCTCTCTATTTTTATAAAAACAGACCTTAAGCAGAGATATCATTGAATTTTGCCGATTTTACAAAATATCTGCTGGATTACATCTTGGTACCTAAAAGCCTTTTATATCCGGGAAAATAATTCTATTCAATAATAAAAAATACATCTTTAATAATTAATGTAAAGATCTCGGTTTCGGCCGAGGTTCTTTTTTGTTTCAAAGTTCGTTCAATAATGTTTCGTCAGATATATTTAATGCCTTTTTTGTGCTGTCTTTGTTCTCTATTGACAAAATCAGAAAAAAGTCTTAAAATAACATAATTAAGATATAATTGTGAGTGTGCTGGAACTGGTAGACAGGCACGTTTGAGGGGCGTGTGTTTTACAACGTACGGGTTCAATCCCCGTCACTCACACCATTTTTTCACTCGACTATTGATACAATGCTCAGTGTGTCGTGCGCTTTTAATGGTATAAAAAATAAAATCTTTGGCCTTTAAAGAGTAGGGGTGCCTTTACATAACCCGCTCTTTTTGTTTGCCCAAAAGTTCGCGCACAGGCTGCCAGTGATGGACTTTTTAATTATTTGATGCCTAAAACTCCGCTAAGGATGCCTTCGGAGCTTCATCTTAAAATTTCACACATTCAGGACTTTATGTGGTTAATATTTATATAAATTTTTATCGCCATTTGTGCATATATACAAAAATCTTAAAAATATATTGCAATATATATATATATATATAATAGGATAAAAACACATAAATATTGGGTGGTGCTGTGATGAAAACTATTAAAAAGTTAATTTTGTGGACTCTCGCGGGCATTTTTCTGGGGCCTTTCGCGTGCTTGCAAATAAGCAATACTGCGGAATGCGCGCCTGGCGGCGAGCTTGACGTTGTGGTGGACTTTGGAGTGCAGAGATGGAGCGACGACCAAGCATACTGTACGTTTCCGGAGCTGACCGTTACTGAAAAGTTGCCGAATTCAATTAAAACTATCCAAATTTCGTATTCCGGCGAGGACACGACGAACGCCGAAATAACGCTGCCGGCGATGGCTGGGTTCACTGCAAGTGAGGACAATACCAGCGTTTTTGTTACGTGCACGACGACGGAACCGGCCGCCAGTGTGCAAGAATTTTTGCGAAACGTGCAGTACAAGTGCAATTATTCGCAGTCCATAAGCATTCTCTTGAGTGAATCGGAGATTCCAAGCGATATTCACTACTTCCCCGGCACGGGGCACTTTTACAAATATGTCCCTAAAGCTGGACTTTCTTGGATTAATGCGTATAAAGAGGCGCTGAACTCTGAGATTGGCGGCTGGCAAGGCTACTTGGCCGTAATAACTTCAGAGGAAGAGGACGACTTTTATAAAAAATATTCTGCAACCGATGGGACAGTCCCAAAAGGGTGGCTTGGCGGAACACGTTTCAAGGTTTCTAACATGGGTTCCCCATCTGCAACGGTTTCTTCTGACAATATGGGTTATTACTACTGGGCGTGCGGGCCAGAGAGTTGCTTTAAGCCCAGCGATCCGAATTGGACTTCCCCAGGATTATTGTCAGAAAATGATATTCCAGAAGGGACTTACGGTGCTCCAAGTCCTACTAACTCTGTTTTTTTCGACAAAATAACATCTACTGGTGCTGCTTCTAATGTCCATGTGGTGTATAATTATGCTCCATGGCACACGGGCAATAAAGAACCAAATAATGCGAATGGTGGTGCTGAAGGCTGCCTAGGAACAAATACAGCAGATGGAAAGTTTAACGACTTTCGTAATGTCACTAATGAATTAGCCGGTTACACAATCGAGTACGGCGATCGCTTATGGGGAAACAGCACCACTTTGGCCGGCTCAGTAATCGTGAGCACGAACATCACCAGACAGACAACGCTTACGGCCCCCGCCCAAAACTCAATGTTCGACCCCGGCGCAACAGTGACGGTTTCGGGCACCGGCGCGCCTGGACACATTGTAACTATCGTTGAGGGTGGCAAAATCCTTGCCACAACGGAGGTAAACCCCGATGGTTACTGGTCTGTGCAACTAAGTGGTCTTCCCGGCGGCACGCATGATGTCTTAATAACTCAATTCAACTCCTACGGCAACGCCTTCCCAGCGGTGCCTTTGAGCTTTAAAATTCTAAAAACACCGACAGAAACCGACTTTGACTGCATTCTGCCAGTGAGTTTGGAGTTCGACGGCACAGAAAAGCAAGCCATAATAAGGACGAAAGACGGTATAACCGGCATGGGCGAGGTTACCATAATGTATATTCCGATAAATCCGGACGGCACCGAAGGTACGCCTTCAACAACACCACCAACTAACGCAGGAAGAGTCAGGGTCCGGTACGATGTCGCAAAAGGAACGGACTACAGTGCCGCAAAGGGCCTCCGCGCCAAATTTTTTCCTATTAATTAAAAATGTGTCTCAAAACATCAAGGGATATGTTTTAGTAAGTCTGCTTTCACTTACGGAAAGACTTCTTTCTTACGCAATGTCCTTAATTCGTTGATATTTCTAGAAAAGCCGCTAACTTTTGTTAACGGCCTTTTAATTTTTTTAGTTACAAACTATTTCGCAATTTCTAATGTGGTTGAAAGCGATACTGCCAATTTTTCTCGCGTTGCCGTGTCTATTTGGCTAATTCAAAATTATATTTAGCACCGTCATTAGTTTTTTGAAACAACGTTTGAACAATTTATAAACATTCTTTTCAAGATTTAAGCGGCCTTTGTGCTAGATTTTTGGATATTGCATATTTATAATGTTTACAGTTAGCTCAAAAGATCTCAAATTCATTTCTACTAAACCAACAATTAATATTGATTTTTAAGCAAATTTATTGTATAATATTACAATACATTAAAAAGGGGCTGATTTTGTTGAAAAAGCCAAGAAGAGATATAGCGGATTTTTATAAAAAGATATTCTCGAATGCTATTTTTAAGAATAAAATTCAAGAAAAGGCAAAAAAAGTTGTAACAAAAAAAGACTTAAGAAAGCTAATAAGGGAAGAAATAATGCCACTCATGAAGAAAGAGAATCTAAATTATTCGGAGGAAGATTTGCTTGAATACGAAGAAGAAACTTTAAAAATTTTATCTAAAGAGGCACTCGCAGACGTTAGCGGTGGGATATCGGTTAAGTCGGCTTTGTGGGCCGGTGGAATTTTGTCGATGGCCTTGTTTGGTTCTTTAAATGCAAACGCAATGGATGTGGACCCGACTGCGCCAACTCCACAAGAAACAAGAAGAAGCAGCCAACAGCAAAACAACAGTAATAACAATAACAATCTTGCAAATGACGCTTCACAACATCAAGACAGCAATAACGGCAACCATGCTGCAAATAATCTGGCCCCTCAAGATAGCAATAATGGGTCTCCGGATTATAATGAAAATACAGAAAATAAAAATGATGTTTCTGACAAACACGATGATGGCAGTAATAACGAGTTGGTTGATGAATACAATGATGAAGATTATTCTGTCGACATCGACGAAATAATGGCATCACAGATACGGGCATTTGGTAAGAACCCTGAGATGAGGACTTTGGATAGAAACGCGGCAATAGATATGGCAAATGGTAAAATTCCCTGTATATGCAAAAATGCAAATGGTAAAATAATTTTTGTTATTCCTATATGGTGTGATACAATCGAGAAATATTCTTTCGATGTAACGTATTATCCTCTTGACTCACCTAAAGAGAAGGAAGAGAAATCACTTTTGAAAAAAATAGCGAATTCTGTTGAGATTTTAGTTGTCCCGCCTAATGTTAAAGAAATTGGTCGCTGGGCCTTTTGTGGATGGCCAAACCTTAAAAAAATAATATTTATAGATGGCTGGCCACAACTTCATGGTTACTCTTTTAGACAATGTAGCCAATTAAGAAAAGTAGAATCTATTGGAGACAGCAGTAACCGGCCGGATGTGACATCTTCAACAAGCTATAATCCATTCTTTGGATGTAATAATCTTGAAGAAATTAATATTGCCGATAATGTGAAATATACGACGCAGTGTTCCCTTATTAGTAATGATCAAAAATATGGTGAAAAGTTGAAAAAGATTTCTATGCCCAAACAGGCACAAATATATTTTAGTGAAAATAAGGGCAGTGGCGCCTTCCCTGAACCAATACCAACTGAGGAGCTTCTTTTCCCAAATGGATCTTCGTGTAAAAAATTTGAAATTTCAAGTTGGACCAAATTAGAGAAACTAGATGTACAATAGTTATACATACCTCTAGCCATTTCTCGGACAAATCTGCTGTTGTATCAAAAGTATAGTGATTAGGCACAGTTATAAATAGCTAATCCCATACGTTTTTTATAAAGTCTCCCAAAGTGGTATAAACAGCGTAAACAAAATATACACTTAACTCCAAAATCGCATAATACTGGGACTTGTGGGCTTTAATTTAGTTTACACCTCTGTAAAAAACGCTGCGTAAACAGGTGTAAACAGCGTAAACAAAGTTACTCATCATTACACACCCGGATTGGTAAATTTCTTACTTTTTTAGTCGTACGCTTGCCATTTATGGTAACTGCTATTGTTTTTGATTCGATTCCTATTTTATTAATACTGTGGAAATTTGCTCTACTGTATATCTTTTTAGTTCGCTGTGATTTTCTTTAAAATCAGTATCTGGCTTCTGTACCTGTTTTACATGATAATAATAGGTGCTCCGCGGCATTTCTGCCAGTTCCAGTAATGCTGTCAGTTTATATTTCTGCCTTAATTCCGTAATGACAGCTACTTTATCGGTTTCTCTGGTCTTTCCCGCTTTTGAATTAAGGCATTTAATTTTTTTAGATATTCATTCTCCATGCGAAGGCGTTGCACTTCTGCAAGCGGGTCTTCGTTCGTTTCTATGTTTGTTTTTGGTTTTCGTGTGCATTTTGTCCCCATTTTTGATCTCCTGCCTCTCTGCTCTTTAAACAGGGTCTCCTTTCCTTGTTCATAGTAGATGCGTTCCCATTGGGAAACAGTCCTGTAGGAAGGAATATTGAAATGGGCTGCCGTCTTACGGATGGATGCACCTGTATTATGCATATATTCTATAACAGAGACTTTAAATTCGCCAGTATATGTTCCGTGAGTAGTACTCAATCCTTTCACGCCATGCTCCTGATAGGCATCTCTCCACTTTTGAACATCACCATAGCTGACATGATATTCTTGTGCCAATTTTTTATTCCCATACCTCCTTTGAGATACTGTTCCACAATTTCCAGCTTGAGTTCTGCAGAATATATTTTTCTTCCAGACATAGAAATAACCCCTTTCATTAGATTTTTATCTTTGTCTAACAAATGAGGGTCACTTCAGAAGTGGGCGACAAATATAAGCAAAAGTGGGTTTCAACGAAGTTAAAAGTTAAAGGCAACAAATACAAAGCTACGGATTTTTCAAACAAGTTGATAGCTGAATATGAAGAAAAGGAAACATCTAAAGCCCCAGCAGACATTTTATTTACAAATTATTTAATGCAATGGTTGGAGAAAAAGAAAAATAAGGTGGAACTTACAATTTGGGAAGGTTACCGCAATTCAACAATAAAACATTTAATTCCTTACTTTGAAAATTTAGGTCTCACGCTTAATCAATTAAAACCTAAACATTTTGTAGATTATTATGACTTTAAATTTTCAGGCGGGCGCCTTGACGGTAAAAGTGGTGGGCTCTCAAATAAGTCTATAAAAGAACACAGCATTGTAATAAAAAATGCTTTAAACAATGCTGTAATCGAAGAAACAATATGTAAAAACCCCGCTTTACACGTTCCGTTGCCAAAAAACAAAGAAGAAAAAAGTCAAATATTCCTGAACGCTAATCAAGCAAATGACGTACTTCATTTATTTAAAGGTCACCGTTTACAACCATTAATATACATGACATTGTACTATGGCTTACGGCGCGGCGAGGTTCTTGGGTTAAAATGGTCCGCAATTGACTTCAAAAATAATAAAATAAAAATCAATCACACTGTAGTGAAGCACACAACAACAATCGCAAAAGACAAAACAAAAACAGAAGCCAGCCGAAGAGAGTATATTTTACTCCCTGAAATCAAGGCCGTTTTACTAGACTTACATAAAGAAACTAAAACGAATAAGCGATTATTCGGTAAAGAGTTTCAAAATACCGATTATGTTTTTACCTGGCCAGACGGTAAACCATATCGCCCGGACTACATAACATCGGCGTTCCAAAAAGTTTTAGCAAAAAACAAATTTCCCAAAATGCGGTTTCATGATTTGCGCCACAGCTGTGCAAGTATTTTGTATGACAAAGGCTGGGAATTGAAAGATATTCAAACCTGGCTAGGTCATGCAGATATAGAAACCACAGCTGATGTTTACACCCACATCAGTAACACAAGAAAAAATAATATGACTAAAGATATTCAACATACCTTCTCTTTGTAAAACTATTTAAACTTATAAATTTTATAGTTTCAGAAAATTCGTAGAAACCCTTAATTATGGGTGACAAACAAGTAAAACTAAACACGTTAAAACTTCAGCAATGATGCGGGGTTTCAACTGTCTAATCACTCAACTTTTGATACAAACGCACGGTTTATCATTAACCGTGTGAATGTATAAAAAATTCTTTTGTAACCGTGCGTAAGTATGAAACCACCTATAAAAACACCACATTTATTCTTCATTTTCTTTCGAATCAGCAGATTCTGCGATTTCACGAAGTTTGTTTTCCAATACTTCTTTGTTGGGAAGATGGAGTTTATAATCAGCAATTAAAGCAGGCGATAAACTTCTGCTTAATGCGTATTCTACCCAAACTCAAGAATAAACTTCTTCATATTTTTTATAATAGCTTTGCGTAAATCTTTCTCTTTATGTTCCTCTGATAAATTCAAAAATTCTAATACATAATTATCTCTCAAACACGAAAGTCCTGAATTATTATTTGAAATAAATAATTCATTTTTCTTATCGGATAACATGGTCCTTTCAAATAACATACTATCAATTTGGCGGTCAAGTTCACGCTTAGAATAATTATTTTTTATACATAATCTTAGGTAAAATTCTCTCGCCTCATCGCTTTTAGTGCCAGCCATTATTAGCAGATTATTTGTCCATGTTATTTCTCTCACCAGTGGTGAGAGTTTTTCATTTCCGTTATACATATCATAAAACTGTTTCATACGCCAAATGTTTTGAGGAGAAAATCCTTTAATACCCTCGTTCTTATGTTGTATAAATTCAGAAAGCTCTTTAACTACAGATTTCCCCCATTCATTTTTGCTAACTTTCTCACTTACAAATTTGCCTATTTCCCAATACATATTTATAAGTTCACGATTTACGGCTTTAAAAGCGTCTCTACGTGAGTTTTCTATTATTTCAATTATTCTATCAAAATTTTGATTTAATTCATCTTTATTTGAATTAGCCAGCTCCATATTATCGCCACCATTTCTTGCATTTTCATTATACCATAACCTTAAAAATTTATAAACCACAACAAATATAAAACCTGCCACAAGATCGGCAGATTTTATATTACTTAGATTATTTCATATAACACCAAGGATTTTAAGTAGCTTAACACAATCAATATAGCCTTGTTTGTAAAGATATGACTGCTCGAAAGCTAATATATGAAAAACATCCATTTCATGTTTATTCATTATTTCTTTGTCCTCTGCAGATAATTTATTTAAAATTGCTGCAATCGTCTTCACATTACTTCTTTCATTTTCTATACACTTCCTATATTCTGTATTCTCCAATTTTAAACTGGATAGTGTATCCTCAATCATGTTACTCATGAAATCTGATATGATGATTTAAAGTTATCCATTATAGATTTCCCTCCAACATGAACTGATACAGTTTTTTCGAGCTTTCAGCATCTACATAGCAAAGCATTTCAAGCCCTCGAATTACAATTTGTTGTGCTGCTGATACCATAATGGGACCAAACACAAATGCTTCGCACATTTCATCATTTAATTTTTCCATACGGCCTTCACCAATGGTTCAGAAGAAATGGGGAACTTTATCCGAAAAACCTATATTTGTAGATAAATTTAGATTAACAAATATTTTTAATGAAAAGAAATTTTTTAAAGACGTTCCATATATTCATTCAGCAGTTTTAAAGTTAACAAATGTCTACAGTTTAAGTGTGATAGCTGTTATTCAGCTTTTTGTCCGGTATGCTTTAAGTCTAAAAATAATGTAAAAGACGTGCTATCAATAAACGAGTGGAAAAATATTGTTATTGAATTGAAAAAATTCGGCTGTAAAAGTATACTTTTAACTGGAGGAGAAAGTACGTTGTATCCTCATTTGAGAGATTTATATAATTTTATATTAGGATTAGACATTTTGCCAACTATATGCACAAATGGTTTACATACTTTAAACAATTATGATAACAACCAGACTCACATAATTATTCCTGTTTTCAATCTTTTAAATATGTTTACAATAATAAGTAATTTCAAGAAATATAAAAAGGTAACCTTAATTTTTTGTTGTGAATTAAACGATAAAATAAAAAGGATATTGCCACCAAGTTGGAGATATATAAATTCATAAATTCATTACCCAAAGATTCACAGGGATAAACTTGCTAACATGGATGTGTTTAATTTCTTTGAGCGAAAAGACAAAAATCAATGTTTAAATGGGAAAATAGCTATTTTAGAAAATGGTGATGTATATCCATGTTTAGGTGCCTGTACAAGTAAAGTTGACATTAAGAGTAACTGTTTGAGTTATTATAACTTGGATGAGGACGTTCTCGAAACCAGAAAAATAGGTAATGTTAAAAATGATTTATGGAGTGATATAATAAAAAAACTAATGAAAAATTTTTGGAGTCATAAAATTGATAATAATACAAAATGTCATGGCTGTGAATTCCGTTATACATGTAAATCATGCTTATTCAATGATGTCATCAAAAACTGCACTTATAATGTGGAGGAAGCTATATGGAAATAATCGCTAAAAATGTCTCAAAAGTTATTAATAATCAAAGTATATTAAAAAAGGTAAACCTTCACGTAAAAAGTGGGGAGATTTATGGTTTAATTGGCCCAAATGGGGCAGGAAAAAGTACTTTTACCAGGTTACTTTTAGGTATTTATAATCTGTCCTCTGGCTCTATAACTATAGATGGTATCAGTGTAAACAGTAAAAACTTTATAAATATCAAGTCAAAAATAGGCTGCGTACTTGATCACCTAGGTTTGTATAAAGATCTAACAGCTTGGGAAAATATCGAATTTTTTCATAGAATTTATTTTCCTAATGCAACTCAAAAAGATAGAAATAAAGATATTTTATCGGTATTAGACTTAGTTGGCTTAAATCATAAAAAAGATGAAAAAATAACTATGTTTTCTAAGGGACAAAAGCAACGTTTGGCTCTTGCAAGAGCTTTTATCAACAATCCCAAATTACTTATATTGGATGAGCCTACAGTGGGGCTCGATGTTGAAGGTGTCTTTATGGTAAGAGAATACATAGAAAATGCTAAAAAATGCGGGACAACTGTGTTTTTAAACTCTCACAATCTAAGCGAACTGCAAAAAATTTGCGATAAGTATGGTTTTATCAAGAACGGTGTTCTTTTACAAGAAGCTAGTTTTAATTCCTTAATTAACAAATATGCAAGCGGTAATAAAGACAATGCAGATTTGGAATTTATCTATAAAAAAATATTTTCCATATAAGTACCTGGAGGTAATAAAATGTTCTCAAAAATGCCATTACTGTGGTACCAGTTCCAAAATTTAAAAAATCATTTGATTTTAAATTCATGTTTTTTAGTATGCACAATATTGTCTGCCTTGACGAATCTAACATTAACAAACCTATTATTGTACATATTTATAATTGCTTTAAGTTACGAAATGTTTTTTAGTATTAAGAGAATATTTAATTTTGATAATCAGATAACTGCTGTCTGGCCTTTTGACGCTCAAAAACTATTAGTAAAATATGTTTCATCCATTTACATAAAGATGTTTATATTTTTGTTTTTAGGATTTTTAATTAAATTTAGTAATATCAAAGATTTATTTATGCTTTTGGTTATTTGTCTTTTGTTTTATACAGTTACTTTATTAACGTCATTATTGCGCCTTATTTTTAAACCGTTTCACTTTATGCTAATTTTTAACGCATACGGTATTTTACTATTTCTCTTTTTTATTTTTATAGGTAACTTTAATCTATTGCTTCAAATATTTTTTATTACTCTGCCCATATTGGTAAATTATTTATTAACTAAAATTTTATTGAATAAGGTGTCATTTGAAAAAATTATAGAGGAGTGATTATTATAAAGGCTTTAATTTGGAAACGTTACATAGAGATGAAAAGAAGCAAAAAGCTTTTACTTTTTCTATCTCTTCCTATAATTGCTTTTTTTATATTTCATTTTTTAGAAATGCCAATTGAAAAAGTATACTTTTACTTTGGATTAGTAATGACTAACATAGGTTTTTTCTTGCATTGGAATCCTGAAAATATAGTTTACAGTGGTTATCTTTTAGTAACACCATTAACATCAAGAAAAAGCTGGGTTCAGAATGCCTTGATTGTTACATTGAGTGGGTACATATATTCTTACACTGTAGTGATTATTTTATCAAGTATTATGAGCTTAGTTTTTAAAAGTAATTATATAAATTTCAATTTAGCACTTTTAGGCATAATAAATCTACCACTTGCATTTGCTTTAATTTTATCAAACACACTTTGTAACGTTGATTATTCTCCTTTTAAACAATATTTGCAAATGCCGTTTACCTTAGCATGCATATTACTAAGTGCATTGATGTTTTTTTGTCCTAAAAAGTTGCCTGTTAGCTCAAATTGCATCTTGTGGAGTCTATCTTTAGCCATGGTGTTAATAATTATTATGTTATTTATAATAAATAGAAAAGAAAATTCCGAAGCACTTTTTATAAATACAAAAAAGTTAATAGATAATTTAGGGAATGTAATTGATGATTAGTTTATTAAAAAAAGATTCACTACCTCGAAATGTAATATTAGAATGTCTAGACTATTACGAAAAGAATGACATATTTCTTAACACGTCAAAAGAATATGACTCGTTAAAAAAAACACTTTTGAGCAATAAACAAATAAAATTTGGAGACATGAAGCAGTTTATTGCGCAAACTAAAAACAATATGTATACCGAGTTTTCTTTCTATAAAAAAGAAAATCAGAAGATTCATTCATTTGATATTATAGCAGACACTTATTTTAAAAAAGTATTATATGTAAAATTTAGTTTGTGGGATAAGCTTTCCCCCATAAAGTTGCTAAATATATTAAACTCAATGAAAAAAGACTTCTTACTTATTGACCTCAGGGGCTGCACGGGCGGATATTTAAAAAACTGTATAGACATATGTAATATGCTATTGCCTAAATGCGAAATTGTGTCTCTTCATTATAAAAGAAAAATTGTCACGCATTTTTCGGATGAGCATCACTACAAATTCAAAAAAATATTTATAGTGTTAGACAAATTTACTGCAAGTAGTTGTGAAATTCTATCTTACTCACTTTATACTAACTTAGATAATGTTCTTCTTTTTGGAGAACCTACGTTCAAAAAAAATTTTGGGCAAGATTATATAATTAATAAAAAATATAATTTTTATTTTCTCATTCCAACATTTAAATGGTTTATAAAAAACTTTTCATTTGATAACGTCGATATAAGACATTTAAATTCTTCGCTGCCTTCACAAATAGAACCATTTATAAATTAAAATCAGGGGTAACTTTTAATGAAAAATAAAATTGAAAAATTTATAAGTGCAGTATTAGTTATATTTTTAATTTGCTACTGTATTGATATTAAAATAAGTGCGGAGCCAATAGTAGAATATATTTCCGATGATCAATTTATTTTAGGTAGCTATCAGATATCTTCACTTATTGGAAATGATCAAAGGCTGAGTTTTAAAGAACCTGATATAAACTCAACAAATCCATTAGAATATGAGTTGTTCCCTAACGGATCACCAAAACCAGATGATATTGAGCAGGGCAAAAGCCGGATTTGCTATCTTCTTGCCGCACTATCCAGTATTGTTGAAACTCATCCGGAATTAATAAAAGAAGCTATTACTGATAATGGTGACGGCACTGTAACGGTAAAGATTTATGACCTTAATACTGCTAAAATCAGGCTAATAAAGGTACAAAAGACTATTCCTAACCTTCCGAGGTGCTGTAAAATTCTTGGCAAGGAATGCTTATGGGTACATATGTTGATTAAGGGCCTGATTGCTGTGAATTTAGACCAACACGCATGCTGCAAAATATCACCTACAAAAAAATATGCAGCAATAGAGAATGGAGCAGTTGCTCCAGCACTTAAAATGTTAACAGGTAGGAATGTTACCGAATACAAGGATTTTTCAATTTTTAAAATGGGAGAAGAAAAACTTTTCAATGTTATAAAAGAGGCGCTAAGAGATAAAAAAATCTTAACCTGCGATTTTAACCATAATAGATTTGTAGCAACAATACATGGTTTTTTACCTCTTGGCTGTTCCGATAGAGGTTTGGTTTATGGTCACTGCTATTCTATAGTCGGTGCATATGAAGATAGTTTAGGTCAAAAATGGATTAAAGTTAGAAATCCCTGGCATGGTTTCAGTATTTTTTATGATTCGTTAGATAATAGATGTGTGGAGCCAAATGATAACATATCAGAGGGATATTTTAGCTTGAAAATTAAAGACTTTTATAAAGCATGTGGTTCTTTACAAGTTGTAGATGATACTACTCTAAATCCAATGCGCTTATTTGATAAAATAAAAGAAAAAGCATATACCGTTCCCAGTAGATTAGCCATTATCACACTTTCTTTTGTACTTACTGAGTACGGTTTTGCAAAATTAAATTCAATTAAATTAGATACTAATACTCGACTCCTGCTATATCCTTTACTATCTATAGCCACTAATTTGATCTTTTGGTAGATTAGATTTTTATAAACTCCATTGACATTAATAGCAGAATCAATATAATAAAAATAGAATTTTGAATAAGGAGTAATTTTATGTAAAAAAAGGACTTAATTAATATTTCAATTGCAATAGCCGGATTAATTGTAGCTGCAATCAGCCTTATTTGGATTTTAAATAATAATTTTTCTTTAGACTCTGCAGGTGCTATCTTTGGAATTGGGCTTGGGTTAACCGTTGTCGGCGTTACCAAATTCTTTACTAAAACAGATTCTTGTGAAACTTTTGAAAGCGAAAACTTATTGCCTAAATATAAAGCACAGTTTAAAGCAAATAATATAACAAAGTGGTTAATCCTAGGAAGTGCTTTATTATCATCACTTTCTGGGCTTCCAATATGGTTTACGTTATTATTACTAGTAATACATCTATTTAGTACCCTTATTCAAACATACCTGGTCAACAAATATACCACTCAATAAATAGCAAAAGCTAAAAATTCCATTGTAGCCTTAGGTTACAATGGAATTCCTTTTCTATTTCGCTAAATATTTTTTCGGTCGCAAAAAATAAATCAGCATCAGATCATTGATTCTATCTTTGTTTGCGCCGTATTTAACGTGGTTTTCAGAGTCTGCCACCGCTCGCTTTACTTTGTCCACAGATTCATTGGGATACTTACTTCATAGTCCTGATATCTATTTAATATTTTCACAAATGATTCGATTTGTATTTTCAAAATCATCGGCATCCTTCACTGTAGCTCGTATTAATTGAATTTCCATTGTGATTATTCCTTATTTGTTTATTAGTTCAATCATAAAAAATTTAAGCTTAGATATTCATATTACCATAAAAACGGAATTACTCTGTATTTCACTTTTTCTTTATATTCAACATATCCAGGTAATTTTTCTTCAAGAACCTTTTCTTCATTACAAATCCTTTTAAAAATAATTACGGGGAACATCAGGAAAATACCAAAAGAAATCAAAGAACCAAGTACTAATGGCATACAGAGAAATAAAATAATTGTTACACTGTACATGGGATGGCGGACTATTCGGTATAATCCGGTATCAATGACCGTTTGATTTTCCTGTACTTCTATGGTTCGGGATAAGAAAGTATTTTCCCGTAGGATCTCTCCATAGAACAAGTAAGCAATCAAAAAAATGACAGCCGTTGTCCATGAAACCCAGTTTGGCAGCACTATCCAATTAAAGCGAAAGTTTAGTCCTGCTATCACAAACCCCAAAGCAAACATGAGGCCACTAAGTTTTATCACAGTGCTTTGCTCAGTCTCTTTTTCTTTTGCATTTAAACGTTTTTTCAACAATTCCGGATTCTTAAACATCATTATGATTCCAGCAATAAACATAGGAACGAACAAAATTCCCATGAGCAACCAAGCATTCCAATAATAAATTGTTCCTGCCGGCAAAAATATAAGTAGAGCAACAAGGATTACTCCAGCAAAAAATTTAAAGATTGCTTGAATAACAACTCTTTTGTCATCTTTGATCGCGCCTATTTAAACTAAACTAAGATATATATTTTTTCCTCAATTTATAAGGCACTTATTACTATAAAAAATGGCTGGATCTCCTAATTAAAAGTCCCAAGCCATTTTTGCTTTTATATTTCTAGCATCTCCAATCTCATATCTTCCATTACAACTTCTCCTCCAATATCAATTGATACACTTGTTTTGAGGTCTCCGGGTCTCGGTGCAATAAACAATATAAATACTCATTAGTAATCGATTGCAAAAACGAATGCATTATTGACGATATAATAAATCTGCCTTTAATAGCCATGTTTAAGGCATTCATATCTTCCTCGTCAACAATTCCGGCTATAAATTCATAATTTTCCGACATAAGCACAGTATCAATTTCTATGTTTGCTCTATTTTGAACTTCTTCAGCAAATTTGTTTACTGCATAATCTGTAAATTTGGGCGTGAGCAACGCACAATAAATATTTAATAAAGTATGGTGCTCTTTATATAAAAGTCGGTGTTCTGATATATATTCTTTTGTTGTCTGGTAAAACTCATGGCTCGTAACGCTCGAGTCATAGTTCAATATGCCTACACATAATCTTCTAAGCTCGCTAAAAAACTTACGCCCATCTTCTGCCGCATCAGTATTCAGTTTACAATTAGCTATCTTCAGTACTGCACTTAAATACTGATCTAATTTATACGACTTATCCCCCAGCTTATTTTTTATGCTTCTTGAAACAATGAAAAAATCTTTTGTTGCTTTATGCAATTCTTCCCGCAAATATCTTCCATAGACATCTTCTTCACTTTTTAAAATATTCAATTATCAAACCTCTTTAATTTTTATTCAGAACTTTAAAATCCCAGTTATACCGCGCGCATACTAACTTTTAAATCATTTCAAAATTCCGTGATTCATATCTAACCTCTTGTCGCACCAGAAGTCAAGTTAATTTCAAAATAAAAATCAGATCACAGCACAGCACAGATTCCTAGCGTACTATAAGCCGATTTTATAGGTTTGATTGATTTAACCGTGTGAAAGTATGCACACACCTGTAAAGATTTTTTCAAAAAAATGCACACACCTGCACACCCCTAGAGGGGAAGTCAATAAAATATGGCTGTATTTTCAAAAAATACAAAATTAAAAACAGCCTTAAAAGTAAAGAAAGCCCAGTATTATTGAGCTTTCTTCATGTATCAAAAGATACGTACTATTATGGTCCGAGTGACTGGAATTGAACCAGCGGCCTCTTGAACCCCATTCAAGCGCGCTACCAATCTGCGCCACACCCGGATATACAATTTTATTTTATCACAAGGGCTATATTTTTTCAAGCAGATTGCATCCAATAGAGATGTTATTACAATATTTTAACAATTAAAATTTGAGTACATCGCCAGTAGTAGCATATTGTTTGGGATTCATTAATTAAAACGGCCTTTTTTTATCGTAAAAAGGTGATATTTAAGCTGTTTTAATTAAATCTTTAGCGCAGATAATTTACCTTAGCGAGTTTACACTGGGGGATTACAAATTTTATTCAACTTAGGTGCGACTCCCTTTGCAAGCTTGTTTACTTCTGCGTTTATGTAGCAGACTTTGTTGTGCAACGCACGGTTTACCTCAACTTTTATAATTAGAAGCAACATAATTTTATTATAAGCTCGTTCTATTATGTGTGGAATGGGCTTATTTTTATTTGCAACGCAAGTCATTTTATTATTTTATGGCCATTTTATCAATGAATATTTATTTCGGTATGCTTTTATTAATCATAAAGCGCCGACTTTTTTTATATTATTTAAAGTATAAATTTTGAAGGAGGAAAGATTCATTTTGGCTACAGGATATATTGTTGTTAACGTTTACACCTCGCGAGCACAGCTTCCGCTTAGGAACGCGCAAGTTTCTGTTACAGATGGCAATGAGGAGAGTCCCAAACTTTTGGGATTTCGGCTGACGGGAGCTACCGGAAAAACCGATCAAATCGAAATAGAAACGCCGGATTTGGACTTATCTTTGAGCCCGTCTAAAGACACAGCTTTTGCTGTTTGTAACGTGAAAATCTCGCACCCATCGTACTATACTTTGAATATAAGTGACGTTCAGGTCTTTGCCAATACGCAAACTTTGCAGAATGTCGAACTGATTCCGCTGACGGAAAACAGCAAGCCGCAGGACAGAACCATAAACAGAACAACCCCATCTCAAAATTTATAATCGAAGTGAGGCGATATCAACCATGCCAATAGTAAACCCATACGTGCCAAGCTACATAACCGTGCACCTTGGTACACCAAGCAGCAGCGCGCAGAATGTTACTGTGTCTTTTCCAGATTACATCAAAAACGTGGCCTCGAGCGAGATTTACCCCACCTGGAGTGAGTCTGCCATTTATGCCAATATCTATGCGCAAATTTCGTTCGCGCTAAACCGAATCTACTTGGAGCACTACCCGAGCCAGGGCTACACGTTTAACATCACCAACTCTACCGCCTACGACCAGGCTTTTTCGCCCGGCAGAAATATTTTTGATAACATCGGCAGGATCGTTGACAATATCTTCAATAATTATATCCGCAGAATGGGCTACGCAGAGCCGCTGGCCGCCATTTATTGCAATGGAACTACCTCTACATGCAACGGACTTTCTCAATGGGGCAGCGAAGAGCTTGCGAATCAGGGTTATAGCTCCATCAACATTTTAAAGTACTATTACGGCTACAACATTGAGCTGGTTCAGGATGCGCCGGTAGCCGACTTGCAGGCTTCTTATCCTGGATACCCTTTGCAGCGCGGATCTACTGGCGATTATGTTGTGGTGATTCAGCGGTCTTTGGTTAGAATCGCGCAGAATTACCCGTCTATCCCAAATATTAATCCTATCGACGGCGTTTTTGGAGAGAGCACCGAGCGCGCTGTGACGGTATTTCAGGAGATCTTCAACCTAACGCCGGACGGAATCGTGGGTAAATCCACTTGGTATAAACTCGTGTATCTATATGTTGCCGTTAACAAGCTAGGCGAGCTTGAGTCGCAGGGGCAGAGGTTGTTTGGAATTAGCCTGTCCTACCCCGACGCTATTTCTGAGGGGAACCGCGGCGAAAAGGTGTATGTTTTGCAATACTTTTTGTCGGTTCTGGCGCAGTTTTACGACTTCATCCCGTTTGTAGAAATAACCGGAACCTTTGGGCCTCAAACCACAGAGGCGGTGATTGCCTTTCAAAAAAGCGAGGACCTGCCTCAGACCGGCATAGTGAACGACATAACCTGGAACGAGATTTATCGGGAATTTCGCGGGATCGTAACCACCGTCTTTGACGAAAACAACACAACCAGCAGATTTATTCCGTTTAGCGGCACAACGCTAAAGCTTGGCTCAAAGGGCGAAGAGGTTGTGACTCTGCAGCAGTACATCAACAATATTTCGAACATCAACCCGAACATTGCGCCAGTGGCTGTCACCGGCGAGTACAACGAAGAGACGATGAACTCTGTTATGCAATACCAAAAGGAGTTTGGCCTAAAGGTGACCGGAGAGGTCGACAGAGCGACCTGGAACAGCATCGGTGGGACTTACCTAGACGTCGTGAGTTCTAAAAATCCGCAGCCAACGCAATATCCAGGTTATGAGCTAAAAGCCGGGCAAAGCGACTCGGCAAGAAACTAAGCAAAGGCGGGGGTACAAACACATGAACAGAACTGTTTTAAGGCCTGGCGAGCCTGTCAGGAATTTGCAATATTTTTTGCGGACGATATCCTACTATTACAACACCGTGCCGGCGGTTATTCCGGACGGAATTTTTTCGGATCAGACTCGAGAAGCCGTTATGGGCTTTCAGAAGACGTTTAAAATTTCGGTCACCGGGATAGTCGATTTTGTCACCTGGAACAGGATTATAGCGGTCTATAACGAGGTTTACGAATACGAAGAGGCTTGTTCGCGACCGATGGCCTTTCCGGCTACCGACTTCTCCATAACTCTAGGCGACAGCCCGATGTGCATCTATATAATCCAGGCGATGCTGCGGTTTATATCGATGTATTTTGCAAATTTTACAGAGTTTAACATAAGCGGAATGCACGATGCCAAAAGCGTTGACCTGGTAAAGCAGCTGCAAAAGCTCTTTAACGTCGAGCAGAATGGGGTGATTGATAAAAAAACCTTCGATATGATCTCGGCGCTGTACAATAACAACGCGGACAAAACTTTCGAAAAATAAGGCAAATCAACAACAAAAAGAGTCCATGCAAGCTAGAAACAGCGCTTACATGGGCTTTTTTAAGTTTATTTTTATTTATCTTCCGATTTTAATCGAGATTGGTCTCAATCTGCGAGAGCTTTAGCAAATGCTCATATTTGCTTTTTGCTTGGGACTCTGCCGCCAAAAAGAGTTTCTCGGCACGTTCTGGTTCAGCCGTTGCAAGGGAATTATAGCGGCCTTCGTTCATTATGAAGTCCCGGTAACTCAGCGTCGGTGCTTTGCCATCCAGCAAAAATGGATTTTTCCCTTCAATCCTTAGCCGTGGGTCAAACCGGAATAAGTTCCAGTAGCCCGATTCTACCGCCCTTTTTTGTTCCGCAGGCGCAAAGCCCAATCCGCCTTTGATCCCATGAGCTATACACGGCGCGTACGCGATGATTATCGAGGGCCCGGCGTAGCTCTCTGCCTCTACAAAGGCCTTCACGCACTGGTTGTAGTCGGCACCCATGGCCACCTGCGCGACGTACACGTGGCCGTAGCTCATGGCGATCGCAGCCAAGTCCTTTTTCTTCGCGGTTTTGCCAGCAGCGGCAAACTTAGCCACGGATCCAGTCTGAGTCGCCTTGGAGGCCTGCCCGCCGGTGTTGGAGTAGACCTCGGTGTCAAAAACCAAGATATTCACGTCCTCCGAAGACGCGATGACATGATCAAGCCCGCCAAATCCGATGTCATAAGCCCAGCCGTCGCCGCCAAAAATCCAAACAGACTTTTTGCTAAGATGATCCTTGTTTTTCAAGATTTTTTGCGCTAATTTATAGCTCACTTCGCCACCAGTCGGGGCATTTTCGAGCTCTTTTATAAGCTTTTCGGTCGCTGATTTATTTTTGCAAGCATCGTCAAAAGTGTCTATGTATTCGACACACGCGGACTTTACATCCTCGTTTATCGCCGCCGCAGCTAGCTTCATTACGTCTTCTTTTGCGCGCGCCCTCATCGTTTTTTGCGCCAGCACCATTCCGTAGCCAAACTCCGCGTTGTCTTCAAACAAAGAGTTGTGCCATGCGGGACCTTTGCCCTCGCGGTTCACGGTGTAGGGCGTTGCCGGGACCGACCCGCCCCAAATGGACGAGCAGCCCGTCGCGTTGGCGATGTACATCCTGTCGCCAAACAGCTGAGTCGCCAGCTTGGCGTATGGAGGCTCTCCGCACCCCGCGCAGGCGCCCGAAAATTCGAGCAACGGCTGCTTAAATTGACATCCCTTTACGGTTGACTCTTTAAACCTGCCCAAAACGGCCGGATTTGTAGGCAATTTCGCAGCGTAATCAAAAACCTTTTGCTCAACTTTTTGAGTTTCGAAAGGCTGCATCACAAGCGCCTTCTGACCTCTCTTACCGGGGCAAACATTCGCGCAAATGCTGCACCCGGTGCAGTCAAGCGGAGAGACGGTTATAGCAAACTTCATCTCCGGAACGCCCGCCATATCTGCAAACTTCATGCCTGCAGGCGCACGACCCAGCTCCTCATCGGTAATAGCAGCCGGACGAATCACAGCGTGAGGGCAAACAAGTGCGCACAAGTTGCACTGAATGCAGTTTTCGGGGCACCAGCAAGGCACAAAATTAGCGACACTGCGCTTTTCGAAAGCAGCAGCCCCCTGCGGAAAAGTCCCGTCGACATGCGGCACAAAAGCAGAAACCGGCAGCTCGTTGCCTTTATTCGCGTTAATCGGATTCAAGATTTTATCTACATACCGCGTGAGACTGCCATCTTCGTTAGCTTCATCAGAAGTAATTTCGTAGCCCGTGGCACTTTCCCATTCTTTCGGGACGGCTACCTGCTGCAAGTTTCGCATTCCGCATTCAATCGCACGGTAGTTCATCTCGACGATATCCGCGCCCTTTTTGCCGTATGTCCGCGCGGCGGCGTCCTTCATGTACGCAACAGCCCCTTCCGCCGGGAGAATGCCGGTAATTCTAAAAAAGGCAGCCTGAAGAATCGTGCTTATTCTGCCGTGCAGACCGATTTCCTTCGCGATTTTTGTCGCGTCTATCGTGTAAAATTTAATTTCGTTTTTCGCAATATAACTCTTTACGTTCGCGGGCAAATTGGCGTCCAGCTCAGCACCGGCCCATGGGCAATTCAAAAGAAAACTCCCACCCGGCTTCAGATCCTGAATAATTCTGAATTTGCCAATATAAGTGGGGTTGTGACAGGCGACAAAATCGGCTTTGTTTATGTAATAGGTCGATTTTATCGGGCTTTTGCCAAATCTTAAATGAGAAATCGTTAGCCCGCCGGACTTTTTAGAGTCATGAGCAAAATAGCCCTGGACGAAAAGGCCCGTCTTGTCGCCGATAATCTTAATCGTGTTCTTGTTCGCGCTGATCGTGCCGTCCGACCCAAAGCCCCAAAACTTGCAAGACATAATGTCACGGCAGGTCGTATCGGGGCTCTCAAAGACTTGCAGCGACAAATTTGTCACGTCGTCCACAATACCAACCGTGAACCTCCTCTTGCCGCCACTTTCGCGCATGTTTCGAAAAACCGCAATAATGTTGGCGGGAGCAGTGTCCTTTGAGGCCAGGCCGTATCGGCCGGCAAAAATTTGCACGTTTTCAAACTCCGAGCCCGCTAGCGCTGCCAACACATCCAAATAGAGCGGCTCTCCGACTGATCCGGGCTCTTTTGTTCTGTCTAAAACAGAAATTTTTTGCACCGTTTTTGGAATCTCGCTCAACAAAAATTCTTGCGAAAAAGGCCGGTACAATCGCACTTTTACAAGACCAACCTTCTCGCCGCCTGCGTTCAAATAATCCACGACTTCTTCAATAGTCTCGCAAACCGAACCCATAGCCACGATGATTCTATCGGCGTCCTTGGCGCCATAGTAGTTAAACGGCCGGTAGTCTGAGCCTGTACGCTTGTTCACCTCGTCCATGTATGTTGCGACAACCTGCGGCAAGCGGTCGTAAAAGACGTTGCAAGCCTCACGCTGCTGAAAAAATATATCGTCGTTTTGTGCCGAACCTCGTAACACCGGGTGCTCCGGATTAAGTGCTCGTTTTTTGAATTCATCCACTGCCGCCCAATCCAGCATCTCGCCAAGGGTTTCATAGTCCCAAACGGCCACCTTCTGGATTTCATGTGACGTCCGAAACCCATCAAAAAAATGTAAAAATGGCACTCGGCCTTTAATAGCCGCCAAATGCGCAACCGCGCCCAGGTCCATGACTTCTTGCGGATTGTTTGAGCACAGCATGGCATAGCCCGTCTGGCGGCACGCATAAACGTCCGAATGGTCGCCCATGATAGAAAGTGCGTGCGTCGCAACGGTCCTGGCGGCGACGTGTATGACGCTGGGGAGCAATTCACCCGCCATTTTGTACATGTTCGGGATCATCAGCAAAAGCCCCTGCGAGGCCGTGTATGTAGTCGTCAAAGCCCCGGCAGACAGCGACCCGTGGACAGCTCCGGCAACCCCCGCCTCCGACTGCATCTGGGTAACCTTTACCAGCTGACCAAAAAGATTTTTCCGCCCCGCCACAGAGTACCTGTCCGTCTCGTCGGCCATCGCAGAAGACGGCGTGATGGGGTAAATCATAGCAACTTCGGTAAAAGCGTACGCAACATGGGCCGCCGCCGCGTTGCCATCTATAGTTTCAATTTTTCTTTTTAACATGAATTTTCCTCTTTTTATCGTATTATGGGCTAAAATTTACAATCAAATCTCGGCGTATCCCTTAGATTTTATCACTTTTATTGCAAGCTGTAAAGCCGAGCCAGCAGGTAAGTTTTGCAAAGCACAGTGCCTCGCATGCCCAGTATTTTCTTAATAAATCTATGTGTCATCGCGGTTTAATATTATCGGTTGCTTTTAAAAGGTGACTTTTTCTATAATTTAGTCAATTTTATGACGCAAAAAACTTGAACCGGCGCCGATGTTTTGATATAATTATATAAAATAATTAAAAGGACGTAGTCTTATGTGTGGAATTTGTGGGTTTACTGGGGAAATTTTGGATAAAGAGCAAGTTTTGAAGAGCATGACAGATAGATTGATTCATAGGGGCCCAAACAGCGAGGGGTTCTATTTTTCGAGCGAAATTTCTATGGGCTTTCGCCGGTTGAGCATAATAGACGTTGATGAAAGAAGCAATCAGCCGATGTACAACGAGGATAAAACGCTGGTGCTGACATTTAATGGCGAGATTTACAATTATAAGGAGCTGCGAGAAGAGCTTGTTGCACGCGGACACACCTTTTGCAGCAATACGGATTCAGAAGTTCTGGTGCACGGGTTTGAGGAATGGCAAGAAAAGCTGTTGGATAAAGTCCGCGGCATGTTTGCGTTTGCCATTTTCAACACGTCGGACAACTCTCTTTTTATGGCGCGAGATTTTTTTGGCATAAAACCGCTACATTATGCGCTTGCAGACGGTCATTTGGTTTATGCATCCGAGATAAAGAGCATTTTGCAATTTCCCAAAATAGAAAAAAGGCTCAATAAGCGGGCGCTCGATAAATATTTGTCGTTTCAGTATTCCGTCCTGCCAGAGACCTTCTTTGAGGGCATTTATTGCCTGCTGCCGGGGCATTATTTATGGTATAGGGGCGGAAAGCTTGAAATCACGCGCTATTTCGAACCAAAATTCGAACCGGACAAAGCTTTAACGCTTGACGAAGCTGTTCAAAAAATCGAGACTGTTTTTGAGAATTCTGTAATTTCCCACAAAGCGAGCGACGTTGAAGTCGGATGTTTTTTGTCGAGCGGCGTGGATTCTAGCTATATTTCCAGCTATTTTGCCGGGCAAAAAGCCTTTACCGTGGGCTTTGGCGAGGACGAAAAATACAACGAAATCGGCTTTGCCAAGAGATTTGCACAAGAAATAGGGCTGGACCATCATTCCAGAGTGATTTCTGCTGCGGACTTCTGGGCGAGCATTCCGCTGGTTCAATACATGCTGGATCAACCTTTGGCCGATCCTTCCTGCGTTGCGCTGTTTTTTGTCTCGAAGCTTGCCAGCGAAAACGGCGTTACTGTGGTGCTCTCTGGCGAGGGCGCGGATGAGCTTTTTGGCGGGTACAACATATATCACGAGCCGCTTTCTCTTTGCAATTATCAGAAGCTTCCTCATTTTTTGCGCCGTATGCTCGCTTCTTTGGCGGGGATGATTCCCACAAATTTTAAGGGCAAAAATTTTCTGATCCGTGGCGCAAAGTCGCTACCCGAAAGGTTTATTGGCAATGCTTTTATTTTTTCTCAAAAAGAAAAAAGGAATCTCTTAAACGACCCAAATATGGCGACGGCTCCGCAGGCAGCATGCGAAAAATTTTATGAGAAGTCTCAAAATTATGACGACGTGACGCGAATGCAATACCTCGACATAAACCTATGGATGGTCGGAGACATCCTCTTGAAGGCCGACAGAATGAGCATGGCGAATTCTTTGGAGCTGCGAGTGCCTTTTTTGGACAAAGAGGTTTTTGAAGTCGCAAGGAAAATCCCGCTAAATCTAAAAGTCAACAACAAAAATACCAAATATGCCCTTCGCAAAGCCGCTCTTAAGCATTTGCCATCATTTACCGCGGAGAAGAAAAAGCTCGGTTTCCCCGTTCCCATCAGGGTTTGGCTGCGTCAGGAAAAATACTATAACACCGTTAAAAATATGTTTGCCTCTCCGGCTGCTAAAGAATTTTTCTGCACCGACGTTTTGATTGGCTACCTGGACAGGCACTTTGCCGGCAAGGAGGACAACAGCCGCAAAATCTGGACGATCTACACTTTTTTGGTCTGGTATGACGCCTATTTTAATAATTGACCTTGTTGGCTTTAGAGCGCCGTATTTGACACTCACGAATTTTTCTGCACCGGCGTTTTGCTTGATTATCTGAACAGGCACTTTGCCGGCAAGGAGGACAACAGCCGCAAAATCTGGACGATTTACACTTTTTTGGTCTGGCACGACGCCTATTTTAATGATTAACTTCGTTGGCTTTAGAGCGCCGTAATTGACACTCACGGACTTTTGTGCTAAAATAATTTTATGAGCAGACTGAACAATTGCGGACACGAATTCGAAAGAATGTGCCCGAGGAAAGTCCGAGCTCCACAGGGCAGGATAACGGCTAACGGCCGCCGGGGGCGACCCTAGGGAAAGTGCAACAGAAATATACCGCCTGGACGTGAATTTATATTCGCTTTTGGGTAAGGATGGAACGGCGAGGTAAGAGCTCACCAGCGTGCAGGAGACTGCGCGGCTCTGCAAACCCTATCTGGAGCAACACCGAATCGAGATTTTTGCATTGGCCCGATGTTTCTCAAAAAGGTGGCACCGAGCTGCAATGGCAACATTCAGCCAAGATAGATAATTGTTCTCGACAGAACTCGGCTTATAGGTCTGGTTATGCAAAAACTAATCACATTTTGTGATTAGTTTATTTTTATAAAATTATTGACATTAGGCCAAATTTATAGTATAATATTACTGGTTTTTAATATGGAAAGAAAGGGGATATTTTGAAAAATGAGAATAAAAGTCAGCTTAGCGACAAAAGCCTTGAAAGTGTGAACGGAGGCAACGCCGAAAGGAGTTACTGTATTCCAGGTTTATATGGTATGCCAATTTTATGCAAAACAAAAAAAGAAGCGCTTGATTTTTGTAACGAAATGAAAAAGTATAATGAAGAAAAATATGAGGACCTGTCAAAGAAAATTATGGAAGATAATTTTAAACACAATATTATACAATGATACCCCCAAAATAATGCTAGAATTTTGACAAAGTAATAGATAAAGATAAAAAATTTAACGGTAAGCAACCTAGAATATTGGCTTTTTTCGTGGTATACCAGGCAAAATTAACAACCAGAAGTGTAATTATACACAATTATTGAAAAGGAGCTGATTTTAGTGGAAAACAAAAAAAGAGAAATCGCAGAGTTTTATAAGCAAGTACTTTCGGATCTTAAATTGAAAGAAAAAATTGTAGAAAAGGCAAAGAAAATCACAAATGAGGAAGATTTAAAGAAGTTAATCCGTGAAGAGATAATGCCAATGATGAAAAAGTACAGCGTAAACATTTCGAAAGAAGAACTGTTAGCATATGAACAAGAAACATTAAAAGAATTATCGGAAGATGCCTTAGAAAGTGTTAGCGGTGGTTTGTCGGTTAATTCATCAATAGCTGGTGGAGTTTTGGCATTAACGTTGATGGCTGGTGGTGCTATGGCACTTGGCCAAAGTACATATGCTGAGGCGCCTGGAAACACTTCGTCAATAACAATACAGGATGGGCAAAGTGATAAAGAAAATGACGATATTTTACAAAAAAATTGGGACTTTAATTTTTTGCTAAATTTTATTAATGAGAACAGTGTTGACTCTGTTTTAGAAGAATACGAGGATGACAAGAGTCAAGCGGAAAGGTTTTTGCAAAAACTTAATGACTTTATTAATGCTAACAATACGAATGAAAATACAGCTGCTAAACTTAAAGAAATAGTTGAATACAGAAATAGCTTTGAAACAAAAATGAAAAATTTTTCGTTTAATGGTAGTGACGATAAAGAAAATGTTGATTGGTCTTTTAAAGATGGAACATTGAATATTTTTACAGATAAAGCTATGCAGGACAAGAAATGGAAAAAGTCAATATCAAATGATCAAATAAAGAAAGTAACTCTCGGACATGAAGTAACTTCTATTGGTGATGGCACATTTACTGCCTGCACGAGCTTAACTCAGATTAATATTTCGTCTAACTCTAAATTAACTTCAATTGGAAACTATGCGTTTTTTCTTTGTTTTAACTTAACTCAAATAAATATTCCGCATAGTGTGACTTCGATTGGGAATAGTGCGTTTGATCACTGTAGCAACTTAATTCAAATAAATATTCCGTCTAGTGTGACTTCGATTGGTAAAAGTGCGTTTGATCACTGTAGACACTTAACTCAAATAAATATTCCGGATAGCGTAACTTCGATTGGGAATAACGCGTTTAATTCTTGCAATAGATTAACTCAGGTTAATTTTTCACCTGCCGCTAAACTAACTTCGATTGGGGAACACGCGTTTTATGGCTGCAATAGCTTAACTCAAATTAGTATTCCGAATAGCTTAGCTTCGATTGGAGGGGGAGCATTTTTTGGGTGTAGCAGCTTGTCTCAGATTGATATCCCATCTGGCGTAACTTCTATTGGTGACGGCACGTTTGCTACCTGCGATAGCTTAACTCAGATTAATTTTTCATCTAACTCTAAATTAACTTCAATTGGAAACGATGCATTTTCTCGTTGTAGCAATTTAACAAAAATAAATATTCCGTCTAGTGTGACTTTGATTGGGAAAAGTGCATTTAATCACTGTATTAATTTAACTCAAATAATTATTCCGTCTAGCGTGACTAAGATTCTCGGAGGCGCGTTTGCTGACTGCGACAACTTGCAATTAGTGAATTTTAAAGGGCTTAAAGATCCTAGCTATGGTTACAATAAATTTTTTAATAATTATGTTTTTTCTAACGAAAATGTTAAAATTGTTGTACCGTTGCACTATGAAGGCAAAACATTTTGTGGGCTATCGGTTACTAAAAGTCTAAATGAGGATAACGCCGATGAAGTGACAACTGCGAAAAGTTTAGCCGGAGAAGATGACGACGATGACAACAATAATAAAGATAATAATGGAGCTCAAAATAATGATAATAATGCTCAGGAAATAATGAATAATGTAAATTTGGGAGATGTTTTATTTTGGTCTATGGATGAAAATGGCATTTTATATGTTTGTGAAAATGCTAAATACCCAATTAGTCAACATGAAAGCGGTAGAGGAGTTCGTGTTTCTCCAATTTTTATTAATTCTGGTGCAAAAGAATGGGTTGCGCCAGCTAAAGTTACTTCAAAAGATGGTCAAAAATATGACGTAATTGGAACTATAGAAGGAACGGGATCACTTTGTTATTACCCACAACAACTCGAGCACATAATAAAAGGGGCCACAAAAAATATGGAAGACATCGAAACAATAAAACTTCAAAATGGAACAAAGTGGTTCGATTTTTACGGTCTTAATGATTCAGGGCTAAAAATAAAAACCATAGATTGCAGTGATGTAAATGATTCTAGCAGTACAATAGTGTTCCCTTCCAATGCTTTTGATGGCCTTGAGACATTAGAAAAGATAATTATGCCTACGAAATCGAAAGAAACTGTTTTTTTTCGGAACTATTTAAAAAATTCTAGCGCAAGCTGTTTAGAAAATTCCACCGTAAAAGAGGTTGTTGTGCCATTAAATGCAGAAAGAGATGAAAGATTTCTAAGTTTGGAGAAAGAAATAAAACTAATAAATTCAAAGGGAAACAAACAGATAAAATTGACCGTTGAAGCTCAAAGTGTAAGGGATAATGTAACGCTTGCAGAAGGTGAACTTTGGGGCGAAGACAGTAACTTTAATCAATATATTTGTAGAATTACTGATCATCGTAATAATAGAGTATCGATTATACCAGTTTTTAATAACAAAAAATTTATTGTTCCGTCCCAAATTTTTGTAAGTAACAATAATAGCAATTCATTTTATAGCTTTGACAATTATGATAGATATTATGTTAATGGGCTAAGCTTAGCAAAACGAGATGGTGTTTCTACAGACGGGATAGAAGAAATTACATTTGAACGCAGTGATTATCATAATTTTAGACTATCCGATTTTCAAAATAGTAACGTGACGAAAGTTGATTGTTCTAAAATAAGCAAAGGTAGCAGAGTGATTTTTGAGTCCAATTCTTTTGCAAATAATTCTAATGTAGAAAATATACTCCTTCCCTCCCATGGCGAAGTATGCTTTTATAATAATTGCTTTGCAGGTACTAAAATAAAATCGCTAAATCTTAGTGGCAATGTAACAATTTGCGAAGGAGCATTTAAAGGTTCCGGACTTAGTTCTGTAAGTATAGACTCTAACGAAACAAAATTGCGGGTTAGCAAAGGAGCCTTTGAAGGCACAAAAATGAAAGAGCTTGTCGTCCCGAAAAACTCTAATTCTATTCACTTGGATGAAAATATTGGTGTTAACGTAGTTCATGAAGGACAACCTACAAAAAACTTTATAACAAGTTTGAGCCGTTCAGTAACTAATCTTGCAAAAAGTGTAGTTAATTTTGGGAAAAGAATAATCGGCACATTTTGGAAATGATAAAAACAATACACTTTTTTTATACTGATGTGGTTAATAGGTTTTCAAAGGCCAAACCATTTTATTTAAAATCAAAGTCTTGTGCAACCTGAATTTATCTCTTTTATATCTTATTGAAACCAATTATCAAGGCTATTTAAATAAGCTTCGTGCAACAGTCTTATCCCCTTTAACATTTTCTAAATATTTGATTTCGCTTTTACCCATAATAATTATAAGACGTGTTTATAAAAAGCAATTTCCGAGTATTTTTTTGGGAATTTTTTAATCTTTGATTAGTTTAATTTGTTATATTCCGCGTTTTATTCTGTTGATGCTGTTTTATCCGGAATCAAAAAATCAAGAACTAATTCAGGGTGCGACCCCCAAAAATTTTTAATTAAAACCTCTTAATGTAATTGTAGGTAAAGAAGCTGTGCTACAATATACCGTTTGGTTTGCCCCACGTACCTTTATCGTATGCAAAATAATATCAAATTGTAATTTTGGTTAGAGGGTTATTAAATGGTATAAAATGCATAGGAAATATAAAAAAGATTTTATGCTTCATTTTTACAGCTTTCTGTAAATTTTATAACTCCAATTAGTCAAGTGTCAAAACAGTTAAATTCTATAATAACATCACCTGTTGGAGCAAAATACAATAAGGTGGCAACATGAATTTTTATTAGAGTAAAATCAGAAAACTTGTTTTATCCATATAAATTTGTAGGCACTTAAATTGTTTGTGAATAGTTTATATAATTAATTGACAAATAATCATTTTTATGTTAAAATATAACTGACTACAAGCTTTTGTAGGGAGATAATAACTTTGTTAAAGAAAAGGAGATGTTTTGTTATGTCTATGAAAAATGTGGAGAAGTTTTTTGATCTGGCAAAAACAAATGAGGAATTATCTAAAAAGTTAATTAAAATTAACAATCACATTCAAGAAAAAGAATCGCAGGATTTGGATTATAATCAGTTTGTTAAAGAAGAGATCGTTCCGCTTGCGCAAGAGTTCGGGGTAACTTTTTCTGTTGATGATTTTGTGAAATACACAAAGTCCAAACTGCCGAAGGAATTAAGCGATGAAGAGTCGGCAAACGTAAGCGGAGGAGTATCTCTAAAAACGGCGGCCATCACCTTTGGAACGTTATTGTCGGTATCCTTAGGGGCTGCAGCTTTTCTTGGTATGGGGGGCTTAGAGGCGTCAGCTCTTGAAACAGCGGAAACTGCTAGTAGTTCTCAAGGAAGCAATATTACTTCAAAAGCGGCACATCCTAAAGCAGTTGATAATATTAGCGACGATGAAGTTAATGAAATGGGGCCAAAAATAGTTACAGGTGGTGAAAAAGTATACTTCGATGGAGAGGAAGTAAAAGACGAAACTCAAAAGGAACATTTGAAAGCAGTAAGAGATAAATTTGATCAACAATTTGAGCAGAATTTGAAGGAGCAAAAAATAGTTCAAGATTTAGCTAAAAGAACAAATAATATCAAAAAAATGCACGAAGGTGAGCGAATAGATCTAAAAATAGACATCCGTAAAGCAAGGAGATCTGTTAAAAACCAAGAATTAAAAGAAAAATTAAATGACATGCTAAATTTCGCATTAAAAGTATCTCAAGAAATGGACATAGCTGAAAGAAATGCTGAGCAGAAACAAGTTGAAGAGTTTGCTGAAAGAACAAAAAATATCGAAAAAATGAATAAAGAAGAGCGAATAAAGCTAAAAAGAGATATACGTAAAGCAAAGGATTCTATTGAAGATGAAGAACTAAAAAAAGCTTTAGATGGAATACTAGCTTGTGTAGAAATAGCGTCTCGAGAAATGTCTATTGCTGAAAGAAATGTAGCTAGAAATCAGACAAGAAATGATAAAGGAACAGTAAGGAAGCATCAAAGAAAAGAAATAACACCTGAAATAGTTCAAAAAATAAAGCAGATACGGGACAAAGAAAAAAATATAGCAAACATGAACAAAGGTGAATTAAGCACTTTACTTAGAGACATACGACGTATTATGAATGATAGAAATTTAGATAATGAAGATTCTTTAAGAGAACTTTCTTTAATTCATGGTAGAGTAAGAGAAATTTATCAAAAAGTAAAGAGCGCAGAAGAAAAAATGATAAGAGAACAAGCAATAATAGAAATAAAAGAAAAAGTTGAAAATTTGGAAGATATAGAAAATATGAACGAAGAAGAATTAATCAGTTTAAGCAGGCTTTTAAACAGGGTACCAGTATCCACTAGGCCAGAACACCTTAATAAAGTTTGCGATAAATTAAACGAAGAATTTGAAAGAAGAGCGAAAGAAGAAGAAGCTCAAGAAGAGCAGGCTCAAAAAGCGCAATTAATAGAATTGGGGAAATATGTTAAGGAAAATCGTATAACAAGTCTAAGCGATGTACCCGAGAAAGAACGTGAAAATTTTATAGAAGATTTAAACGAGGTAAAGGAAAACTTTTATTATGATACAAATGATATTTCATCTTTAGGAGAAGTTGGCCAAACAATAATAAATCTTTTACACGAAACAATAGCTGCTAACAAAAAAACAAATGGTAGACCATTTAAATATAGAGAAATTCATTACCTTCCTAGGGTTGCAAGCAATACGGGACGGTTTACAGCTGCAGTTATTGGGGAGATTGCTAGAGGCAAAATAACAAGTATGTCTCAAGTGCCTCAAAGAGATATTGAAGCTTTTAGAAAGGATATAACCACAGCAGTAGCCCTTCTTCAAAAAGCTGGGATGCCTATTCCTGATGCAATAGGGGTTCTTTATAAAGAAATAATAAGTAATGATAAATATAAAATTAATTATCAAAAATTCCCAGATGGAGATATTAATTATAAAGGAGAAAAAATAAAAGAAGGAACCACAGAATATGAGATATTAAGGGTAGAACACATAAAAGAAGAGTTAGAAGATAAAGGCATTTATAGTTTACGTGAAGTCGAAAATTTTGAAGAATTAATATCAGATATAACTAAATACTCAAATTATTTTACAGAAAACCACCTTGCACAGAGGCCCTCGCCTAAATTATCAATGCTTGGAAGAGAAATAAGGGAAAATCCAGAATATTTAAATGTCGCCAAGAAAGTATAAACAAATATGCCATAAATGAAGTAAGCAGATTGATAAAATAATCAATCTGCTTTTTTAATTTAGTCATAATAAACCACGAGCTTCCTTATTACTACCACATCAATTGAATCTTAATCAAAAAACAAAGAGGCTTGAAAAAATGACTCTGAGTGCCTCCTGGGATATTTACGAAAAAAGTAATTACAAATGAAAAAAATTTAAAAGTTGTACGGTTATGGGCAAAAAATAATCTTAGAATAATAAAAATGCAATTATGTTAGTGAAAGAATTATACATTGAAAATAAATTTGTAAAGGAATAGTTCTGTTAAATTAATGGTCACATAAAATTTAATTAATAATATTCAATGCGTAAAATCTATAAAAATATTGAATAAAAATAATTTTTATGGTACAATATAACATATTAGATTTTAGAAAAGGAGTATTGATAATGTCTATAGAAAACGTAGGTAAGTTTTTTGAATTAGTAAAGACAAATGAAGATCTGGCTCGAAAAATTGCAAAAATTAAGAATGAAGTTCAAAATAAAGGTGAAACTGTAGATTATGAGCAAGTAATAATCAAGAAGATTATTCCGTTAGCAAAGAAATTGGGTCTTGACTTTAATTTAGAAGACTTCTTGAGTTATACAAACACTTTGGCACAACAAGGGGAACTATGTGATAACGACTTGCTAAATGTCAGTGGAGGCATGTCCGGAAAACAAGGATTGGCCATGCTGGGAATAATGTTAACGTTAACACCGATCGCTTCTGGGTTTATGGGTGGAAGTGCTGTTGCTGAAACAGGTGAACAACAGGGATCATCAAAGCCGACGTCGTCTTATAGCATGAATGTTGGCAATGATATTGAGGCAGTAAGTACAAATAATCACGGAGTAGAAAACGAAAATAATTCAATAACGGCTACTGCTAAAGAACTTAACCTTTTAAATGCTAGTAGTAATGATGAACAGCAAGCAGCGGGCGAATTTAATAGCAATACAAAAGTAGATTTTGAAAACAATTCAGAAAATTTTATATCATTAAAACCTTCAGCAAATTTAGGCACGTTTAATATGTCTGAAAGTAAGCAAAACGCTGTTGAAACTGCAGAGAATAAAGAAAAATCCCAAACTGAAGCTAAAGTGAATGTAGGTACTGAAAAGAAAGCCGACGATATAGAAGCTAAGGATGATTCATTGGAAGATACAAAATCAGATGTATCTACAGAAGATACTGCGTCTGCAACAACTACAAGTGATGCAGAGAAACCAGCCGACTTATCCACAGCCGCAGGATCAGCTACGAAAATAGCTACGGAAACGATTGTGGGATCAGATAAGAAAGCGGCTACGGAAACAACTGCAGGATCAGATACAAAAGCAGCTACGGCAACAAGTAGCGTAAAATTGAGTCTTAACACTTTAAAAGAGGCTGTAAATTACGTTTCTTATGGACACGTCATCATAGACGAATCTAAATCCACGTCCAAACAAACGTATGGTGATGGAATAGAGATAATATATGGTTGGGATAAAGACAATAACTCATTTGCTCTGAACAGCAATGGATTAGTTATTTCTTTTGGCAAAAGTGGAAATTTTTACAAACAATTATCTCCAGAAAAAATGTCCGAATTAAACAATGCAGAGACCGCAGCAAAAGCTAAGGCCGAAGCCGCAACAGAAGAGGCAACAAAATCTGAGGCGGAAGCAGAGTCGAATACTGATGAGGCATCCTCTACCTACGATTCAGCCAGCGAAACTAACGAGAGCTCAAAAGCGAAAGAGAAGTATTTTTATTCAGCCAGCCAGTTTAGCAGTTGGAAAGATAATGGAGATGGCACAGTAACTGCAGTGGATAAAGATGGGGAAACACATACATTTTCTAGGCATAATAAGTTTAAAGATGATAGTACGCAGAAAGAACAACTAGCTAATTTAGCAAATACAATTCATAATTTGAAAAAGAATAGCCTAAACAGTTTATGGCCAGAGGATCGTGTTGACTTTGAAGAAGATTTGGGAAATTTCATTAGAAACCACTGGAACGCAAAAACAGGAGAATTCGAGGTTGATGGAATTCCTAATGACGATTCAGACTTACAAATAGTAGCTAATTATTGTAAAGACCCTAAGACCAACACTGAATTAAAAGTAGGTTTTACTGACTCAGATAACTTGGCAGATACCATAAATAGAATAAACTCTACAGCAGACCTTGCTTCAGGTGATTTGGGCCAAATTCCCTTTATGAACGCTATGAAAATGGTTGTATGTTCCAAGCATTACAATACTCCGAATGGAACGTTTAAAGAAAGCTTGTCAGGAGCATCTCAAGATTATATAGACGCATTTAATGCTGCAGAAGATTTTTATAATAACAAAATAAGTGATTATGATAAATCGGTACAATATTTTAAACTTAACTTAAAAAAGAGCGAGACTGAAAATGACGAGGAAAGTTCAAATATAAAGAAAATAATGAATTGGGTGAAAACTGGAAATAAACTTCTCTCTCTTAATGAATTAAAAAGTAACAATAAGGCTGATTTTGTAGGAGACGCAAAAGATATTTCGAAATTGATAAAATTCAACAAATTTTTGCAGTGTACAATTTCAGGAATTCCGCAAAATTTAGTAAATAATTTTGTTAACATTTGGGATGCACTTGGGTTATCAAAAAATGTAGAACATAGTTCTACAAATTCAAATAATCCAGAAGAATTAAGAGATAATGTAGAAGAAACCGCTGAAGAAGCAGATTATAATATTTTAAATGTGCAAAAAGAAAGTCGCGAGCCGTTTATTAAAGATTCACAAAAGTTAAGAGATCTAGAAAAGCAAAACGACAATGAAGAAGAGACGGGAGAAGGTTCTGATAGTGATGAGGTAACGGCGCCAACAGAAAGAGTGGCACAAAGGCTCACAGTATTAAATCAAACAAGTGAAAAAGAACTGTTGGATCAAGTACACGCGGCAACAGACAAAGATGAAAAAAATAATGCAGTAGTAAATCTTATTTTTAAAAGAAGAAGGGAAAGAAATAATAATGCTTCAAAAGCTCAAGGCGATCAAAATACATCTTCAAGCGAAGCCGAAGAAGCACAAAATAGCCAAAATGAAGCTCGAAATCATGTTGATGCTTCAAATGTAGCAACAGAGACGGCCCAAATCGATCAAAATGTAATGTCAAGAAAAGCAGAAGAAAGCGATGCGCAAGAAAATGTTAATGTCTCAAATACAGCAGTGGCAAGTACTCAAAGTAATCAGGCAAAAGTTGATTTTATTCCGTTGGGAGGTTTTGGCTCAACACTAAGAAGTATTATGCCAACTTGGCTTGGTGGCAGGTCTACTGAAGAACAACAACTTGATCATTTAATAAATTTTATTGAAGAAAATGGAATATCAGGCCGTGAGCAAGTGAGTGCTCCAACTTTGATGAATTACTTAGCCGCTATCAATGAGGTGGGCCCGAGGATAGTAGCCTCAAGAAATGGAACAGAGGTAATATATTATTTTAACGGTGAAGTCCAAGACAGTTCACACAGCGCGGCGTTTGCAACAATACTTAGAGATTTTGAAGGATCATAAATTTTATTAAAAGCAGCAGGATATCATTTAAATCGGCCTTTTTAACTGGAAAAGCTTTGTCGAGATGGTACTTGTTTTACGACGCAGGTTTAAGAGCATGTAGGGCACAGGGCACCTGACTTTTAATCGGGGTGTCCCGGGTTCGAATCTAAACAAAATATTTAAATATGAACAAATCAATGCTTAAATATATAGGGCTCAGAAAAATCTGAGCTTTTTTGCTCCCAGATGAAATTGACTTTTGGGTATACAAATTTATAAAAGATAGAATGATAAAAAAGAAAATTAAGATGGCTTTGTATTTCTTATGAAAAAAGGCCCATCTATATTTGCTGTTTTAAAAAGAGGCGCTTTACAGATTTGTTTTGTTGTTGTAAAATTGAAATTGTAATCATGGTGCGAATAGAATGTAGAGGTGGTCACCGTTGCAGCCTAGATATAAACGGGTTTTGCTAAAATTGAGCGGAGAGGCTTTGGCTGGCGAGCAGAAGCAGGGCATTGATTTTGATGTTGCTGCTGGAATTTGCAAAGCTATTAAAGAAGGCTTGGGCTTGGGTGTTCAGGTTGGCATTGTTGTGGGCGGAGGCAACTTTTGGCGAGGTCGAAGCAACGAGAACTTTGATAGGACTAGGGCTGATCATATGGGAATGCTTGCGACTTTGATTAATGCATTGGGACTTGCGGAGGTTTTTAAGAGTCTAAATGTCGAAGCTCAAGTTCTGACTTCGCTGAATATGCTGCCAATTGCGGAAATGTACATAAAGGATCGGGCTGTTGAGTATTTGGAAAAAGGGCGTGCGGTTATATTTGCTTGCGGAACGGGGTTGCCGTTTTTTTCAACGGATACAGCGGCTTCGCTACGGGCGGCAGAGATTGGTGCGGACATTATTTTGAAGGCTACGATGGTTGACGGCGTTTATGATAAGGACCCGAAGAGGAACAGCGACGCGCTTCGGTACGAGTCGCTTAGCTATGCGGAGATGTTGAGCAAGGGCTTGGGCGTGGTGGACGTCACCGCGGCCTCTATGTGCAAGGAAAACGGCATTCCGCTGCTTGTTTTTAGCATAGAGAACCCGCAAAATATATATGATGCTATTGTGGGGAAACCGGTTGGGACTATCGTTAAGTGAAAAATTTGTATTGAAGTTGGCTTAAAATCGGGGATAAAGGGAGTTTTTGTTGTGAATAAGATTTTTGACGAAGTAGAAGAAAGCATGAAACGATCGTTAAATGCGCTTTCGAAAGAGTATATTGCGATTCGGGCGGGACGGGCGAACCCGGCTGTTTTGGACAAGATTTTGGTTGACTATTACGGCGCGGCCACGCCGATAAATCAGCTGGCGGCTGTATCTGTTGTGGAGGCGCGGACTTTGGTCATTGAGCCTTGGGATGCGTCTGTTTTGAAGGAAATTGAAAAGGCGATTTTGACTTCGGATTTAGGCATAAACCCGCAGAATGACGGCAAATGTTTGCGGATTATTTTTCCGGCTCTTACGGAAGACCGACGCCGCGAGATTGTTAAGGATATTGCTAAGATGGGCGAGGACTCTAAAGTTTCTGTGCGCGGAGTCCGCCGCGATGCGATTGATAAGTTAAAAAAGATGAAGAAGGATTCCGAAATTACGGAGGACGACTTAAAGCAGGCCGAGAAAAAAGTTCAGGATTTGACCGATAGTTTTTGCAAGAAAATTGACGATTTGTCGGATGAAAAGCAAAAAGAAATAATGGCAATTTGACGTTGATTGTTTATTTTTGAACCAGATTGGCGTGATATCGGGGATGGTTATGAATTGGCTTAAAAAGCAAAAATGCGGCTCGGTGCCTGTAAAGCAAGTTCCGGCGCACATTGGCATCATTATGGATGGCAACGGCAGATGGGCTAAAAAACGTGGTTTGCCGCGATCGGCAGGGCATAGCGCTGGGGCCGAGACTTTTAAGAAAATTGTGCGATATTGCAGCAAAATTGGGGTAAAGCACTTGACGGTTTACGCTTTCTCTACCGAAAACTGGAAGCGTCCGGCTGCAGAAGTGACTTTTTTGATGGGCCTTTTTGAGCAATATTTGAATGATGCTTTAAAGGATTTTGAGCAGAGAAATATAAGGGTCGTCTTTTTGGGCGACAAGAGTGCGTTTTCTCCCAATTTGCAAAGGCTCATTGCGGATATTGAGCAGGCTTCGCAGAGCAAAACCGGCATGGTGCTTAATGTTGCGATGAACTATGGCGGGAGAAGTGAGATTATTCGGGCGGCTAAGGCGATTGCTTCGGATGTAAAAGATGGCAAATTTAGTGTTGACGCCATTGATGAAAAAGTTTTTGCCAATAAGCTCTATACGGCGGGGCAACCGGATCCTGATTTGATTATTCGCCCAAGCGGAGAGAAGCGTTTGTCGAACTTTTTGCTGTGGCAGAGTGCTTACACGGAGTTTGTGTTTATGAATGTCTTGTGGCCGGACTTTTCGGAGAAGGATTTGGACTTGGCCATCGCTGAATACGCAGCGAGAAATCGGCGGTTTGGAGGGGTGTAAGAGTGGTAATTAGAACAATTTCCGGGCTTTTAGGTGGAATGATCGTTGTAATCGTCCTTATTTTTAACGGCACAATGCCGTTTTTGCTAAACTGCGCCGTTTCGGCTGTCTGCGCTTTGGCTAGCTATGAGGTGTTTTCGGTTATGAATCTTCGCAAAACCGCTGTTGCTGTGGCTCCGAGCTTGGTTTTTTCGGCGCTGCTGCCTGTATTGGGCAATGGCCTGGTGTGGCAAGGCGCGTGGCTTGCGTATTCTTTTTTTATGTTTGGCGTGGTGTTGCTTTTGGCGACGGAACTTAACTTTAAGGACATTGCCGCAATATACAGCATGGTTTTGCTGATTACCTTATCTTTGAATTTTATTGTTAAACTGCGCGATTTTGGCGGCGAGTTTGGCAGTTTTTATGTGCTGTATGCGCTTTGCATCTCTTGGATGACGGATATAGGTGCGTATTTTTGGGGTACTTTTTTTGGCAGGAATAAGCTTTGCCCGAGCATTAGCCCGAAGAAGACGGTCGAGGGCGTTTTTGGTGGGGTTACTTTTTCTTTGGCCGTCAGCGTTGCTATTTGCTTTTTTTTTGAGCGGTTCATGTTCGACGCCGGCGTGCGGGTGAATTTTCATTATATAATTCCGATTTCCTTGGCTGGCGCGCTGATCTCTATTGTGGGGGACTTGGCTTTTTCTGCAATAAAGCGGGGTTGCCACGCAAAGGACTTTGGCAACATAATTCCTGGCCATGGCGGGGTTTTGGATCGGTTTGATAGCGTGATTTTTGTGGCGCCGTTTGTGTATTTTATGGTGAATTGTTTTAACATCGTGAAAGTGTAATATGAGCGAAGGCGCTGGAAAGGAGGCGATGAGCTTATGGTAAAGACGATTTCGGTGCTGGGCTCAACGGGATCCATTGGAGCAAAGGCGTTGGGGATCGCTAAAAATCTGATCATAGATGTTGCCGGACTTGCGGTTTTTAGCAATGTCTCGCACTTAGAAGAGCAGATTCGAGAATTTAAACCGAAAAAGGTTGCCGTTTTTGACGAAAATGCTGCAAAGAGATTAAAGGAAAACGTTGCGGACCTGGATGTAGAAGTCCTATTTGGAATGGACGGATTATGCGAAGTTGCTGCTATGGACGGCGTTGAGATGGTTTTAAATTCTGTGTCTGGCATGGTTGGCTTGAGGCCGACGCTGTGCGCTATTGACGCCGGGAGGGACATTGCTCTTGCCAACAAAGAGACCTTGGTGGTGGGCGGCTCACTGGTTATGGAGCGAGCCAGAGCGGCCAGAATAAAGATCTTGCCGGTGGACAGCGAACATTCTGCGATTTTTCAATGTTTGCAAGGGTGCCATGATAAAAAAAGCTTAAAGAAACTGATTTTGACGGCTTCTGGTGGCCCGTTTTTTGGCAAGAATATAGATGAGCTCAGAGAAGTGACGAAGCGGGACGCGCTGAAGCACCCGAATTGGAGTATGGGCAGCAAGATTACCGTCGATTCGGCAACCATGATGAATAAGGGTTTTGAGGTGATTGAAGCGGTCTGGCTTTTTGATGTTTTGGCCGATGACATAGACGTGCTAATCCATAGGGAGAGCATCGTCCATTCTATGGTGGAGTTTTGCGATAACTCGGTCATTGCGCAGATGGGCGTGCCGGACATGGGAATCCCGATTCAATATGCGCTTACTTACCCCAAGCGTGTGCCTTCGATTGTGGAGAGGCTTGATTTGGCGCAGGTTGGTAAGCTCTCTTTTTGTAAGCCCGACAATGAGACTTTTAAGGGGGTAGACATTTGCAGGGCGGCTTTGAAGGTTGGCGGAACGATGCCTGCGATTATAAACGCTGCCAATGAAGAGGTTGTTGGGCTGTTTTTGAATGAGGAAATTTCTTTTTTGGAAATTACTGAAATTGTCCAAAAGGCGATGGATCGTATTAAAGCTGTAAATTCAAATTCTTTAGACGACATTTTGGCCGCGGACGCTGAGGCTAGAGAATTTGTGATAAAAAATTTTAAAAAATAAGGAGACGAGGTTATGTTTATCAGTTTTTTGTTGATTGTGATTTCTGTGCTGCTGTTCTCGCTTATCATTTTTGTGCACGAGTTGGGCCACTTTATGACGGCGCGATACGCTGGAATCAAGGTTAATGAATTTGCCATTGGAATGGGCCCGGTAATTTTTAAAAAGCAAAAGGGCGAGACGGTTTATTCGCTGAGGCTGTTTCCAATTGGTGGCTATTGTGCTATGGAGGGTGAAGACGGCGAAAGTGACGACGCTAACGCTTTTGGGAAGAAGTCCGTTTATAAGCGGATTTTGGTTGTTGCGGCGGGCGCCATCATGAACATCATTTTGGCTTTCGTTTTTATGGTTATAATTTTAACGCAGCGTTCTGAATTTGCCTCCACGACGATTGGGAGCTTTGCTGACGACGCGGTGACTAGTCAATATGGCCTGCAGGTTGGAGATAGAATCCTCTCGGTAGACGGGTACGGCGTTTCGACGTATACGGATATTGGCTTTGCGCTGGCTGTAAACAGCGACTTTAACGCTACTTTTGTTGTGGAGAGAAACGGCGAAAAGCTGACTTTAACCGATGTGAAGCTTGCGACGCGCGAGAACGAGAGCGGTAAAACGGTGCTTGTTAGGGATTTCTTTTTGAATCCGATTGAAAAAAATTTTTTGACCGTGATTTCGCAGACGTTTAAAGAGATGTTTTCTAATGTTAAAATGGTGTATGCGACGCTTTTTGGCTTGATTACTGGGACTATCAGTTTGAATGAAGTCTCGGGCCCTGTTGGAATGGTGTCTGTGATCTCGGACGCAGCTGCAAAGGGCCTTGAGGTGGATTTTGTGGCGGCGCTGAACAATATCATTCGGATGTTGATGGTGCTGTCGCTTAACCTTGGAATCTTTAACTTGCTGCCGTTGCCAGCGCTGGATGGCGGAAGATTGGCGTTCTTAATTTTAGAAGCAATAAAAGGCAAGCCTGTAAGCCCTAAGTACGAAGGGTTGATTCACACGGTTGGCTTCGTGCTGCTGATATTGTTCATGCTGTTTATCTCCATCAACGACGTGTTGAAGATGGTGTGGGGAAGAGGGCTATTTGGCTAAATGAGGCGGGTTGCTAAGGTTGTAAAAATCGGGGATAGAAGAATCGGTGGGCAAGAGGGAATCGCGGTTCAGTCCATGTTAAATGTGCCCTCTTATGACGTTGAGAGTCACGTTAAGGAGGCTGCGCGGCTAAAGGTTGCCGGTTGCGACATATTAAGAATTGCGATTCCAGATATGGCGGCGGTGAGGTTGATTCCGGCCATAAAAAACGACGTGGCCATCCCGCTGGTTGCAGATATCCATTTTGACTATAGGCTGGCTGTCGAATCTGTGGCCGCGGGCGCGGATAAGATTAGGATTAACCCCGGAAATATCGGCGACGAAGCTCGGGTTAAACAGGTTGCAGATGTTTGCCAAAGCCACGAGGTTCCCATCCGGATTGGGGTTAATTCTGGCTCGCTTGAGAAGAGTATTTTGAAGAAACACGGCGCTCCCACGGCAGAGGCTTTGTGCGAGAGCGCTTGTTATCACGCTTCGCTGCTTGAGAAATTTGACTTTGATAATATTGTGATGTCGCTGAAGTCGTCGAACGTGAAGACAATGGTTGAAGCTTATCGACTTATTGCGAACAGGTGTGAGTATCCTCTGCATTTGGGCGTGACGGAGTCTGGCACCTTTAAAACGGGCGTTATAAAGTCCGCGGTGGGGATAGGATCCCTTTTGCTTGACGGAATCGGCGATACTATCCGAGTTTCTTTGACGGCGGATCCTGTTGAAGAAATTTATGCGGCTCGCGACATTTTGAACGCTGTCGGATTGGGTCACGGCGGGGTGGAGGTAATCTCTTGCCCGACTTGCGGCAGGACGCGGATCGATATTATAAAGCTAGCGAATGAGGTTGAGGCAAGACTTAAAGGCTGCAAAAAAAACATCAAAGTCGCGGTGATGGGGTGCGCGGTTAATGGACCGGGCGAGGCTTCTGCTGCAGATATTGGCGTGGCTGGCGGAGACGGAATTGGGCTGATCTTCAAAAAGGGTGAGGTTGTCCGCAAGGTAAAGGAAGAAGAGATCGTGGCAGAATTGATGCGGGAAATAGAAAGTTTGTGAGTTGAGAGGGTTTTGCGTTGAGTGCTTTTGGAGATTTTCTGGGAAAATACATAGACAAAAGTCTGATTTCGACCGACGTTTTGAGCGGGAACGTGCGTTCTATAAACATAGATGTGGAAAACAGGACGCTTGTGATAAACGTGGATTTTTTTATGATGGTGGAGTGTCAGATTCTTTTTAATATTGAAGACACCCTGCAGCGCTCGAGTTTGAACTTGTGCCGGGTTGATATTCGGCCGTCGTTCCCGAAGGATAGCTTTTCTGCCAAGTGCTACCGCGACTTGATTTTGCGGGTTACTAAAGAGACTAAGAGCCTTGGCGGGATTTTGAAGGACTCTACTGCTAAGCTGGACGGCGAGAATTTGACGATTTTGCTGGTGTATGGCGGCAAGAAGATTCTTGTAGACAAAAAGTTTGATAAAATTTTGCACGACTTAATAAAAAAAGAATTTGGCCTGAGCTTGAATATTTCTTTTGAGGAAGCTTTTTCGTCGACCAATGGCGACGCGATTCCTCGACATATTGAAAAGCACTGCGCTCTTTTGGAAAAAGAAAAACGAGAACGTGTTATTGAAAAAATAGAAGTTTATGAGTCCAACATGGGCGAGAAGAAAAAAAATCCGGGCGCAGATGTTGCCGAGGTGATCTCGGTTAGAAAGGGCGAAAATTTGTACCCGAGTGTTAATTTAAAAACGGCGGTGCCGATTTTGGGCAGCACCATAAAGGGCAAGCCCATGAAGATTGCGGACATTACGCCGGACATCGGCAATGTTACTATTTGGGGTGACGTTTTTTCTGTCGATGAGCACTTGACGAAGGATGGCCTGAAAAAGATCTATGCGATCAATATTACCGACTATACGGGGTCGATCTCTTTAAAGATAATTGCGGATAAAGAAAAATGGAAGCTTTACGATAAAATTGCAAAGGGCAGCACGCTGCTGGTTCGGGGCGATGTCACTTATGACAAATACGACAGAGAGATAACCGTGCGGCCAAAGGGCATTTGCTTTGTGGAAAAGGTTAAGATTGTTGACAGCGCGGCGAAAAAGCGGGTAGAATTGCATTTGCACACGAATATGTCTGCTATGGACGGCGTTACTCCGGTTGAGGCCTTGATTGCCCGCGCGCATGATTGGGGGCACAGCGCCGTTGCTATAACTGACCATGGGGTTGCACAGTCTTTTCCGGATGCGATGAATGCTGCTAGTAAAATTAAGAAGAATGGTGGAGAGATTAAGATAATCTACGGCGTGGAGGCTTATTTTATCGACGATCTGGCCTCCGACTTCGATGGCGACATGAAAAAGCTTAAATATTATCACCAGGTTATTTTGGCTAGGAATGCCGCCGGCCTTAAGAACCTCTACCGGCTTATATCGAAGTCGCACCTGGACTATTTTTACAGAAAGCCTCGTATTCCGAAAAGCGAGCTTGTGAAGCACAGGGACGGGTTGATTATCGGCAGTGCCTGCGAGGCTGGTGAGCTTTTTAGGGCTGTTGTTGCAAAAGAAAACCATGAGTGGCTTTGCGAAATTGCGAAATTCTACGATTACTTGGAAGTGCAGCCGGTTGGCAATAATAATTTTTTGGTTCGAAGCGGATTTGCTAAGGATGAAGACGAGCTGCGCGCGTTTAATAAGGCGATTGTTGATTTGGGCGATGAGCTTGGGATCCCGGTGGTTGCCACTTGTGACGTGCATTTCTTGGACCCGCATGATTCGCAGTACAGAGCGGTTTTGATGGCGGGGCAGGACTATGAAGATGCGGAGAATCAGGCGCCGCTTTATTTGAAGACTACGGACGAGATGCTGGAGGAGTTCTCTTATTTAGGCCGAGAAAAAGCGTACGAAATCGTGGTTGAAAACACGAACAAAATCGCTGCGATGATTGACGAAGTTAGCCCGATTCCGCCGGGAGTTTTTCATCCGGTTATAGAGGGGGCCGAGAAGGAGCTTGTTGAGATTACCTGGGAGCGGACCAAGGCCATTTATGGCGACCCTTTGCCGTCGATAGTGCAGGAGCGCTTGGAGCGAGAACTTTCGTCCATTACTAAGCACGGATTTTCGGTGCTTTATATGACGGCGCAGAAATTGGTGGCAAATTCCGAGGCACACGGCTACCTGGTTGGGTCGAGAGGCTCGGTGGGATCCTCCTTTGTTGCCACTATGTCGGGGATCTCGGAGGTTAACCCGTTGTTTCCGCATTATGTCTGCCCTCACTGCAAGAATAGCGAGTTTATTACCGACGGCAGCTATGGCTCGGGGTTTGATTTGCCCGAGAAAAATTGCCCTAAATGTGGGACGAGCTATAATCGCGACGGGCACAATATTCCTTTTGAGACTTTTTTGGGCTTTGATGGCGACAAGACGCCGGATATCGACCTTAATTTTTCGGGCGAGTACCAAAGCGAGGCTCACCGCTACACGGAGACTTTGTTTGGGAAGGATAACGTCTTTAAGGCCGGTACGATTGCGACTATTGCCGAGAAAACCGGAATTGGTTTTGTGAAAAAATACGCGGAGCAAAAAGGGAAGATTCTGCATAAGGCAGAGGAAGCTCGATTGGCAAACGGCTGCACGGGGATAAAGCGGACTACGGGGCAGCACCCGGGCGGGATGGTTGTTGTGCCCAAGGGGATGGAGATTTACGATTTTTGCCCGGTACAACGGCCGGCAAATGACCAGAAGTCGGATAACATCACTACGCACTTCGATTTTCACTCTATACACGACACTATTTGCAAGCTGGACGAGCTGGGCCATGATGTGCCCTCGATATACCGCTATTTGGAGGACTACACTGGAATTTCGGTTATGGATGTTTCTATGAGTGACCCGAAGGTGATGTCGCTGTTTACGTCTACCGAGGCTTTGGGCGTTGCGCCGGAGGCTATTGACTCTCAGACGGGGACATTTTCTTTGCCTGAGGTTGGCACTAGCTTTGTGAGGCAGATGATGATTGAAGCTCAGCCCAAGACGTTTTCGGATTTATTGCAGATTTCGGGGCTTTCTCACGGGACGGACGTTTGGATCGGCAACGCGCGGGACCTTATAAAAAGTAAAATTTGCACGATTTCGGAGGTTATTGGAACGCGAGATAGCATCATGACGTACCTCTTGCAGAAGGGCTTGGAGCCAAAGATGGCGTTTAAGATTATGGAGATTGTGCGAAAGGGCAAGGCTAGGAAGCTTTTGACGCCGGAACATATTGCTGAGATGAAGAAGCACGGCGTTCCGGACTGGTACATTGACTCCTGCATGAAGATTAAGTATATGTTCCCGAAGGCCCACGCTACGGCTTATATGATTTCTACCTTGAGGCTCGGCTGGTACAAGGTTTATCGGCCTATTGAGTACTATGCGGCTTACTTTACCGTGCGAAGCGAAGACTTGGACGGTGTGCTTGTGATGAAGGGCAAGGAGGCGGTTAAGCAGCAGATGAAGGACATTAAGGCCAAGGGGAATGAGGCCACTGTGAAGGAGGCCGCTGCTTTTGCGACTTTGCAGATTGTGAACGAGATGTTTGAGCGCGGAATCGAGGTTTTGCCGATTGACTTATATAAATCGGACGCTTATAAATTTTTGGTGGAGGATGGCAAAATTCGGCTGCCGTTTTCTTCTTTGCCGGGAGTTGGCGAAAATGTTGCTAAGGGATTGCAAAATGCTCGAAATGGCGGCAGATATATTTCTGTGGACGAAATCTCAACGCGATCGGGCGCTTCTAAGACTATTGTCGAGCTTATGGATGAAATCGGGATGCTTAAAGGGATCCCAAAATCAAGCCAGCTGAGCTTTTTTTAAGAAATGCTTGAAAATGTTTGCGCTTTGAGGTAAAATGGTCTTGTATTGTATGGCGATTTAACTAAATTGACCGGAGGAAATGGTATGATATCAGCTGGAGATTTTAGAAATGGCGTTACCTTTGAGATGGATGGAAATGTTTATTGCATAATCGAGTTTCAGCACGTTAAACCCGGCAAGGGCGCGGCTTTTGTGCGCACTAAAATTAGAAACGTGATTACTGGTAGCGTTGTGGAAAAAACATTTAATCCAAATGATAAATATCCGACCGCGTTTATAGAGCGCCGCGATATGCAGTATTTGTACCGTGATGGCGATTTGTATTATTTTATGGACTTAGAAAATTACGAGCAAATTCCGATAAATAAAAGTGTTTTGGGCGATAATTTTAAATTCGTGAAAGAAAATATGGAGTGCAAGGTTCTTTCTTATAAAGGTAATGTTTTTGGCGTGGAGCCGCCGCTTTTTGTAGAGCTTGCAATTACGGAGACGGACCCTGGGTTTAAGGGAGACACTGCTACAAATGCAACAAAACCTGCAACTCTTGAAACAGGTGCAGAGATCCGTGTGCCGCTGTTTATTGACCAGGGTGAAGTTATTCGGATTGATACTAGAACCGGGGAGTATATGGAACGCGCTTAGACTTGCGTTTTTGCGGTACATACTAGGTTTGATTGTTGTGTAATATTTCGTTTGTTTGCGGTCAAACTTATTATAGACATTATAAAAAAAGAGGTAAATGCTATGAATATTAAAGAAAAATTGGCTTACGTTAAGGGCTTGGTTAAGGGGCTGGAGCTGGACAACTCTAAACCGGAGGTAAAGGTTTTGGCAGCTGTGGTGGAGCTTTTGGATGACGTTACTACCGCTGTTTCGGACTTAGAGGACGGCTACGACGATTTGGCCGATAAGATAGATGAAATTGATGAGGATCTTTGCTATTTGGAAGATGATTTTTATGAAGGCGAAGATGACGATTACGACGATGGTTGCGTCGACGAAGATGGCGTCTTTTATGAAGTGACTTGCCCTAGTTGCAACGAGACGGTTTGTCTGTCGGAGCCGGTTCTTTTGGATGGCGGTGTTGACTGCCCTAATTGTGGAGAAAATTTGGAGTTCGATTTAGATGGACTCGAAGTAAATGGCAAATGCAGTTGTGGAGACGTTTGCAATTGTGAGCCAACTTGCGAATGCGAAGTTGATGCGGTTTCTTGCGAATGTGATCCGGAATGCGGATGTTCACCAGAGTGTGGCTGCTAGTTTTAAATTTTGTGACTTAAAAACTGTCAGCGATGGCATTTTTATAGGCAGGGCTGGTGCTTTTATTTATGATTTCGGTCGGAATTGACTTGATAGAAATTGAGCGAATAAGGCGCTCTATGGAACGAAGCTCGTTTTTGAATAAAATATTGGGCGAAAATGAGTATTTTGAGCTAAAAAAAAGAGGGTTTTTGCCACGAAGTGTAGCTGTTAATTTTTGCGCCAAAGAGGCATTTTTAAAGGCTTTGGGCAAAGGCTTGGGCGAGATAAATTTAACCGAGATTGAATTGCTGCGGCAAAAAAGTGGCCAGCCATATTTAAGCTTAACAGGAAAAGCCCTAGACTTGGCTAAAGACCAGGGCTTAAAGTTCACGGTTAGCGCAACGCATACAGAAAATTACGCCAGCGTAGTCGTCGTTGCTTATACAGAAAATTAATCAAACATAGTGCCAATGGAATAATTCACCGCTTTTGATCGTATTGTGTTAAAGGCGGTGACTTTTTTGTTGTATGATCGCAACGGGTGCCGCGTTTATTTTAAAAGTGAGCTAGAGGTTAAGATATATGAGGCGATTTTTTACTATTGCTGGGATTCTAATATTTGCAGCGTTTTTTTTGTCGGCTTGTGGCAACGTTTTAAAGGCTGAAAACAACTGTCCCGTGCTAGAATTTAAGAGCAATTTTGAGATTGAATCGAAAAAATTATCGATAACTGGCAACATAGCGAGGTCTCAAGGTGGAGAAATAGAGATAAATCTTGACTCCCCAGAAGCTTTGGCCGGGCTAAAATTTAAGCATAGCGGATCGGAAAACTTAATCTCGAAAGATGGCTTAACTTACAAAACAGATGAGCTGATTTTGCCGGAGACATCGAATTTAAACGCGGTTTTTGAGGCAATTGATTACATGGCGGGCAAAAAGGACGAGGAGCCATTTTTTACAGATGGCAAAGAGATGGCGTTCATCGGCAAGATATCGGCGGGCAAGTTCGAGTTAAGAGCGGACAAAAAAACAGGGTTCATAACAGAGATAAAAGTCGGTGAGCAGGCCACGGTTAAGTTTTTCGGCCAAGAAAAATTGACAAGCTAGCTTTCTAAAAGCTTTTCGAGTGTAGCTAATTTTACGGCCACGCAAAAAGCATAAATGGCCACGTTTAGCTCATCTAAGGTAGGACAAGACGGAGCCAGCCGGATATTGCTGTCTTTTTTATCAATTCCGTATGGAAAGGTGGCGCCAGCGTCGGTTAGAATCAGGCCGATGTTTTTGCAAAGCGCCACAACCCTTTTTGCACAGCCGGGCATCACGTCAACGCTGATAAAATACCCACCGGTTGGATCTGTAAAAGAAATGATTTTGTTACCGCTAAACTCTGATTTTAAGGCATTTGTAACCAAATCAAACTTCGGCTTTAAGATGTCTTGATGCTTTTTCATGTGACTCAATAAACCGCGATAATCCTTAAAATATCGTACATGTCGCAACTGATTAATTTTGTCAAACCCGATTGTTTTGGCAGAATAAAAATTTTTTATTGCGCTAAGATTCTTTTTAGAAGCGCCTAAAAAAGCGACTCCAGCGCCAGGGAAGGTAATTTTAGAAGTGGAACAAAATATCAGCGGCAAGTCTTGAGTGCCGTTTTTTTCGCATTCATCCATTATATTCAAGAGCCGAGCGGGGGGGTCGGACAAATCGTGGATGGCGTAGGCGTTGTCCCAAAAAATTCTAAAATCTTCAGCGAGAGTGGCCAAAGCAGAAAAACGCTTAACGGTTTCGTCCGAGTAAGTGATGCCTTGCGGATTAGAATACTTTGGAACGCAAAAAATCCCTTTAATTGTGCGGTCCTTAGCGACGAGATTTTCTACAATGCCCATATCAGGGCCAGTGATAGTCATCGGAACGGGGATAGCCTCAATATTAAAGTGCTCCAAGATGGCAAAGTGCCGGTCATAACCGGGGCACGGGCACAAAAATTTAATTTTACCCTGCCAAGTCCAGGGCTCAAAGCCAGGCACACCGTGAGTCATAAAAAACGAGATAATATCAAACATCATGCTCAGGCTAGAATTTCCGCCAACAAAAACTTGGTCAGGCGCGACTCCCAAAACCGGCGCAAAAAGCTTCTTTATTTCTGAGATGCCATCTAAAACGCCGTAATTAAGGCAATCCGTGCCGTCTTTTAAGATGCAGCAAGATTCCGCGTTCACCACATCCAAAAGTTCTCGCGACAAATTGAGCTGCTCAACAGATGGCTTTCCGCGTGCCATATTCAAGTTTAATTTCAACGCCTTCAATTTTTCATATTCTTTCAAAACCCGCGCCCGCTCTTTGGCCAACTCATCCTTGCTCAAATCCAAGTAGTTCATAAAGCACTCCCCTTAAAGCAGCGACTGCACATTTGTTAACTCAATTATAACACAGATCAAGTTTTTGCACTAATTATCGCGCGTTTTGTGTTTTGGGCAATAAAAAATCCCTTAAAAAAGGGATACTAAGGTCAAAATTTAATAAAAAAGCCCCACCCAACCGTAACGTGTTTATGATAACCTGCCTACCAAAAAGCAGGTGGGTGCCAGCCTATAGGCTTCACGCTCCCTTCGTCCGAAAAATCGGGAGGTCTGCAATTCACCTAGAGAGCGAAGCTCCCAATCATATGTTTGTAGGGTTATACAACACGGTCCGCGAATCGGGCAGGATTTAATTATGCTGCAATTATAACATAAAACTTTAAAAATGTAAAGCTATTTAATGTAAAATGTCTAAAAATTTTGATTGTTCTCATTGCAGCCATACATGTCTTCAAAATGAGTTTCAAAGGAATCCGCTAATTTTTTTAACATAGCGTCGTCTTCAACCTCGGCCAGAACTTGCTCCCCGTCTTCGTAAAGGGCCTCAAATATATAATAAGAGTCGCTATCGTCAAGCCTATTAACGCTACCCTCGGTGCCACCATTATTTTGAGGAAGCAAAGCATAAAAGCAGCCGTCGTCATTTTCGATCACGTCTAAAATTTCAAAGGAATGTTCGATTCCGTCGTCGTCGATAAGCGTAATTAAATCTGCGGTAAATTCGTTATTCATAAAATTCAACTCCTAAACACAGTTCATACTAAAATGATTTTACAATTTTTTGCCCAAAAAGTCAACAGCAATGCGGCAGTAAGAGCCCAAATTAATCGATTTATTTTGCATAAGCGCGGTGGGCTGCGGAATATATATAAATTATACTATTCAACTGCGGGTGATTGGGTGATTTATAAAATCTTAAATAAAAAATATATAGGCGTGGCGCTGCTTGTGGTGGTTGTTCCGATAATTGCAGGGATATTTTCTATAAGCAATATTGGCAGCAGAGATGGCGTCATGGCGGTAAATGAGTCGAAGCAGGTTGAGGACGAGCAAGGTAAGAAAAATTTTATAAAGTACGCAGAGTTTAAAGTTCCGTACGAGGCGCTAGAAAAGGCCATGAAGGTAGATATAGAAAGCCACGAAAAGGAGGTAAAAATAAGCTGGATAAACGTTTTGGCGTATTTGTCGGCAAAATATGGCGGGGACTTTAAAAGCCATTATAAAGCAAAGGACATGGATGCGGTGGTCGAAGAATTAAAAAACGGCAAAAGCCTCGAGGACTTGACCGCAAAGATGAAATATTTTAAATATTATAAAGACGTGTATACCGCGGTTTTGGGGGAATTTCTCGGCGATTATAGCATTCAGGTAGGCACTGGCGAAAACGGAGAACCTGTTTTTGAAGATAAGTACGGTCTAAAAGCCTTTTTGCCCATTGCCAAGACTTTTCCGTACCAGCACTATGACGATTTTGGAGCATCCAGAAGTTACGGTTACGCGCGTCCACACCTGGGGCACGACATGATGGCAGCAGTCGGCACACCGGCAATTGCAATAGAGTCCGGAACCGTAGAGATAATGGGCTGGAATCAGTACGGAGGCTGGCGGGTCGGCATTCGCAGTTTTGACAAAAAAAGGTATTACTATTACGCCCATTTAAGGAAGGATAAACCCTTCCACGAGGAGCTCTGCGAAGGCAAAGTGGTAAAGGCGGGCGACGTCATCGGCTACGTGGGCAGAACAGGCTACAGTCCAAACGAAAACGTGAACAACATCGAAACCAGCCACCTGCATGTGGGGCTGGAGCTTGTTTTTGACGAGTCTCAAAAAGAAAGCAACAACGAAATTTGGGTGGATTTATACGATATTACTAGATTGTTGGCCAAAAATCAGTCCGCAGTGAAGAGAATCCCCGAAACCAAGCAGTTCTATAGGCAGTTTGACTTTAAAGAACCAAACTTAAACAAATAGCGCTAGCCGGCAGGAACTTGAAAATAATGCGCATTTCGTGTATAATTTTTAGTGTGTTGAAATTAAAAGAAAGTCAAAAGTTTGGTGAAGGTGCGTATGCGATTGTACAATAAATTAAAAAGATTGAGAAAATACCTACTTTTTTTCTGCGATTTTATCATTTGGAATTTTTCTTTTTATTTTTCGTTTGCAATTAATCGAAATTGCTTTTCGCTTAAGGGCTACGAGCCGGAGTTTTTGAAGAGTTTGGCCATTTTAAACGTCTGCTTCAGCGTTATATTTATTTTGTTCCGGCTCTATGATAAAATCTGGCGCTACGCCGATATAGAGGACTTTTTTTACGTTGGGCTTGCAACGGTTTTGGCAAACTTCGCATTTTGCGCGGCTTCATTGGCTTTTGACATTCACCTTGGAATCCGAACTTTTGTTTTGATGGCGATTTTGTCTACTTTTGTGATGTTCATGTTTCGGCTGGTTTATCGGATTGACCGGATGATTGAGCGGCGAAATTTTCCTAATAAAGCCAAGCGAAGGATGCTTGTTGTGGGGGCTGGAGAGGCGGCTTTGTTGATGCTGTCGGAGTTTTCTAAGTCGCCGGACAACAATTATGTACCGGTTTGCCTGGTGGACGACGATAACGAAAAGATCGGTAGGAAGATAGCGGGACTAAAGGTTGTTGGCACCACGAGCGAGATTCCGTATGTTTGCGAAAAGTACGACATAGAGGTAATCCTCTTTGCGATTGCTGTTTTGCCGGTTAACGAAAAAAAGCGAATTTTGGACATCTGCGCCCGGACGAACTTAGAGGTGAAAATTGTCCCCAATATTTATAATTTGGTGGCGTCCAGCAAGCCCGTCACAGCGGAGATTCGCCAGGTTGAGGTTGAAGATCTGCTTGGCCGCGAGCCGATTATCTTTGACCCTGAAAAATACGGCGACTATATTCGCAATAAAGTTGTGATGGTTACTGGCGGGGGAGGGTCCATTGGCTCGGAATTGTGCCGCCAGGTTGCTAAGTTGTCGCCGAAGAATATCATAATTTTGGATATATACGAGAACAACGCGTATGAGATTCAGCAGGAATTGGTCCGAGAATATGGCGACAGCCTGAATTTTGAGGTGCAGATTGCTTCTATTCGCGACAAAGCTAAGCTTGAAAAAATATTTGAAGATAAAAACATAGATGTGATTTTTCACGCCGCGGCGCACAAGCACGTGCCTTTGATGGAGTACAACCCCGAAGAGGCCGTAAAAAATAACGTTTTTGGCACGCTAAACGTCGTCTCGCTGGCGGACAAACACAACGTGAAGACTTTTGTTTTGATCTCTACTGACAAAGCCGTCAACCCGACGAATATCATGGGCGCAACCAAGAGGATTTGCGAGATGATCGTGCAAAGCATGAACAAGCTTAGCAAAACCAAGTTTGTAGCGGTTCGATTTGGCAACGTGCTGGGATCCAACGGTTCGGTGATTCCGCTTTTTAAAGAGCAGATAAAAAACGGCGGGCCTGTTACGGTGACTCACCCAGAGATTATTCGGTACTTTATGACGATTCCAGAGGCGATTTCGCTGGTATTAACGGCCGGAGGATTTGCCAAGGGCGGCGAGATTTTCGTTTTGGACATGGGCGAACCTGTTAAGATAAAGGACCTGGCTGAGAATTTGATACGGCTTTCGGGGCTTGTTCCAAACAAAGACATAAAAATAGAGTACACGGGCTTGCGGCCGGGCGAGAAGCTGTTTGAAGAGCTGCTGATGGGCGAAGAGGGCATGAAAAAGACCAAAAGCAAGAAGATATATATAGGCAGCTCCATAGATTTTGATCAGGACGAGTTTAACGAGCAGCTGCGCCTGCTTTATGATTATTCTCAAATAAACGATAAAGCTATGATCGAAAAAACGTTGGCAAAAATGGTTCCGACGTTTAATCATAAGCAAAACGACGCTTAACCAAATAAAAATAATTATTTTTATAGGTCTCTATCTCTATGTAAAAATTAATAAACCTAAACTGTGGGAACCTTTAAAAATATAAAAAATCAATTTGGAACTTTTTTTATCGACAACCAAGTAAACAACTCACAATGTAATGCAGTGTATGTACGGTATGTTTCCACACTAGGCCCTTTGCTACTTGCTAAATAGGATTGTACAAACTTATTTTTGATTTTTTATAATAAACATTATTTTGTTATAATATATTGACAAAAACAATGATTTATGATAATATACATTTGGTTAAAATTAAAGAAGGGGGGTGATATTTATGTCAGTTGAAAATGTTAAGAAGTTTTTGGAAAGGGTAGAGTCAAATAAAAATTTAAGTCAAAAATTAGAAAAAGCAAAAAATGAATTACAGCGTATTGATACAAATCTTAAAAATTATGAAAACATAATTAATACAAAAATTATTCCGATTGCAAAGGAAGCTGGATTTGATTTTACCACAAAAGATTTTTTGGATTATGCGAATGAAATATTTTCTGAACTAGATGAAAAAGATCTATTAAATGTAAGTGGTGGCTCTTTGCCTAAAAAAGGGTTAGTTGGCTTGACGTTTCTTCTAGCTTTTGCACCTTTTGCTCCTAACTTTATTGCTGGAGCTGAGGTAAAAACTCAACAATCTAGCCAATCTCCTCAAAGTAATCACTCAGCACAAAGAAAAGACTTATCCGGATTTAATAAATTTAAACCATCAAAAATAAAAAGTTTTGCACCAACTATCTTTGGTGGAAAAAGCATCGAGGAGCAGGAAAAGGATTACCTAGTTAATTATATGAAAAAAAATAATATAAAAAGTATATCCCAAGTGCCTGAACAAGACTTAAAGTGGTTTAATGAAGCCGTTCAATCAGTAGGAAAACATTTAGTTGAAAACACCATAAATGGTACTTACTATCTTAAGGGAACAATCCCAAATGAAAACCAGATCAAAGAACTTAACTCAATCCACAAATGGTATGTTGCACAACCCCAAAAACAGTCAAATATAAATTTTTCAGGTTTAAATTTAAGCTCAAAACCTGCACCTGAAAGCTCTTTGCCAAATCAAAATGCAGACGTGAATAAAATAACTAGATCTTCAGTTAAAAAATCCGCTGTAAAAATTGCTAATAAACTTTCTGCAATGGCTGGAGAAGCTTGGAAAAAGATCTCTACTTTATTATCAAAAAATGACAACAATACACCTGAAACTAGTTTTGAATCTTCAACATATAACGGTTCAGATATGGGAACGAACGTGCATACAAATAATAGCGGACAAGACTCGGATTTTCGAAGTTTAAACGATCAGATGAACGATGTTTTGTCTCAAGATCTACCTTTTTTACATTTAGATGATGATATGAAAAATAGGTTAGCAAATAGACAAGCTAAATTTACCCACAAAAACTCAGCGGCAGATAATGTTAACAGCGGTAACGAGCCAGGAGCTAAGCAAGAGTCTTCTTCAAATGAAGCACCTAGCACTAATTTAGCAAGTACAAACGAAGCTGAAGCCGCAAGTCCTATAATTAATTTAGGGGCTTTCTCCGCAAACATAAACGCAGCTAACCAGCCCATAGTTAATCCAGGGACTTCTTCGAAAGATGAATCCACTAATACAGACCTTGCAGCCAACGCAGGAGCATCCTCTGAAAGTGCAGCTGCAGCAACAGTTAATTCAGAGACTACTCCTGCAAATGAAAACGTAGCAGCTCCTCCTGTAGTTAATCCATCTGCGGCTGCTTCCTCTCCAAATGAGACAACTGCTGCGCCTGTTAATTTAGAGACTTCTTCAGCAAGTCCAGATGAAGCTGAGCCCGTAAGTCCTGTATCTAATTCAGAAGCTTCTTTTACGAACGAGTCCACGTCAAAAGAAACTAAAACTATTATTACAACAAAAAAGGCAGCATCGACTAAGTTAGCAAATCAAGCTAACTTAAGTTCCGCCGATTTAAAAGCAGCTGTAAAAAAAGTATATAATATAGATTTAATTTCCTGTTCGATGGATTCCGATGGCGAAGTGCACGGATTAGACGAAAAGGGAAAACAGCATATACTTGATGGTAAAAAACTTTTTAAAGTTCATTATGAAGCGGTTGACCATAATTTGCCTATGCAAGATCAATTAAGCCACATATATAACACATTAGAAAAAATAAATAGTTTTGATGATTTGGATGATAGCAGAAGATTTTTTGTAGTTGATTTTACTAATATTATAAAAGCAACTTATAATGCAGCAACTGATACCTTTGATAGTGCAGATGACACAATGAATACAAAAATGAATGAATTTTGTTTTAAAAATGGCATTCGTCCTAAGGTTGGTTATATTGTTAATTCTGATGAGAATTTATCTTTTGTTCAGCTGATTGATCGTTTGGCAGAAACTATTGAAAGGGCAAATAACGATATCAATAATATTTCTAATAGAGAAAACTTTATTAGAGATATAAAGAAAATCGTATGTGCAAAAAATTATGACAGTGAATATGGGGGCTTTGTGCTTCCCCCAAGTGCTGCGCGGAAAGAGCATGAAAATTTGAACCTTGTTAGAAATTTTTATCAAAACAACATAAATGACGCCGATATGCAAAAAGTTTATTTTAAAAAAGATTCAAATTTAACTGACGAAAAAAATATAGACAAATTAATAGAAATAGGAAATAAAGTAAATAGTTTAGACGAATTAAATGACGACGAGGGCACTCAATCTAGTTTTAATTTTTTAACTGATTTAGATCACTATGCATCTTTAATAAAACGTGACCCTTATTTAGAAACATTTGTATTTTCTAACTTACCAGTTACCTCAAAAAATATTGAAAAAGCAAGAAATTTAGAAAACATATATTACCATTTTGTTTCTCCAAAAATTAAGTATACACGCCCAGATAATTTTAACGAATTATCCTTGCTAGAGCAGGTCACACTTTTATCAGATTTTAATAAAAATAATGATAAAGAATTTTTGATCCTTCTAGATTTAGACAAAGAGTCAGCCATAAAATATTCTAAAGATGTAGCAAACGTAGACGCAGAATACAATAAAACTTTGACAGCTTCGCAAGAAAATGCGGTTAAAAGACAAAACACAAATAATGATGAAAGCCAAGTATCAGGCACACCTAGCAATACGGTAAAAAAGTATAAAGAATTGCCTTTGTCTGTAGTACCTGGAGCAAAAAATCGCCGAAAAAGAATTGATCTATTAACAGGCGGAACAACAATTTCAACAAATATCAAAAATAACGATAATACCTCTGAAAACTATAGAGGTGGCAGAAAAGGTAAGAAACTTTAAGAAAAAAAATTAAAAATTCACTAGAAAAGGTTTGCTATATCATGACTCAATGGTTATTTTGCAAACAATGTTGCGAAGATCAACTTTTTGAGAAACTGTAATGCCATGAACCACAAAACTGCTTTTTATTTTTAATTTTAGTTTAAAATAAATTTTCAAAATATTTACAAAAGGAATCGGCCAGCTCTTTGGCGTTATCGCTAGAGTCGCTGACAACGGATATATAAACCTTCAGCTTTGGCTCTGTGCCGGAGGGCCGCACAACAATCGAAATATCATCGGCAAGAATAAACTTCAAAACGTTAGAGGCAGGCAGATCGATTTTTTCTTTATTAGAATTATGCATCACAGTTTTAACGCGATTAAGGTAGTCGCAAACCGCAATGACAGCCTTGCCGTTAATGTTAGATGGCGGATTTTCTCGAAGCTCTGTCATAATCGACTCCATCTTTTCAAAGCCGCTCTTGCCCGTAAATGTAAAGCTCTTCAAAACATTCCTATAATGGCCAAATTCGCGATACAGGCTGTTAAGAACGTCTATAAGAGTCAAGCCTTGGTTGCGGTAAAACGCAGTCATTTCGCAAATTAGCAAAGCAGCGTTTACGGCGTCCTTGTCGCGAACATGGGTGCCAGAGAGATAGCCGTAGCTCTCTTCAAAGCCGAAAATGTATTGCTCCGCCGTGCCGCATTTTTCAAGCAGACCAATTTGCTCACCAATAAATTTAAAACCGGTCAGCACGTCAATTACCCGAACGCCGTACTTCTTGGCAATCGGATAAACCATATCGGTCGTAACAATGGTCTTTATGCAAACCGGATCCGGCGGAATCGTGTTGCTGGTGCGCCTCGTCTTACATATGTAGTCAAACAGCAGCACGCCAACCTCGTTACCAGAAAGAAGCTCGTAGCCATCACCGTGCTTAACAGCAATGCCAATGCGGTCGCAGTCAGGGTCGGTAGCAAGCAAAATGTCCGCGTTGCAGCTTTTACACACCTTCAAACCCTCGCAAAGAGCCTCTTTAACCTCGGGATTAGGGTAAGGGCAGGTCGGAAAGTGCCCGTCCGGCTTTTCCTGACTTGTAACAACCGTCACGTCAGAAAAACCATTCATCTTTAAAACATTGGTAACACAGCGGAGTCCGGCGCCGTTTAGCGGAGTATAAACTATTTTTAAATTTTCTTTATTAGAAATATCCTTATTTAAAGCTTGCGAGCTAACGGCATTCCAAAAGGCACGGACGTCATCCTCGCCTATGTACTCTACAATCCCGCTATTTAGGGCATCGTTGAAGTCCATGCGCTTAACATCGCTAAAAATATCGATACTGTTAATTTCTTTAAGAACCACATCGGCGACATCATTGGCAATTTGGTAGCCATCTTCGCCATAAACCTTGTAACCGTTATATTCTGCAGGGTTGTGACTAGCTGTGATTACGATTCCAGCGGTACAATTTAAGTGTCGCACCGCAAAAGATAGCGCCGGAGTGGGCATGAGCTCGCGATATATAACAACATTAATATTGTTTGCAGCCAAAATTCTAGCAGCCTCTCTGGCAAAAACGTCAGATTTTATGCGGCTATCGTACGCGATGGCAACCTTCGGGCTCTTGTAATTCTTATTCAAATAATTTGCAAGCCCCTGAGTCGCCTTGCCAACAGTGTAGACGTTTATCCGATTAGTCCCAGCGCCGATAATTCCGCGAAGGCCACCTGTCCCAAAGCTTAAATCTTTATAAAACCGTTCGGTTATTTCAGCATCATTTTCGCGGATGGAATTTAACTCGTCAATCAAGTCAGCGTCAAAAAGATCCTGGCTGCACCATAACAGATAATTTTCATTTTTCTCCATAAATAACTCCTTTATTATAAAGCATGCGGCCGTTTCCGTGGCCATTTGAGAAGTTTTGCTAATATTGAGTATACTCTTTTTTTTGTGTCGGAGCAAGAATTTTTTAGAGCTGCGGCGAAAAACTGTTTGCCAAAAAGTAAAAAAGTACTTGCAAAAAGTTTTTGAGGGTGGTATAATGTGAAATGTTCTGAGAGAATATTTTTAAATTTGATATAAATTGTGGGGGTATAGCTCAGCCGGGAGAGCGCTTGAATGGCATTCAAGAGGTCAGCGGTTCGATTCCGCTTATCTCCACCATATTGTTGAAGACATGGGGGTATAGCTCAGCTGGGAGAGCACCTGCTTTGCAAGCAGGGGGTCAGCGGTTCGATCCCGCTTACCTCCACCATGAAAGTAGTTACATATATTGAGGAATTAAAAAGTGGATTGGATAAAAATAAATACGCAAGAAGATATAGATAATTTGTTGGAAAAGTTTAACGGATTTCATGATAGTTGCTTGGTATCTTTAAGTTATGTTAGTGGATCATATGTAGACAAAACGGACTTTTCAATGGTACCTTTTAATATTGAGAGGACTTTGAAGGTTGAGTTTCAATCACAGTTTGAAGAACCATGTTCTTCTATAGAAATGAAGTTCGATAAATTAATAAAGTTGAATTTAGAACCAATTGCGCCTCGTTATACTTGTGATATTTTGGAAGCAACAATAAAGAAAATAGATAATTATTTTTGTTGGGTAGACACTCCATCCAATTTTGATATTAATGATTCACCAGAAGGAACCTGGATTATTTGCGAAGATATGTATTGGAGAGAAATATAAAATTCTAGCAAGGCAAAATAATATCATAACTTTTGACAAAAATCGAGTTGGATACCAGTAAAAACGGTTTTAAAGTTATTATTAAAAATCTTTAATTTACACAAATTGACTTGTGAAAAATTCATAATAATTAAAAAGGCCTTCTATGATAAAGTCTAAGATGTCATAGAAGGCTAAAAAGTGTGCGGCCCAAATTAAAAATGTTGGCTTTGAGTGAAAAGATTTGCTTCTTTTGAAAGCTACCTGTTATTTTCTTTTTAAAACATAATTGTAAAGCCTCCCACATATAAATGATTAACAACAAATGTGGGAGGAATACTATGTGAAAGGAGCCGTAGAGGAGCGCGCTGTGAGACTCGGTGAACATATTTTGAACAATAAATCTACAGTCCGAAGCGCGGCGCAAAAGTTTGGAGTTAGCAAGTCTACTGTACATAAAGACGTGTCGGAACGATTAAAACACATAAATCCAAGTTTGTATAAAGAGGTAAAAATCGTGCTGGAGTTAAATAAGTCTCAGCGGCATATCAGAGGGGGCCTTGCAACCAAAAATAAATATCTAAATAAAAAGCTAAAAAAAGTTTTATCAAAAAACACATAAACATTACGGAGCTGCTAATTTTCTAACAGCTCCGTTTTTTTGAATTTATTTATATCGTTTGCCGATTTTCATTCTTTTTCTGCGTGGGCGTTTATTATATGATTTGACCAGAAATATATAGGCGATAATCAAAACAATCAGCGCTACAACAGCAATCTTGAACCAGACTGAGCCAACAATATTGACTATGCACTGAATCAGATACAAAACAATATTTCTGTCGATATCCTCAGCGGCGACCAAATCCACGCGAGCTAATTCTCTGTTTGCGTAGGATAGCACCGCCGTACCGAGCTTTTGGCCAACCTTAATGGGTGCGTCAACCGACTCGGACTTTTCTATTTTGATATCGATGCTGCTTGTGTTCACGTTTTTGGGTAGCAGCACAGAGTAATCATCGGCAGGGTGGAGCAAAGTTGAATCTTTATTTGTCGCGAGTTTAACCTTTATTTCGGACAATGGATCCTTCTTTTTTAAAATCGGCTTTAGCTCCAAGTTTGTAAACGCCCATCTATAAATAGACTTCGAATCGAGCATTGCGTAATTATCAGTAATTTTGTTGCCGGCGGCATTTTTAATCGGGGCCCCCATTGCAACACAAAGGTAAGAATATCCATTGTAAGCGGCAGAAGAAACCAAGCAGTATCCGCCTTCGTCGGTGTGACCGGTTTTTATTCCTCTTGCGTAGCGATAATAATATTTTCCGCCGCGGGCTTGATCAATCATACTATTAGTTGTGACGAGCGGATATTTATCTTGCCCCAAAACATATGAAGTAGAGAGGCAGCAAATCTCCATAAACCCAGGCAAATTCATTGCGTACCTCGTCATAGTGGCGATATCTATCGCAGTAGAGTAATGGTCGTCGTCGTGAAAGCCATGCGGGTTAACAAAATGCGTTCCACTGCAGCCCAATTCGGCAGCCTTATTATTCATCATGTCTACAAAAGTGCGCACATCGCCGCCAACGTAATCTGCCAGCACCAATGCCGCATCGTTGGCGGATTTTATCATTAAGCAATGCAGCAGCTGGGTTACCGACAAAACATCGTCTGCTTTAATGCCCGAAACAGAGCTCCCCGTGCCCAACAAGCTATTCAAAAGTTCTTTTTTTGCCGTTATTTTGGTGTTGTCAAAATCCTTAATATTCTCGGCAACTATGATATACGTCATTATTTTGGTAAGAGAGGCGGGGTACATTTTTTTGTCGCCGTTCTTGTTGTAAACCTCAACCCCGTTATCCAAATTATAAAGATACAAGGCCTCGCAGGATGGGGTAAAATCGATGTTGAAATTTGCGGCAGCTTCAAAATTATTGTCGCCAAAACAAACTAGATGCATTGCTAAGATGAAGAAACAGACGATTTTTTTAAGCATGGAAATTCTCCTTGTAATGTGTTATCATATACTCCAGCGATGAATATATTTTACATTATCTTTTTTGAATTTTCAAACAGCGCATTTTACGCCCACATTGCATATATTGAGAAGAGTATTGTATTGACCAAAGTTGGCAAAAAATGTAGCTAAACTAGAACGAGAATATTGTGTTTACACGGATATGGAGTGAAGGGTTTGGATAAGGCAGAGGCTAGAAAAGTTATTTACAAAGTTAGCATCAATACTATGATTATAAACTTTTTGCTAACGGCGGCTAAGCTGGCCGCGGGGATATTTGGAAATTCGATTGCTTTGGTTTCGGATGCTATACATTCGGCTTCGGACGTTTTGAGCACTATAGTTGTGATGCTTGGGGCGGGGCTTTCTAATAAAAAGCCAGATGAAAAACATCCGTACGGCCACGAAAAATTTGAATGCATTGCTGCGATTGTGCTCGCGTTGATGCTTTTTGGCACGGCGGCGACTATTGGATTTTATGGCGTTAAAAGTATTTTTTGCGGGGATATTGTTATTCCGGACAAGATAACGGTATTTGCGGCGGTTTTGTCGATAGCTGTGAAGGAGTGGATGTATCGGTACACTAAAAATGCTGCCGATAAAATAAATTCTACTTCGCTATATGCCGACGCGTGGCACCATCGGTCGGATGCGTTGTCTTCAATTGGCTCACTGATCGGCGTTGTTGGCGCTATGTGCGGGCTGCCGGTTTTGGACCCGATTGCTTCGTTTGTGATTTGCGCCATAATTATAAAGGTTGCTTACAATATTTTGCGCACGTCTATTGCTCAGATTATAGATTCTGCCGCGCCGGAGGAAGTTGAACAAAAAATCCGGGAGATAATTTTAAATTGCAAAGATATACGGGGAATAGACATGCTAAAAACCCGGCTTTTTGGGAGCCGAATATATGTTGACATAGAGGTAAAAATAGATAAAGAAATGAGCTTTGAGGCTGTCCATGAGCTTACTCACGTGCTGCATGACGACATTGAGCGCGCAAATACTTCGATAAAACACGTTATGATTCACGCTAATCCGACAGGCTAATTTTCACCAAACCTCTTGCGTCCAAATATACTGAATTATCCGGTATATATTGGGGGGAGGGTTGTGAAAAAGCCAAAGTACAAGCAAAAAAAATTATCTATTAAACTAAAACTTGCAATAATTGTTGTAATTATATCTATTTTAGCTGTTTTGTTTGACAGGCAGATGCGGCCACTTGTAAAATCAGTTGTTTTTAATCAGGCGCAGACGGTATCTACAAAGGTGATTAACCAGGTGGTGGCGGATAAGCTTTCGCGGTTAGATATAGATTATTCCGATATAGTTGACATACAAAAAGACGACGATGGTAAAATTTTAGCTATAAGTACTGATATGAAAAAGGTTAATTCGTTAAAATCTTTTATGACTATGTCGATACAGGAAAAGCTAAACAGCATGGATATTCCTAAGGTTAAAATTCCTGTTGGAACGTTTACTGGCACAGAAATTTTAAATGGTAGAGGCCCAAAAATCTCGATCGATGTTTCTACTTCTGGCTGTGTGGACGTTGACTTTAAGAGCGAGTTTGTCTCTGCTGGGATAAACCAAACAAAGCACCGGCTGTATCTGGATGTTAGCACCGAAGTTTTTGCGCTCATCCCGGGGTATCCGGTGGCTACCGTTGTTAGCACCAGCATTTTAATCGCAGAGACCATAATTGTGGGCGAAGTGCCCGCGCTGTTTGCTGGGAATATTAATAATTGAGGCATACACAAAGTTTGTGCAAATTCAAATATGAAGAAAGCAGGATGTTTAGTATACCATGAATTTGATTGACGCAGAAAAGCTAGTGGACGACCTAAAAAAGCAGATAAATTATCACAACAAAAAGTATTACGATGAGGACGCGCCAGAAATAGATGATTACGAATATGACATGCTACTGCGGCGGCTCGAAAGTTTGGAGGCACAGTTTCCGCAGCTTTTAACAGAGGATTCGCCTACCCAAAGAGTTGGAGGTTCGGCGTCGGCCAAATTTACGCCCGTTGAGCACATTGTTAGGATGGAGAGCTTGCACGATTCTTTTTCTTATGATGAGTTGCGGGATTTTGACAAGCGGGTTAAGGCTCAAGTGGGGGTGGCTGAATATGTGGTTGAGCCGAAGGTTGATGGGCTGTCTGTCTCGGTTGAGTATATTGACGGAGTTTTTGTTCGGGGTTCTACTCGTGGCGACGGGGCCGTGGGGGAGGACATCACCGAAAATTTAAGGACGATAAAATCTTTGCCAATGCATTTAACCGAGAATGTGCCTTTTATCGAGGTCCGGGGCGAAGTTTATATGTCGAACGCAAATTTTTTGCGCCTTGTAAAAGAGCAGGAATTAACCGGAGAAAAGCCGTTTAAAAACCCAAGAAACGCGGCGGCAGGCTCGTTGCGTCAAAAAAATGCTAGCGTGACAAAAAAAAGAAACCTGGACATCGTGATGTTTAACATTCAGCAGATAAAGGGCACGGCTTTGGCTGCGCATAAGGAATCGCTCGACTATTTGCGAAGGTTAGGGTTCAACACGCCTGCCATAAGCCAGGCTTTTGGCGACATTGAAGACGTTATTACAGAGGTTGAGCGACTAAGATACGCGGCAAGGGAATTTCCGTTTGGTACGGATGGCGCTGTTGTTAAGGTTAACGCGTTTTCTCAGCGAGAAGAACTTGGCAGCACGGCGAAATTCCCCCGTTGGGCCGAGGCTTTTAAATATCCGCCCGAAGAAAAAGAAACCAAACTTTTGAACATAGAGGTGAAGGTTGGCAGAACCGGCGCCCTGACGCCCACCGCAGTTTTTGAGCCTATATTGCTAGCTGGGACGACGGTTAGCAGGGCCGTTTTGCACAACGAGGGGCTTATTCGCGAAAAAGATATAAAAATCGGCGACACGATCATCGTGCGCAAGGCCGGAGAGATCATTCCGGAAGTTGTCGCAATAAAACAGCATAACGCAGATTCAACGGACTTTTATATGCCAAAGGTATGCCCTTCTTGCGGAGCTAAAGTCGTTAAGGAAGAAGGCGAGGCCGTTTTGAGGTGCACCAACGCTCAGTGCCCGGCGCAGCTGCTGAGGCACATGATTCACTTTGCCTCAAGGGACGCGATGGACATCGCAGGCCTTGGGCCCGCCGTTTTAGAGCTTTTGGTGGATAGCAACTTGGTGTCGTCAATCGAAGATATTTACAAATTGCAGAAGGAAAAGCTGGCTTCGCTCAAGAGAATGGGGGAAAAGTCTGCAGAAAATTTGTTGGTGGCGATAGAAAAATCCAAAAACAATGAGTTTTATCGGTTAATTTATGCACTTGGAATCCGCCACATAGGCAAGGGCGCAGCAAAACTTTTGGCCAAAACTTTTAGCAATATGGAGGAATTATTCTCAGCAACGGTGGAGGAACTCGCAGCAATAGAGGGATTTGGCGAAATTATGGCGCAAAGCGTGGTTGACTATTTTTCGCTTGAAGAAAATCGGAAATTGATTCGCAATCTTGCAAAATTGGGCTTAAAAATGAGCGCGGAGAAAAAATCCGAAGGCACCACATTTGACGGCAAAACATTTGTTTTAACAGGAACTTTGCCTAATTTGTCCCGAAATCAGGCGACTGAGATGATCGAACAGCAAGGGGGGAAGGTTTCGGGCAGTGTATCGCCAAAAACAGACTTTGTGTTGGCCGGCGAAAATGCCGGAAGCAAGCTAGAAAAGGCGCAAAACTTAGGAGTCAAGATAATTTCTGAAGACGAGTTTTTAAAAATGATAAAATAAAGATCAGCAGCAAAAGGCGCCGCGCGGTATAGTGCGGCGCTTCTGTTTTTTCTTTTGCCTATGTATAACTCAGCTCTTTATCTGGCTTCTCGAGATTTCCGCTAGTGTTATTTGCATTTGGCTCGCTGTTAAATATCGTTTCTATTGCTCTGTCGGAGTCTTTTGGCGAGTAGACAAATTTATCCATATGATCTCCGGTAAAGAAATAATTCGGCGGGGTGGGCTTATAGTCGTAGTCGAAGGTGTCTATTATAATCAGCTTTATCTTCATTCTTGCGGGGATTATATTTTTTATATAAACGCTTGCTTGCTGGCCGGGCTTGATCTCTTCTTTAGGCTCTGCTAGGCCGGCCAGATTTGGCGCTAGCTCTATGAATGCACCGTATTCCTCGATGGAGCGGACTATTCCGGCTACTGTTTCGCCTACCGAAAAATACTCTATGTTTTCGGCCCACGTACCGAGGAGCTCTTTGTGCGTCAGGCTTATTCTGTCGTTTTCAATCGACTTCACCACTGCTTTTATGTCCATGCCTACGGAGAATCTCTCGCGCGGATGCTCTATTCTGGAGATGGAGATTGTGTCTATGGGCAAAAGCGAGACTATTCCGCAACCGATGTCTACAAAAGCTCCAAACGGCTCCAGATGCGTAACTTTTGCATTTATTACGTCTCCAACTTTTAGATTTTTTATATATTGATTCATGCACTTTATCTGCGCGTTTTTTCTAGATAAAGTCGCAAAAGTATGCCCATGTTGATCCTTTTTAAACCCAGTTATAACAAAGCAAACCGGTCTATTCACGCGAGAAATGACCGCTATATCACGCACTACACCTTCTTTTATTCCTATTGCGCCGTCTTCTCTGCTAATTATCCCTTTCATGCAGCCCAAATCCACTATCAGATTGTGGTTTCCATCGCAGACTAACGCTCTTGCCTCCAGAATTTTTTCATCATGGCTTGCCTGAGCCAACGTCGCCGGGTTTTGCATCGACAGTTTGTTCCCGATTGTATCAATAAGCCATCCTTCTGGATAAAAATCTATCATTTTAGTTCCTCCTAGTTTTTTTATAATTATCTATATGCACGCGCAAAACTAGAATATAACTTGCTTTGAGCTATATTTGAGCTATACTTGAAATATTAAAATAAATGTACTAAAATATAGCTGTGAGATTATAAATAAAACTGGAAGGAGCCTGTGTGTTTGCTATGTTTATGATAAAAGAATCTGCTTTTAAATTGCTTTCTTTGGCATTTATAGTCCCGGTTTTGACTTTGTTTAGCGGCTGCTCAAATAATAGTTCTGGTGCTCAGTCGAGCAATAATTGCGCGGACAAAAAGGTTGGATATCAATTAGAAATGCCGCAGGAAGGTGAAGAAATCGCCGTTGTTAATACATCTATGGGCTCTTTTAAGGTTCGATTTTTCCCGGAAGCTGCACCAAAAGCGGTGGAAAATTTTAAGACTCATGCCCAAGAGGGATATTATAATGGGGTGATTTTTCATAGAGTTATAAAGGGCTTTATGATTCAAGGTGGCGACCCCAATGGTACCGGAACCGGTGGCGAGAGCATTTGGGGGCACCCGTTTGAGGACGAATTTAGCGATAAATTGTTTAACATATCTGGCGCGCTCTCTATGGCAAACTGCGGCAAAAATACTAACGGGAGCCAGTTTTTTATAAACCAGGGCAGCAAGGAATCCTTTAGCGGCTGGGATTATGCTCAGCAAATTTACGACAAACACAAAGACAACAAAAATGCCGCCATTATCGATATGTCTAAAATCACAGACGAAATAAGGGAGTTATACAATAATAACGGCGGAAATCCGCATCTTGACGGCTACTTTAACACGCAGAATAAAGGTCATACCGTGTTTGGCCAGGTCTTTGACGGTATGGATGTTGTGAATAAAATCGCCGGAGTTCGGACGAATTCTGCTGATAAACCGCTAACCGACGTGGTTATTGAGAGTGTTGAAATAACAAAATTTGAAGGGTAAATTATGAATTCTTACAATCACGCGAATATTAAGTTTTTGTCGGTGATAGCTTACCTTGGTCCGCTTTTTGTCGTTGGCAAATTTTCTTATGAAAAAGAGTGCGATCAAGTTAAGTTCCACTGCAAACAGGGTGAGGCTTTGTTTTACATGATGGCTACGCTGGTTTTGGTTTCTATTTTCCTCGATTTTACTTTTAATTTTGTGCTCGACTCTCTTAGCATCATCTGCTTTTTGTTTAACATCGGCGTTGGCGTCAGTTGGGTGATCTTGGCCATTATGGGCGCTGCTTCAGCTCTTTCTGGCACAAAGGTTCGGCTGCCGATTATTGGCGCCGTGCTTGATAAAATAAACAACAAATAAAGAAGGGTAATTTTTATGGATCATAATAACCGCGAGGGCAAGCCTTTTAACTCGTTTAATGAGCAGAATTTTAATTTCTCTCAATTTCAAAAACAAACGATATACTGCGTGCTGGCTTACATTTATATTCTTTGGATTGTCGGGTTGCTGGCTGAGAGGGATAACGAGACGGTCAAGTTCCACGTCAATCAGGGGATTATTTTGTCTGCGGTCTCATTTTTTTCGCTTGTTATAATCAATGTTCTGTCGAACTTTTTGTATTCCATAGCGCCCATTCTTGCCAGTGTGTCAGCTCTTTTGGAGATTTTGTGGCTTATATTTTATGTAATATTCACTTTTTTGGGTATCAAAAATGCCATAAAGCAAGAAAATAAGCCGCTTCCAGTTATCGGCTCGTTGTTTAATTTCGTTAAATAAATAAAATAGTTTTGAAAAATATTATGTTGCTCAATTTTCAACCAATTATACAAAACAATTATTTTGTATAATTAAGTCTCCAAAATGCATCGAAAGGAATTTTGAAAAAGATGAAGACAAATATAATTTATGAAGCGCCGCAGGTTTTGCTGGATTTTCTGGGCTATATGCAGACAGTTAGAGGCAAATCCCCTAAAACCGTGGACGAATATTACACGGATTTGCGCACTTTTTTTAGGTATTTCAAATACTCAAAAAAGTTAGTTCCGGAATCTGCTGCGTTTGAGGAAATCTCTATAAAAGACATAAATGTCAAATTGATCGAGAAAATAACGCTTACAGACATTTATGAATATCTTAATTATTTGTTGGTTGAGCGCAAAAACAATGCCGCAACTAGAGCCAGGAAGATCTCTAGCCTGAAGTCGTTTTTTAATTACCTTGTCAATAAGGTGGGCTTGCTGAAAAATGACCCCACTAAAGATCTCGATACGCCCAAAAGAAAGGCTTCCTTGCCAAAGTTTTTAACGTTAGAACAAAGCATATCGCTTTTAAACTGCGTTAAAGGCCCATATAAAGAGCGAGACTATTGTATTTTGACTTTGTTTTTAAACTGTGGGATGCGATTATCGGAGCTAGTTGGGATCAATTTAAGTGATATCCGAAGCGACAATACACTAAAGTTGACGGGCAAGGGCAACAAAGAGCGCATAGTATATTTGAACAAGGCTTGCCTTTTAGCATTGGAGAATTACATAAAAGTGCGGCCAAAAAGCAACTTAAAAGACAGAAACGCGCTGTTTATAAGCAGGCTAAATAAACGGATCAGCCCCAAGACAGTGCAGTTTATAGTAAAAAAATATCTCGAAGACATTGGTCTTGACAATCAAGGCTACTCTGTGCACAAATTGCGCCACACTGCGGCAACTTTGATGTATCAATACGGCGAAGTCGATATCCGCGTGCTAAAGGATATTCTTGGCCACACAAATCTTGGCACTACCGAGATATACACTCACCTTTCGAATAAGCAAATTCAAAAGGCAATTTCGTCAAATCCCTTGTCAAATATAAAGCGATAATATATGATTATTTACATAAAAAAATTTCGCCGAAGATAAATCAGCGGAATTTTTGCTTTGTTTAGAGCTCACTATGCCCCAACCATAGCCATTATTTGAGGGTTAAATATCATGGTGATGTACGTAACCACGGTTGATACTGCCAAAACAACAATCAGGCTGCGGTTGAGGTAAGATAGCGCCACCGCAACGATAAAGCCTAAAATGCCGGGGATTAATCCGTATGGACCATTAAAGATTTCTGGAATTAACATGGAAGTTAAAACAGCGTACGGCAAATATGCTAACAAAGATTTTAAAAACGTGTTTTGGATCGGCTTTTTGCAAAAAACTAGTGGCAACATCCTGGTAAAATAAGTCGTAACAAACAAAATAATTACGCCGATAATCGCATAAGTGTTGTTCATTTTTAATTTTCCTCCTCGCTATCTTTAACCGGCCAAATGCACGCAGCGACCGCTGCGGTGAAGACTGAGCCTGCTACCAAAATCCAAGACGAAGCCGATTTGCCCATTAGGCTGATCAATAAATTGCTTATAGGCTTGACCCCTTGCATAATAAAGCTCAATACTCCAGACAAAAGTGTAACAAATAAGATTGGTCGAGACTTTTTAACAGCCGGAACAACCGCAGCCACCAGCATAGCATACAGCGCCATGCTCATCACGATGCAGATATCCCTTGGCACAAGGGTAGTTGCCAAATTGCCGATTATGGCGCCAATGGACCAAGCCAAATAAGGAAACGTCATAACGCCGATGAAATAATCTGCCGGGATTTTGCCCTCTCTTCTGATCGTAAGTGCAAAAATTTCATCAGTATTCCCCATTGCAATTATCAAGCGCTTCCATAAACTCACATTCTCCTCTAACCTTTGAGTCAAGGACAGCGAAAGCACGATATTCCTAAGGTTAATGACCATGAGCGCGATAAAAATGCTAAAATAAGTCGCATTCTCAAGCATCAAAGCCATTGCATTCATCTGGCCAACCCCGGTAAAGCTAAACAAAGACATGGCGATAGAAGTGAAAAACTGAAACCCGTCCGTAGCCGCATTAACGCCCAAAGAAAAGGCAAGCGGCAAATATCCCATTCCAATGGGGAATCCCTCTTTTAAGCCTTGCATAAACAAAGATTTGCTTTTTTCCATTATTATGTAGTGCCTCCTAACCCAAATTTAAACTGCCATAAAATGTAAATAAGCGCGCAGTGGCGAGCATCAACAGATAAAATTATTATACCATAATCGAAAAAAAAAGGAAACAAAAACACAATTTTTTGCATTTTTATTTCCCAAAAAGAAAAATAAATTTTAAATAATCCAGTGAAAATTTTAACCTTTCACCTCAAAGGATTCGCAGTCGGTGCATTGGACCACAGTTGGGTTTTCTTCGTGAGTGCCCACTTGTATCTCGTCCAGCGCGCAGTAGTCCGCCGTTCCGCAATGGTGCTTACACTGGACAACCGAGCATTTTATGCAGGGGTTCGCGTCTTTGTCGCTCATAGATGATCGCCTCCAATAAACATAAATTAACAAATCTTGGCTAAAATTGCCTGAGCGTTAGATTTGCTGATATTTATATCTTGGCCAAATGTCGCGGTTAATATTCAAAATCACATTAAAAATTTCTGGAAATTTTGAACAATTACAAAAACTCACTCAACAGTAACAGATTTGGCGAGATTTCGCGGCTTGTCGATGTCGCAACCCTTTAAATAGGCAATATAATAAGCAAAAAGCTGCAGCGGGACAACGGCCAGCGAAGGCATCATCATATCTGAAGTTTTTGGAATGCATATACAGTAGTCCGAAGCAGACTCCGCCTCTGCCCTATGCACTTCCGTAGTCAAAGTCAAAACCGTCGCGCCGCGGGCCTTGACCTCTTTTATATTGCTGATCATTTTCTCAAACAGCGCATCATTGGTCGCCAAAGCCACAACCAGCGTGCCCTCTTCAATTAAAGAAATCGTGCCGTGTTTGAGCTCCCCGGCGGGGTAGGCCTCGGAATGAATGTACGAAATCTCCTTCAGCTTCAAGGAACCTTCAAGAGAAACGGAGTAGTCGGTATTTCTGCCGATGAAAAATACGTTCTTGCAGTCATAAAAATTCTTCGCCAAAGACTTGATCAACTCTTGAGCCATCAAGACTTCCTCCACCTTTGAAGGGAGGTTGAGCAAGTCTTCTACATACGCGGCGTGCTGCGCGGGATCTATTCTGGAAAGCTCTTCTGCCATGTAAATCGCCAGCATATAGACGACGCACAGCTGAGTGCTGTAGGCTTTTGTTGTTGCGACGGCGATTTCGGGCCCCGCCCAGGTATATAGCACGTTGTCCGAGCAAGTCGCAATGGAGCTGCCGACGACATTCACAATGGACAAAACCCTCGCGCCAAGCGCTTTTGCCTCTTTCATTGCAGCCAAGGTGTCGGCCGTTTCGCCAGACTGGCTGATCGCAACGACCAAAGTGTTCTCATCAACGATAGGATTCATGTACCTAAACTCCGAAGCAACCGCGACTTCAACAGGTTTGCGAAGAATCTTCTCAAAAATATATTTAGCGACGCACCCAACGTGGTAGGCCGAGCCGCACGCCAAAATGCAGATTTTATCTATATTTTTTAAGTCAGCCAGAGAAAAGCTGACGCCGTCTTGCTCAAAGTCAATTTTCCCATCCTTAATCCGCGGCTTAATCGTATTCATAATAGCCGTTGGCTGCTCCATTATCTCCTTGAGCATAAAATGCTCGTAGCCCGCCTTCTCCGCGGCGGCAACATCCCAGTCGATATGGACAATCTCTTTCAAGACCTCATTTTTCGCCTTATCGTAAATCTTAACGCTATTTGCCCTAATTATAGCTATTTCCTCGTCCTCCAGCCGGATGATGTCCTTCGTTCGGGATACTATAGCCGTCGCGTCCGAAGCAATAAAATTTTCGCCCTCACCAACGCCCACAATAAGCGGGCTAGCCTTTTTTACCGCAATCAATTCGCCCGGGCGCTGTGCACAAATTATTCCCAACGCGTACGAGCCCTCAATTTTATTTATCACCTTAATCACAGTGCTCAGAACATCGCCGTCATAATAAATATCGAGCAGCTGCGCCACGACTTCGGTGTCCGTGTCGGATGAAAATTTTATGCCTTTTTTTAAGAGCTCATCCTTTATCGCTATATAATTCTCGATGATTCCGTTATGAACAACCGCGAACTTTCCGGACTCACTTAAAATAGGATGCGAATTTCGCTCAGAAGGTTCGCCGTGCGTAGCCCATCTGGTATGAGCTATCCCCAAATTCCCCATTAACTGCGGCATTTGTTGCAATTTTTCGCTAAGAGCACAAAGCTTCCCCTTAGCTTTTACGACTTCCAAGCTGCTTCCGTTGTGGACAGCGACTCCGGCAGAATCGTAACCTCGATATTCCAGCTTTTTCAAGCCCTCAATAAGCAGCGGTGTAGCGTTATCGTAGCCGATGTAGCCAATTATCCCGCACATGCGTTAACTCCCCCTAATAAACATTTTATAAGTACGCAAACATCCGATGTTTTCTAAGTACGCGCCCAAAAACACTTTATTTATATTATCGCAAAACCCGATTCTTTGTGATTTCGTGATATTCATTTTGCGGTCATAACTTATCAAGTATACCACAAAACCTCGCGATTATCAACCAAGTGCCGCGTTGAAAAAATTTTTCAAATATTGTATAATAGTATTGAAAAAACTCAAAATCCACGTAAAGAGGGCTGATTTATGAATAACATAAACGTAAAAGAAAAACGCACAAAAAGCAAAGATAGAAATTGGATATTTGTTATCTTGATTTTGATTGTTTTGCTGGCTAATTTTATGATTATTTCTGTTAGCTTTAAAATTCATGAAGCTGAATCGGCAAAAAAACTTGATGAGATTTTATATAACATTAAAAATTCAAATGTAGAAAAAACATTTGCCAAGAAAATTGAAGAAATTTCTCCTGTTGTAAAAGTTTCTGTAACTGCAGATTAGGCGTTGAAAAGGAGTCCTACATAGAGCATTTGCTAAAAAATAAATGCTCGTAAAATTAAAAATAAAGGCTGATAAAATGAAAAAGTTGAACGAATTTTTGGAATTAAGAAAAAAGATAATTGAAAAAGATTTTGCACATATGAACGACAAGCAAAAACAAGCTATTTTTACGATAAATGGCCCTCTGCTGGTTTTGGCCGGCGCTGGCAGCGGCAAGACTACGGTTTTGGTCAATCGGATCGCAAACATCATAAAATATGGCAACGCCTATAATGACGAGGTTATTCCGGGCTTTGTTGACGAAAATTATATTGATAATTTAAGATCGTATCTTGAAAGTGATAGCACTGCTATCCCCTTTCCCGCGGGCTTGAGTGCGGACTCGGCTAAACCGTGGCAGATTTTGGCCATCACTTTTACCAATAAGGCTGCGAACGAACTGAAAGAACGCCTTGTTAACATGTTGGGCGAGGTTGGAAACGACGTTTGGGTGGCCACTTTTCACTCTACTTGCGCTAAGATTTTGCGCCGGCATGCGGAGAATCTGGGCTACTCTTCTCACTTTACGGTTTATGATACTGACGATGTGAAGCGGCTGGTTAAGGATTGCCAGGCTGCTTTGAATATTGATGATAAAATTTTGCCGCACAAGTCGATTATGGCGGCGATTTCCCACGCTAAAGACAACTTGATTGACCACAAAGAATACACGCGTCAGGCTGGGAATGACTTTCGGCTAACGCAAATTGGCAAAGTTTATAGCATGTACCAAAAGCGCTTGATTGACGCTGATGCTATGGATTTTGACGACCTTTTATTTAACACGGTTTTGCTTTTTAAGAAATTTCCGAAAATTTTGGCGCATTATCAGGAAAAGTTCCGCTACGTCATGGTGGACGAATATCAGGACACCAACAAGGTGCAGTATGAGTTTATAAAGCTAATTTGCGAAAAGCGAAAAAATTTGTGCGTGGTGGGCGACGATGACCAGAGTATTTATAAGTTTAGGGGCGCTACTATCGAGAATATCTTGAATTTTGAAAAGACTTATCGGGGTACGAAAATAATTAAACTTGAGCAGAATTACCGGTCGACTCAGAATATTTTGGACGCAGCCAATGCGGTGATTGAGAATAACCGCGAGCGCAAGGGCAAGAAGCTTTGGACGAAAAATGATGCGGGCGAAAAAATTCATGTACATACTTCTTTTAACGAGAGCGACGAGGCCAATTATATTGCCGAGACTATTTTGAACAAGGTTGCTGAGGGCACTGATTACGCTGACTTTGCTATTTTGTACCGGATGAATGCGCAGTCTAGCAACATTGAACGCACTTTTATAAAGTCTGGAATTCCTTACCGGATTATTGGCGGCCACAGGTTTTATGAGCGCAAGGAAATCCGCGACATGATCGCGTATCTTAGTGTTATTAACAATCCGAATGACGAAATTCGGCTGCGTCGAATTATTAATCGGCCTAAGCGCTCTATTGGCGACAAAACTATCTCTAAAATTACGGAAATCTCGGCGCAGACCGGCCAAAGCATGCTTGATGTTATTCGCCATGCCGATGAATACAGCGATCTTCTGCGTGCGGCTTTAAAGCTTAAAAAGTTTGCTAGGCTGATTGATAATTTTATTGAGATTGCGAATAATCCGGATTTTTCCTTGCATTATTTGTATCAAAAAATTCTTGACGACACGGACTACATTGGCAGCATCAAAATGGAAAAGGACGACGTTGACGCCCGGATCGAGAACGTTAATGAGCTGTCTTCTAACATTATAAAATACGAAAAGGAAAACGGCGATGCGGCCTCTTTGGGCGGCTTTTTGGAAGAGGTCTCTTTGATGACGGATATTGATAATTACGACAACAACGCCAACGCGGTGACTTTGATGACTATCCACTCCGCGAAAGGGCTGGAGTTTCCCGTTATATTTTTGCCGGGCTTTGAAGAGGGGATCTTCCCTGGCAATCAGGCTATTTATAATCCAGAAGAGCTTGAGGAAGAACGTCGGCTCGCCTACGTGGCGATAACTCGAGCCAAGCAGAATCTTTATATCGTGAATGCGGAAACTCGCTTGCTTTTTGGTTGCACGACTAGGAATAAGCCTTCGAGATTCACTTGCGAAATCCCGGAAGAGCTAGTTGAAAAGACCGAGAATAAGCGCATTGTTCAAAAGATGTTTAATGACATTAAACTGCTAAATTCAAGGCAGCCGGTTAAAAGCACGATGTTTGCCTCTGCGCGGACGTTTAACCATATCGAAAAGCCCGAATATAAGGTCAACTCTTTTGTGGCGGGCGACGTTGTGATGCATAAAGTCTTTGGAAAAGGCTCTGTGCTGGTGGTTAAGCCCATGGGCAACGATATGCTTTTGGAGATTAACTTTGACAAAATCGGGATAAAAAAGCTCATGGCGAATTATGCAAAATTAGAAAAAAGCTGATTTAAATAAAATTTGCATTATTCTAAATAAGAAAAAAGAGACTCTAAATGGAGCCTCTTTTTTTGCTGTGAAAATTTATTTATTAAAATCGGGGGCAAGGTCTTTTATATTTTGCATGATTAGCCGGCTGGCCTCGCGAAACTCCTTGCCGCTGCCTTCGGTGATATTCAAATCGCCTGGATATATTGGTGCACCTATCTTTATCACATTTTTTTTGAAAATTTTCACCCTAAACTCGTTTGCACCTGTTATGCAGACAGGAATAATCGGGACTTTCGTCTTGTAAGCGATCATCGTGCACCCTGTTTTGGGCCGCAAAAAATCTCCAGCTTTAGAGCGGGTCCCCTCTATAAAAAGTCCCAATTGTTCGCCACTTTCTAACACACTTTCTGCAGTGTCAATCGCCGAAGTGTCGCCCTTGCCGCGCTCTACGGGAAAAGCTCCAACCATCTTAAAAAGTTTGCCTAAAACTCGATTTTTGAACAGCTCAGCCTTTGCCATAAAATAAATTTGCCGGCGAAAAGTGATAGCGAGCAAGACAGGATCGGCGTTAGAAGTGTGGTTTGGGCAAATGATGCACCCGCCGCTTTGCGGAATATTTTCAATGCCAGAAACTTTTAGCCCATACAAAATTCGCACAAAAGGCCGGATAATCGCGACTATAAAGCGATATAACTTACTTTTTTTCATATTAATTTCTTTCTTATCACATCTAAAACCAAGTTTATTGATTTCTCGAGGTTATAATCGCTAGTGTCCACTAAAATAGCGTCTGCTGCAGGTTTTAGCGGTGCAACTTTTCTATGAGAATCATCATAATCCCTTTTTTTGATGTCGCTTAAAATCCCGTCATAAGTAACGTCAAGGCCTTTTCCCAGCATCTCTTTATATCTCCGTTCGGCTCGTTTTTCTAAAGATGCCGTCAAAAATATTTTTACATCCGCGTCAGGCAAAATCACCGTACCGATGTCGCGGCCATCCATTATCACATTATTTTTTTTCGCTAAATCTCTTTGCAAATCGAGCAAAAATTCTCTCACCGCCAAAATCGCCGAAACTCTCGACGCCATCATAGAGACCTCGGGCGTCCGAATTTCTCCAGAGACTTCTTCTCCGCACAAAAATATTTTTTGTTCATTATCAACAAACTTTAAGTCGATCTTTATTTCGTTCAAAGACAAAACAATTGATTCATCGCCATTTATACGATTTTTTATCATATAAAGCCCAATAGCGCGGTACAGAGCGCCAGTGTCCACATAAACAAACGACATTTTTTTAGAAATCGCCCGAGCAATGGTACTTTTGCCCGCCCCTGCAGGGCCATCTATCGCGACGGATGTCATTTTATCATGCCTCCTTATAAAGATTTTTCCAAAACAGAAAATTTATTTCGTGCCAAAAAGCCGATCGCCGGCGTCGCCCATGCCAGGGATTATATACCCCTGCTCGTTAATCTCTTCGTCAAGAGCCGCACAGTATAGAGGAACGTCCGGATGCGCGCAAGTTAAAGTCTCGGCGCCGGTCCTAGAGACGATTATGCTCATAAACTTGATGCTCTTGGGATTCTCCTGCTTTATAATGTTAACCGCCTCCACCGCGGTCTCGCCCGTTGCGACCATCAAATCAAGCACGATCACGTCCCTGTCGTTAATGTCCCGCGGGAGCTTGCTGTAATACTTAACGGGCTTAAAGGTCTCCGGGTCGCGGTACAGGCCAATATGGCCAATTTTCGCAGCAGGAATAAGCGCTGTAACGCCGTCCGCCATGCCGATTCCAGACCTCAAAATCGGGATAACAGCCATCTTCCGGCCCGACAAAATTTGAGTTTTAGCGATGGCCACGGGCGTCTCGATCTCAACCTCCTTCAAAGGCAAGTCTCTAGTCGCCTCGTAGCACATAAGCATAGTGATTTCGCCGATCATCTCGCGAAATTCCTTCACGCCGGTAGATTTATCGCGCAAAAGCGAGATTTTATGCTTAACAAGCGGATGGTTCATAACAAAAATCTGCTGACTCATAAAAATATCCACGACCTTTTAAAAAGCTTTTTTGCCCAAATTTCGCTCAGCCTGAGAAAGCTTTAAATATTTAGGAACCAAGTCTTCAGCCCGAATCAGGGCGTTTTTGCCGTCTTTTAAATAAGCGTCAAAAGCAGCAACCGCGACACCACTAGCCCTTTGAAAACGCTTACCTTCGGGCGCCAAGAAAATTTCTTTACCCTTAAAAGCAGGATCCGGCATAACTTTATTATAGCACAAAACCGCTCCGTCTCCAACAAGAACAACCTTTTTTTCTAATTTGGAAATTTCCTCACAAAGTTCGTCCATAGAGATCGCTCTATCCGGCGTAAGCCTTGTGATTTTTTCAGCACATACATCAAAAGTGGCGCCATAAAGCTGATTACAGTGCGCGTCAATAGCGGCGCATACCGCCACGTCTTCAAAGAGAAAATTATAAGCCATGGACCGCAAAGTAGAAACCGCGATGCAAGGGGCATCATTAGCAAAAGCCATGCCCTTTATAGACGCAAGCCCGATCCGCAAGCCAGTAAAAGAGCCCGGGCCAACCGACACCGCAAACGCATCGATCTCATCAAGCGATATATCCGTGTTCTTCAAAAGGTCAGCAACCATCGGCATCAACGTCTGGCTGTGAGTCAAACCCACGTTAACAAACGCCTCGCCCAGCAAGGTTTTGTCCTCCACTATGGCGACAGAACCTGCTCCAGCCGAGGAATCAATAGCCAAAATCTTCACCTAAACATCTATCCCTTCAAGTCCGTCAAAAGTAAGCACGCGCTCGTTCTCGGCCTCACCGTACTTTATCGTCACCATAATCGCGCCATCCGGCAGAAATTCTTTTATGTTCTCGCTCCACTCAATTATCAAAATCCCGGTGTTGATATAGTCGAAATACCCGGTAGAGCTGAGGTCGTCCATGCCCGTCACGCGGTACATGTCAAAATGATAAACCTTGTACTTCCCGCGGTATTCGTTGACGATCGCAAAGGTGGGGCTGCAGACGTTATCTTTCACGTTAAGGCCTTGGCAAATCCCGCGAGTAAGGGCAGTTTTGCCGGCACCAAGTTCTCCAAAAAGCGCGATGACTTCTGTCCCAGATAATTTTTCCGCAATAGCCCTACCGATATTCTCGGTCTTTTCAAGGGACTCGCTTATCATCTCAACCAAAATTAACCTTCTCCCTCACTTTTTCAAAAATCAAAAAAGCCCAGATACAGTGCCATCTTCGCCAATATCAATCTTCTCTGCTGCCGGAACTTTCGGCAATCCAGGCATAGTCATGATGTCACCGGTAAAGACAACGATAAAGCCCGCTCCGTTGGAGATTTTAACGTCCTTAACCGTGATGTTAAACCCAGAAGGCGCGCCCAAAAGTTTAGGGTTATCTGAAAAAGAATATTGCGTCTTAGCGATGCAAATCGGCATCTTGTCGGCGTTTATGGCGTTGATAGCTTCTATCGATTTATTCGCGGCGTCAGTGTAAACCACGCCGTCTGCGCCGTATATCTGCTTTGCAACGATCTCTATCTTCTCTTTTATCGGCAAATTCTCATCGTACAAAACTTTAAAGTCAGATGCTTTCTCGGCCGCAGCACAAACAGCCTCGGCTAGCTCTACCCCGCCAGCGCCACCTTTTTCAAAAATTTCCGAAAGTGCAAAATCCACACCTAAATCAGAACAATATTGCTTTATGTAATCGAGCTCCTTATCGCTGTCTGTTGCGAATTTATTTATGGCCACGACAACAGGAACCGCAAACTTTTGCATGTTTCGCACATGCGCGCCAAGGTTTGATATCCCCTTTTTCAAAGCATCCAAATTTTCGGCCTTTAAGTCGTCTTTTGCAACGCCGCCATTGTACTTTAAAGCCCGCACCGTCGCCACAACCACAACTGCGCTAGGCTTCAAGCTCGCAAATCTGCATTTTATATCGAAAAATTTTTCTGCGCCCAAGTCCGAGCCAAACCCGGCTTCCGTTATGCAATAATCCGCCAGCTTCAGGGCCAGTTTGGTCGCCTTAACCGAGTTGCATCCGTGCGCGATGTTGGCAAATGGCCCGCCGTGCATGATCGCAGGGGTTCCCTCTAGCGTCTGTATGAGGTTTGGCTTAAATGCTTCTTTTAAAAGCACCGCCATTGCGCCATTTGCGTTTATGTCTTTCGCATAGATCGGTTCCTCGTCATAATTATAAGCTATCAAAATCCGGCCAAGTCGCTCTTTTAAGTCAGCAAGGTCAGTTGCCAGGCACAAAATCGCCATAACCTCGCTTGCGACCGTTATAATAAAGCCGTCCTCTCGCGGAACGCCATTGACTTTGCCGCCGAGCCCCACCACGATGTTTCTCAAAGTCCGATCGTTCATGTCCAGACATCGTTTTATCAAAATTCTTCTCGGATCTATATTTAATCGGTTGCCCTGCTGCAAGTGATTGTCCAGAAGCGCGCAGAGCAGGTTGTTTGCACTGGTTATGGCATGCATGTCTCCGGTAAAATGGAGGTTTATGTCCTCCATGGGCAAAACTTGAGAGTATCCGCCGCCGGCCGCTCCGCCCTTTACGCCAAAAACGGGGCCAAGAGAAGGCTCTCGAAGGGCAATGATAGCGTTTTTCCCGATTTTTGCCATAGCCTGACCAAGACCTATGGTGGTTGTGGTTTTGCCCTCCCCCGCCGGAGTGGGGTTTATGGCTGTGACCAAAATTAATTTGCCGTCTTTTTTGTTTTTTAACCTCTCAAAAAGCGCGTCGTTAAGCTTAGCTTTGTATTTTCCATAAAATTCAAGTTCATCGTCGTTTATTCCCAAATTTTTTGCGATCTCCTCAATCGGCCGTATGTCGGTATTTTGCGCTATTTCGATGTCTGTTAGCATTTGGTTTTCCGTCCTTTATTAAATTTAAAAAAATTATACCACACTTGCAAACATTTTAAAAGCAAATCGCCGAAGTTTCCGCTTGAACTTGCGCCCCAATCATAATATAATTAGGGAAAGAGGTGGGGGTCATGCAGAAATTTTTAGACAAAACCAAGAACTATTTTACCCGCACAGATAAAATTTTTTGGGCGATTTCGTTTTCTATATCGGCTCTTTCGCTAATTTTTTTGCTTAGTGTTTCAAGAACGTCTAGCTTTAGCTATTTTAAAACCCAGCTGATCGCGATCATTCTGGGGTACCTCGCTGCGTTTATAATAACAAAGTCCGACTATAGGATAATCGCAAAGCACTACCCCATCGTGGCTGCGGTTTGCATCTTGTTGATAATTTTCACTTTGATTTTTGGCACGGCAGTGACCGGAAATTCGGGCATAGACGCACGGGCATGGATCAAGCTACCCGGTGGAGTCTCATTTCAGCCTTCAGAACTTGCGAAAATCGGCTTTATGATTACCTTTTCTAAACACCTATCTTTCTTAAAAGAAAAAAACGAACTAAAATCGCTCCTAAACGTGTCTCTTTTGGGCGCGCATGCCTTAGTCCCAATCGCCCTAACGCACCTGCAGGGCGACGACGGCGCTGCGATAATCTTCTTCTGCATGTTTTTGTCAATGGCCTTTGCGGCCGGGGTTCAGCTGCGATATTTTTTGGCCGGCTTCGTTGCAATCATTCTCTCAATCCCGATTTTGTGGAATTACATTTTTGCCGACTATCAAAAACAGCGAATCATCAACCAAATAAATCCCGAAGCAGATCCGCTTAACACCGGGTTTCAGCAGATTCAAGGAAAAATCTCGATAGGGTCAGGGAAAATTTGGGGTCAGGGGCTGTTTAATGGCCCTCGCGTCGGTAGCAATTCTGTGCCTATTCAAGAAAGCGACTTTATTTTCTCAGCAGTTGGCGAAGAGCTGGGATTTATCGGTTGCTGCGTCGTCATTTTGCTAATACTTTTTATGCTGTTTCGAACATTAAAAATAGCGCTGTTGGCGTCGGACTGCCTCGGAACCTACATCTGTTTTGGATTTTTCGGTCTAATCGCCTCTCAATCCATTTTCAACTTAGGAATGTGCCTTAGTGCACTTCCTGTAATCGGCGTTACATTGCCGTTTTTTAGTGCAGGAGGGTCTTCCTCGGCCTGCCTTTACCTTGGAATCGGGCTAGTTCAAAGCGTGTTTATGCAGCAGCAAGACGACAACATCAGCGACGAAATGTACGAAGAAATATAAAAAGCTCAAGCAAATATGAAAAGCTTAGGCTTTTTTTCAGGCACATATTTAAATTTTATCAATTATTCTTAGCGGCGGACTCAATTGTAGCGCCAAGTTCAGCGACGCCCTCGCCCGTAACAGAAGAAAATATCACAAAATTAATATCTTCAAAGCAATCAAAAGGAAAGTCCGCCTCCAAACTAGCAAAGCGATTCTCCCGCTCAGTTTTGCTCAATTTGTCGCTTTTGGTTAAAACAATTATAAAAGGAAAGCCCTTGCTACACAAAAAGTTAATCATGCTAAGGTCGTCAGCAGTCGGACTGTGGCGCATATCCACAATCTGGACAACAAGAGAAATTTTTCTGCCGCTATTAAAATAACCCTCAACCAAGTCGGCCCAGCGAGCCTTTTCCTGCATAGAAACTTTCGCATATCCATATCCGGGCAAATCAACCAGCCTCAAATGATCATTTACCCTATAAAAATTTATAGATCCCGTTTTGCCGGGCTTAGAGCTAACCCTAGCAAGCGACTTTCTGTTAGCAAGCTTGTTTATGAGCGAGGATTTGCCCACATTAGAGCGGCCCGAAAAAACAATCTCCGGGCAAGTAGACTCCTTAAGCTGATCCTTTTTAAAAAAAGAGGCTTCAAAAATAGTGCGACTAAAATCCATATAACCCTCATCAATACTAGTCTTTTGCAAAATTTTAAAATTACGAAACAGAACTTTTGCCTTTGTCCAAAGAACCCTCATTCACCGTAATATTAAACGGTACGCGGCTTTTGTCTCGAACAATCTTAGACTTTGCCTTGCCGTTAACGGTTTTGTCGGTTATTATAACCCTTTCTATGGTATGGTCACTCGGCACTTCGTACATTAATTCGGACAAAATCTCCTCCATAATCGCCCGCAAGCCCCTAGCTCCAGTGCTTCTGTCAAGAGCCTTCTGCGCAACTGCCTCCAAAGCCTTATCCTCAAAAACAAGCTCCACTTTGTCGAGCAAAAACAACTTCTGATACTGCTTCAATAGTGAATTTTTCGGCTCCTTCAAAATCCGGACCAAAGCCTCTTTGTCAAGCCCATTAAGAGCCGTAATCACAGGCAAACGGCCAACAAGCTCCGGAATAAGCCCATACTTAACCAAGTCATGCGGCAAAACGTCTTGCATCCATTTAGTAGAATTCAGCTCTTTTTTAGTCTTAACATCAGCACCAAAGCCCATACTAGAGGACCCCATGCGTTTTTCAACGATTTTCTCAAGCCCGTCAAAAGCGCCGCCGCAAATAAACAAAATGTTCGCTGTGTTAATATGAATAAACTCCTGCTGAGGATGCTTCCGCCCGCCCTGTGGCGGTACATTAGAAACAGTGCCCTCCAAAATCTTCAAAAGAGCCTGCTGAACACCCTCACCACTAACATCTCGAGTTATAGACGGATTTTCAGACTTCCTCGCAATTTTGTCAAGCTCATCAATATAAATAATCCCGCGCTCAGCTCGTTCAATGTCAAAATCGGCCGCCTGAATCAGCCTCAAAAGAATATTTTCAACGTCTTCACCAACGTATCCAGCCTCAGTCAAAGTCGTCGCGTCAGCAATAGCAAAAGGCACATTCAAAGCTCGCGCCAAAGTCTGCGCCAAAAGCGTCTTCCCCACACCCGTTGGCCCCAACAGCAAAACATTACTCTTCTTCAATTCAACCGTATCGTCGCTATCCTTGTCGCTATTCCCAAAATATATCCGCTTATAGTGATTATAAACTGCGACAGAAAGCGCAACCTTAGCCGTCTCCTGCCCAATAACATATTCATCCAAAATGGCCTTAATTTCCTTAGGCCGCAGCAAGTTAACCTCATCCGTCGAAAACTTATCTTTATGATCTTGATCTTTTTTCAAAAGCTCATCCTCAAGGATAGAAAGGCACAAAGAAACGCACTCATCGCAGATGTAAACGCCCGGCCCCGCAATAAGTTTCGTCGCCTGCTCCTGAGGCTTATTACAAAAAGAACAGCAAATGTTCTTTTCCCTATTTTCATCCTTTGTAGACATAAACCATCACCAATTCCTATCTTTTAAAAATAACCTGGTCAACAATCCCATACTCTTTGGCTTCTTCAGCCGTCATAAAGTTATCGCGCTCGGTGTCCCTAGCGACAATGTCAATCGGCTGGCCAGTTCTCTCGGCCAATATCTCGTTCAGCTTTTTCTTAGTCTTAACAATATGGTCAGCGTGGATCATAATATCGGTAGCCTGGCCCTTAGCGCCGCCGCTTGGCTGATGAATCATAATGTCGCTGTTAGGCAAAGCAAAGCGCTTCCCTTTAGCGCCGGCAGCCAACAAAAAAGCTCCCATGCTAGCGGCCATTCCCATGCAAATGGTAGAAACGTCGCACTTTATATATTGCATAGTGTCGTAAATCGACAGTCCATCGGTAACCGAACCGCCCGGGCTATTAATATAAAGGCTAATATCCTTAGAAGGATCCTGCCCCTCCAGGTACAACAGCTGCGCAACAACCAAGCTAGCAGTCGTGTTGTTAACTTCCTCCGTCAGCATAACGATTCTATCGTTCAAAAGCCGAGAATAAATGTCATAAGAGCGCTCACCACGGCTGGTTTGCTCCACAACATAAGGCACCAAGCTCATTCTACTAACATTATCGCCCAAATATTTATCCAACTAAACCCCTCCGTTCAAAAATAAACAGACATCTTAAATAATTAACAAAATTTAATAGTCTTATTCAAAATAATTAATTTATTTGCTCACACAGTTTTCGCGCAAAAAGTCCACAGCTTTCTCCGCCGCAATGTCGCCCAGCAAGTCTTTTTCATTGATAATTTTCTTAATTTGCGCAATTTCCATTTTATATTGCTCAGCAAGAGTTTTGTATTTTTCCTCAATTTCCTCAGCAGTGGCCGAAAGCCCCTCAAGTTCAGCAATTTTGTCAAGAGCAAGTCTCAGCTTAACTTGGCGCTCGGCCTGCGGCCGAAACTGAGCCTTCAAAGCAGCAGCATCCATTCCAGTATATTTAAGATAAGACTCCAACGTTAACCCCTGCGTCTTCAGCTTATAAGCAAAGTCATGAATCAAGTCCTCAACCTTGTTCCCAAACATAGCTTCAGGAATCTCCGCCTGCAAAAGCTCAACCGTCTTGTCAATCATCTGGTCATCGGCGTCAATATCGGACTCTTTTTGTTTCAAGTCCTTAAGCTGCTTTTTAACAGACTCCTTATACTCATCCAAAGTGTCAAATTCGCTAACGTCCTTCACAAATTCATCATCAAGCTCTGGCAATTCTCGGGTTTTAACCTCGTGCAACTTGATTTTAAAAACAGCAGCCTTCCCAGCCAAAGAGGCTTCCTGATAAGATTCCGGGAAAGTAACGTCAATATCAAATTCTTCGCCCTGCTTGTGGCCAACTAATTGATCCTCAAAACCCGGAATAAACTGCCCTTTGCCAAGCTCCAAAGTATAATTTTCCGCCTCGCCACCGGCAAAAGGTTCACCATCAATAAACCCTTTAAAATCAAAGACGACGATATCTCCACTTTCGGCAACCCGACCATCAACAGTAACCAGCCTAGAATTTCGCTCTCTAACTCGTTCAATCTCCTTGTCAACATCCTCTTTAGTGACCCTAACCGGCTTGCGCTTAACTTCAATGCCCTTATAATTTTCAATCGCAACCTCCGGCTTAACAGTGATAACAGCCTTAAAAGCAAGCCCATCCTTGCCAGCGTTAATCAAGTCAAAGTCGATATTATCATTAATAACATCCAAGCCAGCTTCGTCAATGGCATCTTGCAAAGCGCCAGGGTAAACATCTTTTATAGCGTCCTCATAAAAAACATTTTCGCCATAATATTTCTCAATAAAAGCCCGTGGGGCCTTGCCTTTTCTAAAGCCAGGGATCGAAATCCGTTTAACATTCCTTTTAAAGACTTTATCAACAGCGTTAGAAAAATCCTCCGCGCTAACTTCAACCTCTAATTCATAGCGATTTTGCTCAACCTTGTTCGACGTTTTTAAACTCATTATTATCCTCCCAAAAAATGCAGATATCTCTACTAATTATACCACAAAAAAAATAAAATTTCTACACTTTTTTAAAATAAATCCTCACAAAACCAAAACGGGCGAAAAGCCGACCTGGTCGCAAGATATCATATGAAAATCGATGCCTTTATATAAGCCAACGACGGCCTTTTTGGCGATGCGTTTGCCGTGAATATGGCCATAATAGCACTTTTTTATATTGTACTTGCGCAAAACATCAATTATCTCGGTGCATTCATAGCCAGAAAACACCGGCGGATAGTGCAAAAAGGCGATAATTTCGCGGTTGTATTTTTGGGCCTGCTCAATAGAAAGCGTAAGACGGCCAACTTCGCGGTTCAAAATCTTGATATCCTCCTGCGAGCTGCAGTCATACGACCATCCCCTAGTCCCGCAAATCGCAAAATCGTCCACAACCGCGGCCGAATTAAATAATATTGAAATCGAATTAAAATTATTCGCCAAAAGATAATCCTCTATCTTTTTCCGCGTAGTCCACCAATAATCGTGGTTCCCCTTTAAAAATATCTTTTTCCCGGGCAGTGATTCAATAAATGCAAAATCCTCAAAAGTCTCATTTAGCCGCATCGCCCAAGAGATATCTCCGGCAACAACCACAGTGTCATCGGCCTTTATGGTGCTCTCCCAGTTCTCCCTAAGGCGCTCAACGTAATTGTCCCACCCGCCAAAAATGTCCATCGGCTTATCCGTGCCCAAAGACAAGTGCAAATCCGCTATCGCGTAAAGCGACATCCCGCAAACCTCCCAAATCAACCTTAGTTTAGCCTAGCCCAGCCGCGCAAAAAAGTCAAACGCGTTGTTAAAAAATATGTCTGCAACCAGGTCCTCGCTGTAATTATGCTTCAAAAAAAGCTCATAAAGAACGTCCATGCGCTCAACGCAGGGCACATCACTGATAACATCTGCGCCGTCGAAGTCCGTTCCCAAACAGACGACCTTCTCTCCACCCAACGCCAAAAAATGCTCGGCATGACGTAAAATGTCATAACCGCTAGCAGCGTCGCCATCCGAGAGAAACTGCCTAGCAAAATTAAGGCCAACCAGCCCACCGCGGCCCTTAATAACGCTAAATTGCTCGTCAGTCAGGTTCCTCCTATGTAGGCAAACCGCGCGAGAATTCGAATGGCTGGCAACAAGCGGGGCGTCCACAGTGCTTGCAACATCAAAAAAGAGATTATCACTCGCGTGAGAGATATCAATGGTGATAGAAAGCTCATCCATACGCCGAATAACACTCTTGCCAAATTCAGTAATCCCGTCATTTGGGGCCTTAGCCAAAGAACCGCCACCAATCTCGCAACTGCCGTTCCAAGTAAGTGTCATCATCTTAACGCCGCAGTCATGCAGATAATCAAGGTTACGGATGTCTCCAGCCAGCGCAGCTCCGCCCTCCACAGTTAAAATCGCAGCGCACTTGTGAGTATCCACCGCGTTTTTTATGTCGTCAGTATTTTTGCATTTGCAGATAAGCTCCGAATTCTCCTGAATCTCCCTATCAAACATCTGATTTGCGCGTTTAAAAAGAGAAATTGCCTCATCTCCACGGTATTCGTCCGGAATCCAAACCGCAAAACACTGCGCCCAAGCCTCATATTTACGCCCGCGCAAAACCGAAAGCTGATAACCGTTGTCAACAATCCCGCCGTTCTCGTCAAGTGCGCGAAACAGCGTGTCGCAGTGCAAGTCAAAAAGTTTCAAAAAAGTCAACTCCTTCAAAAGCATTTTCTATGTGATCGACCGTATAATCGCATCGGCCAAGCTTTTTATCAAACAAAACCGCGATTACATCAAAGCGAGGCTGCAACCCCGCATCAGTCTGCGATAGATACATCATCGCAGTTTTTATAATTTTTTTCTGTTTAATCGTGTCGACAGCCTCAGCAGCGATAAATGGCGTCCCCGCGCGGCGGGTCTTCACTTCAACAAATACAATGCAAGCTCCCTTTTCAGCAATAATGTCAATTTCCCCGTACCTGCTGCGGTAGTTCCGGTCAAGAATCCTGTATCCACGATTTTCAAGGTAGCGAACAGCGATATCCTCGCCCTTCTTCCCCATCTTCAAGCTGTCAAACATGCGTCACTCACCCAAAATCTTTTTCAAAAAGCTCTTCCGATGTACCTCCGCCGGGCCGTGCCTTTTGATCGCCTCAACATGCATCTTTGTGCCGTAGCCCTTGTGCCTTTCAAGCCCATAACTAGGATATTTCTCGCTTAACTTTTTTATCAGCCTGTCGCGCTCAACCTTAGCCAAGATAGACGCCGCCGCAATCGACGCCGATAAAGAGTCCCCTTTAACTATCGTCTTTGTAGGCAGCTCTAGGGCTGGAGCCCTGTTGCCATCAACAAGTACAAGGTCTGGCCGCAAGCTTAAGCCGTCTACAGCGCGCTTCATCGCAAGAAATGTTGCATTCAAAATGTTAACCTCGTCGATTTCCTTTTCAGTCGCAAAAGCCACGTTAAACGCGACCGCAAGCGATTTTATCTCGTCGTATAAGGCTTCTCGCTTCTTTTCGCTAAGCTTTTTGGAGTCATCAATGCCCTCAATGGCCAGCCCCTGCGGCAAAATGACTGCAGCCGCAAAAACAGGGCCGGCCAAAGGTCCTCTGCCAGCTTCGTCCACGCCACAAACCACGTTGTATCCGTTGTTCTGAGATTCTCTTTCGTATAAAAGCCAGTCTTTCTCGATTTTCGTCTTCATCAAAATTTATAAAACCCCTAAAATCAAAGTTAATCCAGCGTTATTCGGCCTAGATTTGCCGCCCGAAATTCGTCCAAGACCATTATAGCTGCTCGTTCGGTGTCAATTTTTCCGCCCGAAATTAGCATCCCGCGCTTTTTCGCAATAATGTCCAAAAGCTCTAGCCCGGACTTCCCCGCTATGCAGCTGTTTTCAAGCTTATATCTCTTAGCCAAATTTTCAGCATAGTCCGCCGCCAAACACGTTAAAAGCCTGGCCGCAAGCTGCTCAACGTCCAAAACGTTATCTTTGATTGCGCCGGTAAACGCCAATTTTTCTGCAATGAGCATATCATCAAATTTTGGCCACAAAATGCCCGGAGTATCAAGCAATTCAACGTCCTTAGATATTGAAAACCACTGATTTCCCATCGTAACGCCAGGTCTGTCTTCAACCTTCGCCCTTTTGCCGCCAGATAGGCGATTAATAAAAGAAGACTTCCCCACATTCGGGATCCCAACGATCATTACGCGCACACTCTTGTTGAGGCCTTTGTGCGAAGCTCGTTCCAGCTGGTCTTTAAGAATACTCTTAACGGTCGGCACAAACAAATTAACGCCCTTACCCGACTTGCAGTCAACCAAAATCGCAGTGATACCCTGCTTTTTGTAATAATCAAGCCAAATTCGGTTTTTTTGAGGGTCCGCAATGTCCGACTTGTTCAAAATAATAATCCTTGGCTTATTCAAAACCAACGCATCAATGTCGGGGTTTCTGCTACTCTGCGGAATCCTGGCATCAACGATCTCGGCAACAATGTCTATAAGCTTTAAATTTTCTGCGATTTTCCGTCTAGTCTTCGTCATATGGCCAGGGAACCACTGAATCGTCTGCATCCCGTCACTCATGGCGCGAGTCTCCTTTGCTGAATGTAAAACAAAATGGCTTACCATAAATATACCATAAAAAAAGAGACTTTATAAGTCCCTTTTTGATTTAATCACAACCACGCCCCAATTTTTATAGTGAATGCAAGCGATTATAGCTTGGCACGTAGCTATATTCAAAATTTAATTGCAACACATCGTCCATAAAGTTAGAGGCTTTAGCGTAATTTTCCTCAGAAGAATCGCCCGAAAAGTCTTTGCAAGCACTCAAAAAATTCAAAAAAGCCTCATCAACAGTATTGTTTATATTGTTTAACTTAACATTATTATACATGCACTGCAGCTCGTAGCGCGCGTTGCTCTCGCTATTACCGATATTCACGAAAAGCTTTTTTAGCTGATCTTCTTGCTCGGTTTTAAAGTCTGACCATAGCTCACTTATGACGCCACATTGATCTGCTCGATCCTGCAGCCCTTTTGCGATATTATTGAACTTGCTTGCTAAAAATACCAGCGAATTTGTCCCAATCACATTGGAATTTTTATTAACTTCCCCCGCCGTGCTGGCCGAAGCTAGCCCTGCGCCCAGGTCTTCTGCTTTTAGTGTCTTTATCTCGGTCGCAACTACGCGCTTTAGCACCCAAATTTGAGGACGATTGCAGATGGTTTCTTCGCCAGGCAAAGGCAAGCTAAAGTTGCTGCATGTTGGCGTTTGAGTGAGCTCAATGGTGATCTGGGCATACTTTTTGGGGATTTTCTTGGCAAGCTTTTTGTAGAGAGGTTCCTTCGTTTTATAATTGAGATTTTTTAGCATCGGGCAAAATTTTTCGCCCAGCAATTCAACGCCTTTGTTTATCGTCTGCACGGTCTCGTTGGGCGACCGCGCCAACCTTTTTTTCACTTCGTCGAGAGTTTTTTGAAAAGCCTGCTGGCCGATTATATTGTTGTTGTGCACGGGCAGCTTGACGACAAACGTGAGGTCTTTGCTGGTTTCGTCGCCAAATTCAGAGTTGGTCACGTCGTATAAAATTTTTGCAGTTGACTTACCAATCACAGAGATTTCGAAATCGAAGGCGCCTTCAATGCCGTAGGACGTGGCTTTGTGAGTTGTAAAAAACTCTGCAGACCGTTTCGTCGGCACTATGGAGCGGGTCAACGCCTGAACCTTTTCTAGTTCGGATATCTGAAAATACAAGTCGTAAAACAATTTTTGCAATTCTTCGTTATCGCTAAAATCGCAGGCGCCTCTAAGCATGGAAGCTACAGAGACAGCCGCCTTCAGCATGTTGAGGCGTCCGGTAACGTTTTGAAGGAGCCAACGCTTTTCCATAGCGTGCTTAAGGCGCTTTGCGTCGGCTTTTTCCTTCTTGGTGGCGTGCTCGTTTGCAATAACGGACAAACACTGATTATACGCAGTTAAGTCGCCCTTCACTCGGCTTACGAGCGTGGCAACGGTTTGTCCGCTGGCTTTGTCTAACAGATGAGCTCTGCACTCGATAACAATGGGAAAGTCGGCGGTTTTAAGCTTGCTGATTATCTTTTCGGTCGACCCAGCAACCGTAGAAGGCGAGCAGTCCGCATTAATCAAGCTCAAGTAGTTGTGGTACACCAGAGTAGTCGTGTATCCGCCTGTGCCACTAGCTTTGGCGCTGATTCCAGCCTTAGCAAGAGCCTTTAAATCGGCAGAAAGCCCCGCCGTAGCTTGAACGGTGAATTCTTTGTTTGCCATAGATGCCTTTGTTACCTTGGGCGCAGCGAGTTGGGCGTTTTGCGACACCAGCCCCAAAAGCTTCAAATAAAATTCCATCGACGTCCTAAAGTTCGATAGCACGATCCGCTCGTGGTCTTGCATCTGCCTTCTAGCCTTTGCGATATCTTTGATTTTTGGGGCGCGTTTATAAATCGTCGAACTAAACTTGGAGTTGCTGTCTAAAAATTGTTCCAAAGAGCGGCAGACCAACACTTGCGCCAGCTCAAGTTTGCCATTTAGCGAAAGATCTGCACTTTTGGGTAACCCAAAAGCAACCGATCCACCAAAATTGCCACTTCTGTTGATCCGATAAAAATTTTTCTCCGACCCACCTTCGTTTACATTCACTCCAAAGCTGAGTTTCGGCTCCAGCGCGCCAGAGTTCACATTTAAATTAAGCGCAACTTCGGCAGATGTGCCCTCGCTGCCCATACGCTTTTCAATTTCTACTCGATTTTCCTCAATAATCCAGTTCGCAAGCGCCCTAGAAACGAGAAGTTCATATGCGTTTTTGGCAGACGTAATGAAGCCGAGAAATTGGTTGCCGCTTAAGTTAGCGCTCGCCATAGCCTCTTCTGCCGCGGCCAAATAAGATATAATTTGGATTCGTTTAAGCTGTAAGTCCGAAGCCCCGTCGGTAAGGCAAATTATTATGTTGCCAAAAGTGTTCATCAGGGCCGGGCTGTTCAAAATCCCCTTAAAATGGCTGTATTTGTGGCTATCATCCTTGCTTACGTTTACCAATGCGTCTATGACGCCCAGCAAAGCCTGATCTAAATTGTCACCTTCGAACAAATCTAGTTGGGCGCTAATTGCACCGTCAAAATTTGCGTTGTCGCCTATTTTAAACTGGTGTGAGAGAATTGGTGCTAAAGCTTGTTTGCCGTCGTGAGTAGCCCTCTTTTGACGTAACTCACTGTCACCGGCTAAATATGTATTCAAAGCTTTTTGATGGATCGCGTCATCTTGCGTGTACTCTTGACTTTGCTCAGTTTGTGTCTCAATGTTTGGCGCAGCAGCTGAAAACCTCGCAGGGAAAGCCAAATTTAACACAACCACGCTCGAAAAAAATATACTCGCAAATTTTTTGCACAGGACCTTATTCTCAATATTTAACATTTTTATCCCCCATTCATTTGTATTTTTATTAATATTTTACTGCAAAAATTTTTGTTGTCAATATGTTCAAATTAATTTAATTTTACATTTAATTTTTGTGCGTGTTTAAGCCTCATCCTACAGCGCATTGTCCTCATTAAAATTATTTTTCTCTAATAAACACGGGGGTTTCACTATAAAATGTCAATTGATTTAATATTCCGCTAAAACAGGGCAACTATCGAAACAGAAGTTTTAAAAATCTGCAAACCGTAAAATTATTGACAAAAAATAAATTTTATGATAGTCTATATGTGTATATATTTTATAAATTAGATGCGATTAAAGAAAAGGTGGTGTGGATAGTGTCAGTTGAAAATGTGGAAAAGTTCTTTGGGTTAGTAAAAAGTAATGAAAATACTGCGAAAGAACTAATTAAAATTAAAGATAAATTACAACAAAAAGATAAAGTTTTCGACGAAGCACAATTTGTCAAGGATGAAATTATCCCGCTTGCGCAGAAAAACGGGATAGATTTTACACCAGAGGAATTTTTGAACTACGTAAGGGCGCAAATATCCGAGCTAAGCGACGAAGACTTGCTAAACGTGAGTGGCGGAGGCTCCGTCCAAAATTTCCTGTTGGCAGGGATGCTTGCATTTTTCAGTTCTCTTCCTTTGGCTATTGGCGTTAGCAATTTTAAGTTAGTTGAAAACGTAGCGCAGGAAACCACCACGCAAAATAGCGAAACTAGCTCACAAACAAGCCAAGGTGGAAGTGATGGTGCGGCGGCCTCTGCAAAAGCCAAAACCGATCGGCAAAAAGATAAATCTAGCGAAAAAAAGGCCGACTCCAGGAAAAAATCGAGCAAAAAGGCCAATAAAAATATGGCCGCAACCAGGTCTCAAAGGAACAGCTCAAGTAGGCCTGGCCTCAGTAGCCGTCGTGGATCAGCCCAGAACGGAAGTGTGGCTTCAGCTGGGTTACAAAGCGATGCAGAAAATTTAAATCAGCCGCAACTCAGTACGCCAACAGATGTTTCATCCGGGCCTTCTGTGCCGACCGGAAGTGAAATTTCACAAAACAATTCGGTAAAATCTTTTACCTCGGAACCGAAAAATGAGCCCGCGCCCAATACAAAAACAAACGTAGTTACCCCGGCACCTGCGCCTGTTCCTGTCGTTAATACTATAAATAAAACTGAACCTGAACCTACGCCGCCAAATGTTACGCCAGTAAATAACAAAACTAATCCAGAACCTGCTCCTGCGCCTAGGCCAGTCATTAATCCTATAAATAATAATAAAACTACGCCTGAACCTGCTCCCGCTCCTGTACCTGCGCCCCAGCCAAACATTAAACCTGAGCCTACTCCTCAACCAAAACCTGAGCCAGCGCCTCAGCCCGTCGTAGTTAATCCAGAAAATGACGATGTTCATAGAGGGTGGACGGCTGAAAGAGCAAGAGCTCTGGCAAATTATCTAAGAAATAATTTTGACTTGGGCTCTTTTAGCGAGGCTGTTCTTGATAGCGAAACGGAAAATAGCTTAAAAGATTTTTTATATAATTCCGAGGTTACTAAAAAGGGTACGTTTATTCATGGGGTACACATTGACGACGAAGTCGCTGAAACACTTTTTGACTATGCAAAACAAAAATATAACTATTTATTTCGTTTTGCTAATGAAAATGATAAATTTAACGCTCTAGCAAAAACTTTATTAGCAAACAAAGACCCAGAAAGCTTGCTTGATTTTGCTGATAAGATGAACTACTATAGTTTCGACATGCTGAAAAACATGGTAGACACATGGCAAGAGTTGATAGATAGGCCTGATTTTACAGAATATCGTAAAATGATGGGAGCTCAGTTTGAGCCTGCTACAAAATTTATTGCAAAGGCAAAAAAATTAATTAAGGCTAAAAATAGTGTAAATAAAGGTATTAAAGACGTTATTCATGAAAATGAGACGCCAACAGTAACTTCATCTTTTAACTGGCAGAGAACAGTGTACTGGGCTAGTGCGCTTATTGCTGATGCGGCACTTGCTTACTTGGGATATACGTACGGTAATGTTATATATAGCACGGTAAAAGCTTATGTTGTAAGCTTGTTTAATAATGGTGTCCCTTTAAGTGAAATATTTAATAAGACAGTTAATTACATTAGAAATTTATTTTCTTCAAATAATGTCGATGCTCCTAAATTTTCTGCTAATATAACTACAAATTCCATTTCAAATTGGAGCGGTTCAGGAACAGGCAGTGGCCTTGTTGATCCTAATAATCCACCTTCAGATTGGGTTGGTAACTCTGTAGAAAAGGCTTCTTCTTTAGTCTCTCAAAGCATACAAAAAATTGACGCCCCT
>CAOSWK010000003.1 GCA_948527295.1 uncultured Eubacteriales bacterium | reverse complement strand
TTTTAATATTTCTGCTGCAGAACAAAGCTATATCTATTATCGTGGTTACAAGGATTGTGTTAGACGCCTTAAAATAATTGGTGTGATATGAATTTATAAAATGTGAAAGAATAATTAAAGGAATCTTTGCAAAAAAACAAAAGAGCCCATAATACTGGGCTCTTAGCCTTGTTACAATTAATAGTTTAAATATTTACCATTTAAAGTAAAAAGATTTTTATTTTTTAATACTCTAAAAAACGCTTAATACACTGGGCGTTGTATCAATATTAGGTTGAAAATATGGGTGTAACACTTAATTCTGCCATGAGATTTTTGTTATTTCAAATTCCGTAAGTTCATATAAATTTTTAAATTTAAATAAAACAAGTTAATTTTTCAAACAAAATAAAAAATGGCTTATATCACGGTTTCTCGGTTGCTGTATACTCCGTTTTAGTTGCATTCTCGAAAAGGTAAGGAAAGTCAAAAATTAAGGTGTATGATATAATATCTACATTAATTAAATTCAGGAGATGTGGTGATATGTCTGTCTGGGATCCTTGGCATGGATGTCATAAAAAATCAGCAGGATGTCTAAACTGTTACATGTTTAGAAGAGATGCCATGTACGACAAGGATAGTAATATAGTTATTAAAACAAAAGATTACAATTTAGGTATAAAAAAGTATAGAGATGGATCGTATTATATCCCCAGTGGAGACACTGTTTATACTTGCATGACCTCTGACTTTTTCATAGAAGAAGCCGATAGTTGGAGAAATGAAATCTGGAAAATGATTAAATTCCGCAAAGACGTTAATTTTGTAATTATCACTAAAAGGATCGAGAGGTTTGAGGAGTGTGCCCCAGATGACTGGAATGAAGGTTATGATAATGTAACTATTATTTGTACTGTTGAGAATCAAAATATGGCAGACGAAAGACTCCCTGCTTTTTTAATGCTTCCAATTAAGCATAGAGAAATAATACATGAACCTATGTTAGAAAATATTGAAATAGAGAAATACTTAAAATCAGGATTAATAGAGTGTGTTACTTGTGGTGGAGAATCAGGAGAAAATGCAAGACCATGTAATTATGATTGGGTATTAAATACAAGGAAACAGTGTATTGAACATAAAGTCCCGTTTTATTTTAAACAAACAGGAGCTAAATTCATAAAGAATAATAAATTATATACAATTAAAAGATACAAACAAATTGAACAAGCACAAAAAGCCAACATCAATGTTTTTTAATTTTCAAATTATTGTTAACTTATACCATAATAATAAATTGCAATGTAACAGAAAATTTTTATTCATTTTGGGATTGACTTCGAGTAACTCGAATGAAGTATAATACTAATGACGGAGGTGAAGATATGTATACAGTCAAACAAGTGGCAGATATATTAGGTGTATCTGTTCATACTGTAAGATTTTATGACGATAAAGGTCTGATTTCGGGTACAAAGCGAAACAGTGCCAACCAACGTATTTTTGATGAAATGCAATTAGAGTGGCTATTTGTTAGTATTACCTTGAGAAACACAGGTCTGTCGCTTGCAGAGATTAGACATTATATTGACCTCTATCAACAAGGCAATGCAACACTTAAAGAGCGTTATCAGATTATGCTGGAGCAGCGAAAGCAAACGCTTAAGGATATGGAGGATCTGAAACAGCGTCTTGCAGTTTTAGATCGCAAAATTGAGCATTATGGTAAGCTACTCAGTGGCGAGGATGACACTTGGGATCATGAGTATATGCAAAATTTAATTTGTAAAGGAAAGAAGAAAAATGGAAACTAAAAAGGTATGGTTGGTAACGGGTTGTTCGAAAGGACTTGGTAAAGCACTGGTAAAAGAGTTAATTGCACAGGGATACCCTGTCATAGGAACAGGACGTAGCAAAGAAAAACTTGAGGAAGTGTTCGGAGAAGAAAACGATAAATTGCTCTTAATTTCAATGAATGTAAAAGATGAGGCTAATGTAAAGAAAGCAGTCGAGAGTGGTATTTCCAAATTCGGACGTATTGACGTTGTCGTCAACAATGCAGGGTATACTCATCTTGCCACGATTGAGGAAATGAGTGATAAGGATGCGCGTGAGCAGTTTGACGTGAATGTGTTTGGAACATTGAACGTAATTCGTAGTGTTCTTCCTTCAATGAGAAAGCAACAGAGCGGCCATATTTTCAATGTTAGCAGTTTAGGAGCTTATAATGTAGGTCCACTGTCTGGAATTTACTGTGCAACAAAACATGCTGTCAAAGCAATCTCTGAAACACTGGCACAAGAAGTAAAAGAATTTGGTATTCATGTGACCGACGTAAAACCCGGATTTATGCGTACAGAGTTTTTTGGGGCTTCTTATAAAACAACTGCACCGAAAGATTCATCGTATAAACACCTTTATGATGAAAACATGAAATTCTATATGGGTCAAAATGGTCATCAAATTGGAGATCCACAGAAAGGAGCAAAATTATATATAAAAGTTGCAGAAATGGAAAATCTTTATGAGTCACTCCCAATGGGAACAGATAGTTGCGATGGTATTCGCAATATTTGTGCCAATACAGTAAAACTCATGGAGGAAATGCATGACGTTGCAAAAACCACAAATTTTTGATGAATAGGCTATAATAATTAAAGTAAATATTATTTAGGGGGCAAATCATTGAAAATATTGTTAATTAATGGAACCCCTAATGAGCATGGCTGCACATATACTGTCTTGCAAGAGACATCAAAAACTTTAAGCTGCTGCTTCGTTTGAAAGACTAAATCAATACTTTTTAATGACAAATATGCATATAGTAAGTTCACAGTATTGGAATCAAATACATATCTATACCCTCAATGATATGTGAAAAAACACCAAAGAGCTGCAGACTATGAGAGATACTGTGGTATGCGATAGTTGAAGGAATCGTAGCAAATTGAATGGCAATATAGAATTTGAATTTAAAGATGGAAAATTACAAATCGTGATATTAATTGAAAAAAATTTTGCAGAAATAGTCCAAGAAGGAGTCAAATTAGTAATTTAGCAACAGAAAAAGGATTGGCCAGCTAAGGTCAATTCCCTTTTTTGTAAGGATTAATTTATCCTAAAAATATATGATAAAGCTTTGTACAACGTAAATTGTATCAATAGTAGGGTTAAAATATGCCTTATCACTATACTTTTGATACAATAGCAAGTTTGCTCGAGAAAAGGCTAGATGTGTGTATAACTATTGCACGTAAGTTGTGCTTTTTGGATATCCCGAGCAAACGATTGTTTTAGCCTGGCTTTTTTCATATGTATATTTTTCTGCACGTGCAAGTTTTTAGTGTGTGCAACAAGGCTTTTGATCACTGAAAATTTGGATACAACGGGCCTTTCTTTCGCCGGGGTGTTCTTTTTAGCAAAGAAAAGCGAAATTCTATTAATTAAGTCAAAAAATAATATTATAAAAAGAAAACTTGTTGTATAAATTTAATAAAATATTTTGTGTTTAAAACTAAAACTTGACATTTTCAACAGTTGGTGATATAATACAACCAATTATTGAAAAGGAGTTGATTTTAGTGGAAAACGGAAAAAAGGAAATCGCAGAGTTTTATAAACAGATATTTTCTGACATAAAATTGAAAGAAAAAATTGTAGAAAAAGCTAAAGCAATCGCAAATGAGGAAGATTTGAAGAAATTAATTCAACAGGAGATAGTACCACTTATGAAAAAATTTAATGTGAATTTTTCGGAGGAAGAATTGCTTTCATATGAGCAAGAAACTTTGAAAAAATTGTCTGAGGAAGCCTTAGAAAGCGTTAGCGGTGGTGTGTCAATTAAATCGGCATTATTAACTGGTGGTCTTTTGTCTATGGCGCTGCTTGGCGGTGTAGGCTTAAACTCTTCCATTGCAAGTGCTATGGATAATGAACCACCTTCCCCTCCAGGTGAAGAACGGAGAGTTAAAAGCAGTAATAATGCGAAATCTCGTTCTACGCAAAATTCAAATCTTCAACAATTTAATAATATTCTTTCACCCTTGAGAGAAAATTTAGATGAAGTTCAGCAAAAGGCTCTTGATAAAGCAATGAGCGAGCATGGTCATGTGGGAACAGATGGAAAGAATATATTTATATATGAAAAAACCGCAAGACCTAATGCCGTAATACTTAGCAGAATTCTTACTCCGAACAATGATAATGATACAGTTTTAGAGATACCTGAAAGTATGGTTACACCGAGAGGAAAAGTGGATGCAGTAGGACTCGGTGAGTGGTTCTTGCTTGACAGTAAGTCTTTGGGTGCGAATGTTTCTAAATTTAAAAAAATAACATTAAATCCTAACATATCAAAATTTGAATTTGGACGATTTTCAGCCGCAGGGACGGAGTCAGGAGTAAATATCGAAGAAATAAATTTTGGTAATGCAAAACAAATAGAAATAGGGGAAAATGCATTTTCATATCTCCAGAGTCTTAAATCTGCAATATTTTCGAATGATGTTGAAAAAATAATTTTGGGAAAACATGCTTTTTTGGGAAGCCATAATTTTGAAACATTTAATTTACCACATTGTAATTATATGATTATAGAAAGTGAAATTTTTGGAGATTCTAAGATTAAAGAAATAAATATTGAGGCAAATGAATTAAAAGTCAAAGACCTTGATGTACCATATAATTACAAGGGTATTCACTACGATGCGTATGAAAATTTTGATAATACAAAAACTTTAAAAGATAACAATGATGATAGTAGCAGCGACAATAACGGCAATTCACATATTGATGATATCGATAACAACAATAATGATAATATTGAAAATGATGACAATGATAATGATAATGCAAATGATAACAATAATAACGAGAATGACAATGATAATGCAAATGATAACAATAATACTGATAATGCGCAACAAAACGATATAAAAAATGGTGTAAAGTCATATTTAGAAAGAGCCGAAAATCAAAATTTAGAAAATCAAAATTTAATAGATGAGTCAAGGGAAAATGATTATGAACAAGCAAAAAATGAAAACCGCATAGCAATAGGTGGTGGACATATATTTAGCTATACGTTAGCTTCATCAGGTAATGGTGTTATACTTACTGATATCTACACTAAAGTGGTGGATGGAATTTTAGTAATACCTCCCGAGGTTACTACACAAGATGGGCATGTACGTCCTGTTGTAGGTATAAGAGGTGAAAAATTTAGAACATCTAAAATTAAAGTTGTTAAACTAGGTCCTTTAACAGAAATATTTTTCTTTGAAGGTGATGCAGAAAGTGCATTTTTCGGAAACAAAAATATTGAAAAAGTGGACTGCTCTGAAGCAGCAAAATTGAAGTATTTAGAAATAGGCGACAGTGCATTTGAGGATAGTAGTCTTAAAAGTATTGTAGCGCCTCCACAAGAAGTTAAAATTGTAACAGGAAAAGACGCTTATGGCTCACCAGAGAACACCACAGGAGGAAAATTGATAAAAAAAGAGACTTTGGCCCCGATTGCAAAGTACGATATCTACTCTGAACTCTCAAAGCCAAGTGGTTTTTTTGGATTCTTTAAAAAGGCATCAAACACTATAATTGATAAGGCCAATCACGTATTAAATAAATTGAAAAGTATTATTAACCTTGCGTGTATTAGCAAATCATACATGGGTGCTTTTGTAACAGATTTGAATAGTGTGACAGAAGCAATAAAAAATAATGAGACGAATTCTTTAGAGCAAAGTGACTGTGAGCTGCTATTGAACGTAGATAGCCTCCTGGAAAACGAAGATTATGACTCACAAATAAATGTACTGCCTAATGGCGATAGCGATGATGACAACAATAATAATAAAGATTCTAGCGACCACGATAATGATAACGACAATGATAGTGGTTTTGGTGGCCACGATAACAACAATAATGACGATGGTGGTTTTAATGACCACAGTGGCAACAATAATCAAGGACCGGAAGAATTTGTTGCTTCAAATGGAAATAGCGAAGCAAGCGAGCAGCAAAGTGATAATGAATCGCAAAAAATTCAGGCAGAGGCTCGCATGGAATCAGATATAGGCTTGAAAAATGCAGACAATGACAATAGCCAAGAACCAGAAGTAGCGGCAATGCCAGAGGAGAGCAACAATAATGCTCCAAGCAGCAATAATAAAGCCGCTCAGCCAAAGGAAACCAAGGAAAAAGCTAAAGATAGCGCAACTAAAACTGAAAACAGTTTTTCTTGGAAACTAACTGATGATGGCATATTGAATATTTCTGGTAGCGGACCAATGCCAGAGTTCGATGATGATCAAAGGGAATCTCTTTGGTATCCAAGGAATGAAATCATAAAAGAAATTAATATATCAGAGGGCATAACAGAAATCTCTGCATATGCGTTTTATGATTGTGAAAATCTAGATAAAGTCAGCTTACCGGGAAGTCTTAAAATAGTTGGGCCACGAGCGTTTAATGGCTGCGTCAATTTGGTTAATATCAATTTGCCTCAAAGCCTAAAAGAAATTAAATACAGCGCCTTTGAAAATTGTAAAAGTTTGACCAATGTAAAACTCCCAGGTAAGCTAGTCTCTCTTGAGAATAGCGCTTTCAAATACTGCGCAGGTTTAACTAAAATATCTATCCCAGCTAGTGTTATGTCCTTTGGGGACTACGCTTTTTATAATTGTGATAATTTAACAGAAGTGGCTCTTAACAGTGATGCTGCTGTTGCTAGTTTTCAAGGTGGATTCAAAAATTGTGACCAGATTAATAAAATAATTTTAGGCAAAGACGTAACAAGTTTTGACATTAATAATTTGGTAAATTTCAAAAATTTAAAAGAATTTGCAGTTGCAGAAGAAAATGAAAAGTTTGAAGCTGTTGATGGAATGCTTGTTTTTAAAGATGAGCAAGACTTAACTTTGGCTTGTTGCCCACAGGGAAAGATAGGACATATTACTGTCCCAGGAAACGTAACCAAAATTGGGCGATTAGCTTTTTATGGATGCAGCCAGCTGACAGAAGTAACGCTAGAAAATGGAGTAAAAGAAATTGAACAAAATGCCTTTAAAGGTTGTGCAAAAAATCTTTCTATAAACATTCCAGTCAGCTTAATTTCGATTGAAAATAGAATGATGGATCTCTACTTTAATCTGCAGTTTAATAGTAACGAAGAGATTGATAAATTTTATGAAAATGAAGATGACTTTGATAAAGTTGCTCCCTTTGTAAAAAAGATAACTTTAGGCAAAGACGTAAAGTATATAGAAGACGATATATTTGCAGATTTTTCGTACTTGCAAGCAATTGAAGTTGACAGTAATAACCAGGACTATACATCTGTAGACGGTGTGCTTTATTCTAAAGATGGACAAACGATAGAACGCTACCCCATGGCTAAACCGGACGAAGTATTTTTTGTCCCAATGGGTGTAACAAAAATTGAAGCTAGCGCTTTTGCCGGTAGCAAAAATCTTAGAGCCGTACCTATGCCTCCAACCGTAATTGAGATTGGAGCCAAAGCTTTTGCTGGAAGCGGCATAGGATCTGTATCTATTCCTCGTGCTGTGAGGAAGATCTCAGACGGCACATTTGAGGGTTGTAAAGGCTTAGGCCATGTACACCTTCCAGAGGGCTTGCAAGTAATTGGAAATAACGCCTTTAACGGTTGCAAAGCCCTAGTCAAATATGGAATATCAGGAAAACGTGGAATAAATTTCCCAAAAAGTTTGAAGGCAATTGGCAAAGACGCATTTAAAGGGTGTGCGCAAATAAACACGAATGCTATCCCTGATCTGCCCACAACATACGTTGAAGAAGACATAGTAGATGATGTTGAAGAAAAAGAGGCAGCACCTATTTCAACCGCAAACATTGATGATGACGATGATTCTACTACAAACAATGTTAAGAAAGAGTCCAAAAAGGATAAAAATAGTAAAAAAACACGAGTTAAGCAAAGGGGCAGAGGCAGAGGTAGAGGAGGAAGAAACGGTTCTACTCCTACTAGAGGAGGAACAAGGAAAAATATTAAAGCGAATAAGAGCGGCGGTATTGATGACGATATTAATTTAAATAAAAATGAAGAAGACGAAGATATTGCAGATAATAATGATGAAAAGAGCTCAAAGGAAGAAAAATCATCAAACAAAAAAAGAAAGCTCATTAAGAAAAAACCAGGAAAGAGCCTTACTGCTAAGAAGACAGATAAAAATAAAGTAGAGAAAAATAAGGCAGAGGAAACTATTGATGATAGCGATGATGATGACTCGTTTGACGATGAAGAAGAGGTTCAGGATAATAAATCTTCTATGATCAACCAAAGAAACGCTCAGAAAGAAGCACAATCTGATAAAAATGCTAAAAAACATAATATTTCTGGTACAGATGTCTTTTGGCAATTTTACAAAGAAACAGGTGATTTAATTTTTTCTGGTAGTGGAATAATTGATTTTGAAAGAGGCACTTGTGCGTTTAAAGATGGAAAAAGGCCATGGCATACTGGCTACGATATTAAAAAGATTATTATTCAAGAGGGAATCACTGGGATTGCTGATGGGAAAGGGGAAGTTGGTGGTGGTATGTTTACCAAATGTTGTCCGAACTTAAAAGAAGTAGAGATAGCGAATAGCGTAACAAAAATCGGCCTTGCTGCTTTTTGGGGCTGTACAGAATTGAAAACTGTAAAATTAGGCACCGGTGTAACAGAAATTGGTGAACACACGTTTAGTAATTGCACTAGTCTTAAATCTATAAATATTCCTTCTAGTGTACAAACAATTGGAGACTCTGCGTTTTTTAACTGCTGTGATGAAATGGAGTCTATAGAAATTCCTTCCAGTGTAAAGACAATTGGAAATAGAGCGTTTAAGCAATGTCATTCTTTGTCATATGTTACTTTTTCAGGCGATAACCATCAATTAAAAACAATCCCCAAAGAGATGTTTAACGATTGCTCAGCTCTTTCTGCCATAGTGCTTCCGCCTAGTGTTCAAAAAATTGAAGATGGGGCATTTCCCGATAATGTAAAAATAATTAAAATGCCCCAATAATATAAATCCTAAGTTAATGCGAGACAGCATACCGAGCCCAAACCAATAAGTTAAAAATTTATTAATTAAATTTGAAAAGGTCCATCTGCTAAAACTTTTAATTAGCAAATGGGCCTTCTAAAATTAGTGAGCAGATTGTTAAAAAAATATTTAAAATCATATTATAAGGCTAAGTATTATGAACATTGAAAATGCGCATAGAAATATAATTTATTCAATTAAAATCTCACATTTTATAACTTACTCATACTGATTTGGTTATCAAGGGTTTTTTAAAGTCAAACTATAAACAAAAATAAATGCAAATAACGTGCAAAATACTGGGATTTGTATCAATAGTCAGTGAAAATATGGTGCTGATGGCCGGACTTGAACCGGCACGGTATCGCTACCGAGGGATTTTAAGTCCCTTGTGTCTGCCTATTCCACCACATCAGCGCATCTGCATCGACGGAGATATTGTACCACACGAAGCGAATAAAATCAATAGGGAACACGAAAGTTTAATTTTAGAGATCACGAGAACTGGTTTTGGGCAGGGCTTTGTGATAAAATATAAAGGCATAAAATTAGCTTAGAAAAGAGAAATACAAATGGACCAATTTGCGCGAACTAGACTGTTGTTGGGCAAAGATGCCGTAAAAAAACTTCATGCTGCCACTGTAGCGATATTTGGCTTAGGCGGAGTGGGCTCCTATGTGGCCGAAGGGCTGGCCAGAGCTGGAGTGGGCAGTTTTGTGTTGGTCGACAATGACGTTATAGATGCAACCAATATAAATCGGCAAATTATTGCACTTCACAGTACGATTGGGCAAGGCAAGGTGCTTGTGACCAAGACCCGGATTTTAGATATAAACCCGAGTGCAACCGTTGTTACACACAAAATCTTTTACTCGAAGGACAGCAATCAAACGATTATTGATAGTTGTGATTATGTGGTCGATGCAATTGACACTATCTCGGCCAAAATAGCTTTGGTGGAGGAGTGCTCTCAACGGAGCATCCCGATAATAAGTGCGATGGGGACTGCCAACAAACTAGACCCTACTGCGCTAGAAATTGCAGACATTTTTAAAACTAGCGTTTGCCCTGTGTGCCGTGTGGTGCGGACGGAACTGAGGAAAAGAGGGATAAGCTCTCTAAAAGTGGTATATTCAAAGGAAAAGCCGATTGCTCCGGACGTAGCAAGCTATAATGTGAATTTAGAAGACAAAAAGATTTTTGGAAGTACGCCATTTGTGCCGCCCGTTGCAGGGTTGATCCTTGCCAATGAAGTGGTTAAAGACATTATATCTAGATGACAAGAGTTGACTGTAATTGGATTAAAACTATAAAGATTTGCGTAGCAAACTGAACGAGATGAGCTAACTGTTTGCGTAATAGCCAAATAACTTGTTTTTTGAACATTTAAAAAATTTAGCAAAGGAAAATTTTGAGTATAATGCTAAAATTTTTAGTGTCGCGTTACGAATATAAAAACAAATTAGTATGTATGATGAAACAGCCGAAAGGATTTATTAATTTCTTTCGGTTTTTATTATTTTGTTATAAAAACTTGACAAAAATATTTTTTTATGATAGTATAAATATATTTAAATAACATAAATTAAGGAATGTTGAGGAAAGAAGGGTTTATAATGTCGATTAAAAATGTGGAAAAGTTTTTAAATTTGGTAAAATCAAACGAAAAATTACAAAAAGAGCTAATTTTAATTAACGAAAAGTTGCAAAAAGAAGAGGGAAACGAAGAAAAAATTATTGCGGATAATGTTGTTCCACTTGCAAAAAAGAATGGGATAATTTTTACCGCAAAAGACTTTTTGCAGTACGCTAATGAGCAAATGTCTGCGCTAAGCGAGGAGGATCTGTTAAACGTAAGCGGAGGAATATCTGCACGAAACACTGCAGCAGCTTTACTGGTTACGTTCTTAGGATCGCTTGGGGTTGGTGCCGCTGTGAATCTTTTGAATCTACCACAACAAGAAGATAACAAAAGTTTGGTAAGAAAAGCAGAAAAAAATAACGGAGAAGACTCACGTAATAACCAAGATGAGGTGAATTCTGCTGCCCAAAATGCTGTTGATAAGATGTCGACGACAGATCAAAAAACAGATGTAAGTGAAGAAAACAATAATGAAAATGAGGCTCAAGCTGGTGGAAACATTGCTCATAATGATAATGAAGCCTCTGAAACAAATGAAGCAGAGCAAAAAAATCGCAAAGACGTTATACAAAATAAAAATGTAGTTTTGCCAAATAGTAATGCAAAAAACGCTCCGACAGCACCGCAAATAAACGTTGCGCCGCTAAAGGCAAATACTGCGGCAAAAGAAGCTCCTGGTGCTGTAAAGACAGCTGAACATGCTGAAAAAGTTGGTGGCTATGAGTCAGACGTTAAAGATTCAAAAAACAAACGATTAACAGCTAATGAAGCAAATTATTTGGTTAAAAATCTTAAAAATAGAACAAGTTTGAAACTTAACAAAGAAAGCTCAAAAGATAAGAAGGCTTATAAATTATTAAAGCAATTTACTATAACCGAGGCGGAAGTTCTTGCCCAATATTTAAATAGTACAATATTTAGCTTTGAAGGTAAACAGTTTAATAAAAAAATAAGAGGCGGAATACCTGCAGGAAAAAGTGGAAAGATAATACCTTTTGTAAACGAATCACTACTATTGCAAATGGCTGCACATGAAAACTTTGGACATATTATATATCCGAAAGCTGTAACAACTGATACAAAAAAAGCAGATACTGCTAAACCAGCAGTAAAGAAAGATGACACTGGTAAAACAGCAAATAAAACTGCTGAAGCAACAGCTAAAAAGGATGAAACTATAAAGTCTGCTGCGAAGAAAAATGAAGTGGCAAAACCGGTCGCAAAAGCAACGAACGAGGACACATCTAAAAAAATTGTAACCTCAACTGAAGAAAGTAAAGAATCCGCAAAAATATTGTATTCGGGCGAATGTGGCGAAAAGGCTAAATGGTCTTTTGATGAAGACGGAACTTTTACTATTTCGGGAACAGGCCCGTTACAAGAATATGGCTATAATGAAGAGCCCTTCCCAGATGAAATAAAATATAGTGTAAAAAGAATAATTATAGAAGAAGGTATTACTTCATTAAAAAACTTTTTTGTGTTTCCTTTTGTGGCTTCTATAGATATATCAGCTAGTTTAACAGAACTGAATGCAGATTACTTTAAAGCTTGTCATCAGTTGGAATCAATTAATGTTAATGAAGACAACACAGAATTTAAATCTATTGATGGTGTGCTATTTTCTAAAGATGGAACAAAATTGCTATGTTATCCAGGAGGAAAAACAGACCCATCTTACACCATACCAACTGGTGTTACTTCAATTGACAAGGGTGCATTTTTTGCATCTCGTTTCTTAAATAATCTAATTATTTCAAGTAGTGTATCCGAGATTGGAGAAAATGCGTTTGCTAGTTCGGAAATAAAAACAGTAGTTTATTTGGGAGATAATGAACCTAATTTTGGAGGACATGCTTCAGGTGTAAATAATAGTACCCAAATTTTTGGGCCTAACAATTTTAATGGTGAAACTTTCGATGGAATAGCTGTTACCAAGGTAGAAGACATTAATGCGAAATCAGCTGAGTTCTCTAATACTGGTGCTGTAGGGGCAGCAAAACACGTTGAATATGTTGGTGGACGTATTATTGATTATGTATCGTGGCATGTTTGGAATAGAACAGTTACTAGTCAGGCCGAGCATTTAGTTAATTTTTTGAGAAGTTTGCCAAGAACATCAAATGGATTACCGGACTTAAGGTATGTAAGCGAGGCAACACGTGCTCAGCTAGAAGCTGACATAATACATGTAGGAAGCCAAATACGTACTGAAAAAGATGGTATCACCCTTTATCTATCAGGAAATAACTTTATAGAAGATTGGGACACTGTATCTCAGCCAAATCTTCGCATGATGAGAGATCTTTATAATCATTTTACAGCTTCTAGCACAAATAACGTAGTTGCTGAAGTTAAACCTGATACAGAATTAGAAGCATTTAAGCAGATTGGGCTCAAAAGCGGGAACCAAAAATACGAAAGGTTTGATTTTGAAAGCGGAGCCTACTTTAACGATGAGCTGGCTGAGCACATTTTGAACAATTTGGACAATTTTGAAAATATAGACGCTGAAGGCCAAAGAGGATTAATGTTGGACACTATCGCTTTATTTGAAAGTGTTGAAGATAAGGCTGATGGAATCTATAAATTAGGTTTACTGTTTGATGATAGTGAAATTAGTAAAGAAAACCAGCAGAAACTATGGAAATTTTATTCAGAAAAAGTTGAGCCTAATTATGAAAATATTGTAAAACCAACAAATGATTATGAAGGGCTCCTTGCGCTTGATAACAAAGTTCTTGAGTTAGGGGATTTGCTTAAGGCTTTATCTCCATACATGCATAGATTCGAAAGCTTAGATCCAAGAAGTAAAGATTTATTACTGCACTATATAGATGATTTGTGTTATAAATTTTATGACGAAGATACGAAAAAGTTTGAGGTGAAAGTAACAAAAGGAGATCCTCAAGAAATAATAGGTATAGTTGGAGAATTGCTAAAAATAGCGGATAATAATATTTTCAACCAGGGAGAAGCAGAGGAAGCAAAAGGCGTTGGCAATCAGAAGTTTTCTATTTGGGACAAGATAAAAGGTGCCACAATTACTACCGGAAAGGCTGCCGTAGGACTTACATTATTTAGTGTTGCTATTATAGTGGGTGAGGTAGTTATTCATTTTCCAACATATCGTGATGTCTGGCGCCAAGCAACTTCACCGGATATAAAGGGAAAGGTTAACGATATAGAACAAAAGAAGGTATATGATCCAAAGCAAGAACTAAAAGAATCTAAAGCACCAGAAAAAAAAGGATTATTTGAGGACGTGACTTTTTGGGGAGAAGGCGGAAGCATTGAAAACGTCAAGAAAAATGCAAAAGCTATGTATGAAGGGTCAAAACTCGAAAGTGCTGTAAATAAAGTAACCTCTACAGCAACAGAAGTTGCTAAAAAAGCAAAATCTTATTATGAAAATTGGCGAAATGGCGGGCCAACGGAAAATGCAAATCAAGTAGATACCGGAATACCACCTGCTAACGCAACACATCTTGACCCATTAGGTAAAACTCCTGCAACAAATTTAAACATTAAAAATATGATATACGATTATGATCTTTCTCCTGAAAACTTTTCCACAAGCCAACAGACAATGCCAGAAGACTATATTTCATATGTAGATTGGGCAAAGCAACGTGGAGAAGAACCTATGAGCTATAAAGACTTTTGTTATGGTCAAAAATCTACTCCCGAGAAAATTAAACAAAGAGCTTCCGAATTAAAGTCTAGAATTTTTGGGAAATCAAACAGAAAGTCTAATGCTGGGCAAACTGTTAACCTTGCGGGAAATATCAATCAAGCAGACGCAATAGAGTCAGAGGGTGTTAATATTACATCACCTATTACTCCTGCGCCAAATCCAGCACCTGTACCGCCAGCTTTTGGTGAGAATAATGCTAATACTTCAACGAAAACATCAACTAATAGTGGACTTTTGAATACCATTAAAAATATATTAAAAAGGGGAGGAGCGCCAAAAAGCGCTGCGAATAAAGAATTTAGAACTTATAGTCCAACAACACAGGAAACCCTTAACCGGGCTAACGCTGAGACGATAACTCAACCTGGCAAATCGACAAGCACAGCAGTGGCTAATGTAAATATCCCAGATAGTCAAGCAAATATTGAAAAATTAGCAAAAACCTCTGCATTAGTGGACCCTGATGGCAAACCTGCTGTTGCGCGCTCTATAAAAAAAATACAGCCGACCAGTACACCCGACGTGAATCGCAGACTTACGGATGACGAAATAGGTGTAACCTTTTTGAGGGATAATGGTGGCAAAGCAGAAGCGCCAAAAAGCCCGCTGCAAGTAGACTATACAGTTAAGGGTGCCCCAAAATTGAATGATGCAGTACAAAATCCACATATAGATCTAGGAGGGAATAACACTGAGGCGATAACTCAACCTGGCACGGAAGTAGCTGTATTTAATCCAGGCTCTTCTAATGCAGTAGCGCCGAAAAGCACTGCGGTAGCTTTGCCGAATACAGATTCATATAGAGCAATGGAAGACAGCAACGGCTCAGTCTTAAAAATTGATTCAAACTATTATAATTTGGCTGAAGCAGAAGTGCCACAAAAGGCGGCACCGAAGGGACAGAGCAATTATTCCATAAAAAACAACGCTCAAAGAAATCTTATAACAAAGGATTCAAATATACCTAGGTTAGACACGCCCTTTAAAGTTAACCCTGACCGAGATCCTGGTGAAGGGGTTATGCAATCACTTAATACATCAGAAAGTTCAGGAATAATGCAGCCAAGCACATTTAACCCTAATGCAGGCAGTGGCAATGATGGAGCACTGCAAATTAATCAAATTAATGATATTGAAATTACTGATATAAAAACACTTAAGCCTGTAGAAGGAACAGATAATTTTAATTTAAAGATTTACCCAAACTTAAACGCCAACGGAAATAACGGACAGAACAATAAAGGTAATAATGATATAACAACACCGATTGCCGTGAATCCGAATATTAAACCTGAAATTACTCCAGTTGCTGAGTCTCCCGTTAATGTTGATGGTGTAGATATTAAAATTGAACCTACTAAAAATATTGAAGCAGAAGTGCCACAAAATGCGGCACCGGGAAGCATGACTGGCTATTCAACTAGTAATTGGAGTGAGGAAAATTATATTAAGTTAGGAAACAGAGATAGTGAAATAGCTAAAAACTCTAATAAAGCAGAAGCGCCAAAAAGCACTTTGACACCGAAGGAAGATGCTAATGCAGCAAAAATTTTCAATGAATATACGTCAACTGGCAGCATTCAAGTTGATGCGCCTCATGATGACGCAAATGCAAAAACTCCATCTGATTTACCACCGATGACCCCAGAAGAGGTAAAGAAAAGTTTGCCTAAGCCTGTTTCCAAATCTGAAGAATTTGGTACAACTAGTAACACCACTCCAGTTGATGCGCCTCATCATGATTACGTAACTGCAAAAACTCCATCTGATCTACCACCGATGACCCCAGAAGAGGTACAAAAAATACTTGATCAGACTGTGCCTACAACCGAAAAAAAGAACACAAATAAAGGAAAAGGCCTGGAAATACCTGGGTTAGACACTCCTTTTGAAGTTACCCCTGATCGAGGCCCCGGTGAAGGTGCTATCCAATTACCGAACGCAGAAGTGAAGAGCGCAATAGAAAAAACGATTGACACATCTAAATTGCCACTCAAAAATTTTAAAGGTACTACAAAAATTGATTCTACTAATTCAACAGGTGGATCTGCGAGAGATATGAACTTAAAAGTTGAACCGAACTATTATAATCCGCCTAGATCTGAAAACTTTTTTACAAAGTGGTATAACAGATTATTTTCAAAGTGGTATAACAGATTATTTTCAAAATCTGAAGCAAAAAATGACGCTACAAGTTCCTTTGTGCCAGTTGAGAACAATAATGTCGAGAATAGTAATAATACTACTTTACTTAATGTAAATGTAGGAAAAAAATCTGCTGATAAATTTGAAGAAGGCTTAATGAAGTTTGGAGAGAAGCTTGAAGTTCCAGGCACAAATTTCACAAAAGTAAAGAAAGTCACTAATACTTCAAGAAAGACTGCTCCAAAACCGCAGCCAGGTCCTACGCCAGTTCCGAGGACTTCAAACACGACGTTGAAGGATGAAGTGAAAAAATATTTTTCTGACCATCCGGGTGTTACTGCTACCGGAGCGGCTTTGGTAACAGGAATAGTAGGTGCTGCTGTTTATGGTGCAACAAAGTCTGCAAAATCGGCAGCGCAACCTGGCGACGGCAATAACAACCAGAATGGCGGCCAAGATAACGGCAATAACAATCAGAATGAAAACAATTTACTTGACTTTGGAGAGGCTGGAGACAGCGAAAATTTGAACGCGCAAGAGATCCATGTTTTTGCTAAAGGCTTGCGAAAAGTTGAGTTAGATAAATTTATTGATGCAATGTGTGGCGAAGATGGAAAACTAGATGAAGAAAAAGAAGAATACAAGAGGCTGTGTAATATCAGAGTAAATTGTGAGATTAATGATGCCGGAGTAATTTTGTACGGACATACTTTAAGTGAAGAAAATGCGACGACGTTTATAGACTATGGAAACAAATTATTTAGTTGGGGATATAAAGAAGGCAACTCAATAAAATGTGCTATTTTGAACGAAAGTGCCCAAGACTTTTTGAGTGAATATGGTATAAAAAAGCTAAAAGCATGTGTAGCAGAACTTCGTCAGAAAATTAATAATGGGGAAACGGGAAAATTACCAGAATTTCTCAAAGAGAAAATTGAGAAGTTTGCAAATGATGCAGAGGAAATTATAGAAGATAGAGAGAAAAAAGCAGCAGCCGCCTCAGACGGTTCTGTGGACCAGGATGGCGGCCAAGATGACGACAATAACAATCAGAATGAAAACAGTTTATTTGACTTTGGAGAGTCTGTAGACAGCAAAAATTTGAACGCAGAAGAGATCCATGCTTTTGCTGAACACTTGCGTAACAATTTTAAGTTAAATAATTTTCTTAGTTTAGCGAAGCAGACAGACAAAAAAAAATTAGACGATTTCAAAGCTGACTTTGATTTTACTAAGGACGGAGTAACTTGGAACGGATATGCTGTAGAAGAAGATGATGCGTTGACGTTGATAGACTATACAAAAAAAGCACTTTATAGCTTTTATGAAAAAGGCAACTCAATAAAATGTGCTATTTTTACCGAAAATGTCCAAGAGTTTTTGGATGCATGTAAACGTAATAAAGGTGATGATGGTGATGATAATGATAATATAGAAACATTAGAAGCATTTGTGGCAGAACTTCAGAAAAAAAATGATAGCGGAGAAGTGGCCAAACTGCCAGACTTCCTTGCAGCGCGAGTTGTAATTTTACTAGATGCTGCAAATAAATTTATAAAGGATAAAAAGAGAGAAGCCGCAGCCGCCCCAGCTGATGAAGATGGCGGAGAAGACGCAGCCCCAGCCGGTGGCGCTGAAGAAGCAGCACAGCCGCACCCAGCACCAGCCCCAGCACCTGAACCAGCCGCTGAGAAAAAAGAAGAACTAGCTGCAGCTGGCGAAGGTGGCGAAGAAAAACTAGTCCAGCAACCAGAGTCTAAAAAGAGAAGAAAAAATAGAAACAAAGGTAAAAATAAGAATAAGGGTAATGTATCAGCCGCACCAAAGGAGCAACCGGACGAAGATTTGGACGACGACGCAGGATCAGATGTAGCAGCAGCGCAAGAGGCTCCGCCATTAACGTACGAGGAAGCAATTGGCTTGGTTAATTTTCTGAAAGCCAGAAAAAATTTGCACCTGGCCCCAAATAAGAACCGCAGTCAGTTAGCGTTACTAGAACGCTTTGTTAGAACTAACCTTAAAGAGCTTAGAAAAAAGAATGAAAAAAAGGATAAGAAAAAGAATGAAACAACGGTATTTAGTTTTAATGGTATACCGTTTAACGAAAAAGTAGAGGATAATGTACCACAGAAAGGTAAAACTGGATCTCAAATATTACAAGAGGCTGCAAATGCTAACGCCGATCTTATCAATGAATCATAAACCTAAAAAATTTAAAATTTAATATGGATTTATTGTCACCTTTTAATTTGAAGGTGACAATTTTTATTTCTTTGCGCTTGGGCTGCATTAATAAAGCCGCAAAGGCCAATACTTAAGTTAAGGGCAAGCGCGAAGGGAGTTTTTATAAAATGCAGTACAACAAGGTGGAGCTCTGCGGAGTGAATACGGCGAAGCTAAAGGTGCTATCGGAGAAGGAAAAGATGGAGCTTTTGAAGGTGATGAAAACCGGCACAAAAAAAGAACGAGAAAAAGCAAGAGAAGAGCTGGTAAACGGCAACTTAAGGCTAGTGCTGAGCGTCATACAGCGCTTTACAAATAGAGGCGAAAATCTTGATGATTTGTTTCAGGTCGGGTGCATCGGGCTGATAAAGGCTATTGACAATTTTGATATTAACCTTAACGTCCGATTTTCTACCTACGGCGTGCCAATGATAATCGGCGAAATACGAAGGTATCTGCGAGACAACAACTCCATCCGAGTAAGCCGCTCAATGCGCGATGTTGCCTACAAAGCCATGCAGGTTAAAGAGCAGATCATTGCAACGTCGGGGCAGGAGCCTTCTGTTGATGAAATTGCAAAAAAATTAGACGTAAAAAGAGAGACTTTAGTAATTGCGCTGGAGTCCATTGTGGAGCCGATTTCTCTTTACGAGCCGGTTTTTTCTGAGGGCAGCGACACCATCTACGTTATGGATCAGGTTGGAAGCAAGAATGAGGACACCAACTGGCTGGACGAGATCGTTTTTAAGGAGTCCATTGCAAAATTGAGTGACCGCGAAAAGAAAATCTTGAGTCTGCGCTTTTTGGTGGGCAAGACTCAAATGGAAGTCGCGTCCGAAATAGGAATCAGCCAGGCGCAAGTTTCTCGATTAGAAAAATATGCGCTAGATAAAGTAAAAGGCAAAGCCTGACTACAGGCATGGATACTAGGCTTAGCCGCCCTCCAATTTTTGTTTGCGTTGATTTAATCTTTGGGCCGGTGTATAATATACGTGTTTAAAATTGGAGGATGGTTATGGACTGGACGAGCAAGTGTGCGGAGATTCGGCGCTTAGTTTTGAAGACGATTGGGACTTTTGGCAGCGGGCACATCGGCGGCTCGCTGTCTATTGTGGAGCTTTTGGTTGTGCTTTATGAGAATCACATGAACATTGACCCGGAAAATCCGAATATGCCGGGCAGAGATCGCCTGATTGTGTCTAAGGGGCACAGCGGACCGGCGGTTTATTCTGTTTTGTGCAGCAAGGGTTACTTTGGTGAGGATTGGCTGCTGACGCTTAATCAGCCGGGGACGAATTTGCCAAGTCACTGCGACATGAATAGGACTCCGGGAATCGACATGACGACAGGCTCGCTGGGGCAAGGGTTTTCTTGCGCGATGGGGATTGCGAAGGCCTCTAAAATGAGAAACGACGGAGCCACGATTTATACGATAATTGGCGACGGGGAGAGCCAGGAAGGGCAGATTTGGGAGGCCGCGATGTTCGCCGCGCAGCATGAGCTCGACAACGTGATTGCGTTTACGGATTACAACAAATTGCAGCTGGACGGCGAAGTTTGCGAAATTTGCGACATAGCGCCGTTGGACGACAAATGGCGCGCTTTTGGCTGGAATGTGCTGGTTGTGGACGATGGTCACAATTGCGAGGCCATTGATGCGGCTATAACGTCGGCGAAGTCTTCGCAAAAGCCGTCGATGATAATCTTGAACACTGTGAAGGGCAAGGGAGTTTCCTTTGCAGAGGCCGCCGGGACGAGCAACCACAGCATGCAGGTAGCGCCGGAGACGATGGCCGCAGGGTTGGCAGAGCTAAGGGGTGAAGCGTAGTGGAGATGCGGCAAGTTTTGGCGGAGGAATTAGAAAAGCTGATGGCGCAGAATGAAGACATAGTGCTGCTTGATGCGGATTTGATGCGAGCAAACGGCCTTTTTAGCCTAAAGCGCAAATTTCCGGAGAGGGCAATAAACGTCGGCATAGCGGAGCAGAACATGGCTTGTGTGGCCGCGGGAATGAGCAGTTACGGGATGATCCCGTTTGTTTCTACGTTTGCGCCGTTTGCAACCAGACGCATTTGCGACCAGATCGCGATTTCGTGTGCTTACGCTCGGCAAAATGTTAAGATAATCGGCACGGATCCGGGAATTAGCGCGGAGCTTAACGGCGGGACGCACATGAGCTTTGAGGACATCGGCGTTTTGAGGAGCATTCCGGGGATTGTGATTTTTGAGCCGACGGATGGAACTCAACTGAGAAGGGCGCTACCGCAGATTGCAGACTACTACGGCGTGGTGTATATTCGGATGATTCGCAAGTCGGCGCCGGATGTTTTTGATGAGACCTGCGATTTTGACCTATTTAAGGTGTGCAAAATCAAGGATGGCCGGGATTTGAGCATTTTCTGTTCTGGAATAATGGTGAGCGAGACTTTGACTGCGGCGAGGGAGCTGCAAGCGCGCGGCATAAACGCTGAGATTATAAATGTACATACGATAAAGCCCATTGACCGGGCGGGGGTGGTCGCTTCTGCAAAGAAGACTGGCGCAGTTTTGACGGTCGAAAACCATAATGTGATTGGCGGCTTAAAATCGGCTGTTTGCGAGGTTTTGATGGAAGAATACCCCGTGCCGCTGAGGGCTGTTGGCGTGGAGGACAAGTTTGGCCAGGTTGGAAGGATGCCGTACCTGAAGGAGTGCTATAAACTGCGGGCGAGCGACATTGTTGAGAAAGCTTTGGAGGTTTTATCTTTAAAAAATGGAATAAAACATGTATGATATTGCCGATTTTGCACAAGATATCTGTGGAGGTGCAAGATATCATGAGCAAGAACAAGGATTTAACTGCTAACAATTCCGACGGGACGGTGGATGAAAACATAAGTGAGGCAAACCCTGGCAGCAAAATTCAGATGGAGCAAATTAGCAAAACTGGCGCCGTTGTCGTGACGAACGGGAGACATACCATTTATTGCTTGATGATTTTTGGGACGATTGAGGGGCACGACTTTGCGGAGGATTCGGTGAAGACGACGAAGTACGAGAGGGTGATTCCGCAGCTTGTCGCTATTGAAGAGAGCCCTTCGATTGACGGATTGCTCATTCTGCTTAACACCGTGGGGGGTGACATTGAAGCGGGGCTCTCTCTGGCGGAGCTGGTTGCTGGCATGAAAAAGCCTACGGTTTCGATGGTCATTGGAGGCGGGCATTCTATTGGGGTTCCGCTGGCTGTCTCGGCAAAGAGGACGATTATCGCGAAGTCGGCTTCCATGATGATACATCCGGTGCGGACGACCGGCACGACTTTGGGAACTTCGCAAGCTTTTGAGTATCTTAAACGGATGCAAAACAGGATTACTAAATTTATTACGGACAACTCAAAGATAGATTCTAAGCGCTTTTTGGAGCTGGTGACGAACACTAGCGAGCTTGACATGGACATTGGCACGATTTTGGAGGGCAAGGAGGCCGTTACGGAGGGGATTATTGATGAGGTTGGAAATTTGTCTGACGCACTTGCGCGACTTTATGATATGATAGATAATGAAAGGGCCGAAAAGAATTCGAATAGTGGCAGCAAGAAGGCCTAAAAAGCCGCGTGGCATATAAGGAAAATTTGTGAGGTTGCCGTAGGGAAAAGCTTTAACCGCCGTCCCTACCCTGGGCTTCTTGGCTGTGGCTATTAAAAAACTGCGAGGGGATATTTTGACGGAAAAAAAAGACTTGAAATCAAAAAAAACAGCGAGGCCAAAAGTCAGGCAGGAAGAGCCCGCCAGCTTAAACAACCGAGTGCTGTCTATAATAATCTTTGCAACGGCGGTGTTTTTGCTGTGCTTGGTGCTCATAAAGGGCGAGAATGTCTGGTTCTTTTTACATAATTTTATTTTAGGACTTTTTGGTAAAATCGCGATATTTTGGCCAGTGGTGCTGCTTTACATCGCGGGGACGACGGCAATGGCTCAACCGAAGGAGAGAGCTGGAGCAAAGGTCGTACTGTCGGTGATCGTGATCTTTTTGCTGTGCACGTCGGTGTACATTTTTGAAGAAGTGCCGCAGCTTGCGGATACGAGTTATTTTCGGAGCTTATTAGAGCTTTATAAAAGAGGCGAACAAGCCACTGGAGCCGGGCTTTTTAGCGGAATTTTGGGCATACCGGTGATATATCTTTTTGGGGCGGTTGGCGCCAGAATAACCATTTCGCTGCTGCTTTTTGTCGCAACGATGCTTTTGACGGGGATAAGCCTGGCAACGCTTTACAACGCGCTGAAGAAGGTCGTAGTTTTTGTTGCGGACGGCCTTAAGAGCTGCTTTTTGAAGGCTGAACCTGACGAGGATGACGATGAAACTCACACAAAATTCCCAGACCATCCCGTAAAATCGAATGCAATTTTTGAGAGGTTAAAAGAAAACGCGGCACAGAAATTCGCAAAAGGCAATAGTGACAAGGTGTTTGAGGATTCTGCAAAAAAAGCCGCCGAGGCATTTATTGAAAAAAACAAAAAGAAAAAGGTTGAATCTGCGGAGTTTGAGGCAAGCGAAGTCAAGTTGACGCCCGACAAAACGGACGAAAGTACATATAATTACCCGCCGGCTTCGCTTTTGGAGCCAACAAAAGAGCAAAATCAGGCTGACATCCGGCATGAGCTGCAGACAAACGGCCAGATGCTGGTGGATACGCTTAATAGCTTTGCGGTCCAGACGAAGATTGTGGATATAAGCCGCGGCCCGGCGGTTACCCGGTATGAACTTCAGCCAGCGGCGGGCGTGAAAATCAGCAAGATTACGAACCTCGCAGACGACATTGCCCTTAATTTGGCGGCTTTGGGGGTGCGCATTGAGGCGCCTATCCCGGGCAAGGCCGCTGTGGGGATCGAGATTCCGAATAAGATTGTGAACATTGTTAAGATGCGCGAGCTGGTTAATTCGGACGAATTTGCGAGCTCAAGGAGCAAACTGACGGTTATTTTGGGGCGCGACATTGCTGGGAACGTGACTCTTGCGGACTTGTCTAAGATGCCACATTTGTTGATTGCCGGATCGACTGGCTCGGGCAAGTCTGTGTGCATAAATTCGTTCATTATAAGCCTGCTCTATAAGGCGAGCCCCGAGGAAGTCCGCCTGCTTATGATCGACCCGAAGGTGGTTGAGCTTGGCATATACAACGGGATTCCGCATCTTTTGGTGCCTGTCGTCACGGACCCGCGCAAGGCCGCCGGGGCGCTCAACTGGGCGGTTACGGAGATGCTCAAGAGGTACAACATTTTTGCCGAAAACAACGTGCGCGATTTGACATCTTACAACAAAATGGTGCAAAATAAGATGAAATCTGGGGTTGCGAAGGGCGAAGAAGAAAAGTTTGAGAAAATGCCGCAGATTGTAATAATCATCGATGAGCTGGCAGACTTAATGATGGCGGCGCCAAACGAAGTCGAAGATGCGATATGTCGGCTGGCACAGATGGCTCGTGCTGCCGGGATGCATTTGGTTATCGCGACGCAGAGGCCTTCTGTGGATGTCATTACCGGAGTTATAAAGGCTAACATTCCCAGCAGAATCGCGCTTTCGGTTTCTTCACAGATTGACTCTAGGACTATTCTTGACTCTAGCGGGGCCGAAAAGCTGCTTGGCCGAGGCGACATGCTGTTTTCGCCAATTGGAGCCTCCAAACCGCTGCGGGTGCAGGGCTGCTTTTTGACGGACAAAGAAATCGAGAACGTTCTGAGCTTTATCAAGAACAACGGCCAAAACGAGTACGACCAGACGGTGATTGAGGAGATTGAGAAGAACGCGGTGCAGGAGCCTTCTAAGGAGGAGAAGTTCGATGACAAAGAGCAAGACCCGATGCTGGAAGAGGCGATAAACTGCGTGATGGAGGTGGGCCAGGCTTCGACATCCTTGCTGCAACGGCGGTTGAGGCTGGGTTATGCAAGGGCTGGCCGACTTATCGACGAGATGGAACGAATGGGCATTGTGGGGCCGCACGAGGGGTTTAAGCCCAGACAAATTTTGGCCAAAAATTATCAGATGCTGGACAACAAAGAGACACTCAACAGGCAGTAGGCCTTGGACGAGACGGTTAGAGGGGGCGTTTTATGCAGAACAATTTTAAGAGGACTCAAAAGAAAAAAAGGTTGATGATTCTTTCTTTTTCTTTGGCGATTATCCTTGGCGCCGCGGCTGTGGCCATAATTGAGGGCTTTGGGATTCCGGTTTGGAATGGGATATTTAAAACCTGCTCGGTTGGAGAGTTTTCGGGCACGGCGGACGATTACCCGATGACGGTGCATGTTTTGGACGTTGGCAAGGCGGACTGCATTTTCATCACTTGCGAGGGCAAGAATATCCTGATTGACGCGGGCGAGACGAGCATTTACAAGGTTGTGAACGAGTATCTGCGCAAGATGAAGGTGAAGACGATTGATCAGCTGATATTGAGCCATCAGCACAGCGACCACGTGGGCGGCATGGGCTATGTTGTGAATGAGTTTGACGTGAGGGCCTTTATGATGCCTCATTTAAAGGACGAGATAATTCCGACTTTTAGGTCCTATGAGCGTTTGCTGAAGGCGCTTGACAAAAAGGGGATACGGGCGGAAGCGCCAGAGCCGGGGAAGGTTTTTTACATAGGGCCGATGAAGATTGAGATTTTGGCGCCACTCTTCCAGTATGATAACATGAACAATAACTCGATCGTTGTTAAAATCACCTACAAAAACAGGAGTTTTCTATTTACTGGCGACGCGGAGAAGGAGTCGGAGCGAGATATGATCGCGGCGGGATATGATCTGAAGGCGGACGTTTTGAAGGTGGGGCACCACGGAAGCCGAACCTCGACCTCACAGGCGTTTTTGAATAAAGTTGCGCCGACTTATGCCGTGATTTCGGTTGGCGAGTACAAGAACAGGCTGCCCAAGAAGGAAATTCTGAACAGATTGGAGAAGAGTAACGTAAAGGTTTATCGCACGGACTGGGCTGGCACGGTGATTTTTGCGACGAATGGTGACGACTTGAAGGTATTTTGCGAGAAGGAGGGTGCCTAGCCTATGATGATGCTGTCGATTGACCGGTTTGACGGGGTGTATGCGATTTGCGAGGGTGACGACGAAAAGCTGTATGCTATAGAAAAGTCCGAATTGCCAAAGGGAGCAAAGCCTGGTGACGTTTTGAGGATATCTTCGGACGGAAGTTTGACTCTAGATGAGGATGAAACAAAGCGCCGAAAAGAGCGGATAAAAAAGCTGCAGGACAAGATTTTTGGGACAGAGTAGGCTGCGCGGCTTGATTTTACAAAATAAATAAGGAGAACCAGAATGAGCTTTAAAGAAGAATTTTCGGAAATATATGGGGATTTTATCAAACGGCCGGGCGCGGCGGAGCTGCTTAGTTGGCTTTCGTCTACGGACTTTTTTACGGCGCCGGCGAGCACTAAATATCACTGCGCGTGCGAGGGAGGACTGGCTCAGCACAGTGTGAGCGTCTACAAAACGCTTAGAGAGCGCTATTTTGACGAGGAAACTGACACAGAGGAGAGCTTTGCGGTGTGCGGGTTGCTGCATGATTTGTGCAAGGCGGAGTTTTACAAAGTCTCGACAAGAAACGTGAAAAACGAAGTGACGGGAGCATGGGAAAAGCAGCCGTTTTATGTGATTGACGACAGCTTTCCGTACGGCCATGGGGAGAAATCCGTGTTTTTGATTGAGCGTTTCATGAGGCTAAAACCAGCAGAGGCAATGGCGATCCGGTGGCATATGGGCGGGTTCGATAGCTCAGCCAAAGGTGGCGACTTTTCGATTAGCGTGGCGTACGAAAAATATCCGCTGGCGGTGAAGTTGCATCTTGCCGACGTGGAGTCCTCTTATTTGCGAGAGAGACATACCTCCGAAGTTGTAAAAAGGTGAAAAATTTATTCTTGACAAAGCACACCCGCCGTGTGATAATGTAATGCAAATTTAGAAAGGTGTGGTGTGTAAATGTTAAAAAAAGTGGCGTCTATGGGCTTTGTGGCATTTTTTGGTTTTAGCTTGGCGGCAAATATTTGTTCGGCTAGTAATGGATGTTATAATGTGCCTGATAAGTGGACAGGTTATGTCCCCACTAGTATTAAAGATGGTAATGCGCCGGCTAAGTGGATGGGTTTTGTCCCTACTTGGACAAACGATGAATATTCTCCTTATGGAAGCACTACGGATTATAATGACGACGATGAATATTCTAATTATTATGATGAAAACTGTGATGGTAGCACCACAGATTTTTCTTATGATAGTAGCAATGCAAATGTTTATCGTAATGATGGTTTGCCACCAGGAAGACAATGTAAAAAGTGGGCAGAATATCAAAAGAATTTAGCTAAGCAGCAAAATAATCAGTCAGGCAATAAAAGCGACCAAGCAAATGTTTATGAGAAAAAATTGGACAACAGTAGTGATGATGATTTTGATTTTTATCTCGACAGAAAGCATGTAAGAGAAGAGCAACTTCAAGAAGACGAAGACCTCGATGATATGTGTACAACGGCAGTATGGGGAAAATAAGGAGAAACAATTATTACCATATGAATATTTTACACTGGATAAGGTTACTTAAGTTAAAAATGAGTGTTTAAAATTAATGTATGAGGTGTAAAGTTATGTTGAAAAAAGTGATGTCTATGGGTTTTGTGGCATTTTTGGGCGTTGGCTTGATGACAAACACTTGTTTGGCGGCAATGTCCATAAGACCGGAAGTTTTGGGAAAAACTTTACCTAACCAGCAAAGTAGTGTAGTAGTTTATAAAAATGATAAAAAAGATTTAGAAAATCAGTCGAGCAATGAATATGATCAGTCAAATAATGAAGGACTGGGCAATGCCAGTGATGATGCATATGATCTTAAGCCAGAAGAAGAAAAAGAAGAGCAACTTCAAGAAGACGAAGACCTTGATGATATGCGTACAAAGGCAGTGTGGGAAAGAAAGAAGAAATAGCTATTATCAGGTGGATTATTATGGTGCCTAAGGTTGGTTAAATTCCAAACGAGTGTTTAAAAATTAATGTATGAGGTGTAAAATTATGCTAAAAAAGAATTTATCTAAAAAAATTACCTCGGCAGTTTTGGCAACATTTTTTTTATGTGGTTCAGTGGCGTCGGTTTGTTCTGCAAGTAATTCACCAAAAAAGCGTCCTAAATTGAAAAGGCAATCTTCTTGGATGAACCAAAAACCAACAAAAGGAAACAACAAATATGTTGACTGGGATGATTCTGATTATGATTATGATGGAAAGCCTATTTCTCCGGAAGAAGACCATGAATACAAAAAATGGGAAAAGTCAGCGTTAAATGACAACAATTACGTAACAAATTTTGAAGAAGAGGAAGAAGAGGAGGAAGAATGGAATGAGCCAACGAAAAAGGGAGATGAGAAAGTTGGCAATAATGTTTTCACTGCGGGAGAAGAGAATAATAATTTAAATGACAACGATGATCCTAGTGCTAATGCGGAAGAATGCGGCACTCAGAATGGTAACACGGCAATAAATAACTATGGTCAAAATAATTTGGAGCCTTCCCAGAATGCTAGCCAAAGAGGCAACCAAGGAACCGTTACGCCTTGGCATTTAATAGTTTTTGACGATAATAACAACGAATAGATGTGCTTAGGATGGCTTTTTGCGTTGAAGTTTATCGTTAAATGTAATCATAGTAAAATTCAAGAATGTGTGGTGCAAAAAGATTTATGTTGAATAAAAATTTGTTTAGAGTGTTTTCTTTGTTTTCTTTTGTGATATTTTTTTGCTTCGTTTTGGTATCACCAATCTGTTTGGCTAGCAACTCAAAAGATAGTTACCATTATAATTATACTCCCGTTAACGATTTTCGTTTTAGTTCTGACGAGGAAGAAACCAACAAACGAGGTAATAGTTTAATAGAAGGCAGTGCCCAAAGTAACAATGTTAATGAAGAAGAACCAGGAAATGGGGAAGAAGATTTGGATGTTCTTTTTGTAGAAGCCGAGCTTGTGCAGGAAGAACCTAACAATCAGCCTAACAATTTAACAGAAGATAACAACCAAAGCAACAGTGCTAATGGAGAAGAACCTGATGAAGAAAGTTGGCATGAAGAAGAGGATGAAAAATCAGATTTTGGGGAAGAGGAAGAGGAGGAAGAATGTGGGGAAGGGTACAATTTTAACACAGAAGAGGAATCTTTGGAAGAGGATACTCCTGAACTAGAAGGAAACAATGGAGATTATGACGCTGATGACGAGGATGATTATTATTTTAAGTAAGGAACGGTAAAATTTTGATGGGCTATAGTTTTTTTAGTGTTGATTATTGAATTTAGTTATGATAAAATATGAAAATGCGTGGTGTAAAAAGACTTTATGTTGAATAAAAGTTTGTTTAAAAGATTTTTTCTGTCTGCTTTTGTGGTGTTTTTTTGTTTTATTTTAGCAATGCCTACACCTTGTTTTGCTAGTATACCTCAAGGGTCATTGAACTTGAATAATTCTTCAAGGTCTAATGAGGAAGAGGAAGAAGACTATGATTGGTTATTAGAAATATTTGAAAAATTAGATTCTAAAGAAAAAAACAATAGTGAAGAGGAGGAAGAGGAAGAAAAGAAGAAAGAAGAGGAAAATAATGAAGGCAACCATCATAGAGACGATGATTCAGATCCTTCTGGAGGAGGCAACGGTGATAGAGATCTAAACAATTATAATTCTGCTGGTTTAGGTGAAGCAGAAGCTACCTCATTAATTCCGCAAAATGTTTGTGGAGGGGAAGAAGAATACTTGCCGGATGCTTTTGAAGAGGAAGAAGAGGAGGAATTTTTTGAAGATTTGGATGTTTCGGGAATTATTGAACTTTAATTAAGTTTTAAAATGTTATTTATGATTATAGTGAAGTTGGAAAGGTGTATGTTAATTTTATGTTAAAGAAAAATTTGTTTAAAAAAGTTAGCTCAGCAGTGTTGGCAATGTGTTTTTTTGTTTGTTTAGATTTTGGTTGTTTAGCTATGTACCCGAATGCAGGAGAAAACCCCACTGAAGACGAGTTTGGGATAGGTTCTGATGAAATCGAAGTTGACCCAGAAGGTGATGGGACAAATGGACCTTCTTACGAGGAACGTGTAATAGAATGTATTATGGAAACAGCTAATAAGGAACTTGGAAACGAGTTTGGGATAAGTTCTAATGAAGTCGAAGTTGACCCAGAAGGCGATGGGGCAAATGGACCTTCTTACGAGGAACGTGTAATTGAATGTATTATGAAAACGGCTAATAAGGCACTTGGGAACGATTTTGGGATAGGCACTTCGTATGAAAGAAAGATAGATTTTGTTGAAGCAAGTTTGCCTGTTGGCCATTTGACTAGTCTTAGTACTAGAGCAGCTGAGAAAAAGCTGGACGTTATTACGAAAAGCACAGAAAAAAATCTGTTAACTGAGGACCAAATCCAGAATGAGGGAAATCAGACCTGGAATAATAAATATGCGCAAACGATAGAAACAGGTATTTGCTCTGATGAGGAAGTTCAGTATTTTTCAGATTATGAAAGCGATGGAGATGAAAATAGCCAAAATGAATTAAATGACGAGGAGTCAAGGAAAATTTGTTTTAAAACAATAACGCCTAAAATATCTAAAGTTGTGATTAATGGTCCACGCAAGGCAGATGTTTACTCGGATGTAGAGGTTCTGCCTTTAGGCTCTGAAGAGAAAAATGAATAAGTAAATCTCGAAACAAAAGAGAGTTAATTTTAACAAAATTTAAATATTGACTATTATTTGCAATTATGCTAAAATATAAAAATACGTGGTGTTAATAAACTTTATGATTAAGAAATTTTGGTTGAAAAAATTTGTAACAATTGTTTTAATGATACTTATTGAATTTGATAATGGCTGCTGGCAAGTACAGGCTTCTTTTACAAATTCTCCGCTTACTAATGATATTTATATAGAAAAATATGAACAATTAATTGGAGAACCTTTGTATGAATTATCAAGAGGCTATATAGATAGGTGCGCGATTGAACGCAGAGAAAATAATGATACTCATATATATGTTCCACGCGGCAATGTTCAAGCAATAAGATTCTCTGGATTTATTAATTCTTTAATGAATTATATTGATATAATTTTTGGAAGTGGCTTGTTAAATGCGATTACTTCTTGTATAATTATTAAGGAAGATGATTTAAAACAGGAAGTAGAAAAGATGAAATCTGTTAACGAGTGGATTTTAAATTTAAATAAAAAATTAAATGACTTACCGAGTGATCAAACATCAACAGAAGGTTGCCCGCATTACGTAGAAATTAAGTTTAATGAGAATTATATTATTTAGGTAAGGCTTATTTGATTTTAAAAGGAGGGGATATGTATGGCAGTGCCGAAGAGAAAGCACTCGAAGGCTAGGCGCGACAAAAGGCGTTCTAATGTTTGGAAGATGGAAGCTCCTGCAATTATGAAGTGCCCGCAGTGTGGAGAATTTAAGCTACCGCACAGGGTTTGCAAGGCCTGTGGGTTCTATAAAGGCCGCGAGATTATAAAGGTAGAAGCTTAAGTTTTGTTTTAGCGCGAAAGAGAAGGCCGGGTTGACCTTCTCTTTTTTGTTTAGAGCTTTTGTTTAGGGAAATTTTAAGGAAGAGATAGGAGGAAGAACAGTGGCAAAGCCGATTGTCGCGATCGTTGGACGGCCAAATGTTGGGAAGTCTACGTTGTTTAATAAGCTTGTAGGGCAGAGGGTCGCCATTGTTGAGGATGTGCCAGGCGTTACTAGAGATAGAATTTATGGTGACTGCGAGTGGAGAGGCCGGAGCTTTTCTATTATTGACACTGGCGGGATTGAGCCGCATTCGGATGATGTTATTTTGGCTCAGATGAGGAACCAAGCGCAACTTGCGATGGATTCTGCGGATGCGATAATTCTGGTTGTGGACATGAAGACGGGAATTGTGGCTACGGACTACGAGGTCGCGGAGATGCTGCAAAAGAGCGGTCGGCCGATTATCTTGTGCGTGAACAAATGCGACAAGGTTGGGGCGGCTGATGCCGACTTTTATGAATTCTACAATTTAGGGCTGGGGGACCCTATAATGGTTTCCTCTGTGCATGGCCACGGGACGGGAGATTTGCTGGACGAAGTTTTTAAAAATCTGCCGGACACTGGTAATTTCGATGAAACGGAAGGTTCTATTATAAATGTGGCGGTTATTGGCAAGCCGAATGTTGGCAAGTCTTCGCTTATAAATAGGATAACTGGCGAGGAGCGGTGTATTGTCTCTGACGTTGCGGGCACGACGCGCGATTCTATCGATACTTTTATAAAAAATAGTTTTGGAAGCTTTAATTTTGTGGATACAGCAGGAATCCGGCGGCAAAGCAAGGTTACCGATGCGGTGGAGAAGTATAGCATTATCCGCGCCAAGATGGCTGTTGAGCGCAGCGACGTGTGCGTTATCATGATAGACGCTGTTGAGGGCTTCACTGAGCAGGACTCAAAAGTGGCGGGGCTTGCGATTAATGCTGGGAAGGCCTGCGTTATCGTTGTTAATAAGTGGGATGCTGTTGAAAAGACCGACAAAACCTTTGCTAATTACAAAAAAAAGCTTGAGAACGACTTTTCGTTTATGCATTACGCGCCGATCTTGTTTGTGTCGGTTAAAACGGGGCAACGAATAGAAAATTTGTTTGAGTTGATAACTCAAGTCTTCAAGGCGAGTGCTACGCGGATCTCAACCGGAGTGCTCAATGAAGTCTTGGCTGAGGCAGTTCTTAGGGTTCAGCCGCCAACGGACAGGGGTAACCGGCTAAAGATATTTTTTGTAACGCAGGTTTCTGTGCAGCCGCCAACGTTTGTATTTTTTGTAAATTCGGTGAAACTTTTTCACTTTTCATATCAGCGCTACCTCGAGAATAAATTTAGAGAGACATTCTCTTTACAAGGGGCGCCGATAAGGTTTATAATAAGAGAAAGAGCGGAACGCTAGCTTTATATCGCATTGGGAGTGATTTTTTGGAAGTTCAGGCAGTCAATTTTTTAAAGCTCTATTGGTTTCAAATGGCTCTTGTGGCCGCGGTAGGCTATTTGATCGGGAGCGTCAGCTTTTCTATTTTGTTCACACGGCAGTTTAAAAACATGGAAGATATCCGGAATCTTGGCAGTGGCAATGCTGGTTTTACGAATGTGCTGCGCTCGGTTGGATTTTGGCCAGCTTTTTTGACTATGTTGGGCGACTTTAGTAAGGGGATTATTGCTTGTTTGTTTGGGCGTATGATTTTTTCGCAGATCAATTTAGCCGGTGTGCCGACGTTTTGCATCGTTCAGTATGGCATGTATATTGCGGGCGTAGCGTGTTTGGTGGGGCATGTTTACCCGTGCTTTTTTGAGCTTAGAGGCGGCAAGGCGGTCTTAACGGCGTTCTCAATGCTGATTATGACGGACTGGCAGGTTGCGGCACTTTCGTTTTCTGTCTTTTTGATTATCGTCTTCACCACGCGGTTAGTGTCCTTGGGCTCAATATTGGCGGCTGTTTCGTACCCGATTTTTACTTTTTGCGTCACGTATTTTTGCGATTACCTTGGGGCTCGCCGACCGGCAACTTTTGGATATACCGTGATTGTCACAACGGCAGCGGTTTTGATCAGCGTCTTTGTGATCTATAAACACAAGAAAAACCTAATAAGGCTGCTAAACGGAGAAGAAAAAAAGTTAACTATGGCAACAAAATAAAAATGAATATTTAAAATTACATAAAAATAAACCTGCAGATATACTAAAATGATAGTGTAAATGCAGGTTTTTAATTTTGTTTAATAAAATTTTACTTAATTAATAAGATTTTGTTTTAGTTGATCGCTCATTCCATAGACATTTCCGCCAGAGGCAGCGTCAAGTTCATCAGAGCTGAGTTCCCTACCTTCCGATATTTTTTGAAACAGACGGTCCAACTCTTCTTTTGTTAAATTTAAGCCATTGCTTTTGGCCAAAGAAGCCAGCTCGGGCTTGGTTTTGCAGTCTTTTGCAAAGTTCAAAAACTCTTTTATAGTCATAGCCATAAAATCATCCTAAATTAAAAATTTATTTAAATTTCAGCGTACATCGAATTTTAAAACAAATCTTAACACAAACAAAAACTTAAACGGCCCTAGTAACCTTGCCAGACCTCAAACAACGGGTACAAGCGTAAACACGCTTAGGAGCCCCGCCAACAAGAGCTTTAACGCGCCGAACATTTGGCTTAAAAGTCCGGTTAGAGCGACGGTGAGAGTGAGAAACCTTTATTCCAAAAGCGATACTTTTACCGCAAATATCACACATAGCCATAAAATCTGCACCTCCTTAAGCAGCATAAAAATACACTGATAATGTTAACACATATCCGCAAAAAAATCAAGGCCTTTCTGTGTTTTAGCAAACAAGGGTGGCAGGGAGAAACTTTGACAAATCGAGGGCATAGAAGTTATAATTAAGTCAGTGCCAGATGTAGTATAATAAAGCTATGAATAAACAAATGGCAATACTGTATTTCTGTGATTATTTACTTGAACGAAATTTTCTTAACGCAGATAAAACCCAACGCAAAGGGAACGAGTAGGTGGAAATTGGTTAACAGATTAAAATATGGCAATACGAATACTTTTTTTATTCGCGGAACAAAGGGCAATTTGCTTGTTGATACTGATTATGCCGGTACGTTGCCTTTGTTTTATAAAGAGATAAAAAAGAATAATATTAAGTTGAGCGATATTAGCTACGTTTTGGCAACGCATTATCATCCGGACCATATTGGACTTGTTAGCGAGCTTATGGAAAGGGGTATAAAACTTCTGCTAATTAACACTCAATTAGAATGTGTTCATTTTTCTGATGAGATATTTAACAGGGACGCACGCATAAAATACACGCCCATAAATGAAAACGGGGCAGTTATTATTAGCTGTGAAGAAAGCAGAGCTTTTCTTCGAAACCTTGGAATAGATGGAAAAATTTTATCTACCCCAAGCCATAGCAATGACAGTATATCTCTTATTTTAGATGACGGAAGCTGTTTTGTTGGGGATTTGGAGCCGATGGAGTATCTTGATGCTTATAATGAAAATACAAAAGCTAAAGATGATTGGAAGCTTGTTATTAGCCATAAACCCAGAATGATTTTTTATGCACACGCAAATGAAAAGGCATTTATGGCAACATCGTAATTAGCATTATTGCAGTTTTTGCTTTAAAATGAAATAAATTATAATGATGGAGAGAGTGATTATAAATGTGGTTTTTGCAAGAGGGAATGACGCTGGAGAAGGCGTTGGTGGTGATAGCTGCGCTGCTAGTGACGATTTTTGTGATTTTGCCAATACACGAGTGGGCGCACGGATTTGTGGCATATAAATTGGGGGACAACACCGCAAAAGATAGCGGCAGACTAACGTTGAACCCATTAAAGCATATAGATCCGCTGGGCGCATCGGCACTGCTTCTTTTTAAATTTGGCTGGGCAAGGCCAGTGCCAGTGGACCCAAGAAATTTTAAAAGGCCAAAACTCGGCATGGCGCTAACAGCGCTGGCGGGGCCACTTTCGAACTTAATTGTAGCTGTGATTGCATTTGCAACTGGATGCGGAACATATGTTGCTTGTGGGTTTATTGAAGACTTTTATATGTCAAAAGGAGCAGATGTCCCTAGCTTTATCGTTATGCCGCTTGCTTGCTTTATTATGCTTATGTTTTTTATCTATAATATTAATTTGGGACTAGCGGTTTTTAACTTGCTCCCGCTACCGCCGCTCGATGGCTCAAAGATTTTGGCTGTTTTTTTGCCAGATAAAATTTTAAATAAATATTATCAATACGAAAGTTACATAACTATTATCGTTTTTGCGCTGCTATTTACCGGGGTGCTGGCCGGGCCGCTGGCCTTTTTTAAAGAAATAATCATTAAAGCTCTAGAATGCGTTACAATAGTCCCACTTACGCATCTATTCCATTTCTTTTACAAAGGGTAAATTCGCATGGAAAAAATGTCGTACAAGCTAAATGACTTTGAAGGCCCCATCGAGCTGCTTTTGCACTTGATAAAAAAAAATAAGCTCAACATTTACGATGTGCAAATCTCGGAGCTTTTGGCGCAGTACCTGAGCCACATAGAGCAGATGAAAGAGCTGGACATGGAGGTTTCAAGCGAGTTTTTGGAGATGGCCGCGCGGCTGATCTATATAAAAACGGCGATGCTGCTGCCAAAACACGAAGAGGCCGAGTCGTTAAAGCAAGAGCTGACGGGGCAGCTGCTAGAGTATGAGCAGTATCAGCGGGTGGCGAAAGTGCTGGAGAAAGAGATGAATTTTGGCCTTATTGCAAGGCCGCCTCAGGAGATAACGCCCGACAGGACGTACTCGATTCAGCATAAAGTTTCAATTCTCATTAAGGCTTATGCCGACGTGGTTGGGCGAAAGGCTAGCAGGATTCCGCCATCTAGAGAGGTTTTTTCGCAGATAGTTTCCAGAAAAATTGTATCGGTTTTTTCAAAGGTCATATTTGTTTTGCGAAAATTAAAAGCCTTAAACGCGGCGGATTACAGCTCATTTTTTTCGGGGCGGCAGACAAAATCCGAGATGGTTGCTACGTTTTTGGCGGTTCTGGAGCTTATAAAGACCAAGCGAATCGCGTTGGACGACGAAAACAAAACGATAAAATTATTGAAAGTTGGCGCAAAAGTTGGAAGTAAAAAAAGCTAAAGCCGCAATACAGGCGGTGCTCTTTGCTAGTGGAGACCCAATTTCGGCAGAACGGATCGCGGTGGCGTTGGAGATTGATAAATCTACGGTTTTGAAGTTGATAAAAAATCTGATGGATGAGCTGGATAGCGACGATAGCGGGATTTGCATTGTGCAATTGGGTGAAAAATACCAGATGTGCACGAAGCCTGAATATGCCGATTTTGTGCGGCGCGCTTTGGACCTACGACGACACAGCCCCCTGTCTTCGGCGGCGATGGAAGTCCTTGCGATTATTGCGTATAATCAGCCGGTTACCAAGGCTTTTGTGGAGAACATCCGCGGCGTGGATTGTTCTAGCATAATTTCAAATTTGAGTGTGCAAAATTTGATTGAGGAAAAAGGACGGCTCGATTTGCCCGGAAAACCGCTGCAATATGGGACAACCCTTAATTTTTTAAAGTGCTTTGGCGTTAGCAGTGTGGATGAATTGCCCAAATTGGAGTTGGAAAGTGTGACTGCCACAAGCAGCGCAGACGAATAATGTTTTTTTGGAGATGTCAAATGATTCTTTTGTATGCCTTTTTAGCGATAATCTTGATTGTGACCATTTTATTGTTTTGCCCGGTGTTTGTGCATATTTCTTTTAAAGAAAATTTGCGGGTGAATATCAAATTTTTGCTTTTTTCGTTCGACCCGCTGCAAAAAAAGGAATTTAAAAAAATCGAAAAAGATGCTAAAATTTTAAAAAAAGATAATGAAATAAACAAATTCGCAAAAAATTTAGGTATAATAAAAAGGAGGGGTTTGTCCGGATTTTTGGACCTTTTAAAGCAGCTCGTAAGAATTGCAAGGGACTTTGCCGGTAAAATACATATCCGGTCATTTTATCTTGACTTGCTTGTTGCCGAAGATGACGCGGCTAAGACGGCTGTTAGCTATGGGAAAATTTCTGCTTTTGTGAATTATGCGAGGTCGATTTTGCTGCGAAATGTTGATGAACGCAAGTGCCATATCTTGATTGTACCGGGGTTTAGAGAAGTTAAATCTAGAGTGGATTTTTCTTTTAAAGTTTATTTTTTTCCGATATCTATGCTGAGTACGGCATTGATTTCTATATATCGCCTTGCGAAGGGCGGCCATTTTAACACAAAAACGACGAAGAGGGTGTAGAAAATGAGTGATTGCTCGATTAACAATATGGTCGACACTACTATTGAGAAGCTTAGGTGCCTGGTGGACGTAAACACTATAATTGGCGAGACTATTAAGCTTGACGACGGAACGGTGATTATTCCGATTTCGAAAGTGGCTTATGGCTTTGCGTCTGGCGGCTCGGAATTTTCAGGCAAAAAAATTAACGACGAAAATCTGTTTGGTGGCGGCAGTGGCGCGGGGGTTACAATTTCTCCGGTAGCTTTTTTAACCGTCAATAGGGCTGGCAACATTAAGGTTTTGCACGCAGAGCCCAATTTATCGACGGCAGAGAAGGTTATCGACTTGGTTCCAGACGTGGTCGATAAGATAGGTTCTATCATTAAGCCGGATAAGAATCAAAATGACGATGAAAACTAAATTTTAATATAGACAGCAGGGGCAGCGACTTTTAATAATTTTATTTTGCATGCATATAATTAGCTAAGAATCTTGATTTTATGGGGATGTGGCTAATTTGTGCAAAAAATTATTGAGTGAAATAATTTTATTTTGTTTTTTTATATCAATGCTGTCTCCTTTGTGTAAAGTTTGTGCGCAAATTCCGTCACTTTCGGCCAAGTCTGCGATTGTAATTTGCGCCGATAACGGTAAAGTCATTTACGGAAAAAACGAAAAAGAGCCGCGCCCAATGGCTAGCACGACGAAAATTATGACTGCACTTTTGACTTTGGAGGCCGCCGAGAAGGAAGATACCAACGTCACTATCACCGACAAAATGGTCCCGGTTGACGGCTCTTCTATGTATTTGCAGGTGGGGCAGGTGCTGCCGTTATTGAGTTTGGCTAAGGGCATGCTTACTGTCTCTGGAAATGACGCTGCAAATTCGGCAGCCATCGCGCTTTGTGGATCTGTGGATGCATTTGTGGCGCTGATGAACAAAAAAGCCAAGCAAATTGGAATGCTTGACACGATTTTTGAGACCCCATCGGGCCTTGATAAGGGAGATCACCATTCTACCGCCTACGATATGGCTTTGCTGGGCGCTTATGCGCTTGAAAATCAGGCGTTTTTTGATATTTCATCTAAAAAAAGTGTTGAGGTGACATTTGTAAAGCCTGATGAAATCCGGACGCTTTACAACGAAAACAGGATGCTGAAGCGCTACGATGGGTGCATCGGGATAAAGACTGGGTTTACGCGGCTAGCTGGCAGGTGCTTGGTTTCGGCGGCAGAAAGGAACAATACTCGCCTTGTTGCCGTCACGCTGGACGCTCCAGACGACTGGAATGACCATGAAAAGTTGTTGGATTATGGATTTTCTCAAATAGAAACAGTTATTTTTGACAACAAAGATTACGCGATTTTGCCGGTGGTTGGCGGCGACACGAACGAAATTTCTGCTTTTGTTAGAGATAAAATTTCCATAAGTTTGCCAAAAGGAGATAAAAGCAAGATCAAGAAGATTGTCGAAGTACCGCCATTTTTGTATGCACCGCTGAAGCAGGGTCAGGTTGTGGGGAAGGTTAAATATCAGGTTGATGACGAGGTTTTGGCGTCGAACGACCTGATTATCGAGAAGGATGTAAATTTAGTTAAGCGGAACAAAACCATTTGGCAAAGCCTAAGTGCTGCCGTCATGGGGCTTTTTAATTAATTTGGAGGGCTTAAAGTTGTGAAAAAGATAAGGGTTCAAAAGATACTTTCGGAAAGTGGCGTGGCGTCGCGGAGAAAGGCCGAAGACATGATAAAAAACAAGGCGGTTTGCATTAATAAAAAAGTTGCAAGAATCGGTGACAAGGCCGATCCGAACGTGGATAAGATTTTTGTTAACGGCAGATTAATTGATTGCAACGTAAAAAAGCACTATATCATGCTGCACAAGCCCCGGGGATACGTCTCTACCACGAAGGATGAGCTTGGCAGAAAATGCGTTATGCATTTGGTGAGTGACATTCCTGCAAAAATTTACCCTATAGGTCGGTTGGATAAGGACTCTGAGGGTCTTTTGCTCATGACGAACGATGGCGAATTTTTAAATGCTGTGATTCACCCGGCAAACTCGATAGAAAAAAAGTACAGAGTGACTGTGAAGCCTAAGGTTACGGAAGAGCAGCTAGTTGCGTTGAGCTCTGGAATGACGATAGACGGCTACAAAACGGAGCCTGCAAAAGTCACGGTGCTAAAGTCGGCAGAAGACAGAACTGTTCTAGAAATCATCATAAAAGAAGGGCGCAACCGACAAATCCGCAAAATGTGCGAGCAAGCCGGGCTAAACGTTGCACGACTAAAAAGAGTTGCCATAGGTCAACTAAAACTAGGCATGCTAGCGCCCGGCAAATGGAGAAACCTTTCGATTCAGGAGATAAAACTATTTGCTAAAAAAGAAAAATAAAAAATTATGATTGTTTTAATAAAGCCGAAATCAAATTTAGCCTAAACTTGACAATATCGCTGAGTTTAGAAGGTTTAAGATTTGTTGCATTTCCTAAATGACGCCGATATTTAATTAATGGCTCTTTTATAAAAGCGACAGAATGCCGCTTTTCTGCCATTAGGCCTATCCATTGATCATGCATTGGAATATTTTGCGGAAATGGCAAAACATTAGTTAGAAAACTGCGCTTTAAAGCCATGCAGCAGCCAATGTACGAGTTATGCAAAACGTTAAACAAAAAACCGCGCCGGCAATGCCTTAACTTAAAGAAGGAGTCAGCCAAAACCTCGTTGCTTTCATTAATAACCACACAATCATGCAAAATAACGTCAGCACTAGTGCTTTCAAATGCGCTCAAAACGTGACTCACCTTGTTCTCAAGCCAGATATCATCTTGGTCGCTTAAAAATATGTAGTCATTTTTGCAGTGGCGAAGGGCGTTCTCAAAATTTTTAACCAACCCCGTGCAAGGCCCAGAAAAAATCTTAATCCGATTATCGCGAACAGCAAGGTCCGAGATGATGCGATAGGTGTTGTCGGCGCTTTTGTCGTAAGAAATCACCAGCTCGTCGCTGCAGCCAAGCTGTTTTAAAATAGACAAAACCTGCTTCTTAATATATTTTTCGCCATTGTAGGCGGCCATCGCAACAGAAACACCCATATTTTTAGCACCTTTTCAGCTTTAAATATTTTGAAAACTTTTTAAAGACGGCAGTGCACGGTCTTTTTGAGAGAGAAGAACCTCCATATCTCCGGAAATAGGCCAATTTATGTTAATGTCCGGATCGTTATAAATTATGCCGCCCTCGTTTTGCGGGGCGTAGAAATCGGTGCATTTGTAAACAAATTCCGCCTCGTCCGACAAAACTAAAAATCCATGTGCAAATCCAGCCGGAATGTACAGCTGACGCTTGTTTTCATCACTTAAAACAGCACCAACCCATTTGCCAAAGGTGGGACTATTTTTACGAAGATCCACGCCCACATCGAAGACCTCGCCTTTTATAACTCGAACAAGCTTGCCTTGAGGCCGTTTTGTTTGAAAGTGAAGTCCGCGAAGTACGCCTCGTTTAGATTTAGACTGATTATCCTGAACAAAAACGGTATCTATACCGGCTTTCTTGAACTCTTCATAATGATAAGTCTCAAGAAAATAGCCCCGATCGTCGCCAAAAACAGTCGGCTCAACAATAAACATACCGTCAATTTCCGTCTTTATAAAATTAAAATTGCCCATGCTGCAAGCTCCTTTACTTTTTTAATACACAAAAAATGTCCGCAAGCCGCCCCTTAAAGGTAACCGACCTTGAATAATTGCCGGGACACTTATAAAGCTCCAACAATTTGCGAAACTTTTTTTCTTCCAAAGCATTTAAACGCGTCTTGGCAAAATTTACACTACTAGCCAAAACCTTCAATTTATCGGGCGGCAACAAGTATTGATAAACCTCCATTGCGCTCAAATAGGAGTAAATCTTTTTCGCGTTGTCTACCCGAGTACAACAAGAAAGCGCGGCCCTGCCCTTGTTATAGAGCGACTTTTTAGAAAACGCAGGCAGGCCAATGGCGTTGCCAGGGTGAATGCGATAATTTGTAAGCGGTGTATTAAAAAAGTAAAGGCCATCTAAAAACGCGGCAATCAGGGCGATCTCCCAGTCGTGCACACAGATATTTTTCGTCTTTTCAACGTAAATATCTCGAACCTCGCGCGTAAACGCCAAGGTGCATCCGGGAGAAATATTATAATTGCAGATGGTAGAAAGCTCGATTTTAACGGTGTCAAAGGGCTCAATGCGAAATTTAATCAAGTTATTGTTAGAATGCATGAAGCTGCTTCGCGGCTTAATAAACGTGTCGTTCTCGTCAATGACCTTAAAGCCAGAGTACATCGCCTTTATGTGCTCGTTAGACTCAAAGCGGCTAAGCATAGAGTCAACCTTCGTCTTGTACCAGATGTCATCTTGGTCGCACAAAAAGATAACGTCGCCGCTAGTTTTTTCTATAGCTCTCTTGAAATTGCGCAAAAAACCTAGGTTTTTCTCATTAACAAAAAAGTGCCAGCTAGCAGAAAGCCGATTTCGCTCAATAAAATTTTTGACAATATCGGCAGTGCTGTCGGTAGAAGCGTCATCCGCAATGATAACTTCGTCGATTTTTCGGCGCTGCAAAAGGAGAGATTTAAGCTGTTTTTCGACATATTTTTCGCCGTTGAAGGTGGCAAGAGCAACAGAAACTTTAGTCATAATCATCGATCTCCGTACATTTTTTGGTAATACTCTTTATACTGGCCATTTGTGATATTCTTCACCCAGTCCTCGTTTTCAAGGTACCATTTAATCGTCTTTTTAATGCCCACATCAAACGTCGTTTCGGGCGCCCAGCCAAGGTCCTTGCGGATTTTATCCGGCGCAATGCCGTACCGCCGGTCGTGCCCCTTGCGGTCCTTAACGTACGTAATTAAAGTCTCGTCCACCAAAGAGCCCGTGAGCTCCTTAATGTACGCCAGAATCGTCTTTACAATATCAATATTCGTACGCTCGTTGTGCCCGCCAATATTATAAACCTCGCCAATTTTGCCGTCGCGAATGACCATATCAACGGCTTTGCAGTGATCCTCAACATACAGCCAATCGCGAATATTCAAGCCGTCGCCATAGACCGGCAGACTTTTTTGATTAAGCGCATTGTTTATCATGAGCGGGATGAGCTTCTCCGGGAACTGATAAGGCCCGTAGTTGTTGGAGCAGCGGGTGATGTTAACCGGGAACTTGTAAGTGTCAAAGTAGGCCAAAACGAGCATATCGGCGCCCGCCTTGCTAGCAGAATACGGACTGTGCGGACAAAGTGGCGTTGTCTCCATAAAATAGCCCGTCTGGCCCAAGGAGCCGTAAACTTCATCGGTAGAAATCTGCAAAAACTTGCATCCTGCGCGGTATTCATCCTCACCAATAGTCCAAAAATCTTTAGCAACATTCAAAAGATTAACCGTGCCCGCAACGTTGGTCTTTACAAAAACCTCAGGCTCCCGAATGCTCCGGTCCACGTGACTTTCGGCCGCAAAATTCACAACATAATCGATCTCGTTCTTGCTAAATATCTCTTTAACGGCGGCCAAATCGCAAATATCGGCATGGACAAATTCGTAATTTTCGTTATTTTCGCAGCCCTTCAAATTTTCAAGATTTCCGGCATAGGTGAGCTTATCCACATTTATAATCCGAATATCCTGATGTTTTTTTAGCATGTAGTGAATAAAATTTGAGCCGATAAAGCCCGCGCCACCGGTCACCAAATAAGTTTTCATAAATCATTCTCCTTTTTCAGCGTGTTGATGTACGTCAAAAGGGCATCTTGCCAAGGGCGCATCTCGTCGCCGACCGTGCAGCGCAGCATCAAATTATCAAGCGCAGAAAATTCCGGACGCTTAGCCACTTTAGGAAATTCATTAGTCCCGCAAGGCAGCACTTCGCAACTGAGCCCAGCGTACTTAACAATCAGCGAGGCAAAGTCAAACCAAGAGGCCTCTCCAGTGCCGGTACAATGGTAAATTCCGTAATTCTCGGTAATTGCCATCTTCAAAATATGATGCGCCAAATCGTTCGCGTTAGTCGGGTTGCCCACTTGATCGTTAACCACCTTTATTTGATCCCGTTCTTTGGCCAACTTCAGGATAGTCCGAACAAAATTGTGACCAACATAGCCATAAAGCCAGGCCGTGCGGACGATAAAATAGCGGCAAGTCTGCTCACGCACATATTGCTCGCCCAAAAGCTTAGATTTTCCGTAAATGCTGCTAGGCGCACAGACGTCCCATTCGCGGTACGGCGCGGGACTTTTGCCGTCAAAAACGTAGTCAGTAGAGACATTAACCAGCTTTGCGCCGATTTTTTCGCAAGCCCGCGCGATGTTCAAAGGGCCAATCGCGTTAACCCGCATCGCAAGCTCAAGATTAGTCTCGCAGCCGTCAACATTAGTCATCGCGGCGCAATTTATAACAACATCCGGCAAAAAATTTTCCAAAAAAGAATTTACCTTCAAAGCATCAGTAATATCAAGCGTATCGGCATCCGCGGCAACAACCTCGCAACCATCATACAGCGGGCTAATTGCCCCAATCTCACTCTTTTTGCTCTTCAAAATAGCCTTCAATTCGCTGCCAAGTTGCCCCCTAGAGCCCGTTATAAGTATCTTCAAAAAAAAACCTCCCGTTAGTTAAAGCGTTTGCGTCAAACAATAGCCTCCGTGGCCACTTTATAGAGATATTGACCGTATTCTGTCTTTTTTAGCCGATCGGCCAGATTCAAAAGATGCTCTCTGTCGATAAAGCCGTTGCGGTAGGCGATTTCCTCAATGCAAGCGATATACAGCCCCTGCCGAGTCTGCACCGCTTCTACAAAGTTAGCCGCCGCCAGCATAGATCGATGAGTCCCGCTGTCTAGCCAAGCCATGCCACGCCCAAAGAGCTCCACCTTCAGGCTCTTTTGCTTTAAATATTCATTGTTCACAGAAGTAATCTCGAGCTCGCCCCTGGCCGAAGGTTTAACGTTCTTGGCGATCTCAACGACATTGTTGTCGTAAAAATAAAGCCCTGGTATAGCGTAGTTCGACTTCGGTTTAGCCGGTTTTTCCTCAATAGAAAGCACATTCCCGGCGCTGTCAAACTCCACAACGCCGAAATCACTAGGATTACTCACATGATATCCAAAAATAGTTGCGCCACTTTCGCGAAGCGCAGCCATTTTTAAGCGATCGCTAAAATTATATCCATAAAAAATATTGTCGCCCAAAATAAGGCAAACGTTGTCGTTGCCGATAAAACTCTTACCCAAAATAAAAGCGTCCGCAAGGCCACGAGGCTCAGTTTGCACAACATATTCAAAACGCACGCCGAGCGAAGAGCCGTCGCCAAGCAGCTCTTTATATAGCGGCAAATCGCGCGGGGTAGAGATTATCAAAATTTCGCGGACGCTAGAAAGCAGCAAAATCGACAAAGGATAGTAAATCATGGGCTTGTCGTAAACGGTCAAAAGCTGCTTCGAAACAGCCAAAGTGGACGGATACAGCCTGGTGCCAGAGCCCCCGGCCAAAATGATCCCCTTCATATACGTCTGGCGCCTCCTTTGTTGTGCCATTTTTTAAAATATTTTACCATAGAATCAACGTGAATGCACAAATATTTAAAGCGTTTAGCGCTGGCGCGTTCCCAAGCGTGAGTGGCGCAAAAATCGGGGTTCAGCACCGTTTTGCCATAACACTGCGCTCGCCGGGTTAAGTCAGCGTCTTCAAAATACATAATAAAGCGTTCGTCAAAGCCGCGTAGCTTTTTAAAAATCTTCGTCCGAATCATAATAAAGCAACCGCTGCAAAAGTCGATTTCTACAGGCTTATCAAAATTTTTACCGCTGCAGGTGTACTCATCTCGCCACTTTTTAAAAACCCCGCAAAAGCGCTCAAGCCGACCGCTAATAAGATATTTTAGCTTGGGGGTACGCCGAGGCAATGCCTGCACAAAGCCATCCGTATTTAAAATCTGCGGAACAACCATGGCAACGTCCGGATTATTCTCCAAAAAACTTGACAGGCCATCAAAAATATTAGTATCAAAGGTAATGTCCGGATTCAAAATAACGTGAAAGTCAGAATCTATGCGGTTCAAAACCCGATTATGTCCAAAGCCAAAGCCTCTATTTTGCGGCAAAGGAATCAACGTAACCTGCGGAAAATGCCGGCGGACCAGCTCAACAGTTCTATCAGATGAGTTGCTATCAACAACAAAAGTTTCGAAAATAAAATTCTTGGAATGGCGGTAAATGCAGCTTAGCACCGATAAAATATTGTTTTCGTTGTTATGAGTCACAATGCAAATGGAAATTTTTTTCATTTTTAACTCTTTTCGTCACATATTTTACACAAAAGAAATTTTAGCTCAACTTTGATAGTGTGTCAAGTTTTTAATAATCGTAACATTGTTGCAACAAATTTGAGGATGTGGTAAAATAAAACTCATCAAAAAGCAAGAGGGAGTAAGGGTTTGTTATGTTGATGAGCAACTTGTTTGGTGAGCGCTTAAGGGCAAAGCCGGCCGAGGCTACGCTGATTAGCCATGTTTACTTGCTGCGAGGTGGCTATATACGGCCGGTTGGGAGTGGGATATATTCTTTGTTAACGCCTTGCGTTAGGATCCAGCAAAAGATAGAGAAGATAATCCGCGAAGAGATGGACAAAATAGGTGGACAAGAGGTGCTGCTGCCAGTGGTTGTGCCGGCGGAGCTGTGGAAGGAGTCTGGCCGGTTTTCTAGCGTTGGCAGCGAGCTTTTGCGGCTAACGGACCGGGCAAATAGAGACATGGTGCTCTCGATGACTCACGAGGAGGCCGCGGTGCATTTGGCCAAAACCGAGGCAAAGTCGTACCTTGACTACCCTTTTATGATATACCAGATTCAGACGAAGTTTCGCGACGAACCCAGGGCCCGCGGGGGATTGATCCGGGTTCGCGAGTTCACGATGAAGGATGCATACTCGTTCCACACTTCTGCTGAAGACCTGGATGAGTACTACGATAAAGTCCATAAGGCTTATGAGAGAATCTTTGAGCGAGTGGGCTTGGACGTTGTTTCGATATATTCCGACACCGGCATGATGGGCGGCACGGGTGCACACGAATTCATGCTGCTCTCCGAGGCGGGCGAAGACTCGATAATTATCTGTGAAAAATGCGGATACAAAGCGAATATGGAAGTTGCAACTTGCCGTCAAGAAGAGTATAGCGCCGATTCTGCCGAAGAAGCTAATGAACTTGTACATACACCGGGTGTTAAGTCGATTGAAGATTTGGCAAAATTTTTGAACATAGACGAAAGCCGCACGGTGAAGGCGGTTGTGTATTATGCGGACGACTTGAAGTTACCAGTGATCGTGTTTATTCGCGGAGATTTGCAAGTTAACGAGGCCAAGCTGCGAAATTTAATAAAGTCCGAGGTAAATGAGCTCAATGATTTGCAGAAATACGGTTTAGTGCCAGGTTTTATCGGGCCAAGCGACGAAATTTTGGATAATTTTAAAGTTGTGATTGATAGCTCTTTGCAAAACCGGGTGAACATGGTGATTGGCGCCAACAAGCCGGATTGTCACGTTAAGGGCTTTAGCTTTTTTAGAGATTTAAGCAAAGATGTAAAGTTTAACGACGTTTTCAAGGTGAAGGAAGGTCAGCTTTGCCCAGTTTGTGGGGCTCCGCTGAGGGTTACCCGCGGCATAGAGATGGGGAACATTTTTAAGCTTGGCTCAAAGTACACGAAGAGCATGAATATGCGGTACACGGACAAGGACGGAGCTCAAAAGACGCCAATTATGGGTTGCTATGGGATTGGGGTTGGCCGGCTTATTGCTGGGATTATTGAGACCTTGCACGATGACTTTGGGCCGATTTGGCCCAAAAGTGTTGCTCCGTGGCAAGTTTACATCTGTGCGCTTAACCTGAGTGAGGGCAGCGTTCGGGAGAAGGCCCAGGAGCTATATGAAAACTTAAGTGGCAAGTTCGAAGTTTTGCTTGATGACAGAAAAATATCGGCTGGAGCGCAGTTTGCGGATGCTGATTTGTTGGGGATCCCGCTGCGGATTATTGTTAGCAAGCGAAACTTAGAAAACGGCCAGGTGGAGGTTGTGATGAGAAATGGCAGAGAGTCTAAGTACATAGATTATGGCGAAGTATTCGCGTTTGTGGAAGATTTTTATAAAAATTAAATTTTGCTTTGGAGGATGTTAAATTTGAACAATGTTAAAAGAATTATGTCTTTAATGATGGCGTCTGCGCTTATGGCTACGGCCACGGTGCAGTCGAGTGCTACCTTGCCACTTGCTGAAGACCGAGATTTGCGAAGCGAAGAGCAGGTAGAGGCAGACGTTGTTGAAATAAGGAAACTTTTGAAAGATTTTGATAATTTAGATGCGCAAACAATAGAAAAATGGCGTAAAAAAATAAAAAATGATGAGCAATTAAAAACGAAATTTAAAGAAATAGTGGACGAAAATACCTGGATCTTACTCCAAAAAAGAATGAACGCCGAAGATGAATTGAACAAAAATGATAAAGATGCTAATGTGGAAAAAGTTGACGTAAATGACATCTTAGAAAGCATAGAAGCATTGGAGCCACAGATGCTAAAATCGTTTTACGAGGCACTGAAATCAGACGAGAACACGAAGTCGAAAATAGTAGCGGGCATAGACGCGCCGACCGCAAAGTTCATTTATGATAAAATCGTTGAGGCAGTGGCTTTGGACGAAAAATATGCGGGTTTGGCCGTCTTAAAAAAAGAACTTTTGGACGATAGCGATTTAAAACTTGAGACCAAGTTTATGACGAGGAACGACTGCTTTAGGGTGGGCCGGGTTATGAACCCTGTTAAGGGCATAATGATACATTCGACGGCGTGCCCGGGGGTGATGCCGAAGACTTGGTATAAAGAGTGGAATAAGTCCTACCAGAAGGGTGAAATAGCGCGCGAGGCTTGTGTTCATGTGTTTTTGAATGATGAAGGGATCTTGCAAATCTTGCCCTGGAATCACAGAGGATGGCACTGTGGCGGCGCTGGTAACAATTATCTTATAAGCATAGAAATTTGCGAGCCGAGCGAAATTATTTATTCACAAGCAAAGGACAAAATCCTTGAAATCGACACGGACGCAACTAGAGAGTACTTTGAAAAGGCCTATAACAACGCGGTTAAGCTGTGTGTCTTGCTTTGCAAGCAGTTTAACTTGACGGAGAAGGATATAATCTCTCATTGCGAAGGCCACACTATGGGAATTGCAAGTGATCACGGGGATCCGGAACACTGGTTTAAGTTTTTTGGCAAGGACATGTATATGTTTAGAGAGGACGTCAAAAAGCAGCTTGACAACAGCGATTCTTATGTTACCCCTGTGCCAGGTCTACCTACGCTTAAGAACCTCTTGATTACCTCGCTTTTTCCAGCGGGAAGAACCCTATACATATGGGGTGGAGGCTGGAATGAAGAAGATAATGGTGCGGGCGATGGCGCAATCTGCATAGGACTTAGGCCGGAGTGGAAGGCCTTTTATGATACACAGGGCGCTGATTATGACTTTAAAAATCACAGATATGAAATTCTTAACGGCCTGGACTGCTCGGGCTTCATCGGTTGGCTCATCTACAACGTGTTTAACACGGAGCCTAATAATCAGGGCTATGTGATGCCCTTTAGCAAGATGGCTGCGGAGTTTGCAAACCGTGGGGTTGGCACATTTAGGGCTAAAGAGGAAGTTGTTGACCACAAGGTTGGCGATATTATGAGCGGCCCGGGGCACGTGTATATGTGCATTTGCGAATTTGCGGACGGCAGCGTGCTTTTTGTACATAGCTCACCGCCTGGAGTGCAGGTTAACGGCACTACGACGAAAGACGGCAACGAAGACAGCACGGCAATAAGAGTGGCGACTTACATCATGCAAAGGTTTTACCCAGAGTGGTCGAAAAAGTTTAATACTTTTAGCAGAGGCGTTAACTATCTGACGGACTTTTCGCAGATGCGTTGGACGACGGACGGCACAGGTAAGCTAACCGACCCGGATGGATACTTGGATAAAGAGCCGTATGAGCTTTTGGTGGACCTGTTTAGAATAAATGACGAGGCAGGCCGAAACGAGCTTCATAGGATAATTTACGCAGAGTAATCGGCCGATAGAGGCTAGTGGTAAGGCGACGACGGTAAAATTTGCTTGGAGGTGGCGTTGGTGAAAGATGTGATTATAATTGGAGCGGGCCCAGCGGGGTTGACGGCGGCTTTGTATGCGGCCAGAGCTGGGCTTTCTGTTCAGGCTTTTGAAAAGAACGTCTGTGGCGGGCAGGTTGCTATAACGGACGAAGTCGAAAATTATCCGGCCATCCAGAAAATCTCTGGTGCGGACTTCTCGCTAAACATTTACAATCAGGTTGTTGATAAGCACGTCGAGATATTGTTCGAAGAAGTGCAGAGCGTGGATTTTTCGGGAAAGGCAAAAAAAGTAATCACATCTTCTGGCAAGCATAGCACGAGGAGCGTTATAATTGCGAATGGTGTAAAGCGCAGGAAGCTTGGCTGCCGTGGCGAGGATGAGTTTTACGGCAGGGGCGTGTCTTATTGTGCCACGTGCGACGGAGCCTTTTTTAAGGGCAAGGACGTTGCTGTTGTTGGCGCCGGGAATACCGCGCTTGAGGATGCCCTGTTTTTGGCGAATATCTGCAAGAGCGTGACGCTGCTGATTCGCCGGGATAAAGCCCGCGCAGAAAAGGCTTTGCTTGACGCGGCAACGGCCAAAAGCAATATTAGCTTGTGCTACAGCACTGTTGTCACCGAAATTGGCGGGAATGATGGCGGCTCGGTCTCTTTTGTAAATGTTTTTGATAAGGCCGCAAATAAAGAGAAAACCTTGAAAGTAGCGGCGGTCTTTATTGCGATCGGTTTGGAGCCGGATAACGGCATGTTTGCGGACTTTGTGGACCTCGACGAGGATGGCTACATACTGGCGGATGAGCGCTGTAACACTAGTGCTGACGGGGTTTTTGTGGCGGGGGACACCAGAAAAAAGCATCTGCGGCAGATAGTCACAGCGGCGTCAGATGGCGCAATTGCGGCGGATAATGTCTCTCGCTATTTGAATTCTTAGCCTACGAAATTAGAATTTATAAAAATCCGTAACAAACCAAACGTCCGAAACGCCGAGCTCTTTCCCGTTTAGGTAGGACAAAATCCCAGCCGGAGTCGAAAAATCGAATTTTAATTTGTAGGAGAAAAGGGCTTGCCGAGTGTAGCCCTTTTCTTTGTTTGTGCGCGGATTGCCGTATTTTATGTCGCCAAGGAGCGGATGCCCTTCAAAAGCCAGGTGCGCCCTTATTTGATGCGTTCTTCCGGTTAAGAGCTCCACTTCTAGCAAGCTAAAGCCGCCGTGCTCAGCTATTACGCTATACTTAGTCTTTATTGTTTTGGCGCCCTCTCTTGGCTCGCTGTAAAGGCGGACTTTGTTATGCTTTTCGTCCTTTTCCAGATATGCCGTCAGAGTGTCGGTCTGCGTCTCGAATTTCCCGCAGGCTATGCAAAGGTAGAATTTTCTTAATTCTCGCTGTTTCATTTTTTGATTTAAAATTCGCAGAGTTTCGGCATTCTTGGCGGCAATCACGATGCCACCGGTGTTTCTGTCTATGCGATTAACCAGGGCAGGCACAAACGAATTCTCGCTTTGCGGGTCGTACTCGCCTTTTTTGTATAGATAATGCTGCAACCTGGCTACGAGCGAATCGAAATGATAATTCTTGTCCGGATGTACGATTAGTCCGGGCTTTTTGTTTATTAGCAAGATATTTTCGTCCTCGTAAATGACGTCTAGCTTGCTCGGCGCGCGCAAAAATTCCTCCTTTGAGTATGTCTCCTCCAAGAACTCGTCCTTTATGTACATTGCAAGAGTATCGCCAACCTCCAGTTTTGAGTCCGGTTGGCAACGCTTTGAATTTAGCTTTATATCTTTTTTTCGAATAGCCTTGTACATCAAAGACGGCGGCAGATTCTTAAACGTCTTTAACAAGAATTTATCCACCCGCTGGCCGGCATCGTTTTTATTTATAATGATCTCTTTCATCGAAGTTTGGCGCTCCTCATCGTTGCTAAAGTTTTATTATTATACCACGTTTTTGGGCCTCATACACTTTTCATTTTGAGCAGTTTATTGTATAATAAACACAAATTTAGAAAAAATATGCAGGCCTTGTTTTGGGCGTAAGATGGGATGTGCTTTGATTGCACAGCGGGCACAGAGAGCGCATTAAGAAGAAGTTTATAAAGTACGGCGCGGACGCATTGGAGCCGCACGAGCTTTTGGAGATGCTCTTGTTTTATGGCATTCCGCGAAAAGACACAAACGAACTGGCGCATCGGCTTATCGACAGTTTTGGCTCGTTGCCACAAGTCTTTGATGCCCCAATGAGTAGCCTTTTGAAAGTAAACGGAATTGGCGAGTCTTGCGCGATTTTGATTAAGCTGATTTCTAAGTTGAGCCGAGTATATGCCGAGAAAAATTACAAAATAAATAATAAAAGGCTGACCAAAACGCAGATAGAGCAGATGATTTTGAACAAGTTTATCGGCAGAATCAAAGAGCACGTGGTTTTGGCGTTGTTTGACGCTAAGCGGAATCTGGTGTTTTGCGACGTGATCGCGCAGGGCTCGTTTGGTGCGACGAATTTTCACATTAGAGACATCATCGAGCTTGCCCTCAAATTTAGTGCCACGAAGGCAATCATCGCGCACAACCATCCCAGCGGAATCGCCCTGCCTTCTCGGGAGGACATTGAGACGACTATTGAGATTAAAAATGCGCTGAAGCTAGTGGACGTCCGGCTTGTGGACCACATAATTGTTGCGGACGACGATTATGTCTCTATTGCGGACAGCGAGCTTGGCAAGCAAATCTTGTAGCGAGGTGTGATGCAGAATGAAATTCAAGTTAAAATCGGCCTACAAGCCAACCGGAGATCAACCCAAAGCGATTGAGGCGCTGGTTGAGGGCATTAATGATGGCTATAAGGAGCAGACATTACTGGGCGTTACGGGCTCGGGCAAGACGTTCACCATGGCAAATGTGATTGCTAAGGTGAACCGGCCTACTTTGGTTTTGGCGCACAACAAGACGTTGGCGGCGCAGCTTTGCTCGGAGTTTAGAGAATTTTTCCCGGACAACGCCGTGGAATATTTTGTGTCGTATTACGATTATTACCAGCCGGAAGCCTACGTCGCCAGCACGGACACATATATAGAGAAGGATTCTTCGATTAATGACGAGATTGATAAACTGCGGCATTCTGCGACTTCTGCGCTATCGGAGCGGAGGGATGTCATCATCGTTGCGAGCGTGTCGTGCATATATAACCTTGGCGACCCGGTTGATTATTGCAACATGGCGATTTCGCTGCGGCCTGGAATGAACAAAAGTCGTGATGAAATTTTGAAAAGCCTTGTGGAGCTGCAGTATGAGCGCAATGACGTGAACTTGACTAGGAACAAGTTTAGGGTCCGCGGCGATGTTTTGGAGATTTTTCCGGCGGTTTCGAGCGATACCGTGGTTCGGGTGGAATTTTTTGGCGATGAAATTGATAGAATAAGCGAAGTAACTCCGCTGACTGGCGAAGTTAAGGCAATTGTCAAGCACGCGGCGATATATCCAGCTTCGCACTATATTGTGCCGAAGGAAAAGCTGCCTCAGGCTGTTTTGGGCATCGAAAAGGAGCTTACACAGCGAATTAACTTCTTTCGCGATAATGATAAGTTTCTGGAAGCGCAGCGGATAGAGCAGCGGACGCGGTATGATATCGAGATGCTAGAGGAGATCGGCTTTTGCAAGGGGATAGAGAATTATTCGCGGATTTTGTCTGGCAGAGCGCCGGGAGAAGCGCCGTTTACGCTACTGGACTATTTCCCAAAGGATTTCTTGCTGTTTGTGGATGAGTCGCACGTTACGCTGCCGCAGGTGCGGGGAATGTACGCTGGAGACCATGCTCGCAAGCAGAATTTAATTGACTATGGCTTTAGGTTGCCATCTGCTTACGATAATCGGCCGCTAACTTTCGATGAGTTCTATGAAAAAGTCAATCAAGTTGTGTTTGTTAGCGCAACGCCGGGGGATTTTGAAAAAGAAAAAAGCGCGCAAGTCGTGGAGCAGGTGATTAGGCCGACCGGGCTTGTGGACCCGGAGGTGGTTGTTAAGCCGGTGGACGGGCAGATTGACGACCTCATTGCGGAGATAAACAAGCGGATCGAGCAGAAACAGCGGGTGCTGGTGACGACCTTGACCAAGAAAATGGCCGAAGATTTGACGTCTTACCTGCAGGAGGTCGGAATAAAGGTGCGCTACATGCATTTCGGGATCGACACGGTCGAACGCATGGAGATTGTGCGGGACTTGCGACTGGGAGAATTCGATGTGCTGGTCGGAATCAACTTGCTGCGAGAAGGGCTGGACATCCCGGAAGTCTCGTTGGTTGCGATTTTGGACGCAGACAAAGAGGGCTTTTTGCGGTCGGAGCGGTCACTGATACAGACTATAGGCCGTGCGGCCAGAAACGCAAACGGACAAGTCATCATGTACGCCGACTCGGTCACACCGTCGATGGAGAACGCCATCAAAGAGACCGAACGCCGGCGAAACATACAGCTTGAGTACAACGCGAAGCACGGAATCGTGCCAAAGACCATCGTAAAGAAGGTTGCGGACGTTTTGGAGATTTCTTCGCACGAGACGACCGACGAAAAAGTAAAGAAAAAGTTGAGCAAAAGTCAGAAGGACGCGCTAATCTTAGAGCTGGAACGAGAGATGAAGGCGGCAGCAAAGCTCTTGGAGTTCGAACATGCGGCCTTTTTACGCAATAAAATCGAAGAACTACGGAAATCAAAATAAATTAAAAAGCCTGAGAAGCTTAGAGGAATCTAGGGGGAGAATTTTTGTTGAACAATAATATTGTTGTGAAGGGCGCCAGGGAGCACAATCTTAAAAACATCGATGTGACGATTCCGCGGGACAAGCTGGTTGTAATCACGGGATTGTCGGGCTCGGGCAAATCCTCGCTCGCTTTCGACACGATTTATGCCGAGGGGCAGCGCAGATATGTGGAGTCGCTGTCGTCGTACGCGCGGCAATTTTTGGGGCAGATGGAAAAGCCCGCCGTGGAGAGCATTGAGGGGCTTTCTCCTGCTGTGTCTATTGACCAGAAGACTACATCGAAGAATCCACGGTCTACGGTTGGCACTGTTACCGAGATTTACGATTATTTGCGGCTTTTGTATGCGCGAATAGGCGTGCCGCACTGCCCGATCTGCGGCAAGGAGATCAAGCAGCAGACCGTTGACCAAATTGTTGACCGGATAATGGCGCTGGACGGGGGCACAAAACTGCAGATTTTGTCGCCGATAGTCCGTGGTCGCAAGGGAGAGCACGTTAAGGAGCTGGAAGATGCCCGAAAAAACGGATACGTTCGGGTGCGCGTGGACGGGGTTGTTTATGATTTGTCGGAGGAAATAAAGCTCGAGAAAAACAAAAAGCACACCATCGAAGTTGTGGTCGACCGGCTTGTTATCAAAGATGACATTCGTTCGAGGCTGGCGGATTCCATTGAGACGGCCAGCGAACTCTCTAACGGACTCGTAATTGCCAGCATTGTTGAGGGCGAGGACATTTTGTTTTCTCAAAATTATGCATGCCCAGACCACGGAGCGAGCATAGAAGAGCTGACTCCGCGCATGTTTTCGTTTAATAACCCTCATAGCGCATGCAAAAAGTGCACGGGACTGGGCGTTTTTATGCGCATTGACCCTGAGATTATTTTGCCAGATAAGGATTTATCGATAAACCAAGGCGCCATCAAGGCTTACGGCTGGTCTTCGGACAGCGACTCCAGCTTTGCGAAGATGTATTATGAGGCCTTAGCCAGAAAATACGGTTTTTCGCTCGACACGCCGGTTAAAGACTTGCCACCGGAGATAGTTGACGTTCTCTTATATGGCTCCAAGGGCGAAAAAATGAGCATTGTTAGAGAGAGCGATAAGGCCAAATTCTCGTATAATGCGGCGTTTGAGGGCGTCATAAACAACCTGGAGCGCAGATACCGCGACTCTAACAGCGGCTTCGTCAAGGAGGACATCGAGGCTTACATGAGCGCGATTCCTTGCGACAGCTGCCATGGAGAGAGACTGTCGCCGGAGAGCCTGGCTGTAACGGTGGGAGGCATCAATATAAGCGAGCTTTGCCGCAAGTCGATTGTGAAGGCTTTAGAATTTATCGACAACCTCAAACTGGCCCCAAAAGAGCAGATGATTGCCGCAGAAATAATCAAAGAAATCAAAGAGAGACTGGGCTTTTTAAAGAGCGTGGGGCTTGAGTACCTTACTCTGGCGAGAGAATCGGGAACACTTTCGGGGGGAGAAAGCCAGCGGATCCGCCTGGCAACGCAAATAGGCTCCTCGCTAATGGGCGTGCTTTATATCTTGGATGAGCCAAGCATCGGGCTGCATCAGCGGGACAACGACAAACTTTTGGCGACGCTAAAAAGGCTGCGGGACATCGGCAATACGGTGATTGTGGTGGAGCACGACGAAGACACGATGTACGCGGCGGATTATATTGTGGACATTGGCCCTGGCGCCGGAATGCACGGCGGAGAGGTGGTCTGTTGCGGAGATATTGGCGCTATAAAGGCGTGCAAAAATTCGGTTACCGGACAATATCTAAGCGGAAAGCGGGCTGTGGTCGTTCCTGCAAAAAGAAGAACGGGCAATGGCAAGAAGATCAAGATTTTTGGCGCTTCTCAAAATAATTTGAAAGACATCGACGTTGAGATTCCGCTTGGGCAATTCGTCTGCGTTACCGGCGTTTCGGGCTCGGGCAAGTCTTCGCTTGTAAATGAGATTTTATATAAAAGTTTGGCCTGGCAGCTAAATGGCGCCAAAAAGAAGCCCGGCAGCCATAAAAAGATCACCGGAGTCGAGGATCTTGACAAAATCATAGATATAAATCAAGCGCCAATCGGGCGCACGCCAAGGTCGAACCCTGCGACTTATACTGGCGTTTTTTCGGACATCCGAGAGCTTTTTGCTGCCACGAGCGACGCCAAAGTGAAGGGATTCAAGAGTAGTAGGTTTTCGTTCAATGTAAAAGGCGGCCGCTGCGAGGCTTGCCAAGGGGACGGCCTGGTAAAAATAGAGATGCACTTTTTGCCGGACATTTACGTGCCTTGCGATATTTGCAAAGGCCAGCGGTATAATCGGGAGACTTTGGACGTTCGCTACAAGGGCAAAAACATATACGACGTGCTTGAAATGACCATAGAAGAGGCGGCTGCGTTTTTTTCGAATATTCCGAAAATAGCTCGCAAATTACAGACGCTCTGCGACGTAGGCTTGGGCTACGTTAAGCTGGGGCAGCCGGCTACTACACTCTCTGGCGGAGAGGCCCAAAGAGTCAAACTTGCGTCGGAGCTTTCTAAAAGAGCCACCGGAAAGACTATCTATGTGCTGGACGAACCAACAACAGGCCTTCACATTGCCGACGTGCATAAGTTAATAGACGTGCTGCAGCGCCTGGTAGATGCGGGCAACACCGTGCTGGTGATTGAGCATAACCTTGACTTGATAAAAACCGCGGATTATATAATAGACCTGGGGCCAGAGGGCGGCGACAACGGCGGACAAATAATTGCACAGGGTACGCCGGAGGAAGTTTGCAAGGTAGAAAAGTCTTACACCGGGCAGTATTTAAAGAAGTTTCTTGATAAAAAATAAGATTATAAGCGGGTCTGCAAAAATATTTATCGGCACGATACAGATTACGACACAATATATGTGGTTTGAGTGATATCTTTACTATAAAAATCGGCTAAAGTTTGGGGTGAGATATGAAGCAAGCCATATATGTTGATGTCCTTATTTGCGTGAACATTTTTATAAATTATTTTTTGCTTTTGTCGGTATCCAAAATTTTGAACCTGACGCTCATCCGCAAAAAGCTGATATTATCGGCATCCGTAGGGGCCATCTATTCGCTGACAATATTGTTGCCGCCCGTAAATTGGATTCTATCTTTGTTTGTTAAGCTTGTAATGTCTGCTTCTATAGTTATTTTGGGTTTTAAATGGATTAGCTTAAAGCTCTTTTTAAAGGCATTTATGACGTTTTATGGAGTAAATTTTCTTTTTGGCGGAATCATATTTTTCCTCTGGTATTTTGTTACCCCAAACGGAATCTTCATCAACAACAGCATGATATACCTTAATTTGTCCCCGCTGTTTCTGGTCTTGGCGACGTTTGCGTCATATTTGGCAATACGATTAATACATAAAACCGTGGGCCGGCAAGACGTTTTAGCTCAGACGGATTGCGATGTGCTCATAGATTTTGAGGGAAAATCCGTGATTTTAAAGGCAAAGGTGGATACAGGCAACACGCTAAAAGAGCCGTTTTCTGGCCTGCCAGTGATAGTTGCGCAGCGTCAATTTGTAGAGGCGATTTTGCCAGCCCAGCTAAGAGAGTATTTTTGTGTGAGCAGCGTCAACAGTGCGGCCACGGCTGTGCAGATTTATGAGGCATCGTCACCTCTGGTCAGCGGATTTAGGCTGGTTCCGTTTAAGACTATCTCTGGAGATGGCTTATTACCGGCCTTTAAGGCAAGTAGCATAAAAATTTTATCAAAAACTCAAAACATCGCAAAAGACGCTTACGTAGCGGTTTGCAGCGAAAAAATATTTAACAATGAGTGCCAAGCGCTGATTAATTCGGAACTTATAGAGTAAAAGGAGCCACAAATCATGAGGTTTTATCGCATTTTAAGCAAAATTAAAGTTTGCGTATTACATATTTTAAGAAAATTAAATTTAATCGAAGAAATCCACTACATAAATGGCTCAGAGACGCTGCCGCCGCCGCTAACCAGAGCTCAAGAGCTGAAAATTATAAACGATATAAAAAACGGCGTAAAAAACGCCAGAGAGCCGCTCATCACGCATAATTTGAGGCTGGTGGTTTATATTGCCAAAAAGTTTGACTCGGCCGGAATAAACGTGGAAGACTTGATTTCTATCGGGACAATCGGCCTCATCAAAGCCGTTAATACCTTTTGCCCCGAAAAAAACATTAAGCTTGCGACGTACGCTTCCCGCTGCATAGAGAACGAGATTTTGATGTACCTTAGAAAAAGCTCGCAGATTAAAAATGAGTTCTCCATCGATGAGCCGCTTAACGTGGATTGGGACGGCAACGAATTGCTGCTCTCCGATGTTTTGGGCAGCGAGCAGGACGTTGTTAATAAGCGCATCGAGCAGGAGGCGGAGTGTCAGGTTTTGCTGAATGCTGTATCGAAGCTTTCTAGCCGAGAGCGCAGCATCATGGAGCTGAGATTCGGGCTCTATGGGCACCAGGAGCACACACAAAAGGAAGTTGCCGATTCTTTGGGGATTTCTCAGTCGTATATTTCTCGGTTGGAAAAAAGGATAATCGAGCGGCTAAAAAGGGACCTGGAGCGCGTTTGCTGAGGGAAAGTTAAAATTTTGCAGCGAATTTTGTAGGAAAAGTGAGGGCGTCAACTTTAATTAAAAAATACAAAAAAATTGCACAAACCGTTTGTTTTTTATTGATGAAAACAAAAATAAAAAATAAGTAAAAAAACACAAAAAATTAGTTGACAAAGGGGAGAGAGCATGATAAAATAATAATCACGTTGCCGCGGACGAGGATTGGTTGAGAATTGCGGTAATGAAGGACCTTGAAAATTAAACAACGATGACAAAAAGACCCGTAATTTCTTGAGAAGAAAGTTCTTGAGTTTCGGAAACGAAAGATGGAATCATACAACTCAAAAAGTTATTTTAAAAGAGTGACGAACTAAAATCGTCAGACGCAAAGCGTCGAGTAATGAGCAGAAAAAGCTCTATTATTTTTGTTTAAACGGCCGAGAGGCTTTTTAAAACAATATATTAGAGAGTTTGATCCTGGCTCAGGACGAACGCTGGCGGCGTGCCTAACACATGCAAGTCGAACGGTTTAGCATTTGAGCTTGCTCGAGTGCTGGATAGTGGCGGACGGGTGAGTAACGCGTGAGCAACCTGCCTTTTTGAGGGGGATAACACCGGGAAACCGGTGCTAATACCGCATAACATATTGAAGTCGCATGGTTTTAATATCAAAGGAGCAATCCGCAGAAAGATGGACTCGCGTCCGATTAGCTAGTTGGAGGGGTAAAGGCCCACCAAGGCGACGATCGGTAGCCGGACTGAGAGGTTGAACGGCCACATTGGGACTGAGACACGGCCCAGACTCCTACGGGAGGCAGCAGTGGGGGATATTGCACAATGGGGGAAACCCTGATGCAGCAACGCCGCGTGAGGGAAGAAGGTTTTCGGATTGTAAACCTCTGTCCTAGGTGAAGATAATGACGGTAGCCTGGGAGGAAGCTCCGGCTAACTACGTGCCAGCAGCCGCGGTAATACGTAGGGAGCGAGCGTTGTCCGGAATTACTGGGTGTAAAGGGTGCGTAGGCGGCCTTGTGGGTCAGGCGTGAAATACATGGGCTTAACCCATGGACTGCGCTTGAAACTATAAGGCTTGAGTGAAGTAGAGGCAGGCGGAATTCCCGGTGTAGCGGTGAAATGCGTAGAGATCGGGAGGAACACCAGTGGCGAAGGCGACCTGCTGGGCTTTAACTGACGCTGAGGCACGAAAGCATGGGTAGCAAACAGGATTAGATACCCTGGTAGTCCATGCCGTAAACGATGATTACTAGGTGTGGGTGGACTGACCCCATCCGTGCCGGAGTTAACACAATAAGTAATCCACCTGGGAAGTACGACCGCAAGGTTGAAACTCAAAGGAATTGACGGGGGCCCGCACAAGCAGTGGAGTATGTGGTTTAATTCGAAGATACGCGAAGAACCTTACCAGGTCTTGACATCCGACTAACGAAGTAGAGATACATTAGGTGCCCTTGGGAAAGTCGAGACAGGTGGTGCATGGTTGTCGTCAGCTCGTGTCGTGAGATGTTGGGTTAAGTCCCGCAACGAGCGCAACCCTTACTGTTAGTTGCTACGCAAGAGCACTCTAGCAGGACTGCCGTTGACAAAACGGAGGAAGGTGGGGACGACGTCAAATCATCATGCCCCTTATGACCTGGGCTACACACGTACTACAATGGCCGTAAACAGAGGGAAGCAAAGCCGCGAGGTGGAGCCAACCCCCAAAAGCGGTCTCAGTTCAGATTGCAGGCTGCAACTCGCCTGCATGAAGTCGGAATTGCTAGTAATCGCAGATCAGAATGCTGCGGTGAATACGTTCCCGGGCCTTGTACACACCGCCCGTCACACCATGGGAGCCGGTAATACCCGAAGTCAGTTGCCCAACCCAGCACTCAACTTTTCTTATTGGAGAGATGCAAATGTACGCGGTATACTTGATAATAAACGAAAATGGTGAGAAATACATCGGTTTTACAACGAACCTTGTTAACCGATTAAAAGCTCATAATTTGGGTTTAAATAAAAGTACCAAAGGACATTTTTGGAACCTTGCGTATGCTGAGTTTTATCGAAACGAGCAAGATGCAAGGGAACGAGAGAAAAAGCTTAAACAGCATGGTCAAGGGAAAAGACACATGTATGAAAGAGCGAAAAGAAGCATAGAAGACAGTAAGAAGAGTTGAGTGCTGGGGGGACGCTGCCGAAGGTAGGATTGGCGACTGGGGTGAAGTCGTAACAAGGTAGCCGTATCGGAAGGTGCGGCTGGATCACCTCCTTTCTAAGGAGAACTAAAGCCCGAGAGGGCAAGTTCATCCGGTCAGATTATGGGTTAGTCACGCGTTGTTTAATTTTGAGGGTCCTTTTTGAAGGAACCTTGAAACAGGGAATACGGTGTAAGAGCCGAAAGCCGGGGGAATGGGCTTATAGCTCAGCCGGTTAGAGCGCACGCCTGATAAGCGTGAGGTCGGTGGTTCGAGTCCACTTAAGCCCACCAATTGGTGATTTAGGAGAAAGCCTGTATGTTCAAAAGATTTGGGTCAAAGGTTTTAACGTTTTTACTAACTTTTTCAATTGGCTTTACCCCATTAAAAGGCAATGCCATGGCAGCTGGAGCTGCTGTTGGAGGCCCGCCTGGAGCTGTCGTTGTTGTTGGGGCAGCCGCTGCTATTGCTTATGCTCAACATAGGAAGAACGCACGGCAAAGCACGCGCGATAAGCATACTAAGTTGAGAGCGGGCAGAGATAATACGAAAAATAGGCAAAATAAAAATTGGCAGCCTAATCTCAATAGACGGCGCCAGAATTGAAATGTTAGAAACTAGAGTCTAAATTTAGAGATTTGGATTTTAGTTTCTAGGATTTAAATTCTAGAGAATGCACCTTGAAAATCGAATAAAAATAATCAAAGCAGAATGTAATGAGTATAAAAATAAACTACGAAGCTGTGAAAAACACAGCACGAAGGTAATTATACTACAATATTCGAATTCGAAAGAACCAAAGAGAACACATAGTGGTCAAGCTACAAAGGGCGCAAGGGGAATGCCTTGGCACTAGGAGCCGACGAAGGACGCAACAAACTGCGAAAAGCTGCGGGGAGCCGTAAGTAGGCATTGATCCGCAGATATCCGAATGGAGCAATCCGGCTGGAGTCATGTCCAGTCATTGTGCACTGAATAAATAGGTGCACAAGGGGAACCGCCTGAACTGAAACATCTAAGTAGGGCGAGGAAAAGAAATCAACCGAGATTCTGTGAGTAGTGGCGAGCGAAAGCGGAAGAGGCCAAACCAGGAGTAGAAATACACCTGGGGTACGGACAGCTTAGGAGCATTGCAAGAATCTAGCAGAATGACATGGGAAGGTCAACAAGAAAGAGTGAAAGTCTCGTATGCGAAAGAGGAAAGCAGCGGAGCTGAATCCAGAGTACCGCCGGACACGAGGAACCCGGTGGGAATAAGGGTGGACCATCATCCAAGCCTAAATACTACCTAGTGACCGATAGAGAAGAGTACTGTGAAGGAAAGGTGAAAAGAACCCCGGGAGGGGAGTGAAAAGAACCTGAAACCTTGTGCCTACAAGCACCGAGAGCACGTCAAAGTGTGATCGGGTACCTATTGTAGAATGGTCCGGCGAGTGAATGTAACTGGCAAGGTTAAGGACTTAAGGTCTGGAGCCGAAGCGAAAGCGAGTCTTAATAGGGCGAAAGAAGTCAGTTGTATTCGACCCGAAACCAGGTGACCTACCCATGTCCAGGTTGAAGTTGAGGTAAAACTTAATGGAGGACCGAACCGACTCCCGTTGAAATGGTAGCGGATGAGGTGTGGGTAGCGGAGAAATTCCAATCGAACCTGGAGATAGCTGGTTCTCTCCGAAATAGCTTTAGGGCTAGCCTCGGAAAAGATTACTGGAGGTAAAGCACTGAATGGGCTAGGGGCCGAGAGGTTACTGAACCCTATCAAACTAAGAATGCCAGATAATTGATTTCCGGGAGTCAGACAGTGGGAGATAAGTTTCATTGTCGAAAGGGAAAGAGCCCAGATCCACAGCTAAGGTCCCAAAGTAGATTTAAGTGGGAAAGGATGTGGGATTGCGAAGACAACCAGGATGTTGGCTTAGAAGCAGCCATACATTCAAAGAGTGCGTAATAGCTCACTGGTCGAGTGGTCCTGCGCCGAAAATTTAACGGGGCTAAAATCTACACCGAAGCTTGGGGAACTATAGAAATATAGTTCGGTAGGAGAGCGTTCTGTACTGAGGGAAGCCATAGCGGAAGCGGTGGTGGACGGTACAGAAGTGAGAATGCCGGAATGAGTAGCGAGAAATATGTGAGAATCATATTGGCCGAAAGTCTAAGGATTTTGGAGGAAGGTTCGTCCGCTCCAAGTAAGTCGGGAGCTAAGGTGAGGCCGAAAGGCGTAGCCGATGCACATACGGTTGATATTCCGTAACCACCAAAAGATTTAAGCAAGATGACACCCAGAAAGGGCATGACCCGGGCGTTGGTAGACCCGGGCGTAAGGGACCGAAAACTTTAGTAGGGAAGCATGCGTGGACTGGGGCGAGAAAAGTTTTGTGAATATCTGAGGTGCCCGTACCGCAAACCGACACAGGTAGATAGGAAGAGAATTCTAAGGCCAACGGGAGAAGGGTAGTTAAGGAACTCGGCAAAATGACCCCGTAACTTAGGGAGAAGGGGTCCCAGCATTCATACTGTGGGTGCTGGGCGCAGAGAATAGGCCCAGGCGACTGTTTAGCAAAAACACAGGTCTCTGCAAAATCGAAAGATGAAGTATAGGGGCTGACACCTGCCCGGTGCTGGAAGGTTAAGAGGAAGTGTGCAAGCACAGAATTGAAGCCCCAGTAAACGGCGGCCGTAACTATAACGGTCCTAAGGTAGCGAAATTCCTTGTCGGGTAAGTTCCGACCCGCACGAATGGTGTAACGATCTGGGCGCTGTCTCAACTACCCGCCCGGCGAAATTGTAGTACCGGTGAAGATGCCGGTTACCTGCGACAAGACGGAAAGACCCCATGGAGCTTTACTGTAGCTTGATATTGGGTTTCGATAATTTATGTACAGGATAGGTGGGAGACTAGGAGGCCATGGCGCCAGCTGTGGAGGAGTCGATGTTGGGATACCACCCTTAGATTATTGGAATTCTAACCTGCAGCCATGAAACTGGTTGGGGGACATTGTCAGGTGGGCAGTTTGACTGGGGCGGTCGCCTCCAAAAGAGTAACGGAGGCGCTCAAAGGTCAGCTCAGCACGGACGGAAACCGTGCCAGAGAGTGTAAACGCAAAAGCTGGCCTAACTGCGAGGGTGACGGTCCGAGCAGTAACGAAAGTTGGAGTTAGTGATCCGGCGGTATGTGAATGGAAATGCCGTCGCTCAACGGATAAAAGCTACCCTGGGGATAACAGGCTGATCTCCCCCAAGAGTTCACATCGACGGGGAGGTTTGGCACCTCGATGTCGGCTCATCACATCCTGGGGCTGAATTCGGTCCCAAGGGTTCGGCTGTTCGCCGATTAAAGTGGTACGCGAGCTGGGTTCAGAACGTCGTGAGACAGTTCGGTCCCTATCTGTCGTGGGCGTAGGATATTTGAGGAGAACTGTCCTTAGTACGAGAGGACCGGGATGGACACACCGCTGGTGCACCAGTTGTCATGCCAATGGCACAGCTGGGCAGCTATGTGTGGATCGGATAAACGCTGAAAGCATCTAAGCGTGAAGCCGGCTCCAAGATAAGATATCCCATAGCACAAGCTAGTAAGACCCCTCGAAGACTACGAGGTAGATAGGCTGCATGTGTAAGCGCGGTAACGTGTTAAGCTTGGCAGTACTAATAGGTCGAGGGCTTGACCACAAAGGTTAGGTTGAAACGGATATGAATTGCAGAAAGCGAAGATATTTTTTATTCGGTTTTGAGGGTGCAAAGTACTAAAAAGAAGGTATGGTAGCGAACTCAAGAAACGCACCATTAGCTCAGTTGGTAGAGCACCTGACTCTTAATCAGGGTGTCCCGGGTTCGAATCCCTGATGGTGCACCAAGGTCGCGCAGGGAAGTGCAAAGAGGGCGCAAAGACAAGGTTAGGAGTCGAGAAAAAACAACTCCTGACCTTGATAAGAGCGGCGAAGAAGGATAAAGACGCGGCTCGTTGGTCAAGAGGTTAAGACACCGGCCTCTCACGCCGGTAACGCGGGTTCGATTCCCGCACGAGTCACCAAGATGAAAAAAAGTAAATAAGGTATTGCAATTTACGTAGCGATGTGCTATGATAAATGTATAAAGATTTAGTTGGTGTTGATGACGCTGGGGGTCCACCCGTTCCCATCCCGAACACGGAAGTTAAGCCCGGTGGTGCCGAAGATACTTGGTTAGTGATGACCTGGGAAAATAGGGAGATGCCAACTTTTTATTTGTGAAAAACTAAGGGATGAGTTGACTTAATGATTAACGGAAATTTTTGGGACTTTTTTCAAAATATAGTTAACGAATCAAAGATTGTAGTTGATCGTCCTAAGGGTTCTCATCATCCTAATTTTCCGGACGCACCAGCTTATCCATTGGATTATGGATTTTTAGAGGGGACTTCATCAATGGACGGCGAAGGAATAGACTGTTTTGTAGGCAGTTTAGGAGATAATGTTGTTAAAGGTGTTTTGTGTACTATTGATGCCAGGCAAAAAGATTCTGAAGTTAAGGTATTGATTGGGTGTACAGAAGATGAAATGAATATTGCTTGCAAACATTTAAATGGTCCTGATTTTTTTAGAGCAATACTGGTGAAAAGATAAGTTAGGCTAAAAATTGTATAATCCTCCTTAGCTCAGTGGTAGAGCATGCGGCTGTTAACCGCAGGGTCGTTGGTTCAAGCCCAACAGGGGGAGCCATATAGAATCTATGGGGAGTTTTAGTTAAAAGAGAAGAACTGTTAAAAGGCTAACTTACGAAAAGGCTCGTAAAGAGTCCAAATTACCTTAAAAGAATGAGGTAAAAATATGTTGACAAGTTGGCCATATCATAGTATAGTAGTTAATTGTAGGAAATGATTAGCTGGTGTAGCTCAGTTGGTAGAGCAGCTGATTTGTAATCAGCAGGTCGGGGGTTCAAGTCCGTCCACCAGCTCCATTTTTTGCATTTAGACTGGGTCGGACTTGAACCCTAAGAGGGTGAGGAGCGTTTAGAAAATGATTGATAACCATTTTTAGCGACGAAGTGCGATGGCGGAACCGTTGCTTGCAATGGTGACAGAGCACGGTGAACTTACAGAGGTAAGTTTTGGCGAGGACTGTTATATTAAGAATTTTATTTATATGGGAGATTTCCAGAGCGGCCAAATGGGGCAGACTGTAAATCTGTTGTCTACGACTTCGGTGGTTCGAATCCACCATCTCCCACCAATTTTAATAAGACTATTATTTTAAGAATCAGTTTTTATTTTTTTAAGACTGATTTTAATATTTTTACACTGATGGGCGGTGTTACCGATGATTATTGCAAGGTTTTTAGTTGGCAGATGAAAAACAAAAAGATGTGAGATGATAGCTGAAACATGACTAAGAATTTTGAGATAAATCCGGATGAGATATACCCTGTGAGTGGCACTAGGTCGGTTACTTACGTTAAGCCGACTGTTACGAGGCCGAACATTATTGTGGGCGAGTTTACTTATTTTAGCGATGAGAATTTTGAGAGTCACGTTACGCACCACTATGATTTTAACGGCGACAAGCTTATTATCGGAAAGTTTTGCCAAATTGCCGCGGGTGTGAATTTTATTATGAATGGCGCGAATCACCAGATGAATGCGGTTTCTACGTTTCCTTTTTATATTTTTAATGGCTGGCAGCAGGAGACTCCGCCGATGTCTGAGATGCCGCTTAAGGGCGACACTGTTGTGGGCAATGATGTTTGGATTGGCCAGAATGCGACGATTTTGCCTGGTGTGAGGATTGGAGATGGCGCGATTATTGGGGCGAACAGCACCGTGGGTTCTGATGTTGAGCCTTACACTATTGTTGCGGGGAACCCTGCTAGAGTTATTAGAAAGCGGTTTGACGACGAGCTGATTGAGGTTTTGGAGAAAGTTAAGTGGTGGGATTTGCCGGCAGATGAGATTAACGAGCTGATTCCGATTTTGAGTTGCAGTGATTTGGAGAAAGTTAAACGCAAGCTGCGGGAGCTGATTAAATAGCTCGATGTGCTGAGGGATGAGGCTATATGGTGGCGCAATAGACTAGCATATTTTTGAGCTGGGGGTAAATTTTGTTGATGTCGCTGAGCGGGAGGGGATTTTTGCCTTTGCCGATTTCTACGGTGAAGCCTGGTTTTGCGAATTTTTCTATAAACCAGTCTTTAAACCCACCACCGACAGCTAATCCCTCCGGCTCCGACAGCGTGTATCCGCTTAAGGCCGCCATTTGTTGGCCCATGGTTTTTGATATTTCGGGCGTATTTTTGTCGTATTCCCAATAAATTTCCTCACCCTGGCTATGAAACGCTATGACATGCCGAAAGTTGGCCTCTTTGCACAGGTTTACTAAGGCTTTTGTTTCGGGCTCGCTTTCTGGAAAAGGCCCGCCGTATCGCGTTGGAGCGGGGCCGGTTATGCCATTTTCTTCTTCTAGGCTGTGCAGCGCGTACCAATTCGCGTTGAAGTTGTGGTTTATGTCCACACCGCGGGCGTTTGCTTGCCAAGACGTGGCTGGTTTATCGCCCATGATCTCGTTGATTAGGGCTTCATAAGGGCCGGCAGTTTGCGCGCCGTTTATTGAAATCTCGACGCCATCGGGGTTAACGCAGGGGACTATCATTAGCCCGCGATGATTAAGGTCTTCTTTGATTTTGACACCGTTTATGTCGCCGTTGCTGTGATAAGCTTCGATTATTTGCTCGGCGAAAATTAGAACAAGCAAGCTGGTTAGCCATTCCATGCCGTGAAAGGCCGCTGCAAAGAGGACTGGATCGCGACTTGAACCAATTTTCAAGCAGCGAATTTCCCTCCCGCACAGGCTTTTTCCTATTGTGGCACATTCAATAAAAGGATATTTTTGGCACAGAACGTTTATAAAAGTCTCGCGCATTTTTGCGTCAAACCCAGTCATAATGTCACCTCGCGTGGTATTTTTGGTTTAAAACATGGTATGATCGGCGTGGCAGATGGGTTAATTTTGAAAAAAGTTTAGGTGACGTTGATGTAACGCCACCTTTTTGGTGCATAATTTTTAAAATCCGCATTTTTACTACAGCTTTAAGAGTTCTTTATAGATGTCGCCCTTTTTAAGGCCGGTATCTTTGGCGATTTGTCTTGCTGCTTCAGATATGGAAAGTCCGCTTTCTAAAAGCGGTGCGGCCATTCTTGTGGCGTCTGCGAGAGAAACCGCGCTGTCGGCTTGTTCAGCGCGGTAGCCCTCGATAATCAGCACAAATTCGCCTTTTATCGGCTCGGTTTCGTATTTATCTATCGCAGCTTTGAGGGTCGTTAGAGCCACCTCTTCGTGAATTTTTGTAAGCTCGCGGATGACCGAAATTCTGCGGTTCCCCAAATTTTCATAAAGATCTTTCAACGTCTGAAGCAACTTGTGTGGGGCTTCGTAAAAGATCATCGTGCGAGATTCTAGCTTTATTGCGTCAAGATGAGCACGTCGGTTTTTTTTGTTAACGCTCAAGAAGCCCTCAAAGGCGAATCTGCCTGTCGGCAGGCCGGAGACAGCCAAGGCAGACACGCATGCGCACGGGCCCGGAACCACGGTGACATCGATATTTTTCTCGTGGCATTGGGTAACCAGCTCTTCACCCGGGTCAGAGATAGCCGGCAGACCGGCGTCGCTAACAAGAACGCAAGTCTCCCCAGTCAAAATTCGGCCGATGATGTATTCCCCTTTTTGCCGCTTGTTGTGCTCAAAATAGCTAACCAGCGGCTTTTTTATCTCAAAATGATTCAACAGCTTCAGTGTTACGCGAGTGTCCTCCGCTGCGATGAAATCGGCATTTTTAAGAGCCGCAACCGCTCGAGGCGCCATATCCCCGAGATTCCCTATGGGTGTCGCCACCAAAACCAACTTTCCACTCATCATTTTTCTCCGTAATATCTATAAATTTGCGTCATCTCGTCGGACAAATTCCCACAGCCATCCTCAATGAACAGGGTAGGCAATGCAATAAGTCCCGGCCGTGCGCCTTTTTTGCCTTCGATTAAAAAAAGTTTTGGTGCAGAACTTTTGCGCTGTTGCACAAGCCTCAATTTCTTTGGCTCTATGCCGGAGTTTTTCATAGATTCAACAACATCACAAAGGCGTTCCACTCGATGACATAGGCAAAGCCGCCCCCAAAAATTCAGAAAATTCGCAGCGCACCTAGTAACATCGTCAATAGTGCACTCGTGCTCATGCCGCGCTATCCGAATGCCGGCTTCAGAGTTGACAAGCCCACTGCCAACGGCTTTGTACGGCGGATTGCAAACCACCAAATCGCAGCTGTGCGGCAGAATTTGTGGAATCTCCTTTTTGATATCGGCGCAAATGACATCAAATTTACCGCTAACACCGCTGATTTCGGCCGATCGAGCAACCTGAGAGCACGCATTTTTTTGGATGTCTATCGCAAAAATTTTTTTAGCCTCAGCGCCCAAGCTAAGCCAATATAATGGAATTGTACCGCAGCCAGTACCGATTTCTACTGCGATCTCATGCTTTTTTGGCACAGAGAAGTCCGCCAGAATAAAGGTGTCGGTGCCAAAGGTATGCGCCTTTGAAGTTATCACCTTAACTTTTGAGGACAAGGCTTCGACGGATTCCCCAGGCAACAGCAGTTCTCGCTCTTTTTCTGTCAAATTTTCTAGGCGCAAAGTATCAACTCCCAAGCTCTTATGCGCAAAAACTCAAATTAAACGGGCATCAGCAGCCGCAAAAAGACTGGTGACACCCCACAAAGCTAGCAATATCAACAAATATGTAGATCACTCCGGATTGGGAGCGCCGACAGGGCACACCCCAGCGCAAGTTCCGCAACTTATGCATATCGAGGGGTCGATAACAAACTTGCCGTCCCCAGCAGAAATGGCACCAACCGGACACTCAACCTCGCAAGCCCCGCAGGATATGCAATCATCGTTAATACAATAAGCCATTTGCCCAACACCTCCTAACGCAGTCAAAGTAAAGTTTATCACGTTTCGCAGAATTCCGCAAATATCGCGAGTTTATTCTAAATTTTTCAGCTCATCGAGCTCCTTTTTATTGACCTTAATCTCGGCATCTTTGACAATCTTGACGTCACGCAGATTGTAGCAAACAGGTGCAGCCTCGGGTGCCGAATCCATGCAGATTTTCAAAACTCCGGTTAAAAGATTCTGCTCCACAACCGTCCCGCGGCCCTTAGGGGTATCGACAATCGCGCCAGGCTTGGGGGCCTTTTTTAGCAGATCCTGATAAGCGGCTTGCTCGAACTTTAAGCAGCACATGAGCCGGCCGCACGTGCCAGAAATTTTGACCGGATTCAGTGAAAGCCCTTGCTCTTTGGCCATTTTTATCGAAACAGGCTGGAACTCGTCTAAAAAAGTAGAGCAGCAAAAAGGCTTGCCGCAGATTCCAAGCCCGCCGAGCGACTTAGCTTCATTGCGAACGCCGACTTGACGCAGTTCGATGCGAGCTTTAAAAATTCCAGCCAGCTCCTTAACCAAATTGCGAAAATCCACGCGCGCCTCGGCAGTGAAGTAAAACACGATTTTGTGGCCATCAAAGGTATATTCCACGCCGATGAGCTTCATGTTTAGGCGATGCTTTTTGATCTTTTCGCTGCAAATTTTCGCCGCGCGAGCCTCTTTTTCTTTTAGCCGCTTCAAGCGCTCAAAGTCCTTGAATTCGGCCTTTCTCAGCACTTTGGGCAAGCTTTTCAAAACTTGTTTATCCGCAAAATTTTTTTTGATGATGACAACCCGGCCGCAGTCGGAGCCCGCAGCGGTTTCGACAATAACCAGGTCGTTGATTTTAACTTTTTGATTATTCGGCAGAAAATAGTGGACTTTTCCCACATCTTTAAACCGGACACCAACAATTTCGGCCATTTTTTCCTCCTCAAAAATTTTTTACCGCACATTAGCGGCAATCTGAAACATCTTCGAGCAAAAGTCCGTCGACAAAATCTGCATGTTAACGTTCCGCTCAACGTAACTTTTGGTTTGAGCCACAACATCGATCAATCGCAACAGCTGCGCGGTAGAAAGCTTTTCTGCTAATATTTTAGCACATCCAGAATTTTCTGCAATAGAAAAATCCACCGACAAGACCAGCGCGTCGCGAAGCAGATCCGACAAAAACTTCAACACAAAGATGAAGCCCTTTTTATTCTCCAAAACTTGCGCAACTACCGTCAGCAAGTCAAATTCGTTCATCGAAGCAAGGCTAAGCGCCAATTTTTCGGCAAGTTCAGAAGATTTATCGTGCCCATCAGATGTAACTAAGTCGAGTGCCAAACCGATGTTACCCTTAACGACCTCACAAATGCTCCTTAAATGCTCAGCTGGACGATCCGGAAAATTCTTTGCAAGATAAGCTTGCAGCTCAGCAGAAGAGACCGGACTCAAAGAAAACAGCTGAACGCGCGAGCGAATGGTAGCGAGCACGTTAAAGGCGGACTCGCACGTGAGGATGAACATGACGTTTTTTGGGGGCTCCTCCAGAATTTTCAAAAGAGCATTTTGCGCCGGAACGCCCATATTGTCAACGTCGGTGAATATGTAAACCTTCGTAAAAGCCTCGTTGGCGGCCACATAAGCGTCTGTGCGGACGTCCCGAATAGTCGCGATGCTGTAAGTCTGAGAGACGCCAGATTTCTCCGGCAAAATGACATCCGGGTGAATCCCTTTCTCGGTCTTCTTGCAATTAGGGCAAACCCCACAAGGCGCGCCATTCTCACGGTGACTACACACCGCGGCCTGAGCAATAATCTTAGCAAGCGTCTTCTTGCCAAGCCCAGCAGCGCCGTCCAGCATAATCGCATGAGCAATTTTGTTGTGCAAAAAAAGCGCCTGAAGTTGAGAAATTACCGCCCGATTCCCAATAAAACTGTTAAAATCCATAAAAATACATCCCGAGTTTTTGTCCATCTAAACCTTCTTAAAGTCCTCGACATTTAGCACAAATATCGTCGCGCCGCCAATCGTTATCTCAAAAGGAATAGCGCTATAAGTGTCAACCTCCAGTGGAGTCGCGCTTGGAACGCTCTGTTTGCGCTTTTTGCTTTTACTTTTGATAATCTTAATAACCTCGTCAACGCGGTCGTCGTCGACACCGGTGATAAAAGTAGTGTTACCGACCTTCAGAAATCCGCCAGTTGTCGAGAGTTTCGTCACCAAAAAGCCGTTATCAGTAAGCGCATTCGAGACGGCGTTAGCGTCGTCGCTGTTGATTATAGCAAGAATTAGCTTCATCGCAGTCACCCCAAAAGAAGTTTATGGACTCATTTTATCACATCTATTAAAAAAATGCCATAGCGCAGCAAATTTTTGACGGAAATTTCAGTTATCAGCTCGCCCGGCACTAGTATGGGGATGCCAGGAGGGCAGGGGCAAACGGTGCCGGCGCTGACTCGTCCAACGGCGTTGCAAGAATTGATGCGCTCCGAAGGGCTAAACAAAGCCGAATGCAAAGATTTTTTAACAATAGGCAATTCAAAAGCTGGGCATCTGATGGAAAGCGCGGTCCCTGCCGGTTGCAGACTTTTAATAGCCATCGCCAATTGATCAAAATCTACCGTCGAATTCATCGGCGTTGCAATAAACACGACTCTTTCTGCGGTGGAGAGTTCAGGTTCGATGCCGTTTTGCCGAAAATATTCCGCAGCAGAATCGCCAGAAAGCCCGATTTTAGCGACATCCAAAGTTAACCGTACAGGATCAACGTTTGCACAGTCGTCCAGAATTCCCTTTTGAGCCGCGATTTCTTTGATTTTTGAAATCTCTTTTTGTAAAGCAAAAAATGCAGCCTTGCCGTTGCTGCAAAGCCAGCTCTGGCAAACGTCGAGCGAGGCCATTATGGGATAGGAGGGGCTCGTAGAGCCAAAGATGGACATTGCTGCCCGAGCGCAAGGGGCAAATTTTGCGTCCGCGATGTGCAAAAGCGCGCCACCAGTCAAAACCGGCAACGTTTTATGCGCAGAATCCGCAACCAAATCGGCTCCGAGCGTAATTGGATGGATATCTTCTGGCAAAAATTTAAGGTGAGCTCCGTGGGCGTTGTCGACCAGCAGCGGGACGTTGTGCCTTTTGCAGACCTTAGAAATGCCTGCAATATCTGCAATGTGGCCAAAGTAATCCGGGCTGGTTGTGTACACGCAGGCAATATCGGGCTCTTGTATCAGGATGGTTTCGATGTCCGCGGGCTCCACTTGCAAAAAAAGTCCAGTGTGCTCATCAACTTTAGGCATGACCCAGCGGACGTCCGCGTTTAGAAGAGCCATCGTATTCACGGCGCTTTTGTGGATCATCCGCGAGGCAACGACCTTTCCGCCGTACGGCAAGGCCAACTTTAGCATGGTTTGGATGCACAAGGTGCATCCGCCGGCCGAAAAGAGCGTCTGCTGCGTGCCATAAAGGCCAGACATACGGTCTTCTGCTTTTTTGATAGCGCCAGAAGCTTCATAAAGACTGTCTGTATCGGGGAGCTCGGTGAAGTCCAGATCAAAAAAGTTGAAAACCCGCATCATTTCGGAGTTTTTGTGACCGGGCGTATGAAATGAGGCTCGGTGCAAGTCGGCATGCGTTTTTAATGCGGTGTAAAGTGGAGTTTCTGCCATTTAAAGGCTCCTTTTCGCGATAAATATAGCTTCAGCGGATGTTTATAGTGAATTTACTTCACTTTTTGACACGATTTCTTCCATCGCCTTTGCCAGCTGGTCCGGGCAAGAGGTCCCACGGCCGGCACAGTCGATTCCTTTGCACTTTTTTATGACGTCAGCGACCTTCATCCCCCGCACCAAAGAGGAAATCCCCTGCGTGTTGCCGTTACAGCCGCCTACAAATTCAACGTTATTAACGACACCGTTTTCAACATCGATTATTATTTTTCGCGAGCAAGTCCCGCTAGTATCGTAAGTGTGAACCATATTTACCTCCAAAATTTATCGTGCAGCAAAATTATAATCAATCAACAAATTATATGTAAAGTAGCGGCCGTTTCGTGAATCTTCGCCACTTCTGTGAATTATAATTTAACTTTTTGCGCTTGTCAATTGCAAGAAAATCGGGTAAAAATAGTGCTGTGAAGTTTGAAAATTTGTGGTATAATGTTCGATAAGAGGTGTAAAAAATGAATTTGTCTGTTAATTTAGGTTGCTGGAATTCTATTTTCGCCATCCCTTGCGATGTTGTGGATAAACATATAAAATTAGCCGGCGCTGCACAGCTAAAAGTCCTCCTCTTTATGCTGCGCCACGCTGGTCAAAATATTTCTGTTAACAAAATTGCCAAAGCCCTCGCCATGGACGAGCTCGATGTAAAAGACTCCATGCGCTACTGGGTGGAGACAAAGGTTATTTCGGAGCCGGAAGATAAAAAAGAGGGCAAAGACGTTGTGGGAGCTCAAAACGACGTGCGTGAAGAGGCTGAAAAAGCTAGTAATATTGCGGTTAAGAGGGTACCTTTGCGGGCCCAGAGGCCGGACTCTGCTTTTGTGGCAAGGAGGATAAATGAGTCTTCGGAGATTTCTTTTTTGATGCAGGAAGCGCAGGTCATTTTGTCTAGGCCGATTTCTGGTGGAGACAGCGCGACGCTCCTTATGCTGCATGAAAGTGACGGTTTGCCTGTGGATGTGATTTTGATGATCATGCAGTACGCCGTTAGTGTGGGCAAATGCAATATGAGATATATTGAGAAGATGGCGATTTCTTGGGCGCAGGAGGAGATTGATACCGTAGAGAAGGCCGAGAAGAAGATTATTGTTTTGGAGAATTACCGCAAGGCCTGGACTTTGCTTGAAAAAATTATCGGGATAGAGCATAGATCGCCTTCGGCAAAGGAAGATGAGGCGGCAAATCGGTGGATTAACGAGTGGAAGATCTCGGATGAGCTGTTGAAAGAGGCGTACGATAGGTGCATAAACGCCAAGGGTAGGTATATTTTGAGCTATATGGACGGCATCATCAAACGGTGGCATGGAGCTGGAGTTAAGACGATGTCTGAGGTTTTTGAGGAGGACCGGCAGAAGAAATCCAGTGGGCATGGGGTTTTGAAGAAGTCAAATGATGTTACTTCCTACAACATCGACGAATATGAGCGAAATTATATGTACATATAGAGAAAATTGGCGGCAGAAGGCAGCAGAAGGAGACTTTTTATGAGCGTTAGGGCAAAAATTTTGCACCAGGCAGAGGCTGAACTCGATTTTTTGAGAAAAACTCGCGAGGAAGAATGCGCGCGCAGGAAACGGGAGTTTTATAAAAAGTGTGAGCGGGCGAAGCAGATCGATGCGCAGCTTTCTCGCACGGCGATAGATGCGGCCAAAGCTGTTTTGGCGGGCGCTAATGCTAAAAAGTTGTTGACTAAGATGAAGGATGAAAATTTGCTGCTGCAGGGAGAGATGCGGGAGTTGCTGATGGCGGCAAATCTGCCGGCGGACTATTTGGAAGTGGAGTATAACTGCAAGAAGTGCCGTGACGGGGGGTATGTTGATGGCATCATGTGCGGCTGCTTGAAGGACAGGGTTAAGAAGATTGCTTACAATAACTTGAACAGGCTGTCGCCGCTGGCTTTGTCGACCTTTGAGAGTTTTGATGTTAACTTTTACCCGGACCAGAAGGCCGATGATGGCGTGAATATAAAGTTGCATATGGAGAAGATTTTGCGGTTTTGCCGTGAGTATGCGAAGAATTTTGATGAGGGTGCGGAGAATTTGTTTTTGCAGGGTGCTACGGGTTTGGGCAAGACGCATTTGTCTTTGGCGATTGCGAATGACGTGATTGAGCGGGGATACAATGTGATTTATGCCTCGGCGCCCAATATTATTGCGCAGCTTGAGAAGGAGCATTTTGACCGTGATGCTGAAGGTGACGAGACTAAGGGGCATTTGGTGGACTGCGACCTTTTGATTTTGGATGATTTGGGTACAGAATTTCAGACAAGTTTTTCAAGCGCGATCATTTATAATATTATAAATTCGCGGATTATGTACAAAAAGCCGACGATTATAAGCACGAATCTTTCGGTTAAAGAGATTCAGGCGGCGTACTCTAAGCGCTTGGTTTCTAGGATTATGGGGGATTATAAGCGGTTGTTTTTTTTGGGGAATGATATTCGGCAAGCTTTGAAGTTCCCGAAAAAGCTGAATGTTTAAACCGAAACCGATTTTTTTACGATACTTTTTTGTAACGAAAAAAGTATCCAAAAACGTTTAAAGGGGATTTCGATTCCCCTTTAAAACCCCTAACCGACCAGCGTTCCGCTGGACCGTGTTACAATTAATTGAAGAGCTGATGCAGCGGCTGTGTGCGATGTTTATGATTTTTTGAGTTGTGGTGTTGACATTTTGCTGATAACATGGTAAATTATAAATTGTAGTTAGCACTCGCGCTTTTTGAGTGCTAATGTTTTTAACCGGAGGGGGGTTATTTGTGGAACTTTCGGATAGAAAGCTTAAGATTTTGGCTGCGGTGATTAACAATTATATTCAGTTTGCAGAACCGGTTAGTTCTAAGGTTTTGTGCGAGTTGTTGGACTTTTCAGTTTCTTCGGCTACCATCAGAAATGAGCTTGCGGAACTTACGGAGCTTGGTTTGTTGGAGCAACCGCATACTTCTGCGGGTCGGGTCCCTTCGCACGTAGGGTATCGGCTTTATATCAATCAGTTGATGGGCAAGGCTTATTTGCCTAGGAAGACTAAGGAGTATATTGATTCGGCGCTGAATTTGAGCGTTAAGGAGCCGGAGGTTTTACTTAAGAACGCGACGAGCCTTTTGGCGAGCATGACTAATTTTGCGGTGGTGTCTACTGATGTGTCGGCACAGAAGAGCTGTGTTAAGAGCATTAAGCTGGTGCAGGTTAGCAGTTTTGCGGCGATGCTTATTCTTACGACTTCTTCGGGGATAATTAAGAATCGGTTGTTTCGGTGCGAAAATTTGCTGACGGATGAGGTTTTGGATAAGTTTAATGGGGTGCTAAATGAGAAGTTTGCTGGGGTTTCTATTGCGGACATAACACCGGCGCTCATTCAGACGGTTGCGGTGTCTTTGGGGCCGCTTGCTTTTTTGATGTCGGACGTGTTTGACGCTTTGTTTGAGGTTGCGAGGTCAATCTCGAAGCCGGATTTGCACATTGATGGCCAGACGAATTTACTGCTAGTTCCCGAATTTAACCAACAGGTGGCCGTTCGGTTGATTAATTTTTTTGCTGGATTTGAGGATATTGACGATCTGTTTTTTTCTACGGGGGAGGACAGGACGCGCGTCTTTATCGGAGAGGAAAGCAATCGTGAGGAGCTTGCGCATTCGAGCATTGTGGTTACTCGGTATATGGTGAATGGCGAGAATTGCGGTTCTATTGGGGTTGTTGGCCCTACTAGGATGAATTATGCTAAGCTGATTGCGCGGCTTGAGTATATTGCCGATTTGCTGGGCGAGATACTTAACGACCTTTTTAGAGTAGAGTAAATGAAGGAGGCTTGCTTTTTGGCGGAGGAAATTAAGGATATTTCTGATTTTGAAAATGAAAACGAAAGTGAATCTGCGGGGCTTGAGGTTGATGATAACTTTGAGGCGCAGGAGATAATCGATGAAAATCAGGAGATGTTGAAAAAATTAGATGAGTTGCAGAAGGACTTGAAGGAGCAGGAGGAGCGGTTTTTGCGGCTTGCGGCGGAATATGATAATTATCGGAAGCGCAGCGAGAAGGATCGGATCTCGGCTTATAATGATGGGAAAGCTAAGACGGTTGCGGAGATTTTGTCTATTGCGGACTGCATTGAGAGGGCCATTGAGGCTAGCGGCGACGCGGATGCTGAGTATCAGAAGGGGCTTCGGATGTTGAGTGAACAATTTGATGCATCGCTTGGCCGGCTGGGTGTTGAGCCTTTTGGCTGCGTTGGGGACGGCTTTGACCCGGAGCTGCACAATGCTATATCTCATATTGAAAGCGACGAGGTTGGCGAGAATGTTATTGCGCAGATTTTTCAAAAGGGCTACAAGATGGGCGACAAGATTATCCGGCATGCGATGGTTTCTGTTGCAAACTAGGGTTTTATGGATTTGAATTTAGAAAGTTTGGATAGGACCTGCAGTTAGGCGACTTTTTGAGATTGAATTTTATTTTATACATTATATTTGATATTTGGAGGTAATTGTTATGGCAAAGACTATTGGAATCGACTTGGGCACGACGAACTCCTGCGTGGCGGTTATTGAGGGCGGTGAGCCGGTTGTAATCGCTAATGCTGAGGGGACGAGGACGACGCCGTCTGTTGTTGCTTTTTCGAAGACGGGCGAGAGGATGGTTGGCCAGGTGGCGAAGCGGCAGGCTATTACTAACCCGGACCGCACGATTTCTTCTATTAAACGCGAGATGGGCACCGATCACAAGGTGAATATTGATGGGAAGAGCCTTACGCCGCAAGAAATTTCGGCGATGATACTTCAGAAGCTGAAGGCGGACGCGGAGGCTTATCTTGGAGACACCGTGACGCAGGCGGTTATTACGGTTCCGGCTTATTTTACCGACGCGCAACGCCAGGCGACTAAGGATGCGGGCAAGATTGCTGGTTTGGACGTTAAGAGGATAATTAATGAGCCGACTGCTGCGGCTTTGTCGTATGGAATTGATAAGGAGAACGACCAGAAGGTTATGGTTTATGACCTTGGCGGCGGGACTTTTGACGTTTCGATTATTGAGATGGGCGACGGAGTGCAGGAAGTTCTGGCTACGGCGGGCAATAACAAGCTTGGTGGCGACGATTTTGACCAGAGAGTTATTGACTGGATGGCGGATTCTTTTAAGGCCGAGAACGGCATTGATTTGAGGAAGGACAAAATGGCGATGCAGCGCTTGAAGGAGTCTGCTGAGAAGGCGAAGATTGAGCTTTCGGGCGTGACTTCTACTGCGATTAATTTGCCGTTTATCACTGCGGACGCTAGCGGCCCTAAGCATTTGGACTTGACTTTGACTCGGGCTAAGTTTGACGAGCTTACTAAGGATTTGGTTGAAAACACGATGGGGCCGGTTCGGCAGGCTCTTTCGGACTCTGGCTTGGAGATAAGTCAGATTGACAAAGTCTTGATGGTTGGCGGATCTTCACGGATTCCGGCTGTTCAAGATGCGGTAAAATCGTTGATCGGAAAGGATCCTTTTAAGGGGATTAATCCGGATGAGTGCGTTGCCATCGGCGCGGCTTTGCAGGCTGGCGTTTTGGGCGGAGAAGTACAGGGATTGTTGCTTTTGGATGTTACGCCGCTTTCGCTTGGTGTTGAGACCATGGGCGGCATTATGACTAAGATTATCGAGAGAAACACGACTATCCCTACTAAGAAGAGCCAGATTTTTTCTACGGCCGTGGATAATCAGACTCAGGTTCAGATCAACGTTTTGCAGGGTGAGCGAGAGTTTGCTAAGGACAACAAGCAATTGGGACTATTTACTTTGGACGGCATTGCGCCCGCTATGCGTGGAGTTCCGCAAATTGAGGTTACTTTCGACATCGACGCAAACGGCATTGTGAACGTTCACGCTAAGGACCTCGGCACTGGTAAGGAGCAGAAGATTACGATTAGCTCGAACACCAATATGTCGAAGGAGGAGATTGAGCAGGCCGTTAAAAACGCCGAGCAGTTCGCGGAGGAAGACAAAAAGAGACGCGAGGAAGTTGAAATTAAGAATGAGGCCGAGAACCTTTGCTATGCGGTTGAGAAGCTGATAAATGAGAATGGAGACAAAGTTGACGGCGCGGACAAGGATAATCTGAACGCGAAGGTGAGCGCTTTGAAGGAGGCCATTTCGGCCAACAATATTGACACGATCAAGTCTGGCAAGGACGACCTTCAGAAGGCTATGTACGAAGTTTCGGCAAAGCTATATCAGAGCGCGGCGCCGAATCAGGCTGCGGGTCAAGATGCTCAAAATGCTGCTGGTTCGGATAGTTCTCAGGGCGGAGAAAATGTTTATGACGCCGATTTTAAAGACGTTGACAGCAATGGTAGCGAAAAATAGATGATTTGGTTTTTAGGTTAAAACGAGAGAAAATCCCTTGGCTGCAGGTTTCGTGGTTGAGGGATTCCCTCTCGAGCGAAGATTTTAGGAGTGATTTTGTTGGCGGCAAAACGCGATTTTTATGACGTTTTGGGGGTGCCTAGGGGTGCTTCGGAGGACGAGATTAAAAAGGCTTACCGAAAGCTTGCAAAGAAATATCACCCGGACTTGAACCCCGGGGATAAGGCGGCGGAGTCGAGTTTTAAGGAAGTGAACGAGGCTTATGAGGTGCTCTGCGATAAGGATAAGCGCGCGAGGTACGATCAGTTTGGGCACGCTGGGGTTGATCCTTCTTATGGAGCCGCTGGTGCTGGCGCTGGTGGGAATCCGTTTGGCGATGACTTCGATTTGGGCGATATTTTTAGCAGCTTTTTTGGTGGGGGCTTTGGCGGCGGCTTCGGTGGCGGTTTTTCTTCTAGGGGCCGGTCGAATCCTAACGCACCGCGACGAGGGTCGGACAGCGAGGCTTCGGTCAGCATTTCTTTTGAAGAGGCCGCGAAGGGCTGCAAAAAGGATGTTTCGTATCGCGTGGTTGAAAAATGCCCGGAGTGTAGCGGTTCGGGCGCTGCTAAGGGGAGCTCGGCGAAGACTTGTCAGGTTTGCCATGGCACGGGGCAGAGCCGGGTTACTCAGCGGACGCCTTTTGGCGTTGTTCAGACGGCGAGGACTTGTGAAAACTGCGGTGGAACGGGCAAGGTGATTGAGAATCCGTGCAGAAAGTGCTCTGGAACGGGCAGAGTTCAGGTTACGAGAAAGGTTGAGGTGAATGTGCCGGCCGGGATCGACAATGGCCAGATTTTGAAGGTGGGGGGCCATGGTAATGCTGGTGTTAACGGCGGACCGTCGGGCGATTTGCACGTGTACATTACGGTGAGGCCGCATTCTATCTTTGAGCGCCGGGGTTTTGACATTTGGTGCGAGCTGCCGATTACGTTTGTTCAGGCGGCGCTGGGTGCTGAGGTCACTGTGCCTACTATTGACGGCAAGGTTAGCTATAGCATTCATGAGGGGACCCAGCCTGGCGACGTTTTTAAGCTTCGGGGCAAAGGGATTGAACATTTGGGCTCGAAACGGCGTGGCGATCAGTTTGTGAAGGTGAGCATCGAGATTCCGAGAAACCTGTCGGGCAGCCAGAAGGAGCTTTTGCGCAGCTTTGAAGAAGAGGCGAGCGAGGCGAATTATCAGAAGCGAAGAGGCTTTTTCGAGAAGTTGAAGAATCTGTTTGGAGAAAATTAGATGGATTTTACCGAGATTGTGATTGAAATTGGCGCAGGCGATGTTGAGACGGCGGCTGCGATTGCCAATATGGCGGTGCCGCACGGGATTTACATTGAGGATTACTCGGATCTTGAGGCTGAGGCGCAGCGCATTGCGCATATTAGTCTTATTGACGAAGAGCTGTTGGCGAAGGACCGCGATGTTGCATGGGTTCATGTGTATATTTCTCCCGAGAACAACCCGGTTGAAGCGATTGAGTTTTTGCGACAACGGCTTGGTAGCGCGGGTGTTAAGAATAAGATTTCGACCAAGGCCTGCAGGGTGGAGGATTACATAAATAACTGGAAAAAGTATTTTCGCCCGGCGGCGGTTGGCGAGAGGATGCTTATTTGCCCGTCGTGGCGGCGTGATGAGATTGATGCGAACGGCCGCACGGTTTTGCAGATTGATCCGGGGCTGGCTTTTGGCACGGGGACTCACGAAACGACGAGCCTTTGCCTTAGTTTGCTAGAGAAATATATGAAGCCGGGCGCGACGCTGCTGGATATTGGCTGTGGCAGCGGGATATTGTCTGTTGCTTCGATATTATTGGGCGCTAGGGCTGCTACTGGTGTGGACATTGACGAGCTGGCGGTAAAAACCGCGGCCGAAAACGCTAAAATTAATGGTGTGAGCGACAAATTTACGGCGATCTGTGGCAATTTGGTAGACAAGATTCGCGGCCAGTTCGACGTTATCGTTGCAAACATTGTGGCCGATGTGATAATTGAGCTGAATAAATCGGTTAAAAATTACATGCACAAGCGCTCGATGTACTTGATGAGCGGGATTATTGAGCTGAGGGAATTGGACATTTTGAGTTCTTTGGAGCCGGATTTTAATGTGATTGATGTTAAGAGGAAGAACGGTTGGGCTGCGATTGTGGCGATGCTTAGGAAGTAGCGGAGAAGGGAAATGGGGGTGGAGACTGGGATGGTCGAACTTAAATGTACGCATAAAATTTTAGTTAGGCACATTTTTTATGTTTTGGCGGCGATTGCTGCTGTTTTGATTTTGTACTTTTCGGGAATACACTGCTTTTTTCGGTTTTTTACTGGGATTCCTTGCCCTTCTTGCGGGATGACTCGGGCTTTTTTGTCTTTGCTGAAGTTGGATTTTTACAGCTCATTTTATTATCACCCGCTCTTGATTCCGGCGCTGATTACGGCTTTTATCGCGATACATATGAATGTGCCGGCGTTTAGGTTTAATAAAAGGGCTTGCACTGCCTACATTTGGGGATTTGTTGCTGTATTTTTTGCTGTGTATTTTTTTCGGCTTTTTACGAATAATATTCCGTGAGAAGCTAGCTAAGACGCTATTATGAGCCTTTTTGAGAAAAATTTGGATTTGAGGTAAAAATTTTTTTCAAGGTACTTGATTTGTGGGAGAGGGTGTGCTATCATATTATAGTGTGACTGAGCACGATATGCGTTGAAGCGGGAGGTTGCGGCTTTTGGGCCGGTTTTTCCGTGGAGTATGTCCGATTTTAAACCGGGCGATTTTTAAAGTTAATGCGATCCTTTGTTTTTGGGGATTGTTATGCTCTTTTTATTTTTACCCGGAGCTCTTGCGGCGGGGGGTTTCGCTGCTTTAGTACCCGGATTTTTACTTAGTGTTTTGCGAAACACCCGGACGAGTGTTTACTTTTTGAAAATAGAGAGCACGCCCGCCAATTGTATAAAGGAGGCGATTTTTGTTATGGCAGTCAAGGAAAAGATTAGAATAAGACTTAAGGGGTATGACCATCAGTTGGTGGATCAGTCTGCTGAACGGATTGTTCAGACTGCGCAACGGACTAATGCTAAAGTTTCGGGTCCGGTGCCTTTGCCGACTGAAAAGCAGATTATCACTATACTTAGAGCTGTTCACAAGGATAAAGATAGCCGCGAACAGTTCGAGATGCGCACTCACAAGAGGCTTATCGATATCTTGAAGCCCTCGAATAAGACTGTTGAGGCACTTATGGGGCTGGAGCTCCCTGCTGGCGTTGACATAGAGATTAAACTTTGAGTCAACCTACCGCGCAGTTGGGGTCATGTTGAAGATTTTCAACCAATAACCTATCTAGGAGGATGATTAAAATGCAAAAGGCGATCATCGGCAAAAAAATTGGGATGACGCAGATTTTTGACGAGAAAGGCAACGTTGTTCCTGTCACTGTTATTTTGGCGGGGCCTTGCGTTGTATCGCAGAAGAAAACCGTTGAAAACGATGGTTATGACTCTGTGCAAATGGGATTTGGCGACATTAAGCTTAAGTATAAAAAGGGCGTGCGGTCGGCTAAATTCGACGAGAAACCTATTAACATTAATTTGGCTATGCTTGGGCATTTTGCTAAGGCTGACGTTGCACCTAAACGGGTTTTGCGCGAGTTTCGGTTTGAGGATACTAGCGCTTACAACGTGGGGGACATTATTAAGGCGGACGTTTTTGCTGCGGGCGACAAGGTTGACGTGACGGGCACGAGCAAAGGTAAGGGCTATGCTGGCGTTATTAAGCGCTGGAATTGCAGAAGGCTTAAGGAGAGCCATGGTTCGGGGCCTGTTGTTCGGCATGGAGGTTCTATTGGCGCTTGTTCTGACCCTTCGAGAGTATTTAAAGGTACTAAGATGGCGGGTCATCTGGGCGCAGAGAGAGTTACTGTGCAGAACCTTGAGATTGTTAAAGTTGATGTTGAGAACAACTTGATTGCTGTTAAGGGCGCTATTCCGGGCGCGAATGGTGGATCGGTTGAAGTTAAACAGAGCGTTAAGGCTTAGGGAAGGAGGAATTGTAATGCCAAAAGTTCAAGTTCTTGATGTTACGGGCCAGGCGGTTGATGAGATTACTCTTTCTGACGCCGTTTTTGGAGTGGAGCCTAATCGCGTTTTGCTTCATGAGATGGTGGTTAATTATTTGGCTAATCAGCGCCAGGGGACGCAGTCTGCATTGACTCGCTCTGAAGTTGCTGGCGGAGGAAGAAAACCTTGGCGGCAAAAAGGAACGGGGCATGCTCGGCAGGGGTCTATTCGTGCGCCGCAGTGGAGACATGGTGGTGTTGTTTTTGCACCTAAGCCTCGCGATTACGGCTTTTCTGTTAACAAGAAGGAAAGAAGACTGGCTATGAAGTCGGCTTTTTCTGCTAAGGTTATGGACGAAAATGTGATTATTCTTGACAAGCTGGCTCTTGCTGCATATCGGACTAAGGACATTGCTAGCATGCTTGCGGCTGTTGGGGCTTGCAAGAAGGCTTTGCTGGTTCTGCCGGAGGTGGACGAGAAGGTAGTCTTTTCGGCTAGGAATATTCCGGGAGTTAAGACCGCGCAGGTTAATACTCTTAATGTTTATGATATTTTGAATTACGATAGTTTGATTATTGTTAAGGATGCCGTTAGTAAAATTGAGGAGGTGTATGCTTAAGTGGTAGCGCAAGATATTGTTATTCGCCCGGTGATTACTGAAAAAAGTATGGCTGGGAACGCCATAAAGATGTACACTTTTGAGGTTGCTAGATGTGCAAATAAGATTGAGATTAAACGGGCAGTTGAAGAACTTTTTGGTGTGAAGGTGCTGAAGGTTAATGTCGTTAATGTTAAGGGGCACCTTAGACGGCACGGTCGAAATCAGGGGTACACTTCGGACTGGAAGAAAGCTTATGTTGTTTTGACTGAAGACAGCAAGGCTATTGAGTTCTTTGAAGGGATGGTTTGATTGCTTTTGAAACAAACATTTGTTAAATGGCTGGATAAATTGGAAAATTTAAAAATAACGCCTTTATGGGGATATTCTTTGGTTGTAAGTATGCTTTTATCTTCTGTGGCACTGAACGCAGCGCAACTTTCTGTTAGTTATGGCGGCGGCGGGTTTATTAAAATTTGGTTTTATTTGGCCTTTGTACTTGAGTGGGCGGCATTTGTTTTGTTTGCTCTTACAAAAAAAATCAAACGGTATGGGATGAAAATTTCGAGAATTTTTGCAATAATTTTCGTATTTATTACCCTTCAGATATGGAGACTGCTCCCTAGCCAAGCGCAGATGTATGGCGATTGCTACGTTGATCCTATGGATATGGTGATGATTATATTTTCGGTGTTAGCTGGGTTTGTTGGCTATTATGTTGGTAAACAGGTTGCTGAGAAAATTAAAAGTGGCGATATGGCTAGTGTGAAGATAAAGTCTTAACGAGGCTAAAAAAGGAGTGAAAATATAGATGGCTATTAAGAATTATAAACCGACGACGCCTTCGAGGCGACACATGTCGGTTGTGGATTACTCTGGGCTTTCTAAGGTGGGGCCAGAAAAAAGTTTGCTGGAGCCTATGAATAAAAAGTCCGGCCGTAATAGCTACGGGAGGATTACTGTTCGCCATAAGGGCGGCGGTAACCGTAGAAAGTATCGTGTTATTGATTTTAAACGGCAGAAGGTTGGTGTTTCTGCTACTGTTTTGACTCTTGAGTATGATCCGAATCGTTCGGCACATATTGCTTTGGTTCAGTATGAGGACGGCGAGAAGGCTTACATTATTGCACCAAATGGCTTGAAAGTTGGCGACACTATTGTGGCTGGCGAATCGGCCGATATTAAACCTGGCAATGCTCTGCCTTTGCTGAATATTCCTACGGGTACTTTTATCCACAATGTGGAGCTTTATCCTGGTAAGGGTGCTCAGTTTGCTCGTGCGGCTGGCATTATGGCACAGCTCATGGCTAAGGAAGGTAAATTTGCGCTTTTGAGGTTACCTTCGGGTGAGCTCCGGAATGTTCCGGTTGAGTGCATGGCTACGGTTGGGCAAGTTGGCAATACTGATCATGAGAACGTTAAGATTGGTAAGGCTGGGCGCAAACGCAATATGGGTATTCGGCCGACTGTTCGTGGTTCTGTTATGAATCCTTGCGATCACCCACATGGTGGCGGTGAGGGCAAGAGCCCTATTGGTAGACCGGGCCCTGTTACGCCTTGGGGTAAGCCTACTCTTGGATATAAGACTAGGAAAAAGCGCAACAGAACTGATAAGTTCATTGTTAAACGCAGAAACGGTAAGTAAACACAGAAAGGAGCTTAAATTTATATGGGAAGAAGCCTAAAAAAAGGCCCTTATGTGCAGCCTGTGCTACTTAAACGAGTTAAGGAAATGAATGATGCTGGCGAGAAGAAGGTTTTGAAGACTTGGAGCCGTTCATCTACTATTTTTCCGGACTTTGTTGGGCATACATTTGCCGTGCATGACGGTCGGAAGCATGTTCCTGTTTATGTGACTGAGGACATGGTTGGACATAAGCTTGGCGAGTTTGTGCCGACGAGGACTTTTAAAGGTCATGCGGGATCTAAGACTACTAAATGATAGCTGAAAGGAGTGTGATTGCATGGAAGCTTTGGCTTATTTAAAGTATGCGAGGATTTCTCCTAGGAAAGTATCTATAGTGCTTGATTTGATTCGGAATAAGCCTGTGGATATTGCGGCGGCCATTTTGAGGCACACCCCGAAGGCTGCTTGTGAGGATCTTTCGAAGCTTTTGAAGTCGGCTGTTGCTAATGCTGAGAATAATCACAATATGGATAAGAATAAACTTTATGTTTCGGAGTGCTTTGTTTGCCCGGGGCCCATTCTTAAGCGGATTCGGCCTAAGGATCACGGAAGGGCGCACAGGATTGAGAAGAGGTCTTCTCATGTTACTATGGTACTCAAGGAAAAAAATAGTTGAAAAGGAGGTAGACTATGGGCCAAAAAGTTAATCCGCACGGGTTGCGTGTTGGTGTTATTAAGGATTGGGATTCGCGCTGGTTTGCTAAAGATAAAGATTTTGGCGATTTGCTTGTTGAAGATTATAATTTGCGCAAATTGTTGAAGAAACAGCTTTATTCTGCGGGGATTCCTAGGATCGAGATTGAACGTGACGCTAATAAGGTTAGGGTTAATATACATTGCTCTAAACCTGGCATGGTTATTGGTAAGGGCGGAGCTGAGATTGATAAACTTCGCGTTAAATGTGAAAAGTTACTTAAGAAACCGGTTTTGATTAATATTGTTGAGGTTAAGTCGCCTGACATGAATGCTCAGTTGATTGCTGAGAATATTGCTGTTCAGCTTGAGAAGAGAATTTCTTTTCGCCGAGCTATGAAACAATCTATTGGCAGGGCTATGAAGTTTGGTGCTAAGGGAATTAAGGTTCAGGTTTCTGGCCGTTTGGGTGGCGCAGAAATTGCTCGCTCGGAGCATTACCATGAGGGGACTATTCCTTTGCAGACTTTGAGGGCTGACATTGACTACGGTTTTGCTGAGGCTGCTACGACTTATGGCCGGCTGGGCGTTAAGGTTTGGCTTTATAAGGGTGAAGTTCTTGGTAATGTGCGTGCTCAACAAAATGAAGCTCCTGAACGATCTGAGAATCGCCGAGGAAGAGAACGTCGCGCTCCTAAGAGGGAAGGAGGCGGAGAATAATGTTATTGCCAAAGAGAGTTAAGTATAGAAGAGTTCACAGGGGTCGTATGAATGGTAAGGCGCTTCGTGGCAATACAATTTCTCACGGTGAGTTTGGCCTTGTGGCTTTGGAGCCTGCTTGGATTACTTCTAACCAGATTGAGGCTGCGCGTATCGCTATGACACGGTATTGCAAAAGGTTTGGAAAGGTTTGGATTAAGATATTTCCGGATAAGCCGGTTTCTAAGAAACCTGCTGAGACTCGGATGGGTAAAGGTAAGGGCGCTCCGGAATACTGGGTATCTGTTATTAAGCCGGGGAGAGTTATGTTTGAGATTGCCGGTGTTCCTGAGGAGACGGCTAGAGAGGCTATGAGGCTGGCCGCACACAAGCTCCCTATTAAGTGCAAGTTTGTAGTAAAAAAGGAAATGGATGGTGAGCAATAATGAAAGCTTCTGAGATGAGAAAATTGTCCGATGCTGAGCTTTTGAAAAGGCTAAAAGATCTTAAGGCGGAACTTTTTAATTTGCGATTTCAACTTGCCATCAATCAGCTTGAAAACCCTATGCGTATTAAGGCGGTTAAGAAGGATATTGCTAGAGTTATGACTCTTTTGAAAGAAAATGAAATATCTGCTACCGCTGCTAAAGCGTGATGGAGGGAGGATTACTTGTGAGCGAGAGAAACATGAGAAAAGTTGAAGTTGGCAAAGTTGTTAGCGATAAGATGGATAAAACCATTGTGGTTGCTATTGAAGATAGCGTGAAGCACAAGCTTTATAATAAGATTATTAAACGCACGGTTAAGCTTAAGGCACATGATGAAAACAACGAATGCGGTATTGGAGATTATGTACGGGTGATGGAGACTAGGCCTTTGAGCAAGGATAAAAGATGGCGCTTGGTTGAGATTATTGAAAAAGCTAAGTAATTTGCGTTTTTTTGCGGGTTAGCGGGTTAATAGTTTTGGATAAGGCATGGAAAAATATATTTTTTAGAGACTTTTAGAACTAACAAAAGTTAGGAGGAACGTGGTGTGATACAACAGCAAACTTACCTTAAGGTTGCCGACAACACTGGCGCTAAAGAGATTATGTGCATTCGAGTGCTTGGCGGAACTCGGCGAAGGTATGCTAATATTGGCGACGTTGTGGTTGCGTCTGTTAAAAAAGCATCACCCGGCGGCGTTGTGAAAAAAGGTGATGTGGTTAAGGCGGTTGTGGTTCGCTCGGTTAGGGGAGTTCGCAGAGATGATGGCTCTTATATCCGGTTTGACGAGAATGCCGCTGTTTTGATAAAAGATGACAAAAACCCAAGGGGCACTCGTATTTTTGGACCTGTTGCTAGGGAACTTCGCGATCGGGACTATATGAAGATACTGAGTTTGGCTCCTGAGACGCTTTGATGGAGGTGTTCACTGTGATAAAAAAAGTTCATGTTAAGACGGGTGACACCGTTGTCGTTTTGAGCGGCAGAGAGCGTGGGAAAAAAGGCAAGGTTTTGGCGGTTAGCCCTAAGGAGGGCAAGGTTATTATTGATGGAGTTAACATGGTTTCTAAACATGTTAAGCCTCGCAAAATGGGTGAATCTGGCGGGATTGTTAAGGCTGAAGGCGCTATGCGTGCTTGCAAGGTTCAGGTTGTTTGCCCTCATTGCGAAAAACCTACCCGGATTGCTCATCTTGTTGGTGAAGATGGGACTAAATCACGCATTTGCAAAAAATGCTCAAAGTCGCTTTAAGGAGGATAGGACATGGCAAGATTAAGGGACTTATACAGGCAAGAGATTGCGCCTTTACTTATGAAGAAATTTTCTTATAAGAGCGTTATGCAGATTCCTAAGCTTGAGAAGATTATTATTAATGTTGGTGCGGGCGAAGCTAGAGATAACTCTAAGGTTATTGACGCTATTATGTCTGACATTGCTGCTATTACGGGCCAGAGGCCGGTGGTTTGCACGGCTAGGAAGTCGGTTGCTAACTTTAAGTTGCGCGAAGGCATGAGGATTGGCGTTAAGGTAACTTTACGAGGCGATAAGATGTATGAATTTTTGGATAGGCTTTTGAATGTGGCGCTTCCGAGAGTTCGCGATTTTAGGGGGATTAATCCTAACTCTTTTGATGGCAGAGGTAACTATAATTTGGGGATTAAGGAGCAACTTATTTTTCCTGAAATCGATTATGATAAGATTGACAAAGTGCGCGGGATGGACATATGTTTTGTGACAACTGCGAAAACTGACGAAGAAGCCAAAGAGTTGATGACTCATTTGGGCGCTCCGTTTGCGAAATAAGGGGGGATTATTGTGGCCAAGACTTCTATGAAAATAAAGCAAAAGAGAACAGCAAAGTTTTCTACACGCGAGTATAACAGATGCAAAATCTGCGGGAGGCCGCATGGATATCTTCGCAAGTTCGGAATTTGCCGTATCTGTTTTAGAGAGTTAGCCTATAGAGGTCAGATTCCTGGTGTAAAGAAGGCCAGCTGGTAAATTTTTAGCTAAGGAGGATAAGACGGTATGCAGATAACTGATACAATTGCAGATTTGTTGACTAGGATTCGAAATGCTAGCGCTAGCAGACATGATTCTGTTGAGATTCCTGCATCTAACATGAAAAAGGCTATTGTACAAATTTTGCTGGACGAAGGGTATATTAGAAATTATTCTGTTATGGACGACGGGAAACAGGGCGTTATTAATGTTATTTTGAAGTATGACGAGAATAAAAAGTCTGTTATTACGGGCTTGAAGCGAGTTTCTAAACCTGGGTTACGGATTTATAGTAATGTTGAGGATATGCCCAAAGTTATGAAAGGCTTGGGGATTGCTATTATATCTACTTCTAAGGGTATTATGACGGACCGCCGGGCTCGGCAAGAGAATGTTGGCGGCGAAGTACTTGCGTTTATTTGGTGATTTTGAATTGGTAAATAAGGAGGGTAGAGCATGTCTCGAATTGGAAGAAAACCTATAAATATTCCCGCTGGTGTTGAGGTTAAGCTTGACAACGGTGTAATAACTGTTAAGGGGCCTAAAGGCACTTTGACTAGAGAAGTTCATCCTAACATGACGGTTAATATTGAGGACGGCGTTATTACTGTTACTCGGCCTAATGATGAGAAGGAGAATCGCGCGCTTCATGGGTTGACGAGGACTCTTATTGCTAACATGGTTGAGGGAGTTACGGATGGCTTTAAGAAAGAGCTTGAGGTTAATGGTGTTGGATATCGTGTTCAAAAACAAGGCAAAAATCTTGTTATGAACTTGGGGTATTCTCACCAGGTTACTGTTTCGGAGACGGATGAGATTAAGATTGAGGTACCGGCTCCTAATAAGATTATTATTTTGGGGATTGATAAGCAGAAAGTTGGCCAATTTGCCGCTGAGGTGCGTAGTAAACGTCCGCCAGAGCCTTATAAGGGTAAGGGCATTAAGTATGTTTATGAGCATATTCGCCGCAAGGAAGGCAAGGCCGGTAAGGGCGCTAAGAAATAGTTAGAGGGGTGGTTAAGTTATGGTTAATGTGAGTGGACGAAATGACGCACGGCTTAAACGCCACAAGAGAGTGCGCTCGAAGATATCTGGTACTTCGGAGTGCCCGCGTTTAAATGTTTTTCGGTCTGCAAGTAATATTTATGCTCAATTGATTGACGATGTTGCTGGGGTAACTTTGGCTTCGGCTTCTAGCTTGGACAAGGAAATTGAGGGTTATGGCGGCAATAAGGAAGCTGCTAAGAAGGTTGGTCAATTGATTGCGCGGCGTGCTGCTGAAAAGGGGATATCTACGGTTGTGTTTGACCGCGGTGGATATATATTTCATGGACGCGTTAAGGAACTGGCAGAGGGCGCTCGCGAGGGTGGCTTAAAATTCTAAGTATAAGGAGGGTTACTTTTGGCTAGGATTGATGGTAGCACTATGGATTTGAAAGAACGAGTAGTGGCTATAAACCGAGTTTCTAAGACGGTTAAGGGCGGCCGAATATTTAAATTTGCTGCTTTGGTTGTTGTTGGAGACGGTGCTGGAGTCGTTGGCTTTGGGATCGGGAAGTCTGGAGAAGTTCCGGATGCTGTTCGCAAGGGGATTGACGACGCTAAGAAAAATTTGGTTAGGATCTCTTTGAAGGGGAGTACTATTCCACATGAGATTATTGGTAAGTTTGGTGCTGGTCGAGTTTTGATGAAGCCTGCTGCACCCGGAACGGGAGTTATTGCTGGAGGTCCGGTTCGTGCGGTTGTTGAAGCTGCGGGGATCCGCGATATTCGGACTAAGGCTTTGCGTTCAAATAACCCTTGCAACGTTGTTAGGGCTACTATGGACGGGCTGACTAGCTTACGGACCGCTGATGAAGTGGCGAAGTTACGCGGCAAAACTGCTAAGGAAATTTTATAATAGGGGGAGCGCAAGATGGAACAGGTAAAGGTTAGGCTTTCGAAAAGCCTTATAGGTAGCAAAAAAGACCAGATTGCAACTGCCCATTCGCTTGGTCTTAAGAAAATTGGCGATGAGAATATTCAGCCGGACAACGAACAGACCAAGGGTAAGGTCGCAAAAATTAGTCACCTTATTGAGGTTTTTAAAGCTTAGTGCTATTATATATTTAAAGCAGGATATAAAGGGGGTGGTGGAGCAATGAAATTACATGAACTTTCGCCGGCAGAGGGGGCTTGTAGGGACTCTAAACGTATTGGTAGAGGCCATGGGTCGGGCCATGGAAAGACTGCTGGAAAAGGTCATAAAGGTCAAAAGGCAAGGTCTGGCGGGAGTATCCGCCCGGGATTTGAAGGAGGTCAGATGCCACTTCAAAGACGTGTTCCAAAGCGTGGGTTTAATAACATTTTTGCAAAGAATATCGTTGCGATAAATGTTGGATCTTTGAATAATTTTGAGGATGGTTCTGTTGTTGATGCTGCGGCATTGATTAGCGAGGGGATCATTAAGAATGCATATGATGGGATCAAGGTTTTATCGAACGGGAAGTTAACAAAAAAATTAAATGTTAAAGCCAGTGCTTTCTCTGAAACTGCTAAGCAGAAGATTGAGGAGGTTGGCGGAAAGGCTGAGGTGATCTGAGTTGTTTAAAACAATGCTTAATGCCTGGAAAAATCAAGACTTAAAAAAGAAAATGTTGTTTACTTTATTTGTTGTAATTTTGTTTAGGTTTGGTTCTATTATTCCTGTACCTTTTATGAATATCGGTGCTTTGCAGAGCTTGATGGGTAACTTGGAAGATGGCTCTTTGTTTACGTATTTTAACACTATTTCTGGTGATGCGTTTTCTCGGGCTACTTTGTTTGCTATGTCTATTACGCCTTATATTAACTCTTCTATTATAATGCAGCTGATGACGGTGGCTATTCCGGCGCTTGAACGGCTGACAAAAGAGGGCGAAGAAGGCCAAAAAAAGATGAATGCAATAACTAGGTATTTGACGGTAATTTTGGGCTTGTTACAGGGAACAATGTTTTACTTTTGGCTGAAGAATAACGTGGCACCTAGCGGCGAGCGCATTATTATGTATAACGATGGCTGGGAAGGGATTTTTGCGGCTAGTGTTATAATAATGACGTTTACTGCTGGAACGGCACTTATTATGTGGCTGGGTGAGCAGATAAATCAAAAAGGCGTGGGGAACGGAATTTCCATATTATTGTTTGCTGGAATCGTTTCCAGGATGCCAGCATTGGTAGCAACTTTGTGGCAGTATATTGACATGGCTATTAAACTTCCGGCCATTGCTTGGATATATTATATTTATGTGCCGGTTTTTGTGATTGTATTTTTGGCTGTTATGTGGTTTATCGTGTTTATGAACGATGCTGAGCGGCGGATCCCGATACAATACGCAAAACGAGTGGTTGGCAGGAAGCTATATGGCGGCCAGAGTACTCATATTCCGGTTAAGGTGAGCGGATCTGGCGTTATGCCTATAATTTTTGCTAGCTCTATACTGTCTTTGCCTAGCACTTTTAAGATAATTTTGGGATCAAATACGCCTGAGTGGCTGAACTCGGTTAATGCTTGCCTTTCGCCGGCAGATTGGCCTTATCCTACCATATATTTTGTGCTGATTATTGCTTTTGCGTATTTTTATTTGTCTATACAGTACAATCCGGTGGAGATGGCAAACAATTTGCGGCAGAGCAATGCGACGATTCCGGGGTTGAGGCCGGGCAAACCTACGGCTGAATTTATTCAGAAGGTGCTTTCGAAGATCACTTTGCTTGGTTCGATATTTTTAGGATTAATTGCTGTTTTACCGTTCATTTTTAGTGACCTCACTGGAATGCACAATACGACATTTCTTGGAGGAACTTCTATTATAATATTGGTAGGAGTTACTTTGGAAACGGTTAAGCAGATGGAGTCTCAGATGATGATGAGGCACTACAAGGGCTTTTTGGATTAGTTGATATTGAACGCGGTTGAACTTGAATGCGACTTGGATTTGTGGTATAATAAGTATTGACCGCTAGGGGATAGGTTTATGATTGGGTACGGACTTTAATAAGATTTGTTGATTGTTAAAGAAGGAGGCTTGGGTTGTGAATATTATACTTTTTGGGGCGCCGGGCTCTGGCAAGGGGACCCAAGCTGAGGCTATATCTGACAGAAAACTTATTCCTGCTATATCTACGGGGAACATTATACGAGACGCGCTGAAGAGCGGATCTGAGGTTGGGTTGCAACTTAAGGGTTACATGGCGGACGGTGGATTGGTTCCGGATGAATTTGTTATAGAGATCATTAAGGGGCGTATTGCTGAGGATGATTGCAAGAATGGGTTTATTTTGGACGGCTTTCCGCGGACTATACCTCAGGCCGAGGCTCTTGACAGAATGGGAGTAAGGATAGATAAGGTCATTGAGATAGATGTGAGCGATGCTATTATTATTGACAGGATGTCGGGACGCCGTGTTTGCGAGACATGCGGATCTAGTTATCATTTGGAGAACAAGAGGCCGCGTGAGGACGGCATTTGCGATAAATGCCACGGCACCCTCGTTCAGCGCGAGGATGACCACCCCGATACTGTGAGGAATCGGCTGAAGATTTATCATGAACAGACGAAACCTCTGGAGGAATATTACCGCCAGCAGGGGAAACTCACGGTGATAAACGGGGACGGCAAGTCTATTGATGAGACTATAGGGCTAGTTTTATCTGCTTTGGAGGCTTAGGTTATTGATGGTGGTTTTGAAGACAGACCGCGAAATTGCAAAAATGAAAGACGCGGGAAGGATAGCTTCTATGGCGTTAAAGCTTGCTGGAGATGCAGTGGAGCCGGGGATCTCTACTTTGGAGATTGACGGTATTGTTAGGAAGTATATTGAAAGCGAAGGAGCTTTGCCATCGTTTTTGAATTATGGTGGGTTCCCGGCTAGTGCTTGCATTTCTGTGAATAATGTGGTCATCCACGGCATACCGAGCGATACGTGTATTATAAAGAATGGCGATATTGTTAGTGTGGATGTTGGAGCTTTTTTTGAAGGATTTCATGGAGACAATGCTGCGACGTTTGCATGCGGGGATATTAGCCAGGAGGCAAGGGCTCTGGTTGATGCTACTAGAGAGAGTTTGTATGAGGGGATTAAAGCGGCTTTGGCTGGTGGGCGGATTGGAGACATTGCAAGCGCGGTGCAACGGTATGTTGAGGCACGCAGTTACTCGGTGGTACGAGATTTTGTCGGGCACGGAGTAGGTGCGAAGCTACATGAGGACCCTAGTGTACCTAATTATGGTACGGCGGGCAGAGGTGTGCGGTTATTGCCCGGAATGACTATTGCTATTGAGCCGATGGTTAATATGGGTACGCATGAAGTAAAGGTTTTGGACGATGAATGGACAACTGTTACGGCAGATGGCAAACTTTCGGCACATTTTGAGCACACGATCGCGATAACTTCAGATGGGCCTATTATATTGACGCAGTGTGATGGTGCGATTGATTAAAGGAGAATTTATGGAGATTGTTTGTGGTTGTGTGGTGAAGGCTGGTGCGGGGCGCGACAAAGGCGGGTATTTTGTGGTTTTGGAGTTTGATGGCGAATATGCTATGATCTGCGACGGAAAGCGGAGAGCTTTGGAGAAACCTAAGAGAAAGAAATATAAGCATTTGTCGGCTACTAACACGGTTTTGGAAAGTTGTGAGATTAGGACTAATCGGGAGATACGGAAGGCTTTGAGCAGGTTTAATGATGCTTGACTGCTGATGAGCTTGAAAATTTCACCGTGGTGTGGACTTTGGGAGGTATATTGATTTGTCGAAACAGGATGTAATTGAGATTGAGGGCACCGTTGTGGAAGCTTTGCCGAATGCACAGTTTAGGGTGGAGCTGCCTAATGGAAAGGTTATTTTGGCACATATATCGGGCAAGTTGAGGATGAACTTTATTAAGATTTTGCCGGGAGATAAGGTTACTGTTGAGATGTCTCCGTATGATTTGACTAAAGGCCGCATTACTTGGAGAGCTAAGTGATATTTGGTGCTGTTTGGCTAAAGGGATGCGGTACTTTGCGGGCTAAGTGATACTTGGTGCTGTTTGGCTAAAGGGCCGCGCTACTTGTAGGGCTAAGTGATATTTGGTGCTACTTGGTTAAAGGGCTGCGGTACTTTGCGGGCTAAGTGATGTTTAGTGCTATTTGTTTAAAGGGCTGCGGTACTTGACGAGCGAAATAGCGATATTGGTGCTATTTGTTTATCGGATTTAACTGGTTTTTAAGTTTTAAGGAGGGCAAATAAATGAAAGTTAAACCTTCTGTTAAGAGAATGTGCGAAAAATGTAAGATTATTAAGCGCAAGGGGAAGGTCATGGTAATTTGTGAGAACCCAAAACATAAGCAACGGCAGGGCTAGTTGCAGATTTTAAATATGGAGGTGTTATTGTAATTATGGCGCGTATAGCGGGAATAGATTTGCCTAGGGATAAACGTGTTGAGATTGGTCTTTCTTATATTTTTGGGATTGGCAGAAAGACTGCTAGCGAGATTATAAAGGCTACGGGGGTTAACCCGGATACTAGAGTTAGAGATTTGACTGAGGAAGAAGTTTCTAAGTTGAGAGAATATATCGATGGCCATTGCCGAGTGGAAGGCGATTTGCGTCGGGATATTGCTTTTGACATTAAACGGTTGATTGAGATTGGGTCTTATCGAGGAGTGAGGCATCGTAAGGGGTTACCTGTGCGTGGGCAACGCTCTAAGACTAATGCTCGGACGCGAAAAGGGCCAAGAAAAACTATGGCTAATAAGAAAAAGTAAGGAGGGATTTGACTGATGGCAGCGCAGAAATCGACTAAGAAGGGTGCGACGGTGCGCAGAAGACGCGAGAGAAAGAATATCGAACGCGGAGCTGCACATATACAGTCGACTTTTAATAATACTATTGTGACTATAACTGACGTGCAGGGGAATGCGGTTTCGTGGGCTAGTTCTGGGGAACTTGGCTTTAGGGGCTCGAGGAAGTCCACACCATTTGCGGCACAGACGGCGGCAGAGACTGCTGCTAAGGTTGCTATGGAGCACGGTATGAAGACGGTTGAGGTATATGTTAAGGGGCCTGGTGCTGGCAGAGAGGCGGCTATTCGGGCTTTGCAGGGTGCTGGTTTGACGGTTAGCATGATAAAGGATGTTACGCCGATTCCGCATAATGGATGCCGTCCGCCGAAGAGAAGACGCGTTTAATTTTAAAATAAAAATAGGAGGTATAGCCGAAATATGGCAAGATATACAGGTGCAGTATGTAGACTTTGTCGCCGGGAAGGGCAAAAGCTCTTTTTGAAGGGCGAAAGATGTTATACGGACAAATGTTCGGTGGGTCGCAGGTCGTATGCTCCGGGCGAACACGGACAGGGCCGCAAGAAGTTGTCGGAATATGGGCTTCAGCTTAGGGCTAAGCAGACAACTCGGCGCTTTTATGGGATTTTGGAAAGCCAGTTTAGACATTATTATGAATTGGCGGAGAAACGAGAGGGCAAGACGGGTGAGCAGCTATTATCTATAATTGAGACTCGGCTTGACAATGTTGTTTATCGGCTTGGATTTGCCACTTCTCGGCCGGAGGCTCGGCAGTTGGTTGTGCATAATCATTTTTCTGTTAATGGCAGAAAGGTGAATATTCCGTCTTACTTGGTTAAGCCTGGCGATGTTATTTCTGTTAACGAAAAGAGCCGCAATAGCGAGAAGATTAAGCAGGTTATTGCTGTGAATGGCTCTAGGCCTGTGCCTAAGTGGCTTGAGGTTAATCGAGAGACTTTGGAGGGCAAGATTTTGGAGATGCCTAAACGTGAGGACATCGATTTGGCGGTTGAAGAGACTCTCATAGTTGAGTTGTACTCTAAATAATGCGATTTTGATATATTTAATGATTATAGAGTTACAATAGATGGCAGGTTTGCGAGGTTTTTGGGACTTGCTTATAATTCAAGGAGGGTCATAATTGATTGAAATAGAGAAACCGAGAATAGAGGTAGCCGAGATATCTGAAGACAAGCGGTATGGGAAGTTTGTTGTGGAGCCACTTGAGCGAGGATTTGGCAATACTTTGGGAAACAGCTTAAGGCGCGTGCTTTTATCTTCTTTGCCGGGAGTTGCGGCTACTAGCGTTAAGATTGACGGTGTGGTGCATGAGTTCTCTACTGTGCCGGGCGTTAAGGAAGACGTAACGGAGCTTGTACTTAATTTAAAGTGCTTGATTGCGAATTTGCACTGCGAGGGGCCGAAGACGGTTGTTATTGATGCTACGGGGCCTTGCATGGTGACTGCTGCGGACATTAAGTATGACAGCGAGGTTGAGATAATAAACCCGGATTTGCATATTGCGACTTTGAACAGCAGTGCTAAGCTTTATATGGAGATAACTTTGGACCGCGGCAGAGGATATGTTTCTGCGGAGCGCAACAAACAGTGCATGGCTACGAATGTTTTGGGCGTTATACCTATTGATTCGATATATACGCCGGTTTTGAAGGTTAATTATGCGGTTGAGAACACGCGCGTTGGGCAGATTACGGACTATGACAAGTTGTCTTTAGAGATTTGGACTAATGGCGTTATTAATGCGCAGGAGGCGGCTTCTTTGTCGGCTAGGGTGCTTATGGAACATTTGAATTTGTTTGCAGATTTATCTGATCAAACGCAGAATGTCGGCATTTTGGTTGAGAAGGGCGATCATAGCAAGGAGCGCATTTTGGAAATGTCTTTGGATGAACTGGATTTATCGGTTCGGTCGTTTAACTGCTTGAAGCGCGCTGGAGTGCTTACTGTTGAGGATCTTGTTAAATTGACTGAGGAAGATTTGATGAAGGTTCGGAATTTGGGCCGGAAGTCTTTGGAGGAAGTTATTCACAAGATTGAATCTTTGGGCTTTAATTTGAGAGAGTCAGACGAATAGAGATTTTTGTACGTTTTTTTAGATTGGCAAAAAATAAGTTTTGAGTAAAGGAGTGAGCTTTGATGCCTGGTACACGAAAACTAGGGAGAGATACCGCTCATCGGACGGCGATGCTTAGGGCTATGGTGACTTTTCTTTTGGAGAATGGCCGGATTGAAACGACGGTATATCGCGCAAAGGAAGTACGTTCTTTGACGGAAAAGATGATTACTATGGCTAAGGAAAATAATTTGCACAACAAGCGCATGGCTATGGGATTTATAACTAAGGAAGACGTTGTAAAGAAGCTATTTGACGAGATTGCGCCGAAATATTTGCAGGCAAATGGTGGATACACAAGGATTATTAAGATGGGGCCACGCCGAGGCGATGCGGCTGAGATGGCTATAATAGAGTTAGTATAAGTTTTAACAACACATTTAGATTTTGATTTGATATGCCCCTTGGAGGCGCTCTGGTTTGGAGTACTCTTTGGGGCTGTTTTTATTATTTTGGTGTAATTTTGAAAGTCTTAATTTTGTGTTGTATTTGCTAAAAAAGAAAAATAAGCGAGGCACTGTGGTGTTTGCGCCTCACTTACTATTAATGTTGGTTTTTCATTTAACTTGAAAAGTTGAAAATGAAAAGGTGGTGTTAAAAGAATAGAAATTTAAATTTCTATTCTGGATAATTATAGCACCTTAGCAATGCAAATGCAATGCATATTTATATGCAAAAATATATTATAATGTGCAAAAGGATATGCAAGGTGAGGGTTTGAAAAGATTTAAAATACCTATAGTTCCGCCTACTACGAATAAGTGCATACGGTTTCCTAATGATGTGATTGAACGGGTTGAAGATTCTATAAAGGAGAAGGACTGCACTTTTTCGGCTTTTGTGGTAGAAGCCGTTCGGGTGGCGCTTTGTAATTTGGAAGAAGAAAAAGATATGAAGGATTAATTTGTTGCTGCAAAATTTTAGTTAATAGAATGACTTACAATAATATTTATATGCAAGGCCGTTTGGTTGCGGTTTTGCATATTTTTTTGTTTTTATGCAAAAAATAATAGAGAACTTTTGGGAGGCACCAGATATGGGCTGTATAAGTCGGTTCTCACAGGAATTTTAAATAAAATTATTGACTAATACAAAAAAATATGGTACAATTACAACAATTAATGATAAGGAGGACTCTGTAATGGGCTTTTTTGATAGGACGCAGAAAAATGGCGAAATGAACGGAAAAAGTGAGAAAAAAGGTCTGGCATTAAATGAGTTGAACGAGGATGAGCTGCTGAATGTGGCTGGGGGACAGGATTATCATTCGGAGCAGGAAAAGATGGCGAATATAAATACGATAAAATCGATTGTGAACGCGGTAAAAAGGGCTACCGACAGATGATGTAATGGTTTTGGACTAATTATAGTATCAAAAAACGCAAAAACTGCGTATTGTGTGAATTGTGAGGGAGATTGAACCGAAAAACGACATCAAAAGGGAGGGAGAAGCCGTGCCGAGGTCGCAGACTGCCGTTGCTACGGTTAAATGCATAGACTTTCTGCCTCGATATTTGGGCCCGATGGTGGAGTTGGGCGAAGAAAGATTTGGCGAGAAGTATACGAGCAAATGCAAGTTGCGGTCGTATATAGAAAAAAAGGGTAACATATGCAAGCTAGCAGTTGACGCGGAAGGCGACAGGCTATTAGGCTTTTTCTTGATGCATGGAACAAGCGTTTCGGGGCTTTCAAAGGAGTTTAAGCTGTCAACCGCAGAAATAAAGAGCATTGTTGGGGAGAATAAAAAAATCTGCGTAGCAAAGTCGCTAGTGTTACAAAAGGACGTAGAAAAGGCAGGCATCGCGACAAAGTTAGCGCAAAAGGGATTAGAAAAGGCCAAAGCAAAGGGATTTTACTCGTGCTGGTCGCCCCTGTGGATAAGGAAGGATGGCTTGATTCCGGCGCAGAATGTTATTGAAAGAATGGGGTTTGCATTTTATAAGGTTGTACATATGTTGTGGGTTGACGACAAAGACTATAAATGCATAGACTGCAAAGGCCCGTGCAAATGTGATGCCGCGGTGTACTACAAGATTTTGTAAGTTTGAAAATTTAAAATTAATAATGAAAGATCCGTGCCCAAGAGTGAATTTGTTCTGGGCGCGGCTTTTATTTTTGCGTATAAAAAAGTGGTTATATTTTATACTTTTGTATAATGTGTAGAAATTTACACGACTTTCTAAAATAGAAATTAGAGCTGTTTTTTGTATAGTATAATTTATATTTGTAGTACATTGTATAGCTACGATACGCTAATTTATTTTTTTAGGAGGAAAAGATAGGATGCTAACGGAATTTTTATTGTCGCTGTTTATTCCTTTTGTGGGGTTAACACGGGGAACAGAAGCGAAAAAAACAAGCCAAAGAGATCAAGTTCAAAAAGTTGAAAGTGGATACAAAGGAGGAAAAAGAACGCCCTTGAGTCCGATAGAAGAGGCTTTAAGAAACTTGAGAATTAAAGAGGAAAGTGCAAAATTTCACACGCAAATGTGTTACGATGCACTACAAGAAGCAGAACTTAAAAAGCCTATTTCCCTAGATGAGATTGAGGAGATGCTAGAGGATCTATATAAAAAAATAGGTAAACCTCTTAGCCCATTGACAGATATTGAGGTTTGGTCAGCTGGAGAAGATAATTTTTTATTTGCTTTTAATGAAAAATTAAAACAATTAAAACAAGCAGAAAACAGTAACGAAGAAAACATGCGTAAATTGGCTTATATTAAATCGTTGCTCGAAAATGAAGAAGAGCTTGAAGTAGCTGCAAATACATCTGCAGAGTATGCTAAAACGGTTTGCGAGGAAGCAAAGCTAGCTTCAGATAGGGTGGAAGAAGCTAAGGGTGTTTTAAGGCGAGCTGTACATAATTTTATAAATTTCATTGCAAGAAATAATTAAGTAAGCCTTGAGGTTGACAAAATTTAAATTATATTTTAGTATATAATTAATGAATTTTTAGGAGGAATTTTTTTGAAGTTAAAAAAATTTTTGTCAGGAGCATTGATTTTTTCAATAGCGTTCGTTGGGTTAAATGCTAATGCTGAGGCGGAAGTGGCTCCACAGGCAAGCTTATCAGAAAGGTTAGATTGGGTTATAGATAAAGTTTCTCCACTACTTGACAATTTTCGCAGAGCGATAAGAAATATTCAATCGCCAGATGAATGGGTAAATGACCTCACAAATTCTGTTGATATTAATTTATGTGACAAGCATAATGTTAATTCAATAGCTTTAGTTAAGATTAAAGAGATTCAGGATGCGTATGTAAATTTAATAAAAAAACATAATATGGGAAACTGTAGAGCATATGCAGCATACATAGGACGGCTTCTTAAAGAACAAAATATTAAATATAATATTATAAATGTAGCAGGGAATAACCAACAAGAAGACAACCATGAAGTTGTCTTTATCCCTGGCATTGGTGTAATAGATTTTTTTGGAGATTTTAATCAGAACAAGGCTAAATTGACCATCAGACCGCTTGAAAAATTTTTGAAAAATATGAATTGGGGTTATAAAAATACTATTACTGCAGGATACGTTAATGAATATGATAAAGATGGTTACTTTAAAAGAAAAAAGGATATCGAAGTTTTTTTGAAAGGAAATAATATCCCATGTAAATATAAATTCCCATTGTTTACTCAAAGCTTAGGGCGTGGTGAAAATGGTGATTTTATGGATGTTTGGATATCTAGGAAAGATGTTGAAAAGGCTTTAAAAAACTCTGACTGTTCCGACTGTAAAGACTTTGAAGATTTGGCACATCATGAAAAAAAGAGCATTTATGATGTTTTGATTGATCGTTTAAATTTAAGGGAAGGTCTGTAATCTATAAGTAACAAAATTTATTGTTAATAAAAAAGCATATCCCCTTATACCTGGCTATTTGAATGCTTTCTAGACTCAAATACGCACCGTATAAGGGGACTTTTAATTTTTTATATTAGATTTTTAGTTGCAGCCGCATCCACAGTCGTTATTGTTGTTGCCGCAGCAGCACATAATGAGTATCAATAGGATGATCCAAGAACAGCCTCCGCCAAAACCATTGTTGTTGCACATGGGGGGTTACCTCCTTTTGTTTATTTCAATATCATCATATGGGGCGCGCCTTTGAGAGGTTACAGCAAAGATTTGCGATTTTTGAAAAACTTTAAAATAGTGAGGATTTTAATGAAATTGGCAGAATAATTAAGATAAACAGAAATAAGCCGGATATATCGAAGTTAAGTTGACTTTATTTGACTTTGACTATTGACGGCTTATTATTTAAAATTAAAGTCAAAGATGGTTAAAGTAAAACACATTACAAAATAAAAAAAAGGAGATGAAAAACTTGGGAATAAGCGATGAAGTTGCGAGGTACCTTTTAGAATTGCTGGAGGAATCGCAGGGGGACATACAAATTCAGCGGAATGAGCTGGCGAGTAATATTGGCTGTGTGCCGAGCCAGATAAATTACGTTATAACTTCGAGATTCACGCCGGAGCACGGGTATATTGTGGAGAGCAGGCGAGGCGGCGGCGGGTATATTCGGATTACCCGCATAAAAACCGAAAAAAGTACAGCGATCATGAATATAATAAATGCTATTGGGGCTCGGGTGGACGCACTTTCTGCCGAGATGATTGTTGAAAGTCTGGTTCGGCGCGACATCCTTTCGGAAAACACGAGCAGGTTGATGTTGAGCGCTATTTCGGACAGAGTTTATTCGGATATTCCGGTAAATTTGAGGTGCGGACTTAGGGCATCGATATTAAAAAACATGCTGCTGACTCAAGTGGAGCTGTAAATTAAACAAAGGGGGAATCTTTATGTTGTGCCAATCTTGCGGCAAAAATCAGGCAAATACTCATATAAAAAGGGTGATAAACGGCGAGCTAACCGAATACATGCTGTGCGAAAAGTGCGCGGCTAAGCTAGGATACTCGAATATTTTTGAAAACTTTGGGTTTGGATTCAGTTTTGATAATTTATTGGGCAGCTTTTTTGCGAATAACGAACCTCAGTTGATGCCGACGAGCAACAAGCGGTGCGATTTTTGCGGCTCGTCTTTTGAGGACATCTCGAACACGGGCAAGGTCGGATGCGCCAAGTGCTACGACGCCTTTTTTGACCAACTTATGCCGTCCATAAAAAGGATCCACGGTAACACCAAGCATGCGGGCAAATTTGGCTCTAAGACGGGCGGCAAGAAGAATACGCTAAAAAGCAAAATTCAAGCTCTTGACGAAAAAATGAAGGTGGCGATAAGCGAACAAAACTTTGAGGAGGCTGCTAGAATTCGGGATGAGCTAAAAAAATTAAGAGAAAAGGAGGGCTTGGGCAATGAGTAAGTGGTACGAGAAGGCCGGAGATTACAGCGATGTTGTGATTAGCACGAGGATTCGGCTGGCTCGGAATATTTTGAAATATCCGTTCCCATGCAAGATGAACTCGGCGATGAAGCGCGAGGTTATCGAGGACATCAAGGCAGCACTTTCAAAGCCTGAGTTTAAAAGCTATAACTTTAGCTGCTTGGGTGGAGCGGACGCAAATATAATTCAGCTAAAAAGCCTGGTGGAGCGCCATTTGGTGAGCCCGGACTTTGTGAATCCAGACAAATTTAAGGCGGTGTTTTTGTCCAAAAACAACGACATCAGCATAATGGTAAACGAGGAGGATCACATCCGGCTGCAGGCCATGAAGGAGGGCTTGGCGCTAGAGGACACCTACAGCGCAGCGGACGAGATAGACAGCAAGCTCGATGAATCGCTAACGTTTGCGTTTAATGAGCAGCTTGGATATTTAACGCAGTGCCCAACAAACTTGGGAACGGGCATGAGAGCCTCAATAATGCTGCATTTGCCGGCCCTAAAAAAATGCGGAATGATCGAAAAAATATCGTCAAGCCTAATAAAACTGGGCTTAACCATGCGCGGAATATACGGCGAGGGCACCGAACCGAAGGGGGACATATACCAAATTTCCAACCAGGTCACTTTGGGGATCTCCGAAAAAATCGCGCTGAAAAACCTCAACGACATCACGCTGCAGATAATAACTCAGGAAAGAAACTGCCGCAAGGAGCTGGCAAAGAACGTCCAGGTTGTCGACAACATAAGCAGATCGGTCGGGGTTTTGAAGACGGCTAAGGTTTTGAACAACGATGAATTCATGAAGCTGATTTCGAAAGTAAGGCTAGGCCTTTCTATCGGCGTAATTAAGGGGATCTCTTACGACGTTATAAACGAGATCACCGTAAAATTGCAGCCTTTCATGTTAATGCAAGCGGCAAAGGAGGAACTGACGCCGATTAAGCTAGATCAAAAAAGAGCGAAGCTGATGAACGAAGAGTTTCGCAAAGTAGAAGTACTGTGAAAAAGGGGAGAAATGCCATGTATAGGTTTAATGGGTTTACGGAGAAGGCGAACCGCGCGATGAATCTGGCGATTTTTGGGGCAGAGGAGCTTGGGCACACCTACGTTGGCAGCGAGCACATTTTGCTGGGGCTTTTAAAGGAGGGCTCTGGTGTGGCGGCCGTGGTTTTGGATGAATTGGGTGTTTATAGCGATGAGCTAGAGTCTTTGTTGAAGAGCGAAATCGGCACGGGGCCTAAAAGTTCGCTTAGCACGACCGACTTTACGCCTAGAACTAAAAGGGTTTTGCAGAACGCCGTGATGCAGGCTGCTAACTTGGGGCATAATTACGTAGGCACGGAGCATCTGCTTTTGGCGCTAATTGGCGAGACCGACAGTTACGCCGTCCGCTTTTTGAATGAGCTCGGCGCGAACACACGGGACATCTTGGACAAATTGAACGAGGATTTTGGCGATCAAACCGCCGACGACACGATGTATGGCGGCAGCATGATGAATGATCCGTATTCTGGCGGGGCGAGCCCGGGCAAAAACGGCAAGACGAAGACAAAAACGCTAGACCAGTTTGGCAAGGACCTTACGCAGATGGCGCAAAACGGGGCTATAGATCCGGTAATTGGCCGCCAGAACGAGATCGAACGGGTTATTCAGATTTTGTGCAGACGGACGAAAAATAATCCGTGCTTAATAGGAGAGCCGGGAGTCGGCAAAACCGCGGTGGCAGAGGGCTTGGCGCTAAAAATTACGTCTGGAGACGTGCCGGAGCTTTTGAAGGGCAAAAGAGTGATATCGCTAGATTTGACGGGGATGATCGCCGGAACGAAGTATCGGGGTGACTTTGAGGACAGGATAAAAAACGCCATAGAAGAGCTGAAGAAGGCCGGAAATATCATCTTGTTCGTAGATGAGCTGCATACGATAGTCGGGGCGGGCTCTGCAGAGGGCTCGGCGGACGCTGCGAACATCTTAAAGCCCAGCCTGGCGCGGGGAGACTTTCAGGTGATTGGCGCCACGACCATAAAAGAGTACAGGAAGCACATCGAGAAAGATGCCGCGCTAGAGCGGAGATTTCAGCCAGTCACAGTGGGCGAGCCTAGTGAAGAAGAGACTGTGATGATTTTGGAGGGCCTTCGCGACCGGTATGAAGCGCATCATAAGGTGAAGATTACCGATGAGGCGATTAAAACGGCGGTGAAGCTGTCTTCGCGCTACATAACAGACAGATTTTTGCCCGACAAGGCAATCGACCTAATTGACGAAGCGGCCTCCAGAGTGCGGTTGAGGGCCTACACGGCGCCGGATAAGCTGCAAAAACTCGAAAATAAAATTAAGGAGATAGACAAGGAAAAATCGGCAGCGATAAACGAGCAGAACTTTGAACACGCAGCAAAATTGCGGGATGAGGAGAAGTCGATAAAGAAGAAGCTAGAGGAGCAGCGGCGTCTGTGGCAGAGCAAGCACGAGAACACGAATGGAGCGGTCACGGAGCAGGACATCGCGCATATAGTGTCCAACTGGAGCGGGATTCCGGTGGTGCAGTTGACGCAGGCCGAAAGCGCGCGACTTTTGAACATGGAAAACATCTTGCACAAAAGGATCATCGGGCAGGATGAGGCCGTGGAGCAGATTGCAAAAGCCATACGCCGGGGCAGAGTCGGCTTAAAGGACCCGAAAAGGCCGGTAGGATCGTTCATCTTTTTGGGGCCAACGGGCGTGGGCAAAACAGAGCTCTGCAAGGCCTTGGCGCAGGCCATGTTTGGCGACGAAAACGCGATCATACGATTTGACATGTCCGAGTATATGGAGAAACACACCGTCTCGAAGCTCATTGGGTCGCCACCTGGATATGTCGGCTACGATGAGGGCGGGCAATTAACCGAAAAAGTCCGCAGAAAGCCGTATTCCGTGGTGCTCTTCGACGAAATCGAGAAAGCGCATCCGGACGTGTTTAATATGTTGCTTCAGGTGCTGGAAGACGGGCACGCAACGGACTCGCAAGGCCGAAAGATCAACTTCAAGAACGCGATAATAATAATGACGTCCAACGTGGGCGCACGGCTTATAACGGAAAAGCAGTCGAACTTGGGATTTTACGCCAGCAGAACTGTCGAGTCTGACAAAGCCAAGCTCAAAGAAACGGTGATGGCGGAGCTGAAGAAGACCTTCAAACCGGAGTTCTTGAACCGGGTGGATGACATAATCGTGTTCAACAAGCTGACGGCAGAGGACATAAAGCTGATTGCCAAAAACATGCTAAAAGACGTGAAAACGCGGGCCAAAAACCTGAACATAGACATCAATTTTGCAGAGAGCTCGATAGAGGAGATCGCAAAAGAGGGCTTTGACGCAGTGTATGGAGCGCGACCGCTAAGACGGGCGATTCAGTCCAAAATAGAGGACAAATTGTCGGAAGAGGTGCTAAAGGGCGAGGTAAAGTCGGGCCAAAAAGTAAGATGCAGCTACGACAAAAAGAAAAAGCAGTTCGTCTTTAAAAATGTAGTGCCCAAAACAGCAGAGTAACCGTTGCAGAGGCCCAAACAAAAGGTCACGAAGGAACAATCGTGGCCTTTTTTAGTTGAGCGATTGTGGATGCTGGCTGCACAAAGATGTGCTTCTATAGCCAAGCCTGCAAAAACCGCATAAAACATGGGACTTGTTTTTGTTGCAACATGGTGATATAATAATTTTTAACTAAGTATTTGGCTCATTTTGTTTATTTTTGACGATTTTGATAAAAATAATAATTTTAGCATAAAATTAATGATGTGGGTGAAAAATGTGAAAAAAATTAACTTTAAAACGAACTCTCCTTACGAAATACTAATAGACACGAATTTGATGCGGACTTCTGGCGATCACATTAAAAAAATTTCATCTGCGAGACAAGTTTTGATAATTACCGACGATGTGGTGAACGAGCTGTATTCGGGCGACGTTACTGACTCTTTGATTGAGAGCGGTTTTGAGGTGTTTTTGTTTACCTTGACGCACGGGGAATCCTCAAAGACGCTGCAGTCGGTAGAGCGGATATACTCGTTTTTGATTAAGAATAAATTTACGCGCTCGGACTTAATTATAGCGCTTGGTGGCGGCATTGTGGGGGACATTGCTGGCTTTGTTGCGGCGACTTATATGAGGGGCATCGATTTGGTGCAGATTCCGACAACGCTTTTGGCCCAGATCGATTCTGCTATTGGCGGCAAAAACGGCGTCAATTTGGCGCACGGCAAGAATCTTATTGGCACGTTTTATCAGCCAAAGCTTGTGCTTATTGACATTGGCGTTTTATCGACTTTGCCCAAGCAGTCTTTGTCGGACGGGATGGCAGAGGCTATAAAATATGGCCTGATAAGGAGCGAGTCGCTTTTTAATATGATAAAAAATCGTGAGCTTGACGACATCCTTACGGACCTGATTTTTGAGTGCATAAGCATAAAGCAGGAGCTTGTAGAGCGGGACGAGCTGGAGCAGGGCGAGCGCAAACTCTTGAATTTTGGCCATACTTTGGGGCACGCTATAGAGAAGTTTTATAATTTTAGCAAATACACTCACGGCCAGGCGGTGGCCATTGGGATGGCTTGTACTGTGCGCTCTGGCGAGAATTTGGCGATTACTAAGTCCGGCACATATGAGGAGCTGACCTCTGTGCTGAGGAAATATAACTTGCCATGCGAGATTGACTGCGATATGGACAAGTTGGCCGAGATTGCGAAGATTGACAAAAAAGCTACCGGAGAATTTTTTGATATAGTCCTTATAAAGAGCATTGGATCGGGCTTTGTGAAGAGGATCAAGAAGGACGATTTGAAAAAATACATTGGAGGCTAGTTTGATGAGCACTGCACTTATTACTCCACGAAAGCTTTCCGGAACCATCGTTGCGCCGCCGTCTAAGAGCTACACCCACCGGGCGATAATTTGCGCGCTGCTTAGCCGAGGGGTCTGCGAGATATATCCTGTGGAGCTTTCTAACGACGTCATGGCGACGATCAACGCCGCTAGAACGTTGGGGGCGTTTGTCAATTTGGTTTCGGAACGGCTTATCATCGACGCTCGGGCCGCATTTTTGAAAGATCATATAACTATAAACTGCAGTGAATCGGGATCTACGTTGCGCTTTTTGATTCCGATTGTTTGCGCGTTTGGGATATCCGCGAAGTTTGAGGGGACTAGCACGTTGGTATTGCGGCCGATGGGCGTTTTTTCGGAGATATTGCCTAAATTTGGAGTAGAGTGCAAATATGCCGGAGCGTTGCCCTTTTCGGTAAGCGGAAGGTTGATGTCGGGCAAATTTTTGATATCGCAGGACATCAGTTCGCAGTTCGTTTCGGGACTTTTATTCGCATTGCCGCTTTTGCCGGAAGACAGCGAGATTATCCTAACGACGGCGTGTGGTAGCAGCGGATACATCGACATGACGGCGAAGACCATGGAGGACTTTGGCGTGACGGTGACCAAGACCGAGCGCGGGTTTAGGATTCCTGGGAACCAGAGATATCGCGCAAGGAACTATGCTGTTGAGGGCGACTGGTCGCAGACGGCCTTTTTTTTGGCGGCTGGAGCTATCGGGGAGCCCGTGACGGTGCGCGGCGTGAATCCGAATTCTTTGCAAGGGGACAGAATTATCGCTAATTTGCTGAGCAGGATGGGCGCCAATGTTAGCTTTGGCGACGATGAAGTTACGGTTTCGCCAGAAAGGCTGGTGGGAGGAAATATTTTTGCAGAGCGGATTCCAGATTTGGTGCCAGTGTTAGCGATATTGGGGGCTTGCGCTGAAGGCTCGACTCGGATTTTTGGGGCATCTCGGCTGAAGTTTAAGGAAAGTAACCGCTTGAAGTCGCTTTATGCCGGGCTAAAAGGCTTGGGTGTGAATGTGACGGAGACGGACGACGGCCTTTTGATTTATGGGCAAAAATCCTTTGAAAACGCCAAAATAAACGGGTTTAGCGACCATCGGATTGTTATGGCGTTCGCTATTGCGGCGATTATGGCTAGAGACAAGGTCTGCATATCGGACGCCGAGAGCATCAGCAAGTCGTATCCGTCGTTTTTTGAAGATTACAACAAGCTGGGGGGCTGCGTGAATGTCCTCGATTTATAGCGGCCGCATAGAGATTTCTATATTTGGAGAGAGCCATGGTGCGGCTATTGGTGCGGTTCTGGACGGTATCCCTGCGGGCGAAAAAATTGATTTTGAGCAAGTGAATCTGCAAATGCAACGCAGAGCGCCGGGTCAGAGCGACACTGCAACCGAGCGAAAAGAATCAGACAGGCCGAAGGTTATATCTGGCGTGCTAAATGGCCACACGACGGGCGCGCCGATTTGCGGCATAATAGAGAACGAAAATGCGGAACCAAAGAGCTATGAGAATCCAAAAAACCTAGTTAGGCCGGGTCATGCAGACTACACTGCGCATGTAAAGTACCGTGGGTTTAACGATGCTCGAGGTGGCGGGCATCTTTCTGGCCGGTTGACTGCGGCATTGACCTTTTGTGGAGCTATTTGCCGTCAGATTTTGGAGCGGCGGGGGGTGCTCATCGGTGCGCATGTTTACTCTATTTTTGACGTTTTTGACGACCGATTTGGTGTGGAGATTCCGGCAGAGCTGCTAAGAAGGCTATCTCGGGAGGCTTTTCCTGTGATTAATGCTGAGGCGAAGGGGCAAATGGTTCAAAAAATTTTGTGGGCTAAGAGCGAAGGAGATAGCGTTGGCGGGATTATTGAGTGCGCTGTGGGCAATGTTCCGCCCGGGCTGGGGGATCCGATGTTTGGAGGCATTGAAAGCAAGCTTTCGGCATTGGTTTTTGCGATTCCTGCGGTTAAGGGTATCGAGTTTGGCGCGGGTTTTGCCGCTGCGAATATGCTTGGCAGCCAGAATAACGACGCTTTTGTGCTGCGAGGCGACAAAATATCCACCAAAACGAACAACCATGGCGGCATTTTGGGCGGGATTTCTTCTGGCATGCCGATAGTGTTTCGGTGCGCGGTTAAGCCGACGCCGTCCATCGCGAAGCAGCAAGATACCGTGAACATTAAGACCAATCAGCCAACGAAGATTTCGGCTTCTGGCCGGCACGACCCGTGCATAGTGCCAAGGGCGGTGCCGGTGGTGGGGGCGGTCTCCGCTATCGCGGTTTTGGACTTTTTTAAAGAGGCGAATTTATTATGAAATTAGAGGAAATCCGGCGACAGATCGACGTTATTGACGATGAAATTTTAACCCTGATTTTGAAAAGGCTTGAATATTCGGGGATTATTGCGCAAATAAAGTTGGGCAACGGTTTGCCTATTTATGATGAAGCCCGTGAGCAAGCAATTTTAGGCAGGGTGGAACTTGTTTCGGGCAAGAGCTATAAATTTGTTTTGCCGATTTTTTTGGAGATTTTAAGCTCAAGCAAATTGATTCAGCAAGAGGTGCGAAATAGCGCGAAGGAAGATTGATTTAAAAATTTATTTATTGCGACCAATATGGAAGCTAGCGAGGTTTGCTGGCTTCCATAATTTTTTGTTTTTGTTGCGAAATTTATATTATTTTGCAGCAATTACAAAATTTTGATCTAAAAATGTATAATTTTGCAAAAATAAAGGGCGATATTTAAAAAATACAATTTTTGGTTTATCTATTTGACGAAAGTTACTGGAAATTTACATAAAAAATAATTGGGAAATTCTAATAAAAAATATATTGTGAACAATTAAAAAATATGATAAAATTCAAAATATGTAGACTAAAATGAACAGGAATGTGAAGATTTATGATTGATTTTATGGCAGAAATGAATAGTTTTTGCAAAAAGAATAAAGAATTGAGAAAAATTAACACAAGGAGGAACAGAGACAATGTATAGTAGAGTCGTGAGAGTGACCAAAGAAATTGTAAAAAAGGGCATATCTGTGGGAATTTGCCTGGCTATGTTGCTGCCGATATTGCCGCTAAACTTTAGCTTTATAATGAACACGGAAAAGGAGGCAAAGGCAGGACTAGCAACAGCGCCAGACCATTGTACGAGCAAGGCCAATGCGAACTCTTGGGCATATAGTGACCTGCGTGCATGGCTGAACAATGCTCTTGCTACTAGTGTGCCCGACAGCGGAACAGCAGCACCAACGGGTAAAAATTATAAGCTGGACTCAACCGCAACAAGTGATAACACAAGTGGTTATGCAAAGTCTGCTTTTCCGGATAATGAATCTTGGAGTGAACTTGCCCCTATTACACGTTTTATTAGCGATGGTAAGGGGTCGTACCACAAATTAACGGATAAGGTAGTTATACCGCATAGAGGTGGAAGCGATAGTAATATGATCCTAAAGATACAACCAGAAGGTATTGATAAGGGGACCTATTCTGTTCCTTGGAAAGATACTAGTTATTCGGATAAACATATGACTTGCACACCAAGTAGTTCTGACGCAACAAAGATATCAGGATTTAATGGTTTCGGGGAAGCCCAAGATATTGCTGTTAGTGACAATGGCTATGTTAACCCTATCATTGACCTTAGCGATATGAGTCAAATAGTTTGTGCGCCTACGCTTGCAGAGCTGCAGAGCAACGGCGGGACTATAACAAAGAACTTAACCAAGGACTCTGCAAGTTCTAGTGCTAGAATGTGCTTTTATAGAAACGAAGATGGCCTAGGCTATTTTGCTAATATTAGTATTGATGAAAATGGTCGAGTCGGTTTTGGCCTCGGCATGAGATATAAAACGTGTGTTGCGATGGCAATGAAGAAAAATGGGAACAATATAGAAATCATAACTAGCAGTTCAAACGTTTTTGATGAAGGTATTAGGGGTTACTGGATTGACTTTGGAAAAACAAAAGAAGAGCTAAAAGAATATGTTTTTTATGCATGGCAAGAAGCTGGTGGTGATAAGTATGCAAGTGCGGGTTATATGACTGGAGCTTATTGGAACGGCGATAGTCTTAAAGCAGATCCGGGTAAAGGAAGTGCTTCGGCGCTTGATGGTTTTAAAGGTATTGTTTATGGAAATACTATGGTTGGTTATCAGGGCACGGTGCCTTTTGGCAATAGAACTTGGAGGTATTTGGGCAATGATTACTTTGTGCAGGAGCAACCAGAGAATGTGATATTTAACGCTAGCACAGATGGATACGGTGTTGGACCAACAGGAATAAATTTAAGTGATGAATTACGCAACGGCATAGAACTAACGACTACGGGGTCACCGGTTGAAATTCCAACTGACGGGATTTCGCTAACCGGCTTCCCTGCAAATGCACCAATATCTTTCCAGTATTATTATGCTGACATTTGGAGAGATGGTACGCCGAAAGCTGCGGGAAGCTATTACGTAATAGTATGCGTATGGAGTGAAGGCTTTGAGCCAAAATATTCTCCAGCATTTCCGCTTACTGTTGAAGAAATACCGGTACCAAAGTATACAGCGCCGACTAAGAAAATAGACGCAATATGGCGAGACAAAGCAAAAGATAAATTGCCATCAGCCCTGGCGGATCACTTTGGCTATCCAAAGACCGCTAGTGGTGCAAATATCCCAGGAACATGGGCGCTGGTAGATGAAAATGCAGAAGTAGGAAACGTGGATGGATCAAATAGACCTATTGGTAAGTTTACGCCAGATCCATCAGTATTAGATACCTACAACTGGGCGGGCTTAAGCGGGTGGAACGCAACCGAAGGTAGATTAGAAGTACCTGCGTTATTTACAGTGGCACCAATGCCCGCCGACCGTCTAGGCTGTGCACAGCTTAGCAACTGGGGCCGAAAATATGATGGAAGGCCCAAAAGCTGGGTAATCAAAGTAAAGTATAACGGTGCTTATATTTCCAATGAAAACTATGATGTAGTGTGGCCCGAAGACATGACGAATGCAGGGACAAAAACGTATACAGTGAATTTAAAAAACAATTGTACAGGAACACTGACAGGAACAGTAGCAATCTTAAAAAGGGAAATTAAAATAACTGCGGATAACCAAAATATATGCTATGGAGACCAACTTCCACAACTTACGTGGAAACAATCTGGGGAGGGCTTTGTAGGAAGTGGCAGTTTAATAGAAGGCACTGTAGCGGTTGAAGAAAGCGGAAATTATCCCGGCCCTGGAAATTATAATATTATTCCGTCAGGATTTTCTACTAACGAGCCTACCAATTATGAAGTTTCACACGTTAATGGTACACTTGCAGTTGGAACGGATACCTTTGAGATAACACCAAGGGACATAAGTAACGTAACAAAAACAGTAACCCCGCCATCAGGCGCGTATACGGGGGGAGTGCATACTCCAGATGTTGTACTTACAGATATATTAAATAGTGTGACAAAAACTTTAACCCTTAACACGGACTACACGATTGCATGGCCAAGTGATATGACAAACGTGGGGCAAAAACAAGGAACAATAACAGGAAAGGGCAACTACCAAGGAACTACAGATATTGCATATGAAATTACACCCAGGCAGATAACGATAACGCCAGAAAGCAAAAGCCAGGTTTATGGAGCGGCTGAAGTCCCGCTTGGGTATACAGTAAAGGACACAAACACGGGAGAAACACTGAACATAAAAAGTGAATTGACAGGAAGTTTGGCCACTGCGCAAACAGGAGAAAACGGAATGAGGTGGCCAAATGCAGATAAGTATACGATAGGGCTGGGTACACTGACAAGTGAGAATAATCCAAATTACCTTATAACGCTTGGGGCGCCGGCCGCAAAGTACACTATAACGAAGAAAGACGTAACATCGGATAGCAACGTAACAGTGCGTGTGACTTCACCAACGCTGCCGTACACAGGCCAAGCACCAGAATTAGAGCTTGAGGTAAAAGACGGTGACGAGATCTTAGTAAGGGGAATTGACTACATAGTAGAGGCGGACGGAATAGAGCCAGGGACGTATACTTTTACGATAAGGTTTATAAAGAACCGCACGGGAACAAAAGAAGGAACGTACACGATACAGCCGAAGCCAGCAGACGGACTAAGTGTAGAGCTAGATGAAACAACGTTTACATATAACGGAAAAGAGCAAACTCCGGAAATTACAGTAATAGCAGAAGACGGAGCTGCATTGACGTTGGGAACGGACTACACGGTAAGCTATGAGGGTGACAGAATAAATGTAGGCACGGTAACAGTAACAATAACCCTAAAAGGCAATTACAGCGGAACGATAACAAAAACTTACAGAATAACGCAGCGAGACATAACCTCAGACAGCGACTTTGTAGTAACTGTGAGCCCAACGTCAAGCGTGTATACAGGAGTTGCACATACGCCGACTCTTACGGCAAAATACAAAAACGTACCGCTAACGGAAGGTTCAAACAGAGATTTCATAAAGAACGTTGCAGGAAACATGACAGACCAAGGCGAACACACGTATACGGTAACAGGCCAAGGAAACTTTAAAGGCAGCAAAACAGTAAAGTACACAATCACTAGGAAAGCTGTGTCAGATAGCACGCCGGAGAGCGAGTTGGACATAAAACTAAGCGAGACAGAGCCCGTATATAGTAAAGAAGAGAAGAGACCAACGGTAACTGCCAAAGCTATGTTGAGTGGCCAAACAATACCGCTAACTTTGGGAACAGACTTTACGGTGAGCTACAAAGATATAGACAACGGATCTGATTTGACAAATGTAGGAAGAAAGAAAGCGATAATAACATTTATAAATAATTTAAGCGGAACAGTAACAAAGGAATACACAATAGTAGCAAGAGATATAACTTCAGATAACGACTTTGTAGTAACTGTGAGCCCAACATCAAGCGGTTATACAGGAGTTGCACATACACCGACTCTTACGGCAAAATACAAAAACGCAGCGTTAACAGAAGGCTCAAACAGAGATTTCACAAAGATTATTACAGGGAACATGACAGACCAAGGCGAACACACGTATACGGTAACCGGCCAAGGTAACTTTAAAGGCAGCAAAACAGTAAAGTACACGATCACGCAGAGGTCAGTGTCTGATAGCACGCCGGAGAGCGAGTTGGACATAAAACTAAGCGAGACAGAGCCCGTATATAGTAAAGAAGAGAAGAGACCAACGGTAACTGCCAAAACAATCTTAAACGGCAAAACAATAAATTTAAGTCAGGGAACAGACTTTACAGTAAGCTACAAAGATATAGATAACGGATCTGATCTGACAAATGTAGGAAGAAAGAAAGCGATAATAACATTTATAAATAATTTAAGCGGAACAGTAACAAGGGAATACACAATAGTAGCAAGAGACATAACTTCAGATAACGACTTTGTAGTAACTGTGAGCCCAACGTCAAGCGTGTATACAAGAAGTAAGCACACTCCAACAATAACAGTAAAATATAAAAATGCACCAGTGGCAACTGACGATTGGAGCCACAGCAGTTCAGAAGACATGATAAGTGCTAAACTAAACATATTAACAATAGCGGGAAAAAGAAACTTTACTGGAAGAAAAACAGTAAACTACACAATAACTCCGAAACCAATAACAGTAACAGCAGTTAACAAAACGAAAACATATGGAGATGCTGATCCGGAACTAACAATTGATGTTCCAGGATTGGTGGCAGGTGACACTTTGAGTGGATCGTTAGAGAGAGTTCAAGGGGAGGACGCAAACACATACGAAATTCGCCAAAAAATAGCTTTTGCAAACCCAAATTATACAATAACATTTAAACCAGGAACATTTACAATTAAGCCTAGAGTAGTTTCTGACGGTGTGCCCAATGGAATTACGATGACCTTAAATCCAGGAACTACGGAGTTTAACGGAGAAAGACAATTGCCCAAAGAAACACTAAACGACACAAACACTGGTAAAAAATTAATAAAAGGCCAAGATTATGATTTAGAGTATCTAACCAATATGACTGATGCAATGGTGCATACAGTAAAGGCAAAGTTAAAGAACAATTATAGCGGTGAAAAAACAGCAACCTTTACAATTACACCAAAACAAATATCAGACAATACGCCAGAAAGTGAGCTTAAGGTAGACGTAGACAAGACAGGGTACACAGATGAAACAGGATATACATACGACAAAACACCGAAAAAACCAGCAGTTACAATAAAAGCAATGTTTGGTAACCGAACGATGTCATTAACGCAAGGAACGCATTTTGATGTTAACTACTTAGCGGAAAACGGCACGAGCGACGTGACGAATGTTGGTCCTAAAAAAATGGTAATAACATTCAAAAAGGACTTTAGCGGAGGAAAAACGATAAAATATGCAATAAACCGTAGGGACGTAACAATACGGGCAAACGAAAGAAGAAGATACTATAAAACTCCAGACCCCGATATGAGGCCCAGAACTAATTATGATACAATAAATGGATTAATTGCAGGGGACAACCTTTACGGAAGCTTTGAGCGGGAGGACCCCACCAATGAGGAAGTTGGAAGATATAAAATCATACAAGGAAGAACGCTAACGAACGCAAATAACCCGAACTATAATATAATATTTGATGCAGAAAACAGCGGATACTTTATTATTGAAGTGGATAAGTCAAGCTGGGGAACACCACAGGATGATCCGAAAGACCATTATGTTGACGATGAGGGTAAGACAAGTGTAGAAGTAGATAAATATGGTATGGTTTGGTTGAAAGAGACCTCCGATGGCACTAGTGCCTGGTACGGCATAGACAATTCAAAAGGTGTATTTAGAATAGGTTCAAGGTTCTGGGTAATGTGGTTGAGCGAAAAAGAAAGTCCTGAAACTTACAAAAAATATTGGGATATGCTAGATGAAGACCATAAAAGAGCCATGGAGAGCATAAACGGCTGGATTTTCTTAATTGGTGTAACTGACCCAGACGGAGAAGATTATAAGAAGTTTTCAGAAGACGAAAATGGAGAAACAGATGAAGAAAAAATAGTACCAACATATGTGCAAATAGGTGATGATTGGGATGAAGATGAGCTAGTAGGAGTATTTATTTCAGAAACTGAGGATGAAGACATAGTAACAACATTTGTAAATGACTTTGAATTCCCTGAAGGCTTAGACACTTTTGGCAAGATGATGCTACGCCACTTTTCGCCATACTTTATCTATGATAGAGATACAGAAAGAAAGGCGCTAGAAGGCAATGATGATGAAGCAAACGTTTTAAGAACAACGGTAGACATTAAGGGCAAAACGGTACAGATTATTGTTAGCGGCCCACGCAAGGTTTTACCAACGGGCACCAAGCTTATTGCGGTTGAGGACCGTAACGACAACACTTGCAAGATATGGTTGGTGGACCAAAGTGGCAAAGAGCTTCCAAGTCCTCTTAGCGAACGAGTAGAAGTGTTTATTGAGATGGTCGACGGTATGGAAGATCTTATTGAAGTTAGACTACCGAAAATCGGAGAAGACTTCCACTATGGCAAATTTGATGGCAGCTGGTATGGTGCAATTTACACTCCCTACTTCCCGATAAGCTTATCGCTGGATGAATTAACAGATGCAGAAAGAGACGAGCTAAATAAGAAGAGAGGCCTGAGTGGAGATAAAGAATCTGGCTCTGACGGCGGCTCAAGTAGCTCAAGGAATGGTTCAAATGCAGAAAATGACGGCCAAGGAGACAACGAAACAGAAGAGCTACAACCAGCAGAAAACGGAAGTTCAAACTGGTGGCAAAACCTATCACGGACCCAGATAATTTGCTTAACAGCGGCAGGAATCCTACTACTACTTTTACTAATCTTCCTAATTCTTCTTATACTCAAGAGGAGAAAAGAGAAAGAAAATAGTTCGCAACAATAAAATCTAGAAAAATAAAATAAAAATAAAGGCGACGGCTTGTTATTATGACGGCTGTCGCTTTTACTTTTGGATTTAAAATTACCAAATTAAAATTTTATATCATATATTAAAGATTAGCCTTATTGCTAGTCTTTTTTTATTTGGCAGGAGCGTTAACATTTAACAAAATAAAAAAACGGTATTGTGAAAAACTATAGTTATATGACTCATTGGATTTGGAGGTGAGAAGATTGAAGTTAAAAAAGTTCTTTAAGGGATTATCGTTAGTGACGGGCATTTTGGCATGCTTTGTGCTGACATTTTGCGAAGTCACGGCGTCTTATTTGCCGGACAACTACAAGGTCACGTCCACTTGCAGCGCTAATATAAAAAATTACTTAAACATTAGTGCAGATGAATCCGCGACAATCCGGCCAGTGCTAAAAGAAAACGACTTGCAAACATACGACGCAAAAGTTTTGTTTATGAATATGATCCCAATAAAAAAAGTAAATATACAAAAAATAAAGGATGTCTACGTGGTGCCTGGCGGTAGCACGTTTGGGGTAAAGCTGTTTACCAAAGGCGTCATCATTGTGGGGATATCGGACGTCAAGACAAAAAGCGATGGCGTGGTTAATCCGGCGAAGCAAGCGGGGCTGCAAAAGGGAGACATCATATTAAACGTGAACCAAAACGAAGTCAACAGCAACGAAGAGCTGATAAAAGTGGTAGAAGAGAGCGGCGGAGATGACCTTTTTGCAGAGGTGATAAGGAATGGGATGAAGTATGAGACGAGCATCAAGCCGGCAAGAAACGAGACTGACGGCGCGTATAAGCTGGGAATCTGGGTGAGGGATAGCTCTGCTGGGATTGGAACGGTGACGTTTTGGGACGAAAAGACCAAGACGTTTGGAGGCCTGGGCCACGGTATTTGCGATATAGACACAGGCGAGCTGCTTCCACTATCGCACGGAGACATAATAAAGGTGAACATCAACGGGATTTCTAAGGGCATGAGAGGCAATCCCGGTGAGCTAAAGGCCTATTTTATCGAGGGCGAACCCATCGGGACCCTAACAGAAAATACTTATAGCGGGATTTATGGCAAATTTAATAGCACACCAAGTTCAACCGAGCCCATTCCAGTAGCAATGAAACAACAAGCAAAGCAAGGCAAAGCTCAGATTTTGACCACGGTGTTTGGCTCCACGCCCGAATATTATGACATCGACATCGTCCACATAAATTACAACGAAGAGGCCATGAGCAAGAACATGATAATCAAGATCACGGACGAAAGGCTGCTTGGCGAAACCGGAGGAATAATTCAAGGAATGAGTGGTAGTCCGATCATCCAAAACGGCATGCTAATTGGCGCTATTACGCATGTTTTTGTAAACGACCCACAGAGAGGATATGCTATTTTTGCCGAAAATATGATAGCCAAACTGCAAGATTTAAGCGACACAGATTATAAAAAAATCTCCTAAATATTGTAAGATTTTATTGTAGGTACCAAACTTCAAAAATTCAATTGGAAACACTTGCTATTTATTCCAGTATATGGTAACATAAGGTTACGATAAATAATAACTGGAGGAAAAACTATGGGAAATCTTGTTAAACTGCTAATTGCAGAGGAATCTGAAGAACTAAATCGAGAGGCCGTAGCGGTGTTCAAAAATTTGGGCATAGAGAGTAGAATCGTCCAAAAAGACGGAGTGGCGCTTTTAGACTCAATAAAAAAGTATAAGCCAGATGTTGTTATAATGGATTTATTTATGCCAAAGCTTGATGCAATCGGAGTCATGAAGTCGTTTAGCGAGAAAAAAGGCATGATAAAGCCGATATTCATAGTATTATCTAATTTTAACAGCGACGTGCTAGAAAAAGAAGCGCTTTCGGCCGGGGCATCGTATTTTGTGCTAAAGCCGTTTGACATAAACAACCTGGCAGAGCGGATTTTGGACCTTTTGAGCGACATGTATAAAATAAGCAAAGCAGAGGATCACGCGGCGAGCTCTGCAGAAAAGGTGGCAAACAACGTGAGCAAAGAGCTTGGGATCGAATTTAAAGTAACGGAAATTTTGCATCAGATAGGGGTTCCGGCGCATATAAAGGGGTACCACTATTTGCGAGACTCTATTATAATGTCGGTAGAAAACCCAGAGATAATCAACGCCGTAACGAAGCAACTGTATCCGTCGGTAGCAAAGAAGTTCTCGACCACCTCCTCACGAGTAGAAAGAGCGATCCGTCATGCAATAGAAGTGGCGTGGGATAGAGGCGACGTGGACATTTTGAATTCTTATTTTGGCTATACAATACATAATAGCAGAGGCAAGCCAACTAACAGCGAATTCATCGCGATGATCTCGGATAAATTGCGGCTGCAGATGAAGACAGCTAGCTAAAATTTTGCAAGTCTCCTACAAAATATTTTGTGGGGTTGGGATGTCGTTGCTCCGAAGGTATTCAAACAGGGATTTACTAAGCTCAGCATCGACAAAAAAATCCTCAATTTGACCTTGAGAAAGGTTCGTGCGCATGCTTATCATGGCCTGAGTGATTTTATCCAGATGTTCGTGATTAATAAAAGTAGACAGAAAAATTTGTTGCTCTTGCCACCGGTCAACCACATCGGTGGCTAAATTTTGGGCTTTATCAGAATTTTCATCGCTAACGTTTTGCATGACGCTGTTGATGTCTGCTGTGAACAGCTTAACGCTATTGTCGAGCCAGATATTTTCGGCCACGCAGCACGAAACCGTGGTTACAAACAGGATTATCGCAATAATAAAGCGCTTCATTTTGAGTCCTCTTTTTTTATGATATTGAAGTTTTTGTTTTTGTCTGCCGTCATGATGAACACATCTTTTAGGGCCAGATGCTTTTTGTTTAGGACGCCACGTACCCATTTTTCTGACAATTTGCATAGAGATAGTGAGGAATCCGAAATTTCTCCGTCACTGATTATAACCGTTTCGAGCTCCTGAGAAGGCGGCGACAAACCAAGCATACTCGCGTCGACTTGCTGCTTCTCGGGCTTTTTCATTATGCTCATTTGGCCGTTCGTCTCTATTATGGCAAAGTCAATATCCTGCAGGCTAAAAACGTCTAGCTGGCGTAGCTGCTCAAAGAGATCTTCTGTAGTCATGCGCAGGTCCTTCATGACTTTTTGATCGATTTTTCCATGATCGATGATTACAACTGGGCTCCCGCAAATGAACTTTCGAAACTTGCAGCTTTTAAGCATAATGTTAGAGAGAACGATCTCGCAAACAACCAGGACAATTATAGGTATAAGCCCGGCAAAAAGCGGAATACTCGAGTTTTGCATCGGGATGGAGGCAATGTTAGAAATCAAAAAGGTAACCACTAGTTCAGAAGTCTGCAGGTCGCTAATTTGCCGCTTGCCCATGAGTCGCACCGCCAAGATTATTATCATGTAAAGCAAAAGAGTCCGAATTAATGAGATTGTCATGTTTCATCACCAGCAATAGTTTGCATCAAAATTATCAAAATTATGCAAATCTGTATAAATTATGAAGATTTTGCAAATCATTAACATGGGGGATGATTAAAAATGCGAAATTTTCTAAATAAGCTGATGTATAGGTGGAAGTCCGCGCAAAATGAGGCGCAAGATGAAAAAGAAAAAAAGCAGCCGTTGTCAAATTCGTTGGAGAAAAATCTAGAATATTTCAAAAAATCGTTTGACGAAAGTGCCGACCTAACAATAAAGCCGGTAAGAATATTAAACACAAACGCCGCGATAATCACGATGGAGGGCATGATAAACAAAGAAACATTTGCAACCAGCGTGATGAATCCGATTGTTTACGCGTTTGGCGAAGAAGCGCTGTCTAGCGAAGAGAAGCTAGAGTATATAAAAAGCAACATTCTGACAATAAGCGAGCAGATAGACGTGCTGACCTTCGAAGACGCGTTTAAGCTGGTGATGTCGGGATTTGCGCTACTTTTGTTTGACGAATGCGAAAAGGCGCTAGCCATCGGAGTGCAGGGATTTAACTTTAGAAGCATCGCAGAGCCGGAGACAGAAGTCATGCAAAAAGGCTCCAAAGAGGGCTTTGTAGAGGCCATAAGAATAAACCTCACGCTCATACGGCGGCGAATCAAGAATCCGAAGCTTAAGTTCGAGTTTTCGACGGTGGGTAAAACCAGCAAAACCGACATCTGCCTGTGCTATATAAATGGGACGGTCTCAAGCAAAATCCTAGCAGAGCTCAAACGGCGGCTTTCTAAAATAGACTTAAAGAATGTCCTCGCGGCAGAATACCTAATGCCGTATCTAGAAGAAGAGGGCGACCTATCTTTTTTTAGCGGGGTGGGATATTCCGAGCGGCCCGATACCGTCTGCGGAAAAATCTCCGAAGGCCGAATCGCGATTTTGGTGGACGGCACGCCAACCGCGCTAATTGTGCCGTACCTGTTTGTGGAGTACTTCCAGACAATCGATGATTACGCCGAAAGGCCGTACTTTGCAACGCTAACAAGATGGCTAAAATATTTATCGTTCTTAATCTCGACGCTGCTGCCGGGGCTATACGTCGCGCTCGCCGTGTTTAACCCCGAGGTCTTTCCCGACCGGCTAATAAGCAAAATCGCCTACGCAATCGCCGGCACGCCGTTTTCGCTGATGTTAGAGACGCTGATCATCCATTTTGTATATGAAATCATGCGAGAAGCCGGACTGCGACTACCGCGGCCGCTAGGGCACGCTGTAAGCATCGTGGGAGGCCTAGTAATAGGCGAAACCGCAGTAAATGCCGGGTTAATTGGTGCGCCAACATTGATGGTTGTTGCTTTGACGGCAATATCATCTTATGTAATCCCGAATTTATACGAGCCAACCGCAATTTTAAGACTCATATTTATCCTGGTGGGCGGAATATTAGGGATCTGGGGCGTGATGCTGCTGTTCTCGGTGCTGATTGTGAACATCTGCGCAAAATCAAATTTCGGAATCCCGTTTGTAGCGCCGATTGCGCCGTTTAACCTCTACAGCATGCGAGACGTAATAATGAGAGCTGGCTGGAAGACGTTATCGCAAAAGACCGAAAACGTACAAAACATGCCGCATTAGCCAAAAATAAAGGAGCCGACAATGGAACGAAAAGACATAATAACCGCGCCACAACTGTTCTCGCTGCTGTTTTTAGTCAACATAATCATAGGAATAACCTACAACCTGCCAATGGCGCAAAGCAGCAATATGTGGGACCACGCCATCTCGGCGGCGATAGCACTTTTGATCAACGTGGTGTACCTCCTGCCGGTGTATAAGCTCTACAAAATAAACCCCACAATGAGCATCGCGGACAATTGCGCAGTAAATTTCAAAAAATTAGGAACAGTATTCCTGATAATTTACGGAGTCTACTACCTTTTCGCGTGCTGTTATACATTGTCGCTGTTCAACATCTTCGTGCGAGACGTCGTAAATCCGGATATCTCGCTCTTTATGCTAACGCTGTGCGTGATTCTGGCGGCATCCTACGCCACGTGCAAGGGTATAGAAGGCATAGCGCGGGCCTGCACAATAATATTGTTCATCATTTGCGTATCGATCGCATTCATAGTTTTTACGCTGATTCCTCAAATTGACGTGATGAACTTCCCGCCGCTGCTATTCGAAGGCTTAACGGACACAGTCAACGGCACGGTATATCTAGCCTCGCTGTCGTTTTATGTCCCACTTGCGGCAATAATTATGCCATTTTCCAAAGGGAACATAAAGAAAACGCTGATAGCATCGACCGTATCGATTTATGCGCTGTTTGTTTTGGTGATAGCAGTCGTCACGGGCGCGCTGGGAGACTACCTAAAAACGCAGAGTTTCCCAATATACACAGCAACAAGCGTGGCCGGAATCGGCGTGTTTAAGCGGATGGACGCGATCTATCTTGGAATCTTCACGTCGGGGCTCTTCATAACGGTATCGCTGTTTTTGTTCGCGTTCTTCTCGGTAATGAAGCGGCTGTTTGGCGAGGGCAAAAGCAAAATAATAATATTTTTGGGCGACGCATTGGTGCTGATTTTGAGCCTGATTTTGCCGATGTTCAAGGAAGTCTCGTACTTTTTTTACGACATAAAATTTATCTTCATGTTCACCATGGCAACGGCGTTCGTGATCCCAATGGTAATTTTAATAAAGCACAAAATGCAGATAAAGTGAGGGTTTGCAAGGATGAGAAAAATGATAACCATAAAAAAGATCTTAATTTTGCTGGAACTAGTGCTAGCGTGCTTTTTGTGCGGATGCACGCAGGTGGCGGGCTTGGACGAGCAGCTGATAGTCTATGGAATCGGGGTGGACAAAACCGAGGACGCCTACGAATTAACCGTGCAGACGCTGAACACTCAAACAACGTCAGAGAAAAGCTCGCAGGAGGAGGGCAAAAGCATAGTAAATATATCGGCAGCGGCGCCAACCTTGATTGAAGCCGTGAACAAAATCGAGAACCAGACCGGCAAAAAGATATTATATTCTCACGCGATAGTCTTGATAATCGGCCAGGAGACGGCAAAGTCCGGCATAAAAGAAATTATAAGGTTTTTTTCTACAAACCATAAACTTCGCCCAACGGTGGAGGTGCTAATCTCGAGTGCAGCGGCAAAAGATGTGTTTGCAAACGAGGGCGATGGTGATATAGTCAACGCAGAGGACATCGTGTCGATATCGAAAATAGGCAAAGAGGGCGACGATGGCATAAATTCTAACATTCGATATCTTTTAAGTGACCTTGAGAATCCGCAAAAAGCAGCAAAAGTGTGGCTTCTTGAATATAATAAAGATGAGGGGAAGGCGGCCTGCCCCCAAATTGCGCTGTTTAAGTCCGACAAATTGACGGACGTCTTGAGCGAAGAGGCCACGAAGGGCGTGATTTTGATCTACAAGAAAGCTAAAAATATTGCGGACAGCATAAACGTGGGTGACATGCAGATATACTATGAGCTGAGCAAGGCAAAGTCAAAAATAAATGTGAGCGTTGATGGCAACAAGCTAGTGTTTAACGTAAGTTTGTGTGCGGATTTAGAACTGTACAATGCGGATAATCTTGCGGCAAATAGCGAAATTAAGCCGATTATCGAAAGCCGGCTTGCAGAACTGATGCAGAAAGCCATTGATTCGTGCATTAAAAAGAACGGTTGCGACATCTTTAACTTTTATCGGCACATCATGAATGCAAACGCCGGATTTTTTAAAGAGAACTTAGCAAATCTGGAGGAAGTCCTAAAAGCCGCGGATTATGAAATCAGCGCGCAGGCCAAAATAAGATATATGGGCGCAAACCAAAAGATAAGCAGCTTGGTTTATTAAGCTGTGGCGCGATTTCTCGGCTCCTTGAAAATAATTTTAAGCTGGGCTATAATGTTTTTATGGCGATTTCGTGAAAAAACAAGGTGGCGGGTGATAAAATGTCGAACAATTTTTCGGTGTCGTTGACGAACATCATAAGCAGCATGAGGCTTAACATCGCGTTTATGCCGGATGATCCGGACAAAATTTTGATATCCGAAAAGGACGTTAACCGCTTGGGCCTGGAGCTGACCGGCTTTTTTGACTATTTTAATAGCACTCGGTTGGTTGTTATGGGCCGGACGGAAAACGCGTATTTGTCGGGCCTGACGAGCGATGAGCGGTATAAGATATTGGATGGGATCTTTGCGTTTGAGCCCCCCGCGGTGATAATCACGAAGAACATTGAGCCGTACCCGGAGCTTATTAAGGCGGCGAAGAAAAATTTTATCCCGATTTTGCGTACTTCCGAGATGACTTCGAATTTTATTGCCGACATTGTGGAGTTTTTGGACGTAAAGCTGGCACCGCGCATCACGAGGCACGGTGTTCTGGTGGAGGTTTATGGCCAGGGAATATATATTATCGGCGACAGCGGCGTTGGCAAGAGCGAGACGGCGATAGAGCTGATTCAACGTGGGCACCGGCTGGTTGCGGATGACTCGGTGCAGATAAGAAAAATTAACGACAAAAAGCTAACAGGCTCGGCGCCAAAAAATCTTCGGCATTTTATTGAACTGCGCGGCGTGGGCATCATTGACGCTCGGAGCATTTTTGGGATGGGCTCTGTAAAGGTGACGCAGGAGATTGATATGGTGGTCAACCTCGAGATGTGGGACAGGGCCAAGATTTACGATAGAATCGGCATAGAAAACGAATATGCAAAAATTCTGGGCGTGAATATTCCGATTGTGACGATCCCGGTAACGCCCGGCCGAAATTTGGCGATTATTGTGGAAGTCGCTGCGATGAATAATCGGCAGAAAAAGATGGGCTATAACGCGGCCAAAGAGCTGCTGGATGGCTTGGGAATGGACTATTTTAACAATGACATCGTTACGAATAATCAGATAAAGTTAAACATTTAATTTCGAAATTAGAAAAATAAAAAGAAGAGAGTTAAAGCGCGAAAAAGTTTTGTGATTAGTGGAGGAATTATGGGCAGCAGCGAGTGTGAGAGCGCCGTTGGGGCGCTGACGGATTTAAACTTGAATTTGAGTATAATGAAAAATGAGCCGATGGCGAAGCATACGTCGTTTAAAATTGGCGGCGCTGCGGACATTTTTATAACGGTGAACTCGAAGGCCGACTTGGGGGCGGTTATAGAGGTTTTGAATGGCTTTGAAGTCCCGTTTTTGGTTGTTGGCAATGGGTCCAACCTTTTGGTGAGTGACGACGGCATTCGCGGGGCGGTGATTAAGCTTGATGGCGAGTTTAAGACGATTACTCTGGAGAGCGACGGTACGATTGAATGTGGCGCTGGGGCTGCGCTTTCGAGGCTATGCAAGTTTGCTTTGCAAGAATCCCTTAGCGGCTTGGAGTTTGCTTATGGGATCCCGGGGACTGTTGGCGGAGCGGTCTTTATGAATGCTGGCGCTTATGGCGAGGAGATGAAGGGGGTTATTGTTTCGGCCGAGAGCATGACCTATTCTGGCGAGATTGTAAGAAGGACCGCGGGCGAGATGGCTTTGTCGTATAGGAGCAGCCTGTACCGGGGCGTTGACGAGATTATTTTGTCGGCGAAATTTAGGCTAGAAGCCGGGGACAAAATACATATAAAAGAGAGGATGGATGGCTATATTTCGAGGCGCAAGGAGAAGCAGCCGCTGAATTATCCCAACGCAGGGAGCATTTTTAAAAGGCCGGTGGGCAACTTTGCCGGCACGCTGATTCAAAATTGCGGGCTAAAAGGCGCCAAAATTGGCGGAGCAATGGTCAGCACCAAGCATGCGGGGTTTATTGTGAACCAGGGGGGCGCCACTTGCGATGATGTGGTTAGCCTGATCGGCCACATTAAGGAGACTGTGATGAAAAAGACCGGTGTGGCGCTCGAATGCGAGGTAATCATCATTTGAAAGGGCGCGTTTGTTGCTGAAATTGGCCATAAAGTTAAAAATTTGAGGAAGATCAAAACGAGGGAGGCTTGAGCTATGGAATTCCTTTTTGTGACGGGCTTATCGGGCGCGGGCAAGACGCAGGCGCTGCATGCCTTGGAGGATATCGGCTTTTACTGCGTTGACAATATCCCGACCAAGCTGATTTCGACGTTTTATGAGTTATGCCAGAAGTCTTCGGACAAGAGCATGCAGAGGGTCGCCGTGGTTATTGACATTCGCGGGGAGAACTTTTTGGAGGGCTCATTTGAGTCGATTGAAAAGCTGAAAGCTAATCGAAAAAATTACAAAATATTGTTTCTTGATGCGCGTGAGAGTGTTTTAGTTCAGCGGTATAAAGAGTCTCGAAGAAAGCACCCGCTGGCCGAAAATTACCACGGAGCCGTTCAAAAAGCCATACGGTTCGAGCGGGAACTCTTGACTTCTATTAAAAATTCTGCGGACTATTTGATCGATACTTCGTTTTTGTCATCGGCGCAGCTTAAAAAGAGGATCGCGTCGCTGTTTTTGGCGGATTCTTCAAGCGCGCTGACGGTTACATGCATGTCTTTTGGATTTAAACATGGCTTGCCGACCGAAGCAGACCTGGTTTTTGACGTCCGGTGCCTGCCAAACCCCTATTATATAGACGAAATGAGGAACTTGACCGGCCTGGACGAGTTGGTGGCGGAGTATGTGCTAAACGGCGAGGAGACGAAGGGCTTCATTGAGCGGACGGTCTCGCTGATTGACTACATGCTGCCGCTTTATTGCAACGAAGGCAAGAGTCAGCTGGTGATCGCAATTGGTTGCACGGGTGGGCATCACCGCTCGGTGGCGATTGCGCAATACCTCTACAACCACCTGCTCGACGCCGGCCATCACGTCGTCATCAACCACAGGGACATCAGTAAAAATTGAGCGGCGAGCTGGATTCATTGAGTTGGCTGAAGGAGGCGGTTGAATGACGTTTTCGGCGAGGGTCAAGAATGAACTATGCAAGGCGAGCCGGCCGTTTGACACAGCCTCTTTTTGTTTGTTGTACGGAATGCTTTTGTTTTCGAGGAATTTCAAGCTTTCGGAGATATCGTTTCACACGGAAAATGGCAATATAAGTGAGCTTGTGTATGATCTGTTGGCGCAGAACTTCGGTTGCGCAGTGGATGTTGAGTTTTCTGGCACTGATAAAAAGGAAAATATTATTTTGAGAGTCTCTGAAGAGTGCGACAGAAAGGCGATTTTGACTCGGTTTGGGCACCTAAAAAAAGACGAAATAAACTTGAGGATAAACAAGGACTTACTAAAAACGCAAGAGGACGCGAAATACTTTTTGAAGGGCGCGTTTATCGCTTGCGGCACGGTAACGGATCCGCAAAATGGCTATCATCTGGAGTTTTGCGTGCCTTATATGAATTTGTCCAAATGCTTGTTCGAGACTTTGACGTCTTTAAAAAATGTGCCGTTAAAGGTCAAAAGTACCACTCGGAAGGGCGTTTTTGTGGTTTACATCAAGGACAGCTCCGACATAACGGACTTTTTGACGTATATTGGCGCGCCGCTTTGCGCCATGGACTTTATGCAGATTAAGATGGTCAAAGAGGTCCGCAACTACGTGAACAGGACGACGAACTTTGAGGCGGCGAATATCAGCAAGATTGCGGCGGCCGCTACGGCGCAGATAGATGCGATAAAAAAAATGAAGAAGGCCGGCAAGTTTAATTGTTTGGCCGACGACTTGAGGGAACTTGCTAGTTTGCGGCTTAAGAATCCAGAAATGTCGCTAAGAGAGCTTGGCAAAAACCTCTCGACCCCGCTTACACGCTCTGGGGTTAACCACAAGATGAAAAAGCTCTTGAGTATGAGCGAAAATATCTAAATTTAAAATTGTCCTAAAAACGCTGCACCCGCATAAAATGTTATGGGGTGGTATTTTGAAAAACTTGAAATGGGGCAATGACGCCGTTTTTTACTCACTGGTTTTGTGCGGATATATTGCCTTTTCGGCTTTGATCTTGAACGCATGCTTTTTGCACGCCTCGCGGCAGGCCTCTTTGGGCAAAGGTTCGTATTTTCCTACGGTTATCCTTGACGCAGGGCACGGAGGCGTGGATAGCGGCGCGGTGGGGCTTGACAATGTGCTTGAAAAGGACATAAATTTGGATATTGTGCTCAAACTTAAGAGCCTGTTTGAGGTTTCGGGCTTTAACATAAAAATGACGCGGGACGAGGATGAGTCCATACATAGCGAGAATTCAAGCACGATCCGGTCTAAGAAGGTTTCGGACTTGAAAAATCGGCTGAGCATCGTAAACAGCGATCCGAACAATTTGCTGATAAGCGTCCACCAGAACAAGTTTGAGGACGGCCGGTATAAGGGCGCGCAAGTTTTTTACTCGAAGAACAACCCGCAGAGCCAAGAGCTGGCGCAGAGCATCCGTGCGTCGTTTTTGGGGTTTGTCCAAAAGGACAACAACCGCGAGATAAAGCCATCGCCAAAGGGCGTTTTTCTTTTGAATAAATCTATGGTCCCGGCGGTTATTGTTGAGTGCGGATTTTTGTCCAACAGCGAGGACGTGAGAAATCTGCTGGATAAGAAGTACCAGTCGAAGGTGGCATTTGCAATTTTTTGCGGCTTCTTGGATTACTGGCGCAAGTCAGGGTGAGTCGGCGAGCTTTATTGCAATTACTGTGATGTCGTCGTCGAACTCATCGGACTGGTTTTTTAAGATTTTTTTTACAATAGAATCCGCGATTTGCTGCGGTTCTTGATTATCCCAAGTTTTTAAGGTCTCCTCAAGCCATTTGTCACTTTGCGACACTGCGCCATCCGAGACCATTAGGATTTTGTCGTTAGCTGCGAAAGTGTCGGTATGCCCTGCGATGTTGACCTCTTTTAATATGCCAATAGGCAAGGAATCTGGCGCGAGACGGATTACGTTTTCGCCTTTTTTAATCAAAGTGAGAGGAGCACCCGCCTTGATGAGCTTTGCGGCTCCTGTGAATAAGTCTACGCAGAGGATATCGAGGGTGGACAAAAATTCGTCTTCTGACTTTACCAACAGCACGGAGTTAGTGATCTTGACCGCGGTGGGGAGGGTCACTCCGGCCTTTATCAGATCCTCCATGACCTTGCAAGCCATGGCCCCCTCAATGGCAGCTCGGCCGCCGGTTCCCATGCCGTCGCTCAGGATGACAACCATGCGCCCGGAGCCGTCGTTAAAATATGTATAATTGTCGCCACACAGCACGCCGTTTTTGCAGATGTGCTGGGAGATTCCGACCTGAACGTTGAAAGTTGGCTTTTCTACAAGATGTATCTTGCAAGCGTCAAAAGTGGCGGTAATAGTGAGATCGCTGAGCTTTTTTTGGCAGATCCTCGATAACTTTTTTGCCAAATTCATCTTTTCGATTTTGCTTTTATCAATCGTCCCGGCAATCTCAATTTCTACTGAGATCCGGCCGTATTCATCGTATCTGCAGCAGACATCACGGGGCGCAAGGCCGAGCTTTTTAAGTTTGGTGGTAATTTTCTGAGCTAATTTTGGGTCAAAAGTACCGCAGTTTCTAACGCCAGTGACGATGTCAGAAAGCAAAAGGCCGATATCGCAGAACTGCTCTGAGACGAAATCGCGCACTTGAGCTACCCTGTTTTCGGCAATTTTTGTTTTTGACATCTTGGCATAAAGCGAGTTAATATTGCCCGTTAATTCGGCAGCTCGGGTGCATCTTTGGGCAAAACTCGAGGGCAAATCGGCAGGGCTTATTTTTCCTTTTTCGCACAAAACCTCGTTAATCCTCGAGAACGAACTCAGCGTATCCGCGGTTTTAGAATCAAAGCAAAAGCTCCGAAGGCCGCAGTTGCTGCAAACTTTGTCAACCGCCGCGGAGTATATGTCGCGACTTTTGTGAGCATTGACCTTGGCCAAATTTTCGGCGACCGAATTTATTGTGCTTGAGATGTTAATTAAAGCCTGCGAGGCAGCGTTTAAGCGCATTGTGACGGCGTTTTTGAAGCTTTGATCTTGCTCATAGTTGGTCGAAGCCGCAAAAAATCTTGTAAATCTTTCGCCGATATCATCACGCAAGAAAAGAAAAATTAGGCTCGCAGCCAAAACTTCGTAAATCCCAGAAATAATAACCGTAGGATCGCCGGCCTGGCTGGAGATAACCATACAAGAACTCAAAAAAGCCAGGCAGCACGCCATTTTGCCAAAGCACGCGACAAACCCAGCAATCAGGCCACCGAAAGCGTAAGCGCCCATAATATGAGTCGGCTCCTTAAAGGCTAGCCCCAGAAGCACGCCCGCGGTGGTTCCGGCGATGCTCCCGCCGACTACGCCGAGGTGTTTAGCGCAGAACAAAATTGCCAAAATTGCTAAAACTTTGCCGACAGAAATGTAGCCCAAATTCACCGACAGCAGGGACAAAATCACCATAAAGGCCGTCATGCAGACGCAGACAAAGTCTGGCTGACTTATGATTCTGCTTCGTGACGACAAAATATTTGCGGTTTCGCAAAAGAAATAAGCCGCGCCTCCCGACAATATCGCCTCCGAAAGATACATAGCAACTTCGTTAAAATCGGTTATGCTGAAGATGTTTACCGCAAAGCCCGTCGTGATGATGCCCGCAAAGGAAAGAATCGGCGCGAACAGCTTACTGGCTTTAACCTTGGGCAAATCGTTCAACGTCCAGCGGATGGCGCAAATGGCAATGGCGGTGGAGACATAGCGGATGCCGATGTTGATCTCGCTCGGCAAAATGTAGCCGGTTATAACGCCAAGAAAGCTAAAAAGCATGTTATTATAAGGCACGGCGGCCAAGAAGGCGCTACCAAACGGCGCGTATGCGCCAAAAGCGACGCCTTTGGATATGAATAACCCCATAATGAAGCACACGATGTTCGCTGCCATGATTCTTGCGTGCGCTGCCGGCACCAGATTTTTTATATTTTGGCCTGTAGATGCGATTAATTCGCTACTTTTCATTTATATCACCCGCGATTTGGAATAATTTTCCGCAAAACTAATTTAAATTATAACCAAAAGCAAAGTCACAGCTTGTCTTAACGCGCTGCGGCTTTTTGCGGTTTTATGGGAGGACACCGCGGGAAATATGGAAAAAGCGGCCAAAAGGTGAGGATGAGCGCAAAGCGTGGTGCTATCCAAAGGAGAAAAAATGTGATATAATAGAGGTCAGTTGGAATGTCTGTGAGATAATGGCGTAGCGGCGGGAGTTGTGCGGGCTATGCGGCGATGAATAATTTTTGTGTGATTTTTGAAAAATAATCACAAATAAAGCAGCGAGGCGGGAATAAGGGTTGAAATTGAAGGAGCATGCGCGATACATCTTCTGCGCGGGACTGGTTCTTGCAATATTTTCGGCGTATGTCGCGCGGCTGGTGGATTGGCAGATCATAAACGGCGAAGAATACCGAGAGCGCGCCAATCGAAGCAGTATTTATCGAAACAAAACAGATATTTTGCGCGGCGAGATCTTGGACGTCAATGGCGTCGGGCTTGTGGAGAACATCACCGGGTACAAGATTATGCTGGACAGGTTCGCGCTGCCTCCGGAGGAAGAAAACCAGACAATTTTGGACTTAATTACGCTCCTGGCCTTAAAAAAAGAGCCATTTATCGATGAGCTGCCGATAACACTGGCGCCAAATGGCCATTTTAAGTTTGCGGAGGACAAGGAGAAGAAGATAAAGGAGCTCAAGGGCAAGAACCGCCTGAACTTGAATTCTTACTCTACTGCGGACGAATGCATGGAGAAGCTGGCGCAAAAGTATGGCTGCCAGAATTTTGACACAAAGACAAAGCGCGATATAATCAGCGTGAAGTACAACATGGACGTGAGCGGCTACTATGATTCGATGGCGAGTTCGTACACTTTTGCAGACAACATTAGTCCGGAGCTTTTGACGATTATTGCAGAGAAGTTTCAGGATACGCCGGGCGTTCGGATAGGTTTGTCGGCAAAAAGACAGGCTGTTAACTCAGATTTGGCGCCGCATATCGTTGGGTCGACGGGGAAGATCTCCGAAGAGCAGTACGAAAAATTAAAGAGCAAGGGCTACACGCTTAATGACACCGTGGGCAAAAGCGGAATCGAAGCCGCGATGGAGGAAATGCTCCGAGGAGTTGCGGGTGAAAAAAAGGTGGAGGTGGCAAGAGACGGCTCGGTGCTGCATACGCCAAACGCAAAAGAAGCAAAGCCCGGCAACACGATCTTTTTGACGATTGATTCGCGGCTTCAAAGGGCGGCAAATGAGTCTTTGGCAAAGGCAGTGAAGTCTTCTGGCCAGCACGACTGCGTTGCGGGTGCGGTTGTTGCGCTGAGCGTTAAGGATTTTTCGATTTTGGCGGCGGCAACGTACCCGAGCTACGATTTAGCCAAGCTGAGTGAGCCGGGGTACTATACGCTGCTCACAAATGATAAAGCCAACCCGTTGTTTGATCGGGCTTTTAGAGGTTCTTTTGCGCCGGGGTCAATATTCAAGCCGTTGGTGGCTTGCGGAGCGCTGCAAGAAGGCGTTTTAACGACGGCAGACAAGGTCCGATGCACGGGAATTTACCATTACCCCGGGCATGACTTCACAAACAAATGCTTGGGCGTGCATGGAAACGCGGATTTGTTCTATGCGATGGCGAAGTCTTGCAACGTGTTCTTTTCGGAGGCCGGCAGACGGCTGGGCATAGAAAAAATGGACCTATACGCCAAGCGCTTTGGGCTGGGCGTAAAGACGGGGATAGAGCTGACGGAATCTGCGGGGGTTTTGGCCGGACCAGAGCATAGCAAGGCTGTGGGCTCGCGGTGGAGCGACTTAGTGACGATTAAAGCGGCGATTGGTCAGGCGGATAATCAGTTTACACCGCTGCAGTTGGCAACGTATGTGGCGACGATTGCCAGTGGGGGTAATCGCTACCGGCCGCATTTGATCAGCAAAGTTACGGATTATCTGCGAGAGAACGTTATTATGGAGAATAGTCCGGAGCACCCGGAGCTTGTGGATACGGTGGGTATCTCGGAAGAAAACTTGAATATTGTGAAAGATGCGATGCGGCAGGTTGTGCTTTCGGGTACGGCGACGAATTTTAGCGGCTATATGGTGCCGATTGCCGCCAAAACTGGTACGGCGCAAAACAGCGGCTCTGACCATACGACGTTTATTTGCTTTGCACCTTACGAGAACCCCGAAATCGCCATTGCGGTGGTGGTGGAGCATGGTGCGAAGGGCATGGTTTCAAAAATCGTTGCAAAGGACATTATGGACGCCTATTTTTCTAATAAATAAATTTTTATCTGCACTTTTAGAAAAAATGCTTGCTTTTTGAACCTTAAAAATTGTATAATTACCTTGTTGATTGTAAATTTTTGCATTATTGTTAAAAAATTATTGAAATTAGGTTTTTTATGTGATATCATGTATGTGTAAGTGATTTTATCCACTATATGTTGTGGATTTTTGAATTTTTTAAACACGGTTATTTTAGTTTGTTCATGCTTTTTGGTGTGATTTATATTAGGAGTGACTTTTTTATGAATATTGCGCTTATTGCTCATGATGCGAAAAAAGAATTGATGGTCCAGTTTTGCATAGCTTATTCTGGGATTCTTAATAAACATAACTTGTGCGCTACCGGTATTACTGGAAAAGTTATTACTGAATCAACTGGCCTAAAAATTCAACGGTTTATGAGTGGCTCACAAGGCGGTATGCAACAAATTGCGGCGAGGATCACTTGTAACGAGATTGATATGCTGCTGTTTTTTAGGGATCCAATGGGAACTAACGCCATGGAAGGTAACGATATGAGCTTGTTGCGATTGTGCGATTTGCACGGAATCCCCGTGGCGACGAATATTGCGACTGCAGAAGTGCTGATTCATGGGCTTGATAGGGGAGACCTAGAGTGGCGAAATATTATCAGTCCGCATAACTAGTGAATTTTATACATAATGAAATGGCCGACAAATTTGCTGTTTGTCGGTTAATTTTTGGTTATTATGAGGTTTTGAGGAGGGCTTAACGTGGATTTATTGACAAAGGCGGTTCGTGGTACGCAAGACATTTTGCCGAAGGACAGCTATAAACGGCGGTTTGTTGAAGATATAATGCTGAAAGAGGCCAGTTTGTATGGCTTTAAGGAGATTCGAACACCGGTTTTTGAGCATACGGAACTTTTTGACCGAGGTGTTGGCGACGGTACGGACATTGTGCAGAAGGAAATGTATACCTTTAATGATAGAGGTGGACGCTCGTTAACGTTAAAGCCGGAGGGGACGGTATCGGCAGTCCGTGCAATGCTTGAGCATGGGCTTTTTAACGACGCATTGCCTATAAAATTGACATATATTACACCTTGTTATAGATATGAAAAGCCGCAGGCTGGGAGGTATCGGGAGTTTTATCAGTTTGGAGTAGAGATGTTTGGCGCTGGTGCGCCGGCGGCGGACGCTGAAATTATTTGTTTGGCCAAGACTTTGTTTGACCGCCTTGGGATTTCGAACTTGACGCTGGAGATTAACTCGATTGGCTGCCCAGTTTGCAGAAAAAATTATCAGGCTGCATTGAAAAAATATTTTTACGAGCATAAGGACAATTTGTGCAAGACGTGCATAGACCGTTTAGAGCGCAATCCTATGCGGATTGTTGACTGTAAAAATCCAGAATGCCAAAGTGTAGCCCAAAATGCACCGGATATTATTGACTTTTTGTGCGACGATTGCCGGGCGCATTTTGATGCGGTTCAGAAGTATTTGGATAATTCTAAAATAGAATATAAAATCAACCCAAAGATAGTCCGCGGGCTCGATTATTACACCAAAACGGTGTTTGAGTTTGTCTCGCAAGCAGATTTACAAAGAAGTTTAGTTTGTGGTGGCGGCGGTCGCTATGATGGTTTAATTGAAGAAATTGGGGGACCTTCAATGCCGGCGGTTGGCTTTGGAGTGGGGGTAGAGCGCTTACTGCTTTTGATGGAATCGCAGAAAATCAATATTCCAGAGCCCAAGTCTTGTGAACTATTTATTGCGGCAATTGGCGAAGAAGCTGGATTTAAAGCTTTTGAACTGGCCCAAAAATTGAGAAAAGCCTCCGTTTATGCGGAACTGGATGTTGCAGAAAGAGGCCTCAAAGCTCAACTTAAATATGCAAGCAAAATTAATGCGCGGTTCTGCTTGGTGTTAGGGGAATCAGAGCTTGCAAGTGGTCAGGCAGAAGTTAAAAATATGACTACCGGCGCAAAATTTAATATAAGCCTGGATGATAAAAAGTTTGTGGAAGACTGGATTGTGCATAAAAAAATATAAATTTAGAAATAGGTATAGATCTTTAACTAAGCTTATGCACTCTGAACGTAAATTTTAATCCAAAAAATCCTTTAGCTTTTTGCTCCTGCTGGGGTGACGCAATTTTCGTAAAGCCTTAGCCTCAATCTGGCGAATGCGTTCGCGTGTTACGTTAAATTCTTTGCCGACTTCCTCCAAAGTACGAGCCTTACCGTCATCCAAACCAAAACGCAACCTCAAAACTTTACCTTCTCTAGGCGTCAAAGTGTAGAGAATTTTAGACAACTGCTCCTTAAGCAAAGTGTGAGAAGCCGCATCAGCCGGGGCCAAAGCATCATCATCCGGGATAAAATCGCCCAAATGACTGTCTTCTTCTTCGCCAATAGGAGTCTCGAGCGAAACCGGCTCCTGAGCGACACGCATAATGTCGCGAACTTTTTCAACAGGCATGTCCAATTGTTCAGCAACCTCTTCCGGCGTAGGATCGTGACCATTAATATGCAAAAGCAGGCTCTGCGCCTTTTTGACCTTGTTAATGCTCTCAACCATATGTACAGGAATCCGAATCGTCCGGGCCTGGTCAGAAATCGCGCGAGTAATAGCCTGGCGAATCCACCAAGTCGCATAAGTCGAAAACTTAAAACCCTTGCTGTAATCGAACTTCTCAACAGCCTTAATAAGTCCCAAATTCCCCTCCTGAATTAAATCCAAAAACTGCAAACCTCGGCCCAAATAGCGCTTTGCAATGCTAACAACCAAACGAAGGTTAGCCTCAATCAAACGGCTCTTCGCGTCTTCATCGCCATTAGAAAACTTTTGCGCCAAATCCAGCTCCTCTTCGGTAGACAAAAGCGGCACACGGCCAATTTCCTTCAAAAAGACCTTAACCGGGTCGTCAACCAAAAGTACCTCTGCAAAGCCAGCATCGTCAGCTACTTCGGCTTTTTCAGTAGCCATCTCTTGAGTAAAAGCAAGTTCGTCGGATTTAATCTCATTAAAGTCTTCGATTATCTCGACTCCAGCGGCCTCGAGCTCATCATAAAATTTTTCTAATTGTTCTGGCTCAAAGTCAACCTCGCCCATAGCATCGAGGATCTCCTTAGTGTTAATCCGGCCCTTCGCCTTAGCAGCGTCAAACAAAGTCTTCATAATAAGGTCCTTGTCCTTAACTGGTGGAGTTGGCATCATCAAAACATTCCCCCTATTTTTTGTGTTCCCGCAGCAGCTGCATGTACCCCATGATTTGATTATCGCAAGCAGCGCCAATTTTATCTTCATCAAGCTTTCCGCTTTCAAACAAAATAACATTTATGTACTCAGAAACGGCGTCCCGAGAGGACATTCGCTCAGCCTCTTTTGCAAGCATTGCAGCAATAGCAGAAACTTCGTCGCAAGAAAAGTCCAAAGTCAAGTCCGTAATGCTAATAGGCCGCCCAGCCTTGAAGCGTTCTTCCAAAACAGAATAAATCTTGCGATTAAAGCTTGTACAAAAATCGCGATAAGAAAGCCGATTAAATATGCTCCCCGCCGATTCAGGATTATTAATAATGTAAGCAATAATAGCCTCCTCAGCCGCAGCAGCACGCAAGTTATGCGATTTTTCAGCATTCAAGCGGTCATTCCTAGCAGATAAATTTTGCTGAATATTAAGAAACTGCTTTTTTTCAACGCGTTTCTTCGTCCGCAAGCGCTCCTTAGCCACCTGACTCATAATCGTCTGCTTTAAAATGTCCAGCTTTTCGCTCAATTTGCCAGCATAAATCTCCTGCTCAATCAAATCATCAAGCGAAGCCAAAATTTTAACGCAGTCCTTCAAATAGGCAATCTTAGCCTCAGAGTCAGCCAAGTTATAGCCACGAGCGGCCTTCTGTAGCCGATACTCAATATCATTACCAGAATTTTTAATTAATTGCGCAAAGCGAATAGCGCCGTCCTTGCCGTAAGAGCGGATAAACTCGTCCGGATCCTTGCCATCCGGCACAGAAATAACCTTAATAAGTATCCCCGTTGGCCGCAAAAGGTCAATCGCGCGGGAAGCCGCTTTCTGTCCAGCCTCGTCGGAGTCATAGCAAATAACAACTTCCTTAGCATAGCGGGCAATAATCCGCGCCTGTTGTGCAGTCAAAGCCGTCCCCAAAGTGGCAATAGCATTCCGAAAGCCCGCCTGATGCAAAGCAATAACGTCCATGTACCCCTCAACCAAGATCAAAACGCCGTCGTTGTCGGCCTTAGCAAAGTTTAAAGCAAAAATATTCAAACTTTTCTTAAAGACCAAAGTGTCCGAAGTATTCAGATATTTCGGCTTCAGGCCAGACATCACGCGGCCACCAAAGGCAATAACATTGCCGCGCAGGTCGATAATAGGAAACATCACCCGGTCAAAAAATCGAGCAGAAACGCCGCGAGCATCGCCACCACGAGAATAAGCCAAATTCGCAGAGACTATCTCCGAGTTGCTAAACCCACAACCCCTCAAATGATTAATCAGGTCATAGCGGGAGTTGGGGGAATACCCCAACCCAAACTTCTTGATAGTCCGGTCAGAAACGCTCCTCCGATGTAGATAATCGAGAGCACCACGGCCTTTTTCAGAGTACAAACTTTCATAAAAAAACCTCGCCGCCGCACGATTAATCTCCAAAATGCGCATCTTAATAAAAGCATTTTCCTGATCGCGTTGGCTACTTTCGGGCACCTTAACGCCAGCTCGTTGCGCCAAAAACTTAACAGCCTCCAAGTAATCCAAATTCTCAATCTTCTCAACAAAAGTAATAATATCGCCGCCACAGCCGCAGCCAAAGCAATAAAAAGAACTGCTCAAAGGGTAAACGTTAAAAGAAGGCGTCTTTTCGGAGTGAAAAGGGCAAAGCCCCACAAGATTCCGGCCACGCCGCCGCAGGCTAACATAGGAAGAAATCACGTCAACAATATCGTTTTTCACTTTTATTTCTTCGATAAAGCCATCAGGCAACGGCATAAAAAGACCTCCGCTCTCGGTTATAATTGAGGTTACAGAACATTTAAAAAGGCAAGGAGCAAATTTTTCGAGAAAACGACAAATAAAAATGCTAAAATTAAATTAAAAGCTGTAAAATCGCTCACCCAAAACATCGCATTGCAGCTGGCCAGAGGAGACTTCAGAAATTTTTTTAGACAAAGCAGAAAAATTATCCTTAATCAAATGAAAAAAAACAGTAACTCCCAAGGAAAAATCGGTGCGATCAATGACTCCACAGCAGTCCTCAATAATCTTAACAAGCTTGCCGTATTGATTATAATCGCAAATTAAGCTACAATCGCAACATAAAAGCATTTTCACAACGCAAGCCCGCTCCAAAGCCAAACAAGCCGCCTGAGTGTACGCCCGCACAAGACCACCCGTGCCAAGCAAAACCCCACCAAAATACCGTGTAACAACAATAACCACATTTTTTAATTCGTTCTTCTTAATAACATCCAAAATAGGCACCCCGGCCGTCCCATGAGGCTCCCCGTCATCAGAATATCTGCAAACGCTGTTCTCACGAATAAAATAAGCAAAAACATTATGGCGAGCATCCCAGTGTTTAGCCTTAATCCGACTTATAAAGCTCAAAGCATCCGCTTCAGTAGCAACAGGTTCGGCGTAACCAATAAATCTGGATTTTTTTTCGATTAACTCACAAACAGAAGATTTTTCTATGGTCAAAAAAGAATCCGTCATAGTGCAAAATCTCCTTTAAACGTGATAAAATAGCAAAATTTTTGAGAACCTCACACAAAATAAAATAGCTAACAATATGTAAAACGATAAGCGGTGCATCACTGCACCGCTAAATTTTGCTAGCAAAAACTAAGCTTCTTTACTATTATTAAGACGTCTATTAAATCGATCCACGCGGCCGCCAGTGTCAACGAGCTTTTGTTTACCGGTAAAAAACGGATGACATTTCGAGCAAATTTCGACCTTAATATTCTGCTTAGTCGAAGAAGTCTCAATAACATTGCCGCATGCACAAGTAATAGTCGTTCCGCTGTAAGCAGGATGTATATCTTTGCGCAACAGAGTCACCTCTTTCTAACAAACCACACTAATGTTAATCATTATAACATAAACGCAAAGAAATTACAAGGGGGTACCCGAAATTATTTTAAAAACGCAAATAAAATTATAAAAAGTAGGGACAAAACGCGCTAAACAGCAAATTAATTGACAAACGACAAAAATTAAGATAAAATCAAATAAGCCAGTGATATCGAGTAGAGCAGGTGGTTAAAATATGTCTCCGTAGCTCAGTAGGATAGAGCAACTGCCTCCTAAGCAGTAGGTCGGACGTTCGATTCGTCTCGGGGACGCCAAAATTTAAATATTAAAAAAGGAAAAAACGCCAAGTCTTTGTTTAAGATTTGACGCTTTTTATTATAAATTACTTTATAAAATTATATTAATAAGCAGCTGATATTGAATGTATCTCCAAGATTAATATTATCATAATTATACTCTTTATCCCAATCAGAAATAGGAAAATTGTCGGTTTCTGAGCTGCCTGCTACCTGTTTAATATTGACATCTATGCTGTTATCACTGTCAGTGCTATCATTGGAACAATCGAACAGATCTTCTTCCATTTCGCTAGAGTATTCTTTTAGAGCGTTGCAATTATTGTTTTCCAATTTTTCTGGTTCTGCAGTGTCTTCCTCTTCTTTTTTCTCTTCGTATTCATATTCTTCTTCTTTGACTTCCCAAGGAAAATATTTTTTGGGAACAATCAATTTTTTCTCAAAATACACGTGAGGCATAGTAGATGCTAAACAGATATTCAATTTTAGCAAAGGGGACAAAAAATGCCAAGGCCATTACGAACGTTAAAAATTTCTTCATTAAAAATCTCTCCTAAAAATTTAGTATTTCTAATTTATATCACAATGAATTATTTTTGTAAATACACAACAATAATTATTTTCTTTTTTGCCATAAAAATATAAAGATGTTGTGAAAATGCCCAAAAAGGAGAGATTTGACCTTGGTAAAAAAGCTTTTTAATTTGAATTTAATGAGTGGGATTGTTAATTTGTTGGCGCTTTACGAGTTCTGCAAAGAAGCCGTTTTGAGCCATTAATTCGGCGAATGTACCGTCTTCCACAATTTTACCATTGTCTATAACGATGATTCTGTCGCAGTTCTTGATGGTCGAAAGCCTGTGCGCAATAACAATTCTGGTGCTTTTCAAGGAGTCCAAAGATTCCGAAATCTGCTTTTGCGTGATGTTGTCAAGCGCGCTGGTGGCCTCGTCAAACATCAAGACGCTAGGCCGGGGCGCAATCGCTCGAGCAATCATCAAGCGCTGCTTTTGCCCGCCAGACACACCGCCGCTTCCTTCGGTGATGACCGTATGCATGGCCATCGGCATGTCTTTTATGTCCGTGTCGATTCCCGCGAGCCTTGCAGCTTCCCAAGCGTCGTCCAAAGTAAGCCACGGCGCCGAAATCACAATATTAGAAAAAATGTCGCCCTGAAAAAGCTTGCCATTCTGCATAACAGCGCCAATGTGACGCCGCAAACTCCGCAAATCCAGCGTGTTAATGTCCTGTCCGTCGTAGTAAATTGCGCCGTTCTTGGTCGATTCAAACCCGAGCAAAAGCCGCATTAAGGTGGACTTTCCGCATCCTGTCTTGCCAACAATGGCGATGTATTGCCCCGGATCAATCTTTAGGCTGATGTTGTCAAGCACAAGAGGCCCATTTTTGCTGTATCGAAAGGAGACATTATTCAGCTCGATCGCGCCAGCAAGGCTTGTGATTATCTTTTTGTTTTCGCTAACCTCCGGCTCGGCGTCTAGTATGGGCTGAATTATCTCCACAAACGGCTTCATTTCGGCAATTTTAGTGAATAACGGCGACAACGCTAAAATAGCTCCGCTGACGGCCGAAAAAGCCGTGTTAAACGCGATGAAATCGGCCAAACTCACGTTAGTGGTGCCGGCGATGTAATAAAGAACGATCGAACCCGACATGGAGACCGCCGTAGAGAGCACCGGCAGGACTTTTATTAAAGCGGGAGGCTGATAATCGAGATCGGCTGCGATTTTGTAGGTGCTGGCCCATTTAGAAAACGCGCGCCGCTCGGCACCAGAGAGCTTTATTTTTTGCACGCCGGAAAACAGCGAGTAAATAAGCGAATTTAGGCTAATTCGGGAATTATTTTTCTTCCGGTTAAGAGAAATCAACCTGAAAGTGCCGATGACATCTAGCCCCAGCTGAATCAAGATGAACAAAATGGCCGGAATAACCAGCGCGGATGCGTATTGGTTCATCTGAAAAATGTACACAAACGAGCACAAGGTAGAAAGCCCCACGCCGAAAAAGAGGTTGCTAATCATAAGCGCGATCTGCTGCATGCCCTCCACGCGGGCGGACAAATCGCCAGAATTGTACTTAGAAAAAAAGCTCGCCGGCAAAGACATAATCCGGCTCATTGTGGCGGCCTGGACAGAAACATTCATCTTCATGCCGATGCGCGCCGAAACCAGCTGATTCGCGATTTTTATCAAAGCCTGAGATAAAGTCATGCCAATAAGCAAAGCCGCAAAAGGCAACAGCAAACTCACCTTGCCAACGGGGATGATGCCGCCGTACAGCAGCTTGTTGACGAACGGGAGGATCATTCCGATTAGTTGAACGACCAGCGAAATAAACACTATGTATAACACGTCGGCGCGGCTGAGGGCAGATATAATGTAGCGGCCGATGTCCGTAAGAGTCAACTTCCGCAGCGGAAAGGGCTTATAAAAGCAGAAGGCGCTTTCTTCTAAGAGATCCTTTGTTTTGTCAGAAATTTTCACACGGCGCCCCGACTCATAGTCAAAAAAGCTGTACCCCTTTGCCGCGTCCGGTATAAGCGCAACAGTGTCGCCGGACTTAGTCTGGCCAATGAAAGCTCCCACCGCATTCTTCCACCATTTGCCCTTTAGCTCAATCGCACGGCGCATGATTCCGGTTGGCCGCAACATATATTCAAGCTGCTCGTTCATGTCGTCAAGCCGGTTTGGCAGCTCGATGATTTTCGCATTGTAGAATTTTAGCACTTCTTCAATGGCATTCTGCGTTTTTTTGCGGTCGTTGTTGATAGCCCTAGCTATGGCCGATTCGCCCAAAACCACGGACGAAAGTTCCACAAAAGAATTTTCAAAATCCTCTTTGTCCTTTTTCATGCGGTTTTTCAACTGCTCGCTAAACCAACTCAAAAAAAGCACCTCTTTTCTACGTTTACTTTGGCTTGACTACGCCATTTATGCGGCTACTCGGTGGTAATCAGCTGAGTGTAAATGCCACCTTTAGCAAATAGCTCGTCGTGAGTGCCGCGCTCGATGACTTGGCCTTTCTCGAGGACGATAATCTCGTCGCAGTCGCGGATGGTAGACAGTCGATGCGCCACAATGATACAAGTGACGCCCCTGTCGGTGATTGACCGTATGACTTCGTGCTCTGTTCTAGCGTCCAAAGCAGATGTAGCCTCGTCCAGGATGATTATAGTCGGATCTTTAGCCAGAGTCCGAGCAATCTCCAAGCGCTGACGCTGTCCGCCAGAGAAATTTTTGCCGCCCTCCAAAACAGTATGGCTGTAGCCGCCGTCCTTAAGCATGATGTCCTCGTGAATATGCGCGTCTTTGGCCGCCACAACCATTTTCGTCTCGTCGATGGACTTGTCCCACATCTTGATGTTATCGGCAATCGTGTCCTCAAACAGGATGATATCCTGGTCCACAACGGCCACAGAGCTAGTAAAAATCTCGCGGTTTATCTTGGAAGCATCGACACCATCGAAGGTTATCTCGCCCGACCAAGGCCGGTACAGGCCAGAAATAAGCTTCGCAAGCGTAGATTTACCGCAGCCCGAGGCTCCAACAAAAGCCACAGTAGAGCCAGGCTTCAAAGTCAGATTAAAATCCTTAATCAACGGCTCACCAAGAGGTTTGTAGCCAAATGTGATGTTCCTCATCTGCATTTCGCCTGTCAATTTGGTATATTCTGCGGCCTCGTCAAAATTTATATCGTCGTAACTCACGTCGGGCTCGTAGTTCATAACGTCCTCAATGCGCTCCATGTCGGTGCGCATCTCCTGAATCTGCTGACCAATCCCGCGAAAGGACTCAAGCGGCTCAATAAACTTGCTCAAGTAGCCCTGAAACATAATCAAAACTCCGGCCGTAAAGCCATTCTTACCTTGCATAATAAACATGGCACCGATCAGTAAGACCGCCATGTTGGCCAAACCCTGAACAATCTCCGGCACAGCGCCGATGTACTCGTTGAGCTTAGAGAAGCGCACAATAGAGGAGTTCACCGAAGCCTGATATCCCGACCATTTTTCAAAAAAACCGTTCTCAGCGCCGGCAGACTTAATAGTTTCAATCATCTCAATACCCGAAACAGTAGAAGAGGCGAGCTTACCAGCATCTCGAAGCTGCGCCCGCGTGACATTAACGCGCTTTTGAGAGATATAATTTGCCAAAAACATATTGATAATAACGGCGCTAAGCCCCAAAAGAGTGAGCGGCCAGCTGATGTTTATAACCATAAAAAAGTAAAATACCAGCATGATGGCGTTTAAAAAGATCGGAGCAAGGCTTTGGATCAAGACTTCGGCGATCTTCTCGTTAGAGGCTTGCCGCATGGCGATGTCTCCGATTTGCCGCTGAGAGAAAAAGTGCATAGGCAAGCGCAAAACGTGCCACATGAACATGGAGTTTGCGACGATGGCGAGCTTCCCCTTTATTTTTAGCATGTAGACGATGTTTATGAGCTGGACGATTATCTGGAAAAAAACAAGCGCAGCCATGGAAAAAAGCACGGGCATCAGCCATTCGGGGTTTTCTTTAGACAAAATTTTGTCCATAAAAATCCTAGTAAAAACCGGATTAATAATCCCAATAAAAGTGCCCAAAAGCCCCGTCAGAACGACAAAAACAAACGGAACAAGTGTGCCGCGAAGCCGATTTTTTGCAAAAGATAAAACGCTCTTCTTCTTGCCACCGGGCACGAAGGCATTGGTCTTTTCAAAGCACACGATGATTCCGGTAAAAGCGCGGTCAAAATCCTCAATAGAGACCTCCACAGTGCCCCTCGCAGGGTCATTTATAACCGCCTTGTTCTTTTTAAACCCGTTCAGAACCACAAAATGATTGAAGTTCCAGTGAATAATCGCCGGAAAACTCAAGGTTTTAACGTCATCCAGACCGCATCGATAAGCGCTAACCTCCAGCCCATAGGCATTTGCCGCGTCAGACATATCCTTCAAGTTGCTCCCATCGCGAGAAACACCGCAGTCCACACGGACCTTCTCAAGAGGTAACCATTTGCCATGATAAGCCAAAATCATCGCAAGGCACGCCGCACCGCACTCCAAAGCCTCCATCTGCATGATTACAGGAACCTTTTCTACAGTACTCCGTTTAAACACGGCCAAATCGCCCCCTCTAGCGCTATTTTAGTTCGACTTGTTAAACAAAAATTCAACCGGCGTGTACGATTCCGTAATGATGTCCACCTTGCAGAGGCCGTCCACCCTAGCAAAAGCGTCATCGCCGACCTCCCCGTTGGCCCAAACGTACGAGCCATCCGCGGTTTTGCCAACCTTTATTAAAATCTGCACACCGTATTCGGCCTCCAGAATGCTGTCCGCAACGAACTCGCTTGAGTAAGCGTCAAAAATGTCGGCCTGACGGACCGGCACAGAAGAGACCTTAACAACCTTCCCCTCAATATAGGCACTCATCGGCTTAGAGCGGTCGTAAATGCGCACAGGCATGCCCTCGGCGATTTTCGAGGCATAGTTTGCGTCAACGTAGCAGACAACCGAACTCGCGGCGTCGCGGTCATGAGGGCTACTCTGAAAAGCGCCGGTGCAAGAGACCTCCGAGGTGATGTTCCCGTTAAAAGCCCAGACAGAAAACGAAGTCGCCAAAATAACCAAAGCGCCGATAATCAGCCAAACGCTGGGGTTCGAGACCTTGATATAGTCGTTAAGCTGGTCGGGCGACGAAATGCGATCCAGACTCTTTTTTCTAAACAGGCTGTCATTCATGCGGTGAACCTCGCTTTCTTCCAGGCACAGAGCCAAACCGGCTCAAAAATAAAATTCAGGATTAATCTTTAATAAATAAATAATCGAGATGATTATACTATAATTTGTGCAAAATATCAACACAAAATGAAAAATAAACTGCAAAAATTTTCACAAAATCGAACGAGCAACATGAATAGTGGAATTTCTAAAAAAGAAAAAAGCCGAAAACGCGATTGTGCAGGGCGTTTGGGGCGCTGACAGATTATTCTGGATTTTTTAAAATAAATAAATTATAATAGTTTTAAAGGGCCGGGTGCCGGCGATAAATGTGCATAGGTACCAGAATTTTTGAAAATTTTGAAAGCGACTTAAATTTTTGTAGAGATTAACGATTTATTGGGATGTGTGAGAATGAACGACACGTATGGACACGACTTTTTTAAAACGGACTGCGGCGCGGATTATAAGGACGAGAGCCACTGGAAGCCGTTTTTTGGAAAGATCGCGCAGGATATAGTAGATAAATTTAACCCCAAAACGGTGCTGGACGCAGGCTGCGCAATGGGATATTTGGTGGAAGCGCTGAGGGAGCGCGGGGTAGAGGCCTATGGCTTTGATGTCTCTGAATATGCGATATCGAACGCGGTGGATGGAGCCAAGCCGTACTGTTTTGTGCATTCGATAACGGAAAAGCTTCCAGACACCGTGCCGCAGAGGTTTGATTTGGTTATCACAATAGAGGTGATGGAGCATTTGTTCCCGGCCGACGGGGAAAAGGCGATCGCCAATCTGTGCCAATACAGCGATACGATAATATTCACCTCCACGCCCTCGGACATCGAGAACATGACGCATTTAAACGTCCAGCAGGCGGAGTATTGGTGCAAGGAGTTTGCCAAGAATTCGTTTTTTAAGGATCACGTCCAGAAGGTAGATTTTATCTGCGATTGGGCCATGCTGTTTCGAAAAAAAGAGAATTTTGCAAACGTCATTTTTGACTACGAAATGTACGATAGAATCGAGAAGATGAAGCTCAGCAAGTTGGAGGCCGAGTGCACAAAAAACGCGGGCAAGATAAAGGAGCTAGAGGCGCGGGGCTTGGACGAAAAATTGAGGTATAAGCAGGTGGCGGAGGAGTACTCGTCGCTAAAGAAGGCCTATTTAGAGCTAAGTGAGCAGTGCGAGCGCGATGAGTGCTTGATATTTGACTTGAGGCGGCAGTATAACGAGATTGCAAATGCGCGATGGTGGCGGGTCACAAAGCCGTTTAGAGTGCTCTGCGGGCAGTTGAGGCGAGTAGTAAAAAAAATAATACGGCTTGGGACTGGGAGAAATCGGCCAATTTCGAAAAAAGAATTAAAAAAACAGCGCGAAACTGTGTTTGAAAAAGATGTGAAGTTTAGCATTCTAGTGCCGCTTTATAACACGCCAAAGAATTTTTTGGAGGCGATGATAAAATCTGTAAAAGCCCAGACTTACGACAATTGGGAGCTGTGCCTTGCCGACGGCAGCGACCTTGAGCACGAGTATGTGGGAAAGATTTGCAACCAGTACGCCCTTGCCGACAACAGGATAAAGTATAAAAAGTTGGAGAAAAATTTAGGGATATCCGAAAACACGAACGAGTGTGCCAAAATGGCAACCGGAGGTTACTTTGCGTTGCTGGATCACGATGATGTGCTGCATCCGAGCGCCTTGTTTGAGGTTGCTAAGGCGATAAACGAGAAAGATGCGGATTTCATCTACACAGACGAAACGAAATTTAAAATCTCGACAAAATATACGTTTGGGCCGCATTACAAGCCGGATTTTGCGGTTGATAATTTGCGTGCGTATAATTACATCTGCCATTTTACGGCGTTTAAAAGGGATTTGTTGGGAGATGAAGACCTGTTTAGGCCCGAGTTTGACGGCTCTCAGGACCACGACTTGGTTTTGAGATTAACCGAAAAAGCGCAGAATATCGTCCATATTCCAAAGGTGCTGTACTATTGGCGCGTGCATAAGGGCTCGGTGGCTTCGGATATTGGCGCAAAACCTAGCGCAGTTATGGCTGGAATCAAAGCGGTGGCGGAGTCGCTGAAAAGAAACAACCTCGAAGCTCGGGTGGAAAGCTCCGCGATTCGTCCAACTGTATACAGAATAAAATACAAGATTATCGGGAACCCGATGGTTTCGATATTGATTCCGAATAAAGACCACGCGGAGGTGCTATATAAGTGCATAAATTCTATATTTGAGAAGTCTTCGTACAAAAATTTTGAGATTATCATCATAGAAAATAACAGCAAGAATCCCGAAACATTCAGCTATTACGAGACTCTAAAAGGTCGCAGCAATATAAAAGTTGTTGAATATGAAGCGGGCGGCAAGTTTAACTATTCTGCCATAAATAACTTTGGCGTCCAGTTCGCGTTGGGCGAGCATCTGCTATTTTTAAATAACGATACGTCTGTGATTAGCAAAGGCTGGATTGAAGAGATGCTGATGTACTCGCAACGAAAGGACGTAGGAGCCGTGGGCGCAAAGCTATATTACCCCGATGACACGATTCAACACGCGGGTGTAATTGTAGGACTGGGTGGGGTTGCGGGGCATGCATATTGCGGATTTAAGAAAACGGCCCCAGGATACATGGTGAGGCTACATTTTGCGCAAGAATATAGCGCTGTGACGGGGGCTTGCCTGATGACGAAGAAAAGCATTTTTGAAGAAGTCGGTGGTTTCGACGAAAAACTGTTTGAGGTAGCCTTTAACGACGTAGACCTGTGCATGAAAATTCGAAAAAAAGGCTATAAAGTAATCTGGACGCCCTACGCAGAGCTGTACCATTATGAGTCAAAAAGCCGAGGCTATGAGGATACGCCAGAAAAGAAGCAGCGCTTTAAAAGAGAAGTGCTTAATTTTAAAAACCGCTGGGCAAAGGAGCTAGAACAGGGTGATCCGTTCTATAACCCTAATTTAACGCTAGACAAAAACGATTTTTCTTTAAAATAAAAAAGCTCAAAACTCGAAAAATTTTTATAAATAGAAAAACAAAAACACCCTTTTGAACAAACAAAAGGGTGCTAATTTTTTTAACATGAGATTGATAAATTACATTTATGACTTATGTTAAAGAACACTTAAAGATAGATGGGCAAAGATGATTGCTTGACTCATCATCGTCATTGTTTGGCTCGTTAGTGTTTTCTTCCTCTTCGTAGTATATTTTAGTTTCCGTCTTTTTTGTGTCGGATCCAAAGACTGGGTCATTAGCTGAAGGGAAGTCGTCTGATTTAAAGCCGAGGTTGCTATTATCCTTGTCGTCGGCTTCTTCTTCTTCTTCCTCCTCTTCAGAGTTTTTCTCTATCAAATAGATATGGCAAGTTGGCTTATAATCGTTGTCATCATCATCTGGAGCTTCTTCTTCTTCTTCAATAATAATAAAATCACCATCGCCATCTGGGTCTTCTTCAAAAATTTGGCTATCTGAATGAGAAGCACTTGCAACTTTTTCAAAAGAATGAGGAACGCTAACGCCTACTGCGAATAGAATTGCTAAACTCATAAAGATTGGTTTTAAAGAAATTTTGTTTACATTTAAAATATTTTTCATAAAATTATCTCCTAACATTTTTTAAAATTTAATCGTTCTTTTTATTAGAATTTTTAAAACAGCAAGAGCAACATTTTTGCCACAAAGATTGTTCTCTACTATTGCCGTCAAGACGACCAATATCATCAAGGTCATTATTTACCGAAGCGTTAGAGTTTTTAGGCTTTACGGAGCGAACCTCCATAATCATGCTGCTAAGTTCATCATAATCCCTAGGGGTAGGCCCATAGTCAGCAGCGACATCAATACTACCATTAAGGTCTTCTCTTACGTATATACCTTGGCGTGGGTAACCGTGACTTCTTTCAGGAAGTTCAGGGACATCAAATTTATCAGTGTCAAAGCCGAATGGCCATTCTAATACATCAATTCGTTTAACGGTACATTTATCATGGTTAAATAAAGTAACAGCGTATCTTCCTTCAGGAATACCATTCCAATTTTGGTCCTCAGTATTTTCGTCAATAGTTTGTTCATCTGAATAAGAAGCACTTACAACTTTTTCGAAAGAATAAGGAAAGCTGATTCCTGCAGTGAACAAAATTGCTAAACTCATAAAGATTGGTTTTAAAGAAATTTTGTTTACGTTTAAAATATTTTTCATAAAATTATCTCCTA
>CAOSWK010000002.1 GCA_948527295.1 uncultured Eubacteriales bacterium | reverse complement strand
CCCTTCTTCGGCCCAAAATAGCAAGCTTTTTAATGTGTTTGACTACAATAAACTCGATGATTTTTATAAAGAGCAGAGTGCAATTATCGCCGAAATGATGGCTCACGGGGCGGATAAAATAATATACTACCTGCACTGGGGCGTGGAGTATCAATTGAAAGAAAATGCGACACAAAGAGCCATCGCGCAAAAGCTCTGTGACCTTGGTGTGGACGTGATTGTCGGCGGACACCCTCACGTGATACAGCCCATCGGCGTGCTGCACTCGGATGTTTCGGGCAAAACCACCGTTTGCATCTATTCCACAGGCAACGCGGTTTCAAATCAGCGCCAAGAGCTAATGGATATGAAAAGCGGTCACACCGAGGACGGCGTACTGTTTACTGTGACTTTTACAAAATACAGCGATGGTAATGTTTTAACCTCGGATGTTGAGATTTTGCCGACATGGGTGAATTTATATAGGGGCAGTAACGGCAAGAAAATATACCAAATCGTGCCGCTCGATAAGTCTGCAAACTGGCACAGCAATTTTAATTTAAGCGTTTCCCACAACGGAGTGGAACGCGCCAATAAGTCATACAATCGGACTATGCAATTGCTGTCAGCTGGATTACAAAAGGCTAAGGAGGCCCTTTCTCGAAATTTTACTTAATTTTGTTATAGCATTTATCTATCTAACAGTTGACTCAACATTTAAAACTGAAGTATAGCGCACTATTTTAGACCGCACTGCTTATGTCGCTGACTATGCGGGGGCAAAAATAGAACCTTTTAAGCAGAGTTAGGATGGTTTAATTGCAGGGATTTTGTGTAATAACGAAATCTTCTTTAATTTGTTCTGTGCAAAAGGAGTGAAAGGGTATAGGTTTGTTTTATCAATTTAATTTACAGATGAAATTTAATAATTGCGCTGCTGAATTTTAGGCTTAAAAATAAGGTGATATAATTTTATTGGTTTATTTCCAAGTTGAATGCAATGCTAAATTTACAGTAATTTCTGCGACTTTGAAGAAGATAATATGTGGTAATCTTTTAAGCCAGGGAAAAAATCATAGTAACAAAGTTTAAAACTGTCTCCACGGGGTTGTTGGCGAGCAAAATGCTTAAGAGCCGCACACCGACGAAAATTTTTCCGTGTTCTTTTGAGAAATTAAATACGCAAAAAACATGTCCTTGCGGATAATAGGGGGATATCCTTGTATTCTGACTCTTAACCCCTTATTGCTTTTTTCATATCGCTGATAATTTATTTCCAAATTTTTCAACTACCATTGTTGTTATTTTTGCATCATTCTTTAATTTTTAGAGGCGCTTAAAGACCAAAGTAGTTTTCAGCTTAAAGCTAATAGGGAACCTTTTCTTAGCAACAGGGATCATGCACTCTATTGGGAAGATGTAGATTTAAAAACAGGGGTATTAAATATAAGTCATACTCTTTTTAGGGTTAAAAGTCAGTTTTGCAGGGAAGCTCCGAAGACAAAAAAAGTGAACGAAAAATTGGTTTGCCAAAGTATATAATAAATTTATTAAAGAAACACAAAAAGCTTCAAGAAAAATACATCCGAAATCTAGGTGATGTATGGATAAACATCGGCGCAATATTACTAATTTGACTGGTAATTATACGTCTCATTCACATATTGGTAGAAGGATTAAATTGGTTTTAGAATCCGCAAATTTGCTTCCATTAAAGATATATTCACTGCGACATACTCATGCGTCGATACTTTTATAAACTCAGAGATAGCCACGAAAATCATTTCTGACAGGCTCGGGCATTCGTAGACAGAGACAACTTAGAACATTTATGGCCATGTTTTTGAAGAAAGCAAAATAAAAACCATACTTGATGCAGACAGACGAAGTTCGCCATCTTGAAGACTGTAATTATTCTAATTTATTTTTTTAAATCATCTATAAGTTCGCGTTATTATTAAGTTTTATTTAGTTCTTGATACGAAGGGAAAAATACTCAACTTTATTGTAACGTTTGGTAAAGCTCTGTATCATAGTTTCAAGGTGTTTTTCGTTTATTTGAGCTAGAAAAACAACAGTAATAAGCCTTTGTTTAGCTGCAGAGTTTGTGTTTTATCACCCTAACAAGCACGGTCCATCAGCAAACATCATACAGCCTTATAGCTAAGCGATTCGATAAGATTTCCCTCATCTGCTAGACCTATTCTCTTCTATAGAAATGAAGTTTGATAAATTTTAAAGCTAAACTTTTAGAACAAATTGAGCTTGCTTATACTTGTGATATTTTGGGAGCAACAGTAAAGAAAATAAATAATTATTTTTGTTGGATAGATACTCTACCTAATTTTTACATTGATGACCCACTAGAAGGAATCTGGATTGTCTGCGAAAATATGTCAGAGAAATATAAAACTTTAACATAACGATTAAGCAAACTTTGGAAATATTTTAGATACCAGGTTTCATCATACTTCGCGTTTGATACAAAATAAATCATCAAAGGTGACATAAAGACGCGATTCTAGGCATATTAAGACTGCTCTAAATTCAAACTTTTGCTGTAGAAATGGCGCTGTTTAAATAATAAAGCAAGCAATAAAGGCAACCGCTAACAGGCGAATATATTTTGCCACTTATTTGTCGCTTAAAACTACAAAAAAGCACTTAATAAATAAAGCATTTTCACAAAATTTCTACTCGATAGGATAAACTTTGATGTTATCTGTTTTTCTATTGTAACTTTGATTTTTGATACCTTTTTGTGTTAACACATTTTAGTTACATAGTTTCACAACATTATAGTAAGATATTCTTATAGATACTTTTTAAAATATCGCTATATGTTATAATATTTATAAAAATAACGAACATGAAGTGGAGCAAGTGTTATGATTAATAAAAATGTATTGTTGAAGTTTTTAATAACTTGTTTTTTGGGGATGGTTTGGTATTCATAAATTTATCGAGAAAAAAATGGGTATTGGAATATTGTATTTACTTACATGTGGATTTTGTGGAGTGGGTTGGATTATTGATATTATTAAATCAATAATTGAAATTCTTTCAAGCAAAAAAATACACATAATACTGACAATTTACAAGATGATTTACTAGTGGAAGTTTCTTCAAGCAAAGAAAATATAAATAAAGAAACTAACAATTTACAGACTGCCTCGCCAAGTGGTAAATCGACCAATAGCCAGTCCCCAAAAAACAGTTTAGATATGCCAAATCACGACAAAAACAATAATTTAAATAAAACAAGGAGCTCTCGGAGTAAATTTGCTTTTGTAGACGATTATAATAGATATTTGAAATATGAGTATTATGATGTCGATGTAAAAGGAATTAAATATCGAGATTTTGATATTTCTAAAATTGAAATTAATCATCAGCTTTATTTTAATCATGAATCTGAAAATCAATATGATCCAAATGCTATACAAGTATTATATGATGATCTTTTCATAGGGTACATACCAACAAAAAATGATACTAAATTATAGTGATGGCAAGGAACATCAAATATGTGGCTTTATATCTGCTGTTGATGAAAATAATAAGGAAATTAAAATTGCCCTAGGATTTTATCAAGAGATGACAAAAAAAGAATTAGATAAAATTGATTATTTAGATGCAAAATTAATTAAAACAACCAAAAAAGACGAGTTCGGGAATTCAAGACAAGATAATTTAGCCTTGATATCAAAGGGTGAAGAAGTTACATTAGAATTTGATTATGACTCTGAAACATATATTGTTACAGATGGATTAAATGAGATAGGTGAAATCAGTAAAGCTATTTCCAAAAAACTTCAAAAATATGAAGACAATTTTAAAAAATTTCGTTCTGTATTAATAAATCTAGATTATAATGAATCTTCAAGCTTAGAAGGAAAAGTAAGGGTCTTTATAAATTAAAGATTATATTGTATCAAAAAATTTGTTAAGTCAATTCAAAATTGAAAATACCCTGGAGATTTCTGGTTTATCTTTAGAAGAGCATTTTGGGCGCCACCTTTTTGCGATAAAAAAATGTGGCATAGGAAAGCAGAAAATTTTTTATGACAGAAAATTCTTAGCTGTTTATCTCTTGTTTGTCGTTAACTAATAACTTAGATCAATAAAGTTGAATACGTCATCTTTTGGCACCGAGCCGTCTAAAAGCAAAGTTATCCAATTAGCTTTGTTCATGTGGTATCTCGGCAAATATCCGTTGTTGTTTGGTAGCGAACCTATCAAAATTGGATCGCATTTAACTATTTTGAGAAACAAGGAAAATTCAAAATGGTATGCAGCGTTATTGCATGTTAGGAAAAACCAGCTAGGGGTGGCGGGCGAAGAATACATTGATATTTTAGATGTTAACTTAGGGAACTTAAGCCAAATATATTCCGGCTTCGTCCCGAACTTTTCCTTTGCATATTGAAAAATTTCTTCTCTCATTGTACTCGCAGATTTCATGATTCATCTTTATTTTTAATAATTTAATTTGCATTGTGATAGTGTTATTTTATCACATAAACAAACATCTTAAGATTTACTTTATGAGTAAAAATATAATTTTTTATGAAACAGGTTGGTAAGATTATACTAAATGGCTAAAAGAAAACAAACGGTCCTCAAAAAATTAACGATTTGATAGACAATATTAATCGGACTTCATTTAAAGGCTTAAGAAAATCAGAACCGTTAAAAAATGAGTTATCAATATAAAAAGACCCTTTAGCAGCTTTTTTGTTTCGCATAAAGGTCCTTTTTTTTATTTATAAATTTTTCAAAATTCTATAACGGTTAAAAAGCTCAAACCTAAACAATTTAACTATTTCCAAAAAGAAAAAATTTTGCTGACCAGTTTACCTGCACCCCTTATTGTTGAACCAACAGCAGAAACCGTTGCAGATGCTGCTCTTGCCAAAATAGAAGAACTTTGTCCATTGCCCGTGTTAGAAGCTTCTTCATTATTAACAGTAGAGCTTTCTTTCCTGCTAGCAGTAGTGAAAGAGGCTTCTTCGTTGTTGCTAAAAGTTTCTTCTGAAGAGAAAATTTCCGCCTCTCCGCCTGCCAAAACAAATACATCTAATATGTCTCTGATTTCAGGGCTTAAATTATCTAGCTCACCACTTTGGTTAAGCTCTAGATAGCTTACATACCATTGATTCAGTTCCTGTGAATCAAGCTTTTCAATAGAAGAAGGGTTATTAAACATTGCAAACTTAACAACTTCACTTAATTTATCATGCGATGCCGCATATTTATCAAATTTATAACCTGAGTTACAGCGAGAAAAGTTAACTAGTGTTTCTAAAACTTTAGACGAAATCACATCTTTTCCGTCTTGGTCTGCACACACCTTTCCTTCCGGTGTAACATGAAGATATCTACAAGCAAGATATAGATTTGATTTTAAATCTTCTGGGGCTTTATCATTAAATGCACCAGTCATATCGAAATAATTTTGAGGAAGCTTATTTAGACATTCAGCAAAATTATTATAAACATTTGAGCCATGAGGAGTTATTGGAGTAAAACGAAGGTCTTCTTTAAAGATCTCTATATCAACGTTTTCCTCATTGTCTTCATTAGACACTTCATCATCAATTTCATCAGATATTTCTAATTCATTGTCGTCTTCGTCTTCATTAGATACTTCATCATTAATTTCATCAGATATTTTTACTTCATTGTCGTCTTCGTCTTCATTAGACACTTCATCATCAATTTCATCAGATATTTTTACTTCATTGTCGTCTTCGTCCTCATCGCTATTATTGTTTCCCATATTATAGTCATAGTCATCACCATCTTCATCAGCAAAAGTAAAATAAAAATAAGCTTCTAAATCGTCATCTACGTCATCTGGGATTTCAACATCTTCTTCATCAATGGCTTCCTTAAGGCTGCGCAGATTATTCACTAGATTCTCGTATTCATCTTTAAGGCCATGGCCTTCACTATTATCTACAAAATGATCTTCAGAAAGGTTATCTAAGTAGTCAACAAAGGCCCTTATATTTTCATCCGTCCATTCATTAACTAGCTCATTTTCAAAATCTATTTCGTTATCTTCATCTTCATCGTCGTTTTTTTCATCAGCCTGCATAGATATTGAAGATTCCGGCGCAGTTTCTGCGGCATATGTAGTTTGCCCAAGTGCCATTCCGCCTCCAGCCACAAGTGCCAAAGCCAATATCCCGCCAGCTACTGAAGAGTTAACCGACAAGCCCCCACTGACACCTTCTAAAGCTTCGTCCGATAATTCTTCTCTAGTTTCCTTTTCAAATTCAAGAAGCTCCTCTTCCAAAAAATTCACCTTAAATTTTTTCATAAGCGGCATGATCTCTTCACGGATTAATTTCCTTAAATCTTCTTCATTTGTGATTTTCTTTGCTTCTTCTCTAAGTTTTTCCTTTAACTTTTCATCTAAAAAAATTTGCTTATAAAACTCTGCTATTTCTTTTCTCTTGTTGTTTTCCATTAAAATCCACTCCTTTTCCATAATTGATTATATTATATCATAATTTGCGTTAAAAATCAACTTATTTTATATAATTTTGATGTTTTTTGTGCATAATTTGCCTGGGCTTCGAACACAAAAAGTAATAAATTCCGCTGCATGTAAAAATATCCTTAACTCTCAGCAAAAACAAAATACCACCTTTTAAATTTAAGGCGACAACTTTTATAATATTGATTTTTTACTGTTTCTGGTACAATGCAACTATTAAATTCATCGATTTACGACGAATTTGTATTTTCGTAAACACTTGCAAGTGGCTTAAACCCGCATCGTTACTGGTTCCCATCAGGCCCTTTATAACTATCTCAAATATATAGATAGCATCGCACACAATTCGCGTTCGGAGCTTTTTTGCTGGGATTTTGCTAAACTCTTTACTTTTTACAAGGTACCGATGCCCCCTACGTATTAAAACTCTGTTTTAAGCAAAATATAAGCTCTGTAGACAAATGTCTATAAGAGCTTTTTTCAGTTTAAAAATTTAATTTAAGTTTCCTGATATTCTTGCGTATCTTCTTCGTTTTTTTCTCCTTCTTGCATATCCTCTTTCTCTTTTAGTTGAGGTAAAAAATTTACTTCAGACCAAGGACTACCGGCTACTAAACACTCTTCAGCTTGTTTAGCAAAATGTACATAAGTGGGCAATGACCTTCTTTTATTACTACATCCCAATTTATTATTTTCAGGTACTTCAACACAATCATCATCTGCTTTAAAGGTATCATCACATGTTTCAGTCGTATTATCATATATTTCAGGCCTACAAATATAGTAAAGGCGAGCTTCAAGTCCTTGATTTTTTTCTGGGTCATTATTAAAGGTATTTATGCCATTAAAAGCATCTTCATCGACACCGTCTACAAATTCACCATTGTAAGTTCCAGGAAACACAGCGGCTCTCTTTTTTTCAAGTGTTTCATGATTATAAACTATAGAGATTTTTTCAACATTTATATCACTAACAACGTAATGTCCATTAGCTATCTTGCGGAAAGAAAAAGGGCGGGGATCGTGCATGGCCTCGGCTGCAGAGCGATTAGCCTGTGGAACAGAAGAAATGTTGCTGTCATCATACATAGTAGCGCTTATAGGGCAAGTAAAGCCCATGAGAAAAAGACAAGTGACCATTACCAATATTGGTATTTTGTGTAAACGTTTGTTTTTCAAAAAAATCTCTCCTTATAAAATATTGAATTAAGTGTACAACGATGAAGACAGAAAGTCAACTGTTTAAAACTAAAAAATTTAAGGTAAAACTGTTTGCTAAGTATAAGCTTGGGCTGTACTTTATCACATCCTTTGTTTTGCCTAATGAACTAAAGCTGTCAACTTAAAACTTAGCTGGCATTATAGTTTCAACCTTGAAATTTCTAATAGCCTCTGGTAAAATGTAATTATACCGGTGTTGATAAATAAATTCAATTATTTGTCCATACAATTTATTAATCTTGTGTATTGAAGGAGTCACTTATTAAATGAAAATTAAAAGAATTTTTACTGTAGTTTTAATGCTTTTCTTGTCCATATCTTGTGTTAAAAGTAGCGCCAACGCTTGTAATTGTCAAACGTTAAAGGCAGAAATATTCGATATGTGCCAAAAATATGACGTTGGATTTTGTTATAAAAATCCTAGTACTAGTGACGTTTTGGGCTATAATTCCAAAAAAGAATACGACCCGGCAAGCACCAATAAGACTTGTCTTGCTATTTGCGTGTTTGATATGCTTAAAAGTGGCAAGATAAATCTTAGCGATACTGTTGAATACAAAAGTTATCATAAATACGGCGGAACCGGGATAATTCAATACGAAATGTTCGGCAAAAAGTACACGATAGAGCAATTACTTAAATTATTAATCACACATAGTGACAACGTAGCGTTTCGGATGCTTATGATGGAAGTCGTCACAGAGCCATATTTGAAAGAAATTTTAGCTCCTTTGGAAATTATAATCAAAACAGAACGACTCTGCTTCCAGGACTTTAGCCCTGAGGATTTAGTTTTGCACTTGGAGACCCTTTATAGATATATGTCCGACGGCACCGCACTTGCAGAAATGATTAAATCTTTTTACTCAAGTGGAATTTACAATGACAAAATTCCTGCGGGCGTGCCTAATTTAACTGTTTTTCATAAACCAGGCTGGATCCCAAGCAAGTTAATTTGTGCCGACGAGGCTATAATTTTTGACGAAAATAGCCAACCTTACTTTTTGGCTATAATGTCGCAGGGAATCCCTCAAGAAAAGCAAGCTGAATTTTTTCAGGCTTTAACGGCAAAGATTAACGAATATCACAACTGCCTTAACCAAAAACATGAAGGCTAAAATTAGCGCATACACTATTGTGACGGCTTGTTTGTGGTTGCGCTGAGTGAGCATGAAGGCGGCTATTAGCATTATTATTTGGAGATTTTTGAAAGGAGCACTTGGGGTGAAAACGCTGAACGATTTAAAGCCGGGCCAGTTTGGAGTTGTAGAAAAAATCGTCTGCGATAAGGGCTTGCGGCGGCGGATTGTGGACATGGGTATCACGCCGGGTGCTTTGGTTATTATGAAGCGGATTGCCCCTTTTGGCGACCCTATTGAGATTAACGTTCGCGGGTTTGACCTTAGCATTAGGAAGTCGGAAGCGCAAAATATTCAAATTAAAGAAAGGAAATGATCAATGTCTGCATCAACGACGGCGTTGAATAAAAATACGAAAAATTTTAATATAGGCTCAAAAACACTGAAGATTGCCTTGGTGGGAAACCCTAATTGTGGCAAAACCACGCTGTTTAACGAGCTCACCGGGAGTAACCAGCACGTTGGCAACTGGCCGGGCGTGACTGTTGAAAAAAAGGAAGGGAGTTTGCGTTTTATAGGCGTTAAGATTAATATTCTTGATTTGCCGGGGATTTATTCTTTGTCGCCGTACTCTTCGGAAGAGATTGTTACGAGGGTTTCTTTGATTGAGGACAACCCGGATCTGATTATTAACATTGTTGACGCGACTATTTTGGAGCGCAGTCTGTACCTGACGACGCAACTTTTGGAGCTGCAAAAGCCGATGATTATTGCTTTTAACATGACGGATGTTGTTGAAAAAAAGGGCGATATTATTGACTATAATAAGTTTCGCAGTGAGCTGAATGTGCCGATTGTGCCAATATCTGCGAACAAAGGGATCGGGGTTAACGAGCTTTTGGACTTGGCTATTCGGTACGCTGAGAAGAAAGATGGTTCTAAAACCGCTAGGAAAATATACGACGACAAAGTTGAAAATGTTATTTCTAAAATAGAAAATGAACTGTCGAAGGGCTTTAATGCTGAAAATTTTGAAAATTTACAAAATAAAATGAGCTTACGTTGGCTTGCTGTCAAGCTTTTTGAGAATGACGAATTATTAATGCAAAAAATAAAGCTGACTAAACCGCAGGTGAAAAACATAAATCTGTATAAAGGCACGGTGGGCCTGCCACCGCACATGGACGAGCAAATGCTGATAGCCGACCAGCGCTACAAATACATATATAGCTTGTGCGCGGCCGCAATCAAGCGGAAACACGCGCCGGAGCACATCACTTTAACCGACAAGATCGACAGGGTTATCACAAACAAATTTTTGGCCGTGCCCATTTTCGCCGTCATGATGATTTTTATTTTTCACGTCACATTCGGGCCGGTAGGGTCTTTTTTAAGAGACCAGTTTGAATTTTTGATTAAAGATGTGTTTGGCGGGTTTGAGTTAAATTTATTGACCAGCCTTGGCGTGGCGGCGTGGTCTAAGAGCTTGATAATTGACGGGATAATTGAAGGCGTCGGGTCGGTGATCTCGTTTTTTCCGCAGGTCATGATATTGTTCACGTTGCTCTCCATCCTAGAAGACAGCGGATACATGGCACGGGCGGCTTTTATCATGGATAAACTTTTGCGCAAGGTCGGGCTTTCTGGCCGAGCTTTTGTGCCTTTGTTGATGGGCTTCGGATGCACTGTGCCGGCGATTTTGGGGACGCGAATTTTAGAAAAAGAAAACGACAAAAAGCTCACAATACTGATGATTCCGTTTATGTCCTGCAGCGCAAAAATGCCGGTTTACGCTATGTTCATCGCGGCGCTGTTTCGAGAGCATCAGGTTTTGGCGATTTCTTCTATATATTTGTTGGGAATTTTGGTCGCGGTCTTCACGGCCATGGTGTTTAAAGGCCCGGTTTTAAAGGGCGAAACCGCTTCGTTCATCATGGAACTCCCGGCATACCGCATGCCAACCCTAAAAAATTTGTGTTTGCATGTTGGCGCGAGGTTAAAGGACTTCATCGTTAAGGCCGGCACCATCTTGGTCGCGGCGACTATCGTGATCTGGTTTTTGCAGTCGTTCAATTTGAGCCTGCAGATGATCTTTGACAAAAGCGAAAGCATTTTAGCATCAGTTGGAATGGTGATCGCGCCGGTGTTTTCACTATGCGGGTTTGGCGACTGGCGGGCCGCAGTTTCGCTGCTTTCTGGCTTAATCGCAAAAGAATCTGTCGTTAGCACCATGGCTGTTCTTTACGGCACCGGCGGGCTAGCGGGCGTTTCGCAGGTAATTGCGGATCAGTTTTCAACCATTTCGGCCTACGCTTTCATGGTTTTTGTTCTGCTGTACACGCCGTGCGTCGCGGCGCTCTCGGCCATGTACAAGGAGCTAAAAAGCGTAAAATGGACTGTTCTCGCGCTTAGCTATCAGTTGATTTTAGCCTGGACCGCTTCTATGCTGGTGTTTCAGGTTGGGTCTGCGATTTCTAAGTTTTTTTGAAGATTTCAAAAGGAGCCGATTTTTTATGATTGACATTGTCATAGCTGTGGTCGCGATCGCGATAGTTATTTGGGCGATTGTGAAGCAGATTAGATTATATAAAAGCCGTAAACTCACAAGCCTTTGCGCAGGAGATTGCGCCGCTTGCGAACGAAACTGCAGTAATACGGCTAACAAAAAAAGAAAAAGTTAAGCCAGTGCCGCCAAAATGGGCATTGGTTTTATGATTTTAGGCCATAGTCTATCTTTTGCCTTTGCTAACAAGAATCGTTACCTTGGCGCCAAATTCAAGCTTGTCGCCCTTCGCGCACCCCTTGTAGCCAATAACCTTTCCCTGTGCGACGCTGTTGCTATAGCAAAATTCCGACGCCGGAGTGAAGCCATCTTTAGTTAAAACGGCGGAAGCTTGCGACAACGTTAAGCCTTCAATCTGCGGCAAAGCTCGAAACTTAGGCCCTTTGCTGACTACAAGCACGATGTTTGAGCCTTTTTTTACCAAGCTACCCGGTGCCGGGGTCTGCGAAATTACCTTGCCTTCCGCAATTTTGTCATCAAAAGCTTTTTCTGAAAAAAAAATATTATAGTCCGACATTTCGCTGTTCTGCACTAACTTATCCGCGTCCATGCTGATAAAATCAGGCACCGTAATATTTTCTTGAGTATTGGACGCCTCCGAAACTAACGGACTTTCCGCGCCCGGTTCGACTTTTTTGTTTGCGTTATTATAAACAAAAAAGGCCACCAGCAAAATGAGCGCCGTTAGCGCAACGCCGGCCGTGCTCAAGATCCACGCAAGGTTTTTTCGTTTATCTGCCTTGCTATCTCTACTATTCTCTTGGCTTTCAGTTACGATCATTTCTTGTTCCTTCAGGTATTTCGCGGAAGTCTCTGTCAGTTCGTCTCGAAAAATTTCAAAAGTCTGAGTTCGGCTTTGGGCATTAACTCTCAGAGCATGCGAAAGCGCCGAGACCACATGCGGCGGGATGTTCTTCAAAAGTTTAACTGGAATCAACAGCCGGTCGTCGATTTCTCGGGCCGAAGCATCCTTTGGCGCAAAACCTACCAAGGCAAAAAACAGCGACGCTGCTAAACCGTAAACGTCCGCAGCTTGTGTGAGTCTGTACCCTTTAATATATTGTTCTGGCGCGGTATATCCCTTGTTAAAATCAAAATCAAAAAAAGTTCCAATCTGCCGCGCGTTTGGCGTGGAAAAATCAGAAATATACATCTTTCCGGTTCTACTAACAATCAGCGCATCGGGGCTAACCGCAAGATGCAGAATGCCGGCCTTACTTAATCGACTAAACGCAGAAATAAGCGGCATAAACAATACCTTCGTCGTGTCCCATTCTAGCGGCTTTTTGTTCCGCCTTACTAGCTCCGACAAGGTGATTCCGTCCACCATTTCCGATATAACATACGCCGTGCCGTAATCCGCAAAAATGTCGTAAACAGAGCAGACCGCATCAATGTCCCGAACCTTAGCCAGCGACCGAAAATATTGCAAAAATGAAGTCTTAAGATCTTCATACCTCTCGCTGCAACTCTCCTTAGCCACAACGCTTAAGCCATCTGAGCCCCGATTGCAAATCTCTGCCGGAAAAAACTCCCGAATATGCACCTTGGACTTATTTTTCATATCGTAGCCTATATAGCAGACGGACTCCGCATTCTCGCGGACTTTGTTGCCCATCACATAATTATCCTGCAAAATCAAATTTCTCTCAAAAGCACCGCCCAGCTCAGCTTCGCCGCCAACATATCCGCAAAAAGGGCACCGTTTAAGCCCGCCCTTATCGCTCATACACTTCATGCATAAATTTTCAATTCTCTTCATTTTGGCCTCCGTGCGGTCAAATTTTGGCTAAAACCCCTAAATACACGCATTTTAAAAGGACTTCAACAGACAGCAACCGGTTAATATTCTTTAAGTTCAAACCATACAAATTTACGCCGTGCCCAACATGATCGCTGCTTTTGTCCAAATAAATATTTATAATCTTTAGATCTAGCCCTCGATTAAAAAGTTTGTCATCTACGTTGTCACTTAGATTTATCTTAATTACAACGTCGTTTTTTTCTAATTTAGAAATATCTTCATTGTCAAAAATAAGCACATTTATCTCCAGCGCCTCAAAGGACTTTGCTATCTCAGCAAGCAAATTTCTTATATTATCCTCATTTTTCCCAGCTATAATAATCGTCACTTTTTTGGCATTATAAATCAAACTCGCCGCCAAATCGATATTATCGCCATTTTTTACGCTGGTCAGGTCATATAAATCCTGCAGAGAATATATTTTGTATGTGGGGGAATTTTCTTTTGCATTTTCATTTTCGTTTAAGGAAATTTCTTTTTCTGCCAAACTTGAACCGCAATTCACCGCGACTTTTTCACTCATCCTGCGCAAACTCCACATAAAAATCTCCTTATAATAAAAACTCCCCCTGCTAAGTTTGATTATATATTAATTTTGGCCATAATGTCAAGCAACGCGGCCAGATCGCCTTTGTTGGGTGCAAACAAATCATACACTTTCACTTTGACTAGCCTCAGCATTTCATAAATTTTTGTAACACATCGTTTCAAATCACATAATATGTATTGAAAACATAGTTCATCATCTGAATGGAGGCTTTTTATTATGTCAGAAAATCTTTTTTCAGCAACAGCAAACTCTCAAAACTGCGCCAACGGTAGCTCTTCGGGGAGTTTTAGAGAAGCCGTCTGCATCGATGCATTCAGGGTTTACGACTCTTGTGCAGATAAAGACTGTCTTCAGGACTTGCGTGTATACTTTACCGAGGCCGGCCAGCATGTAATTGATCAGGCCTGCACTGCGCGCATCAAAAATGCAGAGGTTTTAACTGTCTACGTCGACATCGATCCGGTGCCGTTTAACAAAGGATTCTACTCTGTCGATATGACGTTCTTCTTTGAGGTAAACTTGGATGTGTTCTTGTCGCCGGCGGCTTGCCCGGTTAACGTGACGGGGCTTTCGGTGTACTCCAAAAAAGTGATATTGTTTGGTAGCGAGGGTAAGGTCAAGGTCTTTAATTCTGGCGCCTGCTACGACGACATCGACTTAAACTCTTCTCCGGTCAGAAATTTGCCCAAAGCTACAGTTCAAGTGGCAGAACCAATCGGACTTTCGGCAAAGGTTTGCTGCGATAATCACGACAGCTGCGACATCGGCTGCCATATTCCAGAATGTATATGTAAAAAATTTGGCGGAGAGTTCCAGCTCAGAAACAACTCAAACGCCGTGTTTGTTACGCTCGGCATGTTTACGATAGTCCAGCTAGAGCGCAACGTCCAGATGCTAGTGCCGTCGTACGACTTCTGCATCCCAGAAAAAGAGTGCGTTACTACTGCAGATAACCCTTGCGAGCTCTTTAATCGCCTGGAATTCCCTACCGACGAGTTCTTCCCACCGCGCTCAACCGAAACAAACAACGATAATTCTGGCAGCGCTGGCTGTGGATGCGGCTGCAGCAACGTTTGTGGCAATTAGCAAGTACAAAATAGTGCAATTAAAATACTGTCCGAAACTGTTCGCGACTTCGCGGCTCGGGCAGTATTTCTTTTTTACATATTTTAAACAATAATCCTGCCAGGTTTGCTGCGGATTATTCCATTTGTTTGCCCAAAAATTCGGCTGCGGCTTGGGTTAATTTTGTCTCTGTGTCGCCTGGGATAGTGTTTGCATCGTTTTGCAGCAGCGTGACGGCGCCTGTTACGTCCCCCGCAACTATTATCGGGAAGATCACTGCGGCTTTTTTGTCCATGCCCTCAATCGGAGTCACCGTCGTTTCGGCCTCCTTCGTAAAAACATAGCTGCGCCGCGACTCCATTAGGTCCTCCAGTGCCGAGGTTATCCTTCTTTCTAGGTACTCTTTTTTAGGCAGTCCCGAAACCGCCACCACGTGGTCTCTGTCGCAGATTACGGTTGGAAAATTCGATGTGTGCGCCAATACATCGGCATAAGTCGTGGCAAATTGCGAGAGCTCCCCCACCGGCGAGTACTTTTTGAATATGACGCCGCCCTCTGTGTCGGTGAATATTTCTAGCGGGTCGCCCTCCCGAATGCGCAGCGTTCTGCGGATCTCCTTTGGAATCACCACCCGGCCCAAGTCATCTATCCTTCTCACGATTCCTGTCGCTTTCATTTTTACACTCAATACCTCCATCTTTGTCCTTTATAGTCAAATTTTCGGCTTTGCATCAACATTATTTGTGAACGTTTTCACGCTCAGAATTTTTACATTTTAAGCCTAGTTTTTGTCGCTAGACTTCGAAACAAGCGCTGCAACGTACCCAAAAAAGATTGCAGCAGCAATCCCGGCCGCACTGGCGCTGAGTCCGCCTATGAAAATGCCCAAAAAGCCCTTTTCTTTTACAAGCTCCAAAACCCCTTTTGCCATGGTGTAGCCAAAGCCGGTCAAGGGTACGGTGGCCCCAGCCCCCGCAAATTCTACAAGCGGCTCATATACTCCCACTGCAGTCAGCGCTACGCCTAGGGTTACAAACAAAACCAATATCTTGGCTGGCGTCAGATTCGTCTTGTCAATCAGAATTTGCCCCACAACGCAGATCAGTCCGCCAACCACAAACGCTTTTACATATTCCACTATATCACTCCTTTTCCTTTATTATCTCTATATTTTTTTATTTTATGTGAATTTTTTTGTTAAAATTTTGCTCGCCAAGCCCGTGTAAAAAATTAAAATCCGCTCATTTTGTTTTTATAATTTCACAAAAATTTCAAAATTATGGTTTATTTGACGGGCACATCGTAGTATAATTAAACTAGCTTTTAACGTTTGCGTGTGGGAGGTTTGCTTTTTATGAGCGATAAATACGATGACAACAACCTTTTTAGCGATAACCGCGGTGGTTCGGGCGGTTTGGATAAAGATGAGGGCCATAATGCGGATAAAAATGTGATATCCTGGTCGGATACGCCTTCTTATAGCTACGACCCAGAGAAGATTCGGGTTTCTACCGCTAATTCTCATTATTCAAGCAGCAGTAGCGGCAAAAGCAGCAAAGATAATCGCAGTGGCACTAGCAATGGCGGCAATAGCAGTCAAAAGACGGCCGGGAGTCAGCCGTCGTCACCTGCTTTTGTTAATAATAATCCTCCCAAAAACAAGATGGATAGAGGCTTGAAGGTCTTTTTGATAACCTCTGCCATCATTCTGGGAGCTATGTTTCTGATTTTTGGCGCCTCTCTTTTGGCCACTTTTTTGAAGAACGACGCTAGATTTCGCTCGCTCACTTCTAATTTGGGCGGTTCCAATGGCAGTTCTGTGGTCATTCATACGAACGATATTCCCGAAAGTGCCGACGCGAAAAGCGCCGAACAAATTTACTTGGAGATTGCTCCGTCTATAGTGGGCGTTGTTGCTTATGACCCGTCTGCCGGCCTGATTTCGTCACTCTCTCGGCAAGGGAGCGGCATAATCATTAGCGAGGACGGCTACGTTGTTACGAATTCGCATGTTATCGGGCATAGCAACAAGTACAACGTTAGCGTGGTTACGAGCGACCGCAAGGAATTTGCTGCAAAAATCGTTGGTTTTGACCAGCGGACCGACATCGCTGTTTTAAAGATAGACGCTTCTGGCCTTAAGGCCGCGGAGTTTGGGAACTCGGATCAATTGGCTGTTGGTGCAAGCGTCCTTGCTATTGGGAATCCGGGCGGGTTGGAGTTTTCGAATTCTTTGACTCGGGGCGTTATATCTGCGCTCAACCGCGACATCGCCTCTATTATCCCGGACGCAAGCAAGAACACTACTTCGACCGTTAAGTATATTCAGACCGACGCTGCGATTAATCCGGGCAATTCCGGAGGCGCTCTGCTTAACATGTACGGCCAGGTCATCGGTATTAACAGAATGAAGCTTACCGATTACGAAGCCATGGGGCTCGCCATCCCTAGCAACACCGTCACTACCGTTGTCAGCGAGCTTATTAAAAATGGATACGTTTCTGGCCGCGTCAAGATGGGCGTTGTCGTGAGGGCTTTGTCCGTTTACGAGGCTCAATTGAATGATGTTCCGCAGGGGCTGCTGATTTCAAGGATTGTCGAGGGTAGCTGCGCCGAAACAAGCGGCTTGAAGGCTGGGGATATCATTATTAAGTTTGGCGGCGTGACCACGAAAACGACTGCGGACTTGCACAATGAACTCGCCAACCACAAACCCGGCGACACCGTTGATGTTTCGGTTTATCGGCTGTCCGTTCTCCGCAACGAGGAGCACTCCATGCTAGAGATTCCGGTCACATTAGCCGAAGACAAGGGCGAGACTCAATAATTCCCGCAAAGTAGGCGTTTCTAGATATACTTTAATACTTATTATCTCTGTTTTTGGCTTTGTTTTGGGGATGATAAGTATTTTTCTTTTTCGTTTGGGCGCTCGTCGCCGCAATGGCGGGGACTTTACTTATGTCGATTATTGGGGTATTATATTTAAAGAGGTGGGAATGACGATGAGTGAGAGTATGAAAAATTTTCGGCGGACGAATTATTGCGGCGATTTTTCGATAAATGACGTTGGCAAAGAGGTGGCGGTTTGCGGCTGGGTGCAGCGTCAGCGAGATTTGGGACATCTTATTTTTGTGGATTTGCGCGACAGGACGGGGATTGTTCAGTTGGCTTTTAGCGACGAGACTGAGCCTGAAATCTTCAAAAAGGCCTTTGCGGTGCGGGCGGAATTCGTTTTGGCTGCAAGAGGCGTGGTAAGAGAGCGATCTTCTAAAAACATGCAGATAAAAACTGGTGAGATCGAAATCGAAGTCACGGAATTGCGAGTATTGTCGGAGGCAGATACTCCTCCGTTTGAGATTTTAGAAAATTCCAATGCGAATGAAGAACTTCGCTTGAAATATAGGTACCTGGACCTGCGCCGGCCGGACGTGCAGGATAAAATCATTGCTCGGCACAAGATCGTTAAGATTGCTCGCGATTTTTTTGACAAAAACGGCTTTATTGAAGTGGAGACGCCCATGCTCATAAAGTCAACCCCGGAGGGCGCGCGCGACTATTTGGTGCCTTCGCGGATCTTTCCGGGCAACTTTTTCGCGCTGCCGCAGTCGCCGCAGCTGTACAAGCAGTTAATAATGCTGGCCGGGTTCGATCGGTATTTTCAAATTGCGCGCTGCTTCAGGGACGAGGACTTGCGCGCCGACAGGCAGCCAGAATTCACGCAAATTGACCTCGAGATGTCGTTCGTGGAGGCCGACGATGTGATGCTCATAACAGAGGGCTTCATAAAAAAAGTCTTTAAAGAGATACTTGGCAAAGAGATCCAAACCCCGTTAAAAAGGCTAACCTATGCCGAAGCGATGACACGGTTTGGTTCCGACAAGCCCGACCTGCGCTTTGGAATGGAACTTGTGGACTTGAGCGAAATATTGAAAAATTGTGAATTTAAGATATTCTCTGGCGCTATATCCAGCAGTGGCTCTGTGCGGGCGATAAATGCAAAAGGCGTTGCATCTAAACTGCCGCGAAAGGAAATCGACAAGCTAACAGAATGGCTTAAAGACTATGGCGCAAAGGGGCTTGCTTGGACGAAACTCAACGCGGACGCGACTTCTAGCTCTTCTTATGAAAAATTTTTGTCCGATTCCGAGAGTTCATCAATAAGAAATGCAGTTAATGCGCAAAATGACGACGTTATCTTTATAGTGGCAGGTGACGACACTCAAACTGTTTTGGAGAGTTTGGGCGCGCTTCGATGTGAAATTGCTCGCAGGTTCGGCATGATTGACGAAAGCGAGCCGAATTTGCTGTGGGTAACGGACTTTCCGCTTCTTGAATTCAGCAAGGATGAAAACAGATATGTGGCTAAGCATCACCCGTTCACCGCTCCGCGGGATGAGGACCTTGCAAAATTAGATTTGGAGCCGCAGAACGCCCATGCTAAAGCTTATGACTTAGTGCTTAACGGAAACGAAATCGGTGGCGGGTCTATCAGAATCAACAACCCAGAGTTACAGCAAAAGATGCTCAACGTGTTGGGATTCTCTAAAGAAGAGGCTGAGCAAAGGTTCGGGTTTTTAATAGATGCCTTCAAGTACGGCGCCCCACCGCATGGCGGCTTGGCTTTTGGGCTAGATCGGCTCGTTATGCTTATGCTAAACTGCAAAAGTATCCGCGACGTTATCGCGTTTCCGAAGGTTGCAAGCTCTGCCGAGCTAATGTCTGGTTCGCCAAATAAAGTTAGCCCCGAGCAGCTGGATGAATTGTCAATTAGCCTAAATGTCAAAGACTGATTTTGCAAAAGAGGAACTTGAAACCTATGCCATCGAGCAAAGATTATTTAAATTTCGTGCTAGAGCAACTTTGGCAAAATCATCGGTGGCATATATGACGACCGGCTGCTTTTAAAGCCGTTCAAATCTGCAAAATTACTAATGCAAAAGCTAGTTTACGATGAGCCCTATAAGGGCGCCAAAAAAATTGCTTTTGGTAGAAGATGTTGACAACAAAGAATCCTTGAGGCGCTTACTTAACTCGGTGTACAATGATCTTTATAATTAAAAACGGCACTGCCACCCATTGGGCGCAGTGTCGTATCTTTTTAGCGTCTATATTTTATTTGAAAAATCTGTTTATTTCGATCTCTGCATTCTCGGCAGAGTCGGAGCCATGGATAAGATTTTCCGTCGTGCAAAAGGCAAAATCCCCGCGAATAGTGCCAGCAGCAGCTTCCTCAAATTTAGTAGCGCCCATCAAAATTCGCATACCCCTTACCGCACTTTCACCCTCAACAATCATCGCCAAAACTGGTCCCGAAGTCATATATTCAACAATCTCTGGAAAAAATGGCTTATCAACAATATGAGCATAGTGCTCACGAAGAACCGTTTCATCAAGGCGCATCATCTTTGCGTCTACAATTTTGTACCCCTTTTTTTCTATTCTAGAAATTACCTCACCCATCAAGCCGCGCTTGATACAGTCGGGCTTCAGCATGATATAAGTCTTTTCAATAACCATCACAACTACTCCTTCATTTAATCAATTAAGCAGCCCCCTTGCAAAAACAAGAGGGCACAACCTGGAGGCGCCACCCAGATTTGAACTGGGGATCAGGGTTTTGCAGACCCATGCCTTACCACTTGGCTATGGCGCCAAAAAAGGAAAGTCAAAACATTTAAGCATTTGCCTTAGAACCGACCGAGAAATTCTCTCCAAACATGCTGCCAAGGCCGCTATTCATATCCAGATTCGTCCCTTCAACGCTATCATCATATTTAAACAGCCCATCTTGCTGAAAAATTTTAAAGCTTTCACTGCAATTTCTCCAAACAATCTTGATTGCATTGCGCCCTTTAACAAAGCGCACGCCTATGTTACCATTATAGCAGTCCCCACTTTGAGCGGTTACTTTCTTTAAAACTTTTACATTCAAACTCGGGCCAACCAAAACCAATGTCGCTTTTCCATCAATTGAAAAATTGACCACACAGTCACAGCCATTTTCAAGCTCAGCAATAGACATCTGGTGACATCCATCTAACTTTCCAACTTCTACACCTTAGGCTTTGCCGTCGCCTAGAACATTTCCATCTCATCCCTGTCAGCTATAAGGGGTATTTAATGCAATCTCTTTGTCATTATAATAGCTTCCACCTTTGCAAGCAGTCAACATAAAAGATAAAATGGAGCAATGGAGCGGATGACGAGGCTCGAACTCGCTACCTCCACCTTGGCAAGGTGGCGCTCTACCAGATGAGCTACATCCGCAAAATTAAGTGGTGCCTTCGGACGGAATCGAACCATCGACACGAGGATTTTCAGTCCTCTGCTCTACCGACTGAGCTACAAAGGCAAAAAATGGCGACCCGAAACGGGCTCGAACCGTCGACCTCTAGCGTGACAGGCTAGCGTTCTAACCAACTGAACTACCGGGCCATCAAATGGTGGGAACAACAGGGCTCGAACCTGTGACCCCTTGCTTGTAAGGCAAGTGCTCTCCCAGCTGAGCTATGCTCCCAAAAGAAAAATCCACCATAATCATTAACTGCACAACGTCAAACAAACCGACCAGCAGTGATATTAATCATAACTCATCTTTTCCGATATGTCAACACCTTTTTTGCCTTCATTATTTAAAAAATGCCTTTACAAAAAATCAGACTTTTGTTTTTACTCAATTTACAGTGAGAAAATATTCAAAATGTTCAAAATTCCTTTATAAAATCACCTAATTGATTACCAGGTTACAATCTAATCCGTGGATATCTAAGAACAAATATAAAATTTTCAAAGAATTACTTAAGGAGGCTTTTTAGAGCTGCAAAAAAAACAATTTTATGGCTTAATTTCGGGCATAAGAACAATCTTTTTTGTAATTTTATAGCCACAAAAAATGAACCAGACGCTCCGAAGGACGCCCGGTTCATATTTAATTAAAAAGAAAAGGAATTAAAAAATTTATAGACGTACGTGGCGCGCCAGAAGGGATTCGAACCCCTGACCTCTTGGTTCGTAGCCAAACACTCTATCCAACTGAGCTACTGGCGCACGCTGCATCGTTATATTAGCACATTCGATTCAAGAAATCAAGCTGCGCGACTCAAATTCAGATGCTTGTTTAAATACTCGAGGCAAAAACAATAAAAATTAGTAAAAAAGGCCATAAACCTAATAAAATATTTTTAAATTCTCCAAAAAACTCCAAATTTGAGGCCCCAAAAGCGTATTACAATTTAACTAAAAAGCGCAAAATACAGAAGAACAATGACTCCGAGCGTTATTCGATAATACCCAAAGAGCTTAAAGTCGTGTTTTTTTATGTAGCTCATTAAAAATTTTATTGCCCAAATCGACACCAAAAACGCCACCATAACGCCGGAAATCAATATACCTATTTCTGTAATCGAAAAACTCATACCGACTTTTAATACATATTTCAAAAGTTTAAGCCCGCTCGCGCCGAACATTACAGGAATTGCCAAGAAAAACGAATACTCTGCAGCAACACTTCGAGAAGCTCCCAACAGGCTAGCGCCGATGATAGTAGCTCCGGAGCGCGACGTGCCGGGGACTAACGCTAAAACCTGAAATACGCCTATTAAGAGTGCTGTTTTGTAGTCCAGCTTATTTAGTCGGTCTATGGGGGATTGACGATTTTTATTTTCTATAATTAAAAATAAAATTCCGTACAAAATCAGCATTAGCGCCACTGTTACAGGGCTATATAATTTTTCGTGGATAAAGTCATCGAGCAAAAATCCTACAACGGCGGCCGGGATACATCCGACTATTACTTTTCCCCACAGGCTGAGCGTTTCTTTTTTCTCGGCCTCGCTTTTCCGCTTTGAAAGTGGATTCAGCTTGTTAAAGTACAAATAAAGCACCGCCAAAATTGACCCCAGCTGCACTACCACCAAGAACATGTCTAGGAAGGACTTCGTCACGTTGAGCTTTATGAATTCGTCCAGCAAAATCATGTGCCCCGTGCTGCTTATCGGCAACCACTCTGTTATGCCCTGCACCACGCCGATGACCACTGCTTTTAATATCTCTGCTAAGTTACCAACCATACCTGTTAACCCCACTCCTACTGCAAATCTCAGTATCACAAAAAATAAATTCGCCGCGCCAAGCCGCATTGCAGCTAAAACTAGCATTTTTAACTCTTACGCCGGCATATATTAAATTATGTTTCATTTTTGGCGCCAAGTCAAGAAAAATCGGCCAGCTATTGCAAAAATTGCTGATTGCGCAAGGCGCGAAAAAGAATTATACTAAAATACGACAAGCATTTCACCTAAAAAAGCGAAAGGAGCTGCGGTACGCATGGAATACACCGCAAAAGTTGAGCAGATGTGCCACGTAAATGGCTGCCCGAGCCACGGGCCTTCGGCTATTCCGGAGGAGGGCAAGTGGGTAAAGGCCTGCAATATCGCGGATATCTCTGGGTTGTCGCACGGAATCGGCTGGTGTGCGCCTCAGCAAGGAGCCTGCAAATTGACGTTGAACGTGAAGAACGGAATAATCGAAGAGGCGCTCGTGGAGACCATCGGGTGCTCCGGCATGACGCATTCTGCCGCGATGGCTGCAGAAATCTTGCCCGGAAAGACTCTGTTAGAGGCCTTGAACACTGACTTAGTCTGCGATGCCATCAACGTTGCCATGCGTGAGATCTTCAAGCAATTCGCTTACGGTCGGACTCAGACGGCTTTTTCCGAAGGTGGACTGCCAATTGGCGCCGGTTTGGAGGACCTTGGCAAAGGAGACCGCTCGCAGGTTGGCACGATGTACAGCACCAAGCTTGCTGGAGTGCGATATCTCGAGACGGCCGAGGGGTACATATTGTCTTTGGGGCTCAACGACGACGGCGAGGTCTGCGGATACAAATTTGTAAACGTGGGCCAAATGATGGAAGATATCCGAAACGGCGCGGCTCCAAACGATGCCTACACGCAAAACATTGGCACCTACGGGCAATACGACGCTGCCGCGAGGTGTATCGACCCGCGCAATGACTGAAGGAGGCTGGCTATGACCGATTCTACAAACTTTGAAGGCAAGGAGCGCCGCATGAAGAAAATCACGGCGTGCCTCGATAAATACGGCATTGACTCTCTTCGCGCCGCGCAGGATATCTGCAAAAGCCGCGGCATTGACGTTTTTGCTATGATAAAAAAGATTCAGTCCATCGCCTTTTGCGACGCTTGCTGGGCGTACACTTTGGGCTGCGCGATCGCTATTAAAACGGCTGCGCAGACGGCTCCAGAGGCCGCGAAGCTGATTGGTGTTGGCTTGGAGGCCTTTTGTATCCCGGGTTCTGTTGCCGAGCAGCGCCACGTTGGCCTTGGCCACGGGAATTTGGCCGCTATGCTTCTTCTGGACTCTACTGAATGCTTTGCTTTCATTGCCGGGCACGAGTCTTTTGCCGCTGCAGAGGGCGCCATTGGAATTGTGAGTGCTGCAAACAAAGCCCGCAAGCGGCCTCTTCGTGTGATCTTGAATGGTCTGGGCAAGGACGCAGCGTACATTATCTCGCGGATCAACGGCTTTACCTACGTCAAGACCAGCTTTGATCATGCTTCTGGCGGTTTGAGCGTTATTGAAGAGAAAGCTTTCTCCTACAGCGAGCGCGCTAAAATCCGGTGTTTCGGGGCCGACGACGCTATGGAAGGCGTTGCTATCATGCAGCACGAGAACGTTGATGTCTCTATCACCGGCAACTCGACGAATCCCACGCGGTTTCAGCATCTTGTTGCGGGCATTTACAAAAAATGGGCGACTGAAAATGGCAAAAAATATTTCTCGGTCGCTTCGGGTGGAGGCACTGGCCGTACGCTGCACCCAGATAACGTCGCGGCTGGCCCGGCTTCTTACGGTCTCACCGATTCTATGGGGCGCATGCATTGTGATGTCCAGTTTGCCGGTTCGTCGTCTGTTCCGGCACATGTGGAGATGATGGGCCTAGTTGGCATGGGCAATAACCCGATGGTCGGTGCTACAGTTGCCTGCGCGGTTGCCGTTTATGAGACTGTAAATAAAAAGTGATTTACTTTTTGCGCAAAGTGTGTTATAATTGTAGCAAGTTGAAAAAGGGGTGCTGGCGGGCGTTTTGGCGCCGCCGGCTGAGAACGGTTTCGTAACCCATGACCTGATTCGGGTAATGCCGACGGAGGGAAATATTGGATTTTTGCTTGTTTTCAGGCTAGATTTTTCGCCGTCTGCAGGGGTGTTTGTATTATTTCCCGTTGCCAGGCGGATTTTTCTTTTTCTGAAATTAAAATTATTGAGATTGGCTTTGGATTAGGGATTTAAATCAACTACAAGGTGAGAAAAAATAATGATTAAAAAGTTTGTAAAATTGAATCTGCCCGCAATGATTTTTGTTTTGATTTTGGTGTTCATCTGGGGCGCTGTGTCGGAGTCCGGCGCAATTCCGCAGTTTATATTGCCGTCACCCAGTACTACGTTCACGGCATTAGTTAGAAATTTGCCGGTACTGCTGCAACATTCGGCCACTACACTCTTAGAAACCGCTTTAGGACTGCTTTTTAGCGTGATTTTTGCCGTTATATTCGCAATTTTGATGGACCGATTTGTAACCATAAAACGCGCTATTTACCCGGTTTTAATCGTGACGCAGACGGTGCCAACCATCGCCGTCGCGCCATTTATAGTTTTGCTTTTTGGGTATGACATGCTGCCAAAGGTCATTTTGGTGGTGATTTGCTGCTTTTTCCCTATCGCCATCTCGCTTTGCGACGGACTTTCTAACGTTGAGTCCGAGTACTTGAACCTGATGCGCGCCATGAATGCTACGTACATGCAGACTTTGGTCCATTTGAAGATTCCGTTTGCTGCACCTTCGTTTTTTTCGGGCTTGAAGGTCTCGGTCACGTACGCGTTTATCAGCGCGGTGGTCGCCGAATGGCTTGGCGGGACCCGCGGACTCGGTGTTTACATGACTCGTGTTAAGGCAGCGTATGCGTTTGACAGGCTTTTTGCGTCGATATTTTTCATCTCGGCCGTGAGTTTTGCCTTTGTAAAGGTGATTGAGTTTGCGCAAAAAATGGTGCTAAATCGCCTTCATTTGGACGCTTAAAGGAGCCAGAAGCAAATGCAAATTAGAAAAATCGCTGGATACATAGCCAGTTGTGTCGCCTTAATTTTGATTTTTATCGCAGTGGCTTGTGTCTATTTTGGGCCTCATAACAGTGATAATTCTCTGCAAAAAGTCACGATTTTGCTAGATTGGACGCCGAATACAAATCACACTGGGCTTTATGTCGCACAGAAACTGGGATACTTTCGCGATGAAGGCCTAGAGGTGACGATACAGCAGCCGCCGCAAGAAAGCTCAACTGCGCTAGTCGCTGCAGGTAAAGTTGAGTTCGCGGTGGCTTTTCAGGACTTTTTGGCGCCAGCCCTAACTTCGGACACCCCACTGCCGGTTAAGGCTGTGGCTGCCATCGCTCAGCACAATACTTCGGGCATTGTCTGCAAGAAGTCTGCAAATATCCGCACCTATGCTGATTTGGGGTTTAAAAATTACTCAACTTTTGATAATTTTATTGAACTCGCATTGCTGAAATACTGCGTGGAGTCGCAGGGCGGCAGGTTTGAGAACGTCAACCTGATCCGCAGCCAGACAAATAACATCGCTGCGGCGCTTGGAACCAATGTTGATGCGGCATGGGGGTATTTTGGAATTGAGAGCATTGTTGCGACTAGTTTTGGAATCGAAAATGAATTCCTTTTCTTTCGCGATGTGGACCCTGTTCTCGACTTTTACACGCCGGTTTTGATTTGCAACGAGAGCTACATTAATCGCAGTCCGGCGGTCATAAGGAAAGTTTTGACGGCGCTTTCGAAAGGCTACAGTTTTGCAGCAACACATCCGAAAGAGGCTGCAGATATCTTGGTTGAGTGCGTACCAGAGCTTGATTTTGACATTACGCTCGAAAGCCAAAAGTATATGTCCGCGCAGTATATAAGCGACGCCCCAAGCTGGGGGGTAATCGACGCCGCGCGGTGGAATAGTTTTTACGACTGGTTGTTCGAAAAGCGGATTATAAAAAGGCAAATTCCGCACGGGTCTGCCTTTACGAACGAATTTTTGCCGGAATGTTAGGAGTATTATGAGCAAAATTGAGATAAAGAACATAACGAAATCGTACGGCGGGCGGTGTGTGCTAGACAACGTTTCGCTGTCTGTGAATGCGAACGAAACTATCGCCATTTTAGGCCAAAGCGGCTGCGGAAAAACTACTCTGCTTAAGCTGATTGCGGGGATAGAGAGCCCAGACAGTGGCCAAATTTTTATTGACAGCATCGACGTTACAAACATTCCTGGCAAAGTTGCCTACATGTCGCAAGATTCCTTGCTTTTTCCGTACAAAACCGTGCTTGAAAATGTGACGCTGCCTTTGATTTTATCTGGACAAAAAAGGGCAGAAGCTGAGCTGCATGCCAAAAAATATTTTACAGACTTTTTTATTTCTGGAACAGAAAATAAGTATCCTCACGAACTTTCCGGCGGAATGCGCCAAAGAGTCACCTTTTTGCGTACTTACATGCAAAACAAAGATATTTTGGTCTTGGACGAGCCATTTAGCGCACTCGACAATATCACAAAGACCGCCATGCACAAGTGGTACTTAAATGTTATAAATCGCTTTAAAAAGACAACCCTGCTTGTTACTCATGACGTAGAAGAGGCCCTAATTTTTGCAAGCGCGGTTCATATTTTGTCTTCAACAGACTGCAGCATCAAGAAAGTTTTAACTATTCGTAATAATTAGACCTCAAAATTTTTGCACTCTGATGAATTCTTTAAATTAAGACAAGAATTAGGCGAATCGCTTAGTTCAGGCATAAAATCTTATTGACAAACTCCGCCGCGGCCGGTATAATATTTTAAGTATAAAGGGGTATAGCTCAGATGGTAGAGCAGTGGTCTCCAAAACCACGTGCCGAGGGTTCAAGTCCTTCTGCCCCTGCCAGTTTAGAGTAGCATTAGGGGCTTGGCTTTCCTCTTAATGATACTTTTTTATCAGTAATACCTTTAAGCTATTTGTTCTTGTTCTGCTTGTTGACGGCCAAAATTCTTTATATATCTTTCTTTTTCGAGCTTTTTCATTTTTGGAATTTCTATATGTCCTATCATTTTGTAATAAATTTCTATCTTCTGGACGGTTTCTCCCATAATTTTTTATGTTACTTTTTTGCAACGAAAAAAGTAACCAAAAACGTTCAAAGGGGATTTCGATTCCCCTTTGAAACCCATAACCGACCAGCGTTCCGCTGGAGCGTAAATACTAAAGTTGGGAAAAATTAGAAAAATAATTCAAGATTTTGTTTCTATCGAATTCTAAGTCTGACGCAAAAATTCAAAACATACTCATAGGCCCGGTAATCCGATATTTATTAGTCTTTTTTGAACATAAATAATGCTTTTAAACTTTTTGCGACTACGAATTGAGCAATTGCTTATTTACGCCCACATAAAAGTTAAAATATTTTGTGATTAAGTGTAGCCATATACAAAACTTCAAACATTTTCTTTTTTAGAATTTATTAAAAATTTTTTATGTTATAATTTAAATAAAAGAGAAAAATAAAGGGAGAAATTTAAAGTGAAATCTAAAATTTTAATTAAATTAACTTCGCTGACAGTTAGTTTTGCTCTTTGCTTGTCAGCGCTGCCCTTAGGAAAATTCGACATAAAAACATACGGCAAAATCCCTCTGGTCACTACAAAGATTTATGATTATAAGTCAATAAAAGATTTGTTTTCTGATGTAAAAGACCCCGATAGTTTTATTTCGTCTCTTAATGAGCAACATGAAAAAAATAACAGTTTGATTTCTAAAGTCGTATTTTCAACTGGAGCAGCAGTTATAGTGGCAAAATTAACGTGGAACTTGTATAGAATATATAAGGAAAATAAAAACACAACAAAAAAAGGAGTCAAGAAAAAGCACACAGATAAAAAGCGCTTTTGGACAAAGATAAAAGATAATCTAGGCGTGTTTAAAGATAAATTTTTAGTTTATACAGCATTAATTACTTTGGGGGCTAATTTGTTAATCCGTTGTATAAATGATCATTTATATTCTTTAAAAGAGAAAGAAATAAAGGAAGGAAAAGATATATATTTTGCAATGCTGTATAGTTTGTTTGAAAATTTACACAATGTGAACAAGGTTTACATCTTGTACTTTTGCGATATTGATCCCAACATAAGATTTCCACAATACTTAAAAATTTGCAAAGGGGTTATGCCTGCTGAGAAAGAAAAATTAAAGTTTGAGAAAGACTCAAAAAAAATAATAGAAGAAATAAGAAAAATACTTACCGAAAATGGGATGGACCCTTCAAAAGTAGGCATATACTATTCTGATGGAAAATTAAACATTACAAAAAAATAAGATCTATAGATTCAGCAAAACCTGGTAAATTGCCATTACCTATTTATTACAAGAAATAATTATGACACATCCATAAAAACCGATATATACAGATCGGATTAAAAATTGCATATTATCGCAAGCTAAACGGCCTTACTCAAGAAAATTTAGCTGAAAAAATAAAGGTCAGCCCAGGATATCTTTCTCAAGTGGAAACGCCAAGTTTTGTCCAGCTAATATCTTTAAGAGTATTGTTTGCGCTTGCCGATGTCTTCCAGATTCAGCCATACAAGTTATTAGATTTTGATGATAAAGTCTGATATTTACAAAAAATGTAAAGACCTCGGTTTCGGCCGAGGTTTGATTTTATGTCAAAGGATGAAACCTATTTTTTCTTAACTTCGTTCAATGTTTCGTTCGATATATTTAATGCCTCTTCTGCGCTGTCTTTATAACAATTTTTAATGTAACCTTTGTCTTTTATAATTTTAGAATAATTTTTTTGTATTGGTGCTAAATGTTCGATTAATGCTTCTGCCACTGTCGTTTTAAATTCTCCGTATCCAATGCCATCGAATTCTTTTTCTATTTCATCAAGTGTTTTTCCGGTTGTGCAAGAATAAATCGTCATCAGGTTATTGATTCCATCTTTGTTTTCGCCGTATTTAACGTGATTTTCGGGGTCTGTTACCGCTCGCTTTATTTTTTTCATTATTTTATCGGGGCTGTCCAATAATTCGATTCTAGAATTTAAGTCCGGATCAGACTTGGACATCTTTTTTGTTGGGTCCCTAAGCGATTTTATTTTCGCTCCTCTTTTTATATACGGCTCTGGCACGGTGAACGTCGGCCCATATAAAAAGTTAAACCGCTCTGCAACGGTGCGAGTGAGCTCCAAATGCTGTTTTTGGTCCTGCCCCACGGGAACGAAGTCCGCTCGATAAAGCAATATGTCTGATAGCATCAAGACCGGGTACGAAAAAAGTCCGCAATTTACATTATCTGAATGGCTGCTAGACTTATCCTTAAACTGCGTCATCCGTGCCAGTTCGCCAAACTCCGTGCAACAAGATAGCATCCATGCTAGTTGGCAGTGCGTGTTTACTTGACTTTGTATGAAGAGCAAACTTTTTTCCACATTAATCTCGCACGCCAGCAGCAATGCGTAGGCCTCTAATGCTTTCTGTTTGAATTCTTCTGGATCTTTTCGGACTGTTATCGCGTGCAAATCGGCCAACGAGAAAATACAGTTAAAATCGGGTTGCAGCTGAACCCAGTTTTTTATGGCGCCAAAATAATTTCCTATTGTTATGTTCCCGGTCGGCTGGATAGCGCTGAAAATCGTTTTTTCTTTCCGCTGCTTCATAAAACTTTTCTCTCCCTTCAAAATAAAGTGTGTATAATTCACATAATATACGAATTATACCACACATTTTCTTGGCTATAATTCCAAAATAGAATTATAAAAAATGAGAAAATTTAGTTTTATGATTCTTATCAGTCCTTGTCCATTTTAATTCGTGCTTCCATCAAACCTTCCTTTGTGATTAAATCATTAATTTCGATGCCATAAAATTCGCACAAATTTATAAGCGCCTGTATATCGGGTTTTGTTTTACCAAGTTCGTAATAGCTGTACGTTGAGCGGTCAACATTTAGCTTTTCTGCGACTACGCATTGCGAAAAGCCATGACAGTTTCGGAGAAACCTCATGTGTTCTGCCAGTTCTTTATTATTTTTTATATATTTCAAAATTTTTTCACCCTTAATTTAAAACCTCTTGTTTATTTTATTTGTGGTAAAGCAACAAGTACTTATTTTCACAATAGCACCTTGTCCTTAAATTTATGATATCATAAATGGTTATATTTTGTAAATCACTATAGTAATAAAATTTATTATATAAATAGTTGCTAAAGAGGTGCTGCCATGTTTGAAATAGACAATGAATTTAAAAACGCAAATGTGCCTAGAACCATACGATTTACAGATGCTTTATTTGAGGAATTAAGTAGAATCGCTTCAGAGAATAAAATTTCTTTCAATTTGCTTGTTCTACAATGTTGCAAATATGCTTTGGAAAATATGCATCCAAGAAAAAAGTCTTAAAATTGATACACTTTATAAATAAAAAGCGCCTCTTGTTGAAAGAGACGCTAATTTTTTGTCATTTTTTCTATTGTAATTTCAAGATTTTATCTAGCAGATCAAAAAGGTAATTGCTGCCGCGGGAAAGCAAAATGCCGGTCAGGATGCAGCCAACGTAGGGGATATCAGATTCTAAATTGAAATACGACGGCAAGTCCAGCTTGTATGCAACCGCTACGATGATTCCTAAAACCAAACTTAAAGCCATCTGCCAGCAGAAATTTTCTTGAATTAAAAATTGGTTTGTGTAAGTGATGATGCCTTCGATTAGAATCGCAAAAGCAGCGATTCCGAAAGTTTTATTCTCCATATTGCACCTCGTTAGTTCGGTATTCTTAAAATCTGGCCGGGGTAAATTGTGGTTGACTTAAGAGCGTTCAAGCTCATGATTTCGGGATATCTCGTGCCCGTGCCTAAATATTTTTTTGAAATATCCCATAGAGTATCGCCTTTTTTAATGGTATAAATCCGCGTGCCTTGGCCTGACTCCGGCGTTGAAGCTGGGTTAATGCCCGCTGTAAAGCCGTTTAGGCCGCTTTGTTTGATGACTTCTGGATAATTCGTGTATGCGATGTTCATATCGACGTTGCCGTTGATGCCATCAACCCTGCCGCTGTCCGTGTACTGCCAAATTCCGTAGGGTTTATTGTACGAGCAGGACGTGTTCCACTGAGCAACCCATTTATCAAAACGGTCGATCTCGTGGGAATTTAGCTGATTATTGAGCCAATAAAGCCCGGCATACAGCGATGCGTAATATCCGGCATCCTCAATTCCAAGCAAAAACGTTTTACAGATGTCAACCAAGCCCTGATTACTGGTCATGCCGTGCTTTGCCTTGTATCCGTCGGCATCCTCCATATCGAAGAAAACCGGGTATTCCGGCCGTTTGCCGTTTAACAGCCTCAGCGTGTGTTGTACTTCACTTCTGGCATCTTCCAGATTTAACGCATAACTGTAAAGGTAGGCTCCCCACGGAAGCCCGACGCTTTCGCATCCCTGCACATTCGATTCAAAATACGCGTCATCCTGCGAGGACATATTACTTCCGATTCCAAGCCGCAAAATTGCAAATTGAATTCCACTGTTTTTGACTTTTTCCCAGTCTATTCGCCCTTGATGCGCGCTCACATCGATTCCCTTAAACATTGAAATCGCTCCTTTGATTTTATTTAAGGCAAAAAAATATAGACTTGTTGCCCTTTTAAAGGCAGCAAATCTATATTCTTGCTGATATTGCGGTTAGTTGCTCAAGTCTTCGCCGGTAATTTCCTTGTATTGTGTGGCGGTAATGACGCCATGATTGCTTATTTTTAAAGCTTTTGATCTTTGGCTTTTTCTAGTCCGGTCCAGCGTGGCGCTGGTCGGTTAGGGGTTTCAAAGGGGAACCGAAATCCCCTTTGAACGTTTTTGGTTACTTTTTTCGTTGCAAAAAGTGACGAATGCTCAGCCCTTTGGATGGCGCTGACTATAAATTTAAAGAAGACACATTTTATAATTGTGCAAGTCTTAAATCTATATGTTTTAGTCGTCGATAGCGTCTACGTTTACTTCATTATTATCGTCGTCATCATCGCCGATGTTGGTTTCAATCAGACTTTTCTTTAGCCTTTTAGTAGAATTAACTTTTTTTCCTCTTTTCTTTATTGTTTTCGTAGGACGGTTAACACGCCTTTTTTTCTTACTCGCCATTTTTTTCGGTTTGCTCTCTTCTTCATTATTGGCATCATTATTCTGATCTATATCGTCATCGTCGTTGTCATTTGTAACGTCGCTTTTTATCTCTTGAGCATCTTTACTATCGTCAGTATCATCTTTTTCGTCATTGTTATTCAAGTCATCACTTTTACTTTCATTACTTACAACTTCTTTGTCAGCCTTGCTATCGTTATCTTTAGTATCAATTGAATGGAGTTTTCCCTCATAAATATATGACACGCCAATATTTTCATCTATAATTAATTCGTCTGCATTAAGCTCCACAGTGTCAAGGGGACTTTGATAAAGGCTCCAGCGATTGCTTAGATCCTTAAAAGCAAAATGTCCAATCGTAGCCTTTTTACAATTTTCAGGTGCATTAAATTCTTCAAGGTTTTTGGCCGCCGCAAACGCTCGATCTCCCAGGATAAATGTTTCACAATTTTCCGGGCAAGTAACACTTTTCATATTAGAACACTCAAAAAATGCTTCTTTTCCCAAAATTAATTCCTCTACACTTTTTGCAAACACCAGTGATCCTAACTCTAAGCAACCATCAAAAGCACCTTCTCCTATATTTATTGTATTATAATTGCTTTCCCTATTAAAATTTAAATTCTCAAGTGTATTCATATATCCAAAAGTTCCAGATTCTATAGTTAGATTCTCTTGCCCACCCTCAAAAATTAATTCCTTGAAATTTTCCATATGTCGAGCGTAATTATCCCGATGACCGTAGAAGTCTTCAGGTAACGAACATATAGTAATATTTTTTGCATCTTCTGCTATTGTTACTTTTTCTAAATCTTTATTAAAACCAAATCGATTTGCTAGACAAATTTTCTTAACTGAAAATTTGTTTCCGTCTTCATCAAATACTTCTCCATGTATCGTGATATCTTTTACATTTCTCTTATACAAAAATGGATAAAAAACATCATTATCATCAGAATAATATGCATTTTCCTCATTATCGAAATATAGCATATTTTCGGACAAAGCTACATACTTTGGTGAACGGTCAATGCTATTATAATCTATCTCACGCCGAATATCATCAGTGACTTTTCTTCTTAAAAAGGTGTCTACTTTGTTTTTCGCTTTATTTGATAATTTATTCCACAATCTATTGTTGTGTTTTAGATCACTTGCAAGGTCAAAGCACTTACCAATAGCATATGTTTCGCCTTCAAGATCTTCTACTATGTTCTCGTTGATAAGTATAAACTTTAATGCTTGTTCAAGTTCAAACCTTTTGTTACATCCAGAATTGTAGACATTGTTTCGTTGGTAAATTTTTGAAAATGTAAAAAATTCAGATTCAGGCATAGGCTTGCCATCATATTTAAATAATAAACCATTGTCACTAATAGCAATATCAATCTCATCTGGGTCTGTATTATCATATTTTTCATAATCTTTTAAAAATTTGTCTACTTTATCTTTTTCCACCTCAGGAAGGTTTTCCAAAACATCTTGGTTTTCCTCAAGCGTATCATTAATTTCTTCAAGAAGTTTTGCGGAAAGTTGTTCCATTGGGTTTTCGTTCAAAACTAGACACTTTAGAGCTTTGCTTAAATACCTAGCGTTTTTAGGAAAATAGCCAAGGCCACTTTCTTGGAATTTATTCACAAATGCAAAAAAATTAGATTCAGTCATAGGTTCATAATTCTTATCATGATTCTTACTATATTCATATACTGTCTCATTGTCGTCAATCTTAATACGAATCCATACCGGATCTATATTGTTCAAGTCTATTCTGTCATTTTTTTCTCCATCATCATAATTATCGTTATTATTACTGTTGGCTGTTTCCATAGCTTTTTTCGTAGCCATTGAGGTTTGATTTTCATCGCTACTGCTATTGTCGCTGCCTGCTGTGTTTTTGTCGTCGGTAACGCTGACGGTTGTCTCATTATTATCGTTGTCATCATCGTCGACATTGGTTTCATTTAGATGTTCCTCTGTCTCAGTAGAAGTAGAATTAACCTTTTTTGCTTTATTACGACGTTTAAAACGCCTTTTTTTCTTACGTGTCGTTTTTTCCGTTGTCGGTTTGCTATCTTCTTCATTATTACCATCACTATTCTGGTTTATATTGTCCTCATCTATGTTATTATTTTCTGCTCCATCATCATAATCATTGTCATTACTATTCGTAGCCATTGAGATTTGATTTTCATCGCCACTGCTATTATCTGTGCTTGATGTGTTTTTGTCGTCGGTAACGCTGATGGTTGTCTCATTATTATCGTTGTCATCATCGTCGACATTGGTTTCATTTAGATTTTCCTCTGCCTCAGTAGAAGTAGAATTAACCTTTTGTACTTTTCTTGCTTTCTTACGACTTCTAACACGCCTTTTTTTCTTACTTGTCGTTTTTTTCGTTGTCGGTTTGCTCTCTTCTTCATTATTAGCATCGTTATCGTCATTTTCTGATGATGACCCTTTGCCTGTTTGTGATGTACCGGGTTTTCCGCCCGTTCCTTTCCTACCATTTCTAGCTGCAAAGGATTCTAGGCCCATTCCAGCAAACATGGAAAAAGCCATAATTCCAAGACCGAGCAGTGGTTTAATTGCAATTCCCCGGCCACCGCTGACATTTGCCAAATCTTCGTCAGATAATTCTTTTAGCATTTCTTTCTCATACTCGAGCAGCTCTTGTGCCGAAAAGTCCACATTAAACTTCTTCATAAGCGGCATTATTTCTTCGCAAATTAACTGTCTTAAATCTTCCTCATTTGCGATTTCCTTCGCCTTATCTTCGATTCTTTCTTTCGATTTAGGATTCGAAAGTATTTGCCGATAAAATTCCTCGATTTCTTTTTTTCTATCTTCCATAAAAATTCTCCTCCTTTTTAATTTGCATATATTATACTATAAATAAAATTAAAAGTCAAATATTTTATACTAAACGCTAACAACGCCCAGGGCATGCTGTGCAGCGTAGAGTTCATTTAAAACTTGAAGCTCAACATTTTTAGCAAGTTTCACTGTAAAGCCCGACATATTGCCGTAAATGACAGCCTTGTTTCCTGCGGCGACCATCGGCATGTTGTCGCTTGTATAAACCGGCTTGCCAAGCAGCGTGTAGCCCCAAGCCGAGCTCAAATCGCGGTTCAACATGTAGTTGCCGTCGGAATCTTTAAGTTTGCGGATGGCCGTCCTGGTGGCTTTGTTCATGATGAAAACCGCGCCGTTCTGGTAAAGATCCGGGATCGACTCCTGCAAATCGATTAAATCATCGCCTGTGATTTTTGTTGCGTTCTCGCTTGTCACAATGTTCGTAGCGCCCGTCAAAATGCCCTGGCAAGCCTCAGTCCCAGTTCCTGTCAACAATTCTTTTTCAAGGAATTCTGCGATGGACGCTGCAACTTTGTTTACAACGAAACTCGTGATATCGAACTGGCTCCTGTTTATGAGCGATTTTGAGACTTTGGTCAGAGCGCCGGCCAAGAAGCTCGATAGGCTCACACTTGTGAACTTGCCTGCGGTGCTTGTTAGATCTGTAAACTCAGTTGCATAGGCGCAAGTCACGTCTTCGCCAGATTTCTCGCCATAGTAGGGGATAACCAGCGTGCCCTTGACGTTGTAAATTTCCGATAAAGAATAAACCGGGCACAAATCCTTAACCTTTTCGATGATTTTGTTCGCGATGGTTTGCGGAACGACCGCGCCGTTGCTGCCTAAATCCAGGTTATTTGCTCTGTTTTCAAGCTTCACGCCGCGTACAAAGTTCGCAAATGCGCGCTCCTCTTTTTCTTCAACGCTCTCCTTTGGCTCTGCTTGTGGCGTTGCGGCCTCCTTCTCATCGTCAAGCTGCATGCTACGTAGCTCCTCCTCGGCGCTGATTGTGCTATCAATCTCAGTTTTGCAATCGTTAAAAGCCTTGATCTCATCAGGGTTCATTGCGCGTTCCTCCTTTTTTGCCAAATTCAAAATTTCCTGCATTCTGTCTTGCTTTTCAGCCCTTTTTTCCGTCAAATACTTTAGTTCCATAGTTTTATTCTCCTTTGATTTTTTCTAAGATTTTTTCGTAATCCGAATAATCAATATTCGGTTTTTGCCGCGTGTTATCGATGATTTTCGCTTTAAAGTCTTCGCCACGGTATTCAAGTTTGCTGGTTTTATCGGCTCTTGTCTCAATCGACGTTCCAACGTAGCATGGGATGCGCTGTTCATCGATTATCGAAACCTCGGCAAGGTTCATTTCATCAACAAACCGCCGCTTAAAGCCATCTGTAATTGGCTCTTCGTGCTCTTTTACAGCCTCAAAGCCAAAACTCCAGCCGCGAAGCCGGTTCGCCTTAGCTTTTTCAATGACTTCGCTGTCCGTAATTTTGCAGATAGCCCGCAGGCCGATGTTGTCCTCAAAAAGCTCGATGTTGCCTTGCTTAGTTGAGCCTAAAACCCTTGACGGCTCATGATTCAAGAGACATAAGACGTCTTCATTCTTGTCAATCGCCCGCTGAAAGGCTCTCGGACTTATTTGCTCAACAAATTTCTCGCCGCACTCAGAACGCATCGGCCGTGGATCCTGCGCTATGGCAGGAATATTCAGCGCTTTCTTTTCGTCTATTTCTTCGCCGCATAACAAAGACCGCAGCAGCACATCGTCTACCTGCGGCCTTTCTTCGGGCACGGATCGATTTTTTCTAAATATGTTCAAACTATCACTCCTCTAAAATATGGACCGTCACGTCTTTGCCGGCCTGCCGGGCGTACTCTATGGTGTACTTCGTGCCGCGCGACTTGCCGTCCCAAATGGCAACCACCACGTCGGCCCTTTGCACGATTTCTTTGTTTCTAACAAGCGGCGCGGATCGCCCGTATTTGCTGTATTCGGGTCGTATCACTGTTTTTGAAATTCGATTTTTATCCGCCCATTTTTCGGCAAGCGTATCGATTCCAGCAGCGCCCCCGGATACGATTTCACGCGTTCCGGCCGGTATGAACTCAGATATATCCACATTTGTTAGATTCCTTGAGCCAACTATTGCAACCTTCATAATATTTATTCCTCTTTGTGTCCTGTTGGTAGGACATATTTTGATGATAATAATTATACACTATGTTTGTCTTAATTCAAGACACAGAGGTGTTGATTATGAAGAAAATTATCGATGGAGAAAGGTTAAACATAGTCGGAGAAAAAGTTAAGGAAGCAAGAAAATTAGCTAATTTGAGCCAAAAAGAATTATCTGAAAAGCTTGAATTACTCGCGATATACGTTTGCAGAGGTTCCATTTCAAGGCTTGAAAATGGCAATCGATTAGTAAATGACATAGAAATTGACGGGCTTTCAAAAGTTTTAAATGTTTCGTTAGATTATTTATTTAACAGATAATATTAAATAACTTGCACAACCTATGAATTATCCGAAAAAACGATATCCTGTTGCAATAGGCAGGCCGTTTTAATGGGGTTATGTTTTCAATGCTAAAATATAAAATAGTATAAAAATAGTGTAAAAAGGGTGAAAATATGAAGGATGATAATGTTCTGAGATACACTCTGCGAGTGGACAAAAATTTGTTCAAAAAGTTTAGATATGTCGCGGAGTATAACGGCCGCTCAGCAAATAAAGAGCTTATTCAACTGATGAAGGAAGTCGTTGAAACTTTTGAAAATAAACACGAAAAGATTGACATCACCTCCAATGAAATTTAAGCCACCTTTACTGTTATCACCTTTTTTTAATTTAATGTACTTAAATAAAGTACATTAAGAACATTATGTCTCTAAATATACTTAAAATTAACTTGTTGAACAAACTATTTAAGTATATTATGAGGTGATTTAAGTGGAAAAAGAAAAACATCTTGGCATAAGGGTAGATAAAGAGTTGCACTTTAAGCTTCACTATATTTCTAAATACGAAGGCCGCTCCGCCAATGGTCAGATTTTATACCTGATTCAAACGTGCATAAGGGAATTTGAGAAAAAGCACGGCAAAATTGAGTTGCCTAAAGATTAAACAACCTGAACAACCCAGCCGTCATTGAAAATCACGTCCTGTTGCAATAGATAGACCGCGTTGATGAGCGCTACAACCATGTCTACTTTGCCACAGGACTTTTTCTTTGTGACATAGCGATTCATGTTCGTATCGTAGGTGCAGCGGGCGTTTTCGAAGTTTATTTCTAACAATGTGTTTTTCTCGTATTCAAATTCGCCGTCCGTGATTTTCTCGTACAAAAGCTTTGTTGGCGGGTGAAGAGTATCGCTGTGCTGCCTGATTTCAACGGTATTGTAGGCTTGATTCCACTTTTGCGCGCTGGAGATGGCATTGTACCTATCAAAACCGATGGCCCTCACCGTCACGCCGTATTTCTTCTCGATTTTAAATACAAAATCCTCAACAACGCCGTAATCGATCGTCTTATTGCCGCATGCGATACACTTACCTTTGGCTATAAACCGGCGATAATCAAGCTTCTCAAACTTGTTTTTCTCTTCAATTCGACCTTCAGGGATGAACGAAACAACGTCAGCTAAGATTTTACCGTCCTCCTCGGCGCAAATCGCAACCGCGGTGTTATCGTTTGACATCGATAAATCCACGCCAACGTAGACTTCACGCCCGGCCCAATCGATTTTATTGACACGGCAATTTTGAAGATACTTGATATCAACGAAGCTCTCAGTGCCTGCGCCCTGATAAATAATGTTACAGTGCTTCGTCAAAAAGTTTTCACGCGCAGATTCAATCGCAATCGCACGGGCTCGCTTCTTTAACAGGTCTTCCCAAATCTCAGGTATCTCTAAGGCCACGGGGTTCGCGTGTTTCAGGATTGTATCATTAAACGCCCAATCATCGGTGTTTTCAGGTTCATAGAGCAGGGAAAAGACCGTATCATCGGCCTGCGTACCATCTAAAACCCGTTTTGCGTAGTTAACCTCGTCTTCGAACGGGTTGTTCGCCGTCGGATATTTCGTAGAAATTATGCATCCGAGCTTATTCAAAATGTTGAGCTGGCCGGAACGCATGGCTTCAATCGCATACGAATTTGGCAGTGCGCCGACCTCATCAGCCAAAAACACGTTTGGGAGCTTACCATCCATGCGGCTATTTGAATAATTCAGCGGCACATAGCGATTTTCGTTCGGCATGAATTGGATATAATCTCGTAAAACCTTGAACCGCGGCCTTTCATTATGCCAATAAACGTAAGGGCTGCTCTTCAAAATTTCTTCAATCGCTGTTTTCACTTCGCGCGATAAAGCCCCGTCTGGCGCCACCGAATAGAATTTAGAAAACTTTGGCTCCAACAAAAAAAGCAACACGAAAATGGTTGCTATTGTAAAAGTCTTGAAATTTTTTCTTCCAACCTCTAAAATAACGGTCTCATACCGCCTGCGGCTTGGGTTATTTCTATATACAATGCAAAGCGCAGCCGCATATAAAAGCCACTGATATCCGCACGAGCATTCATAAATACTGCGGCCGGCCTTCAGACCGCGTGGCATCACGAGCATCTTTAAGACTTTGTCGATTTGCTGCAGTTTTTCCTCATCTAAAAAATACTTGCTAGACGCTCCATCGCAGATTCGGATGAACTCCTCGCACTGTTTTATGATGTATTTTGGCGCTGCAATCTCACATTTTACCACACCCTCCGCGTATTTGTAGCTTTGATGGGCAATCATTTTTGCTTCCCTGCTAAGATCTCGAGCAACGGATCGGGTTCTTCGCCGTCTCGCCGGCAGCCGAGCGTCGTTATGATCCTTATAAGCGTTGCCGCGGTCTTATTTGCGCTGTCCGTCGTGCGGTTGTACTGCGTCACGGCGGGGTGCGAATACAGGTTGGTTTCGCCTTTCACATAGGTCTTGTCAACGAAAAAGCCCTTAGATTCAATCGTTTCTTTTAGCTTTTCCAAGATTTGTAGCTGCGTTTGATAGCGTTCAAAGGTTGTCGCGAAAAGCAGGTTCTGATTGACGCCATAGCCTTTTGCAAGCTCCAAAATTGCTTTTGCTTGCTCGTTTCTATCCGTTTTTCCCAATTTATCACGTCCTTATAATTGCTGTATGCCCCATAGCAGCGCCGTTCAAAGGCGATTTCCAAAAAAAACACGCGCGCGAGCCATCGGTGTAAAGAGAGGGGGCCGTTGGTATGCGGTTATTAAGCATTTTGTTCGCCAAGACCCCCGGGGGGATGCTATTTTAAGAGTTCTGGCACAATTTTAGTAATTGAATTTCTATTTAAGAAAAAAACGCTGTCTTTGCTTGGAAGTTCGGTGGAACCTAGAAGCTTTACCTTTATGAAGCCCTTAAACTCAGTCGCATCCTCAGCTTCAACGTTCTTGAGTACCTCAACTTCCTTTGAAAATGGGTGTTCGATGTATAATTCTTTAACTAACATAATTTGCATTCTCCTTTTTGTTTTCCTGTTCTAAGATTATTTGTTTAACCTCGTCATATGGTATTTCGCCGTTATCGCACATCGCATGATGCATGGAGCACAGTGTGATAAGGTTGCTGTCATCAAGCCGCAGCTCTTGGCTAGAATTGACGGGCACCGCATGGTGAACCTGCAGTCCTTCATAATTGTACTTACGCCGGGTTCCGTAGCGTTCTCTAATACACACTTGGCATAAATAGCAGTCTCGTTCCTTGATTTGCTGCCGTTTTTTATGCCATCCTGTGCTATTTCTAAAGCGCACCGCGTCATCAATCTTTTTGCGCTTAACCGGTTTGCTCTTACAAACATGCCCTTCATCATGGATTCTGCCGCAAAAATGGCAGCTATAAAAGGCTTTTGTTTTGGGCACGTGTGACATATTTTCTTTTTCAGAAATTCCAGGGCGTGACGTGGATCCAGCGTCACGCTGGTTGTATGATTTGTTTATATGCTAAAACCTCCTTCAAAAAAGTAACAGCCTCTAAATTAGAGACTGTTTGTTTTTTTATTTTTTCTTCTTTGCCGTCAGATCATAGCTGAAATCAATGAGATTAAACACTTCGTCTTTTGGTATTGACCCATCTAAAAGCAACGTTAACCACGTCTTTTTGTTTATATGATAGCCCGGAAAATAACCTTTGTTACCTAATAACGAGCCTATCAATATCGGATCGCACTTAACATCCAGAATATCAATATTTTCTTCACTCTTTAGACCTAGGCGTTTTCGAGGAATATTCATTACTATCGCATACCATTTTGAATTTTTTGAATTCCTCAAAACAGCATAATTCGGAGATTTCGCCCATAGATATTCAGGATTCGTCCCAAATTTTTCTTTTGCGTATTTAAAAATTTCTTCCATCGTTATAGCAGTAGACTTCATATTTCTGCCTCATTCTGCCTAATTTTTTAAGTGCATTATCTCACATTACCATTATACAACATTAAATTCGGATATTTCGGTCACTTTTTAAAAATCTGCTATGTTTTTTCCTCGGCACACTTTCATCCTGATAATTTATTGCACGGGCGATTTCATGCCACCGCATATTTTGAATATATCTGAGTGAAAAAATAAGCTTCATTTCGCTGTCCTCAATGCTTTCAATGTAGCGAGTCAATCTGTTAAGTTCGTAAAAACTCTTTTTTAAATTTAAATCCAAAATCGCCTTTAAATCTGCAATTTGAGCCGCGTATTTGCCCACTTTATCTGAAACCCCTTTACCGCTTGGCATACCAGAAATATTCGCGGTGCATTTTGTTGCCGCGGACTCCAATTCCGCGATTCTTCGCTGTTGTTCCTTTATTTCCTTTTTCAAGTAGTATAAATTCTTGAGATCCCTCGCGCTCATTGCGCGGTCTGGATTATTAGGTTCTGCAGCATTATTGTCCGCGAGCGTGGCGCCGGCAACTTGCCGGTCCTTCTTCGTCATAAAATACCTCCATTTTTCTATGTTTTTTGCGCATGCTTAAAAAATCTTCCAGGTGAAAAAAAGAGCCTGGTTTCTACGCCACCAAGCCCCTTCACTCCTATGGTTCTGGTTTCACGGTCTGTGCTCAAAATCCAGAAATAAGTCTGTTCTTCTTTATCCCAAAGCCACTGATTCACGCTGTCTTGCACGTCTTCAAAAGTCATATTCGGATAACTCAATTTTAATCATCTCCTTTTTCGGCCTATAAAATGGCCCGCTTTTCTTTGCTGAAAAGAAAAGCTTGGCAAAAGAAAAGTCCGTTGCGCACAAATTCTAGGCAATAAGCAGTCTTTGTGCACGCAGCAACACTTTTCGCGAGGAGAAAATTAAAGGTTCGAACGCAGTATCAGTGCGACTTGTCCCGCGCGGCCACGCGCTTCGCCGTTCCCTTGCTTACTTTTCGTAAATCGCTGTAAATTCGACCTCTAAAAATCACCGTATTGACGCTGCAATTGCCGTTATAAATTTCTTTGTCGTTATCAAAAATTTTCAATGTTTTACCCATAATTTTGTCCTCCAATAATTTTTTGCCTTTCCGGTCAAAAACATTGTAGATCTGCTCGCTTGGCACGCTTCGCAGCGCTCTGTGTTTTTTCCTATTTGTCAGCACGCCTGCTTCGCCCACCGGGGCGGCGCACTGCAAATCAAAATAGATTTTGCAAACTTGGCCGTTGTCATGGAAGGCCACGCCGTTTAAGGCATCTAGAATGACCTTGATGACGTTGTCCCCATCAGGGCGCTTGGTTGGCAGAATTTCGCCACCCAGCATCAAAGCCCGCACCTTCCGGCTGATGCTTTTAGGCGGTTCAAAAAGGGCAAGAATCGCAACCTCAAGAGGCACATGCCTTTCGAATTTAAAGTTTGCAACTTTAGAGTATATTGACCGTATCTGATTTTCGTAATCCACCGTCTGTTTGGGCGTGTACGTTATGCTCCGCCCTTTAATCCGGCAAACTCTCGGTCTTTGCTTGCCCTTCGGTGTTCCCGACACTGTGAATTTTATCTCCATTCTGCGCCTCCTTCGCCTTCTTCGCCTTCTTTTCGGCTGCCATCTGGTTCAGCCCTTCTAAAATCTCCACTCGCTGCTTGACTGTTAACTCCTTGAAGCTCGTGACGTTGTACTTTTTAAGCAGCGTGAGATACAGCTTGTCCGAATCTTCGAAGTCATTGACGACCCGCCTTAAGATGTTCGCGTCCTTTGCGCTGATTTTTTCAATTTCAATTTCCGGCAAGTCCTCGCCGCTGTAGATGTAAAGCCCGAGGCCGAACATCGCAAGGTTCTTCACCAAACACCGCATGATTGCTTTATTTACGTCAAACATGCTCGCCGGCTCGACCGATAGGCCCTTTTTATATTTGGTATCGTATACGTACCCTTCAGACTTCATCGCTTTGTTCGCGCCGTCCATCACGGGAAGCCACATCATATGGGTCAATCCGTCGATTGTGACTTCAGTAAATACCATGTAGCCTACGCCCTCATCGAAAACGTAGGGGAGATGGGACTCGCCGAACTGATGAATTTTATAGTTCGCATCAGGGAAACGTTTTTTCACCGCGGCCCAGGCGTACGGCCAGGACAGATATGACAGGCCGTTTTTATTTTCAAGATGTGCATTGACGTTGATTTCAAATAGATTTTCAAATACTGGTTTTTCCATACGTTTTTTCCTCCAAATTTCAAATAAAAAAGCCCTTACTTTTTGAGTAAAGACTTTTAAACTTATTTTTTTTACTAACTCCTCTTTATCGAGAGGAATCGGTTTAATATTTTTCCATGGTTCAAGCGGATTCGATTTTACCGATGTTTTTTCGTTTTTCAAAATTTCTACCTTCGATTTCATGGCATTCTAAGTCAGCTTCTTCAGCTTCCCAGTATATCGGCTCCGCGATAACTTTATAATACCTGTCTAAGCAGTCCTCGCAGCAATTAAGGCCATCCAGCCTATAAAACTCGTCGCCGGAATAGATGGTTTCGCAGCAAAAGAAGCATTTTGTAACCGGCATGGCTTCGTTATCCGGCGGAGTTAAATATTCTTTTTCGGCTAAAAGTGTGATCATTCTGCATCCTCCTCGTGCGCAAAGCGCGCTATGCAGGCGTTAATTCTCTCTTTGTTCATTTTGACGTCATCGCAGATTATCCGAAAGGCTTGGAGCGTTTTTTCTTCCAGCCGATTCAGCTTTATTGCCATCTTTAAGACGAACAGGCCCATGATTAAGATGATTATTAATAAAATTGCTGTCATAATTTTTCCTTCATTAATTGAAGAAGAGCCGCGTGATGCAGTCCTTCTTACTTTTATTTTTATTTCTTTTTTAGCAATTCTTGTCTTGAGTTTTCGTTTTTTCGTGGCGCTTTATAAAAACGGGCTCGGTCGGATCCCATTTACGGCAGACCTCTTTAAATATTGTCAGCGTAAATTCGTGAAAAAAACCTGTATTTTCGCTCTTGGTAGATCGCTAATAAGGCGAGTACTGCGGTCGCTGTTGCAAAAAGTGTAAAAGCATTATTTATGTTCAAAAAAGCTTAATAAATATCGGATTAACGGGTCTATGAGCATGTTTTAAATTTTTGCGACATTTAGGTTTTTCCTTAGTTTTAAGCCTTCACGGTCCAGTGGGACGCTGGTCGGTTAGGGGTTTCAAAAGGGGAATCGAAATCCCCTTTGAACGTTTTTGGTTACTTTTTTCGTTGCAAAAAAGTGACTTAAGATTAATGCTTTGGTTAAAAGATTGTATTTAGAAGAACAGAATTTATAAGTTAAATTTTTGAAAGTTGAATGCATAATAACTTCTTTCCCGATGTTTTTTGCAAACTCAATTTCTTTTGACGTCTATAGCCGTGAATATCAACGACATAAATTGCATCTGAAAGCTCAATCTTTCTATAATGTGCATTTTCAAGAGCAGACTGATTCGCTGGCGTAATATCTAGATTGTCTACATTATACACACATTGTAAAACATTCATATTTTCTCTTGTTTCTAGCAAAAATGCTATACTCTGCATTTCATGCATAAACTTTATACTTCCACATATTGTAACAGTTTTCATTAGTTAAACTTCCTTGATAACACGCCCAATATTTTGTAAAACAAAGGCTGGGAGTTGAAGGATATTCAAACCTGGCTCGGGCATGCAGACATAGAAACCACAGCTAATGTGTATACTCATATTAGTGCTTCAAGAAAAAATAATATGGCCAATGATATACAGCATACTTTTTCTTTATAAAAATTAGTTTTTTTAAAACTCTAAACATTTTTTAGACATTTGCTTAATTAAATTTAATGGGACAGAATTTAAAATTAAAAGAACCCCTACCAATGCGGTATTTTGAGTGGTGAGCCATCGGAGATTCGAACTCCGGACACCTTGATTAAAAGTCAAGTGCTCTGCCAACTGAGCTAATGGCTCATAATTAATAGGAGAAAATGGCTGGGATGGCTGGATTCGAACCAGCGAATGACGGAGTCAAAGTCCGTTGCCTTACCGCTTGGCTACACCCCAATATAAAAGCGAATTTTACCGTGGGGTGGATAGTCGGAGTCGAACCGACGGTCTCCAGTGCCACAAACTGGCGCTTTAACCAACTAAGCTATACCCACCATATGGCGCGCCAAAAGGGACTCGAACCCCTGACCTACTGCTTAGAAGGCAGTTGCTCTATCCAGCTGAGCTATTGGCGCAAAAACCATGGAGCGGATGATGGGAATCGAACCCACGCGACCAGCTTGGAAGGCTGGAGTTCTACCATTGAACTACATCCGCATTACTGACGAGTTATATTTTATCACACAACTCGCCACAAAGTCAAGAGTTTTTTATATTTACTTCAACATTGTTAGGCCACTTTTCGCAAAATAAATATGCGAAATCGTGCGATATAATTATCAGTAGTCGTGGTCTGAACGAAAAGATGCAGGTCGTAAAGCGGGGGAGAGCTACAGCTCCCATTGGACTCCAACAACTAATTTAATTTTAACAACCCCTAAACCGTTTCAACTTCAAGATGCGATTTATTCACGCAGAATGCGATTTCTGTCACCATCTTTTTATAATTTTCAATTAGCTCTAAGGCGATCTTGTCCTCAACATTCTTCCGAATCAGATTCCGCAGATCCCTAGCGGCGTTCTTGCCGCCAAAGGCCTTATCCGCCAACCATTTTAAAACAGAATCATTGTAGCTCAAGGTGATGTTCCGCTCGGCAAGAATGCCAACGTATTCGTCCAGCATAAGTTTTGCAATCTTCTCAAAATCGCTTTTGTCAAGATCCCTAAACACGATGATTTCGTCGATGCGGCTCAAAAATTCTGGCCGTAAAAAGTCCGACAAAGCCTTATGAGCCTTTTCTTTATTGAGCTCGTTCTGAGTCTTTGCAAATCCCACCGCGCTGCTCTTTTTGTCGCTGCCGGCGTTAGAAGTCATCACTATAATCGTGTTTTCAAAGTTAACTTGCCGCCCTTGCGCGTCGGTAATCTTGCCCTCGTCTAAGATTTGCAGCAAGATATTCAAAACGTCTGGATGCGCTTTTTCGATCTCGTCAAAAAGTAGAACAGAGTACGGCCTACGACGCACTTTTTCGGTGATCTGGCCGGACTCACTATAGCCAACGTAGCCGGGAGGCGAGCCGATTATCCGAGAAACTGAGTGCTTCTCCATAAATTCAGACATGTCGAGGCGAATGAGCGTCTCGGGGCTGTCAAACAGCTCTTTCGACAAGACCTTAACAAGCTCGGTCTTGCCAACGCCAGTGGGGCCAACAAAAATAAACGATGCCGGGCGTCTTCGAGGGCTAATCTGCACGCGGCTCCTTTTTATTGCCGAAGCAACGGCCTCCACAGCCTCATCCTGGCCAATTACTTTGCTCTTTAATTTGTCCTCGATGTTGGCGAGCTTCTTAAGGTCGTTTTCCTTTATTTTAGAAGAGGGAATCCCCGTCCAAAGCTCCACAACGTGCGCAACGTCGCTTTCGGTAACGTAGACGCTAAAAGCCTTCTCTGCGATTTTCTCAAGCTCCTGGTTTATCCGAGCAATCTCTGAGCGAACCTTGGCCAACTTTTCGTAATCGACGTTATCTGGCTCGCGCGAGGCAATCTCGCATTCGGTTGCGATGAAACCGTCCAACTGGCGGGACAACGAATCATACTTTTCCATAGCCAGATTCTTGAGCGAAGCAAACGCGGCCGATTCGTCCATCAAGTCGATGGCCTTGTCTGGCAAGAAGCGGTCCATTATATAGCGCTCCGACAAAACAACGATTTTTCGTATCAGATCGTCCGAAATGTTGATCCGGTGGTATTTTTCGTAATAAGCCTTAATTCCCTTCAAAACGTCAACCGTGCTGTCAATAGAAGGCTCAACAATAGAAATAGGCTGAAAGCGGCGCTCCAACGCGGCGTCTTTTTCAATGTACTTTCGGTATTCTGAGAAAGTGGTGGCGCCAATAACCTGGATTTCTCCGCGAGACAATGCCGGTTTTAGGATATTCCCAGCGTTCATGGAGTTACTCTCGGTCTCGCCCGCGCCCACTAGATTGTGCACCTCATCGATGAACAAGATAATATTCCCGGCTTCCTTAACCTCGTCAATGAGCCCCTTTATCCGGTTCTCAAATTGGCCCCTAAACTGCGTTCCGGCAACCAAGGCGGTCAGGTCTATAAGGTAAATCTCTTTCTTCTTAAGCCGCGTTGGAACTTTGCCCTTGGAGATCAAAATAGCCAAACTCTCGGCAATGGCGGTCTTGCCAACGCCGGGCTCGCCAATTAAGCACGGATTATTCTTTGTGCGGCGGCTCAAAATCTGGATAGTCCTTGCGATTTCCTTATCTCTGCCGATTATCTTGTCGAGCTTATTTTTTCGGGCTTTCTCGGTAAGATTCGAGCAGTAAAGCTCAAGATACTTCTTTTTATTATTAGCTTTTTTCTTTTTGCTAGAGTCGCGACCAGAAGTGGTGCCACTTGCGCTGCCCTCTCGGCTATTATTGGGGCTGCTGCTACTAGAAAAAACGTTTTTTATAAAGGGGAGAGCAGCGGCACTTTCCTCAACAAAATCCTCGTAGCTTGCGAGCTCGTCTTCGCTAAGATTCATAAACTCGTTCATTTGTTCGGCCATAGATTCCATTTCTTCGGCCGAAAAGCCAATCTTGTTCATGATATCGTCAAGAGGCTTAAGCCCGAGCTCCTTAGCGCAAGTCAAGCAAAACCCCTGCGGCTTGGAGTCTTCCTTATCCACCGATATAAAAACCATAGCAGGCCTTTTTTTGCACCGAGAACACAACATAACTCTTTCTCCTCACTAATTAATTTTTGCGGTGTCCATTAACACCAGTAACGTTTAATCTTTTTCTTTTTGATTAGAACCAGAGATATCGTTTATTAACTTTAAGAATATTATAAAATATTTAAACAAAGCAAACAGCATAAAAGCCGAAGTTACAGACAACAAAGAAATAGAAACAATTGGCCGATTAACGCCCCAAATGGCTTTCAAAGCAACAATAATTATAACAGATACATAAAAGAAAACAGTAGCGACTTTGCCATACCAGCGGGCAGCGGGCGGTTCGATTCCTTTTTTTATTAAGAAACTTCCGGCAATCAACATAGACAAATCTTTTAAAATCAAGATTACAACAAACGGCACGATTTCTGGAAATTTTATCCCCATACAGATAATAACAGCCGTCAGTGTGAGTTTATCTGCAAGTGGGTCAAGCACTTTGCCAAGCGGAGTTATCTGACCAAGACTTCTAGCAATCATCCCGTCGAACATATCGCTAAATCCAGAGACAATCAGCACAAGGGCAGAGGCCAAATAGTCGTCATTTAAAAAGTATAATACAAAAGGCACAATTATGATTATTCTAGCAAGAGACAGAATGTTTGGAATATTTAGATTTTCTTTTTTTAAAATGTCCATAAAATTAAAATCCCTCACTTTCTGCGTACTTTATGCATTTCAAATTTGATGCGACTTTAAATAATCATTTAGCACATCCACATTTACATTGTATATTGGCTTAAACACTTTTGACTCATCAATTGCAAAGTTGACGTCGTTAACAAGGTCAGCTTTAGGAACAATCAGTAAAACGGACTTAAAAGCAACAACAAAAATAAACATAAAAACAACAAACTTTAATACGCCCATGCATAGCCCCAAAATAGAATCGATAAGTCCAAAAATAGGGATCCGTGGCAACTTAAACGCATACTTAAACAAAATCCTCAAAACAGTAAAAGTGATAATCGATAAAACCGCGAACATAACTACGGTGATGGCATGAAGAATAGATGGTTTTAACAGGCTTTCTACAATAGCGCTTTTGTTGCCCGAAGAGTGCAAAGCCTTTAAAATGTCGTTTATAGTGATTCCGCCAAAAGTCGATTTATAAAATATGTTTGGGATGCCAGAAACCAGGCCCGCGATATTTTTAGCAGAGTCAATTAAACCTCCGTTTTGAGCCAGAATATCGTTAATCTTGCCAACAAGCCCGCTATGCACGAAGTTTTGATAATAATATTCTGACAAAGAGGGCGCAAACAAATAGGGAACAAGCACGCTAAAAATCATGATGGCTAAATCGACAATAGATTTAAAGAATCCTTTTTTAAAACCTGTCCACAAAAAGATTGCGGCTACAACGACGACTACTAAATCAAAAAACGCACTCATTTTATTTATTTCTCCTCAAGATTTAATTAATACTACTAACGCAATAACATATTATCATAAACGTTAAAAAAATTCAATATATTTACACAAATTTGTCGAAATCGACATAAAATTAAATTCAATTATGTTAAAATCTTATTTTGTTGACTTCGGTCAAACCCAGAGTATATAGCTCTTTGCCAGAGAACAGCCTAATATTCTTGGTGTCAACCCCAACGTCAAAAGAATTTAGCAAATGGCCCGAAAAATTATAAACATAAACTTTGCCATAGGATAAAGCCGCCGATTTATGGTGACTAAAACTCACCGCTTTAACGCTGTGCTCGGTGTGAAAAGATTTTTCTAGCTTACCATTTTGCCCAATAAGCACCATATCGGTGTTGGTGCCGTCTTCGGAGAGGGACAAAGCCAGCAATACGCCATCTTTTTTGTTAACATCAAACCCAACAATATTTTTGTTGTCGTAGGAGTAGTCCTCATGAGTCCCGCGGTATGGGTTAATAACGCTCACCAATTTGTCGCCAACAGCCACAACATTGCCGTTTGAGAGATACTCCAGCCGAATAAACATGTTATCACTATAGTCGAACTTTACCCAGGGCTCTTCGCGGTTATAGTCAAAAACATACACGCTCGAGACAACCGAACCATCCCTAGCCGTGGCGCCACAAACAGCAGCAGAGCGACCATCTTCGCTAATTGCAACGTCCGTAATATAGTGATTTGCAAAATTATACCTGTAGTAAACGCTCCTGCTGTCCTTAGAAAAGACCGTCAGCTGCGCCAAAAAGCCCTTTGCCTCGGTAACAACAGCAAACGTGCCGTAATTCGAAATAGCCGCAGAAATTATGTTATAATCGGTACTCGCAGTATGCAAAATCTTGGATTTGCTCGTCACTTCTAGGTTTTTGCCGCCCAGGTCATAGATAATCGCACGGGTGCCGCAGGTTTTTAGCATCGGATTTTGGTAGCTATGCTGTTTTTGGAGCATCTCGCTAGCAGAAGAGTTCAAAGTTGTCAAAGACAGGTCACTTAGCAAAACAACGTCCTTATCGATAACCTTAAAATTCTCGCAACTAACCTTACTACCGTTTATTTTGTGAGGGAATCCCGGACCAAATGAGGCCTCAGCAAAGGAATCCGCAAAGAAAGTGCCGATGTAATCCGGCGAAAATTTCTCCCGATTAACGAAAATGATAACAGAAAAAAAGCTCAAAAGCAAAATAATAAAAACTCTGACCAGTTTTTTAGGGATTTTGTCAACAAAATTTTTAATGTATTTTACAAATTTTAAGCAAAAATTTTTAGCTTGTCCCAAATAAAAGGTCAGCCATTTGCAAAGATTTTTAAAGCGATTCTTATTTGCCGTATCACCAGAAGATTTGCGCATAGTGTAAGTCCCCCCAAACAAGCTAGGCCAATTTTGACGCTAGCGTTTCTCTTCATAAAGCTTAAGGCCCAGATTTATATTATCATCGTAAAAAACCTTATTCAAGTATAGCCCGTGGGCAACCGCCGTCGGCCCAGCAAGGGCGCGGTTTTTGGCCTCAATGATATCGCGTATTTGGCCTGGAGCGATCTTGCCCATAGAAACGTGCAGCAGAGTGCCGACCATAATCCTCACCATGTTATACAAAAAGCCATCGGCCGCGACTTTTACGGTAACCAGCCCGTCGATGCTCCTATCTATGCTAAAGCTATTTACCGTGCGGACCATGTTTTCGGGATTTCTGCTGTCAAAAGTGCAAAAAGATGTAAAATCGTGCGTGCCGATAAAATTCTGCCCAGCCGACCGCAACTTTTCTAAGTCCAAAGGGTACCAGTAGTGAAAAGCTCTGTTCACCAAAAAAGGGTTCCGAACCCGGCGATTCCAGATTTTATAAATATATTCCTTTCCAACGCAAGAATAGCGGGCGTGGAAGTTTAAAGGAACCTCCATAGCCGAATTGACGGCGATGTCCGCTGGCAAAAATTTATTCATGGCCATCTGTAGGCGCTCGCAGGGGATATCCGAGTTAACCTTAACGCTGACGCAATACATGTTCGCATGCACGCCGGAATCCGTCCTGCTGCAGCCCTTTATGTCGCAATTTTCAGTTAGAATTTTAAAAAGAGCGTCCTGAAAAACCTCCTGCACCGAGACAGCGTTCCTTTGAATCTGCCAGCCGTGGTACCTAGAGCCATCGTAGCAAATCGAGAGTAGCAAATTCCTCATAAATGCACCGCCAAAGCCCAAAAGTTGCTCCACAGAACGAGCAAAAATACCGCCACAACCGCAAATATAGCCAAAACGTCGTTTGAGCAGATATGCAAAACCTTCATTTTAGTGCGGCCGTCTCCGCCGTTGTAGCATCTGCATTCCATAGCCAAAGCCAAGTCAAAAGCCCGCCGAAACGAGGCGACCAAAAGCGGCACCAATATAGGCACCAGAGCCTTTATCCGCTTTAAAGCGTTGCCGGACTCCATGTCTGCACCACGAGCCTTTTGCGCATCGATGATTTTGTCCGTTTCCTCCAAAAGAGTGGGGATAAACCGCAGCGCAATGGCCATCATCATAGCCAACTCGTGCGTTTTTATTTTGAACATGGACAATGGCTTCAAAATCCGCTCCAACGCGTCCGTTAAGTCGGTGGGGGAGGTGGTGAAGGTGAGCAGCGAGCTTATCAAAATCAGTATCACCAACCGGCAAGCCACAAAAACGCTGTTATCAAACCCGCCTTTTGTGATCGCGACGGGCCCGATCTTAAAGAGCAGCGGTCCTTTGGCGTAAAATATGTTTAAAACGCTTGTGAACACGACGATGAAGAGGATGACCTTCATGTTTTTGAAGTAATTTTTGAACGAGACTTTTGCAAAGGCCATAAAGACGAAGATGGCCGCGAGGTTGGTAAGAAGCGCGAGGTAATTGCCTGCCCAAAAAACGGTTACCAGTAGAACGACCACGATCACGATTTTGACGCGCGGGTCTAGCCTATGCACCAACGAATTTCCAGGGAAAAAGCGGCCTAGCGCAATGTTACTTAACAAAATTCCTCACCCATTTTATACAAATTTTAGCAATTCAGTGACGGCGCCATCCACAGTCAAAACCTTGTCGTTCAAGTTAGGAATGGCGCCCGCCTTAAGCTTAGCCATGATAGAGCATATCTGTGGGACTTTGAGCCCAGCCTCATTTAATACTTTATCACAACCAAAGACATTCCCAGCAGAGTCGAACATAACCAAGTTCCCATCGCTCAAAACGATGACTCTATCGGAATATTTAGCGATATCCTCCATGCGGTGGGAAATCAGTATGATAGTTTTATCTTTTTCCTTGTGATACCGGTAAAGCTGTTCCAACAGCGACTCGCGCGCGCAGGGGTCAAGCCCCACGGTGGGTTCGTCCAAAACCAAGACTTCCGGATCCATCGACAACACCCCAGCAATGGCGACCTTTCGCTTTTCGCCGCCAGACAAGTCAAACGGCGACTTCTGCAACAAGTTTAAATCCAAATTCACGAATTTGCAAGCTGCCAAGACTTTTTCTTTGACGTCAGCGTCGCACAAGCCCATGTTTTTGGGGCCGAAGGCGATGTCGTTATAGACGGTGTCCTCAAACAGCTGATATTCCGGGTACTGAAACACCAGCCCGACTTTGAATCGCACCTCTCTTGCAAGCTCTGGTTTAACCTGGGAATTTTGCCAAATATCGACTCCGTCCAAAAGCACAGCTCCAGAAGTAGGCTTTAAAAGTGCGTTGAGCTGCTTAGCAAATGTGGACTTCCCCGACCCAGTGGGCCCGATCAAGCCAATGAACTCGCCTTTTTCTATGCTTAGATTGATGCAGTTCAAGGCCCGCTTAGGCGTGCTGGCGCCGGCAGAGTAGACATATGTCAAGTCTTTTATTTCGATCTGAGACATCGCAAAATCCTCCTAAAACTCAAGAATGACGGGAAAAACATGTTAGCAAATCAACGGCTTATGGCATTAGCACTGAAATATCGAGCTAAAACATCGACACATTCGTCTTCATTTAGCACAAAAGAGGGGATTTGAACTCCATGCGCCTTCAGCTTTTGAAGAAGCTCAACAGATTGCGGAATCGACAGTTGGCACTTTTTTAAAAAATCGACATCCGAGAAAATGCTCAAAGGCGCGCCTATTCTAGCAATTTTGCCTTCGTTCATCACAACAATCCGGTCAGAATCGGTAGCCTCGTCCATATAATGCGTTATCAAAACGATTGTAATGCCGCATTCCTTGTTTAGCTTTTTTATAACGCGCATGACTTCGTCGCGCCCAACGGGATCCAGCATCGCAGTGGGCTCATCAAGCACAAGGCATGAAGGCCTCATAGCGATGATCCCAGCAATGGCGACTCTCTGTTTTTGCCCGCCAGACAAATTATAAATGGCTTCCTTCCGACAATCATACATATCCACGGCACGCAAAGCATCATCCACACGGGCACGGATCGCCTCCGGGGCAATCCCCAAGTTCTCCGGCCCAAAAGCGACGTCATCCTCCACAATGCTCGCCACAATCTGATTATCGGGGTTTTGAAAAACCAGCCCCACGGTGCTCCGAATATCATAAATTCGCGAATAATCCTTAGTATTAATCCCTCGCACAAAAACGTCACCAGCTGTGGGCGTAAGCATCGCGTTTAGATGCTTTGCCAGGGTGGACTTCCCGCTGCCGTTGTGACCCAGAATCGTCAAAAATTCGCCTTTTTTAATTTCTAAATTCACGCCATCCAAAATGTTGATTTTGCGGCCACCGTCGGCCTCTTCGTAATTAAATTCCAAATCGACAATATCAATAAATTTCTCCATAAAATAAAAATCTCCAATTCACGCGCGCCGCCAAATGGCGGTGGAACCACACGGCAAAACAATATCCTGAGCGGTAACCGGCAGGCCGATTTCATCGGCAAAGACCGCCCCACCAAAAGCCTTTTTAAAAGTCAGACTCAGCATGCATTGCATAACAGAGGGCGAAAGCCCCGTTGTATAAGAGTTCAAGACAAAAAATTGAGCCTCTTCCGACAAAACCTCGCAGCATAAGTTTAAAAGAGAAAAAATTTGGTCCTCAAGCTTCCAAATTTCGCCGCCAGGACCGCGGCCATAAGAAGGTGGATCCATAACAATCCCATCATATCGGTTACCACGGCGAATCTCTTTTTGTACAAACTTCACACAATCGTCTACAATCCAGCGCACGGGTTTGTCCGCAAGCCCCGAAGCACAAGCGTTTTCCCTCGCCCAACTGACCATCCCTTTAGAAGCATCCACGTGGCAAACATTCGCGCCAGCTGCAGCCGCAGCCAAAGTCGCAGCACCAGTGTATCCAAACAAGTTTAGCATCTTAAAGGGCTTTTTTTGCGCGCGAATATTGTCAGAAATAAAATCCCAGTTGGTGGCCTGCTCCGGGAAAATCCCAGTATGCTTAAAGCCCATCATCTTTAAATTAAACCGCAAGCCCTTATAGCCGATATCCCAAACCGCCGGGACTTTTTTTAAGGCTTGCCAATGCCCGCCACCAGAGCGAGAACGGTGATAAACAGCATGAGCACTGCGCCAAAGAGGATGCTCCCTCGGGGTATCCCAGATAATTTGCGGATCCGGCCGAACCAAAATAACATCGCCCCAGCGTTCAAGCCGCTCGCCAGCAGAAGTATCAATCAGCTCAAAATCAGTCCAACAACTAGAAACTCTCAAATTAAAACTCCTTTAAGAAAGCCGTTTTCGCACCAGATCGGCAACCTCGTTCGCCAAAACGGTAATCCTATCCAAATTTTCGCCCTCCAGCATAATGCGAATCAAAGGCTCCGTGCCCGAAACCCGAACAAGAATCCGCCCCCGGCCGCACGTATCAGCATTGCCAGGCTCAAACTTCGCGCTAACGCGGTCAATAGCGCTCTTAATCTCCTCGTCGGTGTGAAACTTCAGCTTGCCCAAATTGTCCACCTTAACGTTTAGCATGACCTGAGGGAGCTTCTTCATGACGCCGGCGAGCTGCGAAAGCTTTTTGCCACTACGTTTTAGTATGCTCAAAAGCTGAACAGCCGTCAACTGGCCGTCGCCCGTAGTAGAGTGGTCAAGAAAAATAACGTGCCCGGACTGCTCGCCGCCAAAATTATAGCCATTCTTGAGCATCTCTTCTAGAACGTACCTGTCGCCAACGCGCGTGGCAACAAACTTCAACTGATTCCCGCTGCAAAAGTGGTTGAACCCAATGTTAGTCATGACCGTGCCCACCACGGTGCCTTTGGCAAGTTTGCGCTGCTCGTTCAAAGACATCGCGCAAATGGCCATAATGAAGTCCCCGTCAACAATGTTGCCAAGCTCGTCAACCGCCAGGCACCGGTCCGCGTCGCCATCAAAAGCAATCCCAGCGTCCAAGCCATTCTCTTTAACAAAACGCGCCAAGCCTTCCATATGCATGGACCCGCAATTTTTATTTATATTAGTCCCATTCGGCCGGCAGTTTTTAATGGTACACTCAACGCCAAGCCGAGTAAACAGCCGTTTCGCCGTCCGAAAAGCTGCACCGTTAGCGCAGTCAAAAGCCACTTTCAAGCCCGTCAAATCAGCGTCAATAGTCGAAGCAATATGCTCAATGTAGTCGTCAATCGCGCGGTCGGCGTTAGTCCGGGTGCCCAAATCAGCGTACTTAACCTCCGAAACGTCAATAGGTACGTCGTTAAGCACAATTCTTTCGATAACAGATTCAACCTTATCCGGCAGTTTGTAGCCGTTTTCGCCAAATATTTTAATCCCGTTAAACTCAAAAGAATTATGCGAAGCCGAGATCATAATCCCAGCATTTGCGCGGTATTTCCTAACCAAAAAAGCAACCGCCGGCGTAGGAATAACCCCCAAGCAAACAACGTCCACGCCAACAGAGCAAATCCCGGCAACCAGAGCCCCTTCAAGAATATCGCACGAAAGCCGAGTATCCTTCCCAATTAGAATTTTTGCCTTGCCCGGCGTGTTCTTAACCAAAACGCTCGCCGCCGCTTTGCCGATTTTCATCGCAATCTCAGCAGTTAATTCAACGTTAGCAATGCCACGAACGCCGTCCGTTCCAAAAAGCTTACCCATAAAAAGTCAAACTCTCCCCAAACTAGTAGTAATTATTCAACAGGCTCAAGGCCCAAATGCAGATATGCCGCCCGATTGGCAACTCGTCCCCTTGGTGTACGGCTAATAAATCCGATCTGCATCAAATAAGGTTCGTAAATATCCTCAATGGTAACGGATTCTTCGCCAATAGCAGCCGCCAAAGTTTCGACTCCAACGGGCCCGCCATTATAAAATTCAATCATCGCCTTGAGCATCCTTCTGTCGTTAGCGTCAAGCCCCAATTCATCGATCTCAAGCTTATCGAGCGCCACTCTAGCCGTGCTAAAGTCAATCTCCTCACGGTTTTGAACTAAGGCAAAGTCCCGAACCCTGCGCAAAAGCCGGTTCGCAATCCGGGGTGTCCCGCGCGAGCGAGATGCAATTTCAATAGCGCCGTCGTTGTCGATATTTATGCCAAGAATAGTAGCACTTCGCCGAATAATCTTAGCAAGCTCCTGCGAGGAGTACATCTCGAGCCGCAAAACCACGCCAAATCTATCTCGCAAAGGAGCCGAAAGTTGCCCAGCACGCGTGGTGGCTCCGACCAAAGTAAACCGAGGCAATGACAAATGGTACGAAGTCGCCATCTGGCCCTTGCCCGTGATGATATCTATCGAGAAATCCTCCATAGCCGGGTACAAAATCTCCTCCACAGTGCGGGGCAGCCGATGAATTTCGTCAATAAATAAAACGTCACCCTCGTTCAAATTCGTAAGAATCGCGGCCAAATCGCCGGACTTCTCAATCGCCGGGCCAGAAGTAATTTTAAAATTCACGTTCATTTCGTTAGCAATAATCCCAGATAAAGTCGTCTTTCCAAGCCCAGGAGGCCCATACAAAAGCACATGATCAAGCGGTTCTTTGCGAATTTTGGCGGCCTTAATAAAAACCGACAAATTCTCCTTAACTTTATCCTGACCAACGTATTCGGCCAAAGTTCGGGGGCGCAGCGGATTTTCCACCTCGAAATCTTCGGGCGTTTCCTCCGGGTCCAAAATTCTGTTCTCAAAATCAAATTCCAACGGTTACATCCCCCCAGCCATGGATTTTAGCGCGTTTTTTATCAATTCTTCAACCGAAAGTGCCTCGTCAAATTTAGAAACAGCCTCCAAAGCCTCGACTCGAGAGTACCCCAAAACAGAAAGCGCATCAATAGCGGCCGCCGAGTTTCCAAAAACTGCCCGACTAGCAGCCAAAGGCGGATTCTTCGCGCTCACCTCCGCCAAAGAGCTAGCAACTTTGTCCTTAAGCTCCAAAATGATCCTCTGCGCCAGTTTATTGCCAACACCAGGCGCCAAAGTCAAAAGCTTGCAGTCGCCAGAAGAAATAGCCGCAACAACCTGCGCAGCCGACAAAGTGGACAAAATAGCAATGCCAACCTTAGCCCCAACGCCAGAAACAGAAGTAAGCAACTTAAAGCAGTTTAGCTCACTGAGACTAAAAAAGCCAAAAAGCTCCATAGCGTCCTCGCGCACGTTTAAATGCGTGTATATAAAGACTTCTTCACCAATAGCAGGCAGTTCATTTAAAGTGTTCTGCGTAACATTGCACTTATAGCCAACTCCAGCGCATTCAATAGCCACGCTCAAGCCATCAACAGCAATCAACTTTCCTCTAAGGCTGTAAAACATTATATGTGTAACTCCTTTTTAACATGCTAGCCCTCAAGCCGGTTCCGCAAGCCTGCGCGTGACAAATCGCCACGGCCAAAGCGTCGGCAGTATCGTCAAGCTTAGGCATTTTTTCTAAACAAAGCAACCGTTTAGTCATCTTCATAACCTGGGCCTTTTTAGCCTTGCCATACCCCGTAACAACAGTTTTAATCTGCAAAGGGGTATACTCAAAAATGGGAACATTCAAATTCCGTGCGCTAAGCAAAATTACACCGCGTGCCTGAGCAACATCAATAGCGGTTTTGCGGTTATTCTGAAAATAAAGTCGCTCAATAGCAACAACATCGGGCCGAACCTTTAGCAAAAGTTCATTCATATCGCAAGATATTTTAAACAATCGGTCACAAAAAGGTGCAGTACTTTCGGTTAAAATAGAACCATAGCACAAAGGCAAAAACTTATTATTAGGCCCAGTAGAGATAGCGCCATACCCAACAATAGCGTAGCCAGGGTCAATCCCGAGTATTTTCACAATTATGTAACTCCCTTTTAAAAACTAAAAAAAGAATATAAAATTTGAAATAAATTATATCACAAAACCCCAACAAGAGCAACAAATCTAAAACGGAATAAAAACATTAACAAGCAGGCTGCAAAAGGAGCCCAAAACGGCTCCGACCAAAACGTCTGTAAGGTAATGAACCCGCAAATAAACGCGAGAAAATCCAATCAAAAAAGCCAAAACAAAAGCAGGAATAGATATAATGCCAAAGCAAGAAGCCAACATGCAAGAGGCCGCAAAAGAAGAAGAAGTGTGCCCCGAAGGAAAAGAATAAGTGATAGGCTCCTTAATGAGCATTTCCTCCTGCAATAAAAATTTAGAAGGCCGAACCCTCGCCACAATATGCTTAATCAAAACTTCGCCCAAAAAGCCACTCAACAGTAAAGCCAAAATAATCTTAACGCCAACGTTGCGGTATCCGCGGTTAAACAAAAGAGGCACAGCAACAGCAAACCAAACCATTCCATTATTACCCAGCTTGGTCACAATTACCATAAATTTATTAAGATTATCTCTATGCAATTTTTTGACGTTCACAACGACCTTATCGTCCATGTTTTTTAATTTACTTAACATTTTAAAAATATCACCAAAACCTTTTTTAAAATTATACTATAAAAAATCAAAAAATAACATTAACAACCAAAAAATAATTAAAATCAAGAAGTGTACACCTCAAAAAGCATGCGTGTACACTTAAACTCATAGACTCAAATTATTTTTTTGTTTTTGATTTTGACTTTGTCTTTGCGGCAGATTTTTTACCATCCTCGTTAGTAAGATATTCTTTGCAAGCGACGATCAGCTTTTCTTTCTCCTTAGTAACAGTCGGATATTTCGGGTTAATGTCGTTCAAAGTATTAACCAAAATCTCAGAGAAAAAGAATCTAGCAAACCACTTTTTGTCCGCCGGAACAACATACCAAGGCGCATACGGCGTGCTAGTTTTGTTTATAGCCGCTTCAAATGCCTTCATATAATCGTCCCAATATTGCCGCTCCTTCACGTCAGAATCAGACAATTTCCAGTTTTTGTTTTTCTCGTCAATTCTTTTAAGAAACCGACGTTTTTGTTCATCCCGAGATATATTAAGGAAGAATTTTAGCACACGAATGCCGTTTTGCCACAAATATTTTTCAAAATTCGCGATTTGTTCATAGCGTTCGTCAAAAATCTTCGGAGTTTTGCATCTGCTAGGTAAGTTCTGATTTTTATAAAGCTCATGCACCCGAGCAACCAAGACATCTTCATAATACGACCGGTTAAAAATCCCGATTTTACCGCGTTCCGGAAGATTTTTAATGCATCTCCACAAGTAGTCATGAGCCAGCTCCTCGCTAGAAGGCGATTTAAAATTGCTAACCTGCACGCCCTGCGGGTTAAGACCAGACATAACGTGCTTTATGGCGCCGTCCTTGCCGCCAGCGTCCATAGCCTGCAAAATAACCAAGATAGCCTCGCTGCCCTGCGCATAGAATCTATCCTGCATAATTCCAAGCTTCTTCAGGTTCAAAAGGCTAGACTCAAGCACCATTTCCCTGTCGGTAGTCAAATGCTTGGCCTTGGTATCGAACCCGTTAATTTTAAATTTTTTCGTCCCGTCAAATTTGTACTCATCCAGTTTCATAATTTTACCCCCTTCTTATAATACTGATATTTTACCACAATAATTTCAAGAAGTCAAGATAAATTTAATACAAATTTAACAAAGAATAAGTTTGACAATAAGCTCTTCTAGCAAAATTTTAGGATCCATGCGAGAACTTTTGAGCATGACGTCGGTTTTAGTCAGCAAGTCGATGCAACCCCGCAAGGATTTCTTCAAATTAGCGTTGTATCTTAGCTGCGCCTGCGCATTCTCGAGCCGGAACATCTTTCGTTTGTAGTCAAAAATTTCAGCAACATCCTGAATGCTCCTTCCGCTTTGCAAGGCCGCATTCACGCGGTACATATCGATATAATTCGAAGCCATGACGGCCAAAATGGCGATAGGTTCCTCTTTTTTAAAGAGCAGAATGTCCAAAATTTCAAGGGCGCGGTCACAATTCTTCGCCATGATGGCTTTAGTCAGCTCAAAAACGTTCGCCTCAAAGTTGCAAACCACGATTTCATCGATGATCTGCGAGGTAATCTCAGCTCCGTTCGCATAGGCACAGAGCTTTTCAATCTCGTTTTTAAGGACCAGCAAGTTATTTCCGCATTTGTCGATAATAAGTTGCGCGTTTTTCTCACAAAGCGTGCAAGACAATTTTTCGGCCCATTTTATGATTTGTCGTTGTAATTTGGGTTTGCTAAGCGCCTGCAGATTCAAAACTTCTCCATGTTTTTCAAAAAATTTAACAAAAGAAGAAAACCTAGAGGATCGCTTCAAATCTACATTTAAGTTAGGAAAACTTATTATCAAAACGGTGGTTTCGGGGATATCGGCGATAATCTCCTTTAGCTTTTTGACTGTGTCTAGAGGCTCCTTCTCAAGGTTCAAGTCAAATATCCGCACGCACTTAAAAGGAGACATCAAAGGCAGAGCCTCAACCGCGCTGTTTAGGGCGTCTATGTCAAGATCCGGAGACGAAAAATTCTGCAGGTTAAAAGAATTGTTGCACCTGCCGGGCAAGATTTTATCCGTAAGCAGCCGCGTGTAGTGGGATACAAGATATTTTTCTTCCCCGTAAATAAAATATGCGTTTTTAAAGTTGCTTGACTTAACCTGCGCGGCAAAGTCGGACTCCGTTATAATGGGCAAATTACACCATCCTCTTTATGGAAATATTTTTCGAATGCGTAAAATCAAAAACAATATCGCCGTCGCCAGCGGTAGCAAGGGGCAAACGGCGGTCTTTGGCCAAATTGTTCGCAAAGACAGAAGCGGCATTTGCATTCGCGCAAATAACCCCGTACGAACTCGCAACAAGGCTAGAGTTCTCGAGGTTCCCGCTATATGCCAAAATGTCGCAGAATTTATATTTGTCGTCCAAAAGCTTAGCATCGCCGCCAGACGGGAGAATCAGCAAATTCACGTCATTAACCGACAAGTAAATATAGCCGTGGTCATCGATGTTCATGACCGTGATTTTCACGTTATCCCAAAGATCAATTTTGGCGGTATCATTGAAAGGGACGGTGTTCATGCTTTCAAAAACGGTGTGCTCCAGCTTGTTGTTGAGAACATCGCCATCATTTTGCATCAAAACGTAGTAGGGACGGAACTTCTTTATCAGGTCATTCGCGTAGCTTGCCGTAGTGTCTTGAAGGTCGCTCAGCAGTATATAATCGAGGCCCTTAACATTCAGATTGGTCAAATAATTTTGCACTCTAGAAGAGTGGATAGAATCGCCGCCACAAGCCAAAACCGCAGCGCGACCGTTTTTTGAGATAACCGCAGAACATCCAGCGCCGGTGTCCAAAAAGGCCAGATGCGTCACGTCTCGGTCGAAAATCTGGTATGAAAGGATCCCAACAAACAGGATTATAACCGACAAAATGGCAGACAGCTTTAAAAGCCGGTATTCCTTGCATAATAGCAAAGCCAGCGCGAACAAAACGCAGCAGGAAGCGAACCAAAACAGGATCATGGGTTGGTGGGTTGCAACGGACGCAAACGGGATTTTTGCGAGTAAGTCGGCACAAAAAGTTATGTAATTTATCAAAATTCCCGAAAAAAGTGCCAAAGGCTTGACGACGAACGTAAGAAATGGCACAAAATATAGTATGGCAGCGAACAGCATGAAGATCATCATCAGCATAGTGGGCATGACGATCAAAATATTTGAAAAAACGCTGATAAGCGAGATTTTGCCAAAGCTCAACATGGTTATGGGCAACGTAGCGATGGTTGCGCAGAGTGTGACAGAGACCATTCCCGCGATGCTATCCGTAACCTTTGAGCTGCAATTTATCCGCGCAAATAGGGTTTTGATTTTTTCTTCAAAATATCCCTCAAAGAGGATGATCCCCAGCGTTGCGAAGACAGAGAGTAACAGGCCAGTATCTCCGGCGGCGAATGGGTTAACGACCGAAAGCAAAAGAGTCGCAAATCCCAGCGAGTTGAGGGAATCGGACTTTGCGTAGAAGAATTTGCCAAGATAAAACATGATGAGCATGATGCCCGCGCGAGAAACCGACGCCGAAAAGCCCGTGATGGCCATAAACGCAAGTAGGGCCAGGCAAGTGAGCAAATATACAAAGCGTTTAGAGAGCCGGGTGGCGCTCAAAAGCATAAAGACGACGGCCGAGATGACTGACGTGTGCAAGCCAGAAACCGCCAAAATGTGCGACACACCGATCTCCTTAAAGTCAGACTTTATGTCGTCTTCCATAAAATATTTGTCGCCAAGCAAGACTCCAACTGCAACAGACGCGTGCTCTTTGGGCAAAATTGTCCGCACAGCCTCAATGAGAGCCTGCTTAACCTTCAAAAAGTAGTAATATAGCGGTTTGTTTGGGTCCTCCTCCAGCTGACACCCCTCGTACTCGTAAAGATACGACGAAATATGTATCCCCTTGGCCGCGTAATAGGACTTGGAAGAGAATCCGCCGCTATCCGTGGGCAAAAACATATGCACCTTGCCGGAAACTCTGTCGTACAAATCCACATCCAACGGCGTAGACACTGACATTCGTAATTTTATTTTTTGAGGAGCGCCGTCATAGTCGACTTTATCCGTCTCCAAAACATAATAATACCGATTATAAGCGCTATATGGGATCTCGCAAATTCGGCCAGAGACGTAGACATCCTGTCCGTCCAGCTGCTCAATGGGCGCAACCTTGACGTAAGGAAAGGCGCTGTACATGCCAAAGGCCAAAGTAACCGTGAAAAGGGCGATTGGCAAAACTTTTGCCCGCCGAATCGGCGCAATAGCCAAAGAAACCAAAAATAAGATGAAAAAAACAATCGCCATGATTTTGGCAAACTCGGCGTCGAAATAGGTGGCCGCAACGAGTGCCGCCAAATACGCAAACCCAACGGTCGCCATTGGTCTTTTCATGAAAGCAGCTCCTTTCGCGGTCACATCGGGGTTTTTAACCCGCCGGCCAATTCATTTTTCTGCCGCCCATTAAATGAAAATGCAGGTGAGGCACGGTCTGGCCGCCATCTTCGCCACAATTATTTACAATCCGGTAGCCATTCTCTAATCCCAGCTCTTTAGCAATTTTAGAAGCCACCATAAAAATTTTCCCGATAATATTCGTATCGCCATCGGCGATCTGATCGGCACTTTGAATATGCTTTTTAGGGATAATCAGCACGTGAACGGGCGCCTGAGGGTCAAGATCGTTAAAAGCGACGATCTGATCGTCCTCATAAACCTTTTTGCTCGAAATCTCATTGCTCGCAATTTTGCAAAAAATACAATCCATCGCACAAACCTCCAAATTAAACGGTCATAAACCGCATTGTTACATCATTTTTTCAACATATCATTAATCAAATCATAAGCGTGGTCCAAAGCCGCATCAATTTTAGAAACATCCTTGATGCCTGCCATGGCCATCTCTTTGCGTCCGCCGCCGTTTCCACCAGTCAGTTGAGCAATCTCTTTAACCAAAACTCCCGCATTAATGCCGTTTTCTATAGCAGTTTTGCCAACACTCGCGATAATATTGGACTTTTCTGTGCCAACACTGGCCAAAACAACAACCGTGTTCGCAAATTTAGACTTTAAATCATCGCAAATGAGCTTTAATTCGCCAGTTTCCATGTTATCAAGCCGAGACACAATGACCTTGAGCCCGCCAATATCTCTAGCGCAGCCGAGCAGATTATTAACCTCAAACGCGGCCAATTCCGAAGCCAGCTTGGAAATGGTTTTATCTTTATTTTTGAGTTCCGCCATCAAATGAGCGCATTCTGACGCGAGTTTCGCCTGTTGATTCACCTTCAAAACCTGCTGGCATTCGTCCAAGAGGGTTGCTTTATCGTGTAAAAGGCGCAAAACGCCCACAGAAGTTACCGCCTCTATGCGCCGGACGCCAGAAGCCACCGAACTTTCAGAGAGAATCTTAAACAGTCCCACCTGAGCGGTGTTATTAACATGAGTTCCGCCGCAAAGTTCCAGCGAAAATTCGCCAATTTTAACGACACGCACGACGCTTCCATATTTTTCGCCAAATAAAGCCATTGCACCCATCTTTTTGGCCTCCGCAATGGGCATTTCTCGAACTACGACCTCATCCGAGCGCAAAATTTCGTCGTTTATAAGCGTTTCAATCTGTTGCAATTCGGAAGGGGTCAAAGCAGAAAAGTGCGTAAAATCAAACCGCAACCGGTTTTCATTAACGAGCTGGCCGGCTTGCTCAACGTGTGTGCCCAGAACCTTCCTCAAAGCGGCCTGCAAAAGATGCGCTGCAGTGTGGTTACGCCTGACTTTTCCTCGCTTAGCGGCATCAACACAGGCCTCGACTTTATCGCCAACATGAAAGATCCCTTGCAAAATCTTAGCGCGATGAAAGTAGATTCTAGCGGTGTTTTTGACCGTATCAATGACGGTAGCCCTAGCGTCGCCAAGCGTCAGCACGCCAGAGTCTCCAACCTGGCCGCCGCCTTGCGCATAAAAGGGAGTCTCATCTAAAACTATCTCAACCTCATCACCACTAGCGGCAGAGTCCACAAATTCGCTGCCTTTTATTATTTTTAAAACAGCAGGTTGAGTGCTTAAAACATCGTATCCAACAAATTTAGTTGGCGCAATGCCGCCAAAGCTCAAGTTGTCATTGGCCCAAGCCTGTGTTTCTGCGCTAGATCGAGCCTTACGAGCCTTATTTTTTTGCTCAAGAAGTAACTCATCAAAGCGAGCCTCGTCAACAGTCATGCCGCGTTCAGACAAGATTTCCTTTGTCAAGTCAATAGGAAAGCCAAAAGTATCGTTAAGCTTAAAAGCAACTTCGCCAGAAAGCACGGAACCATCAGCTTTTGCGATCATGTCATTTAAAAGCTCCAAGCCCTGATCGATTGTCTTGGCGAAATTTTCTTCCTCAACCTGTATCATCTTTTTGATAAATCCCTGTTTCTGCGCGAGTTCAGGGTAAGCTTGCTGATTTTCCTTAATCACAGTCTCGCATAAGTCCGACAAAAAAGTACCACGAATGCCCAGAATCCGACCATGCCGGGCAGCGCGACGCAAAAGCCGGCGCAAAACGTAGCCACGCCCTTCATTAGAAGGCATAACTCCGTCGCCGATTAGAAAGGTAACGCTTCGAATATGATCGGTGATAACTCGCAAAGAAACGTCATTTTTGGCATCGTCACCATACTTAACGCCAGATATTCTGCAAACATGCTGCATAATATTTTGCACGCTGTCAACGAGAAACAGGTTGTCCACGCCCTGCATAATGCAAGCTAAGCGCTCCAGGCCCATTCCAGTGTCGATGTTGGGGTGATCCAGGCGAGAATAGTTGTTGCTCCCGTCGTTCTCAAACTGAGTAAACACCAAGTTCCAAAATTCAATGTACCGATCGCAGTCGCATCCCACTTTGCAGTCTGGAGAGCCGCAACCATAGGCTTCGCCGCGATCGAAATAAAGCTCCGAGCAAGGCCCACAGGGGCCGGCGCCGTGCTCCCAAAAATTATCTGCCTTACCCAAACGGACAATATGATCCGGCGCCACGCCAACGTTTTTCGTCCAGATTTCAAAGGCCTCGTCGTCCTCCTCGTAAATAGAAACCCAGATTCTATCGACAGGCAGCTCCAAAACCTTGGTGCAAAACTCCCAAGCCCAGGCCGTCGCCTCGGGCTTAAAGTAGTCTCCAAAGGAAAAGTTGCCCAGCATCTCAAAAAAAGTGCCGTGCCGCGCAGTAATCCCAACGCGCTCAATGTCGGGCGTGCGGATGCACTTTTGGCACGTCGTAACTCGCTTGCAAGGCGGAGTAACCTCGCCGGTAAAATACTTCTTCATCGGCGCCATACCGGAGTTTATAAGCAGCAAACTGCTGTCATTTTGAGGAACCAAGGAGAAGCTCTCCAACTTAAGGTGCCCCTTCGACTCAAAAAAAGACGTAAACATCTCGCGCAACTCGTTAAGACCCGTCCACTTCACGTTTCACTCACATCCAATAAAAATATCAAATAAAATAAAAGGCCACAAACCTGGATTTTTGCTACGGTTTAATTATATTCTCGCGCCGAAAAAAAGTCAATTAACCAGCCTGGCAAACGAGGCCAAAGGAAATTACCTCGCGGTGCGACTGGGCCTAGACCGATTGGGTGCCGCAGTTGCAGGATGGTTACTGGCAGCAGAATTAGCCGTAGTGCGTTGAGTGGCATTGGTGTTGCTTGTCCGGCTAGTGGCTGTGGGTTGAGCAGAGGCTGAATTGCTTGCCCTATTGGCGGCCGTGCGTTGTGTGAGGGCTGTGTTGCTTGTTCTGTTGGCGGCTGTGGGCTGAGTAGAACTTGTGCTACTTGCTCGATTGGTGTTTGTGCGTTGTGTAGAGCCTGTGCTGCTTACACCGCTGGCGGCTGTAGGTTGAGCAGGGCTTGAATTGCTTGAGCTGTTAGCGGCCGTAGTTTGCGCAGGGGGCTGCACATTCTGCTGAGCCGCGGGAGTGCGAACTCTCATCTTGCTGTATGAGCTTTCTTTAACAGAATCCTCGTAGATGAACTTGGCCAATTCGTAGCGAGCTTTGTTTAGATCGTCTATAACCAGCACAGCAGCGCCATTTATATTCTGGCCGCTAAAGTTGCCGTCTTGAGGAATGCGGAACTCAACGAACTCGTACTGCAAGTATTTTAGCGCGTTTTTGCCCAGAGTTATAATTTCGCTTTTCTTCAGATTTGTCCTAACGTAGGGGCCGGCCTTCTCGATAACGGCTAAAATCTGCGGCAAGCTGCTAGATTTAAACTTGTTAATCAGCAAAGAGATAACGCGACGCTGCCGGAAAGTTCGAGCGTAATCGTCGTGAAGCCCCTCGGCAGTAGGCACCTTGCGACTTCTAGCGTATTGCAAGGACTGAGCGCCGTTCAAATGATGCATCCCGTCGACTTCTTTAAGCAAAGGCGACTTAAACGGCTTGATGCCACCTTGGATGAAGGCGCTGTCCAGCTCCAAGAGGAGTCGGTTTATGTGGTGCGCCTCCTTGGCGGTAATCTCCATATCCAGGCCGCCGATGATGTCGATAATGTCCCTAAAGCCCTCAAAATCGACCGTGCAGAAGCGATCAATCTTTATTCCAAAATTCTGTTCAATGGTTTTAATCGCCAAACTCTCGCCACCAAGCGCAATAGCGGCGTTAATCCGGTTGTCTTTGTAGCCCGGAATATGCACCCAAAGGTCACGCATCAACGACGTCAGCTTAATCTTTTTGTGACGGCTATCGAGCGACAAAATCAGAATAGAGTCGCTGCGGCTATGCACGTCTGCCTCCTCGTGCCGGTCCACACCAAAAAGAGCAACGTTCAAAATCATCGGGTCGCAAGCAGAACCCGCAACGTATTCGGTTCCGCCGTCTTGAATGGGCTGATAATTGAGCGAATCCAGCATCCTGTAAGTATAAATCATCGCGCCGCCAATAAGCCCCACAACGGCAGAAAGAATAATCGCGCAGGCAAAAATAATTTTCCTTTTTCGCAACTTTTTAGAATTAACAGAACGCCGGGGCATCCCGGAGCTAGGCCCCTTAGAACTGCTGTAAATATCGCGGCCATCGCTACCAAAACCCTCAAAATTATCGTTATAATCAGAATTTTTATTTTTAGGCGACATAAAATTTCTCCTTAAACTTTTTAAAATTTACTTAAAATTTCGCATCCTAGAGGCCAAAACAGAAAAAACAAACCACAAGGCAGAGTACAAAATAAGCGCGAAAATGCTGATTTTGCTAATATCGAAATTCAGAGCGCAGACCAAAAAAACATTAAAAATCAGCTGAAACACCTGAATAGTGGTGACCAAAGCAATATTGCTCTTTGCGAAACAACACGCCAAAACTAGCTTAACGAAAGAAGCACACGAGCCAAATGTCGCAGCAAAGGCGTTTGAGCTGTCCTCAACTTTATCACACAGCGTGTTAATTTTCTGCGAATCATCATAAGAAAGCAGCGTCAAGAACTTCTCATTCACGCTGAAGTCCGAGGCAATTTTTGAAAGAGTCAAGTTGCAATCAACGGTCTTGACAAAAATTTTTATATTGCTCCGAGCGCAAGCCAGCAGAGCGCCCGACAGGCTCTTAGAAGGCGTATACTCCAAGACAAACATCGCCACCAAATTTTGCCCAATGGCGAAATAAGTTAATTCGCAGCCCGGAACCCGGTACTTTTTCTCGTAGTCGCGGCTAGGTGGATCAATTTTAAAATCCTTTAAAAGCTCTCGATTTCCGACCAAAATCCGCTTGCCGTTGACCCAGCCGATGATTCCTTTATTCTCCCTATAAGTAATGTCCGAAACCTTAGTTAAAATGGCCCTTTTGCCCATAATAATTTTATCAAAAACTTGACTGATAGGCGCATTCAGCCGACATATAACAGAAGCCGCTGCAAGGATAGCCTCATCCACACGCTGACCGTTAAACGTCTTGATCCCGCGAAGCACGATATTATTGGGCGGGTAAAGGTCCGCGTCGTTCAGAACGATGCTTTTGGTTTTGGAGACCTTTTTGATCGCGTTCTCGCCCACAACCATGGCCCGAAACTTGAGCGCGCGCCGGCACAAAGAGGACACAACAAAATTAACCGTAAAAGGCAGCGCAAATGGCGTGCAAAGGAGCAAAACAACGTCAAAGCAGGCAAGCGCGCCAATTATGCTCATATTAGAAAAGTGGTGAAATGTCGTGCCAACTAAGCTCACAATACCGCAAACGCAAGCAAAAATGAGGCTTGTGGGGATAATCTTAGCAACCATGGACTCGGTAAAACTTTCGCAACAAGAATTTTTAATGAAATTCGTCAAGAAATTCGTTTTGTGCGTATAGGGCGTCAGAACGGGAGTGCGCGAAGTAACCGAGGGCACAACGTCGCCCAAAGAGTACATGTCGATGTTATATTTTTGCTTTGAGGCCGCAACAAACTTAAAGTTGCTAAGCATCCGCTTTTTGGCGGTCAAAGAGTTTAAAATCACAAGCAAAAAATTAAAAAGCAGCAAACTCACGTAAGTGTGGGGGCAAAAGGCGCTATGGGCGCTGTGCCGAAGATGAAACAGCAAACAGGCGTAGCAGTGCAGAAAGGTTATAATCAAAGGCAGGAATATTGCGGTATCTGCGGCAAAAACGAAGTACGAAATGTGGTTAAAGGCCGATTTGATAAAGCTAAAGCCAATGATGCAGCCCAAAATCAGCAGCACGTTAGAGGTAATTAGGTACACGGCCGAGTAATTCACGTCGATAGGGGCAGACAAGGAGTTAAGAAAGTTAAAGAGCACACTGTCCGCAGCAAGTGACAAAACAAAGATGGCAAACATCACACAGAACTTGATGTTTAGGCCTTTAATTTCTTTTTTTAACTTATTTTTTATAGTTTTGGCGGACTCAACGGGGTTTTCCGCGCTATATTCAGGGTAAGCGTCAAAAGCTTCGTCCAACAAAAACTCTGAATTCCGTGTCTCGCTGCAAAAGTCATCCTCCAAAAACGACTTAACCCTAAGAGAATTCGGAGAAAAAGTCTCATCCGCAACCTTAAGAGGGTCTGTGTTTTGAGTATTCACCTTGTTTTCTGTGGTGCTAAAAATCTCCTCATACCGCGAAAAACTCTGCCCCCTGCCCGAGTAAAAAAAGCCCATTAACTTAGAAAAAATTTGCTTCAAACTAAAAATTCACCCCTTAATCCCCGAATATACGCGACTTCTCACTTTAAAGCCAAGCCCAACCGCTGCCGTGCGACTTCGTACATAAGGACTCCGGCAGCTACAGAGGCGTTTAGCGAGTTTATTTTGCCAAGCTGCGGCAGTGATAGTATAAAGTCGCACTTTTCTTTAACAAGCCGTCCCAGTCCAAAGCCCTCGCTCCCAATTATCAATGCAATCGATCCAGTTAAATCGGCCTTGCAATAAGGCTGACCATCCATATCTGCGCCATATATCCACAATCCGCGGTCTTTTAACAGCTCCAAAACAGAAGGAATATTCGTAACTCTGGCAACTTTTACATGCTCGAGCGCGCCGGCCGAAGCCTTAGCAACGGCAAAACTCAAGCTGGCTGCACGCCGATCCGGAATAATAACTCCGTGAGCACCGGCGCATTCTGCTGTGCGAATGATGGCTCCGAGGTTGTGAGGGTCTGCGATTTCGTCCGCCACGATTATAAAGGGAGGCTCACCCCTTTGCGCAGCGACGTATAAGATGTCATCAACGCTAAAGTACCGATGTGCAGCAACCGTCGCGATGATTCCTTGATGATTGGCGTTATCGCACAAAGAGTCAAGCTTTTTGGTGTCGACTTCTTTTACCGGAATTTTAAGCTCTTTGGCCTTTTGCAAAATGCCGGCGACGGAAGACTTGCGCATGCTGCTAGAAATCAAAATAGAATCTATATTACGGCCGGCGGCGAAGGCCTCTTTAACCGAGTTTTTGCCGATGATAATTTCGCCGGGAGCCTTTTTGGGCACAGTGTTTTTCAAAAAAATCCCTCTTAATTTATTAAACATTAAAATCTTTTTAATTATATCATATTTTATAAAATTTTGACATGCAAATGCGCCAAAATCGAAAAAATATTTTTGGCCGGGCTTGACAAAGTAAAGCAGAGCTGGTATAATCATACTTGCTATTTTGTGTTTGTAGCGGTGAGGTTTGTGTTGTAAGTGAGGGCCATTAGCTCAGTTGGTTAGAGCAACCGGCTCATAACCGGTTGGTCCGGGGTTCAAGTCCCTGATGGCCCACCAACGCTATTATGCGCTTTGCTGCGTTTGCGATTTTTTGATTTATTAAATGCTCTTAAAGGCCGTCCGGACTAAGATTTGGGCGGTTTTTATTTTTTGTTTACAATTTCGGGTTTTTGTGGCAATATTATATTGTGAGAACATAGTATGTTTTTAAGTTTACGTAATTTGAGGTTAAGGGTGGCGCAAGATGAAGCTTAGGCGTTTGGTCGAAAAAATAGATTTTTCGCTGATTTGCGGCGATTTGGACTTGGAAATAAGCGATATTTTTTATGATTCTAGAAAATGTATCAAAAATTCGGTGTTTGTCTGCTTGAAAGGCTGCAACGAGGATGGGCACGGCTTTATTGATTCTGCGATTGCTAACGGTGCGGTGGCGGTTGTTATTTCGGATGATGTCTCGATTGACAGCGAAATTACGGTTGTTAAAGTTCGGGACACTCGCGAGGCGCTGGCTTTTATGTCGGCAGAGTTTTTTGAAAATCCAGCGTCACAGCTAAAAACGGTTGCAATAACCGGTACAAAGGGAAAAACGACGGTTTCTTGCATGATTCGTACTGTTTTGCAGAAAGCTGGCATAAAGACCGGAGTAATCGGAACTCTGGGTGTTATCATCGACGAGAATGTGACTAAAACGGTTAATACGACGCCGGAGTCCTATGAGATTCAGCGATTTTTGCGTAAGATGGTGGATAGCGGCTGCAAATGCGCTGTTATGGAGGCCTCTTCGCTGGGCCTAAAGTGGCATCGGATGGATGGTTTTGTGTTTGACTATGGCGTGTTTACTAACTTTTCGATGGATCACATTGGAGGCAACGAGCACGAGAGCATGGGGGAGTACCTGGCCTGCAAGAGCTTGCTGTTTCAGAAGTGCGGGCTGGGCCTTGTGAACATTGATGACAAGAACTACCGAGAGGTCTTGAATGGCCATACTTGCCGGGTGGAGACTTATGGCTTTTCTCGCGATGCCGATATTGTCGCTTTTAACGAGAAGTTGATATCGCAGAATGGCTATGTGGGGATTCATTTCGAGACCGCGGGCAAGGAAAATCTTAGTGTGGACGTGGATATTCCCGGCAAATTTAGCATATATAACGCGCTGGCCGCTATTTCGGTCTGCCGGCATTTTGATGTTCCGAAAGATGCGATAACAAGTGGCCTGAACGAGGTTAAGGTAAAGGGCAGGATAGAGTCTGTGCCGGTTCCGGGCAACTTTACCCTGCTGATCGACTACGCGCACAACGCCCTTAGCATGCAGAACATCTTGACGACGCTTCGGGAGTATCGTCCAAACCGCTTGATAACTTTGTTTGGCGCGGGGGGCGATCGCCCCAAGGTTAGACGTTACGAGATGGGCGAGGTTTCGGGCAAGCTTTCGGATTTATCTGTTGTGACGGCCGACAATTCGCGCAATGAGGACGTTATGGACATAATTTCGGACATTGAGGTCGGCCTCAAAAAGACACGCGGCAAGTTTATTGTGATCCCTGACAGGAGAGAGGCCATTAAATATTGCCTTTCTATAGCCAGGGACAACGATATAATTGTGCTTGCGGGCAAGGGACATGAGGATTATCAGGAAATAAACGGCCAAAAAATCCATTTTGACGAGCGCGAAGTCGTTGCAGATATTTTGAAGGAGCGAAGTGAGGTTCGGTAGACAGATGGAAAGATTGAGCATAAGCGAGGTTTTGACGGCGGTTGACGGGAAGCTGATTTGTGGCTCTGCCGAGGTGGCGGTGAATTCGGTTAGTACAAATAGCAAAGAGATAAGAAATGGTGCGCTATTTGTGCCAATAAAGGGTGAGAAATTCGATGGACACGCCTTTATAGAGGAGGCCTTTGCGGCAGGAGCGGTAGCAACGCTGACTTCGGAGCAAAATTTCGACACTGTGGTATTAGGCGACAAAAACAAGGTACATATAAAAGTTGCGGACACAAAAGTGGCGCTGCAGCGGCTTGCGGCGTACTATCGGCAAAAGTTCGACATCCCGGTTGTTGGCATAACGGGGAGCGTGGGCAAGACCTCGACCAAAGAGATGATTGCAAGTGTTCTGGCGGCCAGGTTTAACGTGCACAAGACGACCGGCAATTTGAATGGCCAAATCGGCTTGCCTTTGACTATGTTTGGGCTAGAACGCTCGCATGACGTTGCGGTTGTGGAGATGGGGATTAGCGAATTTGGCGAAATGGAGAGGCTTTTGGCAATTGCAAATCCGACGTGCGCCGTCATAACTAATATTGGCGTCACGCATATTGAAAACCTGTACACCAAGGAGAATATATTCAACGAGAAGTTCAAAATCTCCGGCAGATTGGGCAAAGATGGCTGTTTGTTTATTAATGGAGACGATGAAATCCTTCGCAATGTGCCAAAGAGCGGCGATTTTCGGTTGGTTACGTTTGGGCTAAAAAATAATTGCGATTTTACCGCGAGGGATATTGCCTTTGAGGGCGGGAAGACGACTTTTGAGGCCGTGCATAATGGGAAGAGTCAACGCTTTGAGGTTCTGACGATTGGGGAGCATAACATCTATAATGTGCTGGTTGCCATTGCGATCGGGCATTTTATGGGTATGAGCGAGGTGCAGATACAGGCGGGGCTTTTGCAGTTTAAAAATCTTGATATGCGGCAAAACGTGTACCGTTTGCGGAGCGTTACCTTGATTGACGACAGCTATAATGCGAATCCTGACTCAATGAAAAGTGCGCTTGCGGTTCTTGCGCAGATTGGCCGGGGAAAGCGAAAAATTGCGATTTTGGCAGATATGTTGGAGCTTGGCGACATGGCAGAGGACCTTCACTTCGACGTGGGGGCCTTTGCGGCGAGTGTAGATGTCGATGTGCTAATAACGGTGGGAGGTTTAGCTAAATTTATTGCGAAGGGTGCCGATTCTGCCAAAGGGAATGTAGCTACTTACTCGTTTTTATCGAACGAAGAAGCGTTTGCATGCTTAAAAAGCTTGATTCAGCCTGAAGATTGCATTTTGGTAAAGGGCTCGCGCGGGATGCACATGGAGGAAATCGCCAACGCGGTAATTTCTCTATATGAAAAATAGCGGGTGCGGCCGGTGGGGCTATGATTAGGCTTAAAAAAGCGATGGTTAAGGGGTTTTACGATGTGGATTAATAATTTTTTGGATTTATTTGGGAATTTTTTGTATGCGTATATTTTGATCCCGCTTTTGATTTTTGCTGGGGTTTACTTCACTTTTAGGACGAGATTTGTGCAGTTTCGGCTGTTGAAGGACGCGTTTAAAGCTTTGACTGAAAAGGCCGACAAGGGCAAGGTTTCGTCGTTTAAGTCGCTGATGATCTCGACTGCGTCTAAGATTGGAGTGGGTCACATTGCGGGAATTGCCTCTGCTATTATAATTGGCGGCCCGGGCTCGGTTTTTTGGATGTGGATTATGGCGATTTTGGGCAGTGCTTCGGCGTTTATAGAGAGCACGCTAGCGCAAATTTATAAGGTTAAAGACGAAAACGGCGGTTTTAGGGGCGGCCCGGCTTATTATATGCAGAAAGTTTTTAACAAAAAGTGGCTCGGAGTGCTGTTTTCGTGCCTTTTGATTGCTGGGTACGCCTATGGCTTTAACGCTTTGCAGTCGTTTCAGCTGTCTTCGGCCTTGACGCCTTACATCAAGGACTATAAGAGTGGCATTTACCCGATGATTGTTGGATTTATCTTGGCTGCGGTTACGGCTTTGGCCATTTGGGGTGGCACGCACCGGGTTGGGTTTATCTCAGCCTACGTCGTGCCGGTGATGTCGCTTGCTTACATCTCTTTGAGCGTGTATATCGGCGTTAAAAATTTTGACAAAATCCCAGAAGTTTTTTCTACGATTTTTAAAGAAGCTTTCAATTTTGAAGCGATATTCGGGGCGATGTTTTACAAGAGCGCGCTTATGATGGGCACCAAAAGGGGGCTGTTTTCTAACGAGGCGGGTATGGGCAGCTCTCCGAATGCAGCGGCCACCGCAGATGTTTTGCATCCGGTAAACCAAGGTTTGGCGCAGATTTTATCTGTTTTTATAGATACATTGCTCATCTGTTCGGCTACTTCGTTTATCGTGTTGCTTTCGGGAGTCGATTTTTGCTGCGGACTCGAGGATATTCCGCTTGTGCAAGAGGCTGTGAAAAATCAGGTAGGCCCATTCGGCGTGCATTTGATAGCGTTTTCGATATTTGCGTTCGCGTTTACATCGATAATCGGCAACTACAGCTATGCGGAGACCAACGTGTTATTCATAAAAAACAGCAAGCTTTTGCTGAACATCTTTAGAGTAACGTGCGTTATAACGGTGTTTTTGGGCGCGCAGGCCGACGCAAAGACAGTCTGGAACATCTCGGACTTGCTGATGGGCTTAATGGCGGTGGTCAACATAGTGGTAATATTGCTGATCAGGAACATCGCGATAAAAGTGCTAAAGGACTATTTGGTGCAAAAAAAGAAAGGCCAAACACCAGTATTTGTAGCCAAAAATGTAGGCATTGAAAATACTGATGTCTGGAACTGACGGCGTTAGAAGCTAATCGGGCTTTTTAATGTTGCGCCAGTAGGCCGAAAAAGCTTGCTCGGTTTTGTTTTTGTCCGGAATATAGTAGCGTTTGTCCTTCAACTCGTCGGGCAGATACTGCTGCGCCACCCAATTATTCTCGAACTCGTGCGGGTAAAGGTAGAATTGCCCTTTGTTTTTAACGTCTGTACCGTCACAGTGCTTGTTTTGCAGGTGCCGAGGAAAGGGAAAAATCTTGCCCGATGCGATATCGGCGGTAGCTTCGTTTATGGCGTTGTACGCTGCGTTCGACTTTGGCGCCAAACAAACCAAAATGACCGCGTCTGCAAGGGGAATCCTGGCTTCGGGCAGGCCAACTTGCATGGCGATATCGACGCAGGACTTTACAATGGGCATAATCTGCGGGTAGGCAAGGCCGACATCTTCGCACGCGCAGACCATTAAACGTCGGCAGGCAGAGATTAAATCGCCGCTGGCCAGAAGCCGCGCAAGATAATATACGGCAGCGTCGGGGTCGGAGCCACGCATAGACTTTTGGAAAGCAGATAAAGTATCATAATGCTCGTCGCCAGCGGAATCATACCGGATATTCCCCGAAAAATTAAGCTGAGATGCGGTTTCCATAGAAATTGCTTTAACTTTATTTTCGACAGGCGAAGATAAATTGCACAACTCCAAAAAGTTTATCGCCCGCCGCACGTCGCCCGCCGCGAGCGTCGCAATATAAGCCAAGACTTCATCTGCAATGGATATGGCAATTCCCTCCGACTTCTCAATAAAGCCAACCGCGCGGGCGAGCGCTTTTTTTATTTCTTCGACGCCGACAAGCTTGAACTCAAAGATGGTGGAGCGGCTTAAAATGGCGTTGTATATGTAAAAAGAGGGGTTCTCGGTCGTCGAGGCAATCAGCGTTATTTTGCCGTTTTCGATGAACTCCAAAATGGTTTGCTGCTGCTTTTTGTTAAAGTATTGAATCTCGTCCAAGTACAGCAGAATGCCGTTTGGCGCGGTAAAAGTATCAATCTGTGCGATGATATCTTTAATGTCCGCGGTCGAGGCCGTTGTGGCGTTTAGTTTGAACAGTTTTTTGTTTGAGCTGCTGGCCAGAATTTTGGCGAGGGTCGTCTTGCCAACGCCGGAGGGGCCGTAAAAAATCATGTTTGGCAGAGTGCCAGAGTCGATGATATTGCGCAGCAGCTTGCCTTTGCCGATAAGGTGAGCCTGACCGACCATATCGTCGATGGACGCGGGGCGCAAAATGTCCGAAAGTGGAGCCGACATACAAAATTCCTTCCTAATTTTTTATAAAGTGACAAACCCGATCAGAGCTGAATTTTAGCTGTATATGGGGTATTTTTTGCAGATTTCTGCTACCGAACTTTTGATAAAGTCACGATTATTCTCAAAGTCATTAACAGCCAAAGCGATGAACTTAGCAATCTGCGCCATTTCGGCAATGCCAAGACCGCGAGTTGTGACGGCAGCCGTGCCAACGCGGATTCCGCTTGTGATGAACGGGCTTAATTTCTCGTTCGGAATGGTGTTTTTATTGACGGTAATGCGCACCTCGTCGAGCCTTTTTTCGAGCTCTTTGCCCGTTACGCCGGTGTCGTGCAGGTCTACAAGTAGCAAGTGATTATCTGTCCCGCCCGAGACCAGCCTCAGGCCGTTATTTATCAGCTCATGCGCGAGAGCACTACAGTTTTCGACGACTTTTTTGTTGTATTCCTTAAATTCGGGATTTAAGGCCTCGCCAAAACAGACGGCTTTGGCCGCGATTATATGCATCAGAGGTCCGCCCTGAGTGCCCGGGAAGATGGCCTTGTCAATGGCTGCGGCGTACTTCTCTTTGCAAAGAATCATGCCCCCGCGGGGTCCGCGCAAAGTTTTGTGCGTTGTGGTGGTGACGAAGTCGGCAAAGGGAACAGGATTAGGATGCAGCCCAGTGGCAACAAGCCCGGCAATATGCGCCATGTCGACCATCAAGTAGGCGTTTACGGAGTCCGCAATTTGGCGAAATTTTTCAAAATCGATCGTCCTAGGGTAGGCACTGGCGCCACAAACAATCAATTTTGGCTTAACCTGCGCAGCCTTTTCGGCAACCTTGTCGTAGTCGATGTGATGAGTAACCGGATCCACGCCGTATTCAACGAAATTAAAATATTTGCCCGAAATATTTGCTGGCGAACCGTGTGTCAGGTGTCCACCCTCAGAGAGCGTCATGCCCATAACGGTGTCGCCCGGACTCAAAATAGAGTAATAGACCGCGGTGTTAGCCTGCGCGCCAGAATGCGGCTGAACATTGGCGTGCTCGGCACCAAAAAGCTTTTTGGCACGGTCGCGAGCAATATCTTCAACAACGTCGACGTATTCGCAGCCGCCGTAGTACCTTTTGCTGGGGTAGCCCTCGGCGTACTTGTTTGTAAGAATGCTCCCCATCGCGGCCATAACGGCGGGAGAGACAATATTCTCCGACGCGATGAGTTCTAGATTTTGCTGTTGGCGAGATAGTTCATCGCGAGTAGCGGCGCCAATTTGCGGGTCGTAGTTGCTCAAAAAATCCAGATTATTTTCGACATAATTCATAAATTAACAGCTCCAATTTCAAAAAATAGGCGAGATTAAGAGTATTATAAAACATTTAATTTTCGATATCAACAAAATAAATTTCTAAAATGGCAAGGGGGCGCTTTTTGTGGACGTGGCAAAAACAAAAATTTTGAATATACTGGATTTTAGATTATAATAAATGTAATAAAATTAGGAGGAATGCTGTTTTATGGACCATTTTTTGAAGAGAACGTGGGCGCAGATAGACTTGGACATGATAAAGCACAATTATTTGCAGATACGAAGCAGTATCTCGAAGAAATCCATGCTAATGTGCGTAATAAAGGCCGATGCGTACGGGCACGGAGCGGTTGCGTTGGCCACGGAATACGAAAGGCTGGGCGCGGACTGGTTTGCTGTTTCGAATTTAGAGGAAGCGTTTCAGCTGCGAAACGGCGGGATAAAAAAGCCGATACTGATTTTGGGCTACACACCGGCAAATATGGCGTATGAGCTTTCTCGGTTAAACATCTCGCAGGCGGTTTTCTCGGAAGATTACGCAAAGGAACTCTCTAAGAATGCGATAAAGTCGGGCGTTAAGGTTAAGGTACACTTAAAAATTGACACAGGAATGAGCCGCATCGGGTTTGTCTTTAACGGTAAGACGAAAAATTCGGGCACAATTAAAGTGCTGCAAAGAGTTTGCAAGCTTAAGAACCTTGTTACAGAGGGAATTTTCACACATTTTGCGGTTGCAGACGAAGACGGAGAGTCGATTGACGCAACGAATCGGCAATTCACGGCGTTTAAGGACGTCTGCAAGGCGCTAAAAGAGAGTGGCATTGACATAAAAATTAGACATTGCAGCAATAGCGGCGGGATTTTGAATTATCCGCAGGCAAACCTAGACATGGTGAGGGCTGGGATAATTTTGTATGGTCTTTTTCCCTCAACTTACGTGCAAAATAAGCTGGATCTGCGCCCGGCAATGAGCTTGAAGACGGTTATCTCTCAGGTTAAAACCGTGCCAAAGGGCACTGCTGTGAGCTATGGCGGAACTTTTGTGACGAAAAAAAAGACGAAAATCGCCACTGTGCCGATAGGTTACGCCGACGGATATTTGCGGATTTTGTCCGGAAAGGCAAGCATGCTGGTTAATGGCAAAAAGGCTCCCGTCATAGGCCGCATCTGCATGGATCAGACCATGTTGGACGCTACGGACATCGAAGATGTGACGGAGAACACAGTAGTCACAGTTTTTGGCAAAGATAATGGTGCAGAAATCCGGGTGGAGGAGCTCTCTGGCCTTGCGAAGACAATTAATTATGAGATTTTGTGCCTGATAAGCAAGCGGATTCCGAGGGTTTATATAAAAAATGGCGAAAGAATCGGGCAGCTGAATTATTTGTGCCCAAAAGATATTTTTGAATAAAATGAAAATTTGAGCTTTTATAGAGGCAATGAATTGGGAAATGGCGGGATTTTTCGCAAACACAGGGGCTGTTAAATTAGATTGAAGAAGGAATATTATGAAAAAGGTTTTCACGGCGATTTTGTCGCTTTTGATAATGTTTTGTACAGCGGAAAAGTCAGTCTCCATCGAGGTTTGCGCGACTGACGAAAATATATTAAAAGTAATATGCAAGGAATTTTTGGAAAACGCGCAGAAAATGGGCCAAGTTTGCGACGGAATAAGAGAAATCCGGTGTGGATTGAGTTTTTTTGCCTCGACTTGGTACGCAGCAAAAGGTTTGTTTAAAGAGAAGGACAAAGCGGCGGGCTTTACTCGGGCTTACCAAAAGCTTGAAGACGATGTTGAAAAATCCGAGAGAATGGACGAAAAGCTGCGAGGGATTAGTTATGTTCTGAGCTTTTTTGCCTCATTGGGGCTGGCAGTTAAGAGCTTGTGCGATAGTTTAAGCTCGAAGTTTTCTAAAAGTATCGAGACAAAAATGGTCGAAAACACCGAAAAAGAGCCATCCGTAGAAAAGCTAAAAGCTGATTCTAAAATTAACGAAGCCGAGCCAATTCGAAATGCTAAAAGCGGCCAAAATAAAGCCGATTCTAAAATTTAGGCAAAAAAATCCCCAGCTACCTTGAGGATAGTTGAGGATTTACGTTTGATTCTGCTATTTTGCGCAGTTACAGTTGCCGTGCTCATGGTCGCAACAGGGGATATCCCCGACAATTGGTGCCGGATCGATACCCTTGCGGGTATAATAGTCCGAAATGGCAGACTTTATCGCTTGTTCCGCCAAAACCGAGCAATGCACCTTTACCGGCGGCAAGCCATCGAGCGCATCCATCACGGCTTTGTTTGTTAGTTCTAGCGCCTCTTTGATCGTTTTGCCTTTTATAAGCTCAGTAGCCATCGAGCTTGTAGCAATAGCGGCGCCGCACCCGAAAGTCTTGAACTTAACATCGGTTATGACATCATTTTCGACCCTGATGTACATTTTCATTATGTCGCCGCATTTAGGGTTTCCGACCTCACCGACTCCATCGGCATCCGGGAGCTCACCAACATTTCGCGGATTCGCAAAATGATCCATCACTTTATCGCTGTAGCCCATCACAATCACCTCTTTTATTTTAATACTCGAATTCACGCGTTTTTGCGCGTAATTTTTTCCCACAACGGAGACATGCTCCGCAACTTCGCAACAATAGGCGGCAGGACTTCCCCAATATAGTCAACGTCAGCCATAGAATTTTCCTCGCTAAGGGTAATCCGCAGGGAGCCATGGGCAATTTCGTGCGGCAACCCGATGGCAAGCAAGACGTGGCTAGGGTCGAGCGAACCCGAGGTGCACGCCGAGCCCGAAGAAGCACAAATGCCGTTAGCGTCCAACATTAAAAGCAGAGATTCACCCTCAATGCCGCTAAAACTCACGTTTACATTCCCAGCAAGACGTTTCTTAGGATGCCCATTCAGCCGAGTATGTTCGATTTTCAAAAGATTTTCAATAAGCTTATCCCTCATGGCAATCAGCTTTTCGTTTTGACTCTCAATGCCTTCGCAAGCAATCTCCAAAGCTTTGGCCATTCCAACAATCTCAGCAACGTTCTCAGTCCCCGCGCGACGACGTCTTTCTTGTGCACCGCCTTCGATCAGATTTTGCAGCACGACGCCATTTTTAACATACAAAGCGCCAATACCCTTAGGGCCGTGGAATTTATGCGCGGACAAGGACAGCAAATCGATGTTCTGCTCAACCACGTCAATCCGAAGATGCCCAACAGCCTGCACAGCGTCGGTATGAAACAAAACATTATGCCTGCGGCAAACCTCGCCAATCTCGGGAATGGGCTGAATCGTGCCAATCTCATTGTTAGCGTACATGATACTAACCAGCGCGGTTTTGTCCGTGATTGCGCGCTCAAGCTCATCAACCCGGACGATTCCATCATCGTGAACGTCCAAATAAGTAACCGCAAAACCCTCTTTTTCAAGGGCCTGCACAGTGTGCAAAACCGCATGATGCTCGAATTTAGACGTGATAATATGATTCTTGCCTTTTTTTAACATAGCACGAGCAACGCCTTTAATTGCCCAATTGTCGGCCTCACTGCCACCAGAAGTAAAATATACTTCGCGAGGCGTTGCGCCAAGGCACGCAGCGATGGTGGCCCGAGCCTCTTCCATTGCCTTTTTTGCCGTCTGGCCAACAGAATAAATGCTCGAAGGGTTGCCAAAATGCGTTTTCAAAAACGGTAACATAGCGTCCAACACAGGTGCCAAGATCGGCGTGGTTGCGGCGTTGTCGACATATACAATTTTCTCCATAGGGGTCACCTTCATAAAAACTAGTTCATTTAGAATATTATACAACGGCGGCACTTTTTATGCAATAGCCGGCAAGTCTTAGTGACTAGCCGATTTGGCTTTGGTTGCGGCTTGGACGGCTAATTCATCGCAGCGCTCGTTTTCTGGATGCCCAGCGTGGCCCTTAACCCAGACGATAGAGAGGCTGTGCTTGTCGACCAATGGCAACAGTTTTTCCCAAAGATCTATATTTAAAGCCGGAGAATTTCCAGTGCGCTTCCAGCCGTTAGAACGCCATTTTTTGGCCCAGCCCTTAGAGATAGCGTCGCAAACATATTTTGAATCGCTGCACAAAGTGACACAGCAGGGCTCTTTAAGCAGACTCAAAGCCTCAATAACGGCACTAAGCTCCATCCGATTATTTGTAGTGCTAGCGTCCCCGCCAGAGATCTCCTTTTCGCGCCCATTATATCTTAAAATAGCGCCCCAGCCGCCCGGCCCAGGATTCCCCAAACAGGCGCCATCGGTAAATATTTCGACCTTTTTCAAGCAATCTGCACGATTAAACGCCAAACTCACAAAATAATTTATCGTAAATTCGCATTTAATTCGCACACGCACCTCATTTCAAAATTTAAATTTCATCTTGAACATCACAGCGACATAAATTATATCAACTTAAAATCAAGAATGCAAATTTTGCTCGCGGCCCGGTTTGTGACTATTGCAAAGATTATCTGCAAATAATATTCTGTAGCCGTTGAGGGATTATATATGTTTTTGCTTGACAATTTTATAGCAAAATGTTAAAATTACAATAACGTTAGTGGTCGGTTTTGGTAATGGATTTGTTATAATTTTCTGTTACTTTAATTTATTTTTTGATTATAAATGCTTAGGCTATTTGTTTTTTGCGCTCTCCGGCACCGTCTGCGGAGATTTATTTTTTAACTATTATAGAATTTTTATAACCAAAAGGTAAAAATTTGATTTTTTATTTTATTTTAAATTTAATGTTTATTTTTAATGGAGGTATTTTTTGTAATGATGGATCAAAACGAGAATTTAATTGGAAGGAGACCTATCCCAACAGCTCCCAAACGGCAGCATCCGTCTCGGAACATAAATAAGCAGTCGGATCAACTTTTGCTGGGCGCGGACGGTAGGGTTATTATTGATAATTTGAGTAATAATGCTGAAAGTAAGAGTGCGAATGTCACTAACAGTAACGACAATGGAGCAAAGAGGGAAAATAAAGATAGTAGCAAGTTAAAAAGAACTAGAACAAGAACTAACGCGGGCAGGCCGAATAAAAGTAGCACTAACACTAACAAAGAGCAGGCAACTTCTGACGGTAAGGCCGCTTTGGCTAATGCGCAGGGGCAGAGTACGAATAGTCAAAACCAAAACCAGACCGGCAAAAACAAAAAAAGGCAGACTTTTAATAATAACAGAAAAAAGGCGACGGGTAAGGGTTCGCCCGAGGTTACTGCGACTGACGTTAAGACTGCTGGCAAAAAGACTGGCCGGTACTCCAAAAAGAAGAGCAACAAGCCATCGATAAAAGTGGCGTTTTTGGGCGGTTTGAATGAGATTGGTAAGAACATCACCCTGTTTGAGTGCGAGGGCGACATGTTTGTTTTGGACTGCGGTATGACTTTTCCGGATGGCGAAATGCCGGGCGTTGACTTGGTTATTCCGGATTTTTCTTATATCGAAAAAAACGTTGACAAAATTAAGGGTCTTGTGATAACGCATGGCCACGAGGACCATATTGGCGCGATTCCTTATTTGCTCAAGAAGGTGAATATCCCGATTTATGCAACGCCGCTGACTATTGGGCTGATTGGAAGCAAGCTAAAGGAGTATAATTTGGTTAAAAAGGCTAAGCTGAATGCCGTTACGCCGGGACATCGGATAAAGTTGGGCTGCATGGAGGTTGAATTTATCCATGTGAACCATTCTATTCCTGATGCTGTGGGCGTTGCGATATATTCTCCGGCCGGAACGCTTGTGCATACGGGGGACTTTAAAATTGACTGTACACCTGTGCAAGGCGAAATGACGGATCTTGGCAAGTTTGCGCAGATTGGATCGCAGGGAGTTTTGGCTTTGTTTGCGGACTCTACCAATGCGGAGCGCGCGGGATACACCATCACGGAGCAGAAGGTCATTGCGTCTTTTGAGCACCTGTTTAAACAGGCCGAAAACAACCGGATTATAATTGCGTCGTTTGCGTCGAATATTGGCCGGATACAGCAGATCATAAATTGTGCGCACAAATATGACCGCAAGGTTGCCTTCTCGGGGCGAAGCATGATTAACTATATGGCTATTGCCGATGAGATGGGGTATCTTGACATTCCGGACGGGGTGATTATCGATATAGACTTGCTTAATAAGTATCCTAAAGAAAAGACGGTGCTTTTGACCACTGGCAGCCAGGGCGAGCCGATGTCTGCTTTGACGAGGATGGCTTACTCTGACCACCGGAAGGTTGAGGTTGGGCCGGACGATTTTATCATTATTTCTGCGAACCCGATTCCTGGAAACGAGAAGATGGTGGGAGCGGTTGTTAACGAGCTTCTTAAGAAGGGCTGCACGGTCGTTTATGAGTCTATGTATGAGGTTCACGTTTCTGGCCACGCCTGCCAGGAGGAGCTGAAGATTATTCAGGGGATTGTTAAGCCCAAGTACTTTATCCCTGTCCACGGCGAGCAGAAGCACTTACACCATCATGCGCAGCTGGCTAAGAGCATGGGCATGAAGCATTCGAATGTTTTTATTGGTGATATTGGCGACGTTATCGAGGTCAATGAGGATTATTTGAAGTATTTGGGCAAGGTGCCGGCTGGCAGAATCTTGGTGGATGGCCTTGGAGTCGGTGACGTTGGAAGTATTGTTTTGCGGGACAGAAAGCATCTGGCTCAAGACGGGCTGATTGTTGTTGTTTGTACTATGGATTTCTCGAACGGATACATTGTTTCGGGGCCGGACATTGTCTCGCGGGGGTTTGTTTATGTGCGAGAGTCGGAACCTTTGATGGAGACTGCGAAAAATAAGGTTATTAAAGTTTTGGAAGGCTGCAACGAAGACGGAGTGCGCGAATGGGGCATTATGAAGACGAAGATTAAGGACGAACTTGCTAAGTTTTTTTATGAGCAGACGAAAAGAAGCCCGATGATTTTGCCAATAATTATGGAAATTTAAGTAGATATTTGTTATCATATGAGTTGATGCGATTACGTTGCGCGGGGGTGCTTTTTTGAGAAAAAAAGTTTGGGTTACAACGCCTTTAGTGTTCATCATGAACCTGCTGATGTTCATGATGGCGGCGGTTAGCTGGTTCTTCAACAAGTATATATTTTTTGCGGAATTGGCTCTGGTTGTGGTTTTGTTCTTTTTGCTGGCCAGGGGAATCTTCGATTTTAAAAGATATGTGGAATCGCTTATGAGTGACTTACTCGACGCGCAGCGGGATAGCGATAAATTTTTGGAATGGACGCCGTTTTCTGCTGTGGCTATTGGCAAGAATGGCGAAATTGTTTTTGCGAATGACTCGTTTAAGGCGGAGGTTGCGGGGAACTCGAATTGCTTGGGTGAATCTGTTGAAAAGTTTTTGAATAATAAGAAGGTTGGCCATATTTTTGAGCGCAACGGTGTTGATGTTTCTCATAATGGCAAGCGATTCACGGTGTACGGCGTGGCTTTGCCCAAAATAAATGTGCTGTATTTTATTGAGGACACCTACTATAAGGAGACTACCTTTGAGTATTTGGCGAGCCGGTCGACGGTTATGCTGATTATGTTTGACAATAAGGACGAGATTTTGAGGGACATCGAAGTTGAGCAGAGCAGCTTGGTTGTTGCGGGAGTCGAGCAGCTGCTTCAAAACTGGGCAAGAGACGCTAAGGCTATTTTTAGGAAGCTCAACGACGCCTTTTATATGATGATTGTTGAAGAGCGCTACGTTAAGGGCTTTGTTGATGAGAAGTTTTTGGTGCTTGAGTCTGTAAGAAAAGTTAGGCTCGATGAAAACAAATTTGCGACGATCTCGATTGGTGTGGGCAGGAGTGCTGCTAACTTGCGAGAAAGTGAGCTTTGGGCTAAAAAGGCTTTGGAGATGGCTTTGGGCCGGGGTGGAGACCAGGCTGTGGTTAAGCACAAGGACACGTTTGCGTTTTTTGGCGGCGTTTCTAAAGAGACCGAGAAGCTCGACAAGGTGCGCACTAGGGTGATTGCGAACACTCTGCTTGAGCACGTTCGGGAGAGCGACTTGATCTTTATTATGGGGCACAAGTATTCGGATCTGGACAGCGTGGGCGCTTGCGTTGGCATGTGGAGCGCGATTACTAAGGGTCAGAAAAAGAATGCTTATGTTGTTTTGAACGAGGCGGCCACTCTGGCGGAGAATGTCGTGCAGGCTGTTAAGAAGGCTACCGACGAGAAGGTGTTTATTGCGTCCTCGGCGGCTTTGAATATTATTACCGAGAAGACCTTGCTTATTGTTGTGGACACGCATTCGCCTAGCTTTGTTGAGGATTTCTCGGTTTATCAGCGGTGTAAGCGCACGGTTGTGATTGATCATCACAGGATGATGGTGAACCACATTGACGGCGCTTTGGTTTTTTATCACGAACCCTCGGCGTCTTCGGCTTCGGAGATGGTTACGGAGCTTGTTCAGTATTTTGGAGAGGACTTTTTGACTTCTGTTGAGGCGGAGGCTTTGCTTTCTGGAATCATGCTGGATACGAGGAATTTTGTGCTTAAGACGGGTGTTCGGACCTTTGAAGCGGCGGCTTTTTTGCGCAAACGAGGGGCTAGCACTGTGACTGTGAAGCGGTTTTTCTCTAATACTATAACGACTTATAAGGAGAAATATCAGCTGGTTTCTACGGCGGAGATCTTCAACAGCTGCGCTATATCGGTCTCTCCGTGGAGCATGAAAAATATCCGGTTGGCGGCGGCGCAGGCGGCGGACGAATTGCTCGATATTCAGGGGGTTAAGGCGTCTTTTGTTATATATTTTGACAACGATGTGGTGAATGTTTCTGCCCGGTCTATGGGGGATGTTAACGTTCAGCCTTTGATGGAAAAGCTGGGCGGCGGCGGACATCAAACGATGGCTGGGGCGCAGATTGAAGATGCCGATGTGGAGCAGGTTAAGGAGAGAGTCATGGCGATGATCACAGCAATAAATAATTGATTGATTTTGGGAGTGTTGACGATGCAAGTGATACTGTTAAGCGACGTGAGAGGCAGAGGCAAAAAGGGCGATTTGATCAAGGTTTCGGATGGATATGCGAGGAACTGTTTGCTGCCTAAAAAATTAGCCAAAGAGGCAACAGCACAGGCTTTGAACGAGCTTGATAACGCGAAAAAGGCCATGCAGCACCGGGTTGAGGAGGAGATTAAGAAGGCAAAGGAAGAGATGGCGGTTATAGATGGAAAGATTGTAAAGATATCGGCCAAGGCGGGAAACGGAGGTCGGCTTTTTGGCTCTATTACGGCCAAGGAGGTTGCTACGGAGATTGAGAAGAATTATAATGTTTCTATTGATAAGCGGAAAATCTCTTTAAATGGCGAGATTAAGTCGCTTGGCAGCTATGAGTTTGAGGTGAAGCTGTATAACGGCATAAGCGCCAAGATGACGGTTATGGTTGTGGGCGAATAGGCGATTCGCTTAAAAATGGCCGCAAGGGAGCAGGACGACATGGATGAGATAAAAGTTACTTCTGGGTACGATGGCTTAAAGTTGCCGTTTAGTGCGGAGGCAGAGCAGTCGGTTTTGGGCGCTATATTGCTGGACTCGCAGTGTTTGGACAGAATTATAGAGATTTTGCCGGTGGCGGATTATTTTTATTTGGCAAACCATAAGCTGATCTACGCCACTATGCTTGAGATGTTCACACTTGGGCGGCCTATCGACTTTGTCACCGTGCTTGATAACTTAAAGAAGGACGGCGACTTTGACGAGACGAATGCGAAGACTTATTTGTTGCAGTTGGCCCAAATTGTGCCGTCGATTAAAAACGCGAATACATATGCCTACATTGTTCGGGACAACTATGACGTGCGCATGCTCATCACTACGGCGAGGGACATAATTGAGGACGCTTCTTCTGGTGCTGGAGACGCGGCAACGTTGCTGGATTCGGCTGAGCAAAAGATTTTTGATATCCGCCAGGGCAAGAATATGCAGGGGTTGCAGAGGATTAACGAGACGATTATCGAGACTTTTGACAGGTTGGATAGGCTGAATTCGGATGAGAATCAGCTGTATCAGGGTGTGCCGACGGGGATTAAGGATCTGGATGAGACTATAAGTGGTCTTAATCGGTCGGACTTGATTTTGCTGGCGGCTCGTCCTGGCATGGGTAAAACTAGCTTTGCGCTGAATATTGCGCGTCATATTGCGGTTAAAGAAAAAAAGAGGGTTGCGTTTTTTTCGCTTGAAATGACGAAAGAGCAGCTTACCTCTAGGTTGCTCTCCACAGAGGCTATGGTTGCTGGGATGAAGCTGCGCACGGGCAAGTTGGCCGACGACGAATGGATCCGACTTATAGAAGCGGGCGACATTTTGTCGCGCTCGGAGATTTACTTTGACGACACACCCGGGATTACGGTATCGGAAATGAAGGCAAAACTGAGGCGTTTAAAGAACGTCGACTTGGTTGTGGTGGACTATCTGCAGCTGATGTCTGGCGGGAAGCGGATTGAGAACAGGGTTCAGGAGGTTTCTGTGATTACGAGGAGCCTCAAAATTATGGCAAAGGAAATCAACGTGCCGGTCGTTACGTTGTCGCAGTTGTCTCGTGCCAGCGAACAGCGCACGGATCATCGGCCTTTGCTTTCGGACTTGCGTGATTCTGGTTCTATCGAGCAGGATGCCGATATTGTGCTGTTTCTTTACCGCAACGACTACTATAAGGACGGCGACAACGTTGACGAGGACGCCGACAGAAATAGCGGTGAATGCATAATTGCGAAGAACAGGCATGGTGAAACGCGCTCGGTGCCGCTGCACTGGCAGGGAGAGTTTATGCGGTTTACGGCTAAGGAGGCAAAACGGCTTGAAGTCTGAAGTTAGCCGCATTGAGGCAAAAATTAACGAGGCGATTTTTAAGCAGGGGATGCTGGAGAACGCTGAGACCGTGATTATCGGAGTCTCTGGCGGAGCTGATTCTATGGCGCTTTTGAGCTTTTTTGTAAAGAACTTTAGGGACACGCTGAATATCTTTGCGGCTCACGTTAATCATTGCCTGCGCGGGGATGAATCGGACCGGGATGAGGCTTTTGTTAGGAATTACTGCGAAAAAAACGCTATAAAGCTTGAAGTTTTGCGGGTGAACGTGATGAAAGCTTCCGAAGACATGGGCCAAAGCATTGAAGAATGCGCAAGGACGCTGCGGTATCGTTTTTTTCATGATTTAGCAAGTAAGTATAATGGCAGAATTGCGACGGCGCACACATTGTCGGACAGCATAGAGACGATGATGATCAATTTGGCCAGAGGAACAGGTCTCAGCGGACTTTGCGGAATTGCGCCGAAGAGAGAGAACATTATAAGGCCGTTTATTTTTTTGAGGAGAGCCGAAACTCAGGCGTATTGCGAGAAGAGCGGCGTTGATTTTGTTACCGACAGCACAAATTTAGATCGTGAGTACACCAGAAACAAGATTCGGCTAGATGTGGTGCCGGTTTTAAAGCAGATTAATCCGGAATTTGAGGCCACAGCTGCTCGGACGCTCTCCCTATTAAAGGCAGATGAGGAATATCTGGATGCAGTTGCGGCCAAAATTTTGGACGAAAGTTTGGTTTCGCCCGGTGTATACGCGTTAAACAAGGTTAAAACTCAGCCGTTGCCGATTTTATCTAGGTTTATACGCTTGGCTGTTTTTGAGTTTTTAAAGTCAAATGTTACGGCTCAGCACGTAGATTTGATTTTGGGTTTGATAAAGGCTAACCGCGGGGCGGTGAATTTGCCGCGGGGAATAACGGTTTGTGTGAAGGACAATTTATTGACCGTCAAAAAAAATGGAAAAAAGCCGGACGTGCCACAAAATGACATGGTGATCCCTTTTAAAGCGGGGGATCTCTTGACAGAAAATTTAAAAAAGTTCATAATAAAGGTGTTGAGCAGAGGGGACTTTGAGAATTTTGGCAAGGCCGATGAATTGCCGCTTTTTTGTGCGCTGGATTATGATAAAATAGGTAAGAATGCGGTTTTTAGGACACGAAGAGCTGGAGATCGCTTTTGCCAGGCGGGCAGAGGGGTCACTAAAACTGTAAAAAAGCTGTTTAACGAGCTTAAAATTCCGCAGAGTGAACGAGACCACGTTCTGATGCTAGTGGCGAATGGTAACGAGGTGCTGTGGATCGACGGAGTGGGAATTGCTGAATGCGTTAAAGTTACTGAGGACACTCAAAAAGTGGCGATTATTTATTTTTCTGGTAAAGAATAATTTGGGGGCTGAATACCCAGAAGCGCAGTATTAACGGGAAACTTGACGGTATTTATATATAAAAAGGAGAGCGGGTTGCAATTGGAAAATAAAAAAATGCTTAGAAATATGCTGTTTTATATCGGCGTGCCGATACTGATCATCATCTTCATCTTGACTTTGTTTGGCTCTCGGCCGCAGAGGGCTGAGGTTTACTCCGACATTGTCAGGTACTTTAAGGACCAGAAGGTTGCTGAATACAGCATGAACCTTGGCACCGGAGAGATGAAGCTGAAGCTCAAAGAGGGCAACAAAGAGATTGAGTACACGGCGCCGAATGTGCTGTGGATGAGGGAGGACATTAAGCCCTTTGTTGAGGAGTACAACAGCAACAACCCCGACGCCCAGATGAAGCAGAACTTGATCCGCGCGAGTGAGAACTCTTGGTGGAGCAGCATTTTGCTGAATTTGCTTACTTTTGTGGGCCTTGGATTTGTTTGGTGGTTTGTGATGCGCCGCATGATGTCGGGCCTGGGTGAAGGCGGCCGCTCGATGACGTTTGGCAAGGCGAAGATCAAAAACATGAACGATGAAAAGAGAAAGACCACGTTTGAGGACGTGGCGGGGGCCGACGAGGAAAAAGAAGAGTTGGCGGAACTGGTTGAGTTTTTGAAAAATCCTGCTAAATACAACGACTTAGGGGCGAGGATCCCTAAGGGCGTGCTGCTGATTGGGCCTCCTGGAACGGGCAAAACGCTTTTGGCCCGCGCTGTTGCGGGAGAAGCTGGGGTACCTTTCTTTTCGATTTCTGGTTCGGACTTTGTTGAGATGTTCGTTGGTGTCGGAGCTTCGCGGGTTCGGGATCTTTTTGACCAGGCAAAGAAAAATTCGCCTTGCATAGTTTTTATAGATGAGATAGACGCGGTGGGACGTCAACGTGGAGCAGGCCTCGGTGGAGGACACGATGAGCGTGAGCAGACTTTAAACCAGCTGCTGGTTGAAATGGACGGATTTGGCGCAAACGAGGGAGTCATTATGATCGCCGCAACTAACCGGCCGGATGTTTTGGATCCAGCTTTGATGCGGCCTGGTAGGTTTGATCGGCAGGTTTTGGTGGGATATCCGGACATAAAGGGTCGGGAAGACATCTTAAAGGTGCACGCGAAGGGCAAACCTTTGGCGCCGGACGTTGTTTTGAACACGATTGCTAAGTCTACGGCGGGGTTTACTGGTGCGGACCTTGAGAACCTCTTGAACGAGGCGGCTTTGCTCTCGGCTCGGAAGAATTTGAAGGCTATCACGATGGAGGAAATTGAGGAGGCGACCATCAAAGTTGTGGTGGGCACTGAGAAGAAGTCCCGCGTAATGACGGACAAAGAAAAGACGCTCACGGCTTACCACGAGGCCGGGCATGCCGTTGTTACCTACTTTTGCAAGACTCAGGACCCGGTGCATCAAATTTCGATTATTCCGCGCGGAACAGCTGGTGGCTACACTTTATCGCTGCCTTCGGAGGACCGCTCTTATAGGTCTCGCTCGGAGATGAGGGAGGACATTCAGGTTTGCCTTGGCGGCCGCATTGCGGAGGATTTGATCATTGGAGACATCTCGACTGGCGCTTCTAGCGACATAAAGCGTGCGACGAAGGTTGCAAATTCTATGGTGACAAAGTACGGCATGAGCGCAACGTTGGGCCCGATTGCGTATAATTCCGACAAGGAGGAAGTTTTTATCGGAAGGGACATGGGCCAGGTTAAGAATTATTCCGAAAAGATCGCCGCTGAGATTGATGCCGAGGTCAAGAAAATTATATCTGACTGCTATAATGAGGCCGAGAGGATATTAAAAGAAAACGTCGAGAAGCTTCATAAGGTCGCCAAGACGCTTTTTGTGAAGGAAAAAATGGGCGAGGATGAATTCAACCAGATAATGCAAGCCGACGATTCAGAACCGTTGACTGAAGAGTAAGAATTTTACGTATGTGTAATAAGCCAAACAAAAGGCCACGAGAACAGTCGTGGTCTTTTTTCTATTATGTAAAAATTATAGATCCAAATATAAATCAATTGGAAGTTTGTTGAATGGCTTCTAGGGCGGTTTTAACGAGGTCAGAATTTTTAGTAAGAAGGGCCAACATGCAGGAGTAGACTAAATCCGGGTTTTCTTGAAAATTTCGTTTAACGAGCGAGGCTTGCTTAAAGTCGGGCACAAAGAGCTTTATATTTAAAAGGTCGCGGTCGTCTCCGCCAGAAACCGTGCAAGAGACATAGCATTCGTTTGGTTTTTCTTCTATTGTGACGGTGTTTTCGGTTTCGCGCTTAACCTTAGCTAAAAGATCTATCGCCGCGGCCAGAGTTTTTTCTCGAATAGAAATAGGCAGAGCGGTGTCAAGCTGCGTGGCAATTAACTTGCCGCTCTCGGTAATGACGTACTTAGAGTCAGCGTCGGCGGCCGGAGCAATATTATTGCTGCCGATTAGCGCCGAGAACGCATCGTTTATCTCAAAGTAATTTGCAAGACCGTTTTCCTGCAGCACAGAGACGACCTCGTCCTTAGAGAGCGGCTCGCCCACACTGGTGAGCATATAGCAAATTAGCAGTTTAATATCGTTTTTACTCCGCAGCCCGCCAAGACTCACCCCGGCGGTAAAAGCATCAAATTTCAAGTTAAGACCTCCAGTACCTTTTGGCTAAAAGTTGATATTATTTTCATCGAGCTCTAATTTTATCTTCTCGCATAGATTTTTTTCTAAAGAGTCATAATTTTTGGCGTCGCACCAGACCTTAATGTCAACATCGATGGTTTTATTATTAAAACTGCCGATGGATACAGCCGGCGCGGGGGCTTTTAAAATATTTTCGTCGTTGCTAATTGTGTTTTCTAGAATATTTTGAATGTCAGAAAATTTGGTATCTTTTTTTATAGGCAAAGTGATGTCCAACCGGCGTTTTAAATTTACGCTCGAGTTAATGATATAGTCGGCGGTAAGCCTAGAGTTTGGCACGACGATTTCTTTGTTGTCCGCTGTTTTTAGGGTTGTTGAAAGCATCTCTATTTTTGTAACGGTTCCGGTAACGTCGCGAGTTTCTAGGGAATCCCCGATCTTAAAGGGTTTGTTTATAATGATGATCATGCCGCTTGCCGCGTTAGAGAGGTTATCTTTTAAAGCGAGGCCAACAGTAACAAGAGCGGCTCCCAAAGTTGCGATGATGGACGAGATATTAACCCCAAAACAAGTGACCACCATTAAAATAACTATGCCTCTAAAAATGACTTTTAGCACAGAATTTGAAAAGGAAATAATGCTTTCGTCCACCCGAGATTTAACCATAGCTTCTTTTATTATAGCGATGAGCTTATTTGCAACAAACCATCCGACGAAAAAAATCAAAGCCCCCGGCAAAAAATTATTTATAAAAAAGGATACATACACATGCGGGTTAATAAAAGAATCGTTTATATTCATAAAAACAAACCTGCCTTTAATTTTTGTCTTCTTAAAATCATAACTATGCAGTACACTTTTATTATAACACAAGTGCGGCAAAATTTGAGAGGCGGCGCTAAAATTTCTTGAAAAGTTTTGGAAACTAATGTATAATAAATTAGTTTGTAAAAAAGGTGATGGTGCGCGGTGGTTTCGGATATGATAAATGCAGTCAAGGATATGGAAGATTTAGCTGCCAAAAAGCACGAAGAAGCTAAAAAAGAAGCAGAATTTATGATAAATCAGGCCAAAAAAGAAGCACAGGGCATAGTTGACTCCGCGGTTAAAGAAGCCGGTGCAAAGGCAGAACTGAGGATTAATTTTGCTAAAAGTAGCGCGGAAGAGATTTTTAAAAAGAAGATGAAAAAGTGCGAAAATGATATCGAGGCCTTGAAGGAAAAGGCGGAAAGTTTAAAGGAGAAAGCGATAGAAGCGGTTATTAACGCTATTGTAAATTGAGCAATTAGAAATTAGAACAATTATAAGTGCCGAAAAGGTGGTTGCGCAGCTATGGCGGTTCTTGCGATGAAAAAAGTGAATATATGTGCGCTTAAAAAGGACAGAAAAGCTGTTTTAGAGACGTTGCAGCGGTTGGGCATGGTGGAGATTTCGGACTTGTGTGAAGCTCAGCAGAGCGGCCTTCGTAAAATTGATACTTTTAGCATGCGCTCGATTTTTGATAAGAACAAGGTCATTGCGCAAAATGCTTTGGAAGTTTTGGAGAAGTATGAGCCCGAAGAGAAGCCATTTTTGAGCAGTATATGCGGCAAGGATGAGATCTCTAGGCGGAATTATTATATTTTTGCGAACGAAGCGGAAGAAATCATGCGAGTGGCGAACGAAATTTTGCGGCTTTCGAAAATGATTGACGACAAAACGGCAGAAATCGTTAGGATAAATACGCGGATTGAGGCATTGTCGGACTGGAAGCTTTTAGATGTGCCGATGAAATTTGCAGGAACTAAGAGAACTCGGGCGTTCATAGGCACTCTGCCAAAAGATGTTTCGGAACCGGATTTAAAAGAGTCGTTGGCGGAATTAATGCCAAACGAGGCTAAATACACCTTGGAAGTGCTGCACTCGAGTGCCGAGCAGAGCTGCATTTTTGTTTTGTGCCATGTTGCTGCAGAAAAAGTCGTCTTAGAGGCGCTAAGAAAGCTAGGGTTTGCTTACCCGACGGTCTCTACAAAAAAGGTGCCGGCCCTGAAAATAAGCAAGCTTTTGGGCAAAATAGACGGGCTGAAAGAGCAGATTTTAATTTCTAAAAAAGAAATAAGAAGTTATAAAGGCCAGCGCAACGCCATTAAGTTTATGGTCGATTACCACGAGATGCGCTCGCAGAAGTACGAGATGATTGCGAAACTTTTGCACACGAAGAATGTCTTTATGCTGAGCGGGTTTATCCCCGAAAAGTATGCGGCAAAACTGGAGGGGGCCTTGACTTCTAAGTTCAACAGCATTGCGATTGACTTTTCTGCGCCGGTTGCCGAGGAGGAGCCCCCAGTTGTGCTGCAGAATAATAGCTTTGCCTCGCCGGTGGAAGGGGTGCTCGAAAGCTACAGCCTGCCGGGGCGGGGGGAGGTTGACCCGACTTCGGTGATGGCGATTTTTTATTATGTTTTGTTTGGAATGATGCTGTCGGATGCGGCTTACGGACTCATAATTGTGGCGGCTTGTGGATTTGTCTTGGCTAGGTACAAAAACGTCAAGACGGGGCTCAAAAAAGCGCTAAGGATGTTCTTGCTTTGCGGAGTCTCTACGACTTTTTGGGGCGTCTTGTTTGGTAGCTATTTTGGCGACGCAATCGAAGTTGTATCCGAGACATTTTTTAACACGCCAATAAAGGTGCCGGCTTTGTGGTTTGTGCCGCTCAACGAGCCAATGCGAATGCTGGCGTTCTCGTTTGCTATCGGGATAATCCACCTATTTACCGGGCTTTTTATGCAGTTGTATGAGTTAGTCCGAGCGAAAAAGTTTAAAGACGCCATATACGACGTGTGCTCGTGGTACTTGCTGGTAGGCGGGATAATCGTTTATATGCTGTCGGTGCCGATGATAGCTGAGATGCTCGTGCTAAAGTTTATTTTGCCGCCAGGTGTTGGCAGAGCGGGGGCGATTGCGGCTTTGGCTGGCGCTTTGCTGATATTGCTGACGGCGGGCAGAGAGTCGCGAAACCCGTTCAAGCGGTTTTTGAAGGGACTGTACGGGCTTTATGGAGTGACGGGATATCTCAGCGATATACTCTCGTACTCGCGGCTTTTGGCGCTGGGTTTGGCCACGGGAGTCATCGCCCAGGTGTTCAACAAAATGGGCACAATGGCCGGCAACGGCCCCGCTGGAGTGATCTTGTTTGTGCTAGTGTTTTTGGTGGGGCACACCATGAACATCGCGATAAACCTCTTGGGCGCGTATGTTCACACCAACAGACTGCAATTTGTTGAGTTTTTTGGCAAGTTTTATGAGGGCGGAGGAAGGAAATTTTCGCCGTTCTTCGTAAATACAAAATATTATAACGTTACGGAGGATGTTTGCAATGAGTAATTTGGGAGTGGTTTTGGCTTTGCTGGGGGCTGCGTTGGCCTCTTTGATGGCAGGAATAGGCTCTGCAATTGGCGTTGGCATGGCTGGAGAGGCTGCGGCTGGCGTTGTAACAGAGGATCCTGGTAAATTTGGAAAAGTTTTATTGTTGCAGCTGTTGCCGGGCACGCAGGGAATCTATGGCCTTTTGGTGGCGGTTTTAACGCTTATTCAGATCGGAATTTTGGGCGGCTCTTCGGAGGTATCTTTGGGGCAGGGGCTTTTGTACTTGGTTTCGTGCTTGCCTATTGCCTTTGTGGGGCTTTGGTCGGCCATTCGCCAGGCCAGAGCTGCGGTTTCGGGAATCAGCACTGTGGCTAAGCGTCCGGAGCAGATGGGCAAAGCCATGATTTTTCCTGCCATGGTGGAGACTTATGCTATCTTGGCGCTCTTGGTTTCGGTGCTTTCCATTTTGAACATTCCGAAAATCAACGTGTAGCCGGGATTTATTCTAAGTTGGGAGTTTTTGTCTATGACTGGGTTAGATAAAATATTAAGCTGCATCGATGACGAAGCGAATAAGGACGCCGAAATGATACTCGCAGCGGGGAAGTTCAAGGCTAGCGAAGTTTTGGTTAGCGCGAAAAAAGAGGCAGAAAAGCGTGCAGAATTGATCATAAAGAACGCCGAAGACAAGGCAGAGTTCATCTTGCAAAAGGCCAAATCTAAAGGCAAATTAAAGGAACGCGAGCAAATTTTAGATGCAAAGCGCGAGATTATCGGCTCGGTTTTAAATGAGGCTAAGGAAAATCTGCGCCGGATGCCGGTTGAAGAGTACTTTGAGGCAATTTTGAAGTTGTGCAGAAAGTATGCTGGTGCCCAAAGCGGCGAGATAATTTTCTGCGAAGAGGATTTGAAAAAAGTACCGGCGGGCTTTAAGGACAGATTAGCAGAAGTGGCTCAGTTGGCGGGAGGAGAGCTTAAAATCTCTGCCAAAACGCGTGACATTGCCGGCGGATTTATTTTGTCTTATGGCGATATCGAAGAAAATTGCACTTTTGATGCGCTGTTTGATTGCAATTTTGAGCTGTTGTCCGACGAAGTGAATGAAATTTTGTTTGCGTAATTTTCAAAAAGCGGATTAAAACGAGAAGGGGGCGAGGCGATGAAGGACCGATATACCTATGCTGTCGCGCGGATACGGGCACGGGAGCTCTCTTTGCTATCGGAGCAGGACGTTAGCCGGCTGATGGCTTGCGAGTCTTACGAAGAGTGCGTGAATGCGTTAAGGGACAAGGGTTGGGGCGACGAAACCCTAGACGCCAAGGGCCCTGATTGCGACTACCAGTTTATGTTGAAGGCGGAAGAACAGAGGCTTTGGCAGCTGGTGGCAGAGTTAGTGGCCGATAGAGAGCCATTTCGAGTGATTTTGCTGCCGATAGATTATCACAACTTGAAGGCCGCCATAAAGGGCTATATAACGGAGTCGCTGTCGAAGGACCTCTTCATGCCGGGCGGAACAGTGGACATTTCACGTTTGATCAAATGCGTAGAAGAGGGCGACTTCGCGAATTTGCCACAAGGGATGACCGAGCCTGCCCGTGAAGCGTTTTATAAACTCCTCCACACTGAGGACGGCCAGCTGTGCGATGATATTATCGACAAAGCCTTTCTAAATGCGATTAAAGCTGAGGGCGATGGCTCTAAAGTTGGGTTGATAAAAGCGTACGCGGAATTTTTTGTGGCTAGTGCAAATATAAAAATCGTGTTTCGTGGCCAAGCAATGCACAAAGGGCGCGAATTTTTGAGTTCTGAGTTGGTTGCATGCGATTCTCTGGATGTTAAGAAATTGACAGAAGTAGCAATGATGGGGCAAGCGGACTTGCTTGAGTATTTGGAGGTCACGCCTTATGCGGACGTGGTGCCTTTTGTTGCGGAGTCTTTGCAAAGGTTTGATGTTTGGCGCGATAACAGGATTATTGAGCTTATTGAGGCCGAAAAGTACGATTGTTTTTCAATTGGCCCGATTATTGCTTACATTTTGGCCCGTCAGAACGAGATAAAGGTCGCTAGGATTATTCTTTCGGGCAAGCGAAATCGCGCTGAAAGCGGCTTGATAAAAGAGAGGATACGGATGATGTATGCATAGAATAGCGGTGGTTGGCGAAAGAGACAGCATTTATGGCTTTGCGGCGCTTGGGTTGGAGGTTTTTCCGGTAAAGGACTCTAAGGAAGCCCGAGCCGTTGTAATGCGGCTGATAAACGAGGATTTAGCGGTGATATTTTTGACGGAATCCATTATTGCCGAGGATTATGACGAATTGCTAGAACTCACGGCGGAAATGCAGGTTTCAATCATCCCGATCCCCGGCGTGGCGGGCGAAGCCAGACTTGGGATGAAGGCTTTGAAGGAATCCGTCATAAAGGCTGTGGGGACGGACATTTTATTTTCATAAATAAGTTAGCAGGTGAAATGATGGGCAAGGGCATTATAAAAAAGGTCGCGGGGCCGCTTGTTATCGCGGAAAACATGAAGGACGCGAATATGTTTGACGTGGTTAAGGTTAGCGACGAGCATTTGATCGGCGAGATTATCGAGATGCACGGCGATAAGGCTTCGATTCAGGTCTATGAAGAGACTTCGGGGCTTGGGCCGGGCGCGCCGGTAGAGTCGACAAAAGAACCGTTGAGCGTGGAGCTTGGTCCGGGGCTTATTGGCAGCATTTTTGACGGAATTCAGCGGCCGCTAGATGACATTATGAAAGCTTCGGGGAATAATCTAAAGCGAGGAGTCGAGGCGCCGGCGCTAAAGCGAGACAAAAAATGGGCGTTTGTCCCTCGAGTTAAGGTCGGAGAAGAAGTCGAACCTGGCGACATCATCGGAACCGTCGCAGAGACAGAGCTGGTCAAGCACAGAATAATGGTGCCAAGTGGCGTGTTTGGCGTCGTTGAGTCGATAAAAGAGGGCAGCTATGCGGTGGATAAGGCCGTCGCCACGATAAAGACCGAAAAAGGGGCAAGAGAGCTGACTCTGATGCAGAAGTGGCCCGTTAGAGTGGGCCGGCCGTACAAAAAAAAGATGTCGCCCAACATGCCGCTAATCACGGGGCAGCGGGTTATAGATACGCTTTTTCCTATCGCTAAGGGCGGGGTGGCCGCTGTGCCGGGGCCTTTTGGTAGCGGAAAGACCGTAGTGCAGCATCAGTTGGCCAAATGGGCTGACGCGGATATTGTTGTTTACATTGGTTGCGGAGAGCGCGGCAACGAAATGACGGACGTTTTGAATGAGTTCCCGGAGTTGATTGACCCCAAAACGGGGCAGTCTTTGATGAAGCGTACGGTTTTGATTGCGAACACTTCGGATATGCCGGTCGCGGCGCGCGAAGCTTCGATATACACGGGCATCACCATTGCCGAATATTTCCGGGACATGGGCTATTCTGTGGCGCTCATGGCAGATTCAACTTCGCGGTGGGCCGAAGCATTGCGGGAAATGTCCGGCCGATTGCAAGAGATGCCCGGCGAAGAGGGATATCCGGCGTATTTGGGTAGCAGGTTGGCGCAATTTTATGAGCGTGCCGGCCGAGTTATGTCTTTGGGAAAAACTCCGCGAGAGGGCGCGTTATCCGTTATTGGAGCGGTTTCTCCGCCGGGTGGGGATATCTCTGAGCCGGTGGCGCAGGCGACTTTACGGATTGTAAAGGTTTTTTGGGGGCTGGACTCCTCGCTGGCGTACAGGCGGCATTTTCCGGCGATAAACTGGCTAAACAGCTACTCCTTGTACGTAGACACTTTGTCGGAGTGGTTCAATGGTAACGTGGATTCGGAATTTATGCGGCTGCGGACGCGGATGATGCGGCTTTTGCAGGAGGAGGCCGAACTTGAGGAGATTGTGAAGCTTGTTGGAATGGACGCTTTGTCGGCACAGGATAGGCTAAAGCTAGAGGTGGCACGGTCGATTCGGGAGGACTTCTTGCATCAGAACGCCTTCCACGAGGAGGACGCCTACACGACGATAGACAAACAGTGCCTGATGATAAGGCTGATCTTGGAGTTTTACGATTTGGCGCGGCAAGTGCTGGAAAACGGCGCGCAGATAGAGCTGCTGCTGAGCCTGCCGGTAAGAGAGCGAATTGGGCGATTTAAGTATATTTCTAATTTAGAAAGTAAAAATGAGTACGATAGCATAGCGCGGGCGATGTCGGAGGAGATCGGGTCAACATTAAAGAGGGAGGATTTTTGATGCCGAAGGAGTACAGAACGATAGAGGAAGTTGCCGGCCCTTTGATGTTGGTGAGGGATGTTGAGGACGTGAACTTCGATGAGCTGGGCGAAATAGAGCTTGCAAACGGAGAAAAACGCCGGTGCAGAGTGCTTGAAATTGACGGGACGAATGCTTTGGTGCAGCTGTTTGAGAATTCCGCGGGGATAAATCTTTCTAACAGCAAGGTGCGATTTTTGGGCAGAAGCATGCAGCTTGGCGTCTCGATTGATATGCTGAGTCGAGTTTTTGACGGGTTGGGACGGCCTATTGACGGCGGTGCAGAAGTTTTGCCAGAAAAGCGAATGGACATAAATGGCTTGCCGATGAACCCTGCTGCGAGAAATTATCCGCAGGAGTTTATTCAGACGGGCGTTTCGGCTATCGATGGCTTGAATACGCTCGTTAGAGGCCAAAAGTTACCGATTTTTTCTGCCAGTGGATTGCCTCATGCAAAACTGGCGGCTCAAATAGCGCGCCAGGCTAAGGTTCGCGGTGCGCAGGAGTCTTTTGCGGTTGTTTTTGCGGCGATGGGCATCACTTTTGAGGAGTCGCAATTTTTCGTTGAGAGCTTTGAGGCCACCGGCGCCATAGACCGGACGGTGATGTTTTTGAATTTGGCCAACGACCCGGCGGTTGAGCGCATCGCTACGCCCAAGATGGCCTTGACGGCGGCGGAGTTCTTGGCTTTTGAGAAGGATATGCACGTGCTGGTGATCATGACGGACATCACGAACTATGCCGACGCTTTGAGGGAGGTTTCGGCCGCGCGCAGAGAAGTCCCCGGTCGGCGTGGATATCCAGGCTATATGTATACAGATTTAGCTTCGATTTACGAACGAGCGGGACGTCAGAAGGGGAAAAAGGGCAGCATCACGCTTATTCCGATTCTGACGATGCCTGAGGATGACAAAACGCACCCGATCCCAGATTTGACGGGGTATATAACAGAGGGGCAAATCATTTTGAGCCGAGAATTGTTTAGAAAGGGCCTGACGCCGCCGATTGACGTTTTGCCGTCACTTTCGCGCTTAAAAGATAAGGGAATCGGCAAGGGCAAGACCAGAGAAGACCACGCGAATACGATGAATCAGCTGTTTTCGGCGTATGCTAGGGGCAAGGAAGCGAAGGAGCTTATGATAATCCTTGGAGAGGCGGCGCTTACGGACATCGACAAGCTTTACGCCAAATTTGCGGACGCTTTTGAGGAGGAGTACGTCTCGCAGGGGTACGAAAATGACAGAAGCATCGAGGAGACACTGGACATCGGCTGGAAGCTGCTTTCGATTTTGCCGCGCAGCGAACTCAAGCGGATTAAGGACGAGTACTTGGACGAATATTACGGAAAAAGTGGTGATTAATTATGGCGACAGCACAGGTGAATCCCACTAGAATGGAGCTCACGAGGCTTAAAAAGAAGCGAGTCATGGCCGTGCGGGGGCACAAGCTCTTGAAGGACAAACGAGACGAGCTGATGAAGCAGTTCATCGCCATGGTGGAGGAGAACAAAAATCTGCGGCAGAAGGTTGAGCGCGGCATAAAAAGGGCCAACGAAAAATTTTTGATGGCTAAATCTGAAATGAGCGAAGAAGCCTTAAATGTTGCGCTCCTTGCGCCTAAGCAGGCCGTTTCTATTGAGGTTTCTAGCAGGAACATTATGAGCGTGAACGTGCCGAAGTTTAGCTTTAGCACCAGGACGGCCGACAAAAACGACATATATTCGTATGGGCTGGCGTTTACATCTTTTAGCTTGGACGACGCGGTGGGGGCGCTCTCGGAGGTTTTTGAAGATATGCTGAAGTTGGCGGAGGTCGAGAAATCATGTCAGCTTTTGGCTAGAGAAATCGAAAAAACGCGCAGAAGAGTCAACGCGCTGGAGTATGTGGTGATTCCTCAGGCAGAGGGCGGGATCCGGTACATTTTGATGAAGCTGGACGAAAACGAACGCAGTGCTCAAGCGAGATTGATGAAAACCGGCGCAACCAAATGATAAATAAAACTCAGCTGAGCGGGAGTTTTACGGGCTTTGTTGATAGTTTAGCCAGAGTTTGGTATAATATATGCTGAAATTTTATATAAAAAGAAGGGTGGGAAGCGCATAATGCGGCCGTTTGGCTGATTATGCCTTGCGATGAAGAGAGTAAAAATAGCGGAGCTTTACAAGAATTCGGCGAGATTTGCGGATAAAGGAATAACCGTTTGCGGCTGGGTTAAGACTATTCGGGACTCGAAGGCATTGGGATTTATGCAGCTTAACGATGGCAGCTTTTTTAAGGACCTGCAGGTGGTTTTTGTTGAGGACAAGGTGGAGAATTTTAGGGAGGTCGCCAAACTCAACGTGGGATCGGCGGTTTGCGTAAAAGGCAATTTGCTGCTTACCCCACAGGCCAAGCAACCTTTTGAAATTCAGGCAACCGAAATCTTTATCGAAGGCGAATCTACGAGTGATTATCCGCTGCAAAAAAAGAGGCACACGCTTGAATATTTGAGGACGATTGCGCATCTGCGTCCCAGGACGAACACATTTGGCGCGGCTTATAGAGTCCGTTCTGCTGCGGCTTATGCTATTCATAAGTTTTTTCAGGAGCAGGGGTTCGTTTACGCGCACACTCCGATAATCACGGGCAGCGACTGTGAAGGCGCCGGCGAGATGTTTACGATTACTACGCTGGATCTTGAGAATGTTCCGAAGACTGAGGACGGCCATGTGGACTATTCGCAGGACTTTTTTCAAAAGCATACCTCACTGACGGTCTCTGGCCAGCTGGAGGGCGAATGCATGGCACTGGCGTTGGGAAACATTTATACGTTTGGGCCCACCTTTCGGGCAGAGAAATCTTACACACAGCGGCACGCAGCGGAGTTTTGGATGATTGAGCCAGAAATGGCGTTTGCTGACTTAAAGGACTGCATGGACGTTGCCGAGAACATGATGAAATTCATCATAAGCTACGTGCTGGCGATTTGCTCGGCGGATATGGAGTTTTTTAACAATTTTTACGACAAAGAGCTGATAAGCAAGCTCACGAATATTGTGAATTCGGACTTTGGCGTTGTGACGTACACGGACGCAATAAAAATTCTGGAAAAGAATAATGATGCCTTTGAGTATAAGGTGTCGTGGGGAATAGATCTGCAGACCGAGCACGAGAAGTATTTGACGGAGAAGGTCTACCAAAAGCCGGTTTTTGTGATCGACTACCCCAAGGAGATAAAGTCGTTTTATATGCGCGAGAACGAGGATGGCCGGACCGTGGCGGCGATGGATTTGCTGGTGCCTGGGATTGGCGAAATTGTGGGGGGAAGCCAGCGTGAAGAACGGTTGGAGCGCTTGATTTTGCGGATGAAGGAATTAAATTTGCAAGAGGAAGACTATTGGTGGTACTTGGACCTTCGGCGATACGGGTCGGCGGTGCATTCGGGGTTTGGCTTAGGGTTTGAACGTCTTATCATGTATTTGACGGGAATCTCAAATATTCGGGACGTGCTACCCTTCCCCAGAACTACCGGAACTGCAGAATTTTAGCTTTGTTTAAAAATTTGTGCGAAAATTTTTTGAACCTCTTGACAAACTTGAAAATGAGTGGTATCATACTTTAAGACTGTTATTCCAAAGACAGTAGGTGCATGATTATGCGTAATGTGAGTTCACGCCTACCGAGGATTAGCGCGGGTATGCTTGTTTTGTGAGTGTTTGCGCCTTTTCTGCGGTTTGCGGAATGGGCGTTTTGCTTTTGTGTATCTGAAAATTTTGGCTGTGGAGGTGAATGAATTGCCGAGCGAAAAAATTTTGGAACAAAAAAAGGCGTTGGTTGCAAATTTGGCCGAAAATTTAAAGAGCGCTTGTGCTGGTGTTATCGTTAATTATAAGGGCATTAACGTTGCGGACGACACTAAGTTGCGCAAAGAGCTGAGGGAAACGGGCGTTGAGTATTTTGTTGTTAAAAATACTTTGCTTCAACGAGCTGCTAAGGAAGCCGAGATTGACGGGCTGGAGCCTTTTCTTGAGGGGACTACTGCTATTGCTATTAGTAAGGACGACCATGTTGCTGCAGCCAGGATTCTTTGTAATTTTGCTAAGGATCACGACTTTTTTAAGGCGAAGGCTGGTTTTATTGAGGGGAGCGTAATTAGCGAGGCTGAGGTTAATAATCTTGCTAAGCTGCCTACAAAAGAAGTGCTTGTGGCAAAGGCTTTGGGTGGCTTGAACGCGCCGATTTCTGGGTTTGTTGCTGTGCTTAATGGCACTATTAGAGGGCTTGTTGTGGCTCTTGGCGCTATTGCTAGCAAGCAGCAGAGCGAGCAGAGTGCTTGATTGCTTACTTGAGTTTATTTTATTAGTTTAGTTTTTATATTGTATTGTTAAGAAGGGCTTTGTGCTCAAATTTATTGAATTTTTGGAGGATAATTATTATGTCAGATAAAGTTGCGAAGTTAATTGAAGACGTTAAAGCGTTGACTGTTTTGGAATTGAGCGAGCTTGTTAAGGCTTTGGAGGAGGAGTTTGGCGTATCTGCTGCTGCTCCTGTTGCTGTGGCTGCTGCTCCGGCTGCTGGTGGTGGCGCAGCTGCTGCTGAAGAAAAGTCTGCTTTCGACATCGTTTTGAAATCGGCTGGCGGCAACAAAGTTGCTGTTATTAAGATTGTTAAAGAGGTTACTGGCCTTGGCTTGAAAGAAGCTAAGGAAATTGTAGACGGTGCGCCAAAGACGCTGAAAGAGGGCGTTTCTAAGGAAGATTCGGAGGCTATTAAAGCTAAGTTGACCGAAGCTGGCGCAGAAGTAGAAGTTAAGTAATTTTATCTTTAATTAACATAAAAAAAGCATGGCTCTTTTGTGTAGTCATGCTTTTGCTTTTTTGAATTGAGATTGATTTTTAGCTTATGCGCTTGACTTTGCTTATCTTTTGAGGTATAATTAATTTTATTGATGCGGAATTGTGTAAGGGTAGCACAGCAGACTCTGACTCTGTTTGTCTGGGTTCGAATCCTAGTTCCGCAGCCAGCGCGTGGTCGCGCACACCAATTCGCGATCGAAGCTGATTGTGAATTTTTTATTTTATCGCCCGCGTTTTAAGTTTGTAGGTTCTCTATAACTACCAAGACCAACCGGTTGTGTTTTGGAGTATATGCAAAGTCGCGTTTATAGCTAGGCGCGATTTTTATTTTGTGTAATTAAAATTTTAATAATATGAGCTTTAAGAAAGGCTGATTGATAGTGAAGTCTGAGATGGTTGTGAAAGTGCAAAAGAAGCGAGAAGGTGCGATAATTCCGCAGCGGGCAACAGTGGGTGCTGCTGGGCTGGACTTATACGCTTGCATAGATGAGGATATTACGATAAAAGCTGGTGAATCGGCTTTAGTTGCGATGGGGATTGCGATTGAGTTGCCAAGCAAAGAGATGGCTGCTTTTATTTTTGCAAGAAGTGGCCTTGCGACTAAGTTTGGGATTTCTTTGGCAAATTCCGTTGGCGTGGTGGACAGTGACTACAGAGGCGAAATTTACGTTAGTTTGAGGAATTTTAGTGCAAAGGATTACACGGTTAAACAGAATGAACGCATTGCGCAGATGATAATAATGCCGGTTTTGCCTGTGTCTTTTTGTGAAGTAGAAAGTCTAGAGAGCACGGTTCGTGGAGAGGGCGGTTTTGGTTCAACTGGCAAGTAATGAAGAGCTAAAAAGCATTTAATTATTTAAGGTATGCTGTAGTTTAATACAAAAATATTGACAATTTAAAAATATTTTGGTATAATTGTGTCAACAATTTTTATGTGCTGTTTATTTTAGAAAGGGATGATAAATATGAAAAAAGGTAAGCGTGATGAGGCTTTGAACAGAACTAGGGTTGAATTTGATGAGAGCATTTGCCTTACGGACGACCAGCTGGAGGCTGCTGCTGGGGGTGGCAGAGGTTCTTCTGTGGGCTGGGGTTTGAGTTGTGTCTCTGAAAATGGAAAGGAAAAATGGACAGCTTCGGTTAAGAAAAATGTCTTTTTTGGACTGATTCCTTTTACTGAAAAGAAGACGTTTGCGACAGAAGAGGAAGCTCAAAACTGGCTAAAAGGAAAAATGTAATTGACAAAACTAAAAATATTTGGTATAATTGCATAGCAACATGTGTAATATGTTGTTAAAATTAGAAAAGGAGAGATGAAAGATGAAAAAAGGTAAAAACGATGAAACTTTGGCAAAAGCAAGCAAAAAGAATGGCAATGAGGTTTGCTTAACTGAAGAAGAATTAGAGTCTGCTTCTGGAGGCTATAAAATAATGGAGACATTTCATTCCGAAGTAACGGAAGCGACGAATTACGTACCTAAAGAGTGGACTGATTATACTGTTGAGGGAAGGACTTTGGGAATAGGTCCGAAGAAGAGTAAAACATTTGCCACCAAAAAAGAAGCAGAAAAATGGGCAAGTAAAAATTTGTTTTTTTAATTAAATCTGAAAAAAGAAGAAAGAAGTTTAAGGCGCGTAATCTGCTAAAAATATGTGTGGATGCGCGCTTTTTTTGTGTGTTTAGGAGATAATTTTTAAATGTAAGTTTTTTTGTTGAGAAATCCGCGCCGCGTGTAGTATAATATTTAAAAATAACGTTTTTGCGCATGCGCGAATGTGTGATCGTGCTGAGGTTGAAGGGAGCAAAAGAGGCAAAATGTTTTCACGGGATATTGGGATAGATTTGGGCACGGCGAATACTTTGGTGTTTATGAAGAATAAAGGGATTATCTTGCGCGAGCCGTCGGTTGTTGCGGTGGACGTTAATACTGACACTGTTTTGGCGGTTGGGCTGCAGGCTAAAGATATGATAGGCAGAACGCCGGGGTCTATTGTTGCAGTGAGCCCTTTAAAAGACGGTGTGATCGCAAATTTTGATATTACTGCCACTATGTTGAAGCATTTTATAAGAAAAACAGTGAAAACTAGTTTGTTTAGCAAGCGGCCAAAGGTCGTTGTGTGCATTCCGGCGGGCGTTACAGAGGTTGAAAAGCGCGCGGTTGAAGATGCAACGCGTCAGGCTGGGGCAAAGGAAGTTGAGCTGATTCAAGAACCTATGGCGGCTGCTATTGGAGCTGGGTTGCCTGTTGCGGAGCCTACTGGAAGTATGGTTGTTGACATTGGCGGCGGCACTTCGGAGATTGCGGTTATTTCTTTGGGGGACATTGTTACATCGCAGTCTGTGCGCGTGGCGGGAAATCGGTTTGACGAGGCGATTGTAGCTTACATTAAAAAGAAGTATAATCTGCTGATTGGCGAGCGCACGGCGGAGAACATTAAGATCCAGATTGGGTCGGCATTTAGCTACGAGAATGAAGGCTCGATGGAGATTAAAGGCAGAAATTTGGTGGACGGATTGCCAAAGCATATTGAGATTACGGCCGAAGAGGTGCGGGAGGCCTTATTTGAGCCACTGACAGCCATTATTGATGCTATTAAAAGCACGCTTGAGAAGACTCCGCCGGAGCTCTCGGCTGACATTATTGACCATGGGATTATGCTGACTGGCGGCGGCGCTTTGCTTCGCGGACTAGATCAGCTGATCTCGCAAGAGACGAGGATGGTTGTGCATGTGGCAGAACGCCCGCTTGACTGCGTGGCAGATGGCACGGGCAAACGCTTGGAGCTTGTTATGCCGAGGAGTTATTATCGGCGGAAAAGGCCGTAATTTTGTTTTGATTGATTTATTTTTATCTTTTTTTGTGGGCGGGGATCAATTTTGAGGGGTCTCCGCCTGATTAATGGCAAGATTTTTGTAATTTAAGGCGGACTTTTGCAAGGGGGCGGTGGCGTTGGATTTTAAAAGATTTTTTAAAAGCAATGGGTTCAAGCTTTTTGTTGCGTGCTGCTTTATCGCTGGGGGAATTTCCATTTTGACCTTTGTGCCGGGCACGAACTTTATTCCTAAAATTGTTGACTGTATTGTAACGCCCATGCAGATGGTGTCGAACGACCTTACCGACGCGGCGGCCTCTGTTTTGCCTAAGAATCAAAAATCTGCTGATGAATATGAAAAAGAGATAAAAAGTCTAAAAACCGAGCTTGTCCGTATGAGGGCGATTTTGGTGGACTATTACGATGTGAAACGCGAAAATGCGCAATACTTGAAGTTTTATGGCTTTAAGAAGCAGAATAAATCGCTAAAATTTAAGACTGCAGAGGTTATTGCGCGGGATCCGAATGATTTGTTTTATGGCTTTACTTTGGATAAAGGCAGCAGTGACGGCGTTTGCGAAAACGATCCGGTAATTACCGAAAATGGGCTGATTGGGCGGGTTTCTGCGGTAAGGGAGCACTCTTGCCGGGTTAAGACGATTTTGTCGCCGGAGTACAAGATGGGTGCGATTGATGCTGGAACTGGCGACAGTGGCGTTGTGACGGGCAAAAAGTCGTTGGCCGATAACAACCAGACCGCTTTGATGTATATTTCGGCGCAGAATAAAATTAAACCTGACGACATTATAGTCACGACGGGGCTTGGAGGCATTTGCCCCAAGGGGCTGCCCATTGGCAAGGTTGTTGAGACCAAAAACGATGATTATGATTCCTCTTTTTATGCGGTGATTGTGCCGTTTGACGACGTTAAAAATGTTATTGACGTGTTTGTTTTGACGGATTTTAGCGGTAAGGGGGAGATCGCCGCAGAGCTGATGCCAAAAGCGGCGAAAAATTGAGGTATTTATTTTAGCGTAAAAAGGAGGGCCCTGATGCGGATTGCTTACAGATGCGCGCGATTTTTTGCGTATGTTATTGAGATTTTGATGGTTTATGTTTTGGAGCAGACGCCAAATTTGATTCCGAGTATATATGGCGTGAGGCCTGTAATTTTGGTGCCGGTTGCCGTTATGATCGCGCTATTTGAAGGTCACACGGTTGGCGCCGTGTTTGGATTTTTCATTGGGCTGCTTTTGGATGTTGGTGCAACGGGCGGTATTGGGTTTTATTCGATTGCAACGACTTGTTTGGGATTTTTGGTTGGAAACTTTGCGCAAAAAATCATAAAGTTCAATTTGGTCACTTCGGTTGCAGTGGCTATTGCCTTTATTTTCGCTTTTTACGCTGTGCATTTTTTGGTTGAGTTCTTGTTTTTCGGCTATGCGGACAGATTATATGCGCTTGTTAACCACTATTTGATAGCGGCCCTGTACACGGCGGCGTTGTCGCCTCTCATATATTTTTTTACCAAGGGGTTTGCCGTCAACATAAACTATGAGGACTGAACCACCTGGATGGCTTATACATGCCAAAGTTCAGCATACGCTTTGCACATTTGTTGGGCGATTGTTCATTATTTGCGAAGTTTTTTCATATAGATTACAAAAATGATTGCTCTTAAACGTAATGCTTGCGCGCGTGAACAGTGAGAAGGGCGGATTTTTGCGTATGTATGTGAACTTTAAAATAAAAAAGCCAGTACTTGTCCTCCTAGTGGTAGTCGCATTTATCTTGGTATGGCTGCCTTTGAGCTACGGCACGAACATGATTTTCTCGTCTGTTTCGGAGTCGGCAGACAGCGTGAGGCTGCCAATACTCATGTATCATTCGATACTAAAGACGAACCGATCGAAGGGCAAATTTGTTATAACTCCGGATGTGTTCGAGGGCGACTTAAAGTATATAAAAGAGAATGGCTACACTACGATAGTTATGCAGGATTTGATCGACTACGTCTATGAAAACAAGGATTTGCCAGAAAAGCCGATAATGCTGACATTTGACGACGGGTATTATAACAATTATTTGTATGCGTTTCCTCTTTTGAAGAAGTATGAGTGCAAGATGGTGCTGTCTCCGATTGGCAAGCAGGCCGATGTTTACAGCGAGAACAAGGACAAAAACCCAAATTATGCGCATTGTTCGTGGGATGAGCTGAGGGAGATGCAGGATTCGGGCTTGGTTGAGATCCAGAATCATTCTTATAACATGCACACGATTACAAGAAAGCGCCGCGGAACCAAGAAGAATCGGAGTGAGAGCTTTGAGCATTATCAAAATGCCCTCTGTAGCGATATCGACTTGATGCAGAACAGAGTTGCCGATTTTTTGGGCACGACGCCGACGACTTTTGTGTTTCCGTTTGGTGCGGTAAGTAAGTGCTCTTTGGATATTTTGTACCAGATGGGATTTAAGGCGACTTTGAGCTGCGAGGGCAAGATAAATAAGCTCACCAAAACGCCAGAGGGCCTGTATGGCCTTTACCGAATTTTGCGCCCGCCAAATACTTCTAGCGAGTCTTTTTTCAAAAATAAAATTGAAAAATAGCAGGATATATGCAGCTTTGCATTGAGCGGTGGCGGCATTAATTTGTAGACACAGAAGGTTTAATCGGCTATAATTATAAGGTATTTGGCCAAAACTTAGATTTATAGAGGCCAGACGGAGAGCAGAGATATTGAGGGAACCGGGAATAATGAATTTTAAATGCAAAAACTTGTTGGAGTGCGCTTTGGCGGTTGTGTTTGCCTTTTTTGCGCTCTATTGTGGATATATATTTTTTTTGAAAAAGGCGTACCCTGTGCGATATTACGACTATGTTAGCGAGAATTCCGAGAGATTTAACGTTGAAAAAGAGCTGATTTTAGCTATAATTAAGTCAGAGAGCAATTTTCGGCAGGATGCAGAGTCCAAAGCTGGCGCCATCGGGTTAATGCAGATTATGCCAGAGACTTTTGAATGGCTGCAGACTCACAAATTGGTGACGCTTTTGGACGTTGGAAATCTTAAGGACCCGCAAACAAACATCAAATATGGGGCCTACCTTTTATCGATCCTGAAAAAGAGGTATAATACTATTGTAGAGGTGGTTTGCGCCTACAACGCGGGCATCGGCACGGTGGACAAATGGCTTCGGGACGAGCGATACTCTGCCGATGGCAAGACTTTGAAGAAAATCCCGTTTCCAGATACATCTATATACGTTGAAAATGTGCTGGAGAGCCGCAGAATGTACAAAAATTTGTATTTTAACTAAATTTGAGAGGATGGTTTTTATGCTTAGCAGCGAGAGTAAGTCGAAAATAGAGCCGAAGACAGAGGCCGAGAAGCTGAAAGAGAGCTTGTTTATGGAGAAAAAAAATGGAGCATCAAGGCTGACTGGTGCGCAGATAAAGGCAGCTGATGACTTTTGCGAAGGCTATAAGGCTTTTTTGGACAACGCGAAGACAGAGCGCGAGGCGACTAGTTATGCGGTTAAGATGGCGAAAAAGGCGGGCTTTAGCAAATTTGAAGCTGGCAAAGACTATAAATCTGGTGACAAGATTTATTATGTTAACAAGAAAAAGTCAGTGATAGTCGCGATAATCGGCAAAGAGGGCGTAAAAAATGGCGCGCAAATTGCCGTTGCGCATATTGACTCGCCAAGATTAGATATAAAGCCCAACCCGCTGTACGAAGCAAGCGATTTGGCGATGCTCAAGACTCACTATTATGGGGGCATCAAAAAATATCAGTGGACGGCGATGCCACTTGCGCTGCATGGAAAGATTGTGAAGAAAGACGGAACCTCGGTTGACGTAAAGATTGGCGAAGATAAGGATGATCCGGTTTTCTGCGTTACAGATTTATTGCCGCATTTGGCTAAGGAACAAGTCGCAAAACCCTTACACAAGGCCATTGATGCAGAAAATTTGAATATCTTGGTGGGCAGCAGACCTTTTAAAGCCGAAAAAGGCGCCGAACTGGTAAAGCTGAACATAATGAAAATCCTTAATGATAAATATGGCGTGGTGGAGTCGGACTTTTTGTCGGCTGAACTTGAGATGGTGCCGGCGTTTAAGGCTAAAGACGTCGGTTTGGACCGCAGCATGGTGGGCGCGTATGGGCATGATGACCGAGTTTGTGCGTATCCTTCGTTAATGGCGGTGTTGGACTATAAAGGAGTGCCCCAAAACACTGTAATGACGGTCTTGGCGGACAAAGAAGAAACCGGCAGCGATGGTAACACCGGGATGAAGTCGGCGTTTTTTATGTACTTTGTTGCGGACCTTGCCAAGATGGAAAAGGTTGACTACAAGCATGTTTTGATGAAGTCGCAGTGCCTTTCGGCAGACGTTAATGCGGCGTTTGACCCGGCCTATAGCGCGGTGTATGACCCTGCCAACAGCTGCTACGTCAACAATGGCGTCGTCATTACGAAGTACACTGGTAGCGGCGGCAAGTTTGGAACTTCGGATGCTTCGGCGGAGTTTATGGGATATGTGCGCAATTTTCTAGAAAAGAATAAAATCCTGTGGCAGACAGGCGAGCTCGGTAAGGTAGACGTTGGTGGCGGCGGGACTATCGCCAAGTACATTGCAAATTTGGGCGTGGACGTGGTCGATTTGGGCGTTCCGGTGCTTTCTATGCACGCGCCGTTTGAGGTTGTCTCGAAGATAGACGTGTTTATGGCGTACAGGGCGATTACCTCGTTTTTTGACACGGATATTGAGTGAGATGACAGGGCCCGTTGAGCGCAGATAAATTTTAACATTAAATTTGATTATAATAAGATTCCCTTTTTGTTTGATGATGATTCAAGCGGAAGGGGATTTTTTATGCCTAAAATTCCCAACTGAAACGTTTTTTTGATAAGGCAAATTTTTAGATCTTTGTGGCTGTATGGTGAAAAGGCTAGTGCGCTCCCCAAATATTATACAAATTTAAAATATAATTACATAAAATTTACTAAATTATTGACAAAAAATAAATAAAATGATATAATATAGCCCTAAAAGTTAATTTTTATATTATATATTTTGTTTATTTTTACAAAATTACATAAAAATGGAAATTGAAAGGAGGTGTTTTTCTTGAGGTGGAATGATTTGAACTGAAGGCAGCGTAAGGAAAGGGATGATTTTATATGAGATGTTTAAAAAAGGTATTTTCATTTTTTTTGAGTATGATGTTAATTTTTGGTGTAGCAGGTAGCCCTTGTTCGGCTTTTGACGGTCCAACTCATGTATATGTTACACAGAGGGGACTTGACATTCTTTTGGATATTTTTGGTATAGATTTTTTTACAGAAGAGGATATAGAGATAATTTTGGTTTATTGCGTAAAGCCAGACGAGGATGAGACTTATGGAGCATATAAATATCATTTTTATAACCCTGTAACAGGACTAAACTTTATGGGTGAGAATGATTCTGCATTAACAAGATTTGTTGATCATTTTAACCGTGCATTACATTACATGAAATTATATTATCAAGCAATGGCCAATGGAAATTTGGAAAAAGCCAGAGCATATCGGAGAAGAGCCATGGAAGAGCTTGGTAGAGCTTTGCACTTTTTAGGAGATCTTAATACCCCGGTACATACGAATAACCAAACTTTACTGGATACTGGATTTAACTTCTTCTTCCATGTAAGTTTTGAAAATACTTGCAAGAGTGTGCAAGACAGAGTAAGACCCTCGATGCAAAGAAGAGAGTTTCGTTATTATGAAGTTAATAGCTTAGAGACAGTAGCAGTCTGTTCTGCGCTTTTAGCGGACGACAACCTTTATGCTTTACATGAAGGTTTCTTATCGAAAGAGCAAGTGGCAGAAAATTCTATTAAGAATGCACAAAAGGCGATTGCAGGCCTTCTTTATAAATTTTATTTGATAGCGATTACATACAGAGTGTAATAAATGGTTAGAGAAAAAGAGGAAGAAGGGGAATTTTATGAATATTAAAAGGATACTATCTTGTTTTATGGCACTTTCACTTTTTTTAACCGGACCAGCAATTGGCACAGAAACGGCATTTGCACATGATTTTTTAAACGACGGTGTGCTAGAGCCGGAACCTGATACATTGGATATAGTAAGATTGGCAACAGACCGTTTAGATACAAGCAAGTTAGGACCAATGGTTCACTCGAAAAATTTTGCGTCAGACGATGATGAAAATATTATTATTACTCCAGATGTGCCAGACTCGGAACCGGACACAGCGGACTTGATAAAAATGCTAGTAGTAGACACGTTAGAAGAAAATAAACAGAGTAAAGTTTCAAAACAAAATGCCAAAAACGGTTGGGAAGTAATTCATAAGAAGGACTTTTTAACCGAAGACGGAATAAAATGTGTGTGTGACACAAGCATTAGTGAGCCTATTTCAAATGGCTTTAATGAGGACGGACAAGAAGTTTTTCGTAGAAAAGTAGAGGCAAGGACAGACTTTTACTTTGAAGAGACTGGTGAGCATTTGTGCGGACTTTTTCTTGCGTTCTATTTTGTGTATGATGGTGAAAATGCATGGGTTGAAGATAACAACTTGATGAAAGAAAAAGCTCATATATATAACAACGATTGGAAAATATCGGCAAATGAGGGAATCTATATGGCTCCGGGGCAATGTATAGTAACACTTTTTTCTCACTTAAATGATAAAAGAATAAGAGTGCGTACGGATGAATTTCATGCAGATATTATATGCTATGCAAACGGAGAAATTGTTTTCAGAAATATCACAAGAGGTCCAAAAGAAGACCTGGATAGAGACGGCTTAAAGTTTACGGATTTAGGATTAAGAACTGAGCAGGTAAGACATAACTTGGTTAGAGAGGTTCAGGATACTAACATAGAACAAGTTAGAGACTTAGAAAATGACGCAACCGACTTGTATAGGTATGTTAGAAGATACCTAGACATAGTATATAAAGATAATGACGGCAATATAGTTGCGTATGTAATAATGCATGCAACTTTTAGATATAATATAAAGACTCACGAAGTAAAATGCTTGGGTACGCATAGCATGGTGCCGCAAGGAGAAGCAGATGCGTCGTCGAGAACAGGTAACGAAACCAGAACATACGGTGGGGCATATGGAGAAGTAAATTTAAAATATTTAACAAGCAAAGGTAGAGAAAAGAAATTTGAAGATAAAATAGTCGTGAAGTGTGACCCGAGAGGTAGTATACTGTCTGCGTTTATAAAGAAATAATGCCGTTTAAAAATTATGGTTGATTTTAGAATTGTAAAAGTTTATCATAATTATATGGCGGTCGAAGACATGTTGTTAGTAAAGTAGCGGAGGAAGATTATGCACTGCAAAAATTGTAACACAGAAAATATGGATGGTGTGAATTTTTGCTATAATTGCGGCAAAAAGCTTAGTAACATTAAAAGTAACACGAAACTACTTTCTTTAAAGGGATTTGTTTATAAAAACATCGTTTTGTCGCAGCAAAGGCACCGAAACATATTTATTTTGTCATCGATTTTAGTTTTGTGCAGTGCATTATCTGTCCCGCTTTGCAAGGGGCTTTTGGACTCTTTTAATATTGCTATGGACCTTGTCCGAATGAGCATGAGCCAACAAGTTGCTAAATCTGCTTTGAAAAGTCAGACAGAACTCTTTTTTAGAGACGTTTTTTTAAGAATTATATTAATTGCGTTTTTTTGGAGTATACTAATTTTAACATTGATAATTTTGCTTTATGGCGTGGTGTTGCTAAAAAAACAGAGCAGGAAAAGTAAAAATATGTATTGAGTTTTCTGGGCTTTTGTTTTATTATAATTTTAAGTATTAAGTAGTTTTTTGGAGGATGCGCTTATGGACTTTCTTAGAAATTTAGGAGAAACTTTTAACGAGGCAATCGATTTTGTGGTGGAAAAAAATAAAAAATTTAGCAAAGTTACGTCGCTAAAAAAACAGATAAAAAAAGAAGCCAACAGTGTGGTAAAATCATATATCACACTGGGAAAGCATTATTATAATGAGCTGCGTGATGTTCCAAATCGCGATATGCAGAAGGTTTGTGACTCTATAGATTGCGCTAAAAAAGAGATTCGCCGCTTGAAGGATAAATTAGAAGAAGTAAAGAATGAAGTTAATTTATCGGAATTTGAGGAGCTCATAACAAGGGATGAGCCGATTGAAATTGAGGTTATTTCTACGACTAAAGGTACAGAAAGCGCTGATTTCTCAGAACTAGAGGAAGATGGCGATGATGATAGTGGCCTAAGTTCGGGCAAGAAAAAAGATAATAAAAGCAAAGAAAAATAAAAACATAACTGTAAAAAAAGAAGAAGTCACTGTGCACTTTAGGTGTGAGAGTGGCTTCTTTTATTGCTTTTTTATGTTGAGAGATTTTTTTATCTCGCTAATAAATTTTCCGCTTTTAATCATGTCACCGTCGATGACACAGATGCCCATATCGTGTGCGCGGGTGTAGGTATACGAGCGCTGCTTGTTGACTTTGCTGACGAAAACGAGTGCGCTTTTAGAGTTATTGCCGCCAAAATAGGAGGGATACATGCTAAGCTCACGCAGGGCGTCGGCCGAGGGCTCTGAGAGCTTGCAGGAGATAAAATATGGGTGAATGCCGTAGAAGAAGGTCAGATCGATTTCGTTGACGATCTCCATAAGCTTATTTTTGTTGTTATTCCACTCAAACTTCACGCTCATGCGCACGTCGTGAAACAGCCGCTCGCGCTTTAGGTTGATGTAACAAAAAAGCTCCAGCCAGATGCCAAAGTCCGACAGATATGACTTAATCTTTTTGTCGTGATAGAAAAAAGAAATCTCAGAAGAACTCGTGTCAAGCTTGTAAATAAGATTTAGCTCCTGCGCCACTTTAAGCAGCTTGAATCGGTTTAAAGAGACCTCCAATTTGCCTTTAGAGATCTGTTTGGGCGCCTTAAAAAACAGATTATTGTACCCTTGCGAAAAGTTGGTATTGCCGCTTTGCAAGTAGAGGCAAGTCTTTTTCCAGAGTTCGATATCGTCAAAAACCGCCGCGCAAAATTTTAGTATCCGATCAAAATTGTCACAAGCGGGGCTAGCGTGATTATAACCGGTGATTTGCGCACCGTGCAGGGCGAAAATATTTTCTATATTGAGTTTTGGCATCACAAAATTTTTCTCGAGCGACTTGCATCCAAAAACATTTATGAGCCGCTCGCCCAAAACGTCCAGCTTAAAAATTGGTGTAAAAGTTTTTCTGCAGGCCTGATAAGCCCCAATCGCGCCAAACTCGCCAGCGCCGGTGATGTCGAAAAAGCAGGAGGGATTTTTGTGAATAACAGAGACGCAAGTTTTGGAGATATGCTCGATGTCAAGCCCGTTGTAGCCCTTATATTCAAAAATAATGCTCGGAAAGCGCGACATACAGACATTTTTTATGTACTCAAGATGCTTAACGCTAGTGTATTTGTAGTCGTAAAGAATCACCACATTTTTGGGGTGAAAGGCAAATATCGGCAGCAGATTGTTAATCACCTCGCTGTCGTAAAGAATCGCAAGACTTTCCATGCAGGTTCACCTCCACACCGCGTAACTCTAGCCGTTTGAGCGCAAAAAAGACCCTATTTTTGCATAAGTTTGCTCATCAAAAACAGGTCAATAACGTCTTGGTCGCCGTCACCATTTATATTCGCCGCTTGCAAGGATTCTTCATTTAGCTCAGTCTTACCCAACAGATAATTTTCAAAAGCAGAAATATCGCGAGAGTTCAAAGTCCCCGTGCCAGTAATGTCGCCCGTAACAATAAGCTTAAACAAAACCTTTTCGGCGCCATCTCTTTCAAAGGAGGCAAAGTTACCAGTAGCGACTTTGGTCGAACTTGCGTAGATGGGCTTAGCAGTAGCACCTTTTTTAAGTCCCAGATTGTAGCCATTAAAAATGAGGTTATTTTTAAACGCCGCAAAAGTCGTCCCCGGCTCAATGCCGGTGATAGTGAGATTTTGTGCGTCAACAGTATAAATATCGCTAGTTATGGCGTCATCTGCACCAGACGGCGGATTGTTATTATCGCCACCATCACCAGAACTACCGCCACCAGGGTTGCTGGGATTGGCAGGAGTTACCTCTTTTATGTCAGTCTCCTTTAGCAGAGCGATATGCTTATTACTGCCGGTGCCCGCGCCAGTAACAGCGATAATTTTATCGCCAGATTTAGAAATGGCCAAAACATTCTCAGTCAGCTCAATTTTGCCAGTCACAGCACCGTCCGAGCAACGAATCCGCGAGATCACCTTATCCTCAGTTTTAATTAAAATCGACGCATCGTCAAAACCGGCAACCACGCAAGCTGGAAAGTCCGTTATTTCTGCGGCAATTTCAACTTCGGAGTCGGACTTAAAGCTATCTTTATTCAGAGTGATTATCCGTTTGTCGGGCGTCACAAAGATATTATCGGTTACAAATTTCAAATTTGAAAAGTTTATAGTATTTTCGGGGGCTTCGAATGTGTAATTACCGGTAGCAATGTTGTAACGCACCAGATCGTTAGAGCTATTCAAGGCATACAGATATTTTTTGGAGACGTCCGTAAAAATAGAGTGAAAAGCTTTGTTATCGTAAGTTAAGCCCGTCGTGTCCAATTGCTCAAAATTAGAATTATAGCCAGAGATAGGCGATTTTTCGGTATTATTTACAAAAAAGATAAAATCATCGTACACAGCGATTTTAAGGGGCGAATCAATGATTATACTGCCCAAGTCTAAAGTGCCGGAGCCATCACACTGGCAATTTTCAACGTCAATAGAGATTTTTTTGGCAACCGTTTTATCTGCGTCTAGATAAGTAAATAAAACGCAATTTTCTAAACCGAATGAAAGATCTCTATAACAGCTCGCAGTAGTGTACTTGTAGTCGATGTTTTCGGTTACGATAAAATGGGAGTAGTTGATATGCGTAAGAGAAGGCATGCCGCTGGCCGCGCTTAAATAGGCTATAGTGCTTTGCTGATTGTTGTTATCATAACTTGTGATAACAAAGTTGCCCTTGCCGTCCGGCAAAACGTCAAACCCATCAGGAAGCATCATCCCAGCGGTAACTTCCAGCGTATCAACCGCATGAACGATTAGATTGCTAAAATTTGCGGGCAACAAAAATACAAACAACAGAGCCAGAGAAAACACGACGCTGACCGCTACATTCCTAATTTTAGACATATTATCACCTAAAAAATATATTTAATCTTATTTTAGCATGTTGTATTAAATTTTTCAACAAAAAAGATTAAGTATATGCAAAAATGCAAAAATTCAAAAAAGTTTAATTTAGCATTAAGTTAGATCTCAACAACGTTAAAACCCGCAGCACGAAGGAGCCGATTATAAACCGCAAGACCAATTCCGCTTTGTGCCGGACATCGAGCGTAGACGGTATCGACGTTTTCGATTTTATCTATTTCTCGCAAAGCGTTAAACAGCTTTTCTGCCTGCAAATTAGGGTCAGATTCCCTGCCGTAGGATATTGCAGGCACTTTCAAATAGGGAATATCTTCGTCATAGCAAAGCGCCGCGACATTTTTGACCGAGCGAATATTATTTATGTAGTCGACATATGCGTCACGGTCGCCTTTTAGAATGATGACCTTAGTCTTTGGCGCATAATGCCTGTATTTTGTGCCGGGCGAAATCGGACGAACGCCTTCACCAAGCGGATTCAAAACAGCATCATCAATTTTTACGTTGCCCAAAACACGATTTAGCTGCTCAAACGTGACGGCACCGGGGCGCAAAATCTTAGGGACATACTCACAAAGCGAGACAACAGTAGACTCAATCCCGACTTTACAGCTGCCGGCATCAACAATGGCATCGATTTTTCCGTCCAAATCCGCAATAACATGGGCGGCACTCGTAGGGCTAGGGCTGCCAGAAGTGTTCGCAGATGGCGCCACCAAGGGAAAACCAGTTTCACGAATTACCTTACGCGCGACCGGGTGCCCAGGTAGCCGCACTGCAACAGAATCAAGCCCGCCGCTAACTATTTTAGAGATAGCATCGGACTTTTTCAAAATAATTGTCAAAGGCCCAGGCCAAAATGTATCGGCTAACTTTTGCGCTTCTGCCGTAAAATCTTGCACCAAATCACGTATTTCATCGACTTTCGAAATATGTACAATCAAAGGATTGTCGCTAGGACGGCCCTTAGCGATGAAAATTTTTTTAACAGCCGCGTCATCAAAGGCATTAGCGGCAAGTCCATAAACTGTCTCGGTCGGAATCGCCACAACGCCGCCAGCCTTTAATATTTTTGCCGCAGCAAGCGTGTCACCCTGCGACAATATCTGAGTTTTCATGCAAAAACACTTCTTATTCTTTATTTTCGATAGTACTTTCAAGCTTTGCCGCGCGGTCAGCCGTGATCAAAGCGTCAATAACCTCGTCAATATCGCCGTTTAGAATATCCTCAAGCCGATACAAAGTTAGCCCAATGCGGTGATCAGTAATTCTTCCCTGCGGATAATTATAAGTGCGGATCCGTTCGGAGCGGTCGCCGGTTCCAACCTGACTTTTCCTCTTCTGAGCCATTTCATCGGTCTGTTCCTGCATCTTAGCCTCCAAAAGCCGCGACTTCAAGACCTTCATAGCCTTATCCTTGTTCTTGTATTGGCTGCGCTCATCCTGGCACTCCACAACCACGCCCGTCGGAATGTGCGTAATACGAATTGCAGACTCCGTCTTATTGATGTGCTGTCCGCCGGCGCCACTCGCGCGAAAAGTGTCTATCTGCAGGTCGGAAGGATTAATCTCGATCTCAACATCCTCCGCCTCGGGCAAAACGGCCACAGTAACAGTGGAGGTGTGGATGCGCCCCTGAGTTTCGGTCTCCGGCACGCGCTGAACACGATGCACGCCGCTCTCGTACTTTAAGCGAGAATAAGCGCCCTCGCCGGAAATCATAAAGCTAATCTCCTTGTAGCCGCCAAGCTCCGTCTCGTTAGCGTTTAAAATCTCAGTCCTCCAGCGCTTGCTTTCGGCATACATGCTGTACATCCGGAACAAAACGCCCGAAAACAAGGCAGCTTCTTCGCCGCCAGCCCCACCGCGAATCTCCACAATAACGTTGCGGTCGTCGTTAGGGTCCTTGGGCAACAGCAGAATCTTAAGTTCTTCGGATGTTTTCTCAATGACCTCGCGGGAGTTCTCGATTTCTGCTTCAACCATCTCTTTAAAATCCCTGTCAAGACCTCCACCATCCAAAAGCTGCCGAGCCTCCTCCAAGTTCAGCTTGGCCTTTTTATATTCCTCGTATTTCTCAACAATTGGCGTTAAATTTTTTTGCTCCTTCATCAAAGCCGTGTATTTTTCCTGGTCAGAAACAACATTAGGGTCATACAGCAGCTCGTTTATCTCGTCATACCGCGTTTTAAAAACCTCTAACTTATCGAACAAAACCCATGCACCTCGTTAAAATCAACTTTTGCCTCACTCTATTCAAAATTAATTATACCATTTTTGCGGTCCAAGATCAAATTAGAAAAAACGCCAAAAGGCATAAAAATACCAGCAGAATAAGAATCCTGCCGGCCTAAATTTTAATTATTCCCATCAATCTGCGCCATATGAAGAATAAGATCCAAAATTTTGTTGCTGTAGCCCCATTCGTTGTCGTACCAGGCAATCAGCTTGACGAAATGATCATTCAGCATGAGCCCAGCCTTTGCGTCAAAAATCGAGGTTCGAGGATCACCGCAAAAGTCCGAAGAAACCACCAAATCCTCAGTGTACCCCAAAATCCCATTCATGTAAGTCTCGGAGGCATTTTTTATAGCGCGGCAGATTTCATCGTAAGTCGCGGCTTTCTCGATCCTGCAGGTTAAGTCCACAACCGAAACGTCCAAAGTCGGGACCCGAAAAGCGACTCCAGTGAGCTTGCCAGCAAGCGCCGGGATGACCAAAGCGCAAGCCTTAGCCGCGCCAGTAGACGCCGGAATGATATTCCCAAAAGCAGCCCGACCACTGCGCCAATCCTTTTGAGAGGGCCCGTCAACAGTCTTCTGAGTGGCAGTCGCCGCATGAACAGTAGTCATTAAGCCCTCAACAATGCCAAAATTGTCGTTAATAACCTTCGCAAGAGGCGCCAGGCAGTTGGTAGTGCACGAGGCATTAGACACAACATCCATGCTCCGATCGTACATTTCAAGGTTAACCCCGCAAACGAAGGTGGGAGTCTCGGCGTCTTTAGCCGGGGCAGAGATAACGACCTTCTTAGCACCCGCGGCCAAATGCTGGCTAGCAAGGGCAGTAGTGCAAAAAACGCCGGTGGATTCAACAATATAGTCAGCGCCATCGGTCCCCCAAGGGATTTTCGCAGGCTCCTTAAAGGCATAAACATTAATAAATTTGCCATCAACCACAAGTTTGCCGTTTTCAGCAGAAACATTGCCCGCAAAACGCCCATGAACAGTGTCATACTTAATCATATACACCATGTAATCGAGGTCAATAAAGGGATCGTTTATCGCAACAACGTCAAAAGCCTCGGGATGACTAATAGCAGCGCGAAACACCAACCTACCGATCCGGCCAAACCCGTTTATGCCAAGCTTTATCGCCATGCGAATGCCTCCCAAAAGTATAATTGATGCAATATTTTATGAAAAATCGAATTATAATTATGTCAGCATCGATGGGGAAGAGGCATTAGTTCGACATTCCTTCGCTAGAACCCAGATTTTTGCTGGCATTTTCATTTTTTATATCTTCAATTAACCTGTCGACCTTGGCCATTTCTTCGCGATTCTCAACCGTGTTAGTGTTAGCCACGTCAGCTGTAGAACTTGCAACCGCAACGTCTTCTTTTTTTTCTACAACAGGCTTGTCTTCGGAGTTACCCAAATTCTTGCCAACCTGAATGCTAAAGATGACGCACAGAATGTACAAAATCAAAGAGAACTCAGTAACGATATTGACGATCTCCGTCGGCGAAAAATCCCGACCAAAGTCCATAGTAACGGCCCAGAAGTTTGTGATAGAGATGAGCATAAACAAAGCGGCAGAGAACCCAAAATAGAACAGCTTTTTAAAGGTGGCCGCGTTAAACAGCGTGGCAAAAAGCCGAGCCTGGCTGAACATAAAGAACAGCAAGAAGATCCTTGCAAGGGCGTTAGAAACGTGAATTACATTTGTCTGGATGGAGTTGTATTCAAAAAACAGCTTCAAAATCATAGCTAGAACCCATAAAGTCGGCATCAATGCAAGCAATTTGTTCTTTTCAAAATAATTTTTTTCTTTTATATAGCAAAGTCCGATCAGAACAAAGACGACCGCCGCAAAAACGCCGGTGACAATATAAAACAGGTCTACCCAATCTTTTTCTACGGCCGACCAATAATATCTAAATTTTTCAAAAGAGTTCCACAAAGCAAGTGCAGCCGTTAAAATCGCAACGAACCCGGTTAAAAAATTTTTCTTAATCACAAAAACGTCCGGGGCATCTTTTGAAATATAACTTGCGACCATTATAATTCCAAAAGCGGCAGCCGCAATGATGAAGCAGACGATTTCAAAATTATCCCAATAAATTCTGACAGCGGGATTGCCTATTGACAAAATCTGGTATACCCGCAGACCCAAAATGGAAATAAACGAAATGACAAAAGGAATCCAATTAAGCTTTAATTTCATATCCAATGCCTCCAAAAGTCTTTTTGTTATTTATTTTACCGCTAAAATAGCAATTTGTAAATAGGGCAGAGCCAAAAGTTTTATCATAAATCCTTAAAAAATATAATAAATTAAATAAAAAAGGATGATTTATTGCCATGAAACAAAAATTATTTTTTATGCTGAGCTTGTTGTTTTTAATCTTCTTCATACCGTTGGCCATCACAATGAGGGGATTGTCGGACATTAATTTTAAACTAAACTTTAAGCCACCGGAGCTAAGCCTAAACTCGCTAAAGGCAATGTGCAGCGAGCCGCCCAAGGAAGAGCATCAAAAAGAAAACACGTTTAAATTGCTAGATCAATCCACAGGTCAAGTGCTAGAATTACCCGCCAGGGAGTTCATCATAAGCACGGTGGCGGCAGAAATGCCCGCAACATTCGAAGAAGAAGCCTTAAAAGCCCAAGCCGTGGCGGCGTATACATATTTTAGCTTTTTGAAAGAAAAAAACGCGCAAAGCCCTGATCCAAGCTTAAAGGGGGCCGACTTTGCAGTGGATTCGTCTAAAATGTACTATTATGCGTCAAAAGAGCAGCTGCAAGAGCGCTGGGGCAAGGATTTCGATTTTTATTACGATAAAATAAGCCAAGCTGTGGACGCGGTGAAGGGGCAAAGCCTGAGGCAAGGCGATAAGTACATAGAAGCGCTGTACCACTCGATATCGTCGGGGAACACCGAGAATATAGCAGACGTATTTGGCGGCAGCTGCACGTATCTAAATGCTGTCGCAAGCCCTGGAGACTTGTTGGCGCCGGGCTACTTGAGTAAAAAAGAATTTTCTCTAGAGGAATTTAAAAATCTAGCAAAAGGCAAATGGCCAGATGTGTCTTTTAGCGAGGATCCGCAGACTTTTTTGCAAATAAAAAATCGAACCTCATCCGGCATGGTGCTAGAGGCAAAAATAGGCTCAAAAAGCGCCACCGGTCGGGAGATTCGAGAAATATTTTCACTTAGGTCATCAGATTTTGAGGTAAGCATCCAAAACGACAAAATAGAGTTCACAACCAAGGGTTACGGTCACGGCGTAGGGATGAGTCAGTACGGAGCCCAAAGCATGGCCAAGCAGGGCTCGGACTATAAGCAAATCCTGCGCTGGTACTATCCAAACACACAACTAAGTGCGTAAAGTCCGCAACACGAGGCTATTTTTCCGAGAACATCTTCATCAAACTTTTTTGAGAGTGCCCGTCACAAACGGCGACAACTTCGTCTCCAGAATAAATTTTCGTGTCACCTTGCGGAATGATCAGGCTTTCGTCCCTCAAAATAGAGATAATAAGCGAAGACTTTGGCAGCTCGATGTCCTTCAAAGAAGCGCCGTTTATCTTGGCGTCTTCCGGAATAACAATCTCGCAAATGGCGGCCCGACCCTTGTTAAGGCTCGTCACAAGGCGCATTTCGGCGCTCTCAACTTCTTGCTCAATCAGCCGAGTAATGATCTCGGTGCTGCTCACGGCGTTGTCCATGCCGAGCTTTCGCAAAGCCTCCAAATTTCGGGGATTATTGGCCCGGGTTATGACTTTCTTCACCTGAAACCTTTTTTTGGCCAGCTGCGAGGCCACCAAATTATCCTGGTCGCTGCCCGTCACAGCAATAAAGCAGTCCGCCTTGTGAGTTCTAGCGTCGGCCAAAACTTTAATCTCAGTACCATCGCCACAAACGACCTCAACGTCCAGCACGTCGGCCAAATGCATACATTTTATCTTGTTTTTCTCGATCAGCTCGACCTCGTAATCCCGCTCAAGCATGTTCTGCGCCAAGTGGTACCCAAGCTTGCCGCCGCCCAATATAACAATTCTCATACAACCCGATAACAGCACTACAGCGAGGCTTTATCGATTTGCCCCCTTTTTCAAATTTTAGTCGCTTATGCGCGTCAGAATGATCTTGTCTTTCGGATTCAGCACGATTTTCTGCCGCCCGTCATAAAGGTAAAGCTTGCCGTTTTCGCGCAGAACGCCCATAATGGTCTCAACCGCCTTCATCGGCACTGCATCAACAGTCCGGCCAACCAAGATAGGATCAACTTCCTTCACAATGATCCCAACCGTGTTGTCGCCAAAATGCAGCTGTTTCTCGGTGAATTCATTAACCAAAGCCGAGTACAAAGCGCCGCAAGCCAAGTTCGTCTGGCAAATTGTCTTTAACCCAAACTGATGAAAAACGTCTTCGCGCACCGGGTCGGTGATCCTCGCAACCACATTCTCAACATAAAAAAATTCCTTCACGATCTGCGAAACAGTTATGTTCAGATTATCGTCGGCGGTAACAACCGCAACAGCATCGCAGCTTTCGACTCCGGCGTTTCGCAAAACGTTCATATCCATGGGCATCCCAACCACAGTCATGCCGTCAAAATCGTCATCCAGCTGCTCAAATGCGTCCTCATCGCGATCAACAATAGAAACGTCGTGCCCGTGGTAGCAGAGGGTGTTTGCAAGGCGCGCGCCCAGCTTTCCGCAGCCAATAACAAGGATATTCATAAAAAGCACCTCAAAAACATCACGCAAACCGTGATTTTTCGTATTTTTTTCATTATAACCAATCGCGCTGGCAAAATCAAGAACTCACAATTTTTTGGCGATAACAACGCGATCGATGCCATTTAAGTCGCGAATAACCTCGATGTTATCTAGGCTCGCCGCTTTAAACATGTCCGCAACGGCGAGAGCTTGGCCAATGCCAACTTCCACGCAGAGATATCCACCCCGGCACAAAAACTTGGCCCAATTTTCAGCAATAGCGCGGTAGAACATCAAGCCGTCAGAGCCGCCATCTAAAGCCATTTGAGGTTCGTTTAAGACTTCCTTTTGCAAACTTTTTAGCTCAGAAGTCGCAATATATGGCGGATTCGAGACAATTATGTCAAATTCATTAAAATTAAATTTATCTGCATCCAAAAGCACGTCCAAGCGCAGCGGAGTGACGTTTTCGACTGCATTTAAATTTATGTTTTCCTGCAAATATCTTAAAGCTACTTCAGAAAGCTCCACCACGAAAACAGAAGCATCCACGCGGCGTTTGGCCAAAGTTATGGCGATGGTTCCTGGTCCTGCGCACAAATCTAAAATTTTTGGCTTTTTAATGTCTTCTATAAGCGCAAAAACTTCTGAAACCAAAACTTCGGTGTCGTCCCGCGGAATCAGAACACCTTCGCTGACCTTAAATTCGACTCCCATGAACTCCCACGCCCCTAGGATATATTGCAAAGGCCGCCTCTTTACCCGCTGATGTATCAATTCAAAAAATCTAGCAGATTTTCTTTCATCTGCGGCATCATTTCCGTACAAAATCAAGCCCTGGCGGTCAAGACCGAAGCAAAACTTAAAGATGCACATAGCGTCAAAGGCAGGGGAGTCGACCTCAGCCTCGGCTAAAAGCCGTTTGCCTTGCAAATAGACTTGCGTTAACGTCATTTTTAAAGCCTTTCTTTTTTTCGTTTAAAGAATTTTAACCTTCGCTCGTGGCCTTTGCAATGGGGATGGCAATGGTAACGACCGTGCCAACGTTTTCTTCGCTCGCAATGTCCAAGCTGCCAGAGTGCAGCTGAACGAGCTCATCAACCACTGCCAGGCCGATTCCAGAGCCTTTTTGAGTCGTGTTAGCCTTGTAAAATTTGTCCTTAACGTGGGGCAGGTGCTCCGCCGGGATGCCGCAGCCAGTGTCGCTGACCGAGATGTAAATGTAGCCCGCGGCCTCCTTGACCTTCACGGTGACGGTGCCGCCGCTCGCAGTGTATTTGAGGGCGTTGTCTATAACGTTGATGAAAACTTGACGCAGACGGTTTTTGTCGCCCAAAACTGGTGACAATATTGGAGGTTCCGCATAAATAAGTTCCTTGCTTTCCGAAGCGGCGCGGTCTTTGAACATGTAAACAGCCTCACTGATTTCGGCCAAAATATCAATCCGCTCCAATGACAGCACCATTTTGCCGCATTGCAATCGAGAAAAATCCAAGAGCTCTTCCACCAAACCGCAGAGCCGTTCAGCTTCGTGAATTATAACCTTGAGGCCACGCTTGTTCATTTCGGAGTCCGTTTCCTCGCCGAGCTCAATAGTCTCGGCCCAGCCCTTAATCGCCGTCAGAGGGGTGCGCAGTTCGTGCGAAATAGACGAGATAAACTCATTCTTAACCTTCTCAGCCTCGCCCAGCTTGCGAGCCATGTAATTCACAGTGTCGCAAAGCTCGCCAACTTCGTCATCGTAAGGTTTATCTATTCTTGCATTAAAATCTCCAAGCGCAATTTTCCGCGCTGTTTTGCCGATTTCCCGAATCGGATTAACGATAGAGTTGATGAAATATGAGCTGGACATAATGACGAAAAGCAAGATCGCAAGCCCAATGACCACGCAACCAATTATCAGCCAGAAAATAGTGCTGTCAACAGACCGCAGCGACACAATATATCGAATGGAGCCGATGTATTCGCCGTCGGCCGTGTAAATAGCCTTCGTAGTGGCCATCACGTTTTCGCCAGAGGAATTTCGCCCCACAAAAAGTCCAACGTGGCTCGCAGATTCCTGTGCCATAGCATAGTCTGTCATCTCAAAATTGCTGGCAGGCAAAAAGCCCGTAGAGGTAAAAATGGGCTCGTTGCTGCTGTTAAAGGCCACGACCTCCATCAAATTTTTATCTTCGAAATCCGAAATATACATCTTGGCCTTGGTCACAAAATCCTTCTCCGAGTCCTCCCGATAGCCCGAAAAAACGTTCACAAGGCTAGTCACCTTAGCGCTAACAGCTTGCTGTACGCCGTTGTAGAAAAATTCGTGAACGAAAACCGCCAGAACCAGCTCAATAGCGACCAAAGTGACCAAAATCATGCCCAGGCTATTAAGAAGCCACCGCCTGGTGATGCCCCGAACCAACATAAAACTCGCCTCTTTTCAAAAAAGACTATTCTCAAACCCACGCGTAATGCGAATCTAAGCCTCCCACTTGTAGCCAAGTCCCCATACCGTCAAGATGTGCCGCGGAAGCGAGGGCTCATCCTCAACCTTCATCCTCAGCCTGCGGATATTCACGTCAACGATTTTCTCCTCGCCAACGTAATCATCGCCCCAAACATGATTCAGAATGTCCGTCCGGCTAAGCGCCGTGCTGGGGTTAGAGAAAAAATATTCCATAATCTGAAATTCAACCTGCGTCAACTCGACCAACTCGCCGCGCTTTAAGAGTGTTCGATTGCGCATATTCAAGATGAATTCGCCAGATTTCAGCTCTTCTTTAAACTTATTTTCAGCGCGCATCTGAGCCAGAGCCACTCGCCGATAAACCGCATCAATCCGAGCGACAAGCTCCGAGGGGCTAAAAGGTTTCGTAACGTAATCGTCCGCGCCCGTCATCAAGCCAGTGATTTTGTCCATTTCCTGCGTTTTCGCCGTCAGCATGATTATCCCGATCTCGTTGTTCTGCTTCCGAAGCTCCTTGCACACCGAAATTCCGTCAATTCCCGGCATCATGATATCGAGCACAGCAATGTCAAAAGTCGGATCAGCCTCGTAAATCTGCAGCGCTTTTTCTCCGCAATCAGCCTCCGTCACGTCGTATCCGGCTCTTTGTAAGTTAATAACCACAAATTCGCGAATTGCCGCCTCGTCTTCCACAACCAAAATCTTCTTCATAAGTGTTAATCGGCACAAGAGCTCACCGAGTGCCTATACCTCCCCGTAAAATTTAAATAGTTCTAAAATTATTTTTAATCTCTTCAGCCGGAATGGCCAATTCAGAGTCCTCAACCAAAGCAATCGACGCATAAATGCGGTTTCCTTCTTGGGTCAAAATCTGATATTCAGTCCTGTTGGGCAATTCGTCAAATTCTTTTTTAGAAAATACCGCAATATTCAAGAATTCACGATTCTTAACAACCTGACCATCATGCTCAATGCGCTCAAAAATTCGCAACGTGCGTGAATTGTAGTCATAGCCGAACCGAACAGTATAGTCACCCAAGGTCGGCCGCTTCCATTTGCCGGGCACGACAAAAATATAGGAGTCCTTCTCGTTCATAATGAGGCTTTCGACGTAGTCGTTCTTGGCAGAAGCCACGTTGTGCCGGAACCAAGACAAAACATAGGTGAACTTCTCGTTAGAACCATCGGTCAAGTCAACTTTAGGAATTTCAATAATCCCGTCATTATTGATGTCGCTAGAATGAACAACGCTATTTCTCAGAAATTCCGGGGAACTCAGCTTTTGACTATCGTAAAAAGGCACTCTCAAGCGACTAGCAGCTTTATCCCAATAGACAATCTCCGTCATAGTGCGGCCCTTGTCGGTAATAGCATCAATCACGGCGCCGCACTGCGAATCGTCTATTTTGCCAAACTGCGCGTGAGTGTACTTAACAACCGTCGAGTCTATAAGCGCGCTGCCCATCGCCTTAAATTTTCGGCTTTCGGAATCTAGCTTTAAAAGCCGAGCCCTGGCGGTTTTATTAGCATCGTCGTCAGACTGAGTATCTTCGCGCCTGCTCACTGATAAAGTCAAAATCTCGGACCGACCATCGCCGTCAAAATCGCTCACAAGCATGTCGGAGTAAGTCTCCTCCGGCGTCAAATCGTTATAGTTGCCATCCTCATAAAGGATAACCGTAAGCTCCTTGCCGTAACTCGTATAGCTGCTCCAGCCCAAAATGATGTCATCAATGCCGTCGCCGTTAATGTCGCCAAAGCAAACCTTGTCCAAATCGACACCCTTGGCATCGATGGTCTTGATAACCTTCCATGTGTCGCCAACTTTGTCGATAACCATTATATAAGATTGCGCATCCTGCGAGGCCAGCTGATAAACCGCGATCGCCTCGTCTTGCGAGTCGCCGTCCAAGTCGTGCATAATAATGGCGGACTTAAAATCGCCATTTTGCGGGTACTTAAAGATGATATCCTCGCCGACTGTGCGCTCAATAAGCGCCTGAATCTGCGCCATTTCGCCAGTGGCCTTGGGCGGATGCATCAGATTGCTGGTGTTAAAGTTGCTAAGAGAACACCCCGAAGTAAAAAGCATAATAAAAATTGGCAAAATCAGGATTTTTTTCATTTTATTAGCTCCTTTTTGTTGTCTATTTGCCGTGACATAGCCGCGCGATCAAAAATTTTATTTTTTTGCCCATCTCGCAAAACATTTTTTCGTGCTCTGTTGAAATATTCCCGTCAAACCTGGAGTTTAACAAATCTTCGGTCACATAAATTATCTCAAACCCGGACTCCTTAAAATAAGTGATGCTCTCGTAAAAAAGGCCATCGTCATCGGTCTTGAAGTAAATTTCGCCACCCGGCGCCAAAAACTTTTTATACTTTTCAACCTGCCGCGGATGCGTTAATCGGCGCTTTTTGTGCCTCGGCTTTGGCCAAGGGTTGCAAAAATTTATGTAAATCCGCGAGATTACGTCACTTTCGCTAAGGATATCGTCTATGTGCTCGATGTTTTGTGCTGTTAAAAAAAGATTATCAATCGACCGGCCTAGGGCAGAGTATTGACGCTCAACATTTCTTTTTGCAAGAGCCAAAACCTCGCTTTTTATGTCGACTGCGATAAAGTTTTTGTCCAAGCTTTTGCTAGCGATTTCTGCGATAAAAGAGCCCTTCCCGCACCCTAGCTCTAAGTAAATCGGCTGCTTTTTGCCAAAAAGATTACGCCAGTTGCCCTTATTTAGCGCGGGGTCGTCAACAAAAAACTCGCAAGCCGCAAGCTCTGGCCTGGCCCAAGGCTTTCTTCTTATTCTCATTGTACAAAGGTCACTGTAAAGAGGCGCGCGGCCCCCGTTTGCCTCCTTTTTCAATCGTTAAATTTTATTATATCATAAACGCGCGCAAATTAATATCCCCAAATTTTCGCAGCCGTGAAGGCGATTCCAGCGCGGATTAAATAAAATTACCCAGCAAAACTCAAGCTAACACGCGTGCTTGACAGTGCGCGTAAAATTTGATAAAATAATATCATAAATTTATTTTTGTGGCGGGGCGCAAAAAGGGAGAAATAAAGCGTTATGAAGTTTATAAACATCGGGTTTGGCAATATGGTGTCATCCGCGAGGATCGTTAGCATCGTGTGCCCAGATGCGGCGCCGATAAAGCGGGCTGTTAGCGAGGCGAGAAACAAAAATGAGCTAATAGATGCGACTTGCGGTAGGCGGACGAGGGCTGTTATCGTGACGGATTGCGAGCTTATGATTCTTTCGGCCTTGCATCCAGAGACGATTGTTAATAGGCTAAAAGGTGGATGCTCTCAAAACGGCGGGGAGGAACCAGATCTGTATGAGTAATAACGGCTTGCTGATCGTTTTGTCGGGGCCTTCTGGTTCGGGAAAGGACACCGTGCTTGAAAAACTCATTAAGCTTGATGATAACATTGTGAAGTCGGTCTCTGCAACAACGAGGCCCGCTAGGGACGGCGAAGTTGACGGGAAGGATTACTTTTTTGTTTCGGAGGAGGCTTTTTGCGACGCGATATCGAACAAAACTTTGCTGGAACATGCCAAGTATTGCGATAATTACTACGGAACGTCCAAAAAAGTGGTCGAAAAACTGCTAAACAGCGGGAAGGACGTTGTGCTAAAGATAGAGACAGAGGGCGCCAGGCAGATAAAAGAAAAGTGCGAGGACTCGCTGAGGATATTTATATTGCCGACTTCCATGGAGGTTCTGGCGGATAGGCTGTTTAACCGCGGCACAGAAGACAAAAAAAGTTTGGAAAGTCGCTTGGCAAGGGCTGCGGATGAGATTGCATATTCGTTGGACTACGATTATATCGTTATAAATGACGACGCGGATAAATGCGCGCGGAATATATATTCTATTATAAATGCCGAAAAATTCAGGGTTTGCAGGATGAAAAATATTGTTAATGAGGTGTTGAACAATGCAAAAACCGTCGATCGATGAGATGTTGTCGGGAAGGAAGAGCAAGTATGCGTTGGTAATTGGCGTGGCTAAGCGCGCGAGGGAGATTACCAGAGAGGCCGAGCAAAATGGAGAGCCGCTGGTGGAAAAGCCAGTAAACCTCGCAATACGGGACTTTAAGGCGCACAAATACGAAATATTTGAACCGGATATTAACAATTAGGCCGGCAAAATTATGGCTATAGGCCAAGATGCTGGGTTTGAGGAAGTTTTATGTCACAAAAATTCATGGTAAAAGTTGCGGTTGAGCATATTGTTTACCGGCTGGATAAGCTTTATGACTATGTGCTGCCAAGGGAGCTCGCTGAGGAAGTGGCTTTGGGCTGCAGAGTGCTGGTTCCTTTTGGAGTGGGCAATAAAAAGCGCCAAGGAATCGTGCTGCAGACAGAGGTTGCCTCGGATAAATCTGATGGAGCTGGGATTAAATTAAAGGAAGTTTTTGCGGTGCTAGATGAAGCGCCGCTTTTGAATGATGAGATGTTGAAGCTTGCCCAGTTTATGAAGCAGAAATATTTTTGTACGATTTTTGATGCCGTTAAATTGATGATTCCGGCTGGAATGAGCTTTAAGCTACATGAGAAATTTAGGCTTTGCGATGGATTTGATGAGACTCAAATTAGTGACTGTACCGCTTTGAAGAGAGATTTGGTGGTTTACTTAGAGAATGTTTCGGAATGGGTTGCTAAGGAAACCTTGATTGCCAGGTTTGGCGCGGACATTTTGAATTGCTTGAAAAGCCTAGAAAATACGGGCGTGATTCAAAAAAAAGAGGCTAAAAAAAGGGCAGTGACTGATGCTACGGTGAAGATGGTTCGGTTAAAGGCAGGAGTGCTGCGAGATAACATTAAACTCACCTCCAAGCAAAAAATTGTCTTTAACGTTTTGAAGCAGAACTTGAGCGGAATTTCTTTTAAAGAAATTTTGTATTTAACTGGCGTTGGCGCCGCTGTTGTGGACAATTTGGTGAAAAAAAATATCGCAGAATATTTTGATGATAAAGCTTACAGAGACCCCTATAAAAACGTGAAGTTTTCGGGATTTTCAAGGGATGTGACTTTAACAAAGGAGCAGACTGACGCGTATGAGTCTATTTATAAACTTTATAAAGGGCATGGATACAAGGGTTCACTGCTTTATGGAGTTACCGGTAGCGGCAAAACCTCAGTGTTCATGCGCTTGATAGAGGATGTTGTTGCAGATGGAAAGAACGTCATTGTTATGGTGCCAGAGATCGCGTTGACAGCGCAGATGGTGGCCATTTTTAAGGGTGGATTTTTGGATAAAGTTGCGGTTTTTCACAGCGGACTGTCAACATCGGAGCGGCTTGACGAATATCGTAGGGTTAAGGATGGTTTGGTTAACGTGGTTGTGGGGACTCGGTCGGCTGTCTTTGCGCCGTTTGAAGAGGTTGGGCTTGTCATTATGGACGAGGAGCAGGAGTCTAGTTACAAATCAGAGGCTACACCTCGCTTTCACGCTAGAGAAATCGCCAAATTTAGATGTTGCTACCATAAGTGTTTGTTGCTGCTGTCCTCTGCCACGCCGTCGGTCGAGAGCTTTTTTTTCGCGGAGCAGAATGTTTATAACATCAGTGTTTTGAAAAAACGCTACTCTGGCGCAAGTTTGCCGAAGGTTTCTGTTGTGGACATGAACAAGGAGCAGGAGTCGGGCAACTGCAGTGCATTTAGCCAGCAGCTTATCGATAGGCTTGAGGAGAACTTGAGTAACGGCAAACAGTCGATTTTGCTGCTTAATAGGAGGGGCTACCACACGATGGTGACGTGCCGGAGCTGCATGCAGGTGGTGATGTGCCCGAATTGCAGCATTGCGCTGACGTTTCACTCTGCCAACCAAAGGCTGATGTGCCATTATTGCAGCTTTTCTATGGACATCACGGGCGAATGCCCAAGCTGCCATGAGCATGATTTGAAGTACATAGGCTTTGGAACGCAGCGGGCTGAGGAGGATTTGCAAAAAAGTCTGCCGGGTGCTAGAATTCTGCGAATGGATTCTGACACGACAATGACGAAGTTTGCTTACGAGAAAAAGTTGAACGCGTTTGCAAATGGCAGCTATGATGTGATGTTGGGGACGCAGATGATCGCGAAGGGGCTAGACTTTCCGAATGTCACTTTGGTGGGAGTATTGCTGGCGGATCAGGCCTTGTATGGTGCTGATTTTAGGAGCTATGAACGGGCATTTTCGCTGCTTACTCAGGTGATTGGCCGGGCGGGACGAGCTACTTACAGCGGCTGTGCGGTTATCCAGACGTTCACGCCAGAAAATCCAATCATAAAATTGGCGGCAGATCAGGATTATGACTCATTTTATAAGGACGAGATAGTGCTGAGAAGGGCCATGCTATACCCGCCGTTCGCCAAGCTTTGCGTGATTGGCTTTGTGGGAGAGAGAAAAACTAAGGTGATAGATGCGGCATTTTTCTTTTTTGGAATATTAAAAGAGCTTATCAAAAGTGAGTATTCTGGCTTGGCTGTTAGAATCTTAGGGCCTTCACCGGCCCGGATTTTTAAGGTTAATAATAAGTTTAGATATAAGATAATTGTTAAGTTTAAGGACGAGAAGACCTTTGATAGGCTCGTTAATGACGCGCTTTTTAAGCTGGATGAGTGCAAAAAATTTTCTGGAATTAGCACATTTGTCGACGTTAATCCGGAATCGATTTTATAAAATATTGAAAGGAATGTTGATATTATGGCGATCAGGAACATAGTTTTGGAAGGAGACCCGATTTTATCGAAGAAGTGCCGCGTTATTGAAAATTTTGACGAAAGACTGGCGCAGCTTATCGACGATATGATCGAAACGATGCGGCTTAATAACGGAGTCGGATTGGCGGCGCCGCAGGTGGGCATGCTAAAAAGAGTGGTGGTTGTTCAGGTGGACAGGGACGAGCCAGCTATTGAGCTTGTGAACCCCGAGATTATCGAGGCGGAGGGGCTTCAGGAAGAAGCGGAGGGCTGCCTTTCTTGCCCGGGAGAATACGGCATAACCAAAAGGCCCATGAGGGTTAAGGTTAAGGCATTAGACAGGCTTGGAAAAGAACATATTTACGAGGGTGAAGCTTTGTTGGCGAGGGCTTTTTGTCACGAGATTGACCATTTGGACGGGATTTTATTTAAGAGTCATGTAGTACAGATGCTGGATGTATCGGACTTAAAGAGCTCTTAAAAATTGACGAAAAAAGCTGAAAATTTGTTTGCGGGGCGATAGAATGAGAATTGTATTCATGGGAACGCCGGATTTTGCCGTACCGTGCCTTGAGGCTTTGATAAGGTCGGCGCACGAGGTGGTGGCGGTCTTTACTCAGCCAGACAAAAAAAAAGGTCGGGGCTACAAATTGGCGCCTCCACCGGTAAAAGAGCTCGCACTGAGGCACGGGATCGCAGTCTTTCAGCCAGAAACTTTAAACGACGGAGAGGTTTTGCGCGTAATATCGGGGCTGGCTCCGGATTTGATTGTTGTGGTGGCTTATGGTAAAATATTGCCAAAAGCGATTTTGGCACTGCCAGAACGAGGATGCATCAATGTGCACGGGTCACTGTTGCCAAAGTACAGAGGAGCGGCGCCGATCCAGTGGGCGGTGCTAAACGGCGAGAAGGTTACGGGCGTGACCACAATGCGCATGGACGAAGGGCTCGACACGGGGGACATCCTTTTAAAGGCCGAGACGCAAATCGAAGAAAATGAGACCTCGGGAGAGCTATTTGACCGGCTAAGCGCAATGGGCGCGCAGCTTTTGTTGAAAACTTTACAGGGGATAGAAAAGGGCGATATAATAAGGGAAAAGCAAGACGACCAAAAGGCAACTTATGCGCCGATGCTGAAAAAATCGTTTTCGAAAATTGACTGGAATAAGCCGGCCGCCGAGGTGCACAACTTGGTGCGAGGACTTAACCCATGGCCAGTGGCCGAGACTACTTTGGACGGGAAAGTCTTGAAGATATACAAAACGAAGCCGGTCTTATTGGAAGATAAGGCAGCACATCCTGGCGAAGTGGTGAGGTTGACGCCTTTTGTTGTGGCCTGCGGAGGGGGCTCTGCGGTTGAGGTTTTGGAGTTGCAGCTGGAGTCTAAAAAGCGGATGAGCTCGGCGGACTTTGTGAGAGGCTACAAATTGAGTGTTGGAGCAACTTTAGGGTGAATTTGGGAGGAAATTTTTATGTACGGATTTTATTATTTTGACTACAGCTATTTTTTGTTTATGGTGCCGGCGCTGATAATCTCGCTTTACGCGCAGTTTAAGGTCAGCAGCACTTTCTCGAAGTATTCGAAGGTCAGGAATTCTAGGGGGCTTACTGGAGCGGACGCGGCTACTCGGGTTTTGGCGCAAAACGGCGTTACGGGTGTTGAGGTTGAGCATGTTTCTGGCGATTTAACCGATCATTTTGACCCGCGAACTAATGTAATTCGCCTGTCGGACTCGGTTTATTCTTCTACTTCGGTGGCTGCTGTTGGAGTTGCCGCCCATGAGGCCGGGCATGCAGTTCAACACGCCAACGGATATGCTCCGATGAACATTAGAAAAGCCTTGGTTCCTGTAACGAACATTGGCTCGACTTTGTCTATGCCCCTGATTTTTATTGGCCTTTTGCTGCCGGTGCAATACGACTTCGTCGTTAATTTGGGAATCGCGCTGTTTAGCTTGGCGGTGCTTTTTCAAGTTATAACGCTGCCGGTTGAGTTTGACGCGAGCCGGAGGGCGATTGCAACGCTGGAGCAGGGCGGAACGCTTTGCGGAGAAGAGCTAACGGGTGCAAAAAAAGTTTTAACAGCAGCTGCAATGACGTATTTGGCGGCCACATTCACGGCTGGGATGTCTCTACTTTATTGGATTTCTGTGGCTGCTGGCAGGCGGAGAGACGATTAGGCGATATTAAAAAGTGAAGGGATCGAAGATATGGCGCTGGTCGATATAAAGTCGATGTTTGAGGCGGAGCTTTTGGAGGATTTTAAAAAGTCGGGTTACCCGGCGTATAGGGCTAGGCAGGTCTATCTGTGGCTGGTTAAGGGAGTAAAGCGCTTTGGTGATATGCGCAACCTGCCCAAGAGCCTGATTGGCGAGCTTTCGGAGAAATATTACATTGTGGGTGCCGAGATTGCGCGAAAGTTGGTATCTAAAATTGACGGGACGATAAAATATCTGTTTCGCTTAAACGACGGAGAGTATATCGAGGCCGTTGTGATGAGCTATCGGCACGGGTACACGATTTGCATATCGACGCAGGTTGGCTGCAAGATGGGCTGCAGGTTTTGCGCTACTGGGAAGGGCGGATTTGCGCGGAATTTGACTGCTTCAGAGATGATTTCACAGATTAAAGAGGCCGAGTTGGACAGTGGGATCAGGATATCGAATGTTGTGCTGATGGGAATGGGAGAGCCGCTTGACAATTACGAGAATGTCGTTAGGTTTTTGAGGCTGGTTTCTTCTGCGGAAAATTTGAACATCGGAATGCGCCATATTTCGCTCTCGACCTGTGGTATAATTGATAAAATCTGCAAATTGGCCGAAGAAAAATTTCAGCTGACTTTGTCTGTCTCGCTGCACGCGCCGGACGATTTGACTCGAAGCAAGATAATGCCGATAAGTAAGAAATATAGCTTGGACGACCTTTTGGCGGCCTGCAGATTTTACATAAGCAAGACGAATAGGAGAATTTCGTTTGAGTATGCGATGATAGCTGGGGTTAACGACAGCGACGAGTGTGCGAGACTTTTGGCAGAAAAACTTCGCGGAATGCTGTGCCATGTTAATTTGATTCCTGCTAATGACGTTGATTTTGCGCCGGGGAGTTATAAAAAAAGCGGGATGGAGCGAATAAAAAAGTTTGTTAATATCCTTGAAAAATATGGCATAAATGTTACAATAAGAAGGACGCTGGGCGCGGATATAAATGCCTCGTGCGGGCAGCTGAGGAGATCTACAAAGACGGTGGAGGTGTAATATGCGAGTATTTGGGAGAAGCGACATTGGCTTAAAAAGAAAGTCGAATCAGGACTGCTTTTATTCTGCCAAAGTGAACGAAAGTGCGCTGTGGGCCGTTGTTTGTGACGGTATGGGAGGAGTCAATGGTGGCGACGTTGCTAGCAATTTGGCGGTGAAGAGCATTAAAGAGTCGCTGAGTAACGGAACTTGGGAAGAGCTTGGTGAGATTCAAAATAGCGATGTTAAAAAGATGTTAAAAAACGCACTAAAAAAGGCTAATCTTGAGATTTTTACTAATGCCCAAGACGATAAGAATTTAGCTGGGATGGGAACTACTGCGGTTTTGGTGGCTGTTGTTAATGACAAAATTCACGTGGCCCATGTTGGTGACAGCCGGGCTTATTTGGTGCGGCAGGGCAAGATTAATCAGCTTACAATTGACCACTCGATGGTGCAAGAAATGATAGATGAGGGCGAAATTACCCATGAAGAAGCCAAAATGCATCCTAATAAAAACATAATTACGCGCGCGCTTGGGATTAGCAAGGACGTGGATGTTGATTATTCTATGAAAACCAAGAAGCCGGGGGACGCTGTTATAATCTGCACCGACGGTTTGACTAATTATCTTGACCAGAAGGAAATTTTGGATTATTTTAAAGTAGAAAAGGGAGAAGCTTTTGTGGACGGCTTGATTTCTGCAGCGAATGAACGCGGTGGAGCGGATAATATTACGGTTGTGGCTTTGTGCGAATGACGAAAACTGCGAATAATTGGGGCTTTTAGTGATTATATTATAGAGGTGAAAATTATGGATAAATACGTGGGCAAAAGGCTGGATGGCCGGTACGAGATAAATGAGCTGCTTGGCTGCGGTGGCATGGCCAGAGTGTATCGCGCTTATGATATAATTGACGATAGAACGGTTGCTATAAAGATTTTGAAGGATGAATTTTTGAGCAATCGTGACTTTATAAGAAGATTTAAGAATGAGTCTAAGGCTATTGCGGTTTTGTCGCACCCGAATATTGTGAAGGTCTACGACGTCAGCTTTGGCGACAAAATTCAGTATATTGTGATGGAAAACATCGACGGAATAACGCTTAAGGAGTACATTGATAAACAGCACGAGATTAATTGGCGCGATGCTGTTTATTTTACTATCCAGATTTTAAGAGCCTTAGAGCACGCCCACGAGAAGGGGATCGTGCACCGTGACATAAAGCCGCAGAATATTATGCTTTTGAAGGACGGGACTATTAAGGTAACGGACTTTGGCATTGCACGGTTTTCTAGAGACGAGACCCGGACCATGACGGATAAGGCGATTGGTTCGGTTCATTATATATCGCCGGAGCAAGCGCGCGGGGACATCACGGACGAGAAGTCGGACATATACTCTGTTGGCGTTATGATGTACGAGATGCTGACCGGACGTCTGCCTTTTGAAGCTGACAATGCAGTTTCGGTGGCTATTATGCAGATGCAGTCTGAACCGAAGAGACTAAGAGAGATTAATCCTGAGATCCCAGAGGGGCTGGAGGATATCGTCTTGAAGGCTATGCAAAAAAATGCCGAGAACAGATATAGCTCTGCGGCCGAAATGCTGCAATCTATCGAGGCTTTTAGGAAGAATCCGAGTATTCGTTTTGAATATAAATACTTTAACGACGATGCGCCCACGAAGTATCTGGACGCGATTAATAATATTAAGGAGAACAAGTCTGGCGCTAGCTATGCTGACGGCTATACATATCGCGAGGAGCAGGAGACTTTGGAGAAACGCTCGAAGGCTATAAATATTTTGATTGGTGTTGGAATTGCGCTTGTCATTTTTCTTGTTGTGATGGGGCTTGGAATGGTCTCTGGCTGGTTTGGATTTGGCAACAAGGACATTGACGTGCCGAACTTTTTGGGCATGAAGGTTACGGACGTGGTGGACAACAGCAATTATAAGTTCACGTGGAATATTGAGCAGGCCTATGACGCCAACAAGCCGGAGGGGGTTATAATTGATCAGGACCCGAAAGCTGGCTCGAAGAGAGTGAAGGAGAACTCGAAGATAACGCTGACGGTGAATAGTTCGGGCTCTTTGGTATCTATCCCGGTTCTGCGCGGGCTGACTCTTGATGCGGCAAAGGCTAAAATTAAGGATGCTGGCTTGGTTTACGAGGTTTTAACGGTTGAAGACAGCGAAACTGCCGAGGGGATCGTGAAGGGGACGGACCCCAAAGAGGGCACGGAAGTTGTTGTGAACAGCATGGTTAGGATCCTTGTGAGCAAGGGGCCGGCCGAGAAGAAGGTCGCTGTGCCGGACGTGATAAACAAGAGTTTGACTGAGGCTGCAAAGCTGATTTCTGAGAAGGGGCTCAAAGTCTCGGAGAATGTGGTTAAAGAAAAAAGCTCCAAGCCTAAGGATACCGTGATTTCGACGGATCCATTGCCTGGGGTTGAGATAAACGAAGGTACGGCGGTTACTTTGACGGTTAGCTCTGGAGAATCGCAGGAACGGACGCTGAAAATTAACGTTGATTTGCCGTCGAGCGTAAGCAGGGAAGTGAGCATGAAGGTCTATGTAAACGGCGTTATGGACGCTGGAAACTCTAAGACTGTTGTCCCGGCGTATAATTCGAATTATTCTTTCTCGATAAAGGGCTCTGGAGAGGCAAAGAGCGTGGTTGTGAATTTGGATAACCAGAAATACCGAGTCTATGAGCTCAACTTTAGCCAAGAGACGGTGCGCCTGGTCGAGAGGTATAATTTTAATGACAGAAATTCTGCTACGGTTAGCCATTAAAAAGCGGGAGATTCAAGCTTTCTTCCTAAATTGCAGGGCTCCCATGATTAAAAGAAGAATTGCGAACAATTTTGAAAGAACGCGGCTCTCGATGAAGCAGGCTAGGTAAGCCCCTGCCAAAGCGCCAACCAGGCCGAGCAGAGAAAAAATTACGGCGAGCTTAAAGTTTACAAGCCCTTTCTTGATGTAAATTATGATGGCGACGATGGCGGACGGGATGAAAAAAAGCAGGTTGATGCCTTGGGCCAGCGTTTGAGGCGTTTGCGTGAATAGGTTGAAGTAAATTAGCAGAACGCCGCCGCCGCCAAGCCCCATCGCGCCGATTATGGCAGACAGTGTACCGGCTATGGCGGCCATTACCCAGTTCATCTTAAAAGCAGCTGAATCGCTGCCCAAATCATGAATCCGCCAAAAAGTTTGCGCAAAAGATCTTGGTTAATTTTGGCCAAAATTAAAGAGCCGATAATCGCGCCCAAAACGCTAAAAGGCAGATACGGCAACGTGTCGAAGAGGGTGACGTTGCCTTTTATGAGGTAGACAATGGCGCTCAAGAGGCATATTGGCAGGATGATGCAAACAGAAGTGGCGTGGGTAGAGCGTTGGTCGAGGCCATATTTTTTCAATATAGGAACAATCAGCATTCCGCCGCCAGCCCCCAAGAGACCGCTGATTATTCCGGCGAACACCGCCAAAATAGGGTATAACTTTTTAGCCAAGCCGCTGTTCAAAGGGATCCCTCCTCCGCTAAACTTAGTATTATCAACGTTTTTGAAATTATTAATCGGCTAAAAATAAATAAAAACAAAACAAAAAGCTAGCACGATAAAGCCCGTGCTAGCTTAGCTTTTTGCAAGATTTTTCGAGATAATCCGGGTTTATTGGGCTTTGCGCTTTATAATGAAAATAGAAATGCCGATAAAAACTATGGACACGGCCGCAAACAAAATGACGTTAAAAGCACTTTCTTTAACAACTAGCGGCGCCGACGCCTGCTGAAGGGCAAAAGCATTATTTTGAGCAACGGATTCATCGGGGATTTCGCTGTCATCAAGGCTGCCGATACCGATACTATTGGTGGAAAGGTCAAAGTTGCCGTCAGTAGGCAAACTTTTCAAGTTGGCCGGAGTGGAGTCCTCTTTGCTAAGCCGATTCACCTTAACTGTATAAACTTTTTTTGATTTCTTATCGGCAGAGGTAACCGTCAAGTTAACGTCCGTGGCCGTACCAGCGCTTTTTAATGTCTTGCGGTTGGCTTTGACATTGGCGGTGTCGTCCAGCGGAGCAGCGCTAAACTCTATGGTGCTCTTAGAGTACGGTACGTCAACAGAGTAGGTGGTAATATCGGCGGAAAAGGCCGGCGTTATCGCATAATCAGCAAGAGAAAGAGTCGCGAGGTCACAGTTGGCGTCGCCGGTCTGAACTACATTAATTTCAATCGGATCGATATTTGGCAAAGGAATCGCTTCCGCATCATAATCGCAGAGGCCGTCAACAACGGCAGAGACCTCCAAAGGCCCGATATCGCAGTTGGATAAAACTTTAAAATTCAGCTCAAGCATAGTCTGAGCGCTGCCAGCCTTAAGATTAATGCCGTTTTCAGAAGTCACAAACAAAACGGTCAAGTCGCCATCTTTTCTGTAGCTTTTAAAATCGTCATTGTTTATGTAGGAGTAGAGGCCTTTGTACGACAACTTCGAGCTATCGAACTTGACTTTTAGGCGATAGGCCGAGACATTAATGGGCGCGGAGGGCAGAAAATTCAGACGGAGCGTGATTTCTTCGCCACTAACCGGATAAGGATTGTCGCAAGCAAGGGAGATGGCAAGGGCATCGTCGCTGTAAGCAAAAGTCGAATTAGCGCGATTAATCGAGAAAACAAACGCGCAACAAAGACAAAAACACGATATAAATTTAAAGCATCTCAACAAATTTATCAACCCATTTTATTTTAATCTGTTAAAATTATATCATGTTTTTGAAGCGGCGCAAGTATTTTTGAAGAAATTTGTCGAATTGTGAAACGCGGTTTAAGGGTTAAGCTTCCTCTTTTTAATAAAGAGCACAACCAAATAAACCACGATAAACCCGATTAGAACGGCGACCAGACCGAACGGATCTTTTTGTTCGCCGGTCTTTATGTTGATCCAGAGCGAATCGATAAGCGAGTTGATGTCGTCTGGCAGATAGGTAAAAACCTGGGTGTTTTTTAAGGTGGAGTCATCCGGGTAGCAGATTTTGCTGCTGGCAACTTCAGGGTCAAGCCGATTTTTAACCGCTGTTTCAGGCGAAGAATAGCCGATGTGCTTGATGTTTTCGGTTGCAACGGCAGGGTCGCACATAAAATTTATGTAAGCCAAGGCCTCATCGAAATGCTCCGAGTTTTTCGGGATACACATGGCGTCAACAAAACGATTGGTGCCTTCTTTTGGGATAACGAAGCCAATATCCTTGTTTTTTTGCGTCAAAAGCGCGGCGTCGCCGTTATAATAAGGTGCCAGCGCGGCCTCATTGTTCGCCATTTTGTCAAAAATTTGATCCATAACATAGGCCTGCACAAGCGGCTGCTGCGATTTCAATTCTTTGGCAGCCGAAAGCCAATCCTCTTTATTTTTGGAGTTCAATGGGATCCCGAGCCTAAACTGAGAGATTGCAAATGCATCGCGAGGATTATCAAATATCAGGATTTTCCCGGCGTATTTAGGGTCCCACAAAATGTCCCAGGTTATCTTGTCTTCCGGCTCTAAGACAAGTTTTTTATTATAAAAAATCCCGACCGTGCCCCAAGTGTAGGGCACAGAATACTCGTTTGTAGGGTCGTATTCAAGGCCACGAAAGGAATCATCAATGTACGAAAAGTTAGGAATCGCATCAAAATTGAGCTTTTGAAGCATCCCCAAAGCAATCATCTTAGAAATCATGTAGTCGGAGGGAATAATCACGTCATACTTGGTGCCGCCGTTTTGCAGCTTCGCAAAAAGCGCTTCATTGCTAGAAAAAGTACTGTAATTCACATGAATCCCCGTCCGCCGGGTAAATTCCTCATTAACATTTAAGCTACCGTCCGTGCCGTCAGAGATATACTCACCCCAGTTGTACACATTAATAGTAACAGCGGGCTTGCGGCTATTTTTGCATATGGCGACGCACGCTAAAAATGCAGACGCAGCGGCGAAAAAGAGGATAACAGCGGCCAAAATTAACCTGGACTTTTTTTTCAATATTTTCTCACCCAAATTCCTTAAAATCTAAATAATATCAACAGCCTAGTTGCGATTCTTACTCTCGTCCTTAATCTGGCGCAAGTTTATGGCAATCAGAAGCAAGAGAACAACCGCGAATAATATCGTCGAAAGCGCGTTTATCTCGGGGCTGACGATCTTTCGAGTCATAGAGTATATCGCAATGGGCAGCGTTTGAGTGGCGCCGCTGGTAAAATAGCTGATTACAAAGTCGTCGAGCGAAAGGGTAAAAGCCATAATAAACCCCGTGACGATGCCGGGGAAGATGTCCGGCAAAATAACCTTAAAAAATGCACGAGCGGGAGTGCAGCCCAAGTCTTGAGCCGCCTCGTATAAATAAGGGCTAATCTGGCGCAGTTTTGGCAAAACAGAGAGCACAACATACGGCAAACAAAAGGTGGTATGGGCAAAAATCAAAGTGACGATGCCGGGCCGAAATATCCCGAAATTCTTATAAGCAAACACGAAAAGCAGCATCAAAGAGACGCCCGTAACAATCTCCGGATTAACAATCGGCAAGTTATTCACATTCATAACAGAGCGCTTGGCCCAGCGCTTCATCTTTAAGATGCCAAAACAAGCAATAGTCCCAATAACGGTGGCCAAAAACGAAGCGACAACCGCTACGATTATAGTATTAAATAGGGCGCGCAGAATTTCTTTATCGGCAAATAATTTTGCATACCACTTTAAAGAAAACCCCGTCCAAACGTTGCGGCTCTTGGATTCATTGAACGAGAAGACGATGAGCACGACAAGCGGAGCATACAAAAAGAAGAAAATAAGCCACATGTACAGCTTAGATATCAATTTAGACCTCGAGTTTACCAGTGATTTCAATGTGCACCCTCCTTTAGCAAAAATCGATTTTCTAGCGGTACGCCGCCGGTACAGAAAGTTCATCCGAGTCGTCAAACTGGTTCATAATCCCAATAGAGATGAAAATCAGAATCATCAAAACAAAAGAAATAGCCGCCCCCAGGTGCGGGTTATATGTGCTGCCCAAAAATTGCATCTCGATAAGATCGCCAACCAAAATGTGCGCACCGCCGCCCAGCATTTTAGAGATAATAAAAGTGCTAACGGCCGGCACAAAAACCATAGTGACGCCAGAGATAACTCCCGGCAAACTGAGAGGCAACAAAACCCTAAAAAAGACTTTTCTTCTGCCAGCGCCTAGGTCTTGTGCCGCCTCGATAATTTTTTTGTCTATTTTAGAAATAGCAGAGTAAATCGGCAAAATCATATACGGCAGAAAATTGTAAACCATCCCCAAAGCCACGGCCCCCGAAGTGTTTATAAAAGAAACAGGATGCGAAACTCCCAAAAAAGAGAGAACCTTATTCAAAAGCCCGTTATTCTCAAGAATAGTCATCCAAGCGTAAGTCCGGAGCAAAAAGTTCATCCACATGGGCAGCATAATGAGCATAACGACGATGCCCTGCTTTTTGGCGGGGACTTTAGCAATAATATAAGCAAGCGGGTACCCCAAAAGAAGGCAAATGGCGGTAGAAAGAGCCCCCAGCCCAATCGAGCGCAAAAAGATATTCGAATAATAGCCCACGTTAATAATATTTTCAACAGTGAAGTTCCAGGTTTTATCGGTAAAAGCGAAAACCAAAACCAAAAGCATCGGCACAAGCGTAAATATCGCCATCCAAACGATATAGGGCAGCGACAAAGCCTTAACCTTCATTTTTATCACCAGCCTTAGTGATGCCATCATCCGGCGAATTTTCCTCGTAAACCTCGTACATTTCGTCACTAAAGGCGCTGTAATCGCCATACTCGCCAGAATGCTCCGACTTTTTCATGATGTGAATGTCATCCGGTTGCAGCAAAAGCCCAATAACATCGCCCGGATTTTGGCTATCGGTGGACTGAATCATCCATTTAAAGCCGTCTATGTCCACAATGATCTCATAATGCACGCCAATAAACGTGACCGAAGTAACTGTGCCCGAAATATGGCCATCCTCTGGCGAGGTAACCTCAATATCCTCTGGCCGAATCACAACATCAACATTCTCTTTTTTCAAAAAGCCAGCATCAAGGCAGTCAAACTTCCTGCCAGCAAACTCCACAACGTAATCCTCGTGCATGATGCCGTCGATAATGTTACTCTCGCCAATGAAGTCCGCAACAAAAGCGTTTTTCGGCTCATTGTAGATATCCTGAGGTGAACCAATTTGCTGAATTTGACCACTGTCCATAACCACAACCGTGTCGGACATAGAGAGCGCCTCCTCTTGATCATGCGTGACGAAAACGAAAGTGATGCCCATTTTTTGCTGAATTTTTTTGAGTTCGGTCTGCATATCCTTGCGCAACTTCAAGTCAAGAGCCCCCAAAGGTTCGTCCAGCAAAAGTACCTTAGGATTATTTACAAGCGCCCGAGCGATGGCGACGCGCTGCTGCTGACCTCCGGATAAATTTGCAATATTTCGATTTTCAAACCCAGAAAGGCTCACCATTTTAAGCATCTTAGCAACCTCAGAGCGTATCTGAGACTCCGGCTTCTTCTGAACCCGCATACCAAAGGCGATGTTCTCATATACATTCAAATGGGGGAAAAGAGCGTAATTCTGAAATATCGTGTTAACAGTACGTTTATGGGCCGGCAGCTTTGTAACATTTTTGCCAGCAAAAAAAACCTCGCCACTATCGGGCTGAACAAACCCACCGATTATGCGCAAAATCGTGGTTTTTCCGCAGCCAGAAGAGCCCAGCAAAGTAACGAAATCGCCATTTTTTATATTAAGGTTAAAATTCTTCAAAACGGTATTTCCATTAAAAGAAACAGTAATATTTTTTAATGAGATTATCACATCTTTTTCCAACCCAAAATATCTCCTTTAAAACCCTTTTAATCGCTAAAATTTTAGCACAAATAAAATGATAATTTGAAACGTGCAAAATGTCAACAAAAAGAAGTATGGAAGGGAAAAAGGTATACACGAAAACAGTTGATAATTATGTACAAATATTGTGCTAAAAAAGAAAATTATAAGCAAAGTTTATCAAAATGTAATTTAACTTTGAAAAAGACTTGAATAAAGTGAAAAAATTTGATATAATCTATTACGTCTTGCGGAATGTGATTTTTAAATAATTAAGCGTGCGCATTATAAATTTGCAAAGGGGGGTCAATTATTAAGTCTTTCTTTTGATAATTCTTAATTTTTGCGCATGCTAAGGTCATAGCAACAAAGTCCGCAAAATTTATTACCTTTAATTTAAAGGAGAATGTAAAAAAATGACAACCCAACAACAAACTCAAACTAAAGAGTTTAACAAGTTTCAAGAATTGGTTTGGCCCATTCACACTTATGAGCTAAAAAAATTCTTGCCTATGAGTTTTCTTATGGCGTTTATCCTTTTTTTCTACACCTTGGTTCGCGATTTAAAGGACATTTTTGTACAGTACCATACTAACATATGGGCTGGCGCCGGTAAGGCAGACACAGCACAACTTATTAGTGCGCTTAAAATTTGGTACGTTCTTCCGGCTGCGTTTTTGGTGGTTATTGCTTTTAACTTTTTAATGAATAAATTTGACCTTAAGAAGACATTTTACATAATTGTCGCTTCTTTTATGGTCTTTTATGCGGTGTTTGGCTTTGTTCTTTACCCAAACCTTGACAGTTTGATTATGTCTACAGAGCAAATTACTGCTATGACCGAAGCTGCACCACAGTTCTTTAGAACATTTCTTACCTGTTTGGGCAACTGGCCAACTACTTTGTTTTATGTAATCTCAGAAATTTGGGGAACGATGGGAATCTCCTCGTTGTTCTGGATGTTTGCAAACGCTACAACTATGAGGCACGAGGTAAAGAGATTTTTTGGACTGTTTTCGTTAATTGGTAACATCGGCGTAATTTCTGCTGGCGTTACAATAAAAACAGCTTTAAAAGATGCTTCTATTGAAAATGTTAGAATGCTTATGATAGCACTTTTGGCCGTTGCTGCGACTATTATGGGAATCTTTTGGTATATAAATAATGTTGTTTTGAAAGACCCAAGATTTTATGACGAAGCACAAATTAAGCCAAAGAAGAAGAAAGAAAAAGTTAGCGTGCTTGAAGGCATCAAGATTTTGTTTACAAACTCTTATTTGCTGCTAATCGGCATGCTTGTTATGGGCTATGGAATTTCCATCAACTTTGCAGAAATTATTTTGAAAGCCCACATGAGAGAAGCTTTTGAAGGCGAGCAATACGCCTCTATGCAGGGTAATATATCCATATTTACCGGCGTTTTCTCTATCTTGGTTGTTTTCATTGGTGCATTCATCTTAAGAACCTGCAAATGGAAAACTTCTGCCGTTATCACTCCTTTAATGTTCCTGATTTTGGGCGGAGTCTTCTTTGCGCTAGTTCTTTATAGACAATTTGTAGCTGCAGAGATTTTTGGCATGTCCGCTCTAATTTTGGCAACTTGGGTAGGTATTATTCAGGACGCTTTGTGTAAGAGCATCAAGTATTCTCTGTTTGACACAACCAAGAGTATGGCGTACCTCCCGCTTGATGAAGACACAAAAACAAAAGGCCAGGCTGCGGTTGAAGTTATCGGTGGCCGTGCAGGCAAAGCTGGCGCATCGCTTATTCAGCAGATTATGTACGGCATAGTTCCAAATATAATGTCTCACGTTGTGACTATTGTTGGAATCTTTGGTGTTACGGTGGTTGCCTGGACATTGTCGGTGTTTGGCTTGAGCAAAAAGTATGAAACAGCTGTTGCAGCCAAAAACGAAGAAGAACTTAAGTAATTAAGTTTTGAGTTTAAGTTAATAGGCGTAAAAATGAGCCCTGTCGCGGTTGTTGTGACGGGGCCTTGATTTTTTATTATTTTAGATTTTTTAGAGAAAATTCAATTATTTTTTTGCCAGTTCCAAGTATCTGTGCACATTTTTTCTATGCCAGATTTGGCTCTAAAGCCGAGCTCTTTTTCGGACTTTTTTGTGTCGGCAAAAACTATGGGGAGGTCGCCAGCGCGTCGGGGACCAATTTTATAATTAATTTTTTGCCCAGAGGCCTTTTCAAAAGCACGTATTAGCTCCAAAACGCTGTAGCCCTTGCCGGTGCCAAGATTATAAATATTCAAACCGCCGCTAGAATCGTACGTTTTTTCTAAAGCCTTTAAGTGCCCATTAGCAAGGTCGACAACGTGGATGTAGTCCCGGATGCAGGTCCCGTCGGGAGTGTTGTAGTCATCGCCAAAGACGGTTAGCAAGGGCAGCTTTTTTGCGGCCACCTGAGAAATATAAGGCATGATGTTATTGGGGACCCCGCAAGGTTCCTCGCCCAAAAGAGAACTTTCGTGCGCGCCAATAGGGTTAAAGTAGCGCAAAATGGTGATGTTCCAACCGAGGTCGGCGGCGAAAATATCCTTTAAAATCTCCTCAATAAAATATTTCGTGCGTCCATAAGGATTGCACACGCTGCCAGTCGGCATGGTCTCATCGTAGGGAGCCTCCGCGCTATTGCCGTATACGGTCGCAGAGGAGCTAAATATCAACCGCCTAACGTTAAATTTCTGCATCACCTGGCACAGAGCCACGGTTCCAGAAACGTTATTATCAAAGTAAGTCAGCGGGTTTTTAACCGACTCGCTAACAGACTTTAATCCGGCAAAATGAATAACGGCGTCGATCTGGTTTTTGCCAAAGATTTTCTCCAAAACCTCTTTATCGCGGATATCGCCAACATATAATTTAACTTTTTTGCCCGAAATTTTCTCAACGCGCGAAATGACGTCAGCCTGGCTGTTACAGAAATTATCAAGAATGACAATCTCATGCCCAGCGCCCAAAAGCTGAACGCAAGTGTGACTGCCAATATAGCCCGCGCCACCGGTCACAAGGATATTCAAAAGATCAACCCCAATAGCAAGATTTTTTAAGACAAAACGCGAACTTCAAATCAAAAACCGAGGCAAATACTCAATTATAATGTAGCAAATCGAGATAAACGGGATAATTTTAAAATTGACGCCGCCAAATTTATTAATCTCATCCTCAAACAGCTTGCGGTCGCCCTTGCAGAGGACTTTAATCTTCTTAATCTTAGAGCAGCAGTTTTTATAGTAAATTCTGTTAGCACAAAAGCCCGAAAACAGCATAATGGCGAAGGTTATGATTTTTACAATAGAGGGCAAAAAGACAATAAACTTTTGCAGCAGCGGCAGAGCGTAAAACTGAGCTAAAATCAGGTCGTATTTGTCCAGAGTAATGTCGGCGCTGCTTGTGACTCCCACAGCCTTAAAAATAGAAACCAAAATGTCATTGGCGTAAGTAAATTCGATAAACGTGGACAAAACCGAAAGGAAAATAATCAGCGAAGTAAAGATAATCCCGATTTTATATAGCTTTCGGTACAAAAACCAAGCGCCAGAAAACAAAAAAGCGCTAAAATTAAATCTGCTTTTGCCCGCCTTGCCAATATTCTTGAAAATTGGGATATAATACAATAAGTTTCCCTTGATATACCGGGCAAAGTCCGAGATTTTTATGTCGTCAATAGTCTCGTTCTCGTTAATCTTAAAAATCGGCTCAAAACCAGGCGCAGGATTAATCGGAAACCCGTTAATGAACGTAGTAGTGCGCACAGGTCCACCAGTCAAAGGGCACCCGCAATTGCTGCAAAAGCTGGAGTCTTTAGAATTCTCCTTTAAGCAGCGGGGGCATTTTTTAGAGTCAGCTTCAGCACCAGGCCCTTGAGGTTGGGCCTCCTCACCTTGAGCGTTTGGATTAACGTAAACATAGCCTTCGCCGTGCTTTTCGCTATATAAGCATTGGCCGACAGACTCAAAACATTTGCGGTGATACGGCGTGCCACATTCTGGGCAAACAACAATATCGTCATCTATTTTACATTCATTTTTACAAACGGCGCAGGGGCCGAATTTTCTATAATTTTTCATTAATTTTGCTCCTTTTTCTTTTTTTATTATACTTAAGTTAGATTTTACATAATTATTCTATAAAATTCAACACCGACTTTTAAGCGCCGCAAGTGCACTGACTTATAGTGAGGCCTTGGCTGCGCGCGGGTTTACAATTGTGGAAAGTTAAGGTATAATTATAGCTATGTTAAGTGTTGTGGAGGAATGTTATGTTGCAACTCGAAGAGTTAAAGCTAGCTCTTGCGGATATGGCAGACCCTTTAAAGGATTTGGCCGAGGCTATTGGCCTCTCTAAGATAAAAGAAGAAATATCGCAGCTTGAGGCCGAGTCTGCCGCGCCGGACTTTTGGGACGATATGGAAAAGTCGCATAAAACCTTGCAAAAAATTAGCTTTTTAAAAAATAAACAGCAGAAATATTTAAAGCTGAAGTCTCTTTATGACGACGTAAAAGTGCTGATCAGCCTGGCAGAGGAGGAGCAGGATGAGTCTTTGCTGGAGGAGATTGAGTCGAGCTTAAAGACGGTGCAGACAGAGCTAGAAAGCCAGCGGCTAGAGACATTGCTAAACGGAGAGTATGATGCTAAGAATGCGATTTTGACACTGCATGCCGGTGCTGGCGGAACAGAGGCGCAGGACTGGGTAGAGATGCTTTATCGGATGTACTGCCGGTGGGGTGAGCGGCATGACTTTAGGGTTAAGACGCTGGATTATCTTGACGGCGAAGAAGCTGGGCTTAAGAATGTCTCGATTCTGATTGAAGGAGTTAATGCTTATGGATATTTGAAGTCGGAGGCGGGGGTGCATCGGTTGGTTAGGATTTCGCCCTTCGATTCTTCTGGCAGGAGGCACACTTCGTTTGCCTCGGTGGAGGTTATGCCCGAGATTGACGACGATTTTAACGTGGAGATTGCGCCGGACGACATAAAGATGGACGTTTTTAGGGCAAGCGGAGCCGGGGGGCAGCATGTTAACAAGACTTCTTCGGCTGTCCGGCTGACGCACATACCCACGGGGATTATTGTTGCCTGCCAAAACGAGAGAAGTCAGCACCAGAACCGGGAAGTTGCCTTAAAGATGCTGAAATCTAAGCTGGTTGAGATTAAAGAGCGCGAACATCTGGAGAAAATTGAGGATATTAAGGGCGTTCAAAAGGACATTGCGTGGGGGTCCCAGATCCGATCGTACGTTTTTATGCCGTACACTTTGGTTAAGGATCACCGCACAAACTTTGAAATTGGCAACGTTAATGCCGTCATGGATGGCGACATAGACGGGTTTATTAACGCTTACTTAAAGGATGCTAGCTTGAAGTCGCGATAAAATTGGTCTTTGTTGAAAATTAATTTTCGTTTAAAGAAAAATAATGTTTGAGGTTGAAGCTTTTGCGGGGGTTAATTTTGCAGTGAGGCCGATTTTGGAGAGTTTATTTAATATGCTGGGCGGCTTGGGATTATTTCTTTTTGGCGTGCGCGAGATGACACAGAGCTTTGCGGGGGTTTCGAGCTCGCTTTTTAGAGGGATGATTTCTAAGGTTGCTTGCAACAAGTACATGGCGGCTTTTGTGGGGTTTGCGGTCACGGCGGTTGTTCAAAGCTCTTCGGCTGTGACGGTGATTATTGTTGGCATGCTGGACGCGGGATTGCTGGAGTTGGCCCAGGCGGCAGCGATAATCATGGGCGCAAACGTGGGCACGACCGTAACACCGCTGATTATGGCTATAAATTTGCTAGGATTTGCACCATTGATAATTTTTGGGGGAGTGGTTCTTGAGAGTTTGAATGGGGAGGCGTTTAAGGCGGTGGGTAGCGTTTTGATTGGTTTTGGAGTGCTGTTTTTAGGCATGAGTATGATTAGCTGTGCTGCGAGGCCAATTTCGACTTTGCCGGTTGTGAGGGAGTTTTTGATGTCGCTTAGTAATCCGTTTATCGGGGTGCTTTTTGGAGTCACTTTTACCGCTATAATGCAGAGTTCTTCGGTGTCCATGGGGCTACTGGAGGCCTTGAGCCTGGCTGGAGCGATATCTTTTAGAAATGCGGCGTTTATCATTTATGGCCAAAACATCGGCACTTGCGTTACCGCGCTGATTGCTTCTTTTGAAACTAGGAAAAATGCGAAACGGGCGGTCGTTATCCACTTTTTGTTTAACTTGATTGGCGCTGCGATTTTTAGTTGCATTAGCTTAATGACCCCATTTTTACGGGCTTTTGAGGCCGCTTTTGCTCAGAATGTTATGTTTAAAATTTCTGCGTTGCATATCTTGTTCAATGTGGTTTCGACCGCCATTTTGCTGCCTTTTAGCGAGGTTCTTGTCAAAATTGCGTGCAAGGTGGTTTCGGATTAAGAAAAATTAATGTGAGGATTTTGCTTTATGAAATTGTACATAAAAAGCGCACAGTTGCAGCCCAGATCGGGGTTTGTGATTTATAATTCTACCGGCGAAGAGAAATATTTTGTGCCGGTGGAACACAGCGTTTTGGGCATGAAGCTGGATGTGAACAATGCGCTTGGCAAGCGGGTTTCTAAAATAAGGCAGCACGGTTTTTCTTTTAACAAGACGTACAATATTAGCGCGGGGGACAGGAAGTTTAAGCTGATTTTGAAGGTGCAGGAGGACAATGTTTCGGCGTTTATAAAGGGTTACGCGATCGCGATTGTTGGCGACATTTTGAAGAAGGAATTTTCTTTGATTAACGAAAATAAGGCCGTAATAATGACGCACAAGGACAATTTTAAAAATTATTACGAGCTTGACATATTGCAGGACGAGCTGGAGCTTTTGAGCATCTGTGTTTCGCTGTGTATTGAGACTTTGCTTTTGGACGACGAAAAGACGGGGCAGAACGACGGCAATGAAGCGTTTTTTGCAAAGTATATTTTGAATAACAAAAAGATCTTGGGGCCGATTAGAGAGACGTTTTCGGCGAATGTTAACAAGCTTGATGGTTTGAAAAAAGCGGACATAAAAAATAAAAATTAAAAAGAGGATGTTGATAAAAATGGATTTGCGAGAAAATTTGAGAAACATTGCGATCATTGCGCACGTAGACCACGGAAAGACGACGCTTGTGGACAAGTTGCTTAGGCAGAGCGGCGTTTTTCGGCAAAATGAGTCTGTAGCGGAGCGGGTGATGGACTCGAACGACCTTGAGCGCGAGCGAGGAATCACGATCCTTTCGAAAAACACGGCTGTCATGTACAACGGCGTAAAGATAAATATTGTGGACACGCCGGGGCACGCGGATTTTGGCGGCGAGGTTGAGCGAATTCTCACCATGGTGGATGGAGTTTTGCTATTGGTTGACGCTTTTGAAGGGTGCATGCCGCAGACGAGATTTGTGTTGAAGAAAGCCTTGGGGCTTGGCAAGAAGCCGATTGTAGTGCTTAACAAAATAGATAGGCCGGGCGCTAGGCCGCAAGAAGTCGTGGATGAGGTTTTGGATTTATTCATTGAGCTCGGTGCGGACGACGATCAGCTGGACTTTCCGGTTATTTACGCCTCTGCCAAGGAGGGCTACGCGACTTTGGACCCGACGCAAAGTGGCGAGAATATGAACCCTTTGTTTGAGAAGATTGTTGCAGAAGTCCCGCCGCCTTGCGGAGAGATGAATGCGCCGCTTCAGATTTTGTTCTCGAACATAGATTACGACGAGTATGTGGGCAGAATCGGCATTGGTCGAGTTGAGCGCGGTGCGATTAAGTCGGGCCAGAGTGCGGTTTTGTGCCGTCTGGATGGTACTACCAAAAACGTGAAGATCGCCAAGCTCTACCAGTTTGAGGGTTTAAAGCGTGTTGAGGTTGAAGAGGCCGCCTTGGGTGACATTGTGGCGGTTTCTGGCATCGACGAGCTGAACATTGGAGAGACGGCCTGTGCGCCGGAATGCCCGGAGGCTTTGCCGTTTATAAAGATTGATGAGCCGACTGTTTCGATGCTGTTTATGGTGAACAATAGTCCATTTGCCGGGCAGGAGGGTAAGTTCGTTACTTCGAGGAATATTCGCGACCGACTGTTTAAAGAGGTTGAGACGAACGTTGCGATGCGGGTTGAGGAGACTGATTCTGCCGATACGTTTAAGGTTTCTGGCCGTGGCGAGTTGCATTTGTCGATTTTGATTGAGACCATGAGGCGCCAGAACTTTGAGTTTCAGGTATCGCGGCCAAAAGTCATAATGAAGAAGATCGACGGAGTTTTGAACGAGCCCATGGAGCTCTTGATGATCGAGGTGCCGGACAATTACGTGGGCGCTGTTATGGAGAAGATCGGGGGCAGAAAGGCCGAGCTTTTGAATATGTCGGCAAAAGGTACGGGCACGACTCATTTGGAGTTTAAGATTCCTGCCAGGTGCTTGATGGGCTACCGCTCGGAATTTTTGACCGACACCAACGGCAATGGCATAATGAACCACGTTTTTGACGGCTATGAGCCTTATAAGGGCGACGTTTTGCAGCGGAGTTGCGGGTCTTTGATAGCGCACGAGACCGGAGAAGCCACTACATATGGCCTTTTTGCAGCGCAAGAAAGAGGCAGACTCTTTATTGGCGCCGGCACACCAGTTTATGAAGGCATGATAGTGGGTGAGAATCCTAAGGCAGAGGACTTGGTGGTGAATGTGTGTAAGAAAAAGCACATCACAAACACGAGAGCTTCGGGCTCGGACGATGCTTTAAAATTGACGCCACACACGGTTTTGAGCCTGGAACAATCGCTTGAATTTATTACCGACGACGAGCTGGTGGAGGTCACGCCGCAGAATATTCGCCTTAGGAAGATCATATTGAATAAAGAGCAGCGGATGAAAAAGGCCAGCCGGAGCTAGGTTTGAGGTTTTTGGAATAGTCAGATTCGCACAATGGGGGGCGCTCGAGTTTATGATAAAAAAAGAAGTTTTGACGGAGAAGGCCAGGCTGCGCTTAAAGAAGCTGAAGGAGTTCAATTTGCCGGAATATTCGATATCAGAAGAATTAATGAACGCGATATCTCACGGAATTGGCGCTGTGCTTTCGATTATCGCGATAATTTTGCTGATTTTAAATTCGAATTTCGAAATAAAATCTATAGTTTGCGTCACGATTTATTCGGCGTCTCTCTTCGTTTTGTACATCATCTCGACGCTTTACCACTCGCTTTTGCCGTGCAGAGCCAAGAAGGTCTTTAGAGTGCTGGACCATTGCTCGATTTTTCTGCTGATCGCGGGCACGTACACACCGATATGCCTCTTGGTGCTTGATAGCGCGGTCGGATGGATTTTATTTTTTATAGTGTGGATCGCGGCGGTCGTTGGGATCGTTTTTAACTCCATTGACATAAAGAAGTTTGCAAAGTTTTCTATGATATGCTACATCGCGATGGGATGGGTAGTTGTGATCGCCTTCAAACCGCTGATCGAGAGCATTACGGCAGGGCAGCTTGCGCTTTTGGTCTGGGGCGGAGTCGCTTACACTGTTGGCGCGGTCTTGTATGTCATTGGCAAAAAGCAAAAGTATGTGCACTCGGTGTGGCACCTGTTTGTTTTGCTGGGCAGCATACTGCACTTTTTTATGATTTTTAGTTGCATCAAAAACATCTAAACCACCGCTGGACTCAATTTTTATCTGCAAAAAGGTAATTTGTGCGTGATTTTGTTCATATTAATTAGTAGACATGAACGCAAGGGAGGCAAAAGGGCCGGGGCTTGGCGCAAGGTTGCGGCCGCTTTGTTGTATGAACGAAAATACGCAGGTTAATGATGGCTATTCTTTGGGCGAAGCGGAGAATTCGAACAGCGCAGAACAAAAAAAACGCTCACGCTACGAGGGAGCGCCGCTACTTTTGGCGGTTCAGCTGGCGGTGAGTATTATCTTTTTGACTGTGATGTTTGCTTTTAAATTTATTGGCGGCGAATATTTTAACGTGGTCCGCGGATGGTATATGGAGAATATCAACAACTCGATAATTACCGCGGCAGACAGCGGCGAGAGTGCGGATTCTTTTAATGTTAAGGTTCCGTTTATAAATTTGAGAAACAAGGAAAAGGTGATAGAGACTTTTGTCGTCAATGATGAAAACAACGTGGAGCCCGCAACGGTGGAGCTTTCTGTTGGTGTTTCTAACCCTATAGACAGTGGGGTCATTACTTCTAAGTTTGGCAAGCGGGTTGACCCTCTTTCGGGGGAAGAGAAGCTTCACGGCGGGCTGGACATTTGTGCAGAAGACGGTACTCCGATATATTCTATTATGCCAGGGACGGTTGAAAAGGCGTGGAATAGCGCGTCGTTTGGTAACGCGGTGATTATAGACCATGGGAACGGCATAAGGACGCTGTATGCACACTGCAAGGAGATAAACGTCAGCGAGGGAGACCATATAAAACGCAAGCAGAATATAGCTCTGATGGGCAACACGGGTAGCCATTCCACAGGGGTGCATCTTCATTTTGAATTGATTATAAACGGCAAGAAGTACGATCCAGAGCCGTTTTTCGATAATATATACGTTTGATATGCAGTTTGAGTTTTTAGGATGCACGTTTACCGTGAGCTTCCCGTTTTTAACGATAATCACCTTGCTTTTGCTGGTTGACAACAACGGAATGATAGTTTATGGCGTAGTGGCGGCGCTGATTCACGAGCTGGGGCATATATCTGCAATGATGATCAAAAAATGCCGGCCTCAAAGAATTAATTTTAGAGCGTTCGACATAAATATAATCGACAAAAACAGGGCCAAAAGGCATTATAACGACGATGTGTTCATCCTAGCTGCAGGCCCGCTGGCAAATGTAATTTTTTGCGCGCTGCTCTGCTGCATATTCAAGGCTACCGGACATAGCTGGCTGCTAAAGCCCATATACGAGAACCTCTTTATTGCGGCGTTCAACATTTTGCCCATAGAGTCGCTGGATGGAGGGCAAATTTTTTTTAATTTATTAAGCCGAAAATTAAGCATAAAAACAGCCGAAAATTTTACGGTGCTGGTGTCGTTTATGGTGCTGCTGCCGGTGGCAGTTTTGGGGTTTTACATATTAATCGTTTCGAAATATAATTTTTCGCTGTTACTCTTGAGCTGCTATTTGATGGGGATTTTGCTTTTAAAACACAGGGAATTTTACTATTGATGCGGTAAGTTGTCCAAACAGTGAAATAATTCCAGGAGTAATGTTGTAGAAAAAGTGCAAAAATATTATCAGTTAGCTTAATTTTAATATTTAAGCTGACTGAAATATAACAGTTTAAAACAATAAATTGTGCGTTTGCTTGTTTTAAATTGTAAAAAGCTGCTCACCAAACAAAGTGAGCAGCAAAATTTATATTACAGATTTTTATGATTTTTTAGTGATATTAAAGTTTACGACTGCCGGGTTATGGCTTTAATTGAGAAGCCGTAAATAGAATTGCAATTTGACAAGGAAGTTACGTCACAAAATTTATTTCCCGACAAAATGAAGCTTTTGCCCGGTGTGTTAGGACCTAAAGTTAAATTTTCGTATGGCATCATACAACCAATGCGAGGGACGGAGGAATCAGCCGTTTGCTCCATCTGCGCGATTATAGCATATTTGCCTCTATTTAATTGGACTTTATTTTGAAGTGAGAACGTAAAGTACCCATCGTATGGGACGTATCCACTGTATAAATGCTGCCAAGTTGATCTATCGTTGCTCGGAGATCCATCACCCAACACAGGAGCAAGGTGCAATGAGATTTGTGCATCAGGAGAACTGCTATTTACCATAACAGATTCAAGTTCTTCGTTGCCTTCAAAGTCAAACACGTTAGCGGCGGCAAAATTTTTATCACGATAAAAGCCAGTAACACCGTATTCGTCGTGCTGATATCTTTTTAATTTGTCGTCGAAGGCCCTCACGTCCGTTATGCATACGAATGTTATAAATTCGGTTGAATAGGGTAACCAAATGTAATAGTCGGGCTTTTTAAAACTATCTTTTACAAGCCAACTCTGCTTTGAATCATCCCAACCAATAATTGACACGGCATGATTAATTATGTCGCTTACAATAAATGTAGCAGCCACAGCGCCATATTCTGCAACGGCCTCTTTAATGGAATCAACATCTTTATCTAGAAACTTGTAACCGTAAACGGAAACTGCTGGTTTTACTTTTAACAAATTTGGACTAAAATTAAGGTTGTCAGGGTCATAACAATCGTAGTCACACTCGAGAACAGGACCATAACCAGAAACGGTGTAGGCAAGAACAGGAATAAGACCTCCAACTTTATCAAATATATGATGACCTTCTTCAGAGAGATCGTGGCTACAGTAGCATAATAAATGTTGCTCCGAAAAATAGTTATTCTTTTTTAATAAGCCTTTTTTGTTAGACGAAGTTTCTGCAGTTGCGGTAATAGCGAAAGAACCGCAGGTACCGTTTCTTTGCTGATATTTATTTTTCGATTTTGGAGAAGAATACCGAGTGGGCAAATTTTGGGTAGCTACAGCAGGTACATTTGCGCACAAAGACACGCTGGCAACAAGAAACAAAGCCAAAAGTTTTTTAGCCAAAATACCTTTTTTCAAATTTTTCATTCCTTTTCTTTTTGTTTAATGTGTATATTATATCACAAAAATTTTATCTATAGTTTCTATAAAAGAAAAATACAAAAAATTTTTCAAATATTTGTGAAAAATCACCTTGACTTTTTTGAAGAGGTCTGGTATAATCTGTGTAAATAAAGTAGAGTAGTTTTACTTTCACCTATTTGGCAGGGCTGCGGGCTTTGTTATGCGGCGGCAGGCAGCACTTGCATAGGTCAATATTATTTATGGTTGTTTGGTTTGATATTGATTTATACGCACGGGTGGGAGTTTTCTGCCTGTGCTTTGTGTTTTATATTTATTTTTTATCGTTACTTTGTGTGGAGGTGCATTTGACATTAGCAGTAAGGGACTTCAAATTAACGAAGAGATTCGTGATAAAGAACTAAGACTTATCGATTCGGACGGGAGTCAGCTGGGGGTTGTCTCTCTTAGCCAGGCTTTGAACCTTGCTTCGGAGAAAAATCTCGACTTGGTTAAGATTGCTCCGCAGGCGAAACCCGTTGTTTGCAAGATTATGGATTACGGTAAGTATCGGTTTGAGCAGGCTAAACGCGAAAAAGAATCTAAGAAAAATCAGCGAATTATGACTTTGAAGGAGATTCGGCTTTCTTTAAATATTGATACTCACGATTTTAACACTAAACTTAAACACGCTTCTAAATTTATTAGCGGCGGCAATAAGGTTAAGGTGTCTATCCGATTTAGAGGGCGCGAAATGGGTCACCCGGAACTTGGGATTGACATTATGAACAGGTTTGCGCAAGAATGTTCGGAATTTGCGAACGTAGAAAAGCCGGCAAAACTTGATGGTCGTAACATGTTAATGTTCCTTGCACCTAAACCTAGCAAGTAACATCAAATTTTTAAGGAGGAACTTGAATATGCCTAAGTTGAAAACACATAGTGGAGCTAAAAAACGTTTTAAATTATCTAAAACTGGCAAGGTTATTAGGGCTCATGCGAATAAATCTCATATTTTAAACAAAAAGTCGACTAAACGTAAGAGAGGACTGCGAAAGACCACTGTTGCGGATAAGACTAATGTTGTTGCAATAAAAAAGTTGATTCCTTATAAATAAATTTATTTTTTAGATTCATTATTATAACGGAGGTAATATAAAATGGCTCGTGTAAAGGGTGCCTTGGCTACTCGCAAGAGGAGAAAAAAGGTTTTAAAACTAGCTAAAGGATATTGGGGCGCTAAAAGTAAGCACTTTAAAATGGCTAAAGAAGCTGTTATGAAGTCTGGGAATTACGCATATATTGGCCGCCGGCAGAAGAAACGTGACTTTCGTCGCTTGTGGATTACGCGTATAAATGCGGCTTGTAGAATGAACGGAATGACTTATTCTGCCTTTATTAATGGCCTTAAGAAGGCTGGCATTAATTTGAATAGAAAGATGTTATCTGAGATTGCAATTGCTGATGAGAACTCTTTTAAAGAGCTTGTAAATCAGGCAAAGGCTGCACTTTAATATATGCTTTTTGGATGCGCTCTGGAGGGAGACCTCTTTTGAGCGCATATTTTTGTATGTTTGATTGTTGGGATTGTTTGTGTGTGAGGATGCGGCTGAGAGTGCGAATGAGGCGGTGAAGAAGTTTTTGAGTTTTGATATTGTTAGCAGGGAGAACGCTAAAATTAAATATGTAAAAAAGCTTGTTATTAATGATAATTTTCGCAAGAGGGAGCGGTGTTTTGCTGCAGAGGGGCTTCGGTTATGTTATGACGCCTTTTTGAGTGGCGTTTTGATCGATGAGATTTATTATACTGACGAAGCGGCGCAGAAATTCTCGGAGAAAATCGGTGAGCTTATTAATTATGCTGGACGGGCTTATTGCGTTCCTGCTGACATTTTAAGGGAGATTTCGGATACCAAGACTCCGCAGGGCGTGGTGTGCGTGTGCGAAAAACTTGACAAACTGTTTAGCTTGAATACAATAAGTAGTGTGAATAAAATTATTATCCTTGAGGATATTCAGGACCCGCGGAATTTGGGGACTATTTTGCGAACGGCCGAGGCTTTGGGGTTGGGCTTTGTTGTGATGTCTAAGGGCTGCTGTGATGTTTATAATCCTAAAGCTTTGCGAGGCAGCATGGGAGCGGCTTTTCGGGTTAGGACATTTTTTGCTGACAAAATTTGCGATGCCATAGAAAGCCTGAAAGAGAGCGACTTTAAGGTCTTGGCGGCAGTGCCGGATGAATCTGCAAGTTTGATTACGGACGTAAATTTAAGCGGGCGGACTGCTATTGCGATTGGGAACGAAGGTAACGGGCTTACTCGCAGGGTTGTGGACGTTTGCGACCATAAGGTTACCATCCCGATGCACGGTAGGGCGGAGTCTTTGAACGCCGCTATTGCTGCGGGGATCTTGATGTGGGAAATGATGCGTGAAGTTGGGGGGGTAGGATTTGGCTATGGACCTTGAGTTTAACGAGGCTTATTGGATTGCGATTGTGGATGCTTTGGGGTTTGGAAACAGCCGGATTAATAATATTTTAGAGCATTACAAGGACGCTAAGAGCTTTTTCGACGCTGGCCTTGACAGTTGGAGGCTTTGCGGCTTTTTGAGCGCGAAGAACATCGAAAAGCTGCGGGCTATGAGTTTGAACAAAGCCTATAAGGTGATTGAAAAGTGCGAGAACTTGGGCTATGGGATTGTTACGATCGAGAATCCGCAGTACCCCGACAAGCTTAAGAATATCGGGAATCCGCCGGGAGTGCTCTATGTTAAGGGTCGGCTGCCCAGTTTTGACGACAGTTTGTGCATATCCATTGTTGGCACGCGGAGTTCTTCGGCTTATGGCAATAAAATTTCGTTCGAGATGGGCTATAAACTGGCGAAGGCTGGGGCTATTGTTATAAGCGGAGGAGCTATTGGGATCGACTGCCTGGCGCAGAAGGGCGCTTTGCAGGCGCGCGGCAAGGCTATCGCGGTTTTGGGCTGCGGCATTAACTTTAACTATTTGATGGCGAACAAAAATTTGCGAGACGCTATTGCGCAGAGTGGAGCGCTTATTTCGGAATATCCGCCGGATTATCGGTGTTTTTCTTGGACGTTCCCTATGAGAAACCGTGTGATATCTGGAATGTCAGACGGCGTTTTGGTGGTGGAGGCGGGCGAAAAAAGCGGATCGCTTATCACTGCGAAAATGGCTTTGGAGCAAGGCCGAGACTTATTCGCGGTGCCTGGAAACATCAATAGCAGCGTTTCTGACGGGACTAATAAGCTGATCAAAATCTGCGCAAAGCCCGTTATGCGCGTTGAGGACATTTTGGAGGAGTATTATCACTTGTACCCGGGGCTGAGGCGGGTGTCGGACGTAAACGTGCCGGCTGTGCACGTTGCGAAAGAGCCGAGCGCGCCGGATGAAGGTGATAAAAATAAACCTGGTTTTAAGGCGTCTAATGGGCCGTCGAGTCGGGAAGTTTTAGATGGACTATCTGCCCGAGCTAATGCCGTTTTTGAAGTTTTGACGGATAGGCCTATGACTGTTGATGAGCTTTCGGAACTTGCTGAGATGAGCGTTCCGGAGGTTTTGCAGGCCATTACGGAGCTTGAATTGCATGAACTTATTCGGCTTCATGCGGGCAAGCGTTATAGCAAAATATAGATTTAATCGAGATTGAGGTGACTTTTGCTGTGTCTAATTTGTTGATTGTGGAGTCTCCGGCCAAGGCGAAGACCATCAAAAAATATCTTGGCCCCGGGTACGAGGTCGTGGCGTCTATGGGCCACGTGCGCGACTTGCCGGCCAATAAGCTGAATGTGGACATCCGGCACGATTTTAAGCCAAATTACGAGATCATCAAGGGGAAGGAGGACTTGGTCAAGGAGCTCGTTGCTTTGGCCAAGAAGAATAAAAAAGTTTTTTTGGCGACTGACCCCGACCGCGAAGGAGAGGCGATCTCTTGGCATTTGGCGTATATTTTGAAATTGAACCCTGGCGAAAAAAACCGCGTTACATTTAACGAGATAACGAAGTCTGGCGTAACGAAGGGGATGGAGGAGCCGAGGGCTATTGATCTTGACCTTGTGAACGCGCAGCAGGCGAGGCGGGTTTTGGATCGAATTGTGGGCTATAAGTTGAGTCCATTTTTATCGGGCAAGATTAGAAAAGGGCTTTCTGCCGGCAGGGTGCAGAGCGTGGCGTTGCGGATAATTGTTGACCGGGAGAACGAAATTCGGGCTTTTGTGCCGGTGGAATACTGGACCATCGATGCAAAATTTGCGGCAAAGGGCGTAAAGAAGACGTTTTTGGCCTCTTTGTACGCAGAAAAAAATGGAAAACTCGAGATAAAAAATGAGAAACAGGCCAAGCAAATTTTAAAAGACCTCGAAAATGCCGTTTATACGGTTGTGGGCACCAAGAAGGGGACGAAGAAGCGCTCTCCGGCGCCACCGTTTATTACTTCTACTTTGCAGCAGGATGCCTCGCGAAAGCTGGGATTTCAGGCAAAGCGGACGATGAAAGTCGCGCAGGAGCTGTACGAAGGCGTTGAGGTCGAGGGCCAGGGCGCCGTGGGACTTATCACTTACATGAGGACAGACTCTTTGCGGATTTCTGACGATGCAGCCGATGCGGCTAAAAAGTACATTGAATCGACGTGGGGCGAGAAATATCTGCCACCTAAGCGGAGAGTCTTTAAGACAAAGGCCAATGCTCAGGACGGGCACGAGGCTATCCGGCCCACTATGCCCGAACTGTCGCCAGCTAAAGTCAAGAGCTCTTTGAGCACGGATCAGTTTAAGCTTTATAAGCTCATCTGGGAGCGCTTTGTGGCAAGCCAGATGGCTGACTGCTTGATGAACACTACTCGGGTGGAGATTGAGGCGAACGGGTACATTTTTAAGGCTTCTGGTTTCACCGTGGCTTTTAACGGATTCACCGCGCTTTACCAGGAGAGCAAGGACGAGGAAGAGGAGAAGGCCAAGGAGCTGCCGGTTTTGGAAAAGGGTACGGTTTTGAACTTGAAGGAATTGCTGGATGCTCAGCATTTTACGCAGCCTCCTGCCCGGTATACCGAGGCTTCTTTGATTAAGGCTTTGGAGGAAAACGGAATCGGCCGGCCTTCTACTTATGCTGCAACGATATCCACCATAACTGGGCGCGAGTACGTTAAGCGCGAGAGTAAGGCTTTGATTCCTACTGAGCTCGGTGAAGTTGTGACGAAGCTGATGAAGGAGCGGTTTTCGGACATTGTTGACATCAAGTTTACCGCTAAGATGGAGAGCGACCTTGATACTGTTGAGTCTGGCAAAGAGGAATGGACGCAGATTTTATCGGACTTCTACGGCGGTTTTAATGAGAATCTGAAAAAAGCTAAAGAAGAAATGAAAAACGTGAAGATCCGCTTAAAAGAGGACGAGACGGACCTTGTTTGCGACAAATGCGGCAGAAAAATGGTGGTTAAGGTGAGCCGCTATGGTAAGTTTATTGCCTGCTCGGGGTACCCGGAGTGCAAGAATATTGTTAGAAATGTCAACAAAGACGGCGAGGTTGAGCCTAAGGCTGAGCCGGAAGAGTCGGATGTGATTTGCGAAAAGTGCGGTCGCAATATGGTGATTAAGACTGGCAGATACGGCAAATTCTTGGCCTGCCCGGGGTATCCGGAGTGCAAGAACATTAAAGGGATAGACGTTACTGTGGGTGTGCCGTGCCCCAAGTGCGGTGGAGATATTGTGGAGCGCAAAACCAAGCGTGGGCGCACGTTTTACGGATGCAGCAATTATCCGAAGTGCGATTTTGTCTCGAACGACAGGCCTATGGAAGAGAAATGCCCGAAGTGCGGGAAGAATTTGTTCAAGAAAAACGGCAAAAAGAAGAAAATTTATTGCATGACGGAAAATTGCGGGTATGAGGAATTAGAAGAATAATGAGCATAAATGTGATTGGAGCGGGGCTTGCGGGTTGCGAGGCGGCTTGGCGGATTGCTGAAAGTGGCGTGGGAGTTAATCTTTTTGAGATGAAGCCCTCTAAGTTTACGCCCGCGCACAAGAACGCGAATTTTGCTGAGCTGGTCTGTTCGAATTCTTTGAAGGCAGAGCGAACTTCTAGCGCGGCCGGGCTTTTAAAGGCGGAGATGAGCATTTTGGGGTCGCTATTATTGCAGTGCGCTAAGGAGTGCAGGGTGCCGGCGGGCGGAGCTTTGGCGGTGGACAGAGACAAATTTTCTGCCATGGTTACGGCGAAGATTCGGGCCCACCCTTTGATAAAGGTCGTCGAAAAGGAAGTTACGGCTTTGCCGCAGGATGGGGTCACGATTGTTGCGACGGGACCTTTGACGAGTGAGGGACTGTCGAGAACCATTGTTGACATGTGTGGCGGGGCGCTGAGCTTTTTCGACGCTGCTGCGCCGATTATAACCGCCGAGAGCGTTGATATGGGCCACGCGTTTTTGGCTTCTCGCTATGGCAAGGGAGATGACGCCGCTTATATAAATTGTCCGTTGAACAAAGCCGAATACGAAGCCTTTTATAATGAGTTGATTACGGCGCAAAGAGCTGAAATGCACGACGTGGACGTGCAGGACCCGAAGGTTTATGAGGGCTGCATGCCGGTTGAGGTTATGGCGCAGAGGGGCGAAGACACTTTGCGGTTTGGGCCGATGAAGCCGGTTGGGTTGCGCGACCCTAAGACGGGGCATAGGCCGTGGGCCGTTTTGCAGCTGCGTATGGAGAACGCTGAAGGCACGCTTTACAACCTGGTGGGATTCCAGACGAATCTTAAATTTGGCGAGCAGAAGCGAGTTTTTTCTTTTATTCCGGCGCTCAAAAATGCAGAGTTTATGCGCTATGGCGTTATGCATCGCAATACTTTTATTAATTCGCCGAGGGTTTTGAGTTCGGATTTTAGCTTGAAGGACGACCCTAACATATTCTTTGCGGGGCAGATTACCGGGGTAGAAGGCTATATGGAGTCGGCCGCAACTGGCATAATGGCTGGGATTAATGCGGTTAATCGGTTAAAGAACAGGCCTAGCGTGACTTTGCCGTGTGAGACTATGATTGGCGCCTTGAGCCGGTATGTGAGCGCTGGTGGGCAAAATGAATTTCAGCCGATGGGTGCAAACTTTGGGATTTTGCCGGCTTTGGAGACTCATGTTAAAGACAAAAAGGCTCGATATGAGGCTTTTGCCAATAGATCTATTAAAATTTTGAGGGAGAGTTGTGGTAGTTATGAAAATAATAGTTGACGCTTTTGGTGGGGACAACGCGCCTTTGGAGATCCTCAAGGGCTGCGCGGAGGCCGTGGCTGAGTACGGAGTCAATATTTTGCTGGTTGGCTCTAAATCGAAAATCGAGAAAATTGCCAACGAGAATGGTATAATTTTGTACCACATGGAAATTAATGATGTTGAGGATGTTATCACCAACGAGGACGACCCGTCGGAGATTATCAAGTCTAAGAGCGAGTCTACTATGGCGCAGGGGCTGCGGCTTTTGGCTCAGGGTGAGGGCGACGCATTTATATCGGCCGGAAACAGCGGTGCACTCGTTATGGGAGCGACTTTTATTGTTAAGCGGATAAAAGGGATCAAGCGATGCGCGTTTGCTCCGGTGATTCCTAAAAAAGAAGGCTGCTTTATGCTGATTGACTGCGGAGCTAACGTTGAATGCCGGCCGGAGATGCTAAAACAGTTCGGCGTGATGGGATCTATCTACATGAACAAGGTTATGGGGGTTAAGAACCCGAGGGTTGGCCTTGTGAATGTGGGGGTTGAGGAGCACAAGGGCGGCGAGTTTCAGCATGAGGCTTACCATAAGCTTAGGGAGAGCAATTTGAATTTTGTGGGCAACGTGGAGGCTAGAGAGGTTCCGATTGACGCTGCAGACGTTGTGGTGACGGACGGCTTTACCGGAAACGTTATGTTGAAGCTTTTTGAAGGCGTGGCGCTGACTTTGATGGGCAAGATAAAGGAAGTCTTTAACACAAATTTAAAGACAAAAGTTGCCGGAGCTTTGGTGCTGCCAGAGATGCGAGCTTTGAAAAAGCAAATTGACTATAATGAATTTGGCGGCGCGCCTATAATGGGGATCTCTAAACCGGTGTTTAAGGCGCACGGAAGCTCTAATGCGCGGACGTTTAAGAACGCGATCCGCTTGACTATGGAGTATGTTAACGGCGACGTTGTAAATGAAATTAAAAGTGCTATAAACTTTGAGGAGCCGGAGATTGCTGGCGATAATAATTCGGAAGAAAATTGATTTGGTGAGGGAAAAATGAAGGGATCGGATACAAACATAAAAGTGCTGGAGAAGAGCCTGGGGTATAAGTTCAAGAACATTAACTACTTGAGCACCGCTTTGACGCACTCTTCTTACGCTAATGAGTCTAAGTCGAAGATTAAATGCAACGAGCGGCTTGAGTTCTTGGGTGACGCTGTTTTGGGGATTATTGTTTCGGACTATATTTTTGCGCACTGTCCGGACTTTCCGGAAGGCGAGTTGACGAAGCTTAGGGCCTCTTTGGTTTGCGAGAAAAGCTTGTGCAAGTTTTCTAAAAGCCTAAATGTTGGGGATTTTTTAAAGCTGAGCCACGGAGAGGCCAACAGTGACGGTGCTAAGCGACCATCCATTTTGGCGGATGCCTTTGAAGCTATCATTGCGGCGATTTATCTGGACGGCGGAATTGACTGCGCTCGGGAGTTCATTTTGAGGTTTATAATCCCGGACATAAAAGACCCGAAAGCCAGCATGTTCAAGGATTATAAGACTCAGTTGCAGGAGATTGTCCAGCAAAACCGCGAAGAAACGCTAGAGTATACGTTGGTAAATCAGACCGGGCCCGACCACGACAAGAGATTTTGGGTGCAGGTGTGCCTGAATAATAACGTTATTGGCAAGGGCAAGGGCAAAAGCAAGAAAGAAGCTGAGCAGCAGGCCGCAAAAGAGGCGCTAAAACTGATGGGTTACTGATTGTGTTTTGAAACTTTTGAGGTTTAATCGAATTAATCTAAGATGCAGGTGAGGTTGTGTTATTAAAGTCTTTAGAATTGCAGGGGTTTAAGACCTTTCCGGAAAAAACGGTGCTAAACTTTGACGCGGGAATAACCACCGTGGTGGGGCCAAACGGCAGCGGAAAAAGCAATATCAGCGACGCAATCCGTTGGGTGCTAGGGGAGCAGTCTGCAAAGACGATACGGTGCTCCAAAATGGAAGACGTCATATTTAATGGGACAACCGAGCGCAAGGCAAAGGGGTTTGCGAGCGTTACGCTTATTATTGAAAATGCTGATAGGAGGTTGCCTGTTGCGGCGGACGAAGTTGCTATCACGCGCAGGCTCTATCGTTCGGGCGAGAGCGAATATTTGATAAACAAGAAGGAAGTCCGGCTTAAGGACGTCAACGAGCTTTTTATGGATACCGGGCTTGGCAAGGACGGATATTCGATGATAAGCCAGGGGAAGATTGATAGCATTGTTGCGGCCAGGAGTGAGGACCGGCGCGAGATTTTTGAGGAAGCTGCGGGGATTTCGAAGTATAGATATAGAAAAGAGCAGGCGCAGCGGAAGCTCGAGCAGACAGAGGAGAACTTGCTGCGCTTGAATGACATTTTTAAGGAGCTAAAAGAGCGCTTGGGCCCGCTGCAGGAGCAGGCTGAGAAGGCCAAGGCGTACCTTGAGTTGGCCAGCAGAAAAAAGCAGATTGAGATCGGTTTGTGGCTGTTTACCTTGAGCAAATCTGGGGACATTTTGAAGAATTACGACGACAAAATCGGCATTGCTAGGCATCAATATAACGAAATAGAAAAAAATCTGGAGGCGTTTAACCTTCAGATTGAGGCGCTTTCTAAGGAGATTTTGAGCCGGACGATTAAGGTTGACGAAACTAACCGCAAAATTTCGGATTGCGAGGAAAGTGCGATCAAAAAGAGCGGGCAAATTTCTGTTTTGGAAAATGACATTTTACATAATAATGAGAATGTTCAGCGGATATTGAAGGAAGTTTCGGGATTAGAGCAGAATTTGCCGAAATTTGAAATTTCGATAAAAGAAAAAAACAAAAAAATAGAAATATTGAAAAAAGAATTAGCAGAAAAAAAGGTGGAACTAAAAAGAAATGAAGAGGTTTTAAGGGAGCTAACGGAGAAGATAGAGGCGTCGGAGGGCAAGAGCAAGGGGGCCACCGAAGAGCTAGCGGAGCTTAGAAAAATGCTGACGAGGGCCCAAGTCGAGCTGATGACGGCAAGGTCCAGCATAGACGATTTGACGCAAAAAAAGTCTGAAGTTGAGCAGAACGTAAATTTGTATGAGGGAAAAATCCGTGAGTTAAATGAGAATTTACGCATAAAAGAGGGGACTTTGGCTGAGGCTAAACTCAAGTTGGACGAGGTTTATTCGAATTTCGAAAAATCCGAAGTAAACATAAGGGTTACATCGGACGAATGTGAAAAATTAAAGCAAGTTGCAGACAAGCTGACCTTAGATGCGGAGGCGCAGTTGCGAAAGATTCGCTTTTTGGAGGAGCTTGAACGAAACCTTGATGGGTTCTCTCGCAGCGTAAAATTTTTAACGCAGGAAGCGAAAAAAAGCACGGTGAGTGGGATTCATGGGCCAGTTTCGAGGCTTATTAAGGTGCCTAACGAATTTTCAGTTGCTATCGAGACGGCTCTGGGTGCGGCGATGCAGAACATTGTTGTGGACACTGAAGATTCGGCGAAAAAGGCTATGCAGTTATTGAAGAGTAAGAAGGTTGGACGGGCGACATTTTTGCCGATATCAAGCATAAACGGGGCGGAGATTCCGGAAAAAGAACTTCCTAACGGCGAGGGATATATCGGCTTAGCTAGTCGGCTGTGCGATTGTGACAGCGTTTATAAGGGTATACTTAAGTTTTTGCTCGGAAAAATCGCCATTGCGGATACGCTTGACAACGCTACTAAAATCGCGAAAAAGTTCAATTATAAATTTAAAGTAGTCACGCTGGACGGACAAGTCATAAATGCGGGAGGATCCTTGACGGGCGGGGCTTTGGCCAAAAATGTGGGGCTTTTAAACCGCAAAGAGCAGATAAAAACGTTGCAAAAAGAGCACGACGCAATGAGCACGATGGCGAAAAATGCGAAGGACGACTTCTTCAAGGCACAAAAAAAGTTGGCTGAGCTTAACAAAGACCTTGAGATTTTGAAATTGACTGAGGCAGAGGCTAAGCAGAAAGCGGATTCTGGTGAGCGAGAGTATCAGCAAAAATTGCTAGAATTGCGCTCCGCTGAGGGGATGCATAAAAATTTATCTAAGGAAATATTAGAGGTTAGTCGGAGGATTGACGCTTTGGCGCAGGTTACCAAAAACGCTGGCGAGGAAGTAAAAAAGCTTGCTGCCCAAATTAGTGTGTCAGAAGGGGCTTTGCAGAGCGCGGGAGAAAATAAGGCTGAAATAATCGAACGACGCGATGCGGCGAACTCAAAATTTAGCGATTTACGGATAGAGGCGATGTCTTTAGAGAAGGACATAGAAACGATGGGTGCGGAAGTGGATTTTGCCTTGAAAAATTGCAAGTTAGCCGAGGGTCAACGTGAGGAGTTATTGGCGGAAATTGATGCTTTAAATTCTAGAAACGCCGCTACTGAGGCGAAAATTAGCGATACGAAAGCTGAAATTGAAAAATTAAAAGTGCTATCAAGCCAGCTAAGTTGCGATATTTCGGGATTTAATGCAGAGAAAATTGAATTTGAAAAGAATATAACTGAGCTCAGAACTTCGGAGCGGTCTACTTTGAATGAAAAAGAAGCGGTCGCGCTCGAAGTTGCGCGCTTAGAAGATAAAAAAATCACAGCGCAAAGGGAATACGACGCGATTATTGCAAAACTTTGGGACGAATACGAGCTAACCAGGCTAGAGGCTGCTGCGGAGTTCGAAATGCTTGAAGATACGCCCAAAGTTGCGAAGGAGCTTAACGAGTTGCGGCTTAAAATAAAGAATTTGGGGATGGTAAACGTTGCCGCGATCGATGAATACAAAGAAGTGGCGGAGCGATATGAATTTATGAAGGACCAAATAGACGACGTAGAGCGATCGAAGAAGCAGCTGTATCAGTTAATCTCCGACCTGACGGGGCAGATGCGGGCGTTGTTTGCTGAAAAATTTACGCAGATAAACAAAAATTTTGACTCGGTTTTCAAGGATTTGTTTGGCGGAGGAAAGGCAACGCTTGAATTGGTTGATAGCTCGGACGTTTTGAGCTCGGGGATAGAGATTTTTGTGCAGCCACCGGGAAAGGTCGTTACGCATTTGGAGGCTTTGTCCGGCGGGGAGCGGGCGCTGGTTGCTATTGCGCTTTACTTTGCCATTATGAAGGTCAGCCCGGCGCCATTTTGCGTGCTGGATGAGATTGAGGCGGCCTTGGATGATGTGAATGTGGAGCGATTTGTGGCATACTTGAGAAAGATGAACGCGAACACACAATTCATTGTGATCAGCCACCGACGCGGGACCATGGAGGAGGCAGATGCTCTTTATGGCGTCACCATGCAGAATGAGGGGGTTTCTAAGTTGCTGGAGCTTAGAGCCTTCGAGGTAGAGAAGACTTTTGTGAGTTAGGGAGATGATTCGATTGGGCATTTTTAGCAAGTTTAAGCAAGGTCTGAAAAAGACGAAGGACAGCATCGTGGGGCAGATAGACTCGGTGTTGAAGTCGTTTACGAAGATTGATGAAGAGCTATTTGAGGAGCTCGAGGAGCTGCTGATTATGAGTGACGCTGGGGTGGCAACGGCTCAGAAAATTTGCTCTGAACTTCGAGAAAGAGTAAAAAAACAAGGAGTGAGCGACCCGGCCTTGGTTTATGAGATTTTGGAGAAGATTGTTGCAGACATTTTGTCGTGCGAAGATGTGGAGCTTGATTTATCCACGAAGCCGTCGATTATACTGGTCATCGGCGTGAACGGCGTGGGCAAGACCACCACGATCGGCAAGTTGGCGGCTCAGCTGAAAAAGGCCGGCAAAAAGGTCATTTTGGGCGCGGCGGACACTTTTAGAGCAGCGGCGATCGATCAGTTAGAAATTTGGGCGAAGCGAGCTGAAGTGGATATTGTCAAGCAGAATGAGGGGTCTGACCCAGCTGCGGTCGTTTTTGACACGATATCTGCGGCAAAGGCGAGGGGCTGCGACGTGATAATTTGCGACACGGCTGGAAGATTGCACAACAAGAAGCACCTTATGGACGAGCTTTCGAAAATAAGCAAGGTGATAGACCGCGAATTGCCGGGCGCTGCGACAGAAACTTTGCTGGTTTTGGACGCTGCTACCGGACAGAACGCGATTAATCAGGCGAGAGAGTTCAAGAATGCAGCGAATATCACAGGTATAGTTTTGACAAAGCTAGACGGGACGGCCAGAGGCGGGGTTGTTTTGGCAGTGAAGGAAGAGCTTGGCATCCCGGTGAAGTTTGTGGGAGTAGGGGAGCAAATGGACGACCTGCAGCCGTTTGATGCTACAAATTTTGCTAAAGCGCTGTTCGAACGGGAAAATGCATAGAAAAACTACTTGAAAATAGCATGAAAAGGAGAAATTTTTATGATCACAAGCAAACAAAGGGCGTATTTACGGGCGCTTGCCAACGGGTTGGAGACCATCTTGATAGTGGGCAAGGGCGGCGTTAGCGCAGACATCATAAAACAGGCGGACGAAGCCTTGACTGCGCGCGAAATTTTTAAGGGTAAGGTTTTGGAATCCGCAAAAGAAAGGGCACGAGAGGTTGCGAAGATTTTGGCCGAGGCTACGATGTCACAAATAGTGCAGGTTATAGGCACGAAGTTCGTTTTGTACAGAAAAAATGAAAAAAAGCCGAAAATAAATTTGCCAAAGGGCTGATTATGCGATTAAAGTGGGATTTAAGCGGTGCTTTGAATTTTTGTATTGTGCCGAGGCCTGATGTCGTGGTAAAATAGTGGTGTTGACTAAATGCGGATTGCGGAGTGTGGCTTATGTTGGAGGAGTATTGCGAGGTTTTGCGGGCGAGGCTGAACGAAAAGCGGTATGAGCACAGCTTGAATGTGGCAAAGCAGGCATCTTGCCTTGCAAAAAGATATGGGGCTGACGTTAAAAAGGCAGAAATTGCGGGGCTTTTGCACGATGTAACCAAGCAAACGGACGAACAGGAACAACTGCAGCTTATTTCTGACGCTGGGATGCGGCTTTCTGATTTAGAGCTTGAGAACAAAAAGCTTTGGCATGCAGTTTCTGGGATGGCATTTTTGAAAACAAAGCTAAACATCGTGGACGAGGACATATTAAATGCTATAAGGTACCATACCACGGGCAGAGCGGGGATGTCGTTGCTTGAAAAGACCGTGTTTGTGGCGGACATGACGACAGTGGACAGGACTTCGCTCGAAGCAAAGAAGGTTAGACGAGTCGTGGAGGAGGACCTAGACAAGGCGGTGTGCCTGACGGCGATTTTTTCGATAGAATGGCTAACAGAGCGGAAAGCCGTGGTTGCGCCGGACACATTGGGCGCCTACAACGACAACGTTAAGGCTTTTAATTAAAACAAAAAAGGGCGTGCAAGGGCGATGAAATCGACAGAGAAGGCACAGTTGTGCAAGGATTTTCTTGAAAACAAAAAAGGAATGGACATAAAGATCATTAAGGCCGATGACAGCAACGTTTTGGCGGATTATATTGTGATTGCAACTGGAACGAGCACGACGCATGTTAAGGCGCTTGCCGATGAAGTCGAGGTTAAGCTTAAGGAAGCTGATGTTTTGCCGCATCATATTGAGGGTTCTCGCTATAACAGTTGGATTTTGCTCGATTATGGCGACGTTATTGTGCATGTATTTTCGGAGGAATCGCGCAGATACTATAATCTTTATGGTGAAGTTGAAAATTTGGATAATGAATAATTTTTGTTAAGGAGTTGAGGTGCAAGTGAAATATAATCACACAGAAATAGAAAAAAAGTGGCAAAACAAATGGGAAGAGGCTAAGATTTTTCACGTATATAATAATTTTAAAAGTGAAAAAGATAAAGAAAAATTTTTTGCACTGGTGGAATTTCCATATCCATCGGGAGAAGGGCTGCACGTTGGGCACCCGAGGAGCTATACGGCTATTGATATTATTGCGAGAAAGCGCAGAATGCAGGGTTATAGTGTGCTTTTCCCTATTGGCTGGGACGCTTTTGGGCTTCCTGCGGAGAATTTTGCGATAAAAAATCATGTGCACCCCAAGATAATAACGAGGAAGAACATCGAAAACTTCAAGCGCCAGCTAAAGTCGTTGGGGCTTTCTTTTGACTGGAGCCGCGAGATCGACACGACAGATCCGGACTACTACAAATGGACGCAGTGGATATTTTTGCAGCTGTTTAAGCGCGGCCTGGCGTACAAAAAGGAGATGAGCGTTAACTTTTGCACGTCGTGCAAGTGCGTTTTGGCGAACGAAGAGGTCGTTGGTGGAGTCTGCGAGCGCTGCGGTAGCGAGGTTGTCCAGAAGGTCAAGTCGCAATGGATGCTGAAGATTACCGAATACGCCGAGCGTTTGATCGATGATCTTGACTTGGTGGACTATCCGGAACGCGTTAAGGCTCAGCAAAAAAATTGGATTGGCCGCTCGGAGGGCGCGCTGATTAGGTTTGACACCACTTTGGGCGAGGAGGTTGTTGTCTACACGACCCGGCCGGACACGATTTATGGCGCTACATATATGGTGATTTCGCCGGAGCATCCCATTATTGAGCGGGTTTGCGGAAATATCAAAAACTTGGCGGAGATAAAAAAATATCAGCAAGAGACGGCGAAAAAGTCCGAATTTGAGCGTACTCAGCTGGTTAAAGACAAGACTGGCGTGCGGATTGACGGGATTTTTGCAATAAATCCGGTTAACAATGCGGAGATTCCTATATTTGTCTCGGACTATGTCCTGATGTCTTACGGAACTGGTGCCATCATGGCGGTGCCGGCTCACGATGAGCGCGATTATGCCTTTGCTAAGAAGTTTTCTTTGCCGATAATCGAAGTTGTGAAGGGCGGAGACATTGCAAAGGAAGCCTTTACAGACTGCGAAACGGGCGTTATGATTAATTCAGGAATGCTCGATGGCTTAACAGTGGGAAGCGCGAAGGAAAAGATGCTCGCTTGGCTAAAAGAAACGGGCAGGGGAGAGGCAAAAGTAAATTACAAGCTGCGCGACTGGGTGTTCTCGCGCCAACGATACTGGGGGGAGCCGATTCCGATTGTGCATTGCGAAAAATGTGGCTATGTGCCGGTGCCAGAGTCCGAACTGCCGCTAAAATTGCCAGAGGTAGAATCATACGAGCCGACAACGACCGGAGAGTCGCCGCTTGCAAATATCGAGAGCTTTGTGAATACGACTTGCCCCAAGTGTGGAGCCAAAGCCAAAAGAGAAACCGACACAATGCCGCAATGGGCGGGCTCTTCGTGGTACTTTTTGCGATACACCGACCCGCACAACAAGGAAGCGCTTGCTGGCAAGGAAAATTTAGACTATTGGTTGCCGGTGGACTGGTACAATGGCGGGATGGAACACACTACGCTGCACCTTTTGTACAGCCGGTTTTGGTATAAATTTTTGTACGACATTGGCGTTGTCCCGACGAAGGAGCCGTACGCAAAGCGGACCAGCCACGGCTTGATTATGGGCGAAAACAACGAGAAAATGAGCAAATCCAAGGGAAATGTGGTTAATCCGGACGAAATTGTGAATGAGTTTGGTGCCGATACAATGCGGCTTTATGAGATGTTCATTGGCGATTTTGAGAAGGCCGCACCATGGAGTACAAATGGGATAAAGGGCTGCAGCCGCTTTGTGGAGCGATATTTTCATTTGCAGGACATTTTGTCGGGTGAAACTGGAGTTAGGAAAGCGCTGGAAGTGCCGCTAAATAAGGCGATTAAGAAGGTTAGCGCGGACATTGAAGAGATGAAGTTCAACACGGCCATTGCGTGCTTAATGTCGCTCATAAACGAGATTTATGACGTCGGCTCGATAACGGTTGATGAGCTGCGAATATTTACGAAATTGTTGAATCCATTTGCACCGCATGTAACAGAAGAAATGTGGCAAAAGCTGAGCTTGGGTGAGGGTTTTGCTAGCGTTTCTGACTGGCCGGCTTACGACGAATCTAAATGTGTGGATTCTTTTATTGAAGTTGTTGTGCAGATAAACGGCAAACTTCGGGCTAAAATGCAGGTGAAGGCTGGGATTTCTAGAGATGAGGCTATATCTTTGGCCAAGCGTGACCCCAAAATATCTGCTGCACTCGAAGGCGCCAAGATTATTAAAGAAATTTATGTACAAAATAAACTAGTGAATTTTGTTGTTAATTAAATAAATTTGCGCGGGTTTAAAGTTGCGTCTTGACATGTTGTTCACAATTGTTGTATAATTATTTTTGTAATTTGTGATTTTGCAATTTGAGCTTTATTTTATAAAATAAAAGGTTTAAGATATTATATTACCTCTGCCAGCTGGCGGATGGGAGGGATATGGATGGCTGAAATTAAAGTTAAGGATAATGAGTCTTTGGACAGCGCTATGAAAAGATTTAAAAAACAATGCACCCGAGCTGGAATTATCGCCGAAGTTAGAAAAAGAGTTGCTTACCAAAAGCCCTCGGTTAAACGCAAGAAAAAGTCTGAAGCAGCTAGAAGTCGTAAATATTAATATTGAAGAGAGATAGGTTTAAAGGCGGGCTTTTTGCCCGCTTTTATTTAAATTTGGAGAGTGATTTTTATTTTACGACCGTCGAGACTTTTTCGTGCTATTTCTAGTCCTTTTTTTATTCCTGCTGTTTGTATTTCTGTGATTTCAGTACTGAGTTCGCCGGATTTTTGTTTTGATAATGTTACCGATATTGATATAGATTTTCTAGAGTGGAATGGTATAAAGGCCGTTTTGCTAGACATTGATAATACATTAACACAGCACAATGGCACTGAGCCTTATGATGGAGTGCGCGAATGGGTTGATTCTATTAAGAGCGCTGGGGTTAAGGTTGCGATAATTTCTAATGCTAAAGATGAGCAGCGGGTGCGGCTTTTTGCAGAAAAATTAGAGATAGATAATTATATTTGGGATGCGAAGAAACCGTTTACAAAAGGGTTTGGCCAGCTTACAAAAGATCTTGGAGTCGACAAAAGCGAAGTTGTGGTTATAGGAGATCAAATTTTCACAGATGTACTGTACGCGAACTGTGTTGGAGCAATGTCGATATTAGTTGACCCAAAAGACAAAAAAGAGGCGCTTTCTATAAGAATAAAGCGGATTTTGGAGATTCCGTTTAGGGGCTTAATAGATTTTGAAAATAGAAAATAAAAAGTTAGGATTTTGCTAAAAATGAAAAAAATATTAGTATTATTGGGGCCAAATTTGAACATGGTTGGCATGAGAGAACGCAACGTTTACGGAACGGAGTCTGCTGGCGATATTAATGCGCAGATAATTTTGAAGGCCAAAGAAAAGGGCCTGGAGTGCGAGATATATCAGTCCAACTGGGAGGGCGCTCTGGTCGATAAGATTCAGGAATCTGTCGAAAATTTTGACGGGATAATCTTAAACGCAGGAGCCTTGACGCATTACAGCATAGCCTTGCGGGATGCGATTGCGAGCGTATCGGTGCCGTGCATTGAGGTGCATATGTCGAACATTTACGCTAGAGAAGAGTACCGCAGAAGGTCGGTAATTGCTGAGGTCTGCGCGGGACAAATTTCTGGCTTTGGCAAAAACAGCTATTTTCTGGCGATGGACGCTATTGTAGACCTGATTTATTGAGCAAAAACCTCGGGAGGGCTGACTTTTATGACAGACAGACTAAACGCTTTAACGAATGAACTGCAAAAACGAACCGAGAATTTTGACGCGGCGCTTATAACCTCGGAGGTGAATCGGCTGTATTTTACGGGCTTCAAATCTAGCTCAGGTCTGGTTTTGGCAACTCGGGATGCGGCTTATTTTATTGTGGACTTTCGGTATTATGAGGCGGCAGCAAAAAAAGTCAAAAACATAAATGTCGTCTTGGCGACTGACTTTAAGAGCGAGCTTTTAAAGATAATAAAGACGCACAAAATCAAAAACATATTGCTAGAAAATGCCGGAATAACGCTGGCCGAAGTTTTGAGGCTTGAAAGTTGGGCAAAAGATGCGGGAGTCTCTTTTATAAAAACGAGCGCGCTGGATGACGCGATAAATTCGCTACGGGCAGTTAAAACCGAGAAAGAGATCGGAAACATCAAAACGGCACAGAAAATAGCAGAAAAAGCTTTTGAAAAATTTTTGCCTACAATAAAGGTGGGCATGACGGAGAGGGAAGCCGCATTTGAGCTTGAGTTTTTGATGAGAAAAGAGGGTGCGGAGGCTGCTGCGTTTGACATAATTGTGGCGAGTGGAAAAAACGGAGCGGTTCCGCACGCGCAGCCTTCGGAGAAGAAGTTCGAAACCGGAGACTTCATAACAATAGACATGGGCGCGGTTTATAATGGGTACCATAGCGACATGACCCGAACTATTGCGCTGGGGAAGGTTTCGGAAAAGCAACGAAAAGTTTATAATTTGGTGCTGCAAGCTCAGAATAGAGCGATTGAGCAGGTTAAGCCGGGAGTTTGGTGCAAGGATATTGACGCTATGGCTCGAGATTTTATCTATAAAAATGGCTATGAGGGCTGTTTTGAGCATGCGTTGGGGCATGGCGTGGGGTTGAAAATTCACGAAAAGCCGAGCTTATCTGCGTGTTCAAAAGACGTTTTAAAGCCAGGAATGGTCGTCACAGTCGAGCCGGGAATATATTTGAAAAATGAGTTCGGCGTGCGTATAGAGGACATGCTTGTGATTACGGCAGATGGCGCGCTAAACTTGACTTCTGCGGCTAAGGACTTGCTAATTTTGTGAGCTTTTCGTGCTTAAAAAATCGCGTAGAAAACACAAAACAAAAGGACGGAGGCTAGAATGATATGCCACCAAAAGTGAAGGCAGTTTGGGTTTGCTCGGAGTGCGGGTATGAATCGCCAAAGTGGAATGGCCAGTGCCCGGCGTGCGGGGAGTGGAACACTTTTAATGAGGAGATTCGGGACACTTCGAAGCAGGCGACATCGGCGCTGCATATAAAAAGTAAAATGTACGAGAAGCCAGTTTTGCTGGGGCAAATAAACGACGCGGACGAAAATCGCTACAAGACGGGCTTGAATGAGTTTGATAGGGTATTGGGCGGCGGAATCGTCAAGGGTTCGCTTGTGCTTTTGGGAGGCGATCCGGGAATCGGCAAGTCTACTATACTTTTGCAAGTTTGCAAGAATTTGGGCAGGTCTTTGAACGTGCTTTATGTGTCGGGCGAGGAGTCTAAACGGCAGATAAAGCTTCGTGCAGCGCGGCTTGCGGTGGACAGCGAGAATCTTTACATTATGACGGAGACGGACATAGAGGCGATATTGAGGGAGATTCAGCAGAATCGGCCCGACATTGTTATAATTGACTCGATCCAGACGATGAATCACCGAGAGCTTCAGTCCTCCACTGGCAGCGTGACTCAGGTGAAGGAGTGCACGAATCTTTTGATGAGATGCGCAAAAGAGCTCGAAATTTCTATTGTGATTGTTGGGCACGTCAATAAAGACGGCGGAATTGCCGGCCCAAAGGTCTTGGAGCACATTGTGGACGCGGTTTTATATTTTGAGGGCGACAAGCAGATGTCGTACCGGATTTTGCGCGGGATTAAGAACAGATACGGCTCTACGAACGAAATTGGCGTGTTTAGCATGACTCGCGCTGGGCTTACGGAGGTCGAAAATCCTTCTTTGATGTTTTTGTCTGGCCGTCCGCGGGGAGTCCCTGGCACGTGTGTAGCTTGCATTATGGAGGGTACCCGGCCAATTTTTGCTGAAGTTCAGGGCCTGGCGGCGACCTCTGGATTTGGGCACCCAAGGCGAATGTCGACTGGCTTTGATTATAACCGAATGTCGCTGATTTTGGCTGTGCTCGAAAAAAGAGCAAGGTACTTCTTTTCAAATCTGGATGCCTACATAAACGTGATCGGCGGCATTAAGCTGGACGAGCCAGCTTCGGATTTAGCCGTGGCGCTCGCGTTGATTTCAAGCTTAAAGGGGAGTGCTCTTTTTGATAACGCCATCGTTTTTGGAGAGGTAGGCCTGGCGGGAGAAGTCAGAGCAGTTTCTTATTCAGAAGAGCGAGTTATAGAGGCGCAGCGACTGGGTTTCGAAAAATGCGTGCTGCCGTATTATAACCTGAAATCGATGAATTTGAATCTTCAAAATAAAATAGAATTAATCGGCGTAAAAACGATAAAACAGGCATTTGAAGCGCTATTAATATAATTTGCTAAAAATTTTTACGTAAAAAGGCAGGTCAAACTTACAAAAGTTCGATCTGCCTAAAATTTTTCTTTATTAAGGAAGCGCATTAAAAATTTAAGCTCCTTTATTTGTTTAACCTATAAACATCTGTAATTTTTTCTGCTTCTTTTTGGCTTATAGGCTTGCCCTTGTAATAATACTTGTCTTTTGACCAAATATTGTGTTGCCAACTTACACCAGCCTCGTTATATTGTCCGGCAGTGTATTTATCCTTACCTACGTAACCACCTGCGACACTATCCAAATTTTGCTCGTCAACCTCATGAAATCCTTTGTTTTTGTCATTTGCCATTTTCATTACCCCTTTTCTTTATAAATTTGCTAAGTTTATTTTAGCTATTTAATTTTAACACAAAATATTTAATTTGTCAATATTTTTTGTTATAAATTATCGTTAAAAATAAAAATTTTTCATAATTATTGCGATAGAAGTTACAAAAATTTAAATAAATAATTGTTGAAATATAGAACTAAAGGCAGTATAATTTACTTAGTACGGGGCAAAATTTTAAAGAAAAGAAGATGTATAAATGTCAAAATTTAGAAATTGGATTAAATTAAAAAGAAACAAAAGTTTGACAATTATTTTTTTAATAACAGCAGTAGCTATCATAATAAGTTGCGTGAATTTGTCGCGAACGAGCCAGCCTAAGGCAGATCCAGAGGATCAGTTAGTGGAAAATAAAACAGAAGAGAACGACTCAAAACCTGAAAACAATGAAGAAAAATCGCTAAAAACTGAGGATGAACTTAAAGTAGAAAAAGTGCCCCAGGAAGTACAGCAACCCCAAGCGTCAAATACGAAGAATTATCAGCAGATGTACCCGGAGCTTTATTGCACGCGGCCGCAAGAGCAGATAAACCCGGGCAAGACCATTTTTCTTACGTTTGATGATGGGCCTTCGGACAGGACGCTGGAGATTTTAGATATTTTGCGCGAAAAAGGCATCAAAGCGACCTTTTTTGTGACCGGAAATTGCCCTGCAAAAGGCAAAGCTATAATGAAAAAAATTGTGGATGAGGGGCATGCCATCGGTGTTCACACTTATACGCACGCTTTTAAGAAGATTTATGCAAGCGTGAACGCATTTTTGGACGACTTTAATAAGATTTACAATTTGATTTACGATGCAACTGGCGTTAAACCGACGATTTTTCGCTTTCCAGGTGGTTCTAAGAACGGCTTTAACAATGGAAATTACAGGGAGCTTATTGCGGAGATGACCCGCCGTGGCTTTGACTATTTTGACTGGAATTTGTCCGCCGGAGACGCCGTTAGCCGCACACCGACGCCGACGTCTAGATGCATAAGCAATGTTCTGAATGCTTCAAAAAATTGCAGGCACGGAGTGGTTTTGATGCATGACGCTAGACCAAAAACAACGACAGTAGAGGCCTTGCCGGCGATTATTGATGGCTTAAGGAGCCAGGGATTCAGCTTTGACAAACTTTCAAATAGCATTAGCCCTGCTGCTTACTCGCTTGTGAAGCCATACAGATGACTTAAAATCCGTTATAATGCGAATTCTTTATGATAGAAGGGTAGTCTTTATAGCAATAATCTAAATCGACGCGGCCTCGAATTCCTGGAACGCTACCGTCACTGGTGTGTTGCCACATTCCGTAAGGCGAGGTGCATCCGCAGGTTGGGTGCCAATGGGCAATCCACAGCTCGTGCCCGCTGAGCCTGTTCATGTCTAGGTGGTATTTTTGAAAGTTTAAAAATGTGTAGAGGCCGCAATAATAGCCGTTTTCCTTTAGCTTTTGCAGGAAGGTTAGCACTATGTCGGTCCGCTGTGAGTTGCTCAACGTCATGTGGCACTTGTCTTCGAAGTCCATGAAGACCGGGTACTCCCACTGTGTCCACCGGAGCCTATTTATGAAGAACTCTGCCTCTAGCAAAGCCTCGTGAGTATTGGTCGCATAGCTATAATGGTACGCACCGATTGGCATTCCGACGGCTTTGGCGCCCGATATATTTGCGCGAAGTTTTTTATCGGTTTGCTTCTCCCAATTGCTCCAGCCGTAGGAAGTCCGGATGATTGCGAACTCTATGCCAGAATTTTTCACAGCCTGCCAGTCGATATCGCCGTTGTGATAGGAAACGTCGATGCCTCTTTTGCAAGAAGAATTTTGTCTGGCCGCAATAGCTTCGGCATATCCGGGCATGTTTGGGGTCAAAATTCCCGTATGGATATTGCGGGCCGCCATGGCTTCAGCATATCCGGGCATATTGGGGGTTAGAATCGCCTCCGACTTGAAGTTTATGTAAAAACCGGTGCCCAAAATCGCGAAAAAAACACAAAAAATAACAACCAAGAGCTTATTTGCACATTTGACCATTTTTTCAACTCACCTCAACAATAAATTTGCCAAATTATAATAAACTAAGGTTAATTATACCGTCTTTTAAGACAAAATTCAACAGAATAATCTGAGTTATTTTGTAAAATTCTCGGCGAGATTTTTGTTCAATATTTTAAAATGAGTATTGATTTTCACAAAAAAATGTGTTATAATAACAAAGTAAGTTCGAGGGGCTATGACGTTAAGTCTGGCGCCGGCTAAGGTAAGTTTTGCTTGTAAATGTGCGCATGAACATTGAATAGGCGCATGAAATGTATATTTTAATATGTAAGCGGGTGGGCGCTGCGCGGTCTGGCGCCGTGAACCATGTCAGGCGGGGAACCGAGCAGCATTAAGCGGAGTGCTGGGGGCGATGCAGTCAGTTTGCTCGCTTGCATATTTGAGTGTATATTCTTTATTTTTTGATTTATAGATAGTGGCGGTTTGTTGCGGTTTTTGCTTTTTGTTTATCTTGTTTGCGAGGGGTAAATTACGTATGTATCAGGCTCTTTACAGAAAATACAGGCCCAAAACCTTTGCGGACGTCGTGGGGCAGCTGCATGTTACGGTGACTTTGCAGAACGAAATTTTGTCTGGCCGCATTGGTCATGCCTATTTGTTTATCGGCTCGCGCGGAACGGGCAAAACGACTTGCGCAAAGATATTTGCAAAGGCGGTTAATTGCCGTCACGTTGAGAGTGGTAATCCTTGCTGCAAGTGCGAAATGTGCGGAGAGATTGATTCTGGCGAGGCTATGGATATTGTTGAGCTGGACGCAGCTAGTAATAATGGGGTAAACGATATTCGAGAGATCTGCGAGTCTACTGCTTTTACGCCAGCTAAGGCCAAGTATCGAGTTTACATCATAGACGAAGTGCACATGCTTTCTGCGGGCGCGTTTAACGCTTTGCTTAAGACTCTTGAGGAACCGCCGGCGCACGTTATTTTTATTTTGGCCACCACTGAGGTACATAAGATTCCGGCTACGGTTTTGTCGCGCTGCCAGCGGTTCGAGTTTCATAAAATTTCTGCAGAGGACATTGCTGGCCGAATTGACTATGTTGCGTCGCAGGAGAACGCCAGTATAACTAGGGATGCAGCTTTTTTGATCGCTAAAATCTCCGACGGGGCAATGCGAGACGCTTTGGCGATTCTTGACAAGTGCATGGGGACGGCCAAAAATGTTACTGCGGACCTGGTGGCAGACACGGTGGGGCTGGCTTCTGGTGAGCAGATATTTTTGCTGATGCAGGCTATTTTGCGACAAGTTCCACAGGACGCACTGACTGCGATTGGCGAGTTCGATAGATGCTCGAAAAACATGACTCGGCTGGCGTTTGAGCTGATAAGCGGCTTTAGAGACGTGATGCTGATTAAAACCCTAAAAGACGCGAAAAAGTTGATGGTTGCCTCAGATGCCGACTTTTCTAAGTTGCAAGGCTTGGCTAAGGATGTTGCGCTTGAAACGGTAATTTTTATTATGGACACTTTGCAAGCGTCGTTTGAGAAGATGAGCCGGGGGTGCGACGCTAAAATGGAGCTTGAGATGTGCGTAATTAAATTGTGCGCTCCTCAGTTAAATTACAGTAATGAGGCGCTTGTGAGCCGGATTGATGAATTAGAAAGGAAAATTTCGGGCTTAGCTTCGGGGATTAAGCCTGAGAGAATCCCGACAGGAAGGGGTTCAAAGGCAGTTAAGGATGAGAAGCTGGCAAAAGAGTTAGCTCCAGAACAAGAGCGAGCAAAAACTGTAGAAGGCAAAGGTTCAAAAGCAGTTGCGCTGGAGGATATAGGAAAAGGGGCTGACTCTAGGCAATATGCGGCGGGCGTTATGGATAAAGGAAATGGTTCGAAGCAAATTACGGTGCAAGCTGTGGAAAAAAAGACAGACGTTCCGTTTGAAAAAGCTGCAGTAGATAATCAAGAGGCCGCTAGTTCTAGTACTTTCAGCGTTGATATGACAGTTTTGCACAAAAATGCTCAAAGGATGGAGAACTGGGCGGAGGTTTTGGACGTTTTGAAGGGTTACTCACGCACTGTTGCGACGGCTTTTAAGGGTTCGGACGCTTATATTAGCGGGGACTTCGTTTTGATTGACTCTAAGAACGAGATGGCGTTTGAATTGTTGAGAAAGTCGAGCCAGCGGGACAAAATAAGGGACGCTATTCGGAGCGTTACGGGGCGAGCCTATAAGCTGGGGCCTTACTCTGCGGGGGATGATGCGAACTCGAATGCAGATAATAGCCGACAGGTGGCGGACCCCTTGAGTGATTTAGCCGAAACAGCCCGTAGGCTCGGGATTGACGTTACAGAAGTTTGAGTTTTTGGAGGATGAATTATGAAGGCAAGGTTACCCAAAGGGTTTGGCGGCGGCGGAGCCGGGAATTTGCAGCAGCTGGCGATGAAAGCTCAGAAGATGCAGAAGGAGATGGACGCTTTAACTAGCGAGCTTGACGAAAAGGAATACGTGGCGACGTCTGCTAGCGGCGCCATTAAGGTGACTATTACTGGTAAGCCGGAGGTTAAGAATATTGAGATTGAACCTCAGATTGTGGACAAGGACGATGTGGAGATGCTTTCGGACCTGATTATAGTTGCTTTGAACGAGGCTATCCGCGCAGCTTCTGCAGAAAGAAGCGAGAAAATGGACGCGCTGTCGGCGGGGCTCAACATGCCGGGGTTATTTTAGGCCATGAAGGAGTATAATGTATTGCCGCTTGCGAGGCTGGTTGAGCAATTTGAGCGGCTGCCTGGGATTGGAAAACGGACGGCGCAGAGGCTGGCTTATTTTGTTTTGCAGATGTCCGATGGAGACGCGAAGGAGTTTGCTGCAGCCATCATTGAGGCGCATGAGAAAATCAAGTATTGCAAGGTGTGCAAGAATTTAACGGATCAAGATTTGTGCCATGTTTGCCGCAATAGCGCCAGGGATAAAAGTATTATCTGCGTGGTGGAGGATCCGCGCGACGTTTTGGCTTTGGAGAAAACCGGCGAATTTTTGGGTTCTTTTCATGTCTTGCATGGGGTGATTTCTCCACTAAATGGCGTTGGACCGGACCAAATTTACATCAAAGAGCTGTTGGAGCGAATTTCTGCTGGGCCTATAAAAGAAGTCATAATGGCGACGAACCCCACGGTGGAGGGCGAAGCGACGGCCATGTATATCTCTAAATTACTAAAACCGCTTGGAGTTAAGGTTACTCGGCTGGCGTATGGAATTCCGGTGGGCGGCGACCTTGAATATGCGGATGAGGTGACCCTTTCTCGAGCTTTAATTGGCAGAAGCGAGATTTGACGCGGCTTTTTAGAATTTATTTTTGAGTTTTGAGCGAATTTTTGTTTGGCTTTTGCTGTTGACAAGGAAGCGATTTTGTGCTATAATTAGTTTGAGAATCTGCGCTTTTGGCTGTGGATTTTTGCATTCTGAAAAGGTGCGAAGGTGCTTGGCATGAAGAATGAGACTTTTAAAACGGTTGCGCAAAATAAAAAGGCTTTTCATAATTACTTTGTGGAAGAGAAATTTGAGGCCGGAATTGAGCTTTTTGGAACAGAAGTTAAATCGGTTCGCTTGGGTAAAGTCTCTTTGAAAGAGGCTTGGTGCAGCATTACGGACGGGCAGCTTTTGCTCAATGGGCTGCACATTTCGCCTTATGAAAAGGGGAATATTTTTAATAAAGACCCGGTGCGAGTTAAGCGACTGTTGATGCACAAGCGTGAAATTATGCGACTTTTGGGTCTTATTAAGCAGGCGGGGTATACTTTGGTGCCTTTGTCGGTTTATTTTAAGGGCTCGCTGGTTAAGGTCTGCGTGGGCCTTTGCAAGGGTAAAAAGCTTTACGACAAGCGCAGCGTGATGGCTAAAAAGGATGCTCAAAGGAAGATTGAACGCACTATTAAGGAATATAATCGTTGAGGCCAGTATAAACATGGGGATGTAACGGGTTCGACGGGGATTGTGAGTCTTGGTAAGCGAGTAGCGGTGCGGATACGCTTTAAACTTCGCAATTTTTTTAAATTAAACGACGATTACGAATTACAGCAAGTAGTTAATCTTTAAACTACCGTCTTTTTGGGGAGTACTGCGGCCCTTAAAAGGCGTTGATTAGCAGTGAACGTGAACTAAGCCTTGGCTCAGGCTTAGTCATGATTTAGAGCCTACCGCGGCTTAAAGCCTGTTATTGGGCGTTTTGCCAAGGGAATTTTAGTTCAATAACTACACTCGTAGAAAGCCCTGATAAACGGTTTTCGGACAGGGGTTCAATTCCCCTCATCTCCACCAGATGGCGCTAAGCTTGAATTTGTATGATTTTTATTGTTGGGAGAAGGCTATTTTATGAAAAAGAAACATTGGTTTTTGAGGATTTTTTCATTTTTTGCGATATTTTCGTTTTTGATAAATTGCATGTGCGGCTCTGCATCCGTGATTCAAGAGAAGCAAAAAGTTAACTTGGAGGAAGTGCTGGATAGCTTTGGGTTTGTTGGTAAGGAGCGGCAAGATGCCTTTAAGTTTATTTGCGAAAAGGCAGGTGTACATTTGCCTGAAAGATTTGGCACACATGAGCTTTTTCAACTGGTTGCATCGACGCAAGAACGCTTTGTGAACAGGGCAGATAAGCAAGAACGTTGGGAAACAACTGACCTTGATTGGATGGGCCAAGACGTAAAGCTTTTAAACGAAAGTTTTGCAGAATTAGGCTTTGTTGGCGCCGTTTACCCAAATAAGATGCATTATGATGCCGTTTGCATACTGGGTGCGCGCAGATCTGAGATGGAAAAACGCATAAAATTCGTTGAGCGTTTAGTTGCGCGGGGACATGATTTTGATCGGGTCGTCTTACTAACAGGTGAAAGGTATGCGACAGTCGGCGTAGACGGAACCGCAGAGGAGATTGAAGAAATTGCTCAACATTTTGGAATAAGTAGCAGCGAAGTCACTGAGGCGTATATTTTTAAATATTTGTACGAACAATCTTGCTTAAATAAGGGCGACTTTACCCTTGTTGTGATTGATACCCCGGCAAGAGATGGTAGACGACCAACAACACAGACGACTGTTGAGGATTTTTGTAAGTGGGACAAGGAACATCCGGGGGCAATTGAGGATGCATTGTTTATCTCTAGTCAGCCGTATGTTGCCTATCAAACGGCTATTATTGAGGAAATTTTGCGGCAAAACAATAGTGATTTGTTGTTTAAAGTGTCGGGAGATAGCTATATGCCTAGTAATGATTCTGTTAAAACCTTGGCAGGGGCTTTAGGATCATATATTTGGATAAAGGTGCTGGTTTGTTTGAGCCGCTGGGGCTTTACAATTAATTCATATGAAGATTTAGAACGAGCCAAACGTTTGTATTTTCACATGATGTGGCTTTATAAGTGTTTGATTTTTTCGCCGGATTTGATAAGTCTTGCAGGGCTTAATAATGAAGGTTAGCAAATAAATTGGGAATTAAAAAGTTTATTAGGAGGATTTTAAATTGAAAAAGTTTATTTCGGTTATATTGTCGGCTGCGGTTTGTTTTGGGTTTGCACCGGCAGCAGGAAGGGTTCAGGCTAATTATAATCGCGGATTTTGTCAGAATTACTCGCGTGAATATAGGACTATAAGCAGCATCGATAACGTAGATACTGGAGAGATAACGTTGTCGCGCCCTAGCCGGGGTGACTTTAATGAGCTAAAAAAATATTATAAAGACGTGAATATAAGGTATTATTTAGAGGCTATGGATAGAGAAATGACGGAACAACAGGCTTTATCAGAACTGAATCGCTATAATTCAGGCTCAAATTTTACTTTTGTTATAAAAGACAAATCTGGCAACGCGGTTGGAGCAGTTGTTTTGGCGTGTCTGCCAGAGTATGTTAACATTGCTTATTGGGTTATTCCTGAGTTTAGAGGGCATAGCTATGCGGCAAAGGCCTGTGAGGCGCTTATAAGAGAGGCTCACAAGATAGCTCCTTCGATAGTGTTTTTCATTAAGCTAAATGCGGAGAATATACCCTCGAAAAATGTTGTTAGAAAGCTGAAGACGGCTTTGGTGGACACCGATAAAAATCGAGCAGCGGTGGATTCTAATGGGATGCATTATGAAATAGAAGAGCTAGAGCCGATTACAATTAATTATAAAATTTTTCCGAAAGGCAATGACAAGTATTGGTTTTATATTTTTGAAAATGGCAGGCAAACTTACGCGGGCCTTTGTAGCAAGGAACAAATCTTGAACTTTACATATAAAAAGATTTTTGATTTTAATGAGTTGGAGCTTGTTAGATTGAGGCATTTTATTAGATTGGTGAACTAATTTTTAAATTTTAATTATTACAATAGATAGGGGAGCCGACTTAATTTATGAATGTTGATAGTATGGTTGTTGAAACGGTTGCAGTAATGGAGCGGATTGTACCTCGGGATGAAGCTGAAAAAGTCTTAGAGCCTGAAAAGAAAAAGAGAAAAGTCTCGCCTAATGTAGGTTTGGGCCTTAAGAAACATGTTGATAAAATGAGGAACAACCCGGAGTATCGGCAAATGATGGTTGAAAAATATAAAAAAAATAGGCCAAATGCGATTGCTGTGGATATGATAGATAAAGAGACTTTGGAGGTTGTTAAGACTTTTCCTAAGATTATGGACGGTGCGAATTGGATTAGCGAGAACACAGCGTACAAAAAGGCCGACTACGCAACGATAAATAAAATTTGCAAGAAGCAGGGCAAAACCGCATATGGCTATAAATGGAGATATGTGAAGGATAGGTAACCTGCCTTGCGTTGGGAGGTTTTGGTATGAAGCGCCCGTTGCTGCTGATTATAATGGATGGGTTTGGGATTACTCTAGACTCTGACAGAAGTGCAATAACTTGCGAAACGGCGCCGCATTTAAATGACCTTTTTAGAAAGTATCCTTTTGCTTTGCTAGGAGCTTCTGGCGAGAATGTCGGTTTGCCGGTAGGGCAGATGGGAAATAGCGAAGTTGGGCATATTAACATTGGCGCTGGCCGGGTGGTTTTTCAGGATTTAACGAGGATTAACAACAGCATTGAGGATGAGAGCTTTTTTGAAAATGCCGTGTTGAAGCAATCTATGTTATCGGCAAAAAAAAATAATTCGAGCTTGCATTTATTGGGCCTTTTATCTGACGGTGGAGCGCATAGCCATATTGACCATTTGTTTGCGCTGCTTAAGATGGCGAAGGGCCTTGGGTTACAAAAAGTTTATGTTCATGCTTTTTTGGATGGAAGAGACGTTTCGCCTAAATCTGGAGCAGGCTTTATTAAAAAATGTGAGACTGAGATGGAGCAAATTGGCGTTGGCAAAATTGGCACGATTATGGGCAGATTTTATGCGATGGATCGAGATAATCGCTGGGGGCGAACGCAAAAAGCCTATGGTGCGATTGTGTGTGGGGCTGGTATATTTACAAAAAATCCGATTGCAGCGGTTGCGAACTTTTATAACTCGGGAGTAACGGATGAATTCATTGAGCCGATTATTTGTGATAGAGATGCTGCGGTGAACGCCGGAGATTCGGTTGTATTTTTTAATTTTCGCCCGGATAGAGCTTGCCAGCTTACCAGGGCCTTTATTGATGAGGGTTTTGTTAAGTTTGCAAGGCGAAAAGAGCTTTGCGGTCTAATAAATTTTGTATGTATGACGCGATATAGCGATGAATTTGCTGGCGCTAATGTTGCTTTTGAAGATGATAATTTAAAGAATACCTTGGGGGAAGTTCTCTCAAAAAATAATTTGACTCAGTTGAGAATTGCAGAAACGGAAAAATACGCGCATGTGACGTCCTTTTTTAATGGGGGCTCTGAGCGGGTATATGCTGGTGAAGATAGGATTTTGGTGCCCTCGCCGAAGGTTGAGACTTATGATTTGAAGCCGGAGATGAGCGCAATTGAGATTACTGAAATCGTTAAGGAAAAAATAAAATTGCAAACGCATGATGTGATTATTTTAAACTTTGCTAATTGCGATATGGTCGGGCATACTGGCAATTTTGAGGCTACTAAGGTTGCGGTTAAAACTGTGGATACTTGTGTTTATGAGCTTGTTAATGAAGTTTTAGCTGTAGGCGGATGTTCGATTATAACTGCGGACCATGGGAATGCCGAAAAAATGCTTGACGAAAATGGATCGCCTTTTACTGCGCATACGACGAACCCGGTGCCATTTTGCGTTGTAGGATATGAGTGCAAACTTAGACCTGATGGGAAACTTGCAGATATTGCGCCGACTGTGCTTGATATTTTAAACTTGAGTAAACCTAAAGAAATGTCGGGAGAAAGCCTCATAATTAAATGAACTTTTGCAGTGCAAAAAAATCTCCCGAGTTTTCGCTCAGGAGATAAAAAATAAAAGGGAGCTTTGTCTATAGCCATCTATCGCGGTTCACATCGAATGATGCACGGAATCCTCGCTGTCTTTGAACAGCAAAGAAATGCACCAAATTGCGGCAAGCGCTACAGCTGTATAGATTATCCGGCTTACGATGTTCAGCTGGCCGCCAAACAGCCATCCGACTATGTCAAACTGAAAAATCCCGATGGAGCCCCAGTTGAGACCGCCGATGATAACTAAAATCAAGGCTAGTTTGTCCAACATAATTCTCACCCCTTCTTTTTTTACGGTATAACCGCATAAATAGTATCGACCGTTTCGCGGCTTTTATGCACCAGCCTCCGCAATATTTTTTAAAGGATTAGTTGTTAAGCGGAGGATAATTTTACCATATTTTGCAAAATTTTGTTTATAGCTATTGAATAATCAGTTTTTTTGATTTATAATGTAAAAACGGGGTGGTTAATTATGCCAAATTCAGAAACTCAGGCAAAGGACAGCACATTAAATGCAAATAGGGATACCTTCCGCACAAAATTCGGGTTCATTTGGGCGTGCGTCGGATCGGCAGTAGGGATCGGAACTGTTTGGATGTTTCCGTATCGATTGGGGCAGTATGGCGGCGCGGTGTTTTTGATCGAATATATTATATTCACGGTGCTTTTAGGAATACCCGGAGTTATCGGCGAGATGGCGTTTGGCCGCGCGATGAAGTCCGGCCCCATAGGCGCATTTGCAGGCGCTACTAAAAAGAAGTTTAACCGATCATTTGGCAAGTTTTTAGGTGTGATCCCTGTTTTGGGCGCTTTGTGCATTGCAATCGGCTATTCTGTGGTGGTTGGATGGATAATACGCTTTTTGGCTTCGAGCATTTCTGGAGAATTGCTACAGCAAAAGGATACAGTAGCATTATTTACGAATATTTCCGGAGATTTTGGCAATGTAGTTAGCCATCTGGCGGGGTTTTTGATAGTTTTTTTGATAATGATATTCGGAATTTCGAACGGGATAGAAAAGCTGAACAAAGTCCTGATGCCGTTGTTCTTCATATTGTTTGTAATTTTAGCGATAAAGGCGGCGCTTTTGCCGGGCTCGTTCAGAGGGTACGACTATCTGTTCAATTTCGATTTTGCACAATTCCTTGAGCCACAAAACTGGATTTATGCGTTGGGACAAGCCTTTTTTTCGCTATCGCTAGCAGGGTCAGGAACGCTAATATATGGGAGCTACTTGAAGGATGACGAAGACATAATTTATTGTGCAAAAAATGTGGCGCTGTTTGACGTCCTGGCGGGAATCATAGCGGCATTGGCGATTATTCCTGCGATGTTTTCCTTTGGATTAGAGTCGCAAGCGGGGCCGTCATTATTGTTTGTTGCGATGCCTCAAGTCTTTACTGGAATGCCTTTTGGGCGTTTTTTTGAAATCATTTTTTTCACAGCGGTACTCTTCGCAGCCGTAACGTCGATCATAAACCTCTTTGAGGTGCCAATAGAAAGCCTTCAGACCAATTTCAATTTGCCAAGAAATTTAGCAGTGACCATAGTTATAGCAACATCCGCGGCGATAAGCCTGTTCATAGAAAACGGCAAAACAGTAGGCAAATGGATGGATATGGTGTCTATTTACGCCATTCCGCTCGGAACATTGCTAGCAGGAGTGATGTTTTTCTGGGTTTGCGGCTCAGATTTTGCAATAGAACAGATAAACAAAGGCGCAAAAAGAAAAATCAACGGGAACTGGTTTATTCCGCTGGCGAAATATGTTTTTATTATTGGCACGCTGATTATTTTTGCCTGCGGGATCCTTTTAAATATAAGTTGAAATGAGACTACAGATGAGGGGAGTGGAGAGAAAGCGCATGTTAATAGGACTAAGCCCGATTTTTCCGTGCAACGACATCGAAAAAACGGCCGATTTTTATGTTAATAAATTAGGGTTCAAAGCCGTAAAGTATCTGAACGCATCGGAGCCGCACATCTGCTTGTATAAGGATTCTGTCGAAGTAATTCTTATAAAGACATTAGCAGGGCCATACAAGCCAAATCATGCGTTGTATGGCTACGGTTTTGACGTGTATTTTTATACAGAAAATCAGGAAAAGTTAGAGCAAGAATTAAAAAACAGCGGAGTAAAGTTTGTTAAGCCGCTGTGCACCACAGATTATAACAATAAAGAATTTGTAATAGAAGATTGCGACGGCAGGTACCTTGCATTTGGCTGTAAGCTTGGCAGCTAAAATAACTTTTGAATAGAAGTGATAATTTATAAAAACAAGAAAGAGATAGCTAGTTTTAAGCTATCTCACTTTATTATTTTCGAAAAATTTGAATTTCGATTTTATATTCTTTGTTAAACAAATTTATCAATTAGGATTATAGTAGTCAATGACAGTTTTATAATCCTCTTCAGACATTGTTTCATCAATACTATGCCCACTTTCATTGCTTAAAAGATTCATAAATAAATCAAATTTATTAAGTACGTCAGAAGGAAAATTTCTAAATACATTTTTAATAGGATTCCAACCAATTATTTCTTTTAGTTCACCCAATTTGCAAACCATAAAATCGTCCAACTTTTCTAGAGCAGTCGAATTATTATTTAATTCCGATTTTTTTTGGCCAATTTCAGACTTAGAACAATGAAAATCAGTAATGTTTTCTTTTGTGTGAATTTTATCCCGATCCCATGTGGTTTTTGCGCCCAAAATATCATATATATAAGTTTTTTTAAAGTTTGCAAAAAGTTCAAAGTCAAAGACCCATCTATTATCGAAATCAAATAAATGGCCAATCTCATGCAAAATCCCAAACGACCAATCATCCTTATCATTTATTAATTGTAGCGCTTCAGGCATAACGGCTTTGTTCCATTTTATATGGGGATTAGTAAGATCATAGTAATGGGCTTCTGCCCAGTTAGTAATATTAGCACCTATTATTTGGACTTTTTTGTCATAACCTTTTCCTACTAAATCAACATAAGCCTCATAAGCATCATCTAGATGGTCTAACCATCTTTTTAAATTTTCGGGAGATATATTCCCATCAAGTAAACTATCATCAATGTCCAAAACAAAGTGCTTACTTATCCTTGGGAATTTAGAATTTTGATATTTTTTAATTATGGAAGCGTCTAACTTATTATTTATTATAATGTTATTAACGATTTGAGTTAATTTTTCAAGTCTCTTCCCTACAATTTCTGCTTGCTTGTTAGAGAGGCATAAATTATTACAAAAACCACCAAAGCTAGCGTGTGCAATCACAGGACTTATCGTAAATGTACAAGAAATAAAAATAGATAATACCTTTTTCAACATCTTATCACCCCTTTTCTGTCTGTTGTGAATAAAATTATAGCATATTTTTATTATATTTGTCAAGAGGATGAAACAAAAATAAACAATATCGATTGATTTAATTGGTTAAAAACTCAATATAACCGATATTGTCTATTGTTTAAAAATTGTTATTTATTAACAATTTTATTTTTCTCGAGCCATTTTACGGCTTCTTCAAAAATTTTCAGATCATTTCGATGATTCAGGCACTTGTATATATCATCTTTTTTTAGCCATTTGTACTTTTCTATCTCGCTATTTTGGGCGGTAACTTTTTTGCTGTTAGCCTTTGCCACAAAAATCACAACTTTTTTCTTTACCTGGCCAAAAAGCCGATACACACTAGTTTTGCGAAATCCATCCAGAATGGTAACGTCCAGATTAGTCTCTTCTTTAACCTCTCGTATTGCGGTCTGCTCTTCGGTTTCGCCAATTTCTATATGTCCTTTTGGAAAGCCCCAATATCTGCCATTAGTGTTTTTTACGACCAAAAAATAGCGTTCATCCGATAAATCATTAAAAATAACGGCGCCGCAGGACTTTTCATAAAGACAAGTTAACCGGTACGGGAACTGATTTTTGATTCTAGAAAGGCGACTTCGAATCTCGGGCGAATAATAAATAGCACCTTTGGGAGCCAAAATTAATTTTTCGCAATGTTCACCCTTGTTGGCAATAGCTATCACCGTGCCGATGGTCGATTTTTGTACGGGTTTGTTCGAGATAAAATATACTTTTTTGTTAAAGAAGCTCGGCAGAGGATCTACAATATGTGCCGCATATAGCGGGGCACAATATTTTGCACTGGAGCCGTAAGCAGATCCGTCAATCACCACCTCAAAAATTTTTCCAAGCATTGTGGAATCACACTCCTCTATTATGTATATTTTACATGTCAAAACAGATAAATTCAAGTTTAAATTGGCGTTAAAGATTCAAAAAAATCAATAAAATTGAAGGGCAAAAAAGTTTGATGGGACATAGACAAAATTTATAATCGATATTTGTCAAAATTGAGGAGGGCTTTTTGACGGTTAAATAAAAAACTTGACGGAAATTTTAAAGGCAGATTTTTATGTTGTAAACGAAAAAAATAAAAAATTAATTACCGTTTTTTGACGTTTAATTTTAAAATTAAGAAAAATAAAATTTGAAAGTTTGGTTGTAATTTTGAGGGCAGCGCAGTATAATTAATATAGTCCTTACAATAAATGCTTTAATTTTTTAGGAGGTTTTTTATCATGGATTTTAAAGGAAGCCGTACAGAAGCCAATTTGTTGGCTGCTTTTGCTGGAGAATCTCAGGCAAGAAATAAGTATACCTATTATGCCTCTGCTGCAAGAAAAGAGGGATATCAGCAGATTGCGGATATTTTTGAAGAAACGGCGGATAACGAGAAAGAACATGCAAAATTATGGTTCAAATATTTAAATAAGGGGGAAGTGCCAAAGACGGCCGAAAATTTAAAGGATGCCGCAGCTGGGGAAAACTACGAATGGACCGATATGTATAAAAAATTTGCCGAAGTTGCCGATGAAGAGGGCTTTACCGAGATTGCAGAAGCTATGCGGCAGGTTGCAAAGATTGAAAAAGGCCACGAAGAAAGATATAATGCTTTGCTAAAGAATGTTCAGAATAAAAAAGTCTTTGAAAAAGACGAAGTGGTAGTGTGGATCTGCAGAAATTGTGGGCATGTGCACGTGGGTAAATCTGCGCCAGAAGAGTGCCCAACATGCAAGCATCCACAAGCCTATTTTGAGATAAAAGCCGAAAATTATTGATTTTGCATTTTAGCTTGTTTAAGCCAAAAGGAGCCCTAAAGTTTGGGGCTCTTTTTTTGTTTGTACATTAATTTTTGAGTAAATTTTAATTTACATCTGCCTTTAACTGGCAATAATCCTCGCTTTTTGGATGTTTGTCATAGATCGATTTTTGCGAGAATAAGTATTAATAAAAATCTCAAAAAGTTTGAAGGGGGAAGCAACGTGTGCATTGATATCACAAAGAGGTACGCCAGAGTCGTGACCAGCTTGATTATTATATTTTCGTTTGTGTTTATTTCTGTTCTTAAGGTGAGTGTTTGTGCGAACGAAGCGGCTAATGCTTCGAATATAGAAATTTTGGCTCCGGCGGCGGTTTTGATGGAGCCTAAGACTGGGAGGGTGCTTTTTGAAAAAAATTCGCACGAGGTGCGCTGCTGTGCGTCTATAACCAAGGTCATGACGATGATTTTGGTGATGGAAGCTTTGGACAGCGAAAAGATAAGTTTGCAGGATACAGTGTCTGCGAGTGAGCATGCGGCATCCATGGGCGGCTCGGACATTTGGCTAAAGCCGGGAGAAACCATGACGGTGGATGAGCTCATAAAAGCCGTTATGGTGGCCTCTGCAAACGACGCGGCTGTGGCTTTAGCAGAACATGTCTGCGGTTCGGAGGATTTGTTTGTTTCGGAAATGAACCGCAAAGCCAAGGAGCTCTCTATGGCTGAGACGGTGTTTAAAAACTGCAACGGGCTGGATGAGGACGGCCACGTGACGAGTGCGTACGATGTTGCCTTGATGTCGCGGGAACTCATCAAACACAAAAAAATATTCGACTACACCTCAATCTGGATGGACTATTTGAGAGACGGCAAGACTCAGCTGGTGAACACAAATAAGCTTTTGAAAAGCTATAAGGGCATCACGGGGCTAAAAACCGGCACAACGTCGCAGGCCGGAAGCTGCATCACCGCAACGGCAACCAGAGAAAACCTAACGCTAAACGCGGTAGTGCTGGGAGGGGCCAACGGCAAAGAGCGCTTCAAAGACGCCGCAGCGCTGATGGACTTTGGGTTTGCAAATTATAATATGCTAAAACCGGTTGTGGACGAGAGCATCTTTGCGCCGGTTAGGGTAACTGACGGCATGCAGCCAAGCGTGGCGGTCGAAGCGGACATTGCAAACGAAGTGCTGGTGCCAAAGGGCAAGGAGCACAGCATCGACAGCAGCATGGAGATAGCTGATGAAGCCTCGGCACCCGTGCAAAAAGGGCAAAGTTTGGGCCGGCTCATTTACAAACTTGGGGACGAAATCGTCGCAGAGTACGATATCGTGGCGGCAGAAAGCGTAGAGAAAATAAATTTTGGCGCGGTTTTTAAAATTTTGCTAATGGATTTTTTAAGAATTTAAATTGCAGCAAAACCGTTGCAAAAAGCGCGCCCATGCGTTAAAATGAACCTAATATTCGTTTGAGTGTTAGAAAAAATGCGAGCAAGGAGCGCAAAGCCATGCCTGTTGAGCTGAACACGAAGTATTTGGATTCATTTATTAGCGGCGAGGATTACGAGAAGATTGAGCCCTCGGTAAGTTTAGCGCACGATTTTTTGCATAAAAAGACCGGCTTGGGGAGCGAGTTTACAGGTTGGGTCACGCTGCCTACCGATTACGACAGGGAGGAATTTTCCAGGATAAAGGAGACTGCCCGCAAAATAAGCGCTAACACGGACGTCTTTGTAGTGATCGGCATTGGCGGCTCGTATTTGGGCGCTAGGGCTGTGATCGAGCTGATAAAGTCGCGAAATTATAACGCTCTGCCCAAAACCACGCCGGACATTTATTTTGCTGGAAACAGCATTAGCGCTGCGGATTTGAGCGACCTGTTGAAGATCTGCGAGGGGCGGAACGTGAGCATAAACGTGGTGTCGAAGTCTGGCACTACGCTGGAGCCCGCGCTGGCATTTAGAGTGTTTAAGCGATTTTTGGAAGATAAGTACGGCAAAGAAGAGGCCAGAAAGCGGATTTTCTGCACCACGGATAGGCAAAAGGGCAAACTAAAGCGGCTGGCGGATGAAGAGGGGTACGAAACTTTTGTGATTCCGGAAGACATCGGCGGCAGGTATTCTGTGCTGACGGCGGTGGGGCTCTTGCCAATGGCAGTTGCGGGCATCGATATCGATGAACTGTTGCTGGGAGCCAGACGTGCGCAGGAGGACTTAGCTTGTGCAGAATTAGACCAGAACTATTGCTACAAATACGCGGCGATTCGCAATATTTTGCACAGCGGGAAGGGCAAGAGCATTGAGATTTTGGCAAGTTCCGAGACGAATTTTGCGATGATGAATGAGTGGTTCAAGCAGCTGTTTGGCGAGAGCGAGGGGAAGGACGGCAAGGGGATTTTTCCGGCCTCTGCGATTTTTTCGACCGACTTGCATTCGATGGGGCAGTACATTCAGAGCGGCACTCGCAATATTTTTGAGACTATTGTGTACTTTGAGAAGCCGCGAGATGATATTTTAATCGAGGCAATTGTCGGCGATGCGGACGGTTTGAATTTTCTCTCTGGCAAGACGATAGGATTCGTCAACAAAAATGCGTTCTTAGGGACCGTGGCAGCGCATACCGACGGCGGCGTGCCGAATGTTATCTTAAAAGTGCCAGAGATAAACCCCTTTGAAGTGGGGTATTTGATATACTTTTTTGAGAAAGCGTGTGCGATTTCGAGCTATATTTCGGGCGTTAATCCGTTTGACCAGCCGGGGGTGGAGGCTTACAAAAAAAACATGTTTGCGCTTTTGGGCAACTGAGAGTGCATGTGTTGTCTGAAAATTCCAAAAATCCAGGACGATTTTAAATTATTTTAGGGGGAACGGCAAAATGATAGACTTGATCGTGGGGCAAAAGGGCCTTGGCAAAACCAAAAAGTTAGTGGAGCTTGCGAATAATCGGGCGGCTAAGAGTGATGGCACGGTCGTTTTAATCGCGAAGGAAAGCAACCTTACGCTTGACTTGGACCACAGTGTGCGACTTATTAACATAAGGGACTACAACATCTCAGATTTTGCGGGCCTGCATGGATTCATCTGTGGTGTTTGCGCCGGCAATTATGACGTTACCGACATTTTGATTGATTCGATTTTTGAGCCGGATAAAATCAACATAGACGAGTTGGTCGGCTTTATAGAAGGCCTCAGCGAGGTTTGCAAAAAGAGCAATGCCGCACTGACGCTGGCTGTGCCTGTTGTTGTGTCTGATCTGCCAGATAAAATGCGAAGTTTGGCGATGATAAAAGAGCACTAATTGATTTAGATTTAATTTTAGACGACGAGTAAAAAGAGTGGCCGCGTGCTGGGCTGCTCTTTATTTCTATATTTTTGCGCCTCATAAAACCTGTGCGAATATATTTGGTGCTGATTTGGCAATAATAGCCACGGGTGATTTTATGTACAAGCGGGTTGTAATATTTTTTTCGATGCTCATGGTTGCAATGGGAATCGCGGTTTATAACACTTACAAAATTTCAAAAGGAGAGGTGCTTTGCGACGCCGCGGCAAGACAGAGCTCATACAAGTTAAAGGTTGCCACAATGCGGGGCAATATATACGACTGCCAAAAAAGGCCGCTTGTGGGGGTGGAGGACGAGACTTACATCTCTGTGACGCCCGAGGTGGAGACTTTAAGCGTTTTGCCGCAGATTTTGTCGGAAGACGAGAGGAACTTGGCTCTTGAAGAGATGAAGTCTGGCAAACCGTTTGTGTTAAAATTGTCGGACGAGAAGCAAGTAATCGCAAGAGGAATCAAAACGTTCAAGGTGCCCCAAAGATACGCAAAAGAGCAGATTGCGCCGCACATAATAGGCTACTTGAACGGCGACATGCAGGGAATTTGCGGGATAGAGAAGGCCTTTAATGACTATTTGAACAGCGCCAGAGGCAGTATTTTTGTGAAGTATAAGGTTGACGCTCTGAATCGGCGGATTCCGGGCGAGGGCGCGACCATAGAGAACACGATGTACAAGTGCAGCAGGGGGATTGTTTTGACTATCGACCAGAAGATTCAAAGAATTGCGGAGGCCGCGGCGCAAAAATATATAAAAAAGGGCGCTATCGTAATAACCGAGGTCCCGAATTGCGAGATCCGCGCCTGTGTGAGCATGCCGACGTTTTCTCCAACAAACGTTGCAGACGTGCTAAACGACGAAGACTCGCCGCTTTTGAATAGAGCTCTGCTGCCGTACAATATAGGTTCGGTGTTCAAGCTCGTGACTGCGGCGGCTATTTTGCAAGAAAACAAGAACCCGAACGCGATTTATGATTGCGTGGGGAGTTGCGAGGTGGACGGCCACAAGTTTCACTGTTTTAACAATAAGGGGCACGGGCCGATAGACTTAGAGAAGGCCGTTGCGTTCTCGTGCAACGCGTATTTTATTGAGAAGGCGCTAGAAATTGGCGGCGAGAAGATCCTTAATTTAGCCAAAGATTTGGGATTTTCAAAAGAAATCGAGCTGGCGCCGGGGATTACCTCTAAGGCTGGGGTTTTGCCGACTTTGAAAGACCTAGAACAGAGCAGGGCTCTTGCGAATTTCTCATTTGGTCAGGGCAAATTGCTTGTAACCCCGCTGCAAGTGGCCGCGCTAACAAACACCATAGCTGCAGAAGGGCTTTACTGCGAGCCGAGGCTAGTGGAGGGGCTTGTTAATGAGGGTTTGAAGTATGTTCAGAAGGCAGCAAAGCCCAAGCCGACTCGGGTGTTGACGGCTGAATGCGCAAAACATTTGGTGGAGTATATGAAAGCCTCGGTAGAGTATGGGACCAGCAAGCAGGGAAAGCCGGAAGTCGGCGTAGCAGCGGCAAAAACCGGCACAGCACAGACGGGCATAAAGTCCGGTGACCATGCGGTAGTTCAGGCTTGGTACGCTGGGATTTTTCCGGCAGAAAAGCCGAAATATTCGATTGTAGTTTTTGCCGAGGACGCAAAGGGGGGCGGAGAAAGCTGTGGGCCGGCGTTTAAAAAGATTGCAGAAGAAATTTTTGTGAACATTCTGAAAGACCAATAGGTCGCGTTATTACTTCACAATTTTATGATCTGATTTTGGGCCTCAAATCCGCACGCCGCAGCCCGCGGCAGCATAAGATTATATAAGTCGAACGCTTGCGACTCTATTTTGAAGAATCTTGCCGCGACGGGATTTTCGCAAAGCTTTTTTTTGTCCAAAACTCTAGTTACAATTGGCAATTTGGCGCGCTTTTTGGCGATTTTTAAAATTTCTTTTCCGCGCTCATTAAAGCCCAAAACCTTGATATATGGCGGGTCAAGGGTGAGAATTTCTTTATCGAGCCCCAAAAAGGCAGCCAAAATAATCCGCTGAACCCGAAGCTGCGTGTAGCGCTTGCTCTTTACGCCAGAATAAAGTTTCGCAAGCGAGGTCGCATTTCTAACGGCTTTGTGAATTTTATTTTCGAGCCCTTCGCAAACGTCCGGGACTTGCAAGAAGTCATCAGACTGCATGCAGCGAAGTTTAGCCAAAATAGCGCGTTCGCAGTTTAAAAGTGACGCTGGAGCGCGGCCGCAATCAACTTCTCTCTTTAAAATTTTGTAGGCACTTTGAGGCATAAAATTTTTTATTTTTTCGTCGGACTCAAAAAGCATCTTGCGCAAAACAGTAGAAGTTGCAATGCTTTTGACAGTCGCACTACTTGAGCGATCACATTCTTTGCGCAAAATGGGCATTGGAATTATGCTGGATCCCAATGCGCTCAGGCTTTTGATGTATTCTGCGGCTAAAATGTTGTTGGGGGTGGCGAGTAACGTAGCAAGATCTGTGCCAAAGAGAGCTTTTATGGCGTTGTGGCGGGCTTTTACAAAGGATACGCCGCTTTTTAGATTTTCTTTTGTAAGGACCAAAACTTCGGCAGAACTTGAGACGTGCGCTGCTTTTTGGAGCTTTGCTAAATTGTCATTTTCGCAGCCAAAACTCAAAACGTCCACGCAATTAAGGGCATCGGCCAAAAAGATGGCGCCAAAAGCGAAGCGCTCTGCACTGGCGACGGCGTAGGGAGTAGGGAGCTCTATGACTAGGTCGCACCCATTTTTTAGGGCTATTTCGGCTTTGGCGGTCTTTGAAATCACCGATGGAATCCCACGTTGAGTAAAGTTCCCACTCATGATTGCCACGGTGTGCGTAGCGTGAGTGCGCTTAATTTGGTATCTATGCCCGTTGTGAAAGGGATTGTACTCACAAATTATCGCAGATATTTTCATAATAAAAACTCCCAAATTGTTGTTTTTTGGCAAATTTCTTGATTTTCGTCTCTCCAATATGATACTATATGGGGAGCGCGAATTGAAGCACATGATAGAAGGAGGCCGTGCATGAAGGTTTTGGTGATAAATGCGGGCAGCTCGTCGCTGAGGTTTCAGCTTATAGACATGGCCGACGAAACGGTGTTGGCCAAAGGAATTTGTGATAGAATCGGATTGAACGATACTTTTGTTGAATACGAAAATTATAAAGGACACAAAAAAACATTCAAATCCAACCTAAAAAGCCACGAGGAAGCGGCGTTTTTTGTGAAGGGGCTTCTTTTAAACGACGAATATGGCGTTATAAAGGACCTGACAGAAATCTCAGCAGCTGGGCACAGAGTGGTGCAGGGCGGCGCGGAGTTTAGTAAATCTACGTTGATAGACCAAAAGCTTATAAACGCGGTGGAGAGGTTCACGCCTATCGCTCCCCTTCATAACAGCGCAAATTTGCACGGAATAAACGCTTGCAAAGAAATCTTTGGCGAAGACTTCCCGCAGGTGGCGGTTTTTGATACAGCCTTTCATAGCACCATTCCTCCAAAAGCCTATATTTATCCGCTGCCGTATGAATTTTACGAAAAGTATGGCATAAGAAAATACGGATACCACGGGCTTTCTCATTATTACGTTAGCAACGAATGTGCAAAGCTTATGCACAAAGACATTAAACAGACTAAGATTATCACGTGTCACCTGGGCAATGGAGCCTCGATTGCTGCAATAGATGGCGGAAAGTCTGTGGACACGACGATGGGCTTTACTCCTACGGACGGCATGATAATGGGAACGCGCAGCGGGTCGCTGGATCCGGGGATTATCACTTTTGTTGCCGAGAGGGAGAATTTATCGCTAAAAGAGTTTAACGAGGTTATCAATAAGAAGTCTGGCCTGCTGGGGGTTTCGGGCGTTTCTAGCGACGCTAGGGAAATTGAAAAAGCAGCAAAGTCGGACAACGAGAGGGCGATTTTGGCTCAAGATATGTTCCGCTATCAGATTTTCAAGGTTATTGCTTCATACATAGCGGTGCTGGGTGGCTGCGACGCGATTGTCTTCACCGGCGGCATAGGCGAAAACCGCGTTGAGCACAGGAGGGCGATCTGCAATTCGCTTTCGTTTATGGGAGTAAATGTTAACGACAGCTTGAACGAACAAACGGTCAACGCCAGCACGGCGGAGATTTCGGAGAAAGATTCTTCTATAAAAATTTTTGTTATCCCAACGAACGAAGAAATAGTTATAGCCCGCGATACGGCGGCAGTTATAGAGAGTTTAGAAAAATAGAGAAGGCAGAGCGCTTAGTTGATGGGCGCTTGCTTTTTTGTTTTGAAGATTATTTTGGAGAACATTTTAAACAAAAACGAGGCGAAGAAGCAGAGCAGCACGGCAACGGCGACTAGTTTGATGTTGGGCGAGGCGAGCGAAAAGAAGGCTTGGAAAAACAAGAGGCAAACTAAAAAGGCTGTGGACATCGCATAGAATAGGGATTTTCGAACGAGGTTGAACGGCAAACACAAGTTAAATAGCAAAGAGAGCCCTGAAAATCCGGTCAAAATGACGCACAGCGTGGAGATCTCGGCATAGCTTAGGTAGATGACCTTCGATACAGCCATGATAGTCAGTATCGACGAGACGATGGTTAGCGCGCACGGCAGGGCTTTGCTTATTATGTTTACGAACAGATTGCCGTTTATTTGGCTTTTGTTGGCCTCCAGCGCCAAAACGAATGATGGAATCCCGATGGTAAAAACGCTTGTCAACGTCATTTGGATGGGCATGAACGGGTACGGCGTGTTGAAAAACAGGAACAGAATGGCCAGCAGGGTGGAGTAGATTGTTTTGACCAAAAACAGCGAGGCGGAGCGCTGGATGTTGTTTATGGACCGGCGGCCTTCGAGCACGACTTTTGGCATGGACGAAAAATCCGAATTCAGCAGAACCAACTGAGCAACGTTTCTGGCAGCGTCGCTACCATTAGCCATAACCACGCTGCAGTCCGACTCTTTTAGCGCCAAAACGTCGTTAACGCCGTCGCCAACCATCGCGACGGTATGGCCCTGCTCCTTGAGCGCGCAGATGATCTCCTTTTTTTGCGTGGGAGAGACCCGCCCGAAAATGGAGCATTCTTTTACAGCGGTTTGGATGTCTTCTGTGGTCTTCAGTTCGGCCTTCGCATCGATGCATTTTTCGTAATTCTTAACCCCAACGCGTTTTGCGATGTTCGCGACGGTTGTGGGGCTGTCGCCAGAGATTATCTTAACGTCCACGCCTTGGTCGTAAAAATATTTCAAAGTGTCCGCTGCAGTCTCTCGGATAACGTCTTTGATTAAGATAAACCCCATCAACTCTAGGATTTGCGGCAGATTTTTGTTAACAAAATTATTCTTGGAGTGCGCCAAAACAAGGACGCGGTTCTCCTTGGCGTATTGTTGGAGTTCTTTCTTAAAGAGTCTAAAATTTTCTCCAAAAACAAACTCAGCGGCGCCCATCACAAAGCTGCCCAAGCCGTCAACATACGCGCCAGACCACTTTTTTTCGGGTGAAAAGGACACAACCTCACTAGCCTTTTTATATTCAATCTGGTTCTCGTCGATAAACTCTTTTATCGCGCAGTATGTAGGGTTTGTGTCCGCAGTATTATTCACGATAGTCGACAGAGCCCGAAGCATGGCGGCTTTATCGGTGCTAGAATTTTTCCCCGAATATGGCACAATATCGTGAACCCGCATTGTACCTTGAGTTATAGTACCAGTTTTGTCGAGGCATAAGGTATCAACCCGCGCCAAAGTCTCGATGCAGTAAAGCTCCTGCACCAAAACTTTATGTTTAGATAGCCGCAGAACGCTAACCGCTAAAACCGTGCTAACCAAAAGCATCAGTCCCTCGGGAATCATCCCAATTAGCGCCGCAGTGGTATTTACAACAGCGCCCTCCAAAGAGTTATGACCCAGCTGGTGCGTAAATAAAGAGAAGCCGATGGGGATGATGAGTATCGACAAAATCAGGATAATCCTGTTGAAGGCAGACATTATCTGAGAATTTATTTTTTTAACGTATTTGGCGCCGCAAGAGATCTTGGAAGCATAGTTATACTTACCAACGTGCTCAACCCTTGCCTTGCATGTCCCGCTAACAATATAGCTGCCAGAGAGCAACAAATCGCCTTCCGCCTTAGATATAGAGTTGGATTCACCAGTCAGTAAGGATTCATTAACATCGCACCGGCCACATATAATTTTACAATCGGTCGGCACCTGCGCTCCCTGAGTCAGCTCAATTATGTCGTCCAAAACAAGCTCATCAATATTGACTTTTTGCACAGCACCATTTCGAGTAACCGAAACTTTTGCAAGCGATAATATCGACAATTTGTCCACCGTTTTTTTGGCACGAATCTCCTGAACAGTACTTATAATGAGGTTAGAGATAACAACGCCCATAAACAGCAAATTCTTAAACGAACCTACATAAATTATGGAAGCGGCCAAAAAGAAATTTATAAAATTAAAAAGCGTAAACAAATTATCTTTTATAATGCGAGGCACCGTCTTGGTCGGCACAGATGTATCCTTATTAATAAGATCTGCATTTTTACGGCTCAAAACCTGGGTTTCAGAGAGACCAACCTCGGGCGCCGAATTATAGCGAATAATGTCGTTTGACATATATGCAAACTTCTCCTTAAAATTTTTTAATATTCGATAATTTTAATTATATATACGCAAAAAGCTAAAGTCAATCGGACTTTAAAGCAGGAGGTTTTGAGGTTTTTATGAGATGCAGAATAGTAGAGATGCGCAATAAAGAAGTGATAAACATAAAAACCGGAGTCCGGCTGGGATGCGTCAGCGACGTGGAGATCGACACAAAAGACGCAAGATTAGTTTCAATAATAATATATGGCCGCCTGCGATGGTGTGGGCTTTTGGGCAGAGAAGATGACATAATAATAAGGTGGGAGGACATAGCTATAATCGGCGACGACACCGTGCTAGTAAAGCATAATTTGGGCCCGCGCCGAAAAAGAAGAAGACTCCAAGACTGCTTAAAAAGATTCTTAAGAATGTAGCTGTATTCAGCCAAAATCAGACTAAACGGAATATAATCAAAAAAGCCTTGTAAGTTTTTTGAGGGTGTGTTATAATATTAATTAATTTTTATAAATTCACACGCAGCCGCTTTTTCTTGGTGCTTTTTGTTCAGGTGGGCGCTGCGGAGGTATTAACCAAGGAGGAAAATTTATGTCATCTGTAGTATCTATGAAACAACTTTTGGAGGCGGGCGTCCATTTTGGCCACCAAACTAGAAGGTGGAACCCCAAAATGGCTAGGTATATCTTTACCGAAAGAAACGGGATTTATATTATTGACCTGCAAAAGACCGTCAAGAAGCTCGAGGAAGCTTATGATTTTATTAAGGACATTACAGACCAGGGTAAGTCTGTGCTTTTTGTTGGCACAAAAAAACAGGCTCAAGAGTCGGTTAAAGAAGAGGCTATCCGCTGCGGTGCTTACTATGTTAATGCGCGTTGGCTGGGCGGCATGCTTACTAACTTTGCTACTATCCGCCGTAGAGTGGATCGCTTAAAGCAACTGCGCGAGATGCAAGATAACGGCACTTTTGAATTGCTGCCGAAAAAAGAAGTTATAAAATTAAATCTTGAAATTGAAAAGTTGGAAAAATTTCTTGGCGGCATTAAAGATATGAAGAAGCTGCCGGGCGCATTGTTTATTGTTGACCCGCGAAAAGAGAGGATCGCTGTGGCCGAGGCTAAAAAGCTTGGAATTCCGATTATTGCTATTGTGGACACAAACTGTGACCCAGACGAAGTTGATTATGTTATTCCGGGTAACGACGACGCTATCCGCGCGGTTAAGCTTTTGGCGGGCGTTATGGCGAATGGAATCATTGAAGGCAGGGAGGGCCAAATGGGTTCTGCTGCGGTTGAGCCTGTGGAAGAGTCTATCGAAGATTTGATTTTTGAAGAGACCAGAACGGCCGAAGAATAAGGCTGCATTTGAATTAGAAAATTTTTGAAATATATATGTGGAGGAATGGTTATGGCTTTTACAGCGAGCGATGTTAAGGCTTTGAGGGAAAAGACCGGCTGCGGAATGATGGATTGCAAGAAGGCGCTTACGGAGTCTTGTGGCGATATGGATAAAGCTATAGATTTTTTGCGGGAGAAGGGCTTGGCTGCTGCGAGCAAGAAGTCTGGCAGAATCGCGGCGGAGGGCGTTGCGTTTGCGTGCACTAATAAGGACGAAAATATTGGGGTTGTTATTGAAGTTAACGCGGAGACGGACTTTGTGGCTCAGAACGCTGATTTTCTGGCCTTTGTGCAAACTTGCGCAGATACTATAATTGAGAAGAATCCTGCCGATTTGGAGGCTTTAATGGCCTGCAAAGCTTGCAGCAGCGATTTTACCGTTGAAGAATTGGTTAGAGAGAAGATCCTTACAATTGGGGAGAATATAAAGGTTCGCCGGTTTAAGCGGTTTGAAGGCGTTGTTACGACTTATAATCACGCTGGCGGCCGAATTGGCGTTTTGGTTAAGTTTAATGCTTCGCCGGAGGTTGCTTTGCAAGATGAATTTAAAGTTTGCGCCAAAGATATCGCTATGCAGGTGGCTGCAGTTAATCCAGGCTACTTAAACAGAGACGCTGTGCCTGCAGATGTTTTGGAGCACGAAAAGAAAATACTCACTGAGCAGGTAATGAACGAGGGAAAGCCCGCTAACATTGCGGAGAAAATCGTAATGGGCAAGATTGGAAAATTTTACAAAGAAAATTGTTTGGTTGAGCAAATTTTCGTTAAGGATTCGAATTTGACCGTTGAGCAATATGTAAGAAATATTGCCGAAAAATTGGACGGAAACATCAAGATTGAAAATTTTGCCCGCTTTGAAAAGGGCGAAGGACTCGAGAAACGCGAAGATAACTTTGCAGATGAAGTTGCTAGCATGGTTAAGTAATTGAATTTATTTTTTTGATGACTAAATGTAGGTGAAGTGTGCATATTAAAGTCTCCAAAAAGTTAAATATGCAGGTGGTGGGGAGGTAGTTTAAGTTTAGTTTGTTTTTTGTTGAGTTAATTTAGAATTTGGTAGACTTACCATATTAAAATATTGTAATTTGGGGTTAGTTGTATATTAGTCAAGTTGCAATCAACATATTGAGCCAAAAATCTCCGTTTGATGGAGGTTTTTCAAATAAATACTAAAAGGCAAACAAAATTATTAACATTTTTATAAGTATCTTGTAAAACAGCTAAAGCCCTTTTTTGTAAAGCAAAACTCCATTTTTTCCGACTTTTTCTAATGTAATGTCAAAATCGAGTCCAAGAGCTACTTTTTCAGGATATAAATCGCTTAAAGGGACCATCACAAAAGCGCGCTCTTTTATCCCGGGGTGAGGCAGAGTCAGATGCTTCGTGTTAAGCGTTACTCCTTCGTATAGCAGCAAATCGATGTCAATTATCCGGGCGGCGTTTTTGTAAGTTCGCACTTTCCCCATCGCGGCTTCTATCCCTAGGCAGCACCCTAGCAAGGTCTCTGGAGGAAGCTCCGTTTTTATTTTTGCGCAGCAATTAAGATGGTCATCCTGCTTGTCTGGCGCCAAAAATGGCTCTGTAACATAAATTGAAGAGATTTCCTCAACTGTGGTTCCAGGCAACCTTTTCAAAGATTCGATTGCCGTTTTTAGGTTTTCTTCTCTGTCCAAAAGGTTGCTCCCGAGCGCAATGACGGCTTCTTTCATTTAATTGAGTGCCTCTCTTGTTCTAAAAATTTCAACAGCAACATAATCGAACTCTGCAGCGGTAATCGGGGCCTCAGGTTTTTTCACACATACATTCACAGCGCCAATCGGCTCAAACGTTTGCAATATACTCTGTGCAACGCTTTCTGCAAGGGTTTCTATCAAATCGTACCTATTTTCGGTGGCAACCTTAACAGCCATTTTAAAAATTTTAGCGCAACTCACCGTATCATCGAGGTTATCAGTCGCGGCAGCCCTGCTCAATGGCATGTATGCTACAATATCCAAAATAAAATTCTGGCCGTCCACCTTCTCTTCGGGGTTTACGCCATGATACGCAAAAACCTTAATCCCTTTAACAATAATCTTATCCAAAACCATTCCTCCACACTATTCGCCGGCAATTTCAGCCCTCAAGATAGCGTCAGCCACTTTGGCCGCCTGTACAGCCTCTTTAACGTCGTGAACCCTTATGATATTCGCGCCGTTCAAAATGGCGATCGTGTGCGCGGCAATAGTCCCGGGCATCCTCTCTTCAAACGGAGGATCCCCGCACGGCGTGCCGATAACCCTTTTTCGAGAAGCGCCAAGCAGCACTGCGACGCCATCCGCAACATAATTTTTGAAATTTTTAATAGCGCAAAGATTTTCTTCATAGCTCTTGCCAAAACCGATGCCCGGATCCACGCAGACTCTGCACTTTTGCACGCCTCTTTTCGAGAGTTTAGTAATCTGATCCTCAAAAAATGCTTTCATCTGATTCAGCGGCCCATCATGCATAACCATGCAACCACAGTCACAGCCGCTCACAACATCAATCATCTCGGCATCCTTAAAGCCGGTAACGTCGTTTATTATGTCTGCGCCGGCCGCCAGCGCCTCTTTGGCAACAGCCGGATAAAAAGTATCCACAGAAATCGGGACTCGAATTTGCGGCCTCAAGACCTGCAAAACCGGCATTAGCCGGGCCAGCTCTTCTTCTGGAGATATTCTAACGCACCCCGGCCGTGTGGAGTGCGCCCCTACGTCAATGATGTCCGCACCGTCGCCTTGCATCTGCAAAGCGTGCGCCACTGCGGTCTCCACAGTATTCCACTTGCCGCCGTCAGAAAAAGAATCCGGTGTAACGTTTAAAATTCCCATGACATAGGTATTTTTGTCCAAATCCAAAATAAATTTGCCCGCGTTAAATGTCCTCATTTGCCGATATCATCCTCATTTTAGTAGATTTAAAGCTTCGTTTCTTTTTTGAATGTCGTCCTTTAGCGCCCCATAAAAAGCAGCGGTCTTGGTTTTGGAGCCCATCGCCTTGATGCCGCGCATTGTCATGCACAGGTGCTCCGCCTCTATCGTCACGATGACGCCGTCCACGTTCGCGTTTTCGTAAATAAACCTTGCAACCTGGTCCGTTAGCCGTTCTTGCACCTGAAGCCGCTTGGCAAAGCAGTCCACGATTCTTGCAACCTTAGAAAGCCCGATTACTCGGCCTTTTTGAGGCATGTAAGCAACATTAGCGACTCCGACAAACGGCAGCATATGGTGCTCGCATATCGACTGCACAGGGATGTCCGTTATTGTGACTATTTCTGAATCGCAATTTTCTTCATCAAAAAATTTCAAAAGCTCGTAAGGATCAGTCTTCATCCCAGACAAAACTTCAGCATACATCTTTGCAACTCGTTTAGGTGTCTCTTGCAAGCCTTCCCGGTCAACGTCTTCGCCCAGCGCACTCAGCAAGTCAAAAACGGCTCTCTCTGTCCTCTGCATGTCCATAACGTTAAAAGTTCACTCCCAAAAAACTCAAGCTAAGTTATATTTTACCCCACGCCAAGTTTTTTGTCTATACTTGCGATTTAAGCAGTTAAATCTCACGCCAAGGCCAAATCACAGCTTTTTATGACATCTTTTGCACGCAAAAATACAGCTACCACTTGAACTTTTTTTTTTTTATGGTATACTTTTAAAGTGAGATTTGGAGGGAATTTTGCGTCTTGAGATAAAATCAATATGCTGATATAGCTCAGTAGGCAGAGCACATCCTTGGTAAGGATGAGGTCAGCGGTTCGAATCCGCTTATCAGCTCCACTTCAAGCCCGCATGATTACTAGGTTTTACGGACTTCATGAAAATTTTAATTTGTTAAAAAAATAAGTTTTCTACGAATTTTTCGATAAACAAAAAAGGATACAGTTGTTGATAAAACATAGCCTGTATCCTTTTTTATTATAAAATCATAACATAACAACAGTTAAACGGTTTTTAAGCTGCCACCACTTCTGGTTCTAGTCGTTTCTGTTGGCACATTGGATTAATATGTACCGGAACAAATTTAAGCTCGTGCCATGCTTTTTTACTATTTACAAGGCTTTCATTTGCATATGCTATATCACAAGCATCTTTATTCATTTCAATGTAATCATCTAAAGGAAATTTAAAGAGCCTAGGTTCATTTCGTTTAAACATATTAGGGAAACTCTCACAATACTGAATTTCACGCGATAAATCTGCCACATATTTTTTGCCATCTTCTCCTTCATACATAACAGCTACGTGCGAATCTCCAGGCTTTCCAAGAACCAAGGCATGTGCTTTTGAACATATTTTGCTCAGCTCATAAATAAGTCTATGAGAAATTTGCCTACATACACCTTTTTTCAATGTTTTAGTAATTTCAACATCATTTTGAAACGTTTCGCCAACAGTGTTGTGTTTTTTTCTTTTACAAAGCTCTCCTACCTTGGGGTCAAACGTTAATTCCTTTAATAAATCGGCGTATATTTCCCTTACCTTTTCTTTCGGGCAAAAGCCTTCATTATTTTTATCTTTTGCAACAAACTTAGCTGGAACTTTTGCTCCCCAATGCCTCCAAACGTTAGTAATAACACTAACATTATTGCTCTGAACATAATTTTAATCTTTCCTTTATTTTTATTTCCTTATTATATAATAACATTTATTTTTTGTCAACATGTCATAAAACGTTTTAAGCTTTTCTGTGCTACTTTTTTAGCTAACTCAGATTTCTATTGAACATCGTCATTAATTCGTTTATTGAAACGACGTCTGGATAGTTCATAAATATTTTTTCAAATCGGGCAAAATTTCATTAATTTAATATTTTTTCCGAATCAGAATAATATTTTTGCCACTGATCGACAAACTTAACCCTTCGGGAATCCCAAGGCTTTTTACCCACAAAGTGCAAGACTACAGTATTTTTCATTCCGTCCTCCCAATTATCTTTATCTATGAGTCGATATAAATGTGGATCTTTTTCGTATTTTGGGCAATACATAAAACCAATTATTGCACCATATTTAAAGGGCATATCCATTATTTTCCCGTAACATACGGCATTTATTGCGTCTTGATCTGGAAAAATCAACTTTTTGCCTTTTTCTGAGGACTTCTTTAAAAACTGTTCAAATTTCTCTTCTATGTTATCTGTTCTGACTTTGTCTAAGTTCCACAAAAGCGATCCAGAACATATATATTGGCTCATATCTGCTATTTCTAGCTCACCTGCATGATCTTTACATAAGCGGAAGCCATCCGGAGTGCCCGCGACATAATTGTCGCCTATGTCAAGGTTAAACATCTCGGTTAAATCCTTCAGCACCAGGGTGTCGCTATCCAGATAAATGCACTTGCGTTCGTCTTTTAGCACACTGCCTACCTTAAGCCGATAGTACATCGCGGTGCCCCAGTTGCTTTTGTCAAAATCTTTAAATGCGTCGCCCATATCTACTAGTGTTATTTCGCAGTTTGACAATTTTTCATTCAGTTTTTGCACTTTAGATCTGTTTTCTTCCGAAAAATCGCTCGTTACCATGATGTAAAACCTTAGCATTGTTGCAGGGGCCGCATTTTCTGAAGCCGATACAATCGACACTAAAGTCGGGACAACATAGTTATTGTCCGTTGCCATGGCTATCGGTATGGATACTGTCGGCCCTTTGTCATCATTAGCAATAACCTGCGGTGTAAGATTAAACAAGGCTACTATAACTGCCATGAAAACAGCAAAAAAGTGGATTTTTAAATTCCTTTTCATTTTAAAAGTTCCTCCTTTAATTTTTGTCTGATTTTTAAAAGAGATCCTCGGTCTAAAGCGCCGAGGATCATTTTTTATCTTTGTCTAAGTTTAAATTAAATCAGCTTATTCGCTTTTCTTTTTTCTGCTCGAAGCAAACTTTGCAAACAGTACCAAGAAAGCTCCTGCCAGTATTCCCGAGGCCACTATTGTGCCTATTGTATAAATTTCGTCGCTTGTAGCTGGATTTTTCGAGTTAGCCCGCTCGGCCTTTTCTTGCTCATTTAAGATATCTATCAAGGCATATGGGCTAAAGTGCGGCGTTTCAAACACAGCATATTTTTGGTCACCCATCATTTCTGTTCCTATTAATTTATGCTCCGTGTCTGCTTTGTTCGGATCCACGTAGAAAACTTTGACATCATTAGGATAATCATAGTAGCTTGGCACAGGCACAGACACCTTTACAGGTTTTTCGAGTGTTATCTCGCCGACTTTATTGCCACTTTCGTCCACAAAATATATCAAAAATAACTTTCCGTGTTCGGTTTCAACTGCAAGCGCATGATCATATCCATGACTTTGCAAATCATCGTTAACCGGCTCCACAACCAGTCGCCAAGTTTTTGAGATTTGATTATAAGGATCAACTACTTTTACAATCGTGCCGTCGCCCACTGGCGCTTCAAAAACGTTCTCTTCCGCGGCTCCAAACGAAGCCACAATCTCTCGTTTGCTGTATTCTTCAGCCGGAGCAAACTCCGTTATTATCTCCCCTGTAGGATCGTCTTTTGGCACCCATCCAACAATTGGGTCAACAACCTTTAGCGGCGTACCTTTTTTATAATCATAAAAGTCTTCGTTCTTCCAAAGCCTAAAGTAGCCATCGCCTAGGTCCACGCGAGGTATATCCGCCGGCAATAGGTTAATATCTTCAGCTTTGCACAGATAATAAAAATCGTTAACGTGCGGCAACAATGGATGTTGCTCTACATTTATCTTTTTTAATGTAGGCAACGCTGCAATCGAATAATCTGGCGAACTTAAATCTGTAGTTGGAATTTCCCATAATTCTTGGTCCCAACCTAAGTCTATGAATATCTGTTGCCAACCTGGGTTTATGGTGAGGTCTTCTCCGTCGGCCAAAAGGTCTGCAATTTCAACGCCATCTTCAGGAGGATTTTTAATTAGCTCCATGTCAGTTCTTCCGTAATTGGCATCTGGATCACCGCCAACATCACGCTTGGACCTCCATATAGCCATAATTCGGTTTATTGTATAATAACTTGAATCTGAAACACCACGGATCAACCGAGATAGCCCCACACAATTGTTAACATCTGTATATCCCCCAGCCCCCGAAATAGAGGCTCCGTAGCTAAACGTTTCTCCGTTATGATTTGTATAACCCGTAACATAAATTGCTCCAATACTATAGCAGTTATTAATTTTTGCCGTTGAGGTACTAGAAGATCCACCGCCAAATATACCTCCAACTTCATTTTCACCTTTAATATTACCGGCACTATAACAATTGTTAATAGTGGGCCCAGAGCTTCCAAAAATTCCACCTACATCAGTTTTTCCTGATACATTAGCAAAGCTTGCACAGCTAGAGACTTTGCCCAACCCACAGCCGCATATTCCTCCAACAGAGGTATTGCCGTATATTTTTCCACCAACGGAACAATTTTCTATATTATTACTATCGCTGTAGCTAAATCCACAAATTCCTCCCACGTAATAAGCAGATTGTATAGTTCCAATAACACTACAATTTGAAATAGTTACATTTGAGTACATATATCCGCAAAGTCCGCCTACAAAATCACCACTGCCCTCTTTACTGTTTACGTTTTTTAATGTTAAATTTTTAATGCTAGTGGTACCTGAACCGTAATCGCCGATATTCCCAAACAAACCAGTATAGTCATTTTCTCCATCAAGATATAACCCTGAAATTTCTTTTCCATTACCTTCAAAAGAACCACAAAACTTGTTGCTATTACTAGTTCCTATGGGGGTCCAGGGCTTGGAAGAATCACACACACCAGAAAGGTCTAGGTTATCCGCCAAAGTAACGGTTTTTCCGGAAAAGCTGTTACCACCATTGACTGCATCTCTAAAAGCTATCAATCCCTGTGCTGTGTATATTGTCCAGTTGCCGTTTTCCTCTACATAGTCATCGATCCCAAACACTTTTTGCGGCATAAGTACCAGAATAAGTACTGCACTAAGTATAATTGAAAGTGTTTTTCTAACAGAGTGGCTTTTTCTTAGTTTTTTCGCCATTGTTTTATTGTTTTCACAAAAAATTTTACCCTTTCTTTTAAATTTAATCATAAACATTCACTCTCCAATTCCTTTTTATACTGCCTTTTTAAGGCAACCTTTATAGATTAATTAAATCAATATTTCTTTTCAAACTAAAATTTATAATCGTTTAAGTTTTGTTATGTACATAGCGTCTAGTTATAAATTGATAAAGTGTAACCCCTGCCTTTTACATTTACAAAATTATTAATTATAAAAATAGTTTTGTTAATATCTTTCCTCGTATTTCGGGTTAATAACCATGTCTTTTTATAAAAACTTTGATCATTTTTTTACATATTTGGAGATGTTTTGTATTTTGTAAGTATGTATAAATTTTTAATGTCACTAACTTATTATTGCGGTTAATCATCTTACCTCAGTAAAAAATATATAATCTCTGATTTAGAAAATAGAAATTTAAAATACAAAGCCTGCAAGAAGGATGAGAGTGACAACATAAATAAATTTGATGAAATGATAAGCAGAGTGTCGAAAGAGGATATAAATTTCCTATTTATAGTATATTTGCCGTCAGATATATGTTTTGGTGTTGGTGCGGCACTTTGAAATACAAAAAATAAATCTTTTCCAGCAAAGGCGCCGTCTTAAATGTAGTCATAAGATTGATCAAAAACATTTAGGATGGCACTATACATACTGTGCCAATACATTGGAGAGCCAATAACAATGTCTGAATCTTTTATTTTATCAATAACCTCATTAAACCGGTCATCCGAAAAGTTTTGACTGTATGGATAAATTTTACAATTAGCTAAATTCAGTGTTTCAAAAGGGGTTTCGGTAAGTAAAATTTTTGCAAGAGATTTAATTTCGCAATTTTGAAAAATTTTCTCAAAAGGCTCGCTTTCAAAGTTAGATGTTCCGATTGATTTTACTTTGCCCTCTTTAACCGTCTTTTCCATAGCTTGGTAACCGGCAAAGTAATTGCCTGCAAGCTGATGAAGCAGCAATAAATCGAGCGAATTTGAATTATAAATTTACTTCATAATAAGCTGGAAACTACTATTTTTCATGTAAAAATAGCCAGGCGCAAAACGGGCTGTGTAAAAAAACGCACCATATTTAAGGCTGAGGTATTGGCACAATTGGTAAAAGACTATAGCTAATATAGTGCATTTCGCAACTGATTTTGAAGATGGATATGTTAAAACTTGTACAGATTTCTAAAGGGGGAATCGAAATCCCCTTTGAACGTTTTTGGTTACTTTTTTCGTTACAAAAAAGTGACTTAAAAATAAATTTTATAGCGCACTTAATCCACCGTTACTCTGTTACAGGCGCGATTTCTCCTACATTGTTGTTTTCTATATTTTTCAATATTTTAGTTTTTATTGCTGATAAGTCTTGGTTATCATTGAAGAAATTCATTTTCTTTTTTAATATTTCCGATTCAACTTCTGAGCCCGCGACAAATCGTGCAAAACTTTCTGCAAAGTCCTCAAGTAAATTGCTTGCAGCGTATTTGGTCACAAAATCGTTCTTATGCCGAGCATAAAACAAATACAGCTTATTTTTGTCCACATTATCGAACTCTTCTGCGATATGGCCTAAACATTCTGCAATGAATTTTTGCAAAAGCTCGCAATTTTCGGCCTTTATGTCCTTATAACTGCCATCAAGTTCATGGTTAATATCTTTTAAAGACAAATAATGGCCATATTCGTGAATCAATATATATGGCAAGCCCTTTTCTTCGGCATCAATAGCGACACCTATAATCCAATCAGATTCAGACTCTCCAAAGCCCATTGGAGACATAAAACCAGCGATATATCCACCTTTTTCTTTATCGGCTTTAAAAGGTATAAAGCGTTTTATATTTTTTAACAGTTCGAGCGGAATTATTTTTTTAGTCTTTTCCCAAGCCTCGTTAATTTGTGGCGGAATCGGAACATCCGGGGCTTTATCCATATATTCAAACATCATGTACAATATGCTTCCATCCTCTTTTATTATATATTGATTTGTTGGATTGATTTTTGGTTTTGCTATTTCTTCTTTTAAGTTATAATATTTTTTATATTTCTCCAAGTCCTCTGGGGCTGTCGACCTAAGCGTTACTTCGTCTAATATCGCGATTATTTCTTTATAGACAGCTGATTTTTTGTCGTCATCATTGCCGTTATTTTCAATTTCTACAAGCTTTTTTATTAATTCTTGCAGTTTCTCTTTTTCAGAAGCAGTGATTGCTTCGCCCAAATTGCCCGTAAGTTCCTTATAAATTTTCTCTTCTGCAGTCAGCTCAACGAGCAGTACTGTGCTCTGGTTATTTCGCCCACTCATATCTTGAGATGTTTTTGTAGCAAAATTCCACACAAAAAGCGACGCGACGACAACTATAGCCGCACTAATGCTTATTATAATTGCTTTTTTATTTTTCATTTCCATCACCTTGTCGACAAAATAATCTTTATACATTGTATAAAATTTATGAATATTATACAACTAAGCGTGACTCATGTTCACAAAAAAGCAATCTAGTGTTTAAATTAGCAGCTGTGATGCCTGATTTAGTCGAATTTGTTAAAACTCTTGACAAATTTTATGAGTTGTATTATAATAAAAATTAAATATTGAGGTGTTTAGAATGAGGGTCATGTTTGTAAATTTCGAGAAAATTTATATGAGCTATTATGGATAACCTTATATTTACGGTAATTTTCGAGCTATCGTAGATATAGGGTGCAGTATTTTGCCAAATCTATGATGGCTCTTTTTTTATACTTTTGAGCCAACTACCATATGTTGGCTCTATTTTTTTGAGGAGATGCGGATTATGTTAATTCTAAAATGCACGAAATGGGACGATCGATACTTTTCATAAGTACATGCCAAAAATCAAAAATTTAATAAATTGAGGTGAAAAATATGAAAAAGCGCATTAAATTGGTGCTTCCGATACTTTTAATTGGCGCCTTGTTAGTTTTAATATTTTCCGTTTTAGAAAATAATCAGTCTAAAGCTGAAGGCAAATTCAGAATAGGCATATTGCAGCTGGTTGAGCACGACGCATTGGATGCGGCCAGATTGGGATTCATCGACGGCCTTACTGAGTACGGCTTAATTGATGGAAAAAATATAACTTTAGAATACGAAAATGCTCAGGGAGACCAGTCCAACTGCTACTTGCTCGCGAACAAATTGGTAAACAAAAACGCCAATCTAGTTTTAGCCATTGCGACGCCGGCCGCCCAGGCCATGGCAAACGCCAGCCGCGATGTGCCGGTCTTGGTGACGGCTATAACTTCTCCAGAAGCGGCAGGGCTCGTGAATTCCAACGAAAGGCCCAAGACCAACGTTACCGGGACTTCGGACTTGGCGCCGGTAAAAAAACAAATAGGCCTCATAAAGCAATTAGTTCCCGCGGCCGAAAGAGTGGGCATTCTTTTCTGCTCAAACGAGGCAAACTCCGCATA
>CAOSWK010000001.1:233169-407868 GCA_948527295.1 uncultured Eubacteriales bacterium | reverse complement strand
AGCTGACATGATATTCTTGTGCCAATTTTTTATTCCTATATTTCCTTTGAGATACCTTTCCACTATTTCCAGCTTGAATTCTGCGGAATATTTTTTTCTTCCTGACATAGAAATAACCCCTTTCATTAGACTTCCATTTTTGTCTAACAAATGGGGGTCACTTCAGAGGGTCACAGCGGCTTTTATTTAAGATATTATCACGTTCACATTTAAGGAAGTGCCATTATTGCTGGTGCATCCTCTTTGTTGATGACGACAACCGATTGTTTGCCCATCTCTAAAAACCTTTGCTCTACCAAAGCCTTATTATAGGCAATCAGGCCGTGGTTCTTATATGGGTCGTTGAAATAATAATTCTCATCATCGTACCCCACCAGAACCAAGCAATGCTCGCTACGCATCCAAGTGTACTTATCCCCAATTTTGTAAGGAGAATTCTCATCGACATAGTCTATAATCCACGTGCGGCCCGGGGTGCTTTGCTTCATGTCCATTGTTGCCCAAACCAGAACCGGGATGTCCTTATCTATGTAATTTTCCACAAGATCAACCAGGCTTAGCCCCGTCTTGACTATAGCTTCGTGCTTTAACGGATTCAAGATTTTATTCATAGACTTTGCAAGGCCATTTGCAAAAATTCCAAAACCGCAATTCACGCCAGAGATTTTATAAGGGTCCCCCGGAAAAGCCGCGTTAGGGTCTGGGCCGTGCCAAACGCCATCTGCATCTATATACCAGTCTCTTCTTATCAAATAATTATCCGTAAAATCTTTTGCCGAAATAGCGTACCCCAAAAGCTGCAGCACCATGGTTGCGCTAACCGCCTCGCATCCAAAAACAATGTCGTCCTGATTTATGTATGGGACCCTTATGATCTTTTTTCGCAAGTTTTGCTCTAATCCAGGAGCATTGTTTTCGTCTCCAGTTTGAGTAGTCATGCTTGCCGAAACAAAAACATTCCCATTAAAACACCCAGCCGCACACATTAAATAACATAAAATTTTTACTGCAAGTTTATTCGCCATTTTTGACCTCCAACTATTTATTTAAAAATAACCCACACCGCAGCAGTTGCGGCATGGATTATAGTTTACTAAGTTCGCCTAAGGATTTGGTTTTAATACAATCACGCATTAGAATTATAGGCTAAAAACTTAAATTTCTATTGTATTTTCAGATTCTCCTACAAACCTATTTTTAATCTTCTCTAAATTTTCCTTCGAAACTCCACACGCAAGCAAATAGTTTTCAGTAGTGCCGTAATTTTCTGATATATAATCTATACCATGTTTTATTTTGCTTGGAGGAGTAGCATGGTATTTATCAATAGCTGCTTCACCAAAATCTTTTACATCCTTTTCGATAATTGCTTTAATTTTTGGATTTTCCTTGATTAAATCATAAGAAACAGAATAATTTTGCATTATATCTTCGACAGAGACATCGACCAAGCCCAATAATAGCATTGCCACCAATCCAGTTCTGTCTTTTCCTGCAAAACAATGAAAGAGCGTGCATCCTTCTGTATCTGCAATAATATCAAAGGCAGTTTTTACCCAATTGTCTTCACCAGTATAACGTAAAAATTTCCTAGCCGAACTTTCATCTGATCTTGCCTCTTTATCAGTACTATGCTCGTTGTAAATTTTAACTATATCTATGTTTTGATAATTAATTGCCGGGATATTAGAAAATTTATCTGGATGCTCCAAATAATAAGGGGCTTCGCGCAAATCAAGGACAGCTGTTACACCATAAGATTTTAGTGTTTCAATATCTTTTAAAGTCAAGTTATCAGTGTCATCCGAGCGCAAGAACACACCATACTTTGTAATTTTGCCATCAGAGGTTTTATAACCACCTAAATCTCGTGTATTATAAGTTGTTTCAAGTTTAACAAGTTTAGACTTTTCTTTTTCTAAAATTGAACTATTAATCTGCAATGGTGAAGCAAAAGCATTTTCAAGAACGTATAATGGCGTAAGAAGTGTAAGAAATAGTGCAAATAAATTTTTTAACTTCATTTAAAATTTCCTTCAATTTTGATTTGTTGTTTTTGTCCACTGCATGAAAAGGTACATTATATGGTGGACGTTAACGGACTTGAACCGCTGACCCTTCGCACGTCAAGCGAATGCTCTACCAGCTGAGCTAAACGTCCGGAACAAATATCGCGCAAAATTTATATTCTATACTACATCACAAAAACCACCGCATGACGCGCCTTCCGACCTTATTTCATTATATCACTTGAGTTTCAAAATGTCAACTGATATAATTGAAGTTACTACGAAACATGGGGAGATTTTGAAAATGGAGATAAAAGCAGACGCGCTCTTAAGTTTGGAGCACACCATCGCTAAAGGACTGTTTGCCGGCGTTGAATGGCCGTGGGAAGTAATCCCGAATATTGCTGAATTTATAGTCGAACTGGGGCAAACGCTCTTGGCAGAAAAATATGATAAAGTTGGAGAAAACATCTGGGTTGCGAAAACCGCTACAGTAAGCCAAACCGCCAGTTTAAATGGTCCGCTTATTGTGGATGAAGGTGCAAAGATTCGCCACTGTGCATATATCCGAGGTAGTGCGATAATCGGCAAGGGCGCTGTGGTGGGCAATTCTACCGAGCTTAAAAATTCGGTTCTCTTTGATGGCGCCAACGTTCCGCACTACAATTACATTGGCGACTCCATCCTGGGCTACAAAGCTCACATGGGCGCCGGGAGTATTACTTCTAACGTTAAGTCGGACAAAAGCCTCGTTAAGGTGCTCTACAATGGCGATAGAATCGATACGGGCCTTAAAAAATTTGGTGCGATTGTTGGTGATTTCGTCGAAGTCGGCTGCAATGCGGTTCTAAACCCCGGCACCATCATCGGCAAAAACACTAGCGTTTATCCACTTAGCTCCGTCCGCGGTGTCGTGCCGCCAAACAGCATATATAAGTCCGCCAACGTTATCGTTGAAAAAGTTTAATCTGCTACATAAAAGTCTGGCGCCGCGCGGTATAGTGCGGCGCCGCTTGCTTGCTATTTTTCTTTAAGCCTCTTCAAAATCATGTTTGCGCAGACGTACACATTGCCCCCGCCCATGGTCAGGACTAAGTCCCCGGGCTCTGCTATTTTTTCGATGCAATCTGTGATTTCCTCAAACGTGCGCAGGCATATGCAGTTCTCGAGCTTTGCCGCCAGGTCTTCGGACTTAATGTTATAGGTGTTTACCTCGCGAACGGCCAAAATCTCGGACAAGACGGTAATATCCGCAATGGACAGCGATTCTGCAAATTCATCCAGAAATGCCGCCGTGCGAGAATATGTGTGCGGCTGAAACACCGCAATAACTCGCTTGAATCCCATTTTTTTAGCGGCCGTCAGCACCGAAGTTATCTCCGTTGGGTGATGCGCAAAATCGTCTGCAACAGTGATACCATTGGGCCGGCCAAGCACTTCAAACCGGCGATGCACTCCGGTAAACTCGCCAAGCGCTTTGGCTATGTCTTCCGGCAAAACCCCTAAGCAATCGGCAACTGTGGCTGCGGCAAGGGCATTATAAACGTTATATTTGCCCGGCACGGCTAGTTTTATCGCTGCAAGCTTCTCTCCGCCTTTCATCAAATCAAAGCTCGGAAAGGCCACGTTCTTTTCAGAAATATTCTCGGCATAATAGGTGTTATCCTTCGACTCGCCAAAAGTCACGACCGGTACTGTCGCGTTTTTCGCCGCGAGGACAGAATTTTCATCTTCTCCGTTTATGACTACGAGCTCTGTTGCCTTTTTCGCAAATTTGTTGAACGAGTTTATCACATTCTCGAGGTTCCCAAAATAGTCAAGGTGATCCGCCTCCACGTTCGTTATTACCGCTATCGACGGCGTGATCTGCAAAAATGAGTCCACATACTCGCACGCTTCGCACACGATTATGTCCGACTTGCCCGTTCTGCTGTTGCCGTTTATTGCCGGCAGCTTTCCGCCGATTATCGCGCTCGGATCTTTTTTTGCCATTGTTAAAATCTGAGTTATCATCGCGGTTGTGGTAGTTTTGCCGTGCGTGCCCGACACTGCTACGGTATTCTTATATTTTGCGCACAAAAGACCCAGCATCACTGCGCGCTCTATGCATAGGAGCCCTCTTTTTGCGGCCTCTGCCCTCTCCACATTGTCTTCTTTTATTGCGGCCGAGTATACCACCAACTCGGCTCCATTCACGTTTGCGTCGTTATGCTCTGTGTAGACCTTCATTCCCTTATCTATGAGCCTTTGCAGGGTATCCGAGATATAATTGTCGGACCCTGTTATATTGTAGCCTTTGTCCAGCAGAATCTCTGCCATGGGGCACATGCCGGAGCCGCCTATCCCGATGAAATGTATGTTCTTTGCGTTATTTAAAATATTCTCAATATTACTCAACCTATTTTCACACCTTTTGTCAAATTAAAAACAGCTTTCACGCTCTATAGTACTATTATATTGCGCTTTTGCTCAGAAATAAATAGTTTTTTGCTTTTTTGATTATATGCCCATAAAATGTGATACCCTCGTTTTGCCTGTTGTTGTAACACGCCTCGCCCCGCGGCCATATTATGTTTTGAATGATGGAGGTAAGGCAATATGAGTGGCATAGATACTTTTGCAATAGTTGGCGGCGACAAGCGCCAGGTGGCGATGGCTGAAAGTATTTTGTCGGACGGCTATAATGTTTGCGCTGTTGGGTTTGAAAATGCTGACCTGAAAAGCGGCATCACAACGGCAAGTTTAAAAGACGCTGTAAAAATGAGTGATTATATCATCCTGCCGGTGCCTGCAACTACTTCGGATGGCTATTTGAACGCACCGCACTCTCGTACACAAATCGCGGTTGACGATGAATTCGCTAAAACTATGTTTGACAAAAAAATATTCTGCGCAAGGGCCGAAGACTTAATCGCCACCAGCCCGATCTTTAGCAACATGCAGTTATATGATTATTCTAAAAGAGAAGAATTCGCCGTGAATAACGCCATCCCAACGGCAGAAGGAGCCATCCAAATTGCCAGGCAAGAATACGGTGGGACTATTAATGGCTCCCGGTGCCTGGTTACGGGGTTTGGGCGGATCGGCAAAGTTTTGAGCAAAATGTTAAAAGGGATCGGTGCCAAGGTTACGGCTAGCGCCAGAAAGCCCAAAGACATCGCTTGGATAAATCTATTGGGCTACTCAGCCGTGCTGACTGCAAGTCTTGCTTCTTCAAACGCCGGCAGTGTGGACTTTGACATTATCTTTAACACTATTCCAAGCTTGATTTTTGACGCTGATTTTCTTGCTAGACTCCCCAAAAACGCGGTTATAATCGACTTAGCTTCTCTGCCCGGTGGGGTTGACTTTGACGCTGCTAGAAAGCTTAAAATCAAGGCAATCCAGGCTTTGGCGTTGCCCGGCAAGGTTGCGCCGCGGGCGGCCGGAGAAATCATAAAAAACACGATATACAACATGATTGAGGAGGGTCAATTATGATCGATATAAAGGTCGGCTTTGCTATGTGCGGCTCTTTTTGCACATTTTCAAGGGCTATCCCTCAAATGGAGCTGCTTGCAGACTCGGGATACGACGTTTTGCCCATTATGTCTCACACCGCGTACTCCACCGACACCAGATTTGGCAAGGCTGCGGACTTTCGAAAAAAAATAGAGAGCATCTGTCAAAAAGAAATAATCCACACTATAGAACGGGCGGAGCCGATTGGACCCAAAAAATTAACGGACATCATGATTATTGCGCCGTGCACCGGGAATACTCTAAGTAAGCTCACAAATTCTACAATAGACACATCTGTAACGATGGCCGTAAAATCTCACCTGCGAGGCCAGCGTCCCGTTCTGATCGCGCTTGCCACAAACGACGGACTGGCCGGATGCGCTCAGAACCTTGGTGCTATGCTTAGCAGAAAAAATTTTTATTTTGTGCCCATGTCCCAAGATGATCCCATCAAAAAGCCAGCCTCCTTGGTCGCGCACTTCGATCTTATCGTTCCGGCGATGGAGTCGGCATTTATGGGGTACCAAATTCAGCCACTTTTTAGATAGCTTACCTTTTTTTGTAGCACTGCGCGTCGCTTTTTTGGTGACTTTATGGTATAATTTTAAATAATGCATTGAAAAGGGCTGATTGTAATGAAAGTGCTTGCTATTGGCGATGTTGTGGGCAGCATCGGTTGTAATTTTTTGCGGGAACAGCTTGCCGGCTTGAGGAAGGCGCATGGAATAGATTTGGTTATTGCGAATGGAGAAAATTCGGCCGACGGGAACGGGATTACTCCATTTTCTGCCGATTATCTTTTTAAAAGCGGTGTGGACGTTATCACGGCGGGGAATCACTCTTTTAGGCGGCGCGAGATCTTTAAAACCTTTGGCAGTGAGCCTCGCCTGATTCGGCCGGCTAACTACCCCTCCAGAAGTACCCCCGGCAGCGGCGTTTGCACCCTGGACGTCAACAAAAACAAGGTGGTTGTCATCAATCTTATGGGCACAATATTTATGGAGAACCTCGATTGTCCCTTTAAAACCGCCGATCGGATCCTTGCAAATGCCGGTAGCGACGCCATTGTCATTGTGGACTTTCATGCCGAAGCGACTTCCGAAAAGCGAGCTTTAGGGTTTTATCTTGACGGCCGGATCTCTGCCCTTTTTGGCACGCACACTCACGTTCCCACCGCCGACGAATGCATTCTTCCGCGCGGAACCGGCTACATTACTGACGTTGGCATGGCTGGCGTGATTGACTCTGCCCTTGGCGTGCGGGTTGACCTAGTGATTAGGAAGATTAAGACAAAGATGCCCGTTCGGTTTGAAAACGCAACTGGAAAATGTAAGGTGGATTGTATAATTTTTGACATTGATGAGTCTACCAAAAAAACGCAAAGTGTAAATCGTCTGACAATTACTGGATAATTTTATGCAAATTTTGCACAAAATATTAGTGATAAATTGTTGTTTATTTTTGCTCCCTTGGCAAATAATAAAAAATTACCCTGTCTTTCGATAGGATTTAACGAAAATGAAAAATAATATAAATTTTATTTAAAAATCTATTGCAAAATATAAAAATTGCATATATTATATTATTGAAGACGTAATATAATACTAAAAATGGAGGATTTAATATGGAAATTCTAAAAGTTTCGTCAAAGTCGGCTCCAAATTCCGTTGCTGGCGCGATTGCTGGCGTTATACGTGAACATAATTCTGTAGAAATTCAGGCAGTTGGAGCCAGCGCGGTTAATCAGGCCATCAAAGCCATCGCCATTGCGCGGGGGTACTTGGCACCCACCGGGGTCGAGCTGATCTGCATCCCGGCATTCGTGAACGTCACCATCGATGGCGAGGACCGCACCGCCGTTAAACTCGTGGTAGAAACGAAATAAGCAATATCGTAAACAACAAACGAAAAAGCCCGCACTTAGATTTAGTGCGGGTTTATTTTTTGTACCATGCGCCAATGTGCCGCCACAGCTTTAATTTTGCTTGCGATTAAAGATTGACATTATATCGTAAAAGGTGTCGTCCTCTTCCTCAAAGCTCACAGCTTGGCCGGGCCTGGTCTCTTTTAGGTACTTATCAGAATCATCGCTACTTTTGCTTTCTGAGTTACTGCTTGCCCCCGCGGTAATCGGATGTTTTTCATTTTTATTATTAACAAATTTGCCTGCATAGGCTAACTTTGGGTCAGACTTTGGACTCGATACGTCGGAGAAACCTGTAGCAATCACAGTGACGCTCATTTCGTCTTCCATGTTTTCGTCAAAAGCCGCACCCCATATGATGTTTGCCTCTTGGTCGGCCTGCTCTGCAATCATCGTAGAAGCCGTTTCAATCTCATCCAAGCCAATGTCCGGCGAAGAAGTGATGTTTATTATGACACCCTTTGCGCCGTTTATCGCCGTCTCCAAAAGCGGGCTCGAGATCGCCATATTGGCGGCCGCTTCGGCTTTATCCTTACCAGAAGCCCTTCCAACGCCCATATGTGCGTACCCGGCGTCCTTCATAACGGCAGTTACGTCCGCAAAGTCCAAGTTAACAAGTCCCGGCAACAAGATTAAGTCCGAAATGCTCTGCACGCCTTGGCGCAAAACATCATCCGCGACAGAAAAGGCATTAAGCAAAGTTATCCTCTGCTCACTGGCGTATTTTAGCCGTTCGTTCGGGATTATCACCAAAGAATCCACGTGTTCTCTAAGGTTAGCGATTCCGTTTTCGGCCTGCTCCATTCTTCGCTTACCCTCAAACGCAAACGGCTTCGTCACGATTCCAATCGTCAAAATGCCCATTTCTCTAGCGATTTTAGCAACAACTGGAGCTGCGCCCGTCCCCGTTCCGCCGCCCATTCCGGCTGTGATGAAGACCATGTCTGTTCCTTTTATAGCTTGGGCGATTTCCTCCCGGCTTTCTTCTGCCGATTTCTGGCCAATTTCCGGCTTAGAACCGGCGCCTTTTCCGTTTGTAATCTTTTCTCCTATTTGAATCTTAGTACCGGCCTTCGAGCGCTGCAGAGCCTGCTTGTCCGTATTAACAGTAACAAAGTCAACGCACTTAAGCCCCGAAGCCACCATTCTATCAAGAGCATTGCCGCCTCCGCCACCTACTCCTATAACCTTGATCTGAACTATATTATCCAAATTATTTTCCAACTCAAATGGCATTTAATGTACCTCCTGTTTTACAAATATCTTCCATATAAAAACCTACAAACCATCTCATTTTTTAATTTAACACATTACTATAAAAATTTCAAGATATTTAATAAAATTTATTTCTTTTTTAGCACAAAAAATGAATTTTGTATACATTCTCACCATCGATTTGGCGGATTGCCACTATCTGCAAGCCAAATTATATTTGCGAAAATTATAGCACATTTAGAAAATAAGTGGCAAAAATTAATAGTTTGGTGTAAAATACGATCGATTTTCTTCAAAAACTTCCGAAAGATCTAGCGTTCCACTTTCTGCCGCGCCCAGCTTAGTGTTTATGATCTCGGCCGCCGTCTTTATTTTATAGTCCATGTTCTCGTAAAATCCAAAATTTATCTTCACCCGGCCGTCGTAAGTGGCAAAGAACAAGTGCCCGTTATTAAAGTCTATTTCCGTCGTTTTTTCAAGATTATTCGCGTTCATCATTTCAATAAACTCCGAGATCTTCTTCTCCACCGACTTATCCTTATATGTAACTTTTTTGCCAACCTCAACGGATTCCGGCTCCGTCCCCTTTAAAAGAATCAGCCCCTCTTCGTGGGCATCCGAGACCGCCAAAACCTTGCCCTTGCCGCTTATTGCAATGTACTCCCCGGCGACAGACTCTATGTCAAACGCTTTATTGGCCTTCTTCACGTTTATGAAAATGGCGTCCGGAAACTTTTTTTCGATCTCTACGCAATCCACGTCCACAATCGCGTCCTCGAGCCTCTTGCTAACGGCATTTTCGTCTATTAGAAGAAGGTTGTCGCCTTGATTTATCCCCAAATTTTCGTAAACCGCGTCCCTTGCGGCCGCGTCGATGTCTTTAGTGTTGACGTCTATGTACTTCGCCCGAAAAAGAATCATCGAAGAAAAAAACAAGCACACAGCAGAAATCGCGCAAAATATCGCGCAATAAATCAGCCGTGACCTTATTTTATAGTTAATCGCCAAGTTCGCATTTTTGACCTTTGCCGGTCTTTTTTTCTGTTTAAACTTCTTCATAAAATCTTAGATCCTCTTTATATTCGCTCCCAAGCGCCGCAGGTTTTTCTCAAAGTCCTCATAACCCCTGTCCAAATGCTCCACCCCGGTTATGGTAGTTCTTCCATCCGCGGCCATTGCGGCAATCACCAAAGCTGCTGCCCCTCTCAAGTCCTTCGCCTCTAGGGTTTCTTCTCCATAAAGCTCATCCACGCCCTTCACCACCGCTATTTTGTCCATCACCTTAATGTCTGCGCCCAGCTTTACGAGCTCCTCTGCGTGTTTATAGCGGTTTTTGAAGATATTTTCGACAAACATGCAGCTGCCATCGGAAATAGAAGCCAAAACCATAAACAAAGCCTGCGCATCTGTTGGGAATCCGGGGTAGGGCTTAGTCACAATCTCCCTAATCGGCGCCAATTTCTTGTCTTTTGCCAAGATCTGCACAGATTCTGCGGCCACATTCACATCGCATCCGATCTTCTTAAAGACCTCTAACATGCTCTGCATGTGCGCTGGAGCTACGCTTTGCACCGTTACGTCTCCGCCCACGGCCGCCGCTGCTGCCAAAAAGGTCACCGCTACGATTCTGTCGGGGATGACCCTATGCTCCGCCCCGGACAATCTCTCAACGCCAACTATCTTGACCTCGCTCTGGCCGGCTCCTTCTATCCTTGCTCCACATTTTATCAAAAAATCGCACAAATCGCAAATTTCTGGCTCTCGCGCGGCGTTGCGGATTATCGTTGTGCCCTTTGCCAAAACCGCCGCTAAGATGATATTCTCCGTTGCCCCCACGCTTGGAAGCGGCAGGGTTATCTCTGCGCCTTTGAATCTGTCCTCTAGCTCGCAAAACAGCATTTTGTCTTGGTTTTCAATTTTTAGCCCCATCTGCGAAAGCGCCGCCAAATGCCAATCTATCGGCCGCGGGCCCAGTTTGCATCCGCCCGGAACACACAGCTCCGCCCGGCCCATTCTTGCTGACAGCGCGCCCAAAAAAAGTATCGATGATCTTATTTTTTTCATCATTTCCTTCGAGATTTTAAAGCCGCAAACCTCGGTCGAATCTACGATTACGCTATTTTTTTCTTTTAAGACTTTTGCTCCCAGGCTCTTTAAAATCTCCAGCGTGACGTCCACGTCCGACAAATCCGGACAATTCTCAATAGTGCAAATACCATCGCAAAGGAGCGTTGCCGTCAATATCGGTAGCGCGCTGTTTTTGGACCCCTGGACCGCCACCTCGCCCGACAACCGCTCTGCGTGTTCTACTACTAGTCTCTCCACTCCGACCACCCCGTCCGGCACGTATTTTATCCGCGTTTCACTGATTTCATACTATGCCCTCGGGGATGTTTTGGTGAATCCGATTTTGCCGCGCTTTATCCGCTATCCGACTATTTTTTCTATTATAGAATAAATTCGCTGATTTGCGTCATATATGGCCATTTTTTTCGCGTTTTGTTGAAATTCTCGCATAGTTTCGGGGTGTGCCAATAGTTCATTCACCTTTTTTATGAGCAATTCGCCGGTTAAATCCCGCTCCTCTAAGATGCTCGCCGCGTGGTTGTTCACAAGCGCCATTGCGTTGTGGTACTGGTGATTTTCCGCGACGTTTGGCGAAGGAATCAAAATCGAAGCCTTGCCCTGCGCCTGAATCTCACTCAGAGTGATGGCTCCCGCCCGGCAGATAACCAAGTCGGCCGCGGCCAGGCATGTTGGCATGTCGCTGATGTACTCTCGTACGTCCAAATTCGGGTGCGCCGAGATTTTGACGCCTTTTTTCTCTAGCTCCGGCAAGAACCACTGCCCGTACTGCCCAAAAGCGTGGATATGCTGGAATTTGTCCGTCCTTGCCGTATCTGCAATCAAGTCGACCACGGCCTCATTAATCTTTCTGGCGCCCAAGCTGCCCCCAAAAGACAGCACCACCGGCCGATTGTCCAGCTTCAGCTTTGCGCGGGCCTCTTGCTGCGTCATTTGGGCAATTTCCTTCCTTATTGGGTTCCCCGTTACCGCTATTTTGCACCTTTTGTCAAAAAATTTTCGCGCCTCCCCCACCGCTAGCATCACGCACTCTGCTTTGTGTGCCAGCATCTTTGTTGTGATGCCAGGGAACGCGTTTTGCTCGTGGATTATTATCGGCACGCCCATCTGCGCGGCCTTTCGCAAGATCGGACCGCTCACGTAGCCCCCTGTGCCCACGCAGATGTCCGGTCTGAACTGCTCGATTATCTTTTTTGACTCCAAACTTGCAGTTACAACCCGCTTTAGCGTTATTATATTCTTTTTTAAGCCCGCCAGATTAAGCTTTCGGCTGAATCCGGAAATTTTTATACCTCTAAAGTCCAGCCCGGCCTGCTTCACCAGCTTTTCTTCCATCCCGCCAACCGCGCCAACATACAATATCTGCGCGTCTGGTCGGACTTCTTTTACATACTCCGCCACGGCCAGGGCCGGGTTTATGTGCCCCGCCGTACCGCCGCCCGCAAAGATTATTCTCATCGTGCTCGCCACTTTCATCAGGTTTTTTCTATTTTCGACGTTCTGGATATTGACAAAACTATGCCCATCTGCACGAGCAGCATGACCAGCGACGTGCCGCCATAGCTGAAGAATGGCAGGCTTATACCTGTGTTTGGAATCGTGTTTGTTACGACGAAGATGTTCAAGATCACCTGCAGGCCGACCTGCGCCGTGAGTCCGATGCCTAGCAATGTGCCAAATTTGTCTTTGGCTCGCATCGATATCATGATTCCCCGCCAAATTAGCATTGCAAACAGGATTAGGATTATCAATGCCCCGATAAAGCCCAGCTCTTCGCAGACTACCGAAAAAATGAAGTCGTTCTGCGGCTCCGGAATGTAGAGGTACTTTTGCCGCGACTGCCCTAATCCCAGTCCCCACAGGCCTCCGGACCCTATCGCATAGAGCCCCTGCTTTGTCTGCCACGTGTCTACGTTTGGGTTGCTTGTGAATGGGTCTAACCATCCCTGCACACGGCCATTTGCGTAACCTAGCTTATCTGTAAACAGCACTACGTAACCAACTGCCGCCAACGCTATTGCTAAGACCAGCCCAAACCATCGCAGTTTTACCCCGCCAATGTATAGCATGCCGCCGGCCAGCAGCACCACGATGATCAGGCACGAAATGTGGGGCTCCAGGTACAGCAAAAACGCCGTGAACGCCAGTATTATGCCGTATGGCAGGATTCCATATTTGAACGTGTCCATTTTTTTGAAGTTTATCGAGATGAAATGCGCGAATGACAGCACGATCGCAAATTTCGTTATCTCCGACGCCTGAAATCCGATTGGGCCGAGCGGGATCCACCTATGGACGCCGTTTACCATCGGCATGAAGAGCACCACAACTAGCAGCACGAACGAAACTCCCAATATGGGGACAGCGAACTTGTGGAAGTGGTGGTAGTCGAAATAAGAAACCGCGATCATAGCGACAACCCCGATGACCGCCCAAATCAACTGACTCCTTATAAAGTAGTAACTGTCGCCATTTTTGTAGTAATAGGCGTTGGGGTATGAGGCCGAAAACATCATCACAAGGCCAACCACGAGTATTGCCATGTTTATAAAAAAGAACGGCATATCTAGGCCCGACCGCATGGAGAACACTTTTAGCTTATTTTTTACCGGGTTGAGACCCCTCGAGACTGCCGCTAGTCCGCCAAACTTAAAGCCAGAATGCTTCTTCGTTTTATCATTCCGCGCCCTTGCGTCCCTTGAGCTAGGTCTATTTTCTTGCTGTCCCCTTGGCCTTGCCGCTCTGCTGTAATTTCTGCTCATTTTTTTGCCTCCTCGTTGCCCCTTAGCCTGCACGGTACCCATCAAAGCCCATACGCCGCCAGCACAACCGCCAGCGCTCCGAGCACCACTGTGATCACATTAAACACGATGCAAATTTTGGCCTCGCTCCAGCCGCAAATCTCGAAGTGATGGTGCAGCGGACTCATTTTGAACAGGCGTTTGCCCTTTGTTGCCTTAAAATACGCCACCTGCAAGATCACCGAGAACATCTCCAGCACGTACACACCACCGATTATCGGCAACAGCACTGGCACATCCAGCGTGAATGCTAGCGCGCAGATTAATCCGCCCAAGAACAATGAGCCTGTATCCCCCATGAACACTTTTGCGGGGTGAATGTTGAATATCAAAAAGCCCAGACATCCGCCAACTAGCGCCCCCGCGACTATGCTCAGGTTGAATATATGCAGGAAATTCGATATCAGCATGAAAAATGTGGCGACGAAAAACGTGATCGATGTGCATAGGCCGTCAATTCCGTCCGTTAAGTTCACCGCGTTCACCATGCCGACTATCAGCAATGACGCCATCGGCCAATATAATACCCCTAGGTCAACCCGACCAAAGAACGGTATGGTCGTCGACGTGGCGCCGAGGCCTCCTTGCAGCACCTCCGCGCAATAAAGCGACAGCAGGTACGAGCCCACAACCAAAAACTGCATGAGGAGCTTTTGCCCGGCGGTTAGCCCCAAGTTGCGCTTTTTTACTACCTTTATATAGTCGTCCAAAAAGCCGATTGCGCCGTACGCCAGTGCCATCAGGAGGCCGGATATGATTTTTTGCATTATGAGCGGTGGCTCTTGCAAGTGCAGTGTATTTTGGGCGACCAAAAAGTAGTACAGCGGCATTGTCACGAGGATTGCGGCGTATATTCCGATAACGAAAATTACTCCGCCCATTGTGGGCGTGCCCTGCTTATTTTTGTGCCACGATGGCCCGATTTTTAGTATGGTTTGGCCGTATTTGAGCCTTTGAAGGTACGGTATAATCCGCTTTCCTAAAAAATACGTGATTAAGAATGAAGCTACTATCGCAAAAATCACCCATACGTTTGCCACCATGCCGCATGCCACCTTTCTAAACCTGCCCTTTGCTGCTTAAACTACTACAATTATAGCACATTTTTTGAACTTTTGCTTATGCTGTGTGAATTTCCATTTTCTAGTCACTATGTTGCTCCGATTTTTTCTGCGAAAACGTCAGGGTTACCACTGTGCCGGGGCGGACTTCTGTGCCCGCGGCTATGCTTTGGCTTGCGCACACGCATCCCGAGCTCGACAGCGCCGCTCCTTTTATTATGATGTTCACTTTTGCTGCGCTGGCCTCTCTGTTGGCTGCAGAGAGGGTCATGCCTGCAAACTTGGGCACCACTGCTTTGGAATTCGCGTTGGAGTCGTCTGTGTAGAGCACTATCCTGCCGCCTTTTGGCATTTTGGTTGAGACTTCTGGAACCTGCGATATAACCGTCTCGCCAGAGCCGTAGACGACTGGGTTTAGCTGCAGATTTATCGCCTGGAGTTTGGCCTTGTCGACTGATGATCCCACCAAAAACGGCACCTGGATGTCTAGGTTGGCCATTTCCTCGTCGGTATACTTGCGCTCCACGCCCAGGTACGGCAACGCGTCCTGCATGACCCTTGCAAATGTCGGCGCCGCCACGAGCGCCCCGTAATAGCTCGGCCCTTTTGGCGTATCGTAATAAATCAGCAAAATATACTGCGGGTTGTCGCCCGGCGCAAAGCCACAGAACGACGAGATATAGTCCATGCCGCCCGGACCACTGTCACCTATTTTTTGCGATGTTCCTGTTTTGCCGCCAATTCCGTATCCTGGAACGCCACCATTCTTCGCGCCACCGTCAATTGTATTTTGCGTGAGCAGCGCACACACTCTGGAAGATGTTCCTTCCGAAATAACCTGCCTTTTTATCACTGTTTCAAAATTTTTTATGATGTTTCCGTTGCAATCAACAATTCGACTCACAATGCGCGGTTCAACTATATATCCACCGTTTGCAACGGCCGCCGCTGCTATTATCATCTGGAGCGGCGTTACGCTAAAGTTCTGTCCAAACGATGCCACCGCCAAATCCATCGGACCCATACGGCCATCTTTGCTAAAGAAGATTCCGTTCGCTTCGCCGGGCAGGTCTATGCCGGTTTTTTCGGTGAAGCCAAACGCCTGGTAGTATTTGTAGAACCTCTCGGGGCCTATTTTTTGGCCGACCTGGATGAACGCCGGGTTACAGGAGTTGCAAAAGGCTCGCGCAAAGACCTGGCTGCCATGTCCGCCGTGTTTGTGGCACCGAATCGGCCGGGCGCCCGGGAACGGCACAAAACTTCCGGTACAATTAAAGTTGGTCTTTTCGTCGATCAAATTCTCTTCAAACGCCATTGCCGTGGTGATTTGCTTGTACACTGAGCCCGGCATGTAGGTGTCGCTAACCAGCTTGTTGCGCCACTGTGCCTCCAGCGCTTCGGCCTTTGCCTTTGCGCGCTCCGATTCTGGCAGGGCTTCTATTTGAGCCTTTTTTTCTGCGTCCGCAATTTCAAACGGTTTGTTGAGGTCGTAGCCGCCCTTTACCGCCATACCTATTATCTCGCCGGTATTGACGTTCATCATGATGGCGCCGGCCCTGTTCATGACCTTGTTGTTGACGATCCCCTCTTCTAGGCCCTTTTCCAAAAAGTGCTGAATCACTTCGTCTATGCACAAGACCAGATTATTGCCGTTCTGCGCCGGAATCATCTTCTCGTAGTCAAACGGCATATCCGTGCCCACTGCGTTTCTGGCTGTGACCAATCTGCCCGCCTGGCCGGTTAGGTATTCATCGTAGTAGCTCTCCAGCCCCGAAAGACCTTGGCTGTCCGTCCCAGTAAAGCCAATAACGCACGCCGCAAAGTCACCATACGGATAATACCGCTTGTAATCCTCCACCAGCCGTATGCCCGTTGTTATCTTGTTTTCTTTCTGAAACGCTATGATTTTATCTTTGACGTCGCTCTCTACCTTCCGCTTCAGCACTGTGTAGAACGACTTTTTCTTCGCCTTTTCTAAGATCTCGCTCTTGTCCATTTCTAAAATCGGAGCTAGCCCGCTGGCGATCTTCTCGATTAATTCTGGGTCCTTCAAATAAGCTGGCTCCAGAACCACCGTCCAAACCGTTGCGCTTTGTGCCAACGGTTTCATGTTTCTGTCGTAGATCGTGCCTCTTTGTGCGTTTATTTTTGTATCTTTTAACTGCTGCTCTGTGGCCATTTGCTGCAGTTTTTCGCCCTCGACCAATTGCAACTTTACCAGTCTAAAGACGATTACTCCAAAACCCACGATGAGCAGCGACGCCAACACAAAAATCGACCTGCGCCACATTCTGATTGTGGTCCCTTTTGCCATAACCTTGCTCCTCCACAAACGTCATGAGAGCCAAGACCCCGATTCCATCTTAACTCTCTATCCTATCTTTAATATTTATTTAGTTAAACCTCATGTTATTCCCGATTTCCCGCTAGGTCAAAAGATTCTCGCAAGTCCTCCTCTTCCCTTCTGTGGTATTTCTGCCTTGTCCTCTGGGTGCAGCCCCAAGCACTCCACTCGTCCTGAGTTATTTGGCACCATTCCCAGCGCAATTGCGTGTTGTGTTACGTTTTCTGGCGAAAATTTTTCCTCTAATTTCATCTGCCACTGCGTGTTCTCGCTTCTGCACTCCTCCAGCTGTGTGGCGGCTTTGTTGGTTTGGGCTGTTAGTTCGGCCATCGTCACTTGGTTGAGTAGCATTGTCCACACCGCGGCAACACTTAGCAAAAAGCTTACTCCCGCAAGCAGCACCGTCATCGGCTTTAGCTTGCTTTTTTTGCCGGCTCTTACTTTTGCTTTTTTCTTTGGCAGCTTTAATATGTTGTCTCTTTTTTCGCTATCTATCGCCGGTTTTCGCTCCTCGAACCGCGAGATATCATACGCGACGCTTCTTTGCTGCAAAGCCATTTTCATCAACCCCCGTCCTATTTAACATCCTTAAGATTAAATCTTTTCACAAACCCGTAATTTTGCACTTTTGCTTCGCGGATTCTCCTCAACTTCCTGTCGTGAAGGCTCTATCGCCCTTTTATTGACTAGCTTTGCCTTCGGCTTTTTATTGCACACGCAGATCGGAAACTCTGGCGGACACGTGCATCCTTGGCACCAGGACGCCATTTTCTTTTTGACGATTCTATCTTCAAGAGAATGAAACGTGATCACCGCTAGTCTTCCGCCTGGTCTCAATATCGAAAACGCCGAATCTAAGCCCTGTTGCAATACATCTATCTCTCTATTCACAGCAATTCTAAGCGCCTGAAAGGTTCTTTTGGCCGGATGGCCTTTTTCTCGCTTAAACCTTGCTGGTATCGCCGATTTTATCACTTCCACTAGTTGCTGTGTGGTTTCTATGGGCGCTTTCTGTCTCTGCCTTTCTATTGCGAGCGCGATGCCTTTTGCGAACTTTTCTTCTCCATAATTTTTTATGATCTCCGCTAGCTCTTGCCAGGGCAACTCATTGACTAAATCGTACGCGCTCACGCCTTTTTGACTCATTCGCATATCCAGTGGCGCGTCGTAGCGGTAAGAAAAGCCTCTTTCTTTGGTGTCAAACTGATGCGACGAAACCCCCAAATCCAGCAACACACCGTCTACCTTGTTGATAGAAAGCTCTACTGCGACTTTGTCCATATTTAGGAAGTTTTCTTGCACCACAATGGAATTCTCGTACTTTGCTAGCTTCTCCCGCAAAAACGCGATTGCATCTGGGTCCTGGTCAATCGATATCAGCTTGCCGGACTTTAGCTTCTTTAAAATGGCCTCAGAATGCCCGCCACCTCCGGCTGTGCCGTCTATGTAAACCCCAGACTCCTCTACGGTTAGCCCTTCTATTGCTTCCAACAGCAAAACCGGTACATGCGAAAACTCCATTTGCCGCCGCCCTTTCTACAAGTCGAGCATGTCCATTGCCTCTGCGATGCTGTCCTGCGTTAGCACTGAGTTGAACTCTGCCCACCTCTTGCTGTTCCAGATCTCCACCCTGCTGGACGTCCCGATAAACGTGACTTCTTTATCCAGCTCGGCGTGCTCTCTTAGCTGCTGCGGGATCAGAATTCTGCCCTGCTTGTCCGACACAACCTCCGCTGCGCCCGAGAAGAAAAATCTCTGCAAGCCCCTAGCCTTAGAGATCGGCATCGTTTTTATCTTGTCCACCAGCCGACTCCACTCATCTTGTGGCAAAACGAACAGGCAATTGTCGAGGCCTTTGGTGATGTAAAAAAGCGCGCCCAAATCGTCACGGAACCGCGCCGGAACCGCAACTCTGCCCTTTAGGTCGATATTATGTTGGTACTCGCCTATCAACATAAAAGCCCCTCCAAAAGTTTTGAAAAGATAATTTTAAACCACTTCTCGCTACTTTTAACCACTTTTCACCACTTGATGTTTTCATTATAATACACTTATTTTTAAATTGCAAGCATTTATGCAATTTTTTTTTGCAAAATTGAAGAAAATATTGTATATTATGTTTATAGAGTTGAGTTAATTTTCTATAAAAGAATTATTTTTATTTTGTTTATATTGATGTTCCGCCACAGTTTTATGCGAAATTTGAGGCAGATAATATGTAAATTTACGATGGTGAAACGTCTTGCTTTTTATTTTTATAAAAATTTTGCTTGCACAAAGAGGAGAAATTTTATGCACAACATGATTGGCAAAGTCCGCGCGGCTATTGATTCTTACGGGATGATCTCGCAGAATGACAGGATTGCTGTGTGCGTTTCTGGCGGCAAGGATTCGGTGTTTCTCTTGTTTGCGCTTAATCAGATTAAGACCTACTACCCGCAAAAATTCGATTTGGTCGCCATAACCGTCGATCCTTGCTTCGATAATCGGCCTACTGATTATTCTGATATCGAAAAATTTTGTGCAAAAATCAACGTCCCATACGTCATAAAGCGCACTCATCTTGCTAGTTTAATTTTTCATGACCGAAAAGAGTCGAACCCCTGCAGTCTTTGTGCCCGGATGCGTCGAGGGATACTGCACGATATGGCGAGGGAACTTGGTTGCAACAAGATTGCTTTGGGGCATAATTTGGATGACTGCGTTGAAACTTTTTTTATGAATCTTTTGAACTGCGGGACTATTGGCTGTTTTTCGCCGGTTACATATCTTTCGCGCAAGGATATTTATATGATTCGGCCGCTCATTTTCTGCGAGGAGACTAAGATTACTTCGCTTGTGCGGCGCAAAAATTTGCCGATTGTTTTGAGTCGCTGTCCTGCAAACTTTAACTCCAATCGGCAAACTACCAAGAATCTTATACTTAATCTTGAAAAAAATTACCCCAACCTTCGAAAAAAAATTGTCGGTGCCATCGAGCGCGCAAACATCGATGCCTGGGGCGGCAAAAAATAAAAAGGTGTTGACAATCGCGCTTTTTTATAATATAATAGTTTCTGTTCACTGTTTGATCGCACACACGGCGGTATAGCTCAGTTGGCTAGAGCATTCGGTTCATACCCGGAGTGTCATTGGTTCAAATCCAATTACCGCTACCACTTTGGTATTTGCTCTATGAATCAATGGCCCGGTGGTCAAGCGGTTAAGACACCGCCCTTTCACGGCGGTAACACGGGTTCAAATCCCGTCCGGGTCACCATTTTTTATTTTATAAAAATTGAATTTCGCATTAAATTAAGCTTGATGGGCAAGATTATTTACTCATCAAGCTTTAATACTGACATGAAGGCATCTTGCGGCACTTCGACTGATCCTATTTGTCGCATGCGTTTTTTGCCTTCTTTTTGCTTTTCTAGCAGCTTTTTCTTGCGGGAGATGTCTCCGCCATAGCATTTGGCCAGCACGTCTTTGCGCATCGCTTTTACGGTTTCTCGGGCGATTACCTTGCCGCCTATGCAGGCTTGGATTGGCACTTCGAAAAGCTGCCTTGGAATTTTCTCTTTCAGCTTTTCCGCCATTTTTCGTGCCCTTTGATAGGCTTTGTCCCGATGAATAATGAACGAGAGGGCATCCACTACCTCGCCGTTTAGCATGATGTCTAGCTTAACTAGGTCCGACTCGGTGTAACCTATGATTTCGTAGTCAAACGACGCATAGCCCTTGGTTTTGGACTTTAACGCATCAAAAAAGTCGTACACAATCTCGTTGAGCGGCAGCGCGTAGTGGATGTCCACCCGGCTGTCATCTATGTACTTCATGTCTTTGAAGACCCCGCGCCGCTCCTGGCAAAGCTCCATGATGTTCCCCACGTATTCCGACGGGGCGTAGATGTGCGCATTCGTCATGGGCTCCTCTGCCTTCTCGATCACGCTTGGCTCGGGGTAATTCGTCGGGTTGTCTATATAAACCACCGCACCGTCGGTCTTTGTGAGCTTATATATGACGCTGGGCGCCGTTGTTATGATGTCCAGGCCGTATTCTCTTTCTAGTCGCTCCTGGATGATTTCCATATGCAAAAGTCCCAAGAAGCCACATCTAAAGCCAAACCCAAGCGCTACAGACGTTTCCGGCTCAAACGACAGCGAGGCATCATTCAGCTGCAGCTTTTCGAGCGCATCCCTTAAGTCGCCATATTTCGAACCATCCACAGGGTAAATTCCGCAGAAAACCATCGGATTAACCGCTCTGTAGCCCGGCAGCGGCTCCTTTGCCGGGTTCTGCGTTGTTGTGACGGTATCGCCAACTCGCGCATCGTTTATAGATTTTATCGACGCCGAGATATAGCCAACTTCGCCAGTCACCAGTTCTGGCCGCGGTTCAATCGATGTCGCATGCAAGAATCCGCATTCCACCACGGTGAATTTTGCACCGGTCGCCATCAGCCTGATTTCGTCGCCAACCTTGACTGTGCCGTCTTTTACCCGCACATAAATCACCACGCCCTTATAGGCATCATAATATGAGTCGAAAATCAGCGCCTGCAGTGGCTTTTTCGGGTCTCCCGCCGGCGCCGGAACCATCTTCACAACGCTTTCAAGCACATCCTTAACGTTTAACCCCGTCTTGGCTGAGATCAACGGTGCTTCATCTGCTGGAATCCCGATTACATCTTCTATTTCGGTCTTGACCCGATCTGGATCGGCGCTTGGCAGATCTATTTTATTTATAACCGGCACAATCTCGAGCCCGGCGTCCACCGCAAGGTATGTATTGGCCAAGGTCTGCGCCTCTATCCCCTGCGAGGCGTCCACCACCAAAACCGCGCCCTCACAGGCCGCCAATGACCGCGAAACCTCATAGTTAAAATCGACGTGCCCGGGCGTATCGATCAAGTTGAAGACGTACTCTTTGCCGTCGTCCGCCTTGTACAAAAGCGTCACCGCCCGCGCCTTGATGGTGATTCCGCGCTCCTTCTCCAGCTCCATGTTGTCCAGCACCTGCGCCGACATGTCCCGCGTGGCGACAGACTGCGTCAGCTCCAGGATCCTGTCCGCCAGCGTGGACTTACCGTGGTCGATGTGCGCTATGATGCTAAAATTCCTAATCTGCTCGCGTGGAAACAACACCTAAAATCACCTCAAAAAATCTTTCAAAACTACGAACAACCCGCAAATTTACGATAAAATCAGCCTTTTGGCAAATTAATCTTCAGCAGTCTGCCTCTACTACGCCTGTTTCTAAACCTAAATAAAAAGTAAACTCCCACTGCAACGCTAACCAGCGCCACTATTTGTGAAATTTTCAAGTTAATTCCCGGCACAAACAGGCTGTCCGTCCGCAAAGCTTCGATAAAAAACCTCGCCGAGCCGTACCAAACAATATAAAGCAATAAAATCTGCCCGTCGTACTTTTTTCGGTCAATGCTGAAGAAGTGCAAAATCAAAAAGCCCGCCATGCACCAAATCGACTCATACAAAAAGCACGGATGCACCGCCACTCCGCCAGTATTCTCACTGATCATACGGAAAATGCTCGCTGTTTCTTGTCCGAAGGCCTCTTGATTAACAAAATTCCCCCATCTACCCACACTTTGTCCAATCAAAAATCCCAACGAAGCCAGATCTAACGCCGCCATTATGTTAATTTTTTTCTTTTTTGCAACAATAAGACCGCCCAAAATGCCGCCAATTAGCCCGCCGTAGATGGCTATGCCTCCCTCATTAATGTGCAAAATCTTGACCGGATCCCTGAAATAGACATCCCCAGGGAAGAAAATCACGTAATACAGCCTGGCACCAATTATCCCGCACACCAGACCTACGATCACAGCGTCCACCATAGCATTTTGATTAATGCCAAACCGCTTGCAATTGGCCAAAACGTAGCATAGCGCCAAAACAAACGCGATACAGATGATTATTCCGTACCAATACACAGGCATGCTGCCCAGTCTAAAGGCAATCGGCGCCACTTTGAAATTTAAATTCAAGCCCGGAAATTTAACATTATAAATCGTTGAAAACATACTCACTTTCCCTTTTTGTCCGGCATCGGCAGCACTACGGACAGCGACGAATTTTTGTTGTCAAGCTGATGCTTCAACCGGTCATTTACCTGATCCAGCGTGGTGTTTGCAATGCATTCGACTGCGTGAAATAGCTCCCGGCCGGCAAATGACAGCTTCATCATCTCATTCGCGATATTCTCCGCACTATTAAGCATCGCGACGTTCCGGCCATAAACCAGCTTTTTAGCCCGCTCAAAGTCATCCTTGTCCACACCGTTTTTGTGAAGCTCATCAACCGCCTCCTTTATGATTTTTGCCGTCTTGTCGGGATCCTTCGACTCCCCAGAGAAAATGACCGCCGCATAGCCGCGCCCCTCAAAATACTCATAGCCAAAGGAGTCGTTTATCAATCGCTCGTCCAGCAGGCGTTTGTAAAGCCGCGACGACTTCGACGCCAGCGCCTGCAAGATTATATCCGTCTGCACCAGCTGCTCCTCGGTTAGCGGGTCCTTGCCGGCCTTCTCTTTGAAGCCCAGCTGAAACGTCGGCATCGCGATCTCGAAATGCTGCTCGATCCTGTCCGTCACGACGTTATAGGGCTCTTCAGGGAAGATGCACTCCGGAACCTTCTCGTCGTTTGGCTTAACCAGCTCGTCCACAAGCTCAAAAACCCGCTCTGGGTCTACGTTCCCGGCAACGCAAAGCACCATGTTGCTCGGGTTATAAAAATTTTTGTAGCACTTGTACAAATTCTCGGGCGTGATCTTCGCAATCGACTCCACCGTGCCCGCGATATCCACCTTCACGGGGTGCTTGTGATACATCGCGCCGAGCAAATTAAACATCACCCGCCAGGACGGGTCATCGTCGTACATTCTTATCTCTTGGCCGATGATCCCGCGTTCCTTTTCGACGTTCTCGGGCGTGAAATACGGTGACTGCACTAGCTCCAAGAGGATTTTCAGCGACTCCTCGAATTTCTCGGTGCAAGAAAACAAGTAGCAAGTCATGTCGAACGAGGTGTAGGCGTTGGCAGAGGCTCCGGTCTTCGCATACTTTGAAAAAGCGTCGCCATCTTCGCTTTCAAAGAGCTTGTGTTCCAGATAATGCGCGATTCCATCGGGCACCTGCATAACGTCGTTTTCTCCGCATGGCTTAAAGCTGGTATTAATCGAGCCATATTTCGTGCCAATTATCGCGTAAGTCGAGCTGTGGCCACGTTTAGGGTACACAAAAACCCTCAGGCCCGAAGAATGCTCGACGCAAAAGTACTTGTCCCCCAGTCGATTGCTCTTCACTTCTTTCAAAATCATCTTGCAACCTCCTCGCTCCCCACCAGCGCGTACACCGTGTCCAGCGTGATCAATTTTGCGGCGGCCGCCACCTGTTCCTTTTCGACCTTTTCCATGGTCTCTATGAACTGCTCCGGCGCCAAAAACTCACCATCAAAGACCTGCGAAAGATAAAAATTCTCAAGTCCGCTCAAAAAATCGCCAATCGTTCGGTAGCTGTTAGCCAAACTCCGCTTGGTATCGTCAAGCTCGGCGTCGGTAAAGTTTCCGTTTTTTATCTCATCCAGCTGATTCAATATCTCGGCCCTGGCTTTATCGAGGTTCTTTTGCTCCACCCCGCTCTGAACCAGCATTATACCTTTGATTCTATCATACTTTGCGGCACAATAGTAGCACAGACTCAGCTTTTCGCGCACGTTCAAAAATAGCTTTGACTGCGGCGTTGCTCCAAACAGCGCGACCGCCACTCTGACGGCCATCACTTCTGGGTCTGTCTGCGCGGCTCCCGTCCTAAAGCCCATCACCAGTTTGCACTGCGCCACGTCTTGCTTCTCGCACTGCGCCTTGACTTTCTCTGCCTTTCTGATCACCTGCGTCTCGAACTTGGCTACGTTTTCTCTTTTTATCTTAGAAAAGGCCTCTTTAAATCCCGCCAGTGCTGACTTTTCATCTAAGTCACCCAGCGCCATGATCTCTATTTTGGCCGTCTTTAGCGCGGTTTGCCATGCTTTTGCGATGTCTTTTGGCGACAGTGCTGCAACTTCCTCTTTTTCGCCCCATTTGCTGATCCCGAATTTCTCGTCCTGGCACATTATCTGCTCGCACCGAGTCTTGGCAAATGCCTTTTTGTCGCTATATTCCGAGTCAATGAGCTCGATAAGCTGGCGTTTTTCCTGCTCCACGTTCTCTTCTTTAAAGGCGCCGGCCTCCGTTAGCAGCGGGTCGAACAAAATGTCGCAGAGAAGCTGCGTTAGGCTGCGCGATAAATTCTCTCCATCCAGCGTGAACTTGTCGTCCAAGAAGGAGACTGCAACCGTAAGCGCCTGCATTTCGCCCATTTTGTTTACGTCTGCAAAAAGCGAAGCCCCATAAAGCTCCTCCAGATGCCGGTTTAGGCTCGTAAAGTCGGGATATTTGCGACAAGAATTGGTTAGCACAAACGGCAAAACCGCATAAACCGCGGCCGTTTCCCTCTCAAGAGGCAAAAACATGGTTACAGAAATTCTGCCCGTTTTAAAGCGATCGTCCTTAATGGCGTTAAAGCTGACGCCGGGGGCAATTTCCAGCCGAGAAAATTTGCTTTGCATCTGCAGTCCTCCCACCACAATCAAATTACAAGTTTATTATACCATAAAATCTCGCAATTTATATACCTCCACACACAAAAAAGCTCGCCCAGCACCATCTGCTCCCCTTGCGGCTGCGGTTTGACTAAACTAAAATTTATGCTAAAATATTGTCAAAAAAGAAAATTAAAATTTGAATTCAACCAAAAATACAGCAAAAGTGAGGCTTATCATGAGTACAAACATTATCCCCGCAGCTGCGGTCGCGATTAAGGCTGCTTTGGCGCTTTTAAGTCTTATTATATTCGCCTCTTGTTTTTTGTCGATGCGCAACCAGACCCGCGGCAAGGGCGCTTTGGTTATTTTGCAAAACCCCAAGACTCGGCAGGAGTACCCGGTTTTGTTTTGGGAGAACAGCATTGGGCGCAGCAGGAGCTGCGATATTTTTGTTGACGACAACACGGTTTCTCGAGATCACGCGGTGCTTTTTCGGCGTAAAAAGGGCTGGTTCGTTTCGGACACGCACTCCAAGTCCGGCGTTTTTCTTAATGGCGAAAAAATCAAGGGCAAGGCCAAAATTGGCATCGGTGACGCCATATCCATCGGCAACACTAAGCTCGTTCTGCGCAAAAGTTCTGACTCGCGCGAGATTTCGTCTAACTCCGAGCCTGCGCTTGTTAGTCCTCGGCCCATAAAGTCCGCCAGAAAGCTATTTTTAGTCACGCTGTTTTTCGGTCTGATTTTAACCCAAACCGTCATAGAATCCCAGTCTGTCAACCTTTTGGCGATGGCTCCGATTTTGGCCTTCATTGCTCTTTCGTGGATATTTTTTGCCGTTTCGATATTCATCATAAAGCGCCGCACCTTCGAGCTCGAGACCTTGGCCATATTTCTCTCTGGCGTGGGGCTAACGTTAATAAGCTTTGCAAAGCCCGAGGAGGCCTATCTGCAGCTTGCGACGACCTGCATTGGCATGGTTCTGTTCTGCTTGATAATTTGGTTCATCAAAAACCCCGACCTTGCCAGCAAAATGCGCTTTCTGATTGCGATTTTGGCCATTGCGCTTTTTGTTTTCAACCTGGTTTTTGCGAGGGAGATAAACGGCGCCCGCAACTGGGTGCGGATCGCTTCCTTTTCCTTTCAGCCCTCGGAGTTTATAAAGATTGCGTTTATTTTTGTCGGCTCCTCGACTCTGGACGAGCTGCAGACAACCAAGAATCTGACGGGATTCATCGCCTTTTCGGCTATGTGCATCATTTTTCTTTTTCTTATGAAGGACTTCGGCACCGCCTGCGTGTTTTTCGTCGCTTTTTTGGTCATCTCCTTTATGCGCTCCGGGAGCTTTCGCACACTGATTTTGTCTTGTTCCACGGCGGTTCTGGCGCTGTTTTTGATTCTTACCTTCAAGCCCTACATAAAAGATCGCTTTGCCGTGTGGGGGCACGTTTGGGAGCACGTTAACGACATGGGATTTCAGCAGACTAGGGTTTTGACGTACAGCGCGAGCGGCGGGCTGCTTGGTGTGGGCGTTGGGAACGGGTACCTTAAAAATATTTTTTCGGCCACTGGGGACTTGATTTTCGGCATGGTCTGCGAAGAGCTGGGCTTGATCGTCGCTTTGAGCATCGCTTTGATTATTGCTGGGTTTTCGTTTTTGGCTCGCAGGCAGAGCAGCAAGAGCCGGTCTACGTTTTACTCGATTGCCTCTTGTGCCGCCGCGACTATGCTGGTTTTTCAGGCCGCTTTACATATTTTTGGCACTACCGACATTTTGCCCCTAACCGGCGTCACTCTGCCATTTGTTAGCCACGGAGGCTCCAGCATGATCTCTTCTTTCGCGCTTTTGGCGTTTATAAAGTCCGCCGACGAGCGCACGTACGCGCTTAAACGCAATTAACTCTCGATGTAGGTGATTGTTTATGAAGAATACTCGGTCGCGCTCCGTTGTGCTGACTCTGCTGAGCCTGGCTTTCCTATGCGGAATCGGCCTATTTGTGTATCGATTTGCTCGGTCGGCAAATTTGTGGGCGCTCAGCCCGATTAACAAGCACTTTGCCGGGGTTAATTTGCTAGCTGGCGGCGACATTCTGGACCGGAACGGCGTTGTTCTGGCTCACAGCAAAGACGGCAAGCGGGTTTATCACAAAGATGAGGCCACTCGCAAGGCGGTTCTGCACACGGTGGGCGACGACGCTGCCCATATTGCGACTTCTGTGCAGAATTTGTACCGTGACGAGCTCTGCGGGTATAGCATCGTCTTTGGGGCGGGCGCGCCGGACTTTTTTAAGCAGAGCAAGAACATCCGAGTGACCATAGATAGCGAACTTTGCAAAGCTGCCTTGACCGCTTTGGGCGACCGTAAGGGCTCCGTGTGTGTTTATAATTATAAGACTGGCGAGATTCTCTGCATGGTGAGCACTCCAACCTTTGACCCTTACCATCCCGACGTGGTTTCTGCCGACAAGACCGGCCAATACGAGGGCGCCTACATTAACCGCGTTGTTAGCGCGTCCTATGCGCCGGGATCGGTCTTTAAGCTCGTTACTAGCGCGGCCGGGCTGACTTTTTTAGACGGCATTGAGCACAAAACCTACTCCTGCCATCAGGTTGAGACTGTGAGCGGCAAGAAAATCACTTGCATGGGCACTCATGGCGAAATTGGCCTGAAGGACGCTATGATGAGGTCTTGCAACATTTATTTTGCGAATTTGGCAATTGATTTGGGCAAGTCTTCTATGACGAAAACCGCGAATGCTATGGGCTTTAACCGCAGTTTCAGTTTTGACCGGGTCGAGACCAAAAAGAGCGTTTATGACGTTCACGACGCCGATAGTTGCAATCTGGGTTGGTCCGGCGTCGGGCAGCACACCGATTTGCTCAACCCCATGCACAGCGTCATCCTGATGGGCGCCATTGCGAACTCCGGCAACGCCGTTCTACCGCACATTATTAGCGATATTTTTTATTCTGATGCTAATCGATCCGACAGCAGCTGGGTTTTTGAAAAGAGCACCGCTACGGAACCCCTTTTGAGCGAGCCTGTTGCTAGCAAGCTTAAAGAAATGATGCGCTACAACGTTACTGCGAATTACGGCGACTCGATGTTTCCGGGCTTGAACGTTTGTGCAAAGACTGGAACTGCCGAGGTTGGCGATGGCAAAGAGCCTCACGGGTGGATGGTTGGCTTTGCTGCCGATGAGATGAGGCCTCTTGCATTTTCCGTTATCGTCGAGAATGCTGGATATGGCTCTAAAACTGCTGGACCCATCGCTGCCCGAGTCATGAATCTTGCTGCTAAGCGGATTTTTAAATAAAATTTCAACAACTGTACCTATGCCTTGGCGCGCTTGACATTTTGCGAGATTTTTGATATAATTAGTTCACATTAACGTGAAAGTTAGGAGGTTTTTTGTATGGAAAATGTTTTGCAGACTGTTGATATTACCAAAAAATTTGCAAAAAAAACGGCTGTATCGTCTGTGAATATGACTATCAAAAAGGGCGACATATATGGCTTTATTGGCCGAAATGGCGCCGGTAAGACGACTCTTATTAAAATGTTGGTTGGCCTTTCGCGCCCCACTAGCGGCTCTATTGAGCTTTTTGGCAGCAAGCGGCTAGACAAGGCTCGCCACAAGATCGGCACTGTTATTGAGGCTCCGGCTTTTGTGCCAAATCTGAGCGCCCGGCAGAACATGCTTATTCAGTGGAAGCTGCTTGGCTCTAAGGATAAATCCATAATAGACGAGACTTTGAAGCTCGTTGGCCTTAGTGACGTTGGCAGAAAAAAGGTTAAGAAATTTTCACTCGGAATGAAACAGCGCCTTGGCATCGCGATGACTTTGATGGGTGACCCTGAATTTCTCATTTTGGACGAACCTACAAACGGCCTTGACCCCGAAGGAATCATCGAGGTTCGCAACATGCTTAAGCGGATCAACCAGGAAAGGGGCCTGACTATACTTATTTCTAGCCACATTTTGGGCGAGCTGTCTAAGCTGGCCACTCGGTACGGGATAATTAACGATGGCGTTCTTATCGATGAATTCACTGGGGATGAGCTCGAGACTCGCTGCCAGTCCAGCCTTATTGTTAAGGTAAACGATGCTAACCGCGCGGCTGAAGTTTTGAGAAGCGCGTTAGATACCGATAAATTCGCTGTTATTAATGAGAATACTTTGGAGGTTTACGATTTTATCGATGCTCCGGGTGTTGTGACTAGCGCTTTGGCCAAGAATGACGTGGTTGTTGACTTGATTTCGAAGAAGTCCGTCGACTTGGAAGAATATTTTATGAAGGTGATTGGAGGCGACAAAAATGCTTAATGTTTTAAAAATCGACTTTTATAAGGCTTTTCGCACAGTTTCTTTTTGGGTCATTTCTGTTCTTAACATCTTGTTTGTTGTGTTTTCGTCTTTTTTGATGTTTTCCATTTACGTTACCGCTCTAAATGAGCCCAGTGAGTTTTCTGACATCATTCTTCAAAATGTGTTACCTTTTTTTAAGTTCATTCCTCGGTTTATCCCGCAGTGCACATTTTTGATCGGCATTTTTGCTGTTATGTTTGCTGTTTCTGAATTTAGCTATGGGACTATTAAAAACATCGCATCTAAGGGCTATCGGCGTGAGTTTATATATCTTTCCAAGTTCATAACCGCCTTGGTTGTGGCCATTGTAAACATATTGCTGTCGTTTGCGACTTCTTTTATCACCGCGCAAATAATGATAAACAACCGACTTCCTGAATTTTTTAACATCGATAATTCATTTTGGGAAACCGTTGGGAAAAATTCGCTTCAGTTGCTTGCATACCTCTCCATTGCTATATTTTTAGCCATGTTCTTCCGCTCCTTGGGCTCTTCGCTTGCAATATTCCTGGCTTTTGTCTTCTTGGAGAGCAGCGCTGCTTCATTAATAAACCAATTATTTAAGGATGTTCTTAAGCTTGAGTTTACCATTGAACCATATACAATTTTTGGCGCTTTTGGAGACTCAGATCAACTTGTTCGAGGCGTAATCGTGCTGCTTGTTTATATCGCAGTTGCAACCGTAGTCGGGATCTACACCTTCAAGCAGAGGGACATTAACTAGCTTCCTTTCATAATAAATTTATATATAAAGTAAAAAGCTCTACAGGCCCGAAGTTAAGCCAATGTAGAGCTTTATTTTTGTACGCTAAATTTTTAACAAATCACAGCATATCTTTCTTCTTTAATATGTACGCAACGACCGCGACGATCGCGCCGGTGAGGATCACTGGGAACCACCAATACTGCCTTTGCGTAAACGGCAAATATTCAACGTTCATGCCGTAGATGCCAGAAATAATCGTTGGTATCGACGACAGCAAAGTTATCGACGCGAGCACTTTCATCACTATATTCAAGTTGTTCGAGATTATCGATGCGAAAACGTCCATCGTGCTGGCCAAAATGTTCATATGTATGTTCGACATCTCTATAGCCTGCTTGACTTCTATCAGCACGTCGTCCAAAAGGTCACGGTCTTCGTCAAACAGCTTTATAAGCCGGCCCCGCGCTATTTTCTCAAGCGTCGCCTCGTTTGCCTTTAACGATGATGAAAAATAGACCAGCGATTTTTCTATTTCCAAAAGCTGGATAAGTTCCTTATTCTTCATCGATTTTCTTAGCTCGTGCTCCGCGTGATCGCTGATTTTGTCAATCTGCTTCAAGTATTGCAAGTACTTAATCGTCGCCCGCAAAATGATATGCAAGACGAATTGCGTTTTATACTGCGGATAGATGTTCCGCACCACGCCCTCGGCAAACTCGCCAATAATGACGTTCTCGCGCAGGCAGAGGGTAATAACGTTCGTGTCCGTGATGATTATGCCAAGCGGCGTGGTGTGGTAAGTGATACTTTTCTCGTTTTTCCGTGCCACTGGAATGTCCACAATAATAAGCGTATTGCCGTTTTCGCAGTCTATATGCGAGGACTCCTCTTCGTCCAAGGCCGACTTCAAAAAGTCCGGGTCAATGCCAAACTCGTCAATCAGCTTGTCCTTTTCGTCGTCGTCGGGCGCCGTGCAATTTATCCAGCACTCTGGCTCATAGTCCGCAACCTCCGTAAGCTTGCCCTTCACGTTCTTATAATAAGTCACCATGCGCTATCCAATCCCCCTAAAATTACTAGGGGAACATAAAACGCCCGGCAGAATCGATATGTTTCCCTAATAAAAAATATTTTTTCTCATCAAATCGCCCGCAAGGGTTAGGGTCACCAGGAACCATATCTCCACCACCTTCAATTTAAACGTAATTTCAACCGCCGCACAAACATATATTTTAGATTTTACCACAAAAATTTTAAAATTACAAGCGCGCCAATCTGCCAAAAGACAAAATAAAACCCCAATCTCTTTGTTTTGTGCAAGAGTTTGGGGCACTTTATATATTTTTTACTTTTAATCAATAACCTTCTAACCTTTCGATTCCTTCTTTGATCTTAAATCAAACGTCGCAAAAAAAGCCGTTGTCAAACTTTAAATGCCAGCAATACTTACATTTAGACGGAGCCCCATCCCGGCGCCATTCTTCTTCTTTATAATCCAAAATCTTAAAGCTACCCTCTGGTTTTACGCATCTTGTTTCGGAGTTAACGTCAACAGCCACCCCGCCCGCCACCGAGGACAAATCATTTAATTCTAGCCTTTCTCTTTTTAACTCTTCGCTCATTTTGCAACACTCCTATTCAAAAAAATTAAACCTAATAATAAACTTTCCTTTTTAACGCGTTTTAAACAAAAAAGCACTCACAAAATCACCTTCTAAAGCAATTTTTATGAATACTTTTGGTATCAATATAAGATTTTTAAATGGGCGCTGAGCAGCGAACGTATAGGATTCTGTGCTATTTTTTTACTTAAAATCAAAATTTATTGCGGTATCTTTGATTATATTACATTGTTTTTGTTTCGTCAACTGTAATATATTCTAAAGTTTTTTCAATTTTTTTAGTCAATTATCACTAAGCTCTGTTAGTGGTGCGAATTTATAGCCTTCTGATTTCCATTTATTTACTAATTCGTCTAATATTTCCGAGTTTGTTTTGGATGTGCTATGCAGCAGCACTATGGCTCCCGGATGTATCCTCGCAAGCTTCTCGAAGGCATGTTCTTTGCTTGGCTGTTTGTCGGTTAGCCAGTCTACGTACGCCAAGCTCCAAAATATCGTCTTGTAGCCCAGCTCGTGCGCATGCTTTAAGTTCTCTTCGTTATACTTGCCCTGCGGCGGTCTATAGAATTTTAGCATATCCTTGCCGGTTGTTTCTTTGTACATCTCCTCCAGCTTCGAGATCTCCTTCTTAAACGACTCCATGTCCGAAATCTTCGACATATCCGGGTGCGAAAAGGTATGATTCCCAACTATGTGGCCCTCTGCCTCCATCCGCTTCACTAAATCTGGGCTCGTCTTTATGTAATTGCCAACCAGAAAGAACGCCGCTTTTACGTCATTCTTCTTTAGGACGTCCAAAATAGTTGGTGTATAGCCGTTTTCAAAGCCTGCATCAAACGTCAGATATATCTTTTTTTCTTCGGGGTTCCCCACATAATAGGCGTCGTACTGCTTCAAAAATTCGCGACTCGCGTTGCCTGTTGGCGCTTTGCCGTTTTCGCTAAAGCTTAGACCCCAGTTATTATTCACGGCCTTCGACGTTACCACAGACTTATTGCTCGCCGACAGACTGGTGCCGATCGCCACAGAAGCCACCACAAAGCAGATAAACGTGGAAAGAATGATATACTTGCGCCTAAAAACTATTACCAATATGCCCACCGCCCTTTGTATAGCTAAAGAATTATGCAGATTAGTCCGTTACATCCGTCGTTTATTATTCTTTCGATCGTTTCTTTTATTTTTGTTCTGGCGTCGTTTGGCATCCTGTAAAGCTTATTGTGCAGCCCTTCGTTCACCAGCTCGTAGAGCGACTTTCCAAATATATTTGACTCCCATATTTTGCCTGGATTTTCCTCAAACTCCTTTAAAAGATAGTTCACAAGCTCTTCGGACTGCTGCTCCGAGCCTACAATTGGCGTAACTTCTGTGGTTATGCGGGTTTTCATCATGTGTATGGACTGCGCAGAAGCTTTTAGTTTTATGCCGTATTTGCCGCCCTGCTTTATTATTTCTGGCTCGTCGAGTGAGAGCTCCTCTGTGGATGGCATGACTATGCCGTAGCCGGTCTCTTGCACGTCGTTATAGGCCTGACTAATTTTATTGTATTTTTCTTTTATCGCAGAAAGCGACAGCATGCAGTCCAAGAGGTCCCCTTCGTCCTCAAGCTCTAGTCCGGTTTTTTCTCCCAGCACCTTATAAAACAGGTTCGGGCTTATTTCTACTGCGATTTTTGCGTTGCCCACTCCGAGATCTATTGCTGTTGGCTTGGCGGCGTCGATATAATCGCACGAGGTTATGTTGTCGGTTATATAATTTATTTCGCGGATCTTTCTGATGTCCTTAGAGAACTGCTCTATTGTTGAGTAGACTGATTCTCTTAGCCAATGCTTTTTTTCTAGATTTGTCAGCCATTTTGGCATGTTTATTTTTATTTCTTTTACTGGGAACTCAAACAAAATCTGCGCCAGGATGCGTTTTATCTCGTTTTCGTTTAGCTCCAGGCAATTTACCGGCAGCACGGGCACTTTGTATTTTTCTGTTAACGATTTTGCTAGCTCGCGTGTCCCGTTGGCGACCGGATACATGCTGTTTAGCAGCACTATGAATGGCTTTTTTATTTCTTTTAGCTCGTTTATGACGCGCTCTTCGGCTTCTTCGTACTCTTCGCGCGGGATGTCGCTTATGCTGGCATCGGTTGTTATCACTAGGCCTATTGTTGAGTGATCGGTTATCACCTTTTTTGTGCCCAGTTCTGCTGCCATGTTGAACGGCACGGGCTCCTTAAACCACGGCGTCATCACCATTCTGGGTTGCTCGTTTTCTATGTACCCCAAAGAGCTCGGGACTATATAACCCACGCAGTCTATCAGCCTTACTTTAAAGCTTGCGTTGTCGCCGATGTGCACCTCTACTGCGGTTTCGGGAATAAACTTTGGCTCCGTCGTCATGATGGTTCTGCCCGCCGCGGACTGTGGCAATTCATCCACTGCGCGCTCTTTTTTGTAGCTACTATCCATGTTCGGGATAACTAAGTTATCCATAAACCGCTTTATAAAGGTCGATTTGCCGCTTCGGACTGGCCCCACAACGCCTATATAGATGTCTCCGTTTGTGCGCTGCGCTATATCTTGATAAATATTTCTTTCTTCCAAAAGTACTTCCTCCCTAGTTTTCTGTTTTGTCGTTGGCTAAAATTCGCATCACATTGGTATAAAAAGCATGTTTCTGTCTTGCAATTTGTCCTCTTCTATGTCGTTCTCTGATTTTATTTTCTCTACAGATGTGCAATATCGGCGCGCGATGTCCCACAGCTCTTCGCCGGGCTCTGCATAATAGAGCGTTATTGCGGTTTTTTTGTCCTTTTCTTTGGGCTTTTCTTCGTCCACAAAGATGTCCGTTATCGACATGTACTTGTTTTCGGCATACACATTCGCGTTGACCTGCAGCTCGGCGATCATCTCTATTGTGTTTCTGCCAATTAACCTGCATTCGCACGATTTCAACGTTACGTTATCCTCACAAAAGGCCGAGTCTGCCTCGTCTTTTAGCCGATATTCATACGCAAACTCAACTAGCCTCTCTGCATAAAACGGGACGTCCTCGCCATCCTTGCCCAAAATGCACACGTTAATTTTGCCCTCAAAGTTAATTTGGCCCTCTTTAATAAAGCTTTTTACATTTGTTATATCTCCTCCAGCGTCGATTAATTCTGTTATTCCGGGGTCTTCCACCTCTATGCTGCTCTTTAGAGTGTAGGTTTCCTCTATTTTGTCTAGCAGACTTGAGAGCGTCACTCTCTCGTACTTGGGCTCCGACTCGAAGTCTATTGAGTAAACGTCGCTCAAAATGCCGACTTCTTTCCCCTCATACGCCACAGCAGACGCGCCTATTTTGCATTCAAAAGATAACAAATTGTTCTCGTCGCTATCGCTAGGCCGGATGTTTATGCTATGATTCAGCACTTCCAAGTTCACGTCGCAGGGGCAATTGTCCTGCACGCCCTCTATATCGATAATCTGGCTAATTGGAACACTATGCTCCAGCGTCTCTATGTTGCTGTACTCGATGTCGCTGATGTATACCACCTTTATGTTCGCCGTGGCGTTTATCATGACTCTGTTTTGCAGCGTTTTATAATCCAAAAGCTCGATGTTTACGGCCGTCTTCAAGATGTACTCTATGTCCGGCTGCTTTGCGCCTTTGTCGATGACCTCCTCTATGTTAAAATACTGCTGGCCCAGGCCGATTATATTGTTGCAGGTTGTGGACGTCGTTTTCTTTTCGATCCCTTCGCCGTCTATATCGCACACAACCGACTTCTCTTTTTTGCACTTTACTTTTGTAAAAATCGAAAAAGCTCCATGAATGTCGAGTCTTCGTGGCGTCACCGCCCTGCAGTTAACATATTCTATTTTGGCTTTTGTTAAAATTATGGCGTCCTGTGGCGAATTCTTTAGATTTATCGAGACAGAAAACGGGCTTGTATGCTCGCAGCATCTAATCGATAATTTCTCTTCGTCCAAGTATATCAAGGAGATTCCCGCGTTGCCCTCTATGTAAAGCTTGTCGCCGGAGATGTTTCTGGAACTTATTTGCGGACAGATCTGGCATTTCAAAATCTTCTTAATGTCTGGGCAATAGTCCGGCAAGCTAAAGTCCAGGTCTACAGGCTGCTCCACAACACCATCAAAAATCGGTTCACACACGTTCAGCGCTTCTTTTTTGACACTATAATCCATAGATTTAACCTCTCTTATTATTTTTCTATAGCTAAATCTATTCTTCACCTGTCCCGTTTATGCCTCTTGTTTGCGCCTTAATGTTCTTTTTTGCAATTTTCACGTTTTTTCGGACACTTGTATATAATAAATTAATGACGTAAAAAATCTTATAGCCACTCTAAAACTGGCGGTGAGTCGCGATGAATTGCTATTGCAAACAAGGTAAATTAGCTCTGATTTTTGTGCTGGGTCTTACTATATCATACTTAGTTCCCACTCAGTTTATCGTCAAGATTCTTGTTGTTATCTCCATCATCCTCGCTGTTTCCCTAATTCGGTGCTAACCTTGAACGATTGGAGGGTCCGTTTTTATGAAGGTTGTTGTTGTTAAAAGTCCGAAAGTGCTCGGTTTTTTCTTGCGCAAAATTTTCAAAATCAAAAAATCCGAAAGTTAAAGTCACGCACAAAAAGCCATCTGTTCTCAAGCTTCCATTTAAAATAGGCAAAAAACAATAATTGCGGCCAAAGTGGATTATACCTTGGTCGCAACTATTTTTGCGGGTTTATTTGCATTAATTTTTTCTGTTTTAAGTTTTAATATGTATGGTCGCAGATTTCTTTAATCTTCTCTCGCAAGTTTAAAAAATCCTTAAACGCGCCGGGTTTGTTGGCCGGATTTCGCAACAGTGCCGCCGGATGCAGCGTAGCCATTATTGTTATCCCGTTTTTTTCAAAGAAAATTCCGTGCTCTTTGGTTATTTTTATGTCCGGTTTAATCAGCTTCATCGCAGCTATCCTGCCCAGGCACACGATTATCTTTGGCTTTATGAGCGCCACCTGATTTATTAGCCATTCTATGCAAGCTTCTTGCTCGGCTTCTTGTGGGTCCCGATTCTGCGGCGGTCTGCACTTTACAATATTGGCAATATAGATGTTCTTATGCCGGTCCAAATCCACCGCGTTCAACATTTTATCCAGCAGCTTGCCGCCTCTGCCCACAAACGGTTCCCCCTGCAAGTCCTCATTTTCTCCGGGGCCCTCCCCAATAAAAAGGACTTCTGCGTTTTTGTTGCCTACTCCAAAAACCACGTTATGCCGCGTTTTGCAAAGGTCACACCGCTCGCAATGGCTACAGTCCCGCTCGAGCTCTTCAAAAGATTTATACATACCGCAATATTCCTTCCGTGTTCTGCCAAGTTCGCATGATTCTTATCACTAATAATCAACTCAAATTTTCGCGCATAATCCGCAAAAACTACTTTTATTATATCAAAAATCCCCATTCTTGTAAACTTTCGATCGCAGCTGTAAATTTATATTCTTTTTGCAACCACCACGAATCGGCCGTTTTTTAAGGAATTCTCGCATGTGGACAGAGTAATGAATTCATCGCCATACTCGGCTTCAAGGCCTATTTCGTACAGCGAGAGGCGCTTTATGTTATCATAAAAATAGTCGAAGTCCTCTTCGTTCTGGGCATCGTAAAACCGGTAATACTTGAACACGTTGTCGCTCATGTTGTACACCTTCGAGATGAACACCGCGAGCACCTCGTAAACCTGGCTTTCGTACAACGTGTCAAACAAGACGTACCGGTGCGAATCGTAGAATTCACGCGATTTATACTTTATGAGCGCGCCAAACATCGAGCCGTTGTTCATGTTGTGGCCGTGAAAAATCAAGTTCGTGTCTCGCGGATTCAAGCTGCAGTGCGCGTCGATGAAGATGCTGCCGTTTATGTCCTTATTTTTGTAAAAATTTCTGTACAGATAAAATTCCCCGTCGTCCGCGGTATACATCACCGGGTAGTCTATGCACGTGCCCTCTATCTTTATCCAGCCCACTACGTCGCTGTTTTTCTCGTACACCGGCCTCATATTTGGCAGCATCAGTGGATATCTCTGCTCGCTCACAATGGACTCTGCCGCCGAAATTGGCTGATTATTCGAATTTTCCACTTCTTTACTTATGTTTTTGTCCGGTTGAGCTTCGTTCAAAGCAGTCTCTTCTCTGTGCGGAACTTTGGGCGCGTTGCCGTAAGACGAAAATATCGCGTTCGCTGCACAAAAAATCATGACGACTCCCGCCATTATCAGCGCCATCTTTAAAAAAATTTTTTCATCCAGCTCTTTCAGCTCTTTCATTTTCTTCACGGGGCATCAGATCCTTAAACTTTGATGCGTCAACACCGCATAACAACGAGTACAGGGGCTCTTTGCGGCTCTCCTGTACTCACTCGTTACCGTATGACGCCTACTTCGACCCTACTTTTTCGGCTTTGCTATTTGCTCAAGACTCTCTTTTTTGTTGCGATGATTATCGTGAACACGCCCGCTGTTAGCAGCAAAATCTGTGGCAAAATCGACGTTTCGTCACCTGTTTTGGGGAGATTGTCTTTGTTATTTACCGGCTGCTCAACTGGCTTTGTGTCTACCACATTTAGCACGAAGTCCGCCGTTGCGCCGTTGTTGAAGTTGAACGTCAGGATGTGCCTGTCCACCGGCAAAGTCTCGAGATATTCTCTCACTTGGAACGTTACCGAGACCGGATCGGTGCCGTTGTAGTTTAAGACGTAATCTCGTCCCACTTGTAGCGGCCTGTTGCCCAATCGAATCTCCGAAAGCGCGGTGCCATTGGGATTTACCGCCACCGTAATTTCTGTGTGATCCTTGGAGGCTGTGTATTTGTCGAACGTAGAAGACTTCGGCTCAAGCGTGACCTCGTTGTACAGCCGTACATAGTCGTGCCCGTTGGCCGCCATCGCTTTGACTAAGTCGCTGCCCTTTGTTTCTGTCAGCTTTGTCGCCGTGGAGGCCGTCTGCCCGGCCATCGCCGTCCATGCTGCTGTGTCGTCCAGCGTCAGGTGGGCCGGATTTATCGCGTTTGTGTTGCCCAACGCCTCTATCGCGCTGCCCTTGTTTATAATGATGTTTTTTCCCGTCGCAGCTGAGATTCCATACGGTGAATGTCCAGCCGAGCCCATCGCCTTCACGTTTGCTCCGCTTATTGTGATGTCCTCTGCGCTATAAATCGGGATTCCAGTCGAATTCGCATTTGTGATGGACGAATCTATCATTCCACCAGATATCGTAATAGCCCCCGTCGCATCTATGCCGTTGCCTGTTGCACCTGCGTTCTTGGTCATCACTGCGCCGTTTGTCATGTTAAAAGTCCCCGTGACCTTCATCGCTGCGTTCGTTGTGCCCTGGTTTATGTCCAGGTTCCCGCCGTTAATCGCAACATTGCCCGCGGCCGTTACTGCGTCGGCTGCACCTGTCTGATCTACCGTCACATTACCGCTCGTTAAGGTTATGTTCGCTGCGGAACTAACTGCTGCGGCCCCTGCGGCTTGCTTCAGCGCTATGTCAGCGTCCGTGGCAAAGTCTATGTTGCCTGCGGTTGTTGTAGAAATCGTGCTACCGGCCGTATTCTGGCTGATCGTCAGCGTGCCCGTGCCGCTAAACCTCACATTATTGCTCGTCAGGGCAATTGTGCTCTTGTTCGAAGTTATCGAGTTTGTCCCAACCAAGACGATTTCCAAATCTCCATCGCCGCCCGTCGCCGTCACCAAGCCATTGTCAGTGCTTAGGTCCACACCGTCCAGCGTCAAAACCCCGGTGCCGCCCGTTGTAGAGTAAGAGATCTTTCCCCTACCGGCACCAGCAGCGCCCGTGCTGTCCTTGTAGCCCTTAGATGCCGCATAGTCCCTGCTTTGGCCATCTGTAATCTGCGTTAGTGCCCCGTCTGCTGCCGCTGGCAAGACGCTCACCGTTGTTGGAGCTACAGACTGCGCCACGTGCCCCGGGCATACCATTCCAAACAAAATCGCTAATGGCAAAAGCCCTATAAATATCCTTTTTATTGTTTTCAATTTAATCAAACTCATCACTCATTCTCCTTTATAAACTAATTTTTATCTTTTTTAAACTCTTACTTTTATAATTTGTGCATTTTCAAAAATTATTTTCTGTATTCACCCCCTAAATTATTCTTAATATATTAAAATTCGTTTTATTAAATCGGAATTTAATTATATTTTTAACAAAAATTAAATTTATAATCATGTAATAATATGTAAAATTTAAAATTCATAAAATAAAAAGAGCGCATCACACAGCTTAAAATGTTGCTGTATGACACGCTTTAAAACTTATGTTAACTACAAAAACTTAAATATATCCGCCGGCTTATTGGCGACAAACTTGACGTTGTTCTCCTCCACAAGCCTACTGACGTCGGCACTTCGCCAATTCACCAAGATACAGTCTATGCCCGCGTTTTTGGCCGTGGTTATGTCCGTTATGCTGTCGCCGATGTAGATGGTTTCCTCCGGCAAAGCGCCGTTAATCCGCATTAGTTCGCTTGCAGCATAAGGGTCCGGCTTGGAGGGCCGACTCTCTACATACCCCAAAATGCCGGAAAAATCAATCCCCGTAAACATCTCTGCGCAAAGCTCCTCCGCCAAAAGCTGCGATTTATTCGTATTTATCGCAATCGAAATGTTGCCATCTTCATTCAGCTTTTTTAAAACGTCCAAAATCCCGTCAAACGGCCTGGTATTTGGCTTCGAGTCCGCCAAATATACCTCCCGATATTTCTCCTTCAGCTTCGAGATCATCTCAGCGGTCCGGTCCTCATCCCCAACCAAATTAGAAAACATAACCTCTAAATTGCCGCCCACCATGTGCTTATATTCCTCGAGCGAGTGGGTTTTAAGGCCAAAATGCTCCAAGACTTTGTTGAAACACCGGCCCGCATCGACTATGGTGTCAATCAAAGTGCCGTCCAAATCAAAAATAACAAGCTTCTTCATAATCATTTCCCCAACTTTGCCTTCGCGGTCTCAAATCGCTGCACCAGCAACTGCATTCTGGCGCGATCTTCGTTCGCCATCCTGTCGTAGAATTCGCATTTATTCTGCAAATACAAAACCTCAAACTCCATCGCCTTCAAAATTCCAGATTTCAGTCGGTCTGCGTCATCATCGTACTTGAACACGATTTTTCTGGTCTCAAATTTATCCGCGAGCCCCTTCATGCCCTTGATGAAGTCAATCGCGTCAAACGAGATACCCCCGCCAAAGCCCACCACGACGCCGGCAGCCTTAGATTTCTTTGCAAAATATTGCGAGGTTTCAAAAACTTCCTCTCCATTTATGGCGTCCCGTGTGAGGCCCATCGAAGCCGACAGATCCACCCTTCCGATCGAGATAGTGTTCAAAAAGCCTGCCCCTTGCTCAAGTATCTCGTCAAAATTCTGCTTGCAAGTCTTTGTTTCGGCATTTATAATCCACTCAACGTCCGAGATCTCCGCACCATAGACCTTTTTGGCTGCGCCCACGAATTTCTTCATCGCAAAAGGGCTCTCAATCATCGGCGCCATGATTCCGCTCGCGCCCAAAAGCCTGCACTGATCCAGGTCTCGTACAGCCTCGCAGCCTCCAATCTTTATAAACAGCTTCATATCTGCGCGAAAAACAAGCTCGCACAACCGAATCAGCTCGTCTTTGCGCGATCCTTCCGCCTCAAACTCTGCCTTTACCGCCAAAACGTTGTTCTCGGCCTTCAGGCTTTTTAAAAGCTCCAGCATCCTAGTCTCCAGTTTGTTCACAATGACTCCCTCCACGTCGACATCTTTAGCATTTCAAGTAAAATCAAGATCTCCAAAATTGATTTCTGCACATTTAAGTATACCACAAATCCCGAACATTTTAAAGCCTACGCCAGCCCTTGTCAATATAAGACTCACCCTAAACCGCGAAGATGCAGCTCGTTTGAAAGATCTGCGAACTGTTTTATGGACAAATTTTCGGCCCGTTTGGTTTGCAAAATCTCTAGCCGCTCAAAAATTTCCATAAGCTCAGGTTTGGGCACGGCTATAGCGTTCCCGCCGCTCAGCGCGTTTATTACTGTCTTTCGCCTCTGCAAGAACGCCATTTTTATGATTTTAAAAAATAACTCCTCGCTTAAAACCTTGCACGGCGGGCTTTTTCGGACATTCAATTTGACCACCGCTGAGTCTACCTTTGGCTCGGGCATAAAGCTTCCTTTTTTTACGCCAAACAAAAGTTCTGGCTCTGCGTAATAGTTCACTGCGAGGCTTATACTGCCGGTTTTTCTGTTCTCTGCCCCGGCACAGAGCCTTTGTGCGACTTCTTTTTGAACCATCACGGTTATCGCGGCTAGTCCCAGCTTCTCTTCGAGCAGCCGCATTAAAACTGGCGACGTAATGTAATACGGCAAATTTGCGCACACAACCACGTTCATGCCCGAAAATTCGGCCTTTATCAGCTTTTTTAAGTCCACTTTCATTATGTCGTCGTTGATGATTTTTACATTATTAAAGTCTGCAAGAGTCTCGCTTAAAATGGGGATCAGCCGTTTATCAAGTTCTACCGCAACCACTTTTGGCGCCATTTTGGCTAGCTCGCAGGTGAGCACGCCTATTCCGGGGCCTATCTCTAGCACTCCGGTGTTTTCTTGCCCGGCGACGCATAACTCCGCCATTTTGGGGCTGACGGTTGGATTTATCAAAAAATTTTGCCCCAGCGCCTTCGAAAAGCTAAACCCATGCCTTGCCAAAATCTGCTTTATTGTGCCGATGTCCGATAACTTGCCCATTTTGTCTTCTCCCGCCGCCTCTATTAGCTCTTTTTGATAAACTCTTTTTTCTATTATAGCATAATTTAAATTGTGCCAAAAGATTGCTTCTTGTAGAAAAATATTTTATAATGATTCTATCTGGGGGGCTCGTCTTTTTATGGAGAGAATTAATAAAGAAAATTATTATCTGGACATCGCTCAAACCGTGCTGGAACGCGGAACTTGCATGCGTCGGAATTTTGGCGCTATCATCGTTAAGAACGATCAGATCGTCTCTTCGGGCTATACTGGCGCGCCTAGAGGCCGCAAAAACTGCTCCGACGTGGGGCATTGTACTCGCGAGGTCTTAAATATCCCTCGTGGTGAGCGTTATGAGCTTTGTAGGTCTGTCCATGCCGAAGCCAATGCCATTATTCATGCTGCCAGGAACGACATGATAGGCGCCACCTTGTATTTGGTGGGTCGGGAGGCTTCATCTGGCGAATACGTCAAGGATACTTGCTCTTGCTCTATGTGCAAACGGCTTATTATCAACGCTGGCATCCGTTTTGTTGTTGTTCGCATCGATGAAACTAATTTTAAGACCTTTGACGTGGACGACTGGGTTGCGGACGATGAATCTTTGGCCGGAAAAACGGGGTATTGAGGACGTTCATTTTAACTTTGCAATAGGAGACTTTTTATGAATCCTGGGTATAAATTGGGTTTGCGGGCCATTAAAACAGCCATTTCGGTGTTTTTTTGCCTTTTGATCGCGCTTATTTTTAATCGGACGGACACTTTGTTTGCAAGCATCGCTGCTATCATCTGCCTGCAGCCGACTTATAATAAGACCTTTAGTTCGGGCTTGCAGCGCTTGGTTGGAACTTTGGTTGGCGGCGTTGTGGGGTATTTGATTATTCTGACGGTTTATAAGCTGCCGTTTAGAGAGGTTACCACTTTGTTTATTGCGCCTTTTTCGATTCTGATGGTGATTTACATCTGTAACGTGATTAATCAGCCGGCCTCTGTTAGCATCTCTTGCATCGTTGTTTTGAGCGTCGTCATGTGGCCGGACGGGAATATTTCTACCGCCTTCATGTACGTTGTAAACCGCATGCTCGACACCAGCATGGGCATTATTGTTGCGATGCTGGTTAATCGCTTTACTTTTACTAAGCGCAGCAAAAGTCGTGAAAATCAGTCACACGAGCTGGACATAAATCGTCATAATTGCTAGAGTGGTGCCATTTTTGCTTTGCACGTTGACTTTATTTTTAAAGTGTTTTATAATCTTTTTTGATTTGTTTAAAATTTGAGGACTGAGGATTGCATGAAGATTACGAAGGCTGTGATTCCGGCGGCCGGCCTGGGCACTAGGGTTTTGCCCGCTACAAAGGCCCTGCCAAAAGAGATGTTGCCCATTGTGGATAAACCCGCTATTCAATATATTGTTGAAGAGGCCGTCACTTCTGGGATTACAGATATTTTAATAATTACAAATCGCGGTAAGGAGCTCATTGAGGATCATTTTGACCGATCACTAGAACTTGAGCAACGCATCTTAAACTGCGGAAAAGTCGAGCTGGCTGACGATCTTGCCAGGATTTCTAAACTTGCTAATATTTATTTTTTGCGCCAGAAGGAGACTTTGGGCTTGGGTCACGCCGTGAACTGCGCGCGTTCCTTTGTTGGGAGCGATGCTTTTGCTGTTCTTTATGGCGACGATGTTATTATTGGCGACGATCCGGCTTGCGCGCAGCTTATTCGCGTTTATCAGGAGTTTGGGCGCGCTGTTTTGGGCATTAACAAGGTCCCTGCGGCAGATATCTCTAAGTACAGCTCCTTGCAGGTTGATCACATTAAGGAAAATATTTTTTCTTGCACCGATATGATCGAAAAACCCGCGAAGGATCAGGTTATGTCGCTGTACTCCATTTTGGGCCGATGCATTTTGACGCCGGATATCTTTGATATTTTGGACACTATAAAGCCCGGCGTTGGCGGAGAAATCCAGCTGACCGACGCTATTAAGGTTCTTGCGAATACTGTGGGCGTTACGGCTGTGGAGTTTACCGGCGTGCGCTACGATATGGGCAACAAGTTGGGCATTCTTAAGGCTTGTGTTGAGGTTGGGCTAAAGCATCCGGAAATTGGCGCTGACTTCAAAGCTTATTTAAAAGACATTGCTAGACGCGTGTAGGGCGGTTTAATTGATAAAAGGATCACCGGTAATTTTGGTGATCCTTAATTTTTTGCTTTTTCTCTTAGCCTAAAATCTCTTTCGGGTTGATAAATTTGCCGTCTTTTTTTATGGCCAAGTGCAGGTGATATCCGTCGGCCGCCTCGCAGGGGATGTCGTTAATCGAGGCTATTTCTTGGCCTGCTTCTACTGCGTCGTTTGCGTTGACCAAGGTTGTCTCGCCCAGGCCCGAATAATACGCCACAAATCCGCCCTCGTGCTCCACCACCATGGTCGTGCCATATAACGGGTCGTTATATATCTCCTTGACTTTACCATTTGTAATCGACTTTATCTTGCTTCCTTGCTCGGCCGCTAAGTCGATTCCCTCGTGTGTGCGCCAGTCATTCAACGTCTTTGAAAATACCGGGTTCTCTCCGCTAAAGTCTTTGACGACGTCCTTCGAAGTCGGGTAAACGATGGTACCGCTCGCCTGCGCATTTACCGAGACACTCTGCTGCTCGTCCGATTCCGGCGCTGGTCTTGATCGGCTCATTTGTTTCGATTCACTGTTGGCGTTGTTTGTCGGCTTCCTTGCCGCATTTTTAGCAGAATTCTCTGTTTTAACCTTATATTTTTGCGAGACGTTCGACACATTTACGTCATCGTCCGGCCCAGCAAACCGCTTTATGCTGTCATAAGTAGTCCAGCCAGCCACCCCCACCGCCAAAATGCAGATCCCCAGCGCTACGTAAAAATTGATGCCCTTCTTTTTATTTTTTTCTTTCGCGTCATTTATTTTTATCTCGTTCATTTTCAACAGCACCTCCGAGTATATCTTTACCGGAAAAATGCCGCCGTATGCACCATAAAATAAAATTTTTGCTAGATAAATCTAGGTTGCAAGCTCGTTATTTTTTATGCAGCCTCAACGCAGTCAAGTGCAGATCGTGTCTTTAAACTTTTCGAAGGTCTTCTCGCCGATGCCCGAGACATTCTTTATCTCCTCAATGTCCGAAAACCTGCCAATCTTCGTCCTGTACTCTATAATCTTTTCTGCCGTCGTCGGGCCGATTCCGTTTAGCTTCTCGTCTAGTTCGTCCGCCGTCGCTGTGTTAATGTTCACCTTTGAAGAATCGCCACTTGAACTTTGCTCATCATTGCCGCTAGTGCTCGAACTCATCCCCGATTCAAAACTATCACTTGCGCCACCGACTGCGCTGCCTTGCGTATCGGAGTCTACATAAATCACCGACGGAATCGATATCGTCGGAATAAAAAATGCGTTATAAAATAAAATGCCGGCGCACAGCACAAGCGCCACAATAATCAATATTTTTTCGTGATTTTCCTTTACGTCCATTGCACGACTCCCCCAAATATTTTACGTTTCTAATACAGATTTTATATTATAATTTTAAAATTGTAAACCAATCAAACTCAAAAAATCGCTCTAAATATGAATATTATCCTTCCAATTTTGCAAAATATTTATATCATAAGTTTTTGTTTTACTATTTGTATAATCCCGCGCTAAAATTACAAAAATTCTAGATAAACCCAAAATTTTATCCGCAAATTTCCGATGATAATCCGCTCTTTTTTTGCAAATAATATTAGTGCAAACGCAAATAATATCTGTATTTTTGAAAAGGAGTGAATGATTATGGCTAAGAATTCAGTCGTTGTCCCAGAGGCTCGTAAGGCTCTTGATAAGTTTAAGATGGAAGCTGCTAACGAAGTCGGTGTGAATCTTAAAGAAGGCTACAATGGCGAATTAACTTCTAGAGAAGCCGGTTCTGTCGGTGGCCAGATGGTTAAAAAAATGATAGAGCAATACGAAAATAACATGAAGTAAGTTAATTAAACATATCAAAAAGCCCTCATTAATCGCAATGAGGGCTACTTTTATGCAAAAAAAGTGACCAAACATGTGATAATTGGTCACCTTTTATATATACTATATTTTATACCCCAACTTTGTTCGGATTAAGCGCAATACCTGGCCCCATGGTAGATGAAACCACACAAGACCTAATATATTGCCCTTTTGCTGCCGCCGGTTTCGCCTTTACAATCGCACCAAGCAAAGCATCAAAGTTCTCAACAAGTTTATCCTTGCCAAAAGAAGCCTTACCGATCATGCAGTGGATAATATTCGTTTTATCCAACCGATACTCAATCTTACCAGACTTAGCTTCCCTAATGGCCTTAGCAATATCCGGCGCAACCGTACCAGCCTTCGGGTTTGGCATCAAGCCCCTCGGGCCCAAAACTTTACCCAATCGGCCAACAAGCGCCATCATATCAGGCGTAGTGATAAGCACATCAAAGTCCATCCAGCCTTCGTTTTGGATCTTCGTAACCATTTCCTCTGCGCCCACAAAGTCTGCACCGGCTTCTTGCGCTAATTTAGTGTTCTCGCCCTTACAAATGGCCAGCACTCTAATATTCTTGCCGGTTCCATTAGGCAAAACAATAGCTCCGCGCACCTGCTGGTCCGCATGCCGAGAATCAACCCCCAGCTTAACGTGAACCTCAACAGTTTCATCAAATTTAGCAGTGGCCGTCTTAACGCAAAGGTCCAAGGCCTCGTCAGTATCATATAATTTAGTTTTGTCGATAAGCTTCGCGCTATCAACATATTTTTTACCGTGTTTCATTGGTTTTCCTCCCTATTAAGTGGTAAAATCGGATTTCTGTCCTCCCACCCGGGTAAATCAATCGATTACTTCTATGCCCATGCTGCGCGCCGTGCCGGCAATCATACTCATCGCAGTGTCGACATTTGCAGCATTCAGGTCTTGCATCTTCTGTTCAGCAATCTTTTTGACTTGTTCGCGGGTAATTTTTGCAACCTTATTTTTATTCGGAACACCCGAACCGCTTTCAATTCCGCAAGCCTTTTTAATAAGTACAGCGGCCGGCGGAGTTTTCGTCACAAAAGTGAACGAGCGATCGGCATAAACCGTAATGACAACAGGGATAATCAGCCCTGCGTCGTTCTTTGTGCGTTCATTAAACTCCTTAGTGAACGCCATGATATTAACACCGTGCTGACCAAGCGCCGGACCAACAGGTGGCGCCGGAGTTGCCTTGCCAGCAGGAATTTGCAGCTTAATAAAACCAGTGACTTTTTGAGCCATTTTTTGCACCTCCAAAATTTGTGGTAAAATGCGGAACCAGTTCAAAATTTTCTGGCTCCTCCCACCCGTAGGCCTAAAGCCTACATCGTGACGAACAGATATCAACCTCGCGCTATTGCAACTTAAACCCTTGGGCCTTTTTGAATTTTGACCCTCTGGCCTTGTCTCTGCACACCTTGACCCACTTGTGTTTCTTAGGCCTCTTGCATTTCTTTAGCCCCTCTTGCACTATTCAAAAAAATCCCGTTCATCACAAAAATAAATCAATCCGCAAGCTGAACTTGCGATAAATCCAGTTCAACCGGTGTGTTGCGGCCAAACATCATAACGTTGACTCGCACATAATCGTTAGCCGTGTCGAGCTCCTCAACCGTGCCCACGTTATCTTCCAGCGGGCCATCAATAATAACAACCCGGTCACCAACGCCGTAATTAACTTCTACCGAATTTTTCTCAACCCCAAGGCGTTTAACTTCCTCTTCAGTCAGCGGACTCGGTTTAGACGAAGGCCCTACAAAACCCGTGCAACCTCGAATATTCCTCACAACATACCAAGTCTCATCCGTCAAGACCATCTTGATAAGCACATACCCCGGAAAAACTTTGCGCTCAACCTCGCGCTTCTGGTTATCTTTAATCTCAGTAACAGTCTCCATAGGCACAAAGATCTCTTGAATCAAGTCGCGCAAACCCCTGTTTTCAATAGTCTTCTCAAGGTTCGAGGCAACCTTATTCTCATACCCCGAGTAGGTATGCACAATGTACCATTTAGCTTCTTCTGCCATAACTTCCCCCTAGGCGCATCAGTTGGCAATGTGCATAATTGTGCCAAATCCCATAGTCAAAAGGTAATCTAAAGCACCCACAAAAACCGCACTAACAAAAATTGATGATAAAACAACCCAAGTATCTTTAAAGGTGGATCCAATCGTTGGCCAAACTACTTTTTTTAGCTCGCTTTTGCAATCAACAAAAAATTTACCAATTCGTTTAAATACATTGACTTTGCCATCTGCATGTGCTTTCTTTGCCATAAAAAAGGCCCCCTTTTAAAATTTACTTTGTTTCTTTGTGCAAGGTATGTTTTTTGCAGAACCTACAGTACTTGTTCATTTCAAGCCTGTCAGGATCATTTTTTTTATTTTTCATTGTATCATAATTGCGCTGTTTGCACTCTGTGCAGGCTAATGTAATTTTTACTCGCATGACGGCACCTCCCGGTATATCGGAATTTTTAGCCTCCCTCTAAAAAGCACAAAAAACACAGCCTTTATTTAGAGGTAAATATACTATACCACAATTCACAAGTTTTCGTCAAGTATTTTCTGTCACATTTTTGCAAGCTTATACTTCGCGAGTTTTCAGGGTTTTGCGTGGCTATTTTCTCTGCTGAGCCTGTTGTGCCTGCGCTGCACTTAGTGTATCGGAAATGAATGTCGATTTTTTCTTTATTTTTTCTGGTTTTATCTTTTTTCCTTTTAGCTTAAATGCCTCTTTCATCGCAATTTGCAGCTCTTTGCTAACCGCCGCACCGATGTTTTCGCGCGCGGTTGTGTCATCAATCGCATTTAAAAATACAATGGTTATGATGGCTTTTGTGTCCAGGTCACCAGAATCGTACAAATTGCTAAATACCGTGCACAACTTCTTAAACTTATCCTTGGGCTCTTCGCTTGTTAGCACCTCTTTTACCAGCGGCAATGCCTTCTCTCGCGCAAAGGTTACCCCTCTAAAGTTTTCGTAGCTTTCTTTTTCCTGCTGCAGGCTCTCTTTTAGCTCCGGAAAAATATTCGCTATCCTGTTCATCAAAAACAGCGAGCTCGCGCTATCTTCGTCTTCGCCTTTTTTCTTTTTCTTTGCAACCTTTTTACTGCCAGCCTTACCTGTTGCGCCCCGCACCGTTTCTGCAAAGTCCGCGGCTATGTCTTTGGCTTCTCTTTCGGTGTCAGACTGCGGATCAAACAGCCAGGTGGAAAGCACCTTGTTCTCCGAATCTTCCGATACCCTGCCGTTCTCTACTTCGCAACTTAAAAGCTCAAACTGATTTTTCGATTCTTCAAAATTCACCGCAAACCCGCTACCCGTCGATTCTTTTGCAAACAATATGGATGTATCATTATTTTCGGCTTTAACCTTGTTGTATCCGCTTTTTGACAGCACTTCGCTTAATTTTTCACCTATGATTTTTAGCGCCTTATCCCTCAAAACAGTCACTCCTAATTTATACTCTAATGCTATTTTAGCACATTTTTCTATTGTTGGCTACGGCGCAAAAATTTTTTAATTTTATTGAACCATTTGCGCCAATATGGTAATATTAACTTGTGGGAGGTTTTTTATAATGAAGAAAAAAGTTGTTGCTATTTTGTTTGGCGGCGCCTCTTCGGAACACGAAGTTTCTAGGCGCTCTGCCACTGCTATTATAGAGAATATTTCTAAAGAAAAGTACGATATTTTGCTAGTTGGCATCACCAAAAAGGGCGAATGGTTCCTTTATAGCGGCGATGTTGCCAAAATCTCAAACGGCGAATGGGAGCAGGATATTCAAAATAAAAAAGCTGCATTTATATCGCCAGATGCCTCTACGGGCGGCCTTTTTGTTCTTGCCGGCGGCCAATACTCTACTTTGAAAATTGACGTTATTATCCCTGTTTTGCACGGCAAAAACGGTGAGGACGGCACTATTCAGGGGCTTTTTCAACTTGCCAAGATTCCTTTTGTGGGCTGCGACTTGCTTTCCTCCGCCACTTGCATGGATAAAATTTGCACGAACATTATTCTAGGCTTTGCCGGCGTCAAGAAGGCTAAGTTTGCTTTTTTTACTAAAAACGACTTTAACGAGGACTCCGAGCGCTGTCTTGACCACGTTGAGAAGACTTTGCCGGGATATCCGGTTTTTGTTAAGCCCTCTAATGCGGGCTCTTCTGTTGGCGTTACCAAGGTTACCTCGCGCGAGGGCTTGTTTGGCGCCATAAAGACCGCTCTTAACGAAGACGACCGCGTTTTGGTTGAGGAGGCCATTGTTGGGCAAGAGGTTGAATGCGCTGCTTTGGGGAACGAGAGCCCGATTGCCTCCATTGTGGGCGAGATTGCGGCTGCAAACGAATTTTACGACTACGAGGCCAAGTATATTAACAACAATTCTAAGCTCTACATCCCCGCCCACATCGGCGATGAGGTCTCTAATCGCATTCGCGAAATCGCAATAAAAGCCTACAAAACCATGAGCTGCTCTGGGCTTGCTCGTGTTGACTTTTTTGTTGAGCGCGGCAGCAACGAGGTTTATTTGAATGAGATAAACACCTTTCCCGGTTTTACTTCTATTAGCATGTATCCGAAGCTCTTTGAGCGCACTGGAATCCCGTTTGCGGAGCTTATTGACCGGCTGATTAATCTGGCTTTAAAGAGGGCAAACTTGGATGAATAATAAAGCTATTGGTGTTTTTGACTCTGGACTTGGCGGCCTGACTGCGGTTAAGGAGCTTTTGAAGGTTTTGCCGCACGAGAATATTGTTTATTTTGGCGACACTGGGCGCGTGCCTTACGGTGACAAGAGCCAGAAGACTATCTTGAAGTACGCTTTGCAGGATATTGAGTTTTTGAAGTCTTTGGACGTTAAGATGATCTTGGCGGCATGCGGCACGGTCAGCTCTACTCTTGACGAGAGCGCGGTGAAAATTGACGTTCCGTTTACCGGCGTGGTTAAACCTACCGCCACTGCTGCCGCCAACGTTACTCGAAACAACAGGATCGGGATTATTGGTACTACGGCGACTATTAAAAGCGGTGCATATCGGCGCGAGCTGCTTAAGATTAATCCGCATTTTCAGATTTTTGAGCAGGACTGCCCTTTGTTTGTGCCTTTGGTCGAGAACGGCTTTATTGAGAGCGACAATCAGGCCACTTTGATTATTGCCGAGAAGTATCTTGCGGGGCTTCGCAGCAAGAAGATTGACACTTTGATTTTTGGCTGCACTCACTACCCCATCATCAGCGAGATCATCTCTAGAGTCATTGGTCCGGAGGTTCGCTTGGTTGACTCTGGCCGAGAAGCCGCCGTTTTTGCTGCGAATATCCTTCGGTTTTCCGAGAACTTGGCCGAGCACAAGACTTCTGGCTCGTGCACTTTTTATGTTAGCGACACTGTGAGCAGTTTTTCGAAAAATGCCGAACTTTTTCTGCAGCAGAACGTCACTTCGAAGGTTAAAATGGTCGATATTGAGAAGTACTCGCCGGCTTCTTTTAATGAGAGGTTTACATAATCCGATGCTGCGGCAGTACAAAAAGCCGGTCGTGTCTGTTTTTAGCCGCCAGGCCTGTAATGGACAAGTTGAGGAATTTGAGTTTTCGGCTCCGTGCCGCTGCTGTGTTGACTCTGTGCTTGGGGTGGCGGATATCTCTTACGATGAGGTCATTGGCGACTGCCGGACTGCCTGCACCATCAAAATTTTGGGCCCGGGCTCTGTTTGTGTATTGCGAAACGGCACGCAATCGGTTAAACTTATATTTGAGAAAAACGCTCGCCATGTTTGCACTTATTTTACCGATGCTGGGAGCTTTAATTTGGGCGTTTTGGTGCATGATTTGGCTTGCGATTTTGGTGATGGCCGTTGCCGTATTGCTATTCGTTACGCTTTGGACTCCGGCGGTGCGGCTTTTAGCGAGAACAAAATTGTTGTGGATGTTAAGGAGGATGACGGGGATGTCTAAGATCGTGTTTGGGGCTATTGACGATTTGAAGAGGATTATTGGCGCTGCTGTTGACGCGGCCGTTAAGAGTGAGGCTTTGCCGCCTGTTTATGAGGCCATTTGCGTTAATGTGGAGACTCCTGCCGACCGCAAGAACGGGGATTTTTCTTCTAACGTTGCTATGGTGAATGCCAAAAAATTTGGCATGGCTCCCATTAAAATTGCGGAGATTATCGGTCAGAACTTGGATTTGAGCGGTAGTCTTTTTGACCGGTTCGAGATTGCCGGCCCTGGGTTTATCAACTTTTTCTTTGCTAAAGAATTTTACGCTTCTGTTGTGAATGACATTTTGGCGCTTGGCGCTGACTACGGCCGTTCTGACTTTGGTAAGGGCAAGAAAGTTATGGTTGAGTTTGTCTCGGCAAACCCCACCGGGCCCATGCACATGGGAAATGCTCGGGGTGGCGCTTTGGGAGACTGCTTGGCTGCGGTTTTGGATGCGGCTGGCTTTGATGTTTGGCGCGAGTTTTATATAAATGACGCGGGGAATCAGATTGACAAGTTTGGGATGTCCTTAGAGGTCCGCTATTTGCAGCTTCTTGACGGCGAGGAAAATCACCCGCTGCCCGAGGATAGCTATCACGGTGAGGATATTAAGGATTTGGCACAGGAATTTATTGATCTGAACGGTGACAGCTACTTGAACGTTGACCCGGCTATTCGTCAGCAGGCGTTGATTGACTTTGCGCTGCCGAAGAACATCACTAAGATGATGGTTGACCTCGAGAAATACCGCATCGTTTTTGACAAGTGGTTCCACGAGAGCGATCTGCACAACAACGGCGAGATTACTGAGACTATCGAGATTTTGAAGAATAACGGCATGACTTATGAGCTCGACGGCGCTTTGTGGTACAAGGCGACTAAGTTTGGCTCCGAGAAGGACGAGGTTTTGGTCCGCCAGAACGGCAACCCCACCTATTTCGCCGCCGATATTGCTTATCACCGCAACAAATTCGTTAAGCGCGGCTTTGATCTTTGCATCGACATCTGGGGCGCCGATCACCACGGGCATGTCGCGCGCGTCAAGGGCGCTATGGACGCTATTGGCCTGGATGGGAACAAGCTGGAGGTCATTTTGATGCAGCTTGTGAAGCTCGTTAAAGACGGCCAGGTCGTTCGCATGAGCAAGCGTACCGGCAAGGCCATTCAGCTCGCCGACCTTTTGGACGAAGTCTCGGTGGACTCGGCCAGATTCATTTTTAACATGCGCGAGGCCAACACTCAGATGGATTTCGACCTCGATTTGGCGGTCAAAGAGGACGCCCAGAACCCCGTTTACTACGTGCAGTACGCGCACGCTCGGATTTGCAGCATTTTGCGGGCGCTTGAAAAGGAGAATATTCGGCCTCGGGCCTGCTCTTTAGCAGAACTTTCTTTGCTTAACACCCCGGAGGAACGCGATTTGATCCGGCATTTGGCCATGTACACCGGCGAGATCGTTGACTCTGCGAAAAGTTACGATCCGACCCGCATCACGCGCTATGTGGTCGCCTTGGCCACTCTGTTCCATAAATTTTACAACTCTTGCCGCGTTAATTGCGACGACGAGCCCCTGATGTTCGCGCGGATTAGCCTTTGCGTCTGCGTAAAGACCGTTATTAGTAACGTTTTGAATATGCTTAAAATCAGCGTACCCGAAAGCATGTAGGTTTTCAAAATTAATACCCCGGTTGCCGCCCTGTGTGATGCGACATCTGGGGTATTTTCTTTTATAAAAATTTATTTAATTATTAACCAAATTGCGGACAAGGCCGGTAAGCTCGGCCTCTTGCCCTTTGCTCACTTTTATTGCGTGGACATCGTTATTTTGCGCGTCAATCAAGATTTTTAGCTCGTTTAAATCGGTAAGGTCCCCGGCGTTTCGGTCCACCGTGTACACCAAAACCTTCTTGTTTTTAAACGGGTGCGTCATTATGTATTCGCTCAAGATCGGCGACACTCGGCCAACGCACACGCCAGAGCCAAACACCAGCAGGTCGTATTCGCTCAAAATATATTTAAGCTCGTACGAAGGATAATTCACCGTGACTGTGTAGCCGTTTTGCGCTAAACAATCAGCAAGAGCCATCGTTAATTCGGCCTCTGCTCCGTGTTTCGTCGGCTGATAGACCACCAGAGCGGACTTTTTGCCGCTTCCAAATTTCAGTTCTTTTGGTTCATGCCGGGCATTTAGCGCCTTTACGTCATTTTTTATCCGAAAAGAAAATAAAAACAGCGCGAACAGCAAAATCAAGAAAATTACCGCTAAAAAGCCCATCAGACTCGCCTCCACAAATCAATTTTGCGCAAGCTATTCCACTTTTTTCACGAACGCCTTCATTGTTAAATATTGGCTATCCACGATCGTGCGCTCGTGAACTCCAGCTCCCATCACGCCGAACGGGTCTTTGGCCGTGATTTCGAACGTCAAGAATTTGCCGTCGATCTTCACAAGTTCCGACTCGAACTTCACCTGCGTTCCCACCGGAGTGGCGCAAAAATGCTGAATATTCATGGACCTCCCCACCGTGGTGAGGCCTTTTTCTAAGTGATCTTCCAAACTCTTGCACGCGGTGGACTCCATAAAATAGATCATCGAAGAAGTCGACAAAACGTCTAAATTCCCCAACTCCTGCGATTTATAAGTGTCCTTTTTTTGAACAGTGTAGTCTAGTTCCCATTTTATCCCCAATGTTAACAAAAAAATTCCCCCAAACGCGCATAAATACGTCCATCTGGCCGTCAAAATATTTCACAAATCAGCTTAAACGCAATTATTATATATCTTTCCCATTAATTTGTCAACAAAACTTAGCTATTTATTCAATTTTATTTGATTAATCCACGTTATACAAAACTTTTAGTCTTTCTATGCCTTTTTCGATTTTATCATGCGAATAGTCGTACTTTGCCAAGGTTTCATCGCTGAATTCATGCGCTTCATTAAAAAAGTTTAGCGCCAATTCAAAGCGTCTGGCCGTTTTTTGCTTGTCCAAACCGTCAAAAATCAGCCTCTCCGCCTTGTTAAAGTTTTTATCCGCTATCAGCTTTTTTGCCATTCTCTCTAAGATGTCATCTTCTAGCTCTGTTGCGGAATCTTCATCTTCGTCCACGTCCAAAATCGTCTTCACCTTGTCTTTTCCAAAAAGAATCGCCGCAAACGTGTTAGCAATCGACTCTATTTGCCGCTCCATCCAGTCTTTTTTGATGCCCATGGTTCTATTCTCCTTCGTTTTTCACAAAATTATAATCACAACGTCAGTTGCTCTGGCCCGTCCGCGCTTGAATTCGGCACCGTTCCCGCGGCGGGTAAGTTCTTTGGCCGATAATACCTCGCCATGTCCGTTAAGCTCTTTGGGTCAAGCTCCTTTGCGGCAACAACGCGGTGCCCCTTTCTCAGGCTCATTACCGAGACGCCCTGCGTCGATTTCGTTGTCTTAGCGTTTAGCATGCTCGTGTTAAAGACCAACGCCCGCCCTGCCGACGAAGTCACCACAAAATCTTTTTCCTCCCCCAAGTACTTAATCCCCACAACACGCGATTTATCCGAATAAGCCTTGACCAGCTTTTTTCTGTTCGTCTTAGTTCTGTAGGCCTCGAGCGTCACCTTGGCGACCTTGCCGTTTTCAAAAAAGAACAGCACACATCCTGCATAATTCTGTGTCGCAATCATGCACAAAGCCGATTCATCTGGCTCCATCTCTAGCTTGGCCGGCACAAATTCTCCAAGCACGCTCGCCTTCGAATCCGCAAAATCCGCAACCTTTGCCTTATAGACCTGCTGCCTATCCGTAAAAAATAGCAAATCAAAATTATTGTTCGCTTCGATGGTCTGCAGGATTTCGTCCCCGTCTTTTAGCTTCTGATCGCTGCTCATCCGCAAGGACTGCGGCGTGATCTTCTTGAAATACTGGTGCTTCGTAAAGAACAGGTGCACTGGATAATCCGGCACTTCTTCCTCCACGTCAGCCTCGGCCACGTCCTCCTTGTATATTAGCATAGTTTTCCTCGGTTTGCCATACTTTTCTGCAATATTTTTGAGCTCTTGCGCGATTATTTCCTTTATTTTTTCGTCGTCGTTCAAAATCGACTCTAGCTCTTTGATCAGCTCCTTTAGCCGCTCGATCTCGTCCGTCCGCTTCAGGATGTACTCTCGGTTCAAGTGCCGCAGCTTTATCTCCGCCACGTAGTCCGCCTGCACCTCGTCGATGTCGAAGCCCTGCATCAAGTTGGGCACCACCATCGATTCTTCCTTCGTGTTTCGGATGATTTTTATCGCCTTGTCTATGTCTACAAGAATCTTCTTGAGGCCCGCCAGTAGGTGCATCTTGCTTTTTTGCTTATGAAGCTCAAACTGCGTTCTGCGGCGCACGCACTTGGTTCTAAAGGCGATCCACTCGCAAAGTAGCGCTCTTACTCCCAGCACTCGTGGCGTTTCGTTTATCAGCACATTGAAGTTGCACGAGAACGAATCCTCAAGCGGCGTCATTCTGTACAGCTTTTGCATGAGTTTTTCTGCGTCCGTTCCCCGTTTTAGGTCGATCGTTATCTTCAGGCCTTCTATTCCCGTTTCGTCTCGGATGTCCGAAATCTCCCTCACGCTGCCCTTTTTCACAAGGTCAATGATCTTTTCGATGATCGCTTCTGACGTTGTGGTGGGCGGAATGCTGCTAATATCAATGCAGTTCTGCGCTTTGTCGTAAGTATACCGCGCGCGCACCTTTATGCTGCCGCGCCCCGTTTTATAGATCTCGGCCATGGCCTTTTCGTCGTAAATTATGCTGCCTCCGCCGGTAAAGTCGGGCGCCAGAAGCACTTTGTTTATGTCCACCTCCGGGTCTTTAATCAGCATTGTCGTCGCTTTGCAGACCTCCCGCAAGTTAAAAGGACAAATCGAGCTCGCCATGCCCACGGCTATCCCCGTGTTCGCATTCACCAAGATCGACGGAAAGCTCGCCGGCAGCAGGGTCGGCTCCTTTTGCGTGTTATCGTAGTTGTCCACAAAATCGACGGTGTCCTTGTCGATATCCTTAAAAAGCTCCTCGCAGATGTCGTCAAGCCGCGCCTCGGTGTACCGCGAAGCTGCGCACATCATGTCCCTAGAATAAAACTTACCAAAATTTCCCTTAGAATCCACATACGGGTGCAGCAATGCCTCATAGCCACGACTCAGGCGCACCATGGTATCATAAATCGCGCTGTCACCGTGCGGATTGAGCTTCATCGTTTGGCCAACTATGTTTGCAGACTTAGTCCTGGCCGAACCCAAAAGCCCCATCTTGTACATAGTGTAGAGCAGCTTGCGGTGCGACGGCTTAAAACCATCTATCTGCGGGATGGCCCGCGACAAAATCACGCTCATCGCGTACGGCATATAGTTTTTCTCCAGCGTACTCGCGATCTTCTGCTCCACGATTTCGCCCGCACCGTTAATTACCCCGTGCGTCCGGCCACCATACCCATTTATATCTTTTGAAAAATCTTTTTTCTTCGATGCCAAAACTTTTCACCTCCGTAACCTTTGCGCGGCCGTTCAGCTGATGTCCGCGACGTCAATGTAAAGATGCCCGTTCTCCACAATGAACTCCTTGCGGCCCGTTATGTTGTCTCCCAGCAACACGTCGAACATCTGCGCCGTCCGTTGCGCGTCCTCTGGCATTATCTTTATCAGCCTGCGCGTTTTCGGGTTCATCGTCGTCAGATTCATCATGTCCGGCTCGTTCTCGCCAAGCCCTTTCGACCGCTGGATTGTGAACTTTTGCGCCCCCAAGCCCTTTATGAAGTCCTCCTTTTCCTTTTCCGTGTACGCAAAGTACGTCTCGCTCTTCGTGTTGATCTCATAAAGCGGCGATTCCGCGATGAAAACCTTGCCCTCGTCGATCAGCCGGGGCGTCAACCGATAAATCATCGTCAGCAGCAGCGTTCGGATCTGAAATCCGTCCACATCGGCATCCGTGCACAGAATCACCTTGTTCCATCGCAGCAAATTTATGTCAAACGACGCCAAATCCTTGCTCGCCTTAGATTTTATCTGCACTCCGCAACCCAGGACCTTAATGAGATCCGTTATGATCTCGCTTTTAAAAATCTTGTTATAATCGACCTTCAGGCAGTTCAAAATCTTGCCGCGAATCGGGATGATCGCCTGAAAATTCGGGTCGCGCGCCTGTTTACAAGCCCCCAGCGCAGAGTCGCCCTCCACGATAAATAGCTCGCGCTCCGACACATCCTTACTCCGGCAGTCCACAAACTTCGCAACCCGGCTCGTGATGTCCATATTGCTCGTCAGTCTCTTTTTGATGTTAAGCCGCGTCTTTTCCGCATCCTCGCGGCTTCGTTTGTTTATGAGCACCTGCGCCCCGATTTTTTCAGCGTCCGTCGGGTTCTCGATAAAATAAACCTCCAACTGATGCCGGAACATCTCGACCATGGCGTCCTGTATGCCCTTGTTCGTTATCGATTTTTTCGTCTGGTTCTCATACGACGTCACGTTCGAAAACGACGAAACCACCACGACCAAGCAGTCCTCCACGTCGGCAAACGTTATCTTGCTCTCGTTTTTGTTGTACTTCCCGCCCTGCTTTAAGTAGGAGTCGATCTGGTACACAAACGCGTTCTTCACGGCCTTTTCGGGCGCGCCGCCGTACTCCAGCCAGCTCGAGTTGTGATAGTACTCGGCCCCGCTTACTTTGTTCGAAAACGCAAACGCGATATTTATCTTTGTTTTGTAGTATGGCTTGTCGTCGCGGTCGCGGACCTTTTTTTCGCCCGTCCAAAACTGCACCGGAATCAAAAAGTCCTCTCCAACGAGCTCCTTAACGTGGTCCACAATGCCGTTTTCGTACTGAAACTCAGACACCTCAAAGCTTTCGCCCGCCCGGCACCGAAAAATAAACTTCAAACCCGCATTAACAATGGCCTGGCGCTTCATTATGTCAAAAAAGTACTCCTGGCTTATGTTTATGTCCGTAAACACCGCCAAGTCGGGCTTCCAGCGAATTTTCGTTCCGGTGTCTTTGCCATCATACGGCTCCTTTTTTAAACCGCCGACATTCTCGCCTTTTTCGAAGTGCAAGCCATAAACAAAGCCGTCGCGCTTTATCTCAACGTCCATATACTCCGATGAATACTGCGTGGAGCACAGTCCCAAGCCGTTTAGCCCCAGTGAGTACTCGTAATTTTGCGCCGCTGCGTTGTTATACTTACCGCCGGCGTAAAGCTCGCAAAAAACAAGCTCCCAGTTGAACTTGCCCTCGTTTTTGTTAAAGTCCACCGGAATCCCTCTGCCGTGGTCTTCTATCTCTATCGAGTGATCCTCAAACAGCGTCACCACTATCTCTGAGCCAAATCCCTCTCGCGCCTCGTCAATTGAATTCGACAAAATCTCAAAAACCGAGTGCTGACATCCCTCTATTCCGTCCGAACCAAATATAACCGCCGGCCGTTTGCGCACTCTATCGGCACCCTTCAGCGAAGATATGCTGTCGTTCCCATAATTTCGCGTTTTTAATTCCATAAACATCCCCCATTTTGCGGCCTCTACTATTATGTTACGCAATGCCTCAACTATTGTCAACCCCGCAGCGGCAAAACTAAAGAGACTCCCATGTTGAAAAAAGGAATCTCTTTTTGGTTAATTCTGGCAATCACCTTGCGCCTACGAATTATATTTTGCTTTTATTTCTTCAAAATAATCGGTCTTTGCGGCATAATCCCACCACAAACTTTTTCTATTAACTTCACCCTGGCCCCACGGTTTACCTATACAGTGCAATATTACTGGGTTTTCATACGCATCTTGCATCTCGTCTTCGGTATAATGGCCTTTTGCCAAGAAAATATTTGCATGGGCCCTTGCTACTCCTACGTCCCCAAAGTTAAATATCCCGTACTTGGCAGGCAAAAAGTCTGTGTTTTTATAACAAACCACGTTTATAACTGTCTGGTCGTGCTGCTCAAGCCTGTCATTATTATTTTCAATGAACTTTTCAAACTTTGCCTCCATATTGTCGGCTCTTAACTTCGCTAAATTTATTAGCATCACTCCACTGCATATATAATGGTCATTATATATCCCAAATTTCTCTGTGCCTCGGATATTTGCGTCCAAAAAGCCCCTATAATAAAGCCCGTCCATGTTTATGTTATACATATCCGTCAAATCGCCAAAAACTAAGACGTCTCCGTCCAGCCAAATGATCTTTTCTATTTCTGGTAATACAGACGACAAAGAAAGCCTATAATATGCCGGTGTGGTTATATGGCCCCTATCGTTCGCATTTTTATAGCGGTCCTGCATATCGATAAACGTTACTTTGCACCTGTTTTCGTATTTATCCTGCAAACTCAAAATTTTCTGTTTATTCTCCTCCGCAAAGCCGCCCGGCGTCATAATGTAAACATCATAGTGCGTGTTGCTGTTAGAATTTATCATCATCGACGTTATAGCAACTATCGTCGGGTACGTGTAGTTATCGTCCGCTGCCATCGCCACCGGTATTACCATCGGGTGACTATAATCGCTGCGGACTGACATCAGCATTGGGTGCCCACCTGGCGTATATTCTTCCTTTTGATTCCAACTAAGCACAAAAGCTACGCTAAATAAAATCGCAGCACAAGCCACCACAACCAGCCAAAGTCTGCTTTTTAACGTCTTTTTTTCACACATCCGTTGCAAAGTCTCCTTTTTTTATGTTTTAGCGAAAATGATAGATTTTATTGCATACCAAAGTTCCGCTATAATACTTCGCTTTGCTTGTTTATCGCTTTCAGGCTCTATTTTTTGAACTATATTTTCTGGTTTCATAATTTCAGCCCAGATAGATTTTATTGCATAGCAAAGTTCCACTGTAATAATTTGCTTTGCTTGTTCATCGCTTTCAGGCTCTATTTTTTGAACTATATTTTCTGGAATTTCATCTGTAATTCTAAGAACGTCTAATACAACACAAAACTCCACAACATTGGCAGCTTGTTCATAAATATCGTCCAAGCTCAATTCTAATCCAAATGCTTTATAAGTCTTTCTTATTAAATCTCCATACTTACAAAAAGGTAATTGGCAATTGTTCGGGTTTGAACGGTATATGTTCATTGCAGTAGCTTCAATTTGGAAGGGAATGTGCCTGGCTCTGGCAATCCGGTTCCGGTTGCTCAATAATTGTGTAACATCCAACTTATCTAAAAACTCGTCAGAAAATCCTCCACCAGCCTTTTTTACACAGTATTTATCAAGTGAGGCGTTATTCATATCGAATTCTGAATCACTAGAAATTTTTCCAAAAATATTCGACAAAAACTCACCTGTTTTTTTGTCTTGAAATACATGTGCCGACCAACCTCTAACAAAACTGCATTCTTCATCAGTTTCTATGTGCTTTTTCATTTCTTCCACAAATTCTTTAGAATCAGAACAAATTTCACATTCTTCGTCAAATTTAAATTTACCTATATCAGCATAAAACAGACCCGACAAAAAGGCTCTATCTTTATTTTCCGAAGACGGCTCGCTTCTTGTTTTCGAGTACTGTTCAAGCATTTTTTTACCCAAATAAACATGGGTATTGGGGTACAAAGCGCTTCCCTCCACACAACAAGTTGTCGAGCCAAAAACACATACCAGCACAGCACACAAAAACTTCTTTAAAACCCTCATCATTAACCCCTTTCTCCTAATACAACATCGTATAAATGGCGGAGAGATGGGGATTCGAACCCCAGAAACCGCTTTAACGGTTTACACGATTTCCAATCGTGCTCCTTCGGCCAGCTCGGACACCTCTCCAAAAACAACCTTAATTATTATAACAAAAAAATCTGTAAACGTCAAGGCTCGAACTAAAAATTTGTACAGCTTATCAGACATTTTGTTGTGCAAATTTAATATATTCAGATAATTTAATTAGATATATTTCAGCAAAACATAGGAAATGTTTATAATTCTTTTGTCGAATTATAGTTTACTTTGAATAGTGTATAGTATATAATGTTTTTACACATTTTTAGAAAAGGAGCGTTCAAAATGTATAAAAGAAAAGTAATCGCGGTAATTTTGTTGACAAGCTTTATCGCAAATGCTGCGCCTCAGCCGGCTGTGTGTGCCTTTAACACGAAATGTTATGAAGAGGGTCTTTCCTATATTGATATTCCTCACTCATCTTTAAGCAGTTATGAAGCACGTAAATTATATAATAAAATGGTTAACGAAGCTGCTCAAATTGTAAAAAATTGTACTAATGGGGCGCCAGATATATATGACGCTTATTTAGCATATGAAATGAGAAATGCTATTAAATTCTTAACCCGTAGCAAAATGAAGTGCCAAAAATGTGCAAAATATCTAAATGAAAACGAAGCTAATTATACTTTCATCGATTTACTTATTAAATATAACAATGATTTCAAAAAATTCATCAAAAAAGCATTCACCACTCGAGCAAGCGCAAATTTTGCATCTAAGTTTGCGGACTTTTTTGAAACCCACACGCCTTGGTTGTATGAGCATGTGCTCTTTCCCTCTTTTATGTCTTTCTCGCGCCAGTTAAAAGCTCATCCGGCCTTAATAATCCTCACAATTTCAGGCTGTGTTATTGGCGTTCTCGCCACAACGACATCCGGCTTATTTAAGCGCCTATCCAACGCTGTTAGCACAAATATCCGCCGGTTTAAGGACTTTTGCTTTGGTGCAAATTCTGAAGAACCTCAAATACAAGACGAAATTGGTGCCAGCACAGAAGACATAGACGAAGATTTAATAAAAAATGAAAACAACATTTCTTCGTCCGTGGGAACTGCAAAGGAATCCTCTTCTTCAATTACACGCGCCCCAGATTTAGCTGGGTGCTTCGATATCAACGAGCAATAGTTGTTTCTCGTTCTTTAAAGATCATACAAAAATATGAATTCTTGTTTATCGCCTTTTTCGCAGGTATGCTCCCGGAGAAACTTTTTTGCCTTCGTCTATCTGAACAAACAGCTTCTGCATCGCGTGAGGAGCGGATTCGACTTCGTTGCCCCATTGGTCCAAAATTTTTTCAACCTTTATTTCAAATGGCTTGCGGCCTGGCTCCAGCACGTCTAGAGTGTCTCCCTTAGAAAATTTATTCCGCTGAGTTATTTCTGCCATTCCGTCACTAAAACCATCACAAACCGCGACGACATCATATTTGCGGATGTAACCTCCGTTTGAGTATATCTGTCCAGGCTCATTTCCAAAAAAGAAGCCTGTGCTGTACTCCCTGTGGCTGATTTTCTCTAGCTCGTCGATAATCCACGGCTCAATGGGCTTTCCGTTTATGCACAAATCCACTGCATTGCGGTAAGCGTTCGTCGTGGTCGCCACATAGTAGGCAGACTTTGCCCTGCCTTCAATCTTCAGGCTCGTCGCACCCGCACTTATCACCTCTGAAATGTGGTTTATCATACACAAGTCGCGCGAATTCAGTATGTACGCCCCGCCGTTTTCCTCAATAATAGGGAAAAGCTGCCCTTCTCTGTTTTCTTCAACCAAGCTATACTTCCAGCGGCACGGCTGCGCGCAGTCACCTCTGTTAGCGTCGCGGCCCGTTAAATAGCTTGAGAGCAGGCATCGGCCCGAGAACGACACGCACATCGAGCCATGCACAAAAACTTCTAATTCTAAGCCTACATCTGTTTTGGCCCTGATCGTAGCTATTTCTTCAAGCGTTAACTCCCTCGCTAAGATAACCCTCTTGGCACCCAGTTCGTAAAAAGCCCGCGCTGTAAAATAATTCACTACGCCGGCCTGCGTCGAGATGTGCACGTCCACATCCGGCGCATATTTTTTTGCCAGCTGCAAAACGCCTACATCCGCGACGATAACCGCGTCCACCCGCGCGTCTGCTAGTTTTTGAATAAACTCTGGCAACTCTGGAACCTCGTCGTTGTGCGGCAATGTATTGCACGTCACGTACACTTTAACGCCGTTTTTGTGCGCAAATTCCACCGCCGTTACGATTTCTTCTTCGCTAAAATTGTTCGGAGCCGTTCGCATGCCAAACGCCTGCCCTGCCAGGTAAACTGCGTCCGCGCCAAAATTCACCGCCGCCATCAACCGCTCCATGTCTCCCGCCGGAGCCAAAACTTCGGGTCTTTTGGCAAAAATATTTTTATCTCTCAAAACTTTCTTCCTTCTCAACAAAAATTAAGATATACCGGCCTTCTTCAAATTCACATTATGCTCCGAAAACGTCTTCGCATAGAAGGTTTTGCCCTCTTTATTGTGACAGTAGAAGTAATACTGCGTTGACTTGTGGCTCAATATCGATTCAATGGCCGCCATACCGGGGTTACAAATGGCTCCAGGTGTGAGACCTTTTTTCTTATAGGTATCATAAGGGCTCTCGTAATTCTCCCGAACCTCTTCCGGGGCTTTGTCCCTATTTCTATAAGGATACCAAACCGTTGAACATAGCGACAGGCAGCCATTTATTGCATCTCCAAATGGTGAAAGGCCCCCATTTTTCGAAGTATTCAGCCTGTTTTCTATTACCGAAGCTATGCCCAGCATGTCCGCGTCGTTCGAGGCCTCCGCCTGAATCAGCGACGCAGCAATTATTACATCCTCTATTGGCATGGACTTGCGCTCTGCCACGGTCTTTATGCTAACCTTTTCGTTCGACTCATCGGTAATCAGCTTCTTCGAGATCTTGTTGTTAAAATTATTCAAAAACTTCTTTATCACGGCCTTCGGCTCAACATTCTTGTAAAAGCTGTATGTGTCGGGGAACAAAAAGCCCTCCAGCCTATAAATCGTGTCTGCAGCCGACTTCCGCTCCTTCAAAAAGCTATAGTCCTTGTCAAATTCGCTGGATTTGCAGGCACTCATAAACTCTTCGGCCGAGCAAATCTCGTTGCTTTCAAGAATAGCCGCAATCTCCATTACGTTCTTGCCCTCAGGAATCGTCACGTCCACGATGTCGGTGTCTATGCGGTTGGCGTTCGACTGCAAGTAATTAACAATGGCCTCGTAGTCAAGATTCGCCTTTATCTCGAACGTGCCCGGAATAAACTTCTGCGAGCCCTTGGTAAAAAACAGGTACAGCTTGAAGAACGTCGGCTGATTTATGACTCCGTTTTCGCGCAGAATGTCCACCACCTGGCTCTTCGACGCACCTTTGGGGATCTCCACGCTAAAAGTGTCGTCCGGCCTTGTGATGGCCAGCATGTCCAGCGTTCCAAAAAGAACAAATTGCCCCAACATAATGCAAACCGCCGCAATCATGCCGATCCAAACCATCTTAAAAAGCTTTGCATTTTGCGGTGACTTTTTAACTGTCGGCGCATTTTTAGAATCCTTGCGTCTACCGCTCCCACGCGCCTTTTTGCCGCCATCGCTATAGCTCATCAGGTCTTCCATCGGCTCTTTATCCAGGCCCGTGTCATTTATTTCAACCTCAAAATTTTCTATCTTCTTTTTCCTCTCGTCAAAGTCAAAATCCTTGCCGTCACTCATCTTTATCCTGCCTCCTTTTTGGCTTGTCCCGCCAGCGCTAGCCCAAGCTTCGCTCAATCAATATTCCAATCGCCTTGTTGATCTCTTCAATCGGCTTGGGTACTCCATTTTCGCTACAATTAACAACCTTCCAACCAAGCTTTTGCGCCGAATACATTGCCGACTCTCGGCATTTCTTTAAAAATTCTACGTCCTTTTCATGCAAATCCTTCTTCGAGTCGTCCCCGTTGTATCGCCCACACATCAGCTTTTGCGAGACGTCCACCGGCATGTCCAAATAGACAACCAAGTCCGGCCGCGGCAACTCCAGCTTCCCGTACTCATAATCCTCCATCCACTCGATGTACTCGTCCCAGTGTTCCTTCTCAAGACGGCAAAGCTGATATATCGCGTTCGACGTTGTGTACCGGTCCGCAACAATAGTCTGCCCGGCTTCGTACTTGTCCTTCCAAAACCGCTTGTAGCTCGCGTATCGGTCCACCGCGTAAAAAGAAGAAGCCGCATAAACGTTCACATCGTCCGGAGACTCGCCAAACTCCGAGTTAAGGTACATTCTAACAAGCGCAGAAGAAGGCTCGTTGTAGTCAGGAAAGCTCAGTTTGCAAACCGTCTTGTTCTTCTTCTCAAGCTTTTCGCAAATCAGCTTAGTCTGAGTCGCCTTTCCGCTGCCGTCCAAGCCCTCTATAACGATGAACTTTCCCGTGCTCATAGCCGTTCTCCCTTTAGCTGCGAAAAATATTTCTTAACCCTAACCTGCTCTCCGCAAGACATCTGGCCCTCCGGGCACTTTCCGTTGATGCAAGGCGGGCCTGCCTTTTTAAAGATGTTCGGCGCGACTTCCGAAACCAACCGCAGCATCTCCGCCGCAAGTTGCCGAATCTCCCACTGCGCCCGATTACAACAGCGATGCGCAAAAAAATTCATCAAACTGCGCGCATTAAATGTGCAGACAAGCTTAGTCTCGCAGGCATTGGGCAAAACATACCTCGCATCCTCAATCGCCTTTTTCTCCGCCAATTTCTCTGCAACTTTTTCATCTTTTCCGCCATTCATCAAGCTTTCCTTATGTTTCTTCTTCAAAATTCCCACCAAACTCTCGTAATGCTGGGCGTCCTCTTGCATGGCACGCAAGAATTCTTCCTTGGCTTCGCTTGTTTCCGCAATCTCTGGCGGTACCACAAATTCAAAATCGCTTGTTTTTACGTACCGCTGGCTTTGCACGCTATACGAAGCCATCCGATGCCTCGTCAGCTGCGCGAGCAACGACCGCGACACTCCCTCGATAGCAAACGTGAATGTAACGTGCTCCGTTGGACTTTCGTGCCCTAATTCGGTCAACATATTCACAAAATTGGTGACCTTTTCGTCGGTCAACCCCTGCCGGATGCCATCCGCGCCCACCGGCGAATAGCAAAGCTTAGCAGCGCAGGCTATCAGCTTTTCCGGCTCATTCGTATGCGAAATCAAACTCACTTTTAACAAATTTGTCACGTCCTTTACTTGATTTTACTACTATTTTACGCTTTGTTAAACCTTTTTTTTAGCGCCAGCAGGGACTTTTTTTCTATCCGAGAAACATAAGACCTCGATATATTGAGCTTTTTGGCCACTTCTCGCTGAGTCAAAGGAATTCTTCCGCCAAGGCCATATCGCAAGCTGACGATGATTCTCTCGCGCTCCGACAGCACCTCATCTATGTACCTATACAGACATTCCGACTTGATTTTCGTGTCCAGCTCCTCCACAATCAAGTCCTCTGTCGCCATCACGTCCATCAAAACCAGCGCATTTCCGTCCTTATCGGTATCTATCGGTTCGTTCATCGAGACATCCTGCGCCGATTTCTTGCAGTTTCGAAAAAACATCAAAATCTCATTCTCTATACATCTGGCCGCATAGCTCGAAAGCCTCACCCCTTTTTCCGCATCAAATGTGTCCACCGCCTTGATCAAGCCGATCGTCCCGATAGAAACCAAGTCGTCCTGCTCGCTTGCCGACATATAATACTTCTTCACAACATGCGCCACCAAGCGCAAATTATGCTCTATCAGCTTGTTTCTTGCCGTTACATCGCCAGTTTTCATTAAAGAGAAACAGTCCTTCTCTTCTTTTGCCGAAAGCGGCTGCGGAAACGAACCAACGCTCGTCACGTGCAAGATGAAAACGACCAGGTCCATTATGGCTGCCAGCGCCGCGCTGAAAATCACGAAACCACCTCTTTTGCATGCTCTAAATATTTTATATGAAAAAGATTGTGTCTTCGTGCGTGTCCGGCCACATTTTGGCAATTAGAAAGCGTCCATTTCTCCTACAAACGCGTGCTCAGCTTAATCCATCGCGCTAAAAAATGCATCGTGAACGGTTTGGACTGCTTCGTCCGCGCTGTCCTGCGAAACTATCACCGAGACCTTGATCTCGCTAGTCGCGATCATCTGTATGTCTATGTTCGCCGTAAACAGCGCCTCGAACATCTTTGCCGCCACCCCCGCATGAGTTTGCATTCCGGCGCCAACTATAGAGATCTTCGAGACGTTCTTGTCGTAGCTAAGCCCCACCCCTTCTACAGATTCGCAATATTTCTCCAGAGCTTCCATTGCGTCGGCCAATTTATCCTCATTCACCGTAAAAAAGATGTCCCGCTTGCCGTCGTGCTCGGCAGACTGCAATATCGTATCTATGTTTATGTCCCTTGCCGAGAGCTTCGAAAATATCCTAAAAGCCCATCCCTGCGCGTCCGGAATGTTGGTTATGGCTATCTTCGCCACGTTGTTGTCCTTTGCGACCCCGCTTATCAACATTTTTTCCATGTTTGCATCCTCCTTGACTATTGTTCCTGGCACTTCAACAAAGCTCGAGAGCACCTCCAGCTCGACCTTGTGCTTTTTGGCAATCTCCACCGACCGATTGTTAAGGACTTTGGCCCCAAGCGTCGCTAATTCTAGCATCTCGTCATAAGAAATCGACTCAAGCTTCTTTGCATTCTTGATAAATCGCGGATCCGCCGTATAAACTCCCTCAACATCGGTGTATATCTGGCATAAGTCCGCACTCAAAGCAACCGCAATCCCCACCGCGCTGGTGTCGGAGCCGCCTCTGCCCAATGTTGTTACATCATAATACTGGCTCAAGCCCTGAAACCCCGCCACTATCACGATATTTTTTTTGTCAAGCTCCTTCTTTATTCTGCCCGGGTCTATCCGGGTTATCATCGCACTGCCGTAATTCGAGCCCGTCATAACGCCGGCCTGCCAACCTAGCAGCGATGTCACCGGAAAACCCAACTTCTCAATAGCCATGGCCAAAAGCGCTATAGAAATCTGTTCGCCAGAAGCCATTAAAACGTCCATTTCTCGCTTAGAGCCACTCGTGTTTATCTCGTTCGCTTTCTCAATAAGCTCGTCGGTCATGTTGCCCTGCGCCGAAACAACCACGACCACGTCGTTGCCCTCCTGGTACGCCCTTGTGATGATATTCGCAACGTTAAAAATCAACTTTGCATCCGCAACAGATGTTCCGCCAAACTTTTGAACGATTAAGCTCATAATTGTCCACATCTCCATAAAAAATCTTCTGCGCGCGCTCGCAAAAACGCGATTTACACTATCCATTATATTAAAAATTTCGATTTATGTCTCTAAGCTTTATTCAAAAACGTCGTCTGGCAGCGGATCATGCCCCGGAATAATAACCTCTGCATTCGGCACCGCTCCAGGTTCCGCCCCGTTAGAGCTATTCTCCGCACCAAATTCACCACCACTGGTCAAATTTGAGCTTTCAACATATCCCTTAGGCATATTGTTAGTCGCAAAATAGCCAATCGCCGTAGGTGTGCCGTCATCCGTTGCGGCGAACTCTCCGCTATTTAGCCGGTATCTGCAGGCTTTCACGTTCGGGTCAAAAATATACGTTTTTGCCGCTTTGCCCGCCAAAAACCTCACCATAATCTCCCGCCATATCCGCTTTGCATAGGCCGTTTCGCGAATTCTCTTGGGTGAATCATAGCCCGTCCAAATTCCCGCCACAGCCTCTGGCGTGAGCCCCACAAACCAGCTGTCTTTGTCGTCGTTCGTAGTTCCGGTCTTGCCCACTACTTCCCAATTCTCGATATCCGCGCCTCTACCGGTTCCGGCCACGATTACCTGCCTCAACAACCGATTCATAATCGTTGCCGTTTGCGAGCTTATCGCCCGTCTACCGATGTTATCGCGGTTATCCAGAAGCACCTTGCCGTTTCGGTCCAAAACATAAAAGTACGTGTACGGCCGGTTATACATGCCTCCGTTGCCAAAAATCTGGAACGCTGCGGTCATTTCGCGCACAGTTACGCCGCCGTGAAAGCCCCCCAAAGCTAAAGCTCCGCCAGAAGTCCTGTCCTCCGGGTCCAGGTGCGTAAATCCGAGCTTTTGAGTCAAGAAGTCAAAACTCTTCTGATAAGTAAGTTCCTGCAAAACCTGTGCTGCCGGGGCGTTCGCCGATTGTTGTATCGCCCAAACAAGCGGGACTCTGCCTTTATAAGACTTATACCAGTTGTTGGGCCCCGGCTTACCTCGACCATAAAAGTTCGGCAGCGGCTCGTCCTTCACAACGGAGCCATAGTTATAGAGCCCCATATCGATCGCAGGCGCATACACAGAAATCGGCTTTATGCACGATCCAGCCTGACGTTTCGCAGAATTCGCCCGATCAAACAGCATATTGCCGGTCTTTTTGCTCCTCGAGCCCACGCTCGCCAGCACTCTGCCGTCATAGTCCATCATCATGTACCCGAGCTCCAAGTTCTTGTCCTTTGGCATAAGCGATTCCGTCGATATCACCGACTCCGCGGCCGACTGCGCTTTTTCGTCCACCGCGCAGTATATCTTCAGCCCCTGCTTAAACAAGATGTCCTGCGCCGACGCCCGGCTTATCTTGTACTTCGCCATCAAATCCTCGACGATGTCCTTAAACAGCGCCTCCACATACCAGTTGCGAATCGGTACATTCGCCGCCACACTCTCGGCCTTATGGCTCTGCGAAAACACCAAGTCCCTAGATTCTTCCATCGCATGATCAAACTCGTCCTGACTGATCCTGCCCTGGTCCAGCATTTCAGACAGCACAGTCTCTCTGCGCTCCTGATTATTTTCCGGATAAATCAGCGGATTATACTTAGTCGGGTTCTGCGTGATGCCAGCAATAGCGGCGCATTCCGCTAAAGAGCAATTCTTGATGTCCTTGTCAAAATAAGTGTTCGCCGCCGCCTGAACGCCTCTGCAGCCGTTGCCAAAGTTCACGATGTTCAGGTAAAGCTCCAAAATCTCATCCTTCGAATATTCCTTCTCAAAATTTATCGCCCGAAAAATCTCCTTAATCTTCCTCGTTATGCTCACGTCGTTGTCGCCCGTCAGGTTCTTGATGGCCTGCTGCGTCAACGTAGAACCTCCATAGCTCCCCGTTCCCAGCGCCAAATTGCATACTGCGCCTACCGTCCGGATCCAGTCCACACCATGGTGCGCATAAAATCGCTTATCCTCTATTGCGATTATCGCGTCCTTCATGTGCTGCGGCATCTCGTTAAAGTCCACCCAAATGCGGTTCTCTGCACTATAGGCCTTGTTGTACTCCTTCATCTTGCCGCTTTCGTCCATCACATAAATTATGCTCGTGAGCTGCAGCTTATTGGCCCGCACGTCGTACTCCACCCTGTCGTTGACCACGCTTATAACATACCCCACAAAAATCAGCATAAAAATGGCAACATTAATAAGCAGGATAATCCCCGCAGTGATCAAGCCTTTTGCCAACAGACTTCTCTCTCCGCAAAGCTTTCGCCGGTCCTTCGAGTTTAAATTATATCTACTTATATCCGTTTTCCTCATTAAAAATCTCCTGTTTTTTGCACATAAAAACCCAAATATTCCAAAATTAAGTATAATTTAAAAAAATCTTCAAATAATATCACCAAAGAGTTCCCAGAATCCCGCCAGGTTCGAGGTGATATCATGAAGAAATTTATAATAGGATCATATTGTTTTGTTTTAATCTGCGTACTAGTCTCATTCGTCGCCATTCCTGTAATGAATCAAAATTCTAAAGCTTCTCAAAAAGTCGAACCCGAAACTCCAGATACTAGTTTATCATATATTGTTAAAGACTTCAATGGTAACATCGCGGTCTTCGAAAATGGCTCCAGCACGCCGTTCAAAGTCACAGAAGTATGCACAAACACGCTGCCAAAAGTAGATCAAGAAAGGTTAGCAGAAGGAATCATTGTCCATAGTCAAACCGAGCTCAACACCCTCCTCGAAGACTTATGCAGCTAAACTCGTATTTATATTTTCTTCTAAAGAAGAATTAAGCTGTAAGCTTAAACTTACAGCCTTAAAATATAGTTTGGTAAATCGGATTCGCTTGGTCTATACTAGTTCCCCCAAAATTGCTAATTAACATCCTAATTTGCGTATTAAGCCAAAGCAAACCTGCTGTCAATGAAATATCGCCCCAATTAAACCTTGTGCCGCCTTCTGCCTCTGTGCTAGTTTGCGAGTCTTGACCTCCATTTTGCCCTGAACCTTGGTCGGTTTCACTTCCTGAATTACCTTGACTTCCACTTTGACCAGAACCTTGTTCGGGCCCACTTTCTGGATTGCCTTGATTCCCATTTTGCCCTGTAGGCTGTTCAGTTACGGTTTGGTTACCATAGAAAAAATTTTTAAGCCCGTCCTTTGCAGAAGAGATATATCCATCTACAGTAGTTTTTAAATTATGTGCCTTCCAACCAGCAATAGCACCTCCAAAAAGACTAAAAATGCTAACACCAAAAAGGCTTTTAAGCCCATAAGCGGAAGCACCAACAACAGCACCCACTTTTAATAGCTGCCCAAGCCCCGAGCCTCCACCACCGTTGGATGTAGATCTGGATTTTGAATCGGACTTAGATTTGGAGCTAGATCTAGACTCCGCTTTGCTTGTTGCTTCTAATTTATTATTCACAACATTAAAATAATTTACACTTTTACCTTTCAGCCTCGCTTTAACATAAGGGTCTAAATTTGTTGAATAAACAAAATTTAAAGGTATAGTAAGCATTATAGAAAGCGACAATAGCACTGATAATAACCTTTTCATTAAAATCTCTCCCAAAATAACAATTTGTTACAGCTATATTTTAGCATACTTTTTCAAATTTATATTTACTTTTTAGAAAAATAAATAATTTTCTCTGTTAAGCACAAATTTTTATTTTTAGCTCACTTTAAATAGCACATTTAAAACATCTCATTATAAATATTGTAAACAAATTATTAAAATAAATTTAAATTTAATTAAATTTGTCCAATAATTTTTCTTGCAATCTTTTGTAAAAACTTTTATTTCCAAAAGTCACCATACTAACTTTTTTAGGCATGCTACGGACTTTCACCACATCAGACTCGTCTAAATTCATCACATTATTGCCATCAATGCTCAAAAAAACAGCGCTGCCTTCCCTTGTGCTCGCCTTTATAGTAACAAAATCATCGCCAGAAAAGACGATAGATCGGCTAAACATGGCGTGCGCACAAACCGGAGTCAGTAGAATACAATCAAGCTCCGGATCAACTATCGGGCCGCCTGCAGACAAAGAATAAGCCGTCGACCCCGTAGAAGTCGCCAAAATCACGCCATCCGCGCAATAGCTGCACACCTCATTTTCCTTAAAACACACCGAAAAATCTACAACTTTGGCGCTCTCACCCTTATAAACAACAGCATCGTTAAACGCCCAAAAGGTCTCCACGTCGCCATTTGTGTGGACCTTAACCTCCAGCAAACTCCTTTTTTGAATGCCGTATTTACCCACGACCAACAGCTCCAACTTATCCAATTCGTCTCTTTCAAGCCCCGCCACAAAGCCAACTCTGCCAAAGTTTATACCTAAAATCGGCTTTTCAAATTTTGCCGCGTGCTTTGCAAATCGAATCACTGTTCCGTCGCCGCCTATCGCCAAAACCACGTCGCAAGATGCTACTATATCGTCAATTTCAGCACCAAACATCGCTCTAGCTCCCGCTAAATCTGGTTCATAGCTCTTAGGTAGCCAAACTTCTGCCCCGCAAATGCTGAGTTTATCTATTACCTGCCGCGCAAATTCAAAAACTCCGGGCTTTGTGATGTTCAAAAAAAGCGCTACTTTCATGATGTCACCCCAAACTTTGTGATTAACTATCAAGCTCTTCGTGAGAATTTTTCACCAAATTTTCAACACTAATTGAAGCCAAATTTTGCGCAAAATCCGCAGTCTTTTGCAAGTAAACAAGGTACTCGATATTCCCCTTCGGGCCCTTTATGGGCGAAAAACTCAGATCCAGAACGTCAAACCCAATGCTCATCGCAAAACTGCAAATATCGTTCACAACCGCCTCATGCACCGCGCTGTCTCTCACCACACCGTTCTTTCCTACATTGCTTCGGCCCGCTTCAAACTGTGGCTTTACCAGGCAAACCGCCGTAGCATCTTCGTTCATAAACCTCATGGCAACCGACAACACGAGCTTCAAAGAAATAAAGGACACATCCACGCTAAAAAAGTCCAATTTGTCCGGAACCGTATCCTCATCGATATAGCGTATATTGGTCCGCTCCAAATTGACCACCCGCGCGTCATTTCTAAGCTTCCAATCCAGCTGACCATAGCCCACATCGACAGCGTAAACCTTTTTGGCTCCGTTTTGCAGCATGCAGTCGGTGAATCCGCCCGTGGAAGCTCCTATGTCCATGGCGATCTTGCCCGTCAAATCGATATCGAACACCTTTATCGCCTTTTCCAGCTTTAGCCCTCCGCGGCTAACGTACGCCATTTGTTGACTTCTAACCTCGATCTTAGCGCCCTCTTTTACCATTGTGCCGGGCTTGTCAGCCTTTTGGTTGTCCACATACACGCTGCCAAGCATAATCTCCGTGCGAGCCTTTTCCCGGCTCGGCACAAGGCCTCGCTCAAACAGCGCTACATCCAGCCTTTTTTTGTCCGCCAAAAGCATCAACCCTCTGTGCAATTATTTTCTCCATGCCGTCCGCGTCCAGATTCAACTTGTGTAGGGCCGCCTCAACCGTCGCTTGCGCAACAAATTCCCCGTCTACCGCCGCCAAATAGAAGTTCATGCCAAATCCCACTTGAGTCAACTCATAGCTAAAGCGCTCCCCCACGCCGCCAGACAGCATTCCTTCTTCAAAGAAAAACACATTTTTAAACTCAGAAGCCGCCAAAACCGCCGCCCTATCGATAGGTTTAATGCGGTTCAGCTTTATGATGCAGGTTTTTATCCGCTTCAGACGCAAATTTTCCTTCGCCAAACAAGCTTGCGAGAACATCCTCCCGTAGGTAACGATAACGGTTTCGCAGCCCATTAAATCGCCATAAACGTCAAACGGCTCGCAGCTACAAGCAAAATCCTCCGGCTTATACATCTGCGCACCCCTCGGATACCGCACTGCCGCTACGCCCTCAGCCTCATATGTCGCTTTTCGCAGCATGGGGCCGATTTCTTCAAAAAAGCTTGGCGCAAACACCGTCACGTTGGGGATCGCGTTCAAAAAAGATACATCAAACAGCCCCTGGTGTGTCTCTCCGTCTACACCCACAACTCCCGCTCTATCAATGGCCAGCACAATCTTAAGCTTCTGCAAGGCCGCGTCGTGGATTATCTGATCATATCCACGCTGCAAAAACGTCGAATAAACCGCAAAAACCGGGATCATTCCGCCAGCCGCAAGCCCGCTAGCAAACGTGACTGCATGCCCCTCTGCGATGCCAACGTCGAAAAACCGGTCCTTAAAGCGCTTTGCAAAATATTTAAGCCCCGTACCAAGCTTCATTGCGGCCGTGATCGCACAAACTCGGTCGTCGTCCTTGGCGATTTCAAAAAGCTCCTTCCCAAACACAGCAGAAAAGTCCCCCGCGGGCACGCCTTTCACACCCGTCTTTATGTTAAAACCCGATAAACAGTGAAAAGATTTCGGATTTTTCTCCGCAAACGGGTATCCCTTGCCCTTCACCGTGTTCACATGCACCAAAACCGGGCGCTCCTTCTGCTTTGCCACCTGCAAAACCTTTATAAGCTCCCGCAAATTGTGGCCGTCAACGGGGCCATAGTACATAAACCCCAGACTCTCGAACACCGTGCCGTTATACACCAAATTTTTAAGCGTAGACGTCGACTTTAAGATAACCTTCCGCGTCAGATTGCCCAAAACCGGCACCTTACTGAGGATTTTGTCCACCGCGCTCTTCGTTTTTAGATATATCCCGCGCGTCCGAATGGCCGAAAGGTAGCGCGCCATGGAGCCCACGTTCCGAGAAATCGACATTTTGTTGTCGTTGAGCACAACAATAAAATTCCGCTTGCAAGCGCCCGCATTATTTATGCCCTCATAAGCAAGCCCGCCAGAAAGCGCTCCATCGCCAATCACCGCAACCACTTTGCCCGGTTCATCCTTTAACTCCTTAGCATTCAAGAGCCCGAGCGCCGCCGAAATCGACGTGCTGCTATGTCCACACCCAAACGGGTCATACACGCTCTCGTCTCTGCGAGGATATCCCGAGAGGCCGCCCTCCTGCCGAATAGTATCAAGCCGATCCAGCCGTCCAGTCAAAATCTTATGCGTATAGCACTGATGCCCGACGTCCCACACGATCTGATCCTGCGGGCAGTCAAAAACCTTATGCAAAGCGACAGTCAGCTCCACCGCACCCAAGTTCGACGCCAAATGGCCGCCGTTCTTCGATACAGTCTCTATTATTTTTTCCCGAATCTGCGCGCACAAGATCTCGAGCTCATCAATCGACAACCCCTTGAGGTCCCGCGGCGACGCGACCGAGCGCAAAAGACAATTTTCTTGCATTCCACCAAACCCTTACAATAACCTGGCTCAAATTATATCACAAAAGCGCCCAACAAGCAAGCGCCGCGTTATTTCGGGCTTTATTAAGGCTTTTTATTACAATATGAAGTTTAAATTTGCTGTAAGTCCTCGTCGCTATGCCTTTTTCGTGCTTGGCTTTTTCTCTGATTCCGCGTTGGACTTAGATAAATCCGTTATTTTCTGTTCGGCTGTGTCCAGAACATTGTAGCAAAATTTCGCTATTTTTGTGCCCTCCTCGAATAATTTTAGCGAGTCCTCCAAAGATGCCGCGCCGCCTTCCAGCTTTGCCACGATTTCTTGCAGTTTTTCCAGCTCTGCTTCAAACGATTTGCCCTTTGCCATCACCTTCACCTCCAAAACAAACCCCGGTAACATCGCACTCCATCTTACCGTCAGACACAATAACGCTGATTTTATCGCCCTTTTCAATTTGGTCCAAACGAGAAATCACCTTATTTGCGCCATCGACCGCCACGCAGTACCCCGAACTAAGTAGCTTAAGCGGACTAAGCGCCTCCAACTTGCTAACCGCCAAAAAAAATTCTTCTTTGTTGCTAGAAATAATCTCCTTAAAATTCAGCTTCAGCGCCATCATCAAGGCATCCAGAGCAATCTTTCTGTCATTAAGAGCCCTGTTTGGACTGCTGAGCGCGCCCTGCTTCGCCAAGCCATCTAGCCTCTTGCGATAGTCTCCCACCCGGCACTGCATCAGGGATTTCATGTAAGAAGCCCAATATTCCACATCCGAAATAAGCTTTTGCGCGTCCGGCACCACCAGCTCCGCCGCCGCAGAAGGTGTTGGAGCCCTTAGATCGGCTGCAAAATCGCAAAGCGTGAAATCTGTCTCGTGTCCAACTGCAGAAACTATCGGGATTTTCGACCCAGCAACGCTCTGCACCAAGCCCTCATTGTTAAACGCCCACAAATCCTCAATAGACCCGCCGCCTCGCGCCACAATTAGAACATCGCACAAGTCCTCGTCATTAAACCGCTCTATCGCCAGCACGATCTGCTCCGCGGCGCCGTCTCCCTGCACCAAAACCGGGTAAAAAACTATCTCCGCCAGCGGAAATCTGCGCTTCATCACGTTTTGGATATCCCAAAACACCGCTCCCGTCTCAGATGTAACCACTCCTACCCTTTGCGGACACCGCGGCAACGCCTTTTTGTTCTTTTCATCAAATAAGCCTTCTTTGGCAAGCTTGATTTTAAGCTGTTCAAAGGCCAAACCCAACGCGCCAACCCCGTCCGGCTGCATGTCCTCCACGTAAACCTGATAAACCCCCGACGCTTCGTACACTCCGACCCTGCCGCGCATAATCACCCTAGTCCCGTTCTGCGGCCGAAAGCGAACCCGCCTTGCAAATGCAGCAAACATCACCGCGCGCACCACGCTTTTGTCGTCCTTCAGCGAAAAATAAAAGTGTCCCGACTGATAATGATCCGTAAAATTCGAGATTTCGCCCGTCAAAAAGACATTCTCCAGGTTCGCGTCCGCGTCAACAAGCGATTTAACGTAAAAATTAAGCTGCGAAACCGTTAGCACATTCATGTTCATCATAGTTTTCCCGCCTTTATTGCCGTGAGTATCGCCACTCCGGCTGCATTGTCCGATGAAAACCCCGGTTCACCAAAGATTGCATCAAAGCACGAGCTCAACCTCCGCTTTATAATCACGTTTGACATTACTCCGCCCACAAAAACTACCGGCATTACGCCAAATTTTCTCAAAAGCTCTTTGCACATTGCCTCCAGCGTGGCGCCCACATACTCTATGCAAAATCTCGCGACTTTCTCATCCCTCTGCTGTTCTAGCTTCATCCTTACACACAGGTTCTCAACGCCCGACAGGCAGCAGTCCGCGCCCTTTAATGTGGGCCTCACCTTGATGGCTTCATCACAGCAAAGCGCCAACTTCTCGAGCTCGCCTCCGGCTGGAAAGTTTAGTCCCAAAGCCACTCCAACCCTGTCGATAAGCTGCCCGGCGGTCAAGTCCAGCGTCTTTGCAGCAATCTCCGTTTTAATCACGTTAAGCTCGTCCGGCGCCACCAGCAAAGCCTCCGTCGTGCCGCCAGAAACATGAAACGCCAAAAATTTTCGCTTAAGTAAGTCTAGCCTCCCTGCAGAGTAAAGCCCCGCCGCGATGTGCCCTGCTTGATGCGAGAACTCATAACACGGCACATTCAAAAGCTGCGCTATCATCCGGCCAAAGGAAGCTCCAACCGTAAAGCACGGCATATAGGAGCCATCCTCGTCTCGTGGTCTTGCCGAAACTCCTACTGCATCTGGCATTTCAGTCAGGCCCTTAACGACCTCTCCAAATACGTCCGGCAGTCTGTTCACATGATGAAACACCGCGTCGTTTTGCCGCAGTCCGATTTCTCCGCTCTTTACCGGCAGCAGCTTTTTCGCCTGTTTCATCGTCCCGTCCGAGGCACAAATCGCAACAGACGTCGTATAGTTGCTCGTGTCTAACCCCAAAAAACTAGCCATTTTTCTGCTCCAACTCTCTGTTTATGCCTCCCAGAATCCCATTTATAAAGGCTGGCTCCTTCTCGGCTCCATATTTTTTCGAGAGTTCCACCGCTTCGTTTATCGCAACATTTGTCGGAATGTCCTCCCGATGCAGCATCTCGTACACCGAAAGCCTCAATATTGCCAGCGCGACCTTCGAGAGCCTATTTTTGCCCCACTTTAGCGAGAATTTCTCAATAAGCCCGTCTATTTCGGCAAGGTTCTCCAAAATCCCCTCAAAGTAGCTCACAACAAAGTCGTTAAAGTCACCCGGCAAGCGCTCCTCCGCCAGAATCTTCGTCTCTCTAAGCTCGTCCAAAGAATACCCGGTAAAATTATTTTCAAAGAGTAGCAAAAAGACCAACTCTCGCTGTTCATGTCTGTTCATTAACCTTCAAAGCCCTCCAAAAAGCCAAAAGCCCCTTACTAAAAACAAGTAAAGGGCCGTGTTTCGCCAAGTATAATATCATTCAAAGTTCAATTACTGTTTTTAACGTCATCTACATTATACCACAGTGCGAGAATTTTTCAAGCCTATTTTGCTTCCACGATCTTTATTTTGTCCGGGGCGATGCCGCCTTGGCCGGCCACGATATCCTTTATCACCACGGCCAGGTTCTCGTTTAGAGCTTCTGTGCCGCCCACCACAACGCTGCATTCGTCGTTTTGAATGAACGCCAGGCAGTCTGCAACGCCTTTTGCTTTTATCAAATTCTCTATGTTCGACTCTTTTTCTATGTTCTTGGCTATTTCTGCCGCCTGCTTCACCGACTCGGCCTTTGCTTGCTCCGAAGATTTTGCGTTCTCTAACGTTTCTTTTATCACCTCAGTCGCCTCTTCTCTTGCCTTCTGCCGCGCGCTTTTCGCTCTAGAAAAATACTCCGAAGAACTTTTGGGTTTATCTTTATTCTCCTTGTCGTTGCCGTCTTTGTTTTCTTCGCTATTCTCCGGCGTTGGGGTGTTGTTTACAAACTGCGCTTCGCCCAACTCCTTTGTCGAGATTATCGAATTATCATCGCTCAAGCCTTGGTCCGAAGAGAGCTGCCAGTTAAGATATACCGCCGTGCCCAAAGCTATCACTAATGCCGCTAGGATTATTTGTTTTTTTCCAAAACCCATCATATTTTTCCTCCTAAAATTTTGATTGTTTACTTTGTTACATAAACTTTTTTTGATGTAATATTTAATGCGGTTTTTACTGCATCTGTTATTTTTTGCTGCACTTCTGGCTGATTTCCGCCTTCACACACCACCACTACGCCTTTTATCGTTGGCTGTATTTGTGTTACCGATAGCGCTCGTTCTGTTCCGTCGGCATCTTTTATTGTTATGTATTTTTTCTCACAATCGTCACTCTCCCTTTTTTTGCTCGTTTGACCGTCGGTTGTTTTGTCTTCTGTTGCCTCTTTGTTCTTTTTTTCCTCTGTTGCATAGACGGTCTCTTCGGTGCTCTCTAGCGTTACCAAGACCTTTGTATTGCCGGCTCCCTTTATGCTCGAGATCATTTCTTTTAAACTGCTTTCTAGTTTGCTCACATACTGCTGAGTGCTATTTTGCTGTGCTGATTCTTCTTTTTCTCTTTTTTTGCTGCTACTTTTTAAATATCCCGAAAAAAATATTAACGCAATCCCCAAAACTCCCGCTATTACTATTATTTTTCTGAATTTATCTTTAAGCAAAAATTCTTTTACTTTTTTACTTTTATCTTCCGCAATCATTAAAATCCTAGTCACTCCCAACGACAACATCCGCTTTTAACTCTAGCCTTTTTTCTAGCTCATTTTTTATCGCGTCCTTTTTGAGTTTATCACCTCTTGCCAAAAAAACTTCTACGTTTTTAATTGATATGCAATTATCCTTGCTTGTATCCATAATTATGTTAATTTTTTCTGGTTTAACACTCTTTGATTTCAAAATTTCTTTGATTGTTGCTTTTAAATTTTTTTGCACCATGCTCTTGGTCTGATCGTTTATTGTTTCTTTTAGTTTACTCTTTTCTTTTACCGATGTTTCGGGCATTTTGGCGTTAAAATTAATTTTTGATAAACCACTCTTTAGCGGGACTACTAGGGCGCTTAGCATGAAGATCCCCAAAACTATTCGAAAAATTTTCTCCATGTTCCCCTTTGGAAACAATATTTCTATCATCGTGCACACCACCGAAGTCAGGCAGATCGTCGTTATCCAGGCTTTTATCGCGTTCAACTGCCACCACCACCTATGCTCAAAACCAGCACTGTCGAGATTATCAAAATCGTCATGATACACAATACCACTGCCATTAGCGTACTCACGACTTTGCCGATGTTCTTTAAAAGCGTTGAGACGTTTGGCAGCTCAAAGATATCTCCCGCCACGGCGCAGATGTTAATCGCAAACGACCACGCAATACACTCTACGACCGCCGGCAAAAAGATGAATCCCACCGCTATGATGAAAAACGCTCCGATTCCTGATTTTAAAATTTTGACGCAGCCCTGCACTGTTAAAAATGCGTCACCCAGCGCGCTGCCGACTATCGGGACAAAGCTGCTCAGCACAAACTTCATGGTTTTGCTGTTTACGCTGTCTGCCGCGGCCCCTATTATACTTTTTGTCGTTAAGATGCCCGAGAATATCGTCATGGTAAAGCCCAGCACCCATTTTGTGACCTTCGAAAACAGTCCGCACAGCCCAGAAAAGTTGAATCTTAGCGAAATGGCGCAAACTACGCTGACGGTTAAAAACATGTTCAGCAGCGGGACTAAAAAGTTGGCTGAGAGCTGCGTGATGACGTCGCCCAGGGTCACCATCAAAGAGCTGAACGCGACCGATGAGATCGCTTGCCCCGAGGCCACCATAACTCCCACCATTATCGGTATGTAGCAAAATAGGAATCCCGCTCCGCCCTTTATTATTGCGGCAACTCGTCCAATGAATCCCACGATTGGCGTCACTATTATCATGCAGACGCATAGGGTGCTCACGACGCCCAGTGTTGCGGCCAGCGATTTTTCTCCTATGGAAATTTTGAGTGCGGTTAAAATCGCGTTCAAAAGCGTTATCGCCAAGATCATGCTGATTGCCCTCAGCGGCGCCGGGAGGCTCTTTTTGGCTGTTGCTAAAATGTTCTCTAGCACCGCTTCTGGCTTTATATCTATGATTTTGTTAAAATCCGCTCCGTTTACACCCATTCCCTCGAGCGATTTCTTGGTCTCCCCGGGCAGCTCTTCAAACAGTCTTTCCGCTCCGCTATTATCGTACTGCTCCTTGTAGACCTCTTGGTTGTAGGCGCCATCTGCATTCTCCGCCTCTGCTGCCGCTGGAATGCCCTCTAGCACGCTCAAAAACAGCATAAATCCCCAAAATATCTTCTTTCCGTTCACTTTAACCACCCAAAAGACTCGTTACGATTTTTATGACTTGCTCAAACAACGGCAGCGTCATGCCGATTATCAGCACTTTGCTCGCCAGCTCTATTTTTGAGGCTAGGGCCGTTTCGCCGGCGTCGTTGCAAGAGTCCGCTGCGAACTGCGCCAAAAAGCATATGCCAAGCGTCTTGAAGAGGATTTTGGCGTTATCGCTAGAAATTCCGCTAGTCGATATCAGCTCGTTTATCTTCTGGATCGACGGCGTGAGCTCCGATAAAATCGTGCACAGTACGAAGACGCCCGCCATTACGCTCACGAAGATGGAGTACTCCGGGTTGTATTTTTTTATCATCACCGATATGGCCGTGGCTATCAGCGATATCGCGATTAGGCCTGCTATGTTCATTGGCTACAGCCCAAAAATCGACTTTATTGTGCGAAAAAGCACGTCTATTTCTTTTACCACCATCATCAGAACCACTATGAGCCCCGCTAGAGTCGTCATCATGGCTTGTTCTTCTCTGCCCGACCTGATCAGCACTTGGTTGAGCACCGCCACGATTATCCCTATTGCCGCTATTTTGAAGATTAAATCTATGTCCATCATTGCTTTTGCGCTTCCTCCGCTTCTAACTTTGTGGTTTTGCCGGTGTTTTTGTACTGTTATTTTCTATAATAGAATTATCGCGATGCTTATCCCTGCCGATACACCCAGCATTAAATAGAGTTTGCTCTTTTTTTCTTTCTCCTCTTTTGCAACTTCTAGCGCCGCTCCAATGAGCTTTTGGTTCAGTTCACACAGCGAGATTTGTCCTCTGACGTCCGTAGTACCAAGCTCTTTGCCAAATTTGCTTATCAACTCTTTTTCTGGTTTTCGCAATCCATAGGCGTTTGCCGAGCTCTCTGCCGCGTCTTGCCACGCCTTTACAAAACCCTCTTCTGACTTTAAATTTTCCTTCACCTGGATCAAAAATCCCGAAATCTCGCCCTTCGTGTCGCTATAACTATTTATGATTTCGCTCAAAACCCGCTGCGTATAGCGGATTTCTGTGCTTATGTAGCTTACAAACTGCAGGTACTGCTGCAAAAATCTTACTCGCAAGCCGAGTTTACGCGATGTCGCATACCCCAGCGCTGTTGACGACGCTATTAACAAGAGCGAACCTATCAGTTTTATCAACGTTTGCACCCACTTTGTATATCTGCGATATGACTCCAGGCTTGGTTCGGCCCCACATCATGGCCAGAACATCGAACGCTTCGGTATTCAGGATGTCCATGCAGTGCTTTCTCCTAGAAAAATCATCGATGCTGCCCGCGTGCATACTGACTATCAGCTTAACTCCGGCGTGCACAGCTTGTCTTATTGCCTGGATGTCCCTCTCTGTGCCTATTTCGTCGCAGACTATAACATTCGGCGAGAGCGTCCGGATGGCTTGCGTTAGGCCTTCGGCCTTGGGGTAGCCATTTAAAATGTCGCAGAACCCCAGGTCGTTTTGCGCAAGGCCCGCATATGTGCCCGAAAACTCGTTGCGCTCGTCTATTACGCTGACTTTTTCTCCCAGCAGCGAAAGTTTTCTTGCAAGCTCTCTTAGGATGGTCGTTTTGCCGCTCGCCGGGATGCCCGCTAGGATTATCCCGTTAAATTTATTGTTTATGCTCGACAACAGCTCGTCTGCAGAATTCCTCATTTGCCGCGCGATTCTCACACTCAGGGTCGAGATATCCCGCACATTCACGATCTTCTCGTCCTCCATTACCGCCGTGCCGCACAGCCCCACTCTATGTCCACCTTTTAGCGTCAAAAAGCCGTTCTTTATCTCGTTTGTGTAGCTATAAACCGAATCCTTGCACATCGTCTTTAGGCTCTCTTCTAGCTCCCTTTGCGACGCTATTTTTAACGGCAAATTCAAATTTCGCGTTAGTTTGCCGTCTTTTCGCAAAAATAAGTAGTCGTTGGTGCACATAAAAATCACTGGCTTTTCCGTTCTTATGCAGATTTCCCTCACGTTTTTTTGAATCTCTTCCGGTACCTCTTTCAAAATCATGTACAAGCTGCCGCTCAGCGCCTTTATCGCTTGATTATATTTCTCATCCATGGCTTTGTCCTCCTTGCTTTTATAATATGGACAACGCCCCCCGTTTAGAACTCCAAACCAATTTTTATTGCGATTTTAGAAATAAAAAAATAAGGCCAGCACCTAAAATGCTAGCCCTTTGCCTGTTTTGCGATTTTACAATTTTAAAGTTAATCCCTATGGCTCAACTACCTATTGTTTGTTCGCCTTTATATAATTTACCAGTTCGCCCACGGTTCTTATGTTCTCTATTTCTTCGTCGGGGACTTCGATTTCGAACTCATCTTCTATCGACATCAAAATGTCCACCACGTCCAAAGAGTCCGCGCCCAAATCCTCGGCGATGTTCGTGTTAAGCGTTATGCTATCTTCGTCCACCGAAAACTGCTCGCTCAAAATTTTTTTTACTTTCTCCAAAACCATGACCATTTCTCCTCGTTAAATTTTTTAGAATCATAATAATTTATGTTTTGCCCCTTGGATTTGCCATTAATCTCCAGGGGCTGATTGACAAAATATTTTTTATGCGATATCCTCTAAAATAACATTTTTGAATGTCCGCGCGCCCCCATTACCAATGGTATTCGGAATTATTTGGTTTGTCAATAATTAAACTAAAATTTATAAGAATTTTTTGGTACATCGAGGTAAACTTAGTATGAATCAGCATTTTGCCCTTTTGGGGCACCCTATTTCGCACTCTATTTCGCCTTTTATTCATCGCCGACTGTTTGAGATCGCTAAAATTTCGGCCGAGTACGTGCTTTTAGACGTTTGCAAGCCCGATTTTTTGAGCGTTATCCCAACTCTGAGCAAGCTAAACGGCTACAATATAACGATTCCCTATAAGCAGGCGATTATCCCGTTTGTTGGCCAACTTTGCGGCCAGACCAAGATTTATTCGTGCATAAATACCGTCAAGAACAGTGGTGGCGCTTCTTTTGGCTACAACACCGATGCCCCCGGCTTTTTGCAGGCCCTGAGATTTGAGAATCTGCCTCTTGCCGGCGATGTTACTATTTTGGGCTGTGGCGGAGTCGCGCGGATTTTTTGCTTTGAGGCCGTTTTTAGCGGTTGCAATGTGACTTTGGCCGTGCGTGCGCAGAGTCTTGACCGTGCTAAAGCCCTTGCCAACGAGGTTGAGCGCATTACTGGCAGCTCGGTGGCGGTTACTCTTATCGATGAATTGCCCGAGAATACTGATATCTTGATAAATGCGACACCGGTTGGGATGTTCCCCTATGTCGATGAATCTCCCATTGCGGACGCAGCTCTGGCGCGCTGCCGCGCCGTTTTTGACGCCGTTTATAATCCTCACGAGACTTTGCTGATTAAAAAGGCCAAAAGTAACGGTTTTCCGGCTGTTTCGGGCTTGTCTATGCTGATTTTTCAGGCCGTTTTTGCTCACAAAATCTGGAACGACGTTGACTTTTCTGACGGCGATATTTCCCAGCTGATTGCGGATTCTGGCGAATTTTTGAAGAGGTTTGGTTGAATTTTATGGATACGAAAAAAAACGCAAATTTTCATTTTAATATAGTCCTGTGCGGCTTTATGGGCTGTGGCAAAACTACCGTCGGCCGGCAGCTTGCCTTGCAGACGGGGCTTCGGCTCATTGATATCGACAGCTGCATTGAGAATTCGGTTGGCGTTAGCGTTAGTCAGATATTTGCGACTTACGGCGAGGCACACTTTAGGGCGCTCGAGAAAAGCTGCATCAAAAAGGCAACTGCGCAAGCTCCGGTTATAATTTCCCCCGGCGGTGGTGCCATCTTGAGCGTTGAAAACATCGTTAACTTTAAAAAAAGAGGAAAAATCTTTTTTCTGGACGCTCCAATAGACGCGATAATTGCTCGTCTAGGCACAAATAATTCCGCCGCAAGGCCTTTGGTCACTGGCAAAAATTCTATTTATGAACTGTTTTTTTCGCGAAAAGAAAAATATCTGCAAGCTGCAGACTTTATAATCGGCGCCAATAAGAGTGTTTCCGCTATTTGTGACGAAATTTTTGAGGTTGCAAAGAGCAAAACTTAACAAAAAAATTAGCGATAACCCATATAATCGGCGTCATCACTAATTTTAAGCTAAATACTAAATTTAATTTTTAACTCTAATACCGCATAATTGCAAAAATACAGCAAAACAATGTATAAGATTACCCTAAACTTATTTCTTATTATAGTGCCAAAATTGCCAAGGTTGATGCTTTCCATCGTATTTTGCTGCATTAGCTTCAACTTGGTCTTGGTGATTATATAGGTTATTAAGCTTTTCAGCCTGCCGATAAGTTACTCCATCAACCACTAATTCCTTAGTAACATCGTCATAAACTGCATAACCTTTATTGTTGCCAGCTATATATCCACCTGATACATTTTTTGTTTCTTTTTCGTTAAGAGCTCTTGCCTTTTTCTCCTTACTCATAAAAATACTTCTCCTTTTCTTAAAACAAATTTGTCGTTTGATATATTATATTATGCCACAAATTTTCATTAAATAAATGTGTAAATATTAAAAATTTCACTTATTAAAATTTTTAATTAAGCTAGCTTTATTTTAAACGGATTTTAGGCCTTTAAACCCGCCATTAATAGAGATTATATAAGTCCAGGAGCGAATTTGAGCACAGGAACAGCACTCTTTCGTTTCTCGTCATTTTTTTTACCGACTCCTGCTTCGACCATTTTTCTACATTGTTTGCCACTTTTATTATCACTTTTTTCATGATTTCTGCGGCTTTGTCCGATAATTTTGAGGTATACACTGGGAATCGGCCGATCTCTTGCTTCTCTGGGTACATGTCTATCCCCATGCCGGCTAGGAACCACTTGGCTTTGAACTCCCCTACTGCGCACATTATTCCCGTAAAATCTGCGATTAGCTCGTCGTGCAGGTTGTTCTGCGAGGAGCCCAAAAACCTTTTAGTAAAATAATGTGTGCACTCGTGTTCTCTTCTTATTATCACCGAATATTCCCGCCACTGCGCCTCTTCTAAACCTAACTTTTCTGCCGGAATATTGCTATATGGCTTGTTGGAGAGGATTATGAACTTGTTATTCTTGCCATACGCAAAGCTGGCCCCCGTCTTCTCTATGTTCGGTGCCGGCATGCCTTTGTATATTAGCTTTTTCACTATCTCGTAAAAGTCCTCTTCGTCTTTGGCGTAAATCACCGGAATATTTCCCGCAATCGAGTTGTATATCTCCATGCTCACGCTCCGTGGCGACCTCAGTTTTACTTCTTCCGCGCCGTGTGGAATCCTCTCATTTATGACTTCGTTTATGTTGCCATCGTGTATCTCGGATATTATGTTCCTCCAAGTGGCCACAAATGGTTCATCTTCTATTTCGCCTGGTGTGTAGTCCTTTACGTTGAATTTATTTTCACAATATGCCAAAACTTCTTCGCAGGTTGCGTCATCCGCGCCCAACTTCTTTAGCTCGGCTTTGTAATTTTCTAGCTTTTCCACTGCTGTTCACCTTCTTATTTCCTCTTTAAATAGTCTAGCTTCCCAGAGCTATCGAGCTTGTTAATAAAGTCTATCATCTGTTGATAGTTCGCGTTATTTCCTATTATATTGTAATTCCCATTATTTTCTATATTACGTATTATCTTGTCGCCTCCAGCGATTTCATCTAAACTTTCCTCTTTTAAGGCTCGATCTTCTTTAGTCTTCTTATTTTTTTTCATAAATTTCACTCCCAGTTTTTTATCCTTTTCCATATATCCCTTTGCCGTTCAGAAACTCTTTCATTATTTGAGCGATTTTTGAGGCGTCTTCTTTGTTATCAGCTGTAAGCACAACATTATAATCCCCTATTAGTCTATGCGTGTAGGTGTTGTCTCCGCCACCGGCTGCCGCTTCTAAGAGTTCGTCGCTGAGTTCTACATCCTCTAATATTTCATCTAATTCTATTTCGCAGCCACATTCTTTGGCTATGTCTACAACTTCATCCAAGTTCGAAGCCCCTGCGATTTTCTCCCTAAAAGACTCGTCTTCTTCCAACCTTTCTTTGAAATCAATTATATTATCTTTCACCTTTTAAATCCCCCTTCTCTCCTTTTTAAAACCATAAGGTATTATTATTATTCCCTGTTATATGATAGTTTGTCGTAGTCTTTTTTTTCCCTCCTCCTGCTACCATAGCTAGTGTGTCTTCATCTAGTTCTTCTGATGAGATATCCTCCACCGTCACATCGTAACCTAAGTCTTGTGCAAACTTAGCAACCTCTTCTGCCGAAGTTAGATTTTTAAACTCCTCTTTAAATTCTCCGTTTTTAAATCTTTCTCTAAATTCTTCTTTACTTTTCATTTTTTCTACCTCCAAATTTTTACTAATGCTGCTAATACGGCAGCACGCACAATATTTCGCCGGTGTTTTTGTCTCTTACCACCACACTGTAGCTTGCGTGCGTCTCTTTTGTATATGTTGCTCCTCCAGAAACATTTTCTAGCGAATCTTCGTCCAACTCGGCACTCATATTCTTTCTCACTTCTATATCTAACCCATATTCATTGGCTATGCGCCGTGCCTCTTCTGGTGTTTTGGCTTTCTCTAGCCTTTCTTTTGCTGTCTCTTGCATAAAAAGCCTCCTTTTACAGTTGGCGGTTTCTATGCTTAAAATTATTAATTAAAATCTAGTTTTAACTGTTTAATTCTAATTATAGAAACCGCATTTATTGAGTTATCCAAGTCCTTTACCAAACATCAATTGCAATACATCCAGCGGGTTTACCTGGACTTTATACCTTTTCTCTTCAATAACACCGACACAACCTGCATACTGATTGCCACTTATTGATGTAACGTTGCCTGATCCGCTTACGTTAATTATCTGGCTTAATTTCGTAGAACTAATTTTGCCACCAGAAACTGAGTCTAAGTAAAGTTCTGTTAATTCATCTTCAGAAACATTGTAACCTTTTCTTTTCAATAGATCCATTGCCTGTTTTTGGTCTTTTGTCTCTTCAAACTCTTTTCTTAAAATTTCATCATTTTTTAAATCATTTAAAAAATCTTCCAAATTTTTCAACTATCTCATCCCCTTACTTAAATAAAGAGAAAATTAGTTACGCCCACTATTAACCGTTTGATTTCCACTTATTGAACTAACATTATCATGGCTTCCTTTGGCATTATTTATTTCTTGGTTAAGTTTATTACTATTTATATTTAGTAGCCCTATAATACTATCTTTAAGATCTGTTTTAACGTCTACCCCGCCAAACACACCACCGGATACATTATTTATATCAGAGTCCGTTAGCTCAAAACCTTCATTTGCCATTATTGAACGTAGCTCCTGCTCATTTTTAGCTTTATTTACTTTCTTTGCCAATACCTTGTCCTCAGATGCTTTTTTCATAAAAGCTTTTAAATCTTTTGCCATTTTTGTTCCCCCCTATTTTTGTTTACAATTTATTTACCATTCCATTTATCTTTTGCTGCATTAAAAGCTTGTTCTCCTGTGTTAATTACATTTTCAACTCCTTTTACAGCTGTTCCCGCCGTATTTACAAATTTGCCAAAACCCTTTTTAAAGTCATTCCAGCTAAAACCACCATTAACGGCTGCCATTGCTAGGTCTTCATACTCTTTTGCTGTGAAGTAATAGCCCTCTTTCTCTGCAAGTTCTGCCACTTTGTCTGGATCTACAACGTCTTTAAATTTTTCTGCCAAGTTGTTATCCTTTACTAGGTCTTCCATAAATTCTTTTAAGCCTTTTTTCTCTGCCATTTTTACACACTCCTTAAAATTTTATTTTTTAATTATCAATAACTCTACTGGGCCTTATTTATTTCTTTAATAAAGTGCCCAATCGTCTCTTTCTTCTAAAGTCATTACGCCATTGGCTCTAGGTTGTTTTTGTTTTCCTCTTGCTCCATCGCCAGGCATCCAATTTCTTGCTCCATCACCAGGATTCCAGCCTGCTGGGGCACCTGTTCCACCTTGAACGCTTTCTAATTGTGCTTCGTTCATGCTGTTGGCGTTATTATTTTTTGCTTTCTTTGATCCTTTCATTTTGCACATCTCCTTTATCTTTCATAATTTTCATAAGCCTTGCATCAAAAAAATGTTTTTAATTTAGCGAGGTTGTATTCCTTTTCTAGGCTAAATTTCTTTGCCACCTCTTGGCTGGATTTTATTTCTAGCGCCATAAAGTGCCCAGTTGTTTTCTTCCAAAGTCATTGGAGTTCTTGCTCCATCGCCTGGGGTCCAGCCTGCTGGCATGCCTACTCCGCCTTGAACGCTTTCTAATTGTGCTTCGTTCATACTGTTGGCGTTATTATTTTTGCATGCATTCTTTTTGCATTTTTTTGAGTCCTTCATCTTTCTCACCCCCTTTACATGGTATAATCAGCAAACTTAGTCACTAAATCAACCAATTATTTTTTGCCCCTTGGGCCGATGAGGTTCGACGGATCCAATAAATTTGGCTTCCAGCCGGGTCGTTGTGGCCCTTGTACACACGGATAAACATTTATACCACCCGATACTGCCTCCATTTGCTTGTCCATGTACTCGTCTTCGGTGAATTCGTAACCTTCCTTTTTTGCAAGTTTAACTATTTCTTTTACGTCTTTTAAGTCCTTAAATTTCTCTCTCAGCTTGTTGTCTTTTGCCAAATCCTCTATAAACTCTTTTAAGCCTTTCATGTCAATTCAACTCCTTTAAACCTTAAACTTATATTTTTTACTCGTTGCCTTTCAAAAACTTTAGCATTGCCTCAGAAACCGTCACGTTTTCAATTGGAATATTAAGCCTGGATGGAACAATTAGCCCAGGCTCATTGTACGGTTTTGTAGAAAGACCTTGCTTTGCTTTTTTTCGCATCTCTTCTGTAATTTCTGTATTTATAGCCGCCCGAAGTGCTCCCCCGGAGACATTCTCCATTTGCTTGTCCATGTACTCGTCTTCGGTGAACTCATAGCCTTCCTTTTTTGCAAGTTTAACTATCTCTTTCACGTCTTTTAAGTCCTTAAATTTCTCTCTCAGCTTGTTGTTCTTTGCCAAGTCCTCTATGAACTCCTTCAAGCCTTTCATGTCAATTCAACTCCTTTAACCTTTTAAATTTATATTTTCTACTCGTTGCCTTTAAAAAACTTTAGGAGGGCCTCCGGATCCGGCATGTTCTCAATTGAGATATTAACTTTGTCAACATCTTGTAGCCTTTTTATAGGGATAGGTTCAGCATACGGTCCTCCAACTTTTATATTGTCTAACGAAAACCCACCAGAGACATTCTCCATCTGCTTGTCCATGTACTCGTCCTCGGTGAATTTGTAACCTTCTTTTTTTGCAAGGCTAACTATTTCCTTCACGTCCTTTAAGTCCTTAAACTTCTCTCTCAGCTTGTTGTCCTTCGCCAAGTCCTCTATGAACTCTTTTAGCCCCTTCATTTCTACCCCTCCTTTTGGCCTTTCTAGCCTCCATTCGGCTCAGTTAAGCTTTCCGCTCATCCTCAATCGTAGTAATTGTTGAAGATCTCCATAGCTCTGCCAAATGCGCCTCCAGAGATTGTATCCAGCGCTTCTTCCGAAAGCTCGCCTGGCTCCACTCCGTCCATGACACGCGCTATCCCCAGCAAATTTTCTACAAATTCGTGCATCGGCATACCATCTAAATACGGCTTTGCCACCAAATATGCACCTTCGGGAGTTGTTTGTCGTAAAAAATCCTCTCTCACTTGCGCGTCTTCGGTGAGTACTCTTAAAAAGTTTTCCATGTTTTACGCCTCTTTTTTATGATTTTATCTTTCATAAAACACCTTTTCCAAAAAACCTCATGCACATCTATTAAAATAGCCCATCCTCTAGGTTTGCCAACATAAACAGCACTTCGGTAAAAAGATTCGTGCTGCCCCCGTTTATTGCCTCTAGGTCTTGGTTTAGCAACTCTTTTCTGTAGCTGACCTTATTGTGGATGGTGGTTAGCGCTTCTTTAAACTCCTCAAAGCTTATGCCCTCTATATACGGCTTAGCCATAGTATACCCTTCGTAGGCTGTTTTAGCCGATGCGAACTCCTCTCTAAACTCCTCATCTTTCATGAGTCTTTTAAAGAATTCTCTCAAACTCTCGCTCATAAATATCACCCCTTACACTATTTGACGTTTTGCCAATTCGGCAAAATATCCGTCTTTTTGCATCAGTTCGTCGTAGGTTCCCTCTTCTACTACTTTGCCTTTGTGCAGATAGATTATCCGGTCGCACTGCTTTATTGTGGACAATCTGTGCGCAATGACTATTCTTGTAATGTCCATTTTTGAGAGCGTTTCTACAACTGTGGCCTGCGTTATGTTGTCCAGTGCGCTGGTTGCTTCGTCAAACATCAGCAAGTTCGGCGATGATATCAATGCTCTGGCTATCATTATTCTCTGCTTTTGCCCTCCAGAAAGCCCTCCGCCATCTTCTGCAACCATCGTATGCATGCCCATTGGCATTGCTTTTATGTCTTCTGCGCAGCCTGCCTTTTCTGCCGCTGCCCAGGCTTCGTCTATGGTTGCCGACGGATTCGTTATTGTTATGTTTGAGAAAATGCTGTCGGAGAACATGGATCCGTTTTGCAAAACTATTCCTATATTTCTTCTCACACTATGCAAATCCAGATTTCTTAGGTTTTGGTCGTCGTAAAAGACCGCGCCCGACTCTGGTTCTTCAAAGCCTAGTAATAATCTAAATAATGTTGACTTTCCGCAGCCTGTAGAGCCCACTATGCCAAGGTATTCGCCGGGTTTTATGGACAGGTTCAGGCCATTTATGATTAGCGGTCCGTCGGGAGTATAGCGAAATTTCAGATTGTTTATATCGATTTTTCCGCTTACGTGGTCGATTCGCTCTTTGCTTTCGTTAGATTCCGGCACTTCTTTTAAAATCGGTGCCAACATCTCGATGGATGGCTTCAGGTTCGCAATCAGCAGCACGATGCTTGAAATTTGCATTATTGAAGCCGAGAATGCTCCAAAGGCTGCGTTAAATGCGATATAGTCTGCCGGTGCCAAATTGTTTTGGTACACGATGAAGTAAATTAGCATTGTGCCGCCCAAATTGACTGCTGCGCTCACGGCATCTGCTATTTTTATAAACAAATTCGGGTTAAACTTTATTTGCGCAAGCTTGGAGTACACGTCTGCCCACTTCGAGAACGCTCTAACCTCTGCTCCGGCCAGCTTTATCTTGGAGACGCCCGTAAACAGCTGATAGACTAGTCCCGAAAGTTGCGGCGAATACTGGCATGCTTTCTTATTGAGTTTGGTATTAAGCCAGCCGTTTATCAGCGAAGTTGCCAGCATCAGCGCGATGATTATAACCGTGGGCAAAAACAGTGCTGCCGAAAGTGACGCGATTTGCCCCAAATACACAAACGAGAAAACTGCTGTTAACACCGTTGGAATCAGGCTGCCGCTTAATGTTTGGCATATTGAGTTTAGTATGAATGTTCGCGAGGCTAAGTCGCCCGAACTAAACCTCTTAAAAAAGCTGATTGGCAAGTTTAATAGCCGTATCCACAGCGCGCCTTGCGTTCCAAACTGGATTTTGTCGCCTATTCGCAGGATCCACAATGTTTGAAACAGGTTGAATGCCGTTGTGGAGACCATTACTCCCACCAGAAGTGCCATTAGCGGGTAAATGTCTTGGATGGTTCCGGATGGGATGATGGTGTTAAAGATTAACTGATTTATTGCCGGCGAAACGAGTCCCAGCAGCGCGGCGGCTAGCGCCAAGACCATTAGAAACGCTATGTCGAATTTTGTGAACGTTTTCATGATATATTTTATGAAGTCTTTGATGCTCATCGACGTCGTTGGGAACGGCTTATAGAAGCAATAGCCTTCGCCCGATATGTTTTTGGCTGTTCTTCTATTTATTTTTACGGGTTCTCCGGTTTTTGGGTCGATGTAGCAATATCCGCCAAACCGCAGCGGCACCAAACAGATTATGTCTCCGTCTGGAGTATAGGCCACTACTGGACCTTCGCCTCTTGTCCACCATTTTCGGCTCAGCACGACCTTTCTTCTGGTTAGGCCTGTTCTGCCAAGCACCGTGTCTAGCAGCCCTTCGTCTTCTAGCACGTTCTTCGGTAGCTCTATATGCGCGATGCTATAATAGTCCGTTACCTGATTTATCGCGTTTATGAGTTGGTCCGACTGCTGATCTAGCGTCACTGTCTTTTTTAGGTTCTTGTCGCCCGAACCGAGCGCCGTATCTTCTATTAACTCGCACGAGAGCCTAAAGATCTCTTGCTCTCTTCTTTTTTGCTTTTTAACCTTCTCCGAAAAGTTCATCTGTTTTCCCTCCTTCCTGATTTATTCTGTTCTTACTAGCTCTGCGTATTTTCCGTTTAGCTTGATTAGCTCCTCATGCGTTCCGCGCTCTACCACGTGCCCGTACTCTAGCATGATTATTTCGTCTGCGTCCCGTATGGTTGAGAGTCTGTGCGCAACCACAAAGCATGTGATGCCTCTGCGTTTTACCGCGTCCATGACTCTTTTTTCTGTTGTCGGATCCAGTGCCGAAGTCGCTTCGTCCAGGATCATTATTGTTGGATCTATTACGAACGAACGAGCTATCTCGAATCTCTGCCGTTGTCCGCCCGAGAAATCCTTTCCGTTCTCAACCAGCACGTGCTCGTAACCATTTGGCCGGCTCATTATATCTTCGTGAATTTGTGCGTCTTGCGCGGCCTGAATCAGCGCAGAATCGTCTATGCTGTCGTCCCACATCGTGATATTATTTCTGATAGTGTCCTGGAACATCGTGACGTCCTGGTCCACCATTGCCAAAGAACCCCGAAACACGTTTCTGTCTATATCTTTTCGTTCCTTTCCATCAAACAAAACCTTGCCCTCTCTTGGCTCATACAGCCCGGCAATTATCTTTGCAATTGTGGATTTACCACTACCACTGCCGCCCACCAGAGCTACCATTTGGCCTTTTTCTACATGCAGGCTAAAGTCCTCTATTAGCGGGTTGGCCAGCGGACTATATGCAAAGGTTAAATTCTGGATATCCACGCAACCGTCCAGCTTTTTATATTCTGTTTTGCTGTCGGGCTCATTTGCCAGGTCTATATACACGTCTGGCTCGTAGTTCATGACGTCTTCGACACGCTCCATGTCTCCGCTAACCGACTGGATGGTTTGTCCTATGCCCACTAGCGAGTTAACCGGGCTCAAAAACGAGCTCATAAAGCCTTGGAAAGCCATCAAAGAACCGATTGTGAATCTTCCGATCAGGATGTTATATACTCCCAGCAACAAAATTGCCGTGTTTGCAAGCCCTTGCAGTAGCGTTGGAATGGTACCTATGCAGGTGTTTCGCTCGGTTATTCTTTGCACCGCGTTGCTAAACTTGGTTTGATATCCTATCCATTTTTGAAAGTAACCTGCCTCGCAACCACTCGACTTGATCGTTTCTATCATGCTTACACCGGCTACTGTGGAGCCTTGCAATTTTCCTGCGTCTCTGGACATTGCTTTGTTGTCGTTTTCGTTTTTCTCCGAAACCATCTTTATAATAAAGATATTCAACAGCGCCACCGCAAGGCAGATCATCGTCATGGTCACGTCGTAGTACATCAGTATTGCAAAGTACACGACTATCATGATGACGTTTAGCACTATTGGTGCTACGGTTGTGCAGATTGTATCTGCGATTGTGTCGTTGCTGCTCTGGCGCGAGCTTATGTCTCCTGCAAACCTCTGCGAGAAAAACTCAACTGGCATCCTCAAAACGTGCCACATGAATTCTGTGCCCGACGTGATGCTCATTTTTCCCCTTATCTTCAAGAGGTACACCGACTGGAACGTCTGCAGCACAAACGAAATCACCAAAGTTATTCCCATTGCCTGCAATAGCGGCATCATCATGCTTTTGTCGGTCGAGACCAGGATTTTATCTGTAAATATCTGCGAAAACAGCGACGTTACCGAGCTTGCAATCGCCAGCAAAAATCCTGTTATCAAGATGAACACAAGCGGCGTTACCGCTCCGTTCAGACGATTTAGCAAAAAGCCCATTATGCTCTTTTTTTGGCCGTCTGCCACAAATGTATCGGACTTTTCAAACGTGAGCACTATGCCCGTAAATGACTTCTCAAATTCCTCCATTGGCACTCTTCTGCGCCCCGAAGCTGGGTCCGCTAAAATTGCATCGTTCTTGCTAAAGCCACATAATACCACAAAATGGTTGAAGTTCCAGTGAATTATGGCCGGAAACTGCACGTTTTCTTTGAGCTTCTCTATATCGTTATACGAAAAGCCTTTGGCGGTTAGGCCGTTATGCCTAGCGGCTGCCAACACGTTCTTTGCGTTACAGCCATCTCGCGAGACACTACACTCAAGCCTTAGCTTCTCTAGCGGAATGTACTTCTTATAATAAGCAAATATCATAGCCAGCGAAGCTGCGCCACATTCCAACGCTTCCATTTGCAGAATTATAGGTACTTTTTTTACGTTATTATTAGGCATATTTTCCATCCTTTCTCCTTTTTTAGGCGTTTTTCGTTAGTTTATAAACATACTAATTGGGTGAATTGTTGCCAATATAAACTTAACGCTACAGAGTGTACCTATCTCTACTGGAAGGTTTTGTGCGCCCTTTTGATTAGAGCATTCAAAGCCACAGCGTGTAGATGAGTCTACATTTAGCCTGATTACAACTCTTACACAGTTGCTTGCGGTTATTAAATACTCGTTATATTTAGTTGTTCCTAGATCTTTCTTTATTATCTCTTCTGTTACTATTGTGTTGCCTATGCTTGTTATTTTTCCCAATATATAGCCGTATTCTTCTCTTGGGTAGCCCGAAATCGAGATCTGCACGTCTCCACCAATGCTCAAGTTATTTGCCACTTCTTGCGGAATATATGCTATTACCTCTTTGGAGCCCGACATGTTCTCTTCCGAATAGTTAACCGTAACTTGTTGGCCTTCTGCTATTGTGTCTCCAACCGACGGCACACTATTTACGACTCCGCCTCTGCTTGCCGTTACAAACGAATTTATAATATACTGATACCTCAAAGCATCCACTGTTGTGCCCGATCCGCCTTGTGATCTTACTGCTTTTATTTGTGCTAGCAATTCTTCATCTGGGATAACAGCCAGCACGTCGCCTTTATCTACGCGCTCGTTTTCTCCAACCAGCACGTCGGCCACTCTTCCGTTTACTACCGAATTCTCGATCCATACGCCGTCCGGCGAAAACACTATTCCTGTGATGTCCACTCCGCTAGAAATATTCCCAGTAAATGCCCAGATTCCTACTCCCAAAACAAAGCTTATTATCGCTATCAATATGACCCATGCAAACGGTTTGGTAACCCGGATGTGCTGGTCTAATTGTTCTGGGTTCGAAACTGTTTCTAGTGCGGTTTTTCGAAACAATTTATTTTCTGCCATTTTTATTCCTCCTCCTTAACTTAGACCATTCTGTACATCTGGCCATTTTTAACCGTCCAATAGTTTGGATCTTCCTCTAGCTGACCTTTTGCATTAAACTTAACATCTGTTACGCCCGGGTAGCCCTCTGTGGACTTCATGTGCTTCATAAATTCTTGTGCGTCACCAGATTTCTTTACATTTTGAGCGATCATATGGACAAAGTCATAAGCCTGCGCTGTAACGCTCGTTATGTCGAGCCCTATTTCGTCCATTACCTTCTTTTCGTACTTATTATAGAAAGCTTGCAACTTCTCTTCGTGTGCCACGCCATAAGATCCAGCTACAATCATTCCTTCGAGTGAATCTTTATACTCGTTCATCAAAGCTAGGTCGTTAAACTGTGCGTCTCCCAAAATCAGGATGTTTTTGTTTTGAGACTTAATCATCTGAATCAGCTCGCATGCCCATTCTGGGTCGTCAAAAGAGACCAGTGCTGCCTGCACACCTAAAGTGTTCCATCTGTCCCACACCGTTGCAAACTCGCTAACCCTGTTTGGGCCTGCTGTTGAATCCAGCAAGTACACCGATTTGCTGTCTGTGGCGGCGTTGTTAAAGCCTCGTGCTAGCATGTTCTCGTACTGGCTAGAAGAGTGAGCCGTTGCCACCCACTTTATGCCCTTTGACTCGCACAACTTAGCCAGAGCCTTGCCTGCTGCCTCTGCCGAAATGACGCCCGCCAACACATAGCTATAGTTCTTGTTCATCGTGCTGTCGAAAACTTCGTTTACTATTATTAATGGCTTGCCGGCTTGCTCAAAGATATCTGCCACGCTCTCCACTGTGTCGGAGTTCTGCAGCGTGAAAGCTAAGGTATATTTGCCATCTTTAGCTACGTCTTTTGCCAACGCTACGCCATTGTCGCGGCTTTTTCCGTCATCGATTTTTTCGTAGGTCACGGTTACTCCCGACTCCTTCAGCTCCTTAATCGCCAGGTCCATTCCTACAAAAAAGTCCTGTCTCTTTTCAAACTGCTCTGCCGACCCCAAAACCACCATCTTTATTTCGGCCGATTCTCCATATTTTGGCGCTGTGTCTTTGTTCGACGAGCCGCACCCTGCGAAAACTGTCATAGAAAAAATTAAAACCAATACTAAGCCTAAAATCTTGTTCTTTTTCATTTCTGACTCCATTTCTCTACCGGGAAAAATATTTTTTAAAAAGGTATCACCGGCAGCTGATACCCTTTCTATAGGTAATCGCAAAAACTTTTGTGTGATTTTTAACATATTTGAGTATATATATGTTTTAAAATATGTTATTGTTATACGTTCGCATTATAACCCAATTTAACAAATTTGTCAATACCAGTTCTGCTTTTTAATATAAATATGTATAAATTAACTAATAGCTTAAATTTTGCCTGATTTTAGTTCGTTTTAAGAATTAAAATTTATAAAATTTGTAGAATTAAATAAAAAATATACCTCCACGCTAGCAATATCTAAAATCGTGTGAATAAAAAACACATAATGTGCAAATATTTAAAAAATTATGGTAAAAATTAAACTATTCTAATAAAAATTTCTGTTCTAATCGCCAAAAGATTCTTCTTGTAAAAAAGTTATAAAAAAAATAGTGACTTTTTTTATCTTTTGTGTTATAATTATCCCAACGTCTTAAAATCAAAATTAATTTTAGAAGGTGATATAATGAATTTTTTAAAGGCACTTTTTGGTAATTATAGTAAAAGAGAAGTTAAACGCGTTAAACCCCTGTGCAATGCGGTTATCGCTCTTGAAGACACTTACCGAAAAATGAGCGACGAGGAACTTAAGGGTCAAACTCAGGTTCTTCGTGAGAAACTTAAGAACGGCTCTACTTTGGACGACATTTTGCCGGAAGCTTTTGCGGTTTGCCGCGAGGCCTCTACTCGGGTTTTGGGCATGACGCACTTTCCGGTGCAGATCATCGGCGGAATCATCCTTCATCAGGGCAGAATCAGCGAGATGCGGACTGGTGAAGGTAAGACTTTGGTGGAGACTTTGCCCGCCTACCTGAATGCGCTCGAGGGCAAGGGCGTTCACATTGTTACTGTTAACGATTACCTTGCTCGGCGTGACTCTGAGCTTATGGGCAAGGTGTTTAGATTTTTGGGGCTTACTGTCGGGCTTTTGAGCCAGGATATGGAGAATGAAGACCGTCAGAAGGCCTATGCTGCGGATATTACCTACTGCACGAACAACGAGCTCGGCTTTGACTATCTGCGCGACAACATGGCCACTTACAAGGAGAATCGCGTTCAGCGTGGCCACAACTTCGCCATCGTTGACGAGGTTGACTCTATTTTGATCGACGAAGCTCGGACTCCGCTTATTATCTCAGGTCCTGGCGATAAATCCACGGAGCTATATAATGTGGTAGATAAATTTGCTAAAACCCTCCAGATGGTTAAAGTGGCCGAGACCGACTCGAAGGAGGACACCGACGAGCTCTATGAAGAGGCCGACTACATTGTGGACGAAAAAGCAAAGACCGCCACTCTCACCCAGAACGGCGTGAGAAAGGCGGAAGAGTACTTCCATATTGACAATTTGACCGATGCCGACAACATCAACTTGCAGCATCACATCAACCAGGCGATTCGCGCGCATGGCGTCATGATTAAGGACATTGACTACGTTGTTAAAAACGGCGAAGTTCTCATTGTTGACGAATTCACGGGGCGCATCATGAACGGCCGCCGCTACAACGAGGGTTTGCATCAGGCTATTGAGGCCAAGGAAAACGTTAAGGTTGAGCGCGAGTCGAAGACTTTGGCTTCGGTTACTTTTCAGAATTATTTCCGGCTTTATGACAAGCTCTCGGGCATGACCGGTACTGGTATGACCGAGGAAGAGGAATTTCGCGAGATTTACAAGCTCGACGTTGTTGAGATTCCTACTAACAAGCCGGTTATTCGAAAAGACTTGCCCGATGTTGTCTACAAGACGGAAAATGGCAAGTTTAACGCCGTTATTGAGGATATTTTGAAGTACCACGAAAAGGGCCAACCTGTTCTGGTCGGTACCGTTTCTATCGATAAGTCCGAGCGTTTGAGCGATCTTTTGAAGAAGAATGGCATCAAACATACCGTTTTGAACGCTAAGTATCACGAAAAAGAAGCTGAGATCGTTGCGCAGGCCGGTAAAAAGGGCGCTGTGACCATTGCTACAAACATGGCTGGCCGCGGAACTGACATTAGCCTCGGCGGAAACGCAGAGTACTTGGCGAAGGCCGAGATGCGTCGCATGCAGATAAGCGAGGAAGTCATTAGTGAGGCCAGCGGGTTTGCTGACACCGACGACGAGCGCATTCTGGAGGCCCGCGAGACCTTCAATAAGCTTTTGGCTAAGTATAAGGCGGAAATCAAGGAACCTAAGGAAGAAGTTTTGAACTTGGGCGGCTTGGTTATCATTGGCACCGAGCGACACGAGACTCGACGTATTGACAATCAGTTGCGTGGTCGTGCTGGCCGTCAGGGTGACCCGGGTGAGACTCGGTTTTATCTCTCTCTTGAGGACGACTTGATGCGTCTCTTTGGCGGCGATCGTTTGAAGTCCTGGATGGATAAGCTCAACGTTGGCGAGGACGAGCCGATTCACAGCCGGATGGTCACTAACGCGATTGAGAGTGCTCAGCGTAAGGTTGAGGGCCGCGACTTTGGAACTCGTAAGAGCGTGCTTCAATACGACGACGTTATGGATAGGCAGCGCCAGATCATCTATGATCAGCGAAACAAGGTTCTGGATGGCGACGACATCCGCGCTCAAATCGTGAAGATGATCGGGCAATCTATCGAAAAGACTGTTTCTCGCTATTTGCCTACCTCTAAGCACGATGAGTCCTGGAACTTTGTGGGCTTACGCGACTTCTACTTAGGCTGGCTGATTAATGAGGACGAGCTGAATTATTCTGACGCCGAGTTGAAGCAGCTCAAGGCGGAGGATATTGTTAAAACGCTGACGGAAAAAGCTCTTTCAATCTACGAAGAGCGCGAAAAGGCCTTCGGTGAGGATATGGCCCGTGAGATCGAGCGTGTTGTGCTTTTGAAAAATGTTGACAATTACTGGATGAATCACATCGACGCGATGGAAGAGCTAAAGCGCGGAATCCGCCTCAGGGCCTATGCTCAGCGTGACCCGGTTGTTGAGTATCGTCTTGAAGGCTTCGATATGTTCGACGAGATGATCGATGCTATCCGCGACGACACCGTTAAGATCTTGTTAACGTTTACTCTACCGAATAGCAACAAGCCCCCTGAACGTCACGACAACAACGCACCTTCGACTTCTTCGGGTGACGGCTATGCGCCAGAAATTAAGACTGTTAGAAATACAGATAAAGTCGGCAGGAATGATCCTTGCCCTTGCGGCTCCGGAAAAAAATATAAAAAATGTTGCGGGGCTGCCGAATAAAAAACAGCAAAGAAAAAGCGTCGAGTTAAAAACTCGGCGCTATATTTTTTCTATTATTATCCTTAATAAATGGAAGTCTTTTGGCCCATAACTGTAGCTATACCCCTTTGTATATCTTCCATTGTAATAATAATTTCCGTAAATCTTTCAACATTTTGACGAACCATTGCAGATTCAATAGCAATGTGAATAACACGCATAATATCTGCTCCAGAAAATCCTCTCATTTTATCGGCTATATTGTCTATATTCTCTCTCACATCGTCAGCCACAATTAAATATCTCAAATATATGGTAATTATTTCTTTTTTACCCTCAGAGTTCGGATGCCCTACCTCTACACTTTGATCAAGTCTACCAGATCTAGTTATTGCTGGGTCCAATGCCTCTCTTCTATTAGTTGTAGCAAGGATTATAACATTATCACGCGGCGTTAATTTATCTAGCTCGTTCATCATCATAACGAGAACTTTGTCACTTCCGGTACTAGAACGTTTTTGTGCTATAGCATCTATTTCATCAATCAAAATAATAACTAGCTTTCCACTAATCTGTGCCGCCTTTTTTGCCTGGCCAAACACTTCCAATAATTTTCGTTCTCCATTGTCTTCCATAACAGAAGACGGGGTTATTTTAAATAATTCTAATCCTTCTGCTGCCGCAACAGCCTCCGCAAGACTAGTTTTACCTGTTCCTGGCGGTCCATAAAATAGAAGTCCTTTTGGCGGAACTATTTTTCCCCCACTGTTATACCTCTTATATGATTTTATTAATGCTTTTACTCTACTTTTAGCTTCTTGATTCCCACCCATCACATCATCAAGAGAAAGTTTTCCTTCCTTTAGCATCGCTATTTGTCCTTCCGGATCCTGAAACATCTCTATTTGTGTCTCTAATTCTTCCTTAGCTTTTTCCTCTTCTATTTTTTGTATCTGCTGCTCTAATAAAACGTTAACTTTTGAAATAGCTGATTCAAATTCATTTTTTACAGCTTCTGCGCCTTCTAAATTATCTATTGAATCAATACGTCCAGGGTTATAACTTATAATCATATCTGAAAATTTTGCATAATTTTCATTTTCTTCATCTAAATCTGATAACAAGTTTTGTAAGGTCTCCCTCAGCTCAAATAAGCCTGCTTTAGCTTCTTCTAAACTTCTCTTTAAGTTCTCTTGCCTTATTGTCTCTTCTTCTGCCAAAACATTTGTTATCTCCGTTTGAAGTTCTCCAAATAAAACTTCTACTTCCGATACTCTATTCAAATTGTCAATTTGTTGAATTTTTTCTCTAAGTTCTGCCGCCATGGAATTTATGCGGTCAATATTCTCGGGGTTTTCAATCTTTTTGCTTGCATCCTTCATTATAGAGTCAAGTTCACTATTTAATTGCCTTACTTTTTCTTCTTTTTCTAAAGTAGTTTCTATCTCAGCTTGAAGATCCCCAAACAAAACTTCGATTCCAGAAACTCTATTTAAGTTATCAATTTGCTGAATTTTTTCTCTAATTTCTTCTGCTCTAGCATTTATATGTTCAAAACTTTCAGCGTTTTCAATTTTCTTGCTTGCGTCCCTCAATATAGAATCAAGCTTTTCTTGTAAAGAAACAATCGCATTTTTTATTGCTTCTTGTTTTTCTTTTTCTTCTTTCTCCATCTGAAGCCTTTGCTCTTCTAACTTTCTTCTGTGCTCCTCTTCTTTTTGCTTTTCTTCAAGCTCTGCCTGACGTTTTTGGTCCTCTATTTGTTTTGCACGTTTTTCTTCTGCTTTTCTACGTTCAATTTCTTGCAAATTAATGCGTGCATGCATATCATTAAGCAATTTTTTTATTGCTTTTTGAAGCCCTATTGCTTTATCATATGTCCTTTTGTCGTCATCATCCAGATCATTCTTAAGTTCATTAAGCGTCGTCATATAATCTTGTGCTTCATTCTGGTCATCTAAACCTTTTACTAACTTCAAGCCATCATTTATCAGACTAAAACCCTTTTCGTAAGCTGAACTAATTTCTTCTTGAGTATGGCTTTTGGTAAATGGCCAAACAGCTGAACCAATGGTTCCTTTTTCTGCAACAGCCGTTCCAAATACACTAAGTGACAATGCCGTTGCTAACACCTTTTTCATTACTCTTTTGTTTTTATCCATTTTTATCCTCCTAAATAAAAATAAATTTGATATAATTATACCACAAATATTGCATAAAAACAATTGACAAATTAGCACAATATGTCCCAAAATAAAATATTTTTTAGTGTGTTTCGACATATTTGGCTGCACAACTTGTTGAATTGCCCATACGCAAACTTGCAATGATAGCGCTACTTTTTCATGTAAACTAATCCTAATGTATTGGGCCCGCAATGCGAAGAAATCGTGCAGCCGGCGTCGGTTATATAGATTTCCTTAAAGATGTTCATTTCTCTTATATATTGGTAAACACTTTCTAAAAGCTCGCGGGACTGCAGTGTGTGCGTTATGAAGAGCCGCTCTGGGTTTATCGAATCTACATCTGCAAAACGTTCCTTGGCGTATTGAATCGCCACTTTTTCGAAACTTCCTCTATACTTTTTGCCTACAGACATCGTTCCACTAGTGTTATCCACCTCTATGCAGGGCTTCAGCTTTAAAATATTCGCTCCCAGGGCCGACAACATCGAGCATCTGCCGCCGGCGCACAAAAATTCAAGCGTATCTAAAATAAAGTTTGTCTGCACTTTACCAATCAAATTGCGAACCTCAGCCTGGATCTGCTCTGCTGACATACCTTGCTCTGCCATCTTAGCGGCCTCAATTACAAGGTGGCCCATGCCGGTTGACAAATTTCTCGAGTCTATGGGGTAGACTCCCGGAAGCTCAGCCGCAGCCGCACAACAGTTCTGGTAGGCACAAGAGATTGCCGAGCTCAAATTTATATGCACCACCTCAAAGCCTTGATCCGTCCACTTTTTGAACTCTTCGTAATACTCATTCACGTTGATTGCCGACGTTTTTGGCAGGCATTTTTTCTCGCGATACGTAGAAAAAATATCATTAGAAGACAGATCCAGCCCGTCGAGGTAAGAACCTCCGTCCATCAAGATATGGAACCGAAAGTACGGAATATCGTACTTCTCCTTTAGCTCGGGCCCTATATCGCAAGAACTGTCCGCGCTCAAGATAACTTTTTTCGCACTCATAATATAAAAGTCACTCCGATAAATTATTAAAAATTTTCGATTACAAGTAAAACTGTCCAAAACCATTATAGCAAATTATTTCAAAAAGCACAAACCATATTTAATCAAGCGGGTTGCGGAGGTTTTGGAGCCGGTCGCGTTGATCTTTTTGGCGCAAAAATGTATAATGGTGTATGATTAAATATAGCTATTGCGGGGGGACGCGTGGGTATGCGACAGAGTGTGGACAGATTTTTTGATTATATTGCGGGCAAGAGGGTGGCCTTTTGCGGCGTGGGGCGGACTAATTTGCCGCTTATTAAGATGTTTAGTCAGAAGGGAGCTATGGTTACGGCTTGCGATTCTAAGCGGGAGGATCAGATGGCGGACGTGATCAATCAGCTTGGGGCCTATAATGTTCAGTTTATGCTGGGGCCTGAATACTTGCAAAACCTGGATTTTGACATTATATTTCGTTCGCCGGGGTTAAAATTTTCTACTCCAGAGCTCGTTGAGGCCCGTCGCCGCGGGAGTGTTGTTACCTCGGAGATGGAAGTTTTTTTTGACCTTTGCCCCTGCAAAATAATCGCCGTTACTGGCAGCGACGGCAAAACTACCACCACCACTATAATTTCCGAGATTTTAAAGCAGGACGGCAAGACTGTTCATCTGGGCGGAAACATCGGTACGCCACTGCTGCCCGTCATTGAAGACATCCGCGAAGACGACGTTGCCGTTGTGGAGCTCTCTAGTTTTCAGCTGATTTCTATGCGCAAAAGCCCGGACATCGCCGTGGTTACTAATCTTTCGCCAAACCATCTGGACGTGCACAAAGACATGGACGAGTACATCGAGGCTAAGCGGAACATTTTTCTCCACCAGAACGCCTTTTCTCGCGCTGTTTTAAATTTGGATAACGAGGTAACCCGGCGGTTTGGTGCAGATGTTCGTGGTGAGAGATTATTCTTTTCTGCTAAAAAACCTTGCGACAACGGCGTTTATCTTCGTGACGATTTCATCTGCTTTGCCAAAAATGGCGACTCTCAGCCTGTTCTAGATGTGAACGATATTCTTATTCCGGGCCAGCACAATGTGGAAAACTACATGGCGGCGATTGGGGCGGTCTTTGGCGATGTTTCGGTTGAATCCATTAACGCTGTTGCCAAGAATTTTAGCGGTGTTGAGCACAGAATCGAGTTTGTGCGCGAGGTTGACGGCGTGAAGTACTATAACGATTCGATTGCTTCGAGCCCCACGCGGACTATTTGTGGGACTTTGTCCTTGTTTCCGCAGCGGATTATCCTGATTTGCGGCGGCTACGACAAAAAAATCTCGTTTGACGCGATGGGTCCCGTGGTCTCCGATAAAGTCAAGGTTCTTATTTTGCTTGGCCAAACTGCGGACAAAATTCGCGATGTTGTGGTCAATTCGCCCAACTTTTCTGCCGATTCGCTTAAAATCGTGCACGCTAAAGATATGCTTGAGGCGGTCAATTTGGCTCGCAGCAACGCTTCTTCCGGCGACGTAGTCTCGCTTTCCCCTGCCTGCGCCAGCTTCGATCTATATGAAAATTTTATGCAACGTGGCGCTCATTTTAAGGATATAGTTAATAATATTTAGCTATTTTGTGAATAATTTTAATAATTTGTATCACAATAATTTTAAACATTTATATTTACTATAACTATAATTTATTTTTCACAAATCTCTTGACTATTTTGTAATTTTTGTGTATAATTTAATCGTAGAAAATTATTTTAAAAAGTTTAAAAGGGGGCTTTTACCATGGATTTGCAGGAATTTAAATCTAAAAACCCGGAGTTTGTTAAGAAGGCGCGCGAATGTAAGGACACTTTTGAGTTTACAAAATTGGCCGAGGCTTACGGAATCAAGCTGGGCGCTAATGCTTTTGATAAAGCATATGCTTTGTTTTGCCAGCCAGACGGTGGTAATGCCAATGGAGAGCTCTCGGATGAGATGCTCGAAAACGCTGCCGGCGGCGTCAACTTTACGGCAAATACACTTGGTTTAGGCGGACCTACAGATACGACTATAATTAGCTTTAACTAAGTTGTAAAATTTTCGAAAATCATAAAATATGTAGGCAGAATCGCAAAACCCCCGGTTACAAAAGCTGTAATAGAGGGTTTTATTTTTTCGCCAATGGTCGGCGATCTATATTTCATGTTTGCTCATTGAACGAAACCAATTTTTTTCATTACTTCATTTAACGTTCTGTTCGAGATTTCGAACGCCTCTTTGGCGCCCTTTTTGTAGCATTTTTCTAAATATTCCTTGTCTTTTATAAACTCGTTAAACCGGCTTTGAACCGGGGCAAACTTATCTGCAATGCACTCACCGATGGCCTCTTTAAACTTGCCATAGCCCACGCCGTCAAATTCCTTCTCGATCTCATCAAAGCTTTTGCCCGTCGCGCATGAATAAATCGTCATCAAATTGCTTATTCCAGGCTTTGCCTTGTCGTCATATCGCACGCACGAGTCCGAATCCGTCACAGCGCGCTTGAACTTCTTAATAATCTCGTCCTTGCTGTCCAGAATGGCCACCCAGGCGTTCAAGTTTTCGTCAGACTTCGACATTTTTCTACCAGGGTCCTGCAAAGACATTATCTTGGAGCCATTTTTCGGGATGTACGCTTCGGTTATTTTGAAGGTCTCGCCGTACAAAAAATTAAACCGTTCCGCCACCGTGCGAGTTAACTCCAGATGCTGCTTCTGGTCTAGCCCGATGGGCACCATGTCCACCTGATACAGCAATATATCTGCAACCATCAACACCGGATACGCGAATAATCCGCAATTTATGTTGTCCGAATGCTTTGTGGACTTATCCTTAAACTGCGTCATCCGCGACAGCTCGCCAAACTGAGTATAGCAATCCAGAATCCACGCCAACTGCGAATGCGTATTAACCTGACTTTGTATAAAAAACAAGCTCTTCTCTGCATCAATTCCGCAAGCCAACAGCAGTGCATAGGCCTCCAACGTATTCTTCTTCAAATTCTCTGGCCGCTGAAACACCGTTATAGCGTGCAAATCCGCCAACGCAAACATGCAATTGTAGTCGTCCTGCAGCTCTACCCAATTTTTTATCGCGCCAAAATAGTTCCCAATAGTGATTATCCCGCTGGGCTGGATGGCGCTAAATAACGTTTTTGCGGACTCTTCCATAAAATTCCTCCTTTTTTATTCACACTTAAAAAGAAGTTTTCCTCAAATCAAAACTCGAACTCGGTATACTCAACACAAACGCCGCCATTGCCACTCAAATGAACCGCCAAATTTCGCCTAATCCAAATCGCTCAAATTATTAAATATATAAATGTTAAACATCGATAAATATTCTATAATTAATGCTAAAATTTCATCTAGGTTGCAAGTTAAATTTTAAATAAAAATTTTTCGATCGTCAAAAGGCAGGTCAAAACTTAATTAGTATGATATCATTATTTTGCCTTTTTTACAAGAATTTTGTATAAAAATTTTAACCAGTTTTTTACATTTGTGGTTTGACTCCCGCCACAGGGCTCTTTTGACATCATCGAGGTTCTGTTATATCATTTTATACAAATAATATATAACGTAGTCTGTGAGTGAGTTTTGGCATGACGTATCGGCAAGCTTTGAGGTATATCAACTCTCTTTCTAAGTTTGGCATTAGGCCGGGTCTCGAGCGAATCCAAGTTTTGCTCGAGATGCTTTCTTGTCCACAAAAAAATTTAAAATTCGTCCATGTCGCCGGCACCAACGGCAAGGGCTCTGTTTGCACTTTCGTCTCCTCTATTTTGAATGCTGCCGGGCTCAAAACGGGTTTGTTCATTTCGCCTTTTGTTCTGGACTTTCGCGAGCAGTTCCAAATAGACGGCGCCATGATTTCGGAAAAAGATTTCGTGGATGTTTTTGAGTATATCATGCCGTTTGTGAAAAAAATGCCAAAAAATGGTATAAAATTGACCCAATTTGAATTAATTACAGCCATCGCGATATTCTGGTTTGCACGAGAAAACTGCGATATCGTAGTGCTAGAAACCGGATTGGGCGGCCGTTTGGACGCAACTAACGTGGTTGAAAACGTCGTCTGCTCGGTCATTACGTCTATTTCTTATGACCACACGAATATTCTTGGCGAGAGTATTTCTCAAATTGCCGAAGAAAAGACCGGGATTCTCGAGCAAAACGGGACTTTGGTTTTGTACCCAAAGCAGGATCCCCAGGCACTCTGTGTGATTAAAGCGGCCGCGGCGACGCTTAAAAATAAAGTTTTGACTCCGGATTTAACCAGCCTATCTAACGTGAGGTCAACCATTGCCGCCGGGACGAGCTTTGACTACATGGGCGAGGCTTTTAAGGTTAATCTGTTGGGGCCACACCAGGTTTACAACGCGATTACGGCCATTTCGGTTGCCAGTGAGGTCGATCGTTGCGGCGGTTTTAAGATTCCTCCTCAAGCCGTCAAGGATGGCCTTTATAACGCTAAGTTCCCCGCCAGGTTCGAGGTTCTCTCTCGGGAGCCGCTTATTATTCTGGATGGTGCCCACAACCCCGGTGGTGCCTCTGTTTTGGCCGATTCTCTAAATTTATATTTGGGCAAAAGGCGCATCATTGCTGTTGTTGGCATGCTTAAAGACAAAGATATCTGCAATGTTTTGAGGATTATCTCACCTCATATTGCGGAATTCATCGTTGTGCAGCCAGAAAACCCTCGTGCGATGGATAAATCTGAGTTGCACAATTTAATCGTCAAAAACTTCAACAAACCCAGCGTCGTGGCCACAGACCTAAATAATGCGATTGAGATTGCTTTTAAAATGGCTTCTGAACAGTCTTTGGACACCGCCGTCTTGGTGTTTGGCTCACTATACTTGGCTTCGCAGATCCGCCCAATGTTTTTGTCGTTTTTGCGGGATCATTAAAAATTTTTCATCGCATTTTTTGCGTTGTTTTGCCAAATAAGTGGCGTATCATTGGGTCAAGAATTTTTATTTTTGACTCAGGGGTGAGCAAAATCGTGATAGAAGTGAAAATCGCAAGGGATGCCGATACCGCAACGGCCTTCATTACGGGGGATATCGACCATCACACCGCTCGGGATGTGCGAGAACAGATCGATGCTTACGTGCAGGAGACTCGTCCAAGCCTTTTAAATCTGGATTTTTCGCAAGTTCAGTTTATGGACAGCTCCGGCGTGGGCCTCATCATGGGCCGCTACCGTATTATGCAGACGCTGAATGGCTCTGTTTCTGTTGTAAACGTCCCGGCGCACCTTAAGCGGCTGATTAAAATGTCTGGACTTTTGGCTCTGGGCGTCATAAAAGAAGGAGAAGTTTAAAATGGCACAATTGAAAAACGAGATGAAATTTGAATTTATCAGTAAGTCCGCGAACGAAAGCTTCGCCAGAGCTACCGTCGCAGCGTTTGTTGCTCAGCTCGACCCGACTATATCGGAGATCGCAGACATTAAAACAGCCATCTCCGAGGCCGTCACTAACTGCATCGTGCACGCCTACAAGCACGGCCTGGGCTACATCTACATATCGGTCAAGATCTTCGACAACGGCCAGGTCACCATCCGGATTCGCGATAAGGGCTGCGGAATCGAGGATATCAGCCAAGCCATGGAGCCTCTGTATACTACTGGCGGCGCCGAGCGCGCTGGACTGGGCTTTGCCGTGATGCAAAGTTTTATGGATAACATCAAGGTTATGTCTAAGGTTGGCCGCGGGACGACGATTACGCTCACCAAAAACATCATTCCCCGAGTCGCCAAAAATGGATAGCCGCGGGCAAGTCATCAGCCAGAACATCGGGCTTGTGCACGCTCTTGCCAAAAAGTTTAAGGGCCGTGGAATCGAATACGACGATCTTTTTCAGGCCGGATGCTTAGGGCTGATCAAGGCCGTCGACGCTTTTGATTCTTCGCGCGGGGTCAAGTTCTCGACATATGCCGTCCCCGTGATTCTGGGCGAGATCAAGCGGCTCTTTCGCGACGGTGGCGCCATCAAGGTGGGCAGGAGCCTTAAGGAGCTCTCGTTAAAGGCCAGCCGGTTCATTAACGACTTCGCTACCAAAAACGCCCGAGAGCCGACCATCAGTGAGTTAGCGCTCGCTTTGAACGTTGAGCCACCCGTTGCAGCACAGGCTTTGGAGGTCTCTCGTACTCCGATTTCCCTCACCACCAACGACGAAAACGGTCAGCATCAAATTGACATTCCAACCGACTCCCCAGACGAAAAGCTGGCCGAAATAATCGCGCTGAAGCAGGTTGTGAGCGATCTCAACGAAAAGGACCGGTCCTTAATTTTGCTGCGATTCTTCAAAAACCAGACGCAAACTCAAACGGCCAAAATTTTAGGCATGACTCAGGTGCAGGTTTCTCGCCGAGAGCGCGCCATTTTGAGAAACCTGAGGGTTCAACTTAGCAGCTGATTCGCCGTCGCTTTATTTTTCGTTTTTAGAATAATTATTTTTCTATATGTGAAAATTAGACATTTTACTACATAAGTTTAACAAGGGCGGATTCCAGAATCTAGCACGACGGTTTAAAACTTTGTTGAAAATGTTGAAAAATAATCGTTGATTCAAAATCTTATATGCTCATAATCGACAAAAAATTCTCTTTTAGAAAATTAAACCACAAAATCCCTTGAAAAACAAGCATTTTAGTTTTTTGTTTAAAACTTTGTTAAATATGTTGAAAATATTAATTTAGTTTGATGATAAAATATAAAAATCTGCATAATTTAATTTATTTTGACATATTTCTCAAAAAGAAAAAATCGCTTTTGCAATTATTTTGGAGATTTTTTGTGCAGCTAAAATCTTAAACTTCTCATAATCCATGCGGCTTTCCTCATCTGCATTGTCCGAGATCACCTTTAGAGCTGCAAATTTTACATTATTCATAGCGCAAACCTGGCCTATACTGCCGGATTCCATCTCGCATGCCACTGCTTTAAACGTATTTTTTATGTCTTGCAATTTTTCTTTATTAGAAATAAACTGATCCCCCGTTGCAATGCACCCCTCGTGGGAATGCGAATTTAGCTGCGCGGCGGCGGATTTTATTTTTTCGGTAACGTCCTTTGCGCAGAGGATTTTCACTAGCCCTAAGCCGGAGATAAACCCGCGCTCGTCGCCCACGGCAGTGGTGTCCACGTCATGCTGCACGACGGAATCGCCCACCACCACGTCTCCGATTTTTATATCAGCCTCCAAAGAGCCCGCTACACCTACGTTTATAATCACATCAGGGTTGTACTTTGTTATCATCAGCTGCGCGCAGACTGCGGCGTTAACTTTGCCCGGCGCGCATACCGATACTACGCAGTTTGACTCATTTATTTTTCCTTTATAGAATTTTATATGCGCAAAAGTCTCGATTTCTGCTGCATTCATGAATTCTATTATATTTTCGATTTCTATTTGCATTGCGCCGATTATCCCGATCATACCTAGCTTGCACCCCCATTTTACGATGCTTTCATTTTATCACATAAAAAATCTTGCTGCAAACGCGCGCGTTATTGTACACTATCCACGCTATTTTCGCCGTACAAATTTACAAAAAGTTACCATGTTTTTCTATATATTGCTATATTTTTGAGTTTTAGTTCATATTTGAGATAATTCTCGCAATATTTTTTGCGTTTTTTTATTGACAATAAAAAAATAATGGTGTAATATTGATAGTGGATTTGGTTATAAATCAACGTAATTTGCAAAATTTGGCGATTTTTATTTTCTCTTTTTGATTATAACTTTTTTCTTTTTTGGAATATACTATTGTTGTATTATTCTTTGCCGTTCTTTGGCGATGTGCCCATGTAGCTTAGGTTAGAAGAGCGTTGGTTGTTTCAGTATTATCAAAGGTGTCGGTGCAAGTCCGTCCGGGGGCAAATATTTTTATCCAAAGCGAGGTATTTTAATGTACGAAGACAAAAATCTCATCTGTAAGGACTGTGGTAAGGAATTTACTTTTACCGCCGGCGAGCAAGAGTTCTATGCAGAAAAAGGGTTCGTTAATGAGCCGCAAAGATGCAAGGATTGCCGCGATGCACGTAAAAACGCTGCTAGAGAAGGCCGCGTAATGCACGAAGCTACTTGTGCTGCTTGCGGTGGCGTTGCTAAGATTCCTTTTGAACCGCGCGGAGACCGCCCTGTTTATTGCAGCGAGTGCTTTGCTCAGCAAGAGCAGAGAGAGAGATAAGGAAATAATTTTATTTTCTTAATTTTTGTTTGACTTTTGGCTCCCTGACTTACTTTTTGTGGGTTTGGGAGCTTTATTTTTTTGTTGACAAGAAATTTTCGCAGGTTTAATATATTATTTGATGCACATAATATCGATGAGGGGGGTCTTCTTATGATGACTGTTGATAGAAACACGCTTATTGGCGACGTTTTGGACGCTGATGAGACTACTGGTAGATATTTTGCGGAGATGGGGATGCATTGTTTGGGATGTCCGGCTTCGCGCGGAGAAACTGTGGCGCAAGCTTGTGAGGTTCACGGCACGGACGCAGACGCGCTTATTAAGAGGCTTAATGAGCATCTTAGTTCTAGCGACAATGCGGGGTCTCGGTAAGGCAAAATGCTTTTTTAAATTTTAATTTTTTCGGCCGCTCGGGCAAGTTTTTCACCGGGCGGTTGTTTTGCCGGGTTTGATATTTTTGGTTATGCTACGAAATGCCACTGAGCGAGGGTTGGTTGTATGAGAAAGGCTCACAACACGCGGATGCGTCTGGATGAACGGCTTTATCTGTGCGCAAAAAATATTCGACTGGGCGCTACTGTTGCCGACGTCGGCGCTGATCATGCTTATCTTGCGATTTGGCTTGTTTTGAACGGGGTTTGCCCGCGTGCGATTGCGACGGATTTGCGTGCGGGGCCTTTGCTGAACGCCCAAAAGAACGTCCTTAAATATGGCGTTGCGGATAAAATTGAAACTCGGCTTTCTGACGGGCTTGATGCTGTTTTTCCTGCCGAGGTGGATGACATTATTATTGCTGGAATGGGCGGCGAGCTGATTATGCAGATCATTGAGCGCGCTGATTGGCTTAAAGACTCCACTAAGCACTTGGTTTTGCAACCTATGTCTGGAGAGTTGGAATTACGCGAATTCTTGGCCTCTCATAAGTTTAAAATCGTTGCGGAGCAAGCGGTGGTCTCTTGCGGCAAGGTCTACACCGTTATGTCGGTCTTTTTTGACACCAGCTTTTGCCGTTGCGATGAGCTTTATCCTTATATTGGCCGGCTTGGCGACGATTTGACTGCTGAGAATCGGCTTTACATTGAGCGGACGATTCGCGATTTGAGCAACCAGCTTAGTGGCTTTTTGGCTACTCAAAATTTTGAAAAATCCGCTAAGTTGCAAGGTATAATCGTGCGGCTCGAAGATATTTGTAAGGGAGATTGTAGAAATGACTAGGGTTTTGGATATATTTGAATTTATCGATGGCTTTGCGCCTTTTGATTCTGCCATGGATTTCGACAATGTTGGCGTTTTGGTGGGCAACGAACAGGCTCCGGTTGAACGCTGCTTGTTGGCTCTTGACGTGACTTTGGATGTCATCGAGGAGGCTAAAAGCCTTGGTGCTAGCTTGATTGTGAGCCATCATCCTGTGATTTTTGAGGCTATTCGGGCTTTGAGGCATGATTCTATCCCGCACGTTTTGGCTAGGAATGGGATTTCAGTAATTTGTGCTCACACAAACCTAGATATGGCGCCATTTGGTGTGAACTCCTGTTTAGCGGAGGCTCTTTCTTTGCACGATCTAACCGCTTTGGCTAGCTATGAGTCTAAGGTTGGTCCGCGGCCTGAGGGCTTGATTGGCGTTTTGGAAAATGTTTGCAATTGCCATGAATTTGCTGCTTTGGTTAAGGATCGCCTTGGTTGTGCGGGTTTGCGGTATCTTCCTACTGACCGAGGCATACGGCGGGTTGCTATTTGCTCTGGTGCAGGTGGAAATCTTGTTCGGGCGGCGATTTCTGAGGGTGCTGATGCTTTTGTTACGGGTGAGATCAAGCATCACGAAATTTTGATGGCTTTGACGCACGGTATTTGCGTTATGGATGCGGGGCATTTTAAGACTGAGGACGTTGTTATCTTGCCTCTTGCGAAAAAATTGTCTGAAAACTTCGGTGGCGTCGAGTTTATTAAGTCTAAAACCTGCACCGACCCCATGAAATACCTTGTTTGATGCACTTTTAACTCTGACTTTTCCCCTTATTACTTACATACGATTATACCATTATGTAAAATGTGAAAAATTTTTGCCAAAATCGATTTATTTTTAAGCCAATTGACTATGAATCCGCTCCGTTTCTGCTCTTTTTATCGTTTTCTTTTTTTGAAAAAAACTGTTGACGCGAAACTGTATGTAGAGTATAATCAGTATTAGCAATAGGTTTGGCCACAAGATGTTGTGGTCCTATTTTGATAAGGAGGGTTCTTTTATTATGATTGACACTATTACTAAAAAAATTGGAAGGAAACCTGATTTTTGTACTATAAAGACTATTACTAAACGCGATGGCAGAAAAACTGAGTTTAACAGGGATAAAGTCGCTCAAGCAATTTTTAAGGCCGCTATTAAGATGGGCGGAGATGATTTTGACCTCTCTAAACGCCTTGCTGACCAGGTTGTTGAATACCTCGAGAGTGAACAGCCCGCCGAGGTTACTGTTGAGCACGTTCAGGACGTTGTTGAGAAGATTCTTATTGAGAATGGTCACGCTCTGACGGCTAAGGAATATATCTTGTACCGCTTCGAGCGCACCCGCGCTAGGGAAATGAACTCTAAGCTGATGAAGACTTATGAGGATTTGACCTTTAAATCGGCTAAAGACAATGATGTGAAGCGCGAAAACGCCAATATCAACGGCGATACGGCTATGGGGACTATGCTGAAGTACGGCTCGGAGGGCGCTAAGCAATTTTACGAGATGTATATACTTGACCCTCGCTTTGCTAAAGCCCATTCTAACGGCGATATTCATATTCATGATTTGGACTTTTTGACTTTGACTACTACTTGCTGCCAGATTGATTTGGACAAATTGTTTACTGGCGGGTTTTCTACTGGGCACGGCTTTTTGCGCGAGCCGAATGATATTATAAGTTACGCGGCTTTGGCTTGTATTGCGATTCAGGCTAATCAGAACGACCAGCACGGCGGCCAGAGTGTGCCTAATTTTGACTATGCTTTGGCGAAGGGCGTGGCTAAGACTTATCGCAAGGCTTACCGTCAGAATATGGTTAAGGCTTTGGAGATTTTGACTGGTTGCGAGGATCCTGCTGCTTTATATGAGGGGATTTTCTCTCGCGCTCAGGGTGAGGTTGGTGATTCTCCGTCTTTGGAAAATGGCCAGGCTTATATGGCTCGCGAACTCGAGCTTTTGAGTGAGGTTCTTGGTGACGATCGTTCTGCTAAAAAAGTGCAGAAATTTGCTTATAATCACGCTACTGAAGAGACTAACCGCGCGACCTACCAGGCTATGGAGGCTTTGGTTCATAATTTGAACACCATGCACTCGCGCGCCGGAGCGCAGGTTCCTTTTAGCTCCATCAACTACGGCACCGACACTACGCCTGAGGGCCGGCTCGTTATTAAGAATATTCTTTTGGCGACCGAGAAGGGCCTTGGAAACGGCGAGACGCCTATTTTCCCTATTCATATTTTTAAGGTTAAGGAAGGCGTTAACTACAACCCTGCTGACCCGAACTACGATTTGTTTAAGCTGGCTTGCAGGGTTAGCGCTAAGCGGTTGTTCCCGAACTTCTCTTTTATTGACGCGCCTTTTAATTTGAAGTATTATCGCGCTGGGCGCCCTGAGACTGAGGCTGCTTATATGGGCTGCCGGACCCGCGTGGTTGCTAATCATTTTGACCCGACTAAGGAGATTGTGAATGGCCGCGGAAATTTGAGCTTTACTTCTATAAATTTGCCGAGGTTGGCTATTGAGAGCAAACAGAACGTCGACGTTTTTTACAAGTTGCTGGATGATAGGATTGACTTGGTTATTGAGCAACTTTTGGCTCGGTTTGAGCTGCAGGCTGTTAAGACCATTCGGAACTTTCCTTTTCTTATGGGGCAGGGCGTTTGGATTGACTCTGACCGCTTGGGGATGGACGAGAGCGTTCGCGAAGTCTTGAAGCACGGCACTTTGACTACTGGGTTTATTGGGTTGGCTGAATGCTTGAAGGCTTTGACGGGTAAACATCACGGTGAGAATGAGAGCTCGCAGAAGCTGGGGCTTGAGATTATTGGTCATATGAGGGCTCGCATGGATGAGGCTACCGAGAAGTATAATATGAACTTCTCTTTGATTGCGACGCCGGCGGAGGGGCTTTCTGGCCGATTTGTGCGCATGGATGCTAAGAAATACGGCAAAATCCCTGGCATTACCGACAGGGACTACTACACCAACTCCTTCCACGTGCCGGTTTACTACAATATTTCGGCTTTTGATAAGATTAAGAAAGAGGCTCCTTACCACGAACTTACTAATGGCGGCCATATTTCTTATGTTGAGCTCGATGGCGACCCTTCGAAGAATCTTGACGCTTTTGAGCAGATTGTCCGCTGCATGAAGGAGTCTGGCATTGGGTATGGCTCTATTAACCACCCTGTCGACCGCGATCCTGTTTGCGGGTTCACCGGCATTATTGACGACGTTTGCCCTCAATGCGGCCGTAAGGAGACTTCGGGAACTCCTGGGTTTGAGCGCATTCGCAGAATTACTGGCTATTTGGTTGGTACGGTTGATCGCTTTAACAACGCTAAACGGGCTGAGGAGCGCGATCGCGTGAAGCATTCGGTTGAGGTTGATTGCTGCAATTAAATTTGCTTGTGCTATTGGGCCTAGCTTCTTTTGGCTAGGCCTGTGCTATGCTGCTGTGTGGAAGGGTGTGCTGTTGGTTTGAGTAAGTTGAGGGTTGCTGGGATTGTTGCAGAGTCCATTGTGGATGGCCCGGGGCTGCGGTTTGTGATTTTTGCGCAGGGCTGTTTGCACCACTGCAAGGGGTGTCATAACCCTTCAACTTTTGATGTTAACGGCGGAACCTTGATGGATACTGACGAATTGATTGCTAAGATTAAGAAAAATCCGCTTTTGAAGGGCGTTACTTTCTCTGGTGGTGAGCCTTTTTTGCAGGCTTATGCTTTTTCTGAGATCGCTAAGGACTGCCATTTGATGGGCTTGGACGTGCTCTCCTACACTGGCTACACTTTTGAAGAGCTTATTGCTGGGTTTGACGCTCACCCTGAATGGAAGTCTCTTTTAGAAAATATCGACGTTTTGATTGACGGCCCTTTTATTGAGGAGAAAAAAAGTTTGATGCTTTTATTTCGAGGTTCGGCGAACCAACGGATCCTCAATGTACCGGGTTCCTTGCTTAGTCTTAGTCCAGTTTTGATGGATTTATAGCTTTTGATTTTTATGTTTTTAATTTGCAAAAAAGTAGAATGTTTTATTTTGGCATTCTACTTTTTGTTTTTTTCTTTATTAATTTTGGGATCCTCACAAAGCTCGATGGAATAGCCTTTTTCTCCGTTTTGTGCTGCCTTTTTGCACTGCGAAATCGCTAACTCTAGCAAATCTATATCCGGCGTTATTTCGGCTTTGTTTATCAGCTTTCCCGTTTTTTCCTCTATTTCGTAAGTTTCCAATATCGTCCTTGCCACTACGGCTCTTGCTTGCAGCGAGGTTTGGCAATGTGCCGCCAGCAGTTGCAATAGCGCTATCCACGAGCTGCCGTGTGTTCCACTCATTAGGTAGATTAATTCTTTTTTCTCTTTTGCGCTTGTATTTTTTATTAGGTGCGATAAAATCTCGCAGAGCTCTGCCTCGTTGTGCTGCCGATTTCTACCCTCAAAGAACTGCGGATACAAAAATTCCATATAATATTTTGTTGGGTTTAGGCCAAGCAGCCGGAACCACTCGGCCGCTTGAAACAAATTTGGCGCACTTAGCCCCTTTTCCCAATTCTGTATCGTCTTTTTTGAAACGCCCAAGCCTAGCGCCATGAACTCCTGCGACTTGCCAGTGTCGGCTCTAGACTTCCACCACATTTTGGAAAAACGTTTCGCTCTTTCTATCCGCGACTCATCGTACATTTTTCACACCACCGAAAAATAATTATCCAACATCGTTTTAAAATAGAGTAAAATATTTCCTTCTTATAATATAAAAAATGGAGGGCCAAAAAGGACCCTCAAATTTGCCTCAAAATGTATCTTTATAACTGCTGACATTTTTATACATCCGCACTAAAATTTAACATAAAATAATTATAATTATAATCTAAACCAGAAAGGGTACTTAGTAAAAATATAATCAAATTTTATATGTCTACAAAATTCATGCTCCATGCTCAAAAAATATAAATTTTCAACAGCAACGAATCAGCTAAAAAGTAAAATAAATTACATTTTTTAACACAAAAACACATTATTTACCATAACATGATTTCTTGCAATTGTCAATAATATTTTAAAAATCAGATGGAACTTCGACAAACACTGGCAGATGCATTTAGTATACTTTTAACATCGCAAAACTACTTTGTGCAAGGAGAGAAATAAATTATGGAAAGAGTGCAAATATGTAAATACATCAAAAATTATTCTAAAATAGAAAAAATTCAGATCGAACATCAAGTAATCTACCGTGCCGAGGCGCTTTTAGATGACATTTTTCTAAGCGTTGTACATATTCAGCCCGGGCAAGAGGATTACTCTGTAAAGTGCCAATGCAGCGGGATTCTCCCCGACCACGCTAAAAATATCATGCTTTTTATGTACGAGAACAGCATCGATGTTGGCGGCTTTTTGGACGTGCTGCAAGAACTCTCGGTAAAGTACACCGAAATTTAGATTTAGTCGGCCTTATTGTGCCCGCAACTCTTTAAAGAAGTCTGTTAGCATCTTCGCGCACTCTTCTTCTAAAACACCGCTCTTTAACGATGGTTTGTGATTATACGGCTGCTCGAACAGATTTATCACCGATCCGCATGAGCCTGCTTTGAGGTCGTGCGCCCCGAAAACTAGCCGTTCTATGCGAGAATTTATAATCGCGCCGGCACACATCGGGCAAGGCTCTAGCGTTACAAAAAGTTCGCATCCGCACAACCGCCATCCGCCCAGCGCCTGGCACGCGTTGTTTATTGCCTCTATTTCTGCGTGATAGAGCGCATTTTTTTTGCCTTCTCTTCGGTTGCGCCCTGTCGCGATTATGGTTCCATCCCTCACTATGACGGCGCCCACAGGCACTTCGCCTTCTGAGTATGCCTCTCGTGCAAGCTTTAGCGCCTCTGCCATAAAGTAATTGTCGTCCGGTTGCAAGCCTTCAACCCCTAACATCTATGTAAAAATCTTTCCGCAATGCCCTCAAATTGCGTTTGTGCCGCGGTTTTTGAGGACTTCATCTGCTGCCATCATGACGGCGACCTTTGCGCTATGAAAGTTGAGTCCGCCCTGCAAGAACACCGCGTATGGTTCCCGAAGTGGCGCGTCCGCCGAAAGTTCTATGGATGCCCCCTGCGTGAAAGTCCCCGCCGCCATTATGATCTTGTTGTCGTATCCCGGCATGTCCCATGGTTCCGGCTTCACAAAAGAGTCCACCGGTGACGCCGCCTGAATGCTTTGGCAAAATGAGATCAAATTTTCAGCATTGCCGAGCTTTATCACCTGGACGATGTCGCTTCGAGGCTCATTGTATCTGGGAAAAACCTCATAGCCCAAAATTTCAAACAACGCAGCCGAAAAAATGGCGGTCTTTAAAGCTTCCCCCGTAGCGTGCGGCGCATTGAACAACCCCATAAAGAGCTCCCTGTTTAGCCCCAGCGTCGCGCCCACCTCCTTGCCCGTACCTGGCGTCGTTAAGCGATATGAGCACTGTTCGACCAAATCTTTCCGTCCTGCGATGTAGCCTCCCGTTCGCGCCAAGCCTCCGCCCGGGTTCTTTATGAGCGACCCTGCAATTAAGTCCACCCCATTCTGCAGCGGTTCCTCACATCCTACGAATTCTCCATAGCAATTATCCAGCATCACAATGCAGTTTGGCGCGATTTTCTTGGCCAAATGAGCGACTTTTCCTATGTTATCGATCGACAAAGCCCCACGCATGCTGTATCCTCGGGATCTTTGCATATAGACCATTTTAGTGTCGCATTTTATGGGTTTTTCTATTGTGGAAAAATCCAGCGATCCGTCCGATGCCAGCGGGACTTCTTCATAATTTATCCCAAATTCTTTTAAAGAGCCCGAGCTAGCCCTGGCCACCCCAATGACACCCTGCAGAGTATCATAAGGCGCCCCTGTTACGCTTATGATCGTGTCTCCAGGGCGGAGCACTCCAAAAAGCGCGACAGTTAGGGCATGCGTGCCGCTCACAAAATTGTGCCGGATTATTGCATCCTCTGCTGCAAAAATCTCCGCAAAGACCCTCTCCAAGACTTCACGTCCGTCGTCGCCATATCCGTAACCCGTGGAGCCCGCAAAATTCCGGTCACTAACTTTGTTGTCGATAAACGCCTTCAAGACCTTTTGCTGATTGTATTCCGCCATCTCGCCGACTTTTTTGAACTCCGGCGCGCACAACTCCTGCGCCCTTCGCGCTATTTTTTCTATTTTCTCGCTTACCTCAAAAAACATCTATATAACGCGTCTCCTTGCCATTTTGCTAGGCTTCACAAATTTTTTCCGCCAACTTTTCGACCAATTTTTGAGTCTCCCAAATGTCGTCCGCGCAAATCATCCCGCAGGCCGTGTGAAGATACCTGCACGGCAGCGAGACCGCAATAGTTCGGACTCCCGCGCGGGACTGATGAATCGCGCCAGCATCGTTGCCGCCCGCCACCATGGACTTTACCTGCACTTTTATGTCGTTCTCTTTGGCGAGCTTCAGCGCCAAATCGTAGAGCCCTCTATCGTATATCGTGTGCTTGTCCATAAACGCGACAACCGCGCCGTTTGAGAGCTTGCACACCTGTTTTTCTGGCGCCGCTCCTTTTATGTCGGCTGCAGTGGTCGCCTCCACCACGATTGCCGCGTCCGGATCTATGCCAAATGCCGCGACCTTGGCGCCGCGCAGCCCTACTTCCTCTTGCACCACAAAAGAAAAATACATGTCAAACGGCAGCTCCCGCTTGATCAAACTGATCAAAACAAAGCATCCTACGCGGTCGTCGAGCGCTTTGGCCTTCACCATGCCATTTTCGAATTTAAAATTCGCGGGGAAGCTCACCCCGTCGCCTGGCATAACGTGTGCCAGCGCCTGTCCTTTGTCCTTGGCCCCGATGTCGATGTGCATGTCAGCTATGGCGACGCTCTTTTGGCGCTCCTCCGCCTTCAACAGATGCACCGGCTTATCCACGCCGATTACCCCAGCCACCGCCTTTTTGCCCACCGTGACGGGCTTACCGCAAACCGCATTTGCATCGATGCCGCCAACTGGCGCGAATTTTAGCAGCCCCTCGTCCGTAACATGCGTCACGATGAACCCAACTTCGTCCATGTGCGCCGAAACCATCAGCTTTTTGCCCGCTCTTTTGGCACCCCTTTTGAATGCAATGATGTTTCCGAGCGCGTCAACCTTCACATCCGCCACAAACGGCGAAATCTCGCTTAAAATTATCTCTCTTACGCTGGCCTCATCGCCAGAAATCCCGCTAGAGTCGCATAGTCGCTGCAATAAATTTAAGTCATCGGCCACAGTCGTCGCCCCCAGTCATAATGTATTGCGCCAGCAGCCTGGCGGCGTTTTCGATGTCCACGATGTCGACCACCTCTACCGGCGTGTGCATGTTCCGCAGTGGCACGGACAAAAGTCCGCCTGCCACCCCGCCTTTTGAGGCTGTTATCACATCAGAGGTTGTGCTCGTTGCTGTGCTCATGACCTCCAGCTGATATGGGATCTTGTTCGCCCTAGCCAAATCTATAAATCTGCACGACATCGCTCTCGAAAGTGTCGGCGCAATGCCTATCATAGGGCCTCCAGACAAATTGCCGCATTTCTCTTCCGGAATGCCAGGCTGCTTTGCAAAGCTCACGTCCACCGATATCGTCTCGTCACAGTCAAGCGCGAACGCCGCAGTCTTCGCTCCCACCGAGTTTATCTCCTCCTGCGTGCTGAACAAAAACGTCACCCGGGCAGGAATTTCCTTGTCTTTTAGCAAACTTGCGCAATAAATTAGCGCTGCGACTCCTGCGCGATTGTCCAAAGCTGGCGCCGTTATTCTGCTGCCAAGCAACTTCTGCGGCTTCGTGCTAAACGAGATATAGTCGCCAACCGAAACAACCTCATGCACTTTTTTTGCCGACAGACCGGTATCCACGAGCAAATCTTCGGTCTTTTCAAAGTCGGAAGTCTCCTTACTTGCCAAATGCGGCGGAGTGGTGCACACAATGCCCGTTACAACCTCTTTGCCATGAATAACCACCGTCGAACCTGGCAGCGTTCTGCTGTCAACACCCCCGCACGGCGAAATATTTATAAACCCGGAATCATCAACGGCCGTAACCAGCATGCTGACTTGATCCATGTGCGCATCGATCAAAATATGCCGCGCGGATTCTGGAGTCTTACTCAACGTACAAATGACATTCCCGTTATTGTCTACCCGCGTTTCGTCCGAATAGTTCTGCATTTCGGCTCTTATTACGTTCGCGATGCCCGATTCCGCTCCAGAGCCCGAAAAAGTCCCGCAAAGCTTGAATAATAGCTCCTCCACCATAATCTCCGCATGCTCCAGCCCCGCAATTGCGCTGCTCAGAGGCCATGCTATCTCCTTCCTTCTGCGTTTTATACAGTGTTCACGCCGTTGGATTATTGCTGATCAGCTTGGGCGTCCGGTGTTTCCTCTTTTTCCTGATAAAACTCCTGTTCATTCAAGAAAATCTCCTTGTCCGTGGTGTCTATCAAGTAGACCCCCTCGTCGCCTTCAACTCGAACATATGCTCCCTTTCCGAGCGGTGCGTCGCTGCCCAAAAGCAGCTTCATCTTTTCGTCGTTAGAAAACGTCACCGTTACCTCTGCGGCGGGGTTATCCAATCCGTAAGCCGAGAGATCACTTGTGTCGTCTATTTTCTGCGTCGGCTTCAGGTTTATCAGGCTGTCATACAGCGCCTCCGCCTTGCCTTGCGACGTTTTGCCCTCTTCCCAGCCGGCAACAGCGTAAACCTGCTTGTCGTCCTTGCTCTCGGCCTTAATTTCATAGCCTTCCCTCTGATTTTTCACCGCAACGCTCGCTATTTTCTTGTCCTCAGCCACCTTTACGATGTTCTCGAAGCTCACACTGCTCGTGTCCAAAGAGACATCCTTCTCTGGCGCCGGCATCGAGATCAAGAAAAACAGCAGCCCCAGCAATAGCGCAAAAAATGCCGACACGACTATCAATGTGTTTTTTCGTCTTCTCATTATCGCGACCCCCAGCCTGTTCTACTTATTTTTTCGCCTGAAGTATACGATTATTCCTATGATTACAATCGCAGCTGGCAAAATTATTGCCATCATGATGCCGATTGTGTTTGCTGTAGCTTTGTCTAATCCCAACTCTTCGCCACCCATGCTCTTTGACTCTATCGTTATTCCCACATCTTCGCGGTTTGTCATGGTGTTGACCATATTCACAAAGTACGCCGAGTTATTGAGCGCGTTCGAGGCCAAGAGCTCCGGCATCAAGGCACCGTACGAGCCTATCACCGCAAGCTTCGACGTTTTCGCGTCTTCCAGCTTCACGTCAGAAAGCACAACAGACGGGATCGGCCCAGATATATTGCCCCTAAAATCAAAATTCTGATCCGCGCCCTTTGGCAAAATGCCAGTAGTAGGCGAAAATTGCAACAGAATCCTTGTATTCTCGCTGTTTGTAATCTCTATCGGCCTGCAATATAGCATCATTACAGGGATCGTCTTGTTTTTCAGCCTGCTGTATTCCTCGTCCACATAATCATTGACCGCCTCAAACGCGCTACCGTACGCCTTTTTCATGTCCGTCTCGTAAACCAAGCCCTCATTAATCTTAACGCCATGCTTCTCCAAAAACGCACTCAAATTCGGCGCCGCAGCCTGGTTCGGGTTGAGCACGTATATCAAATTCTTGTCGCCCAGTTCTAGGAATTTCTCGACCTTCTCTATCGCCGGTGCGTCAAAGTCCCGCTCGGGCGCATAAATCATCACCAGCCTAGCATCCTCGGGGATCTCCTGCGTTAAAACCGAGGCGTCCTCCACATTAAAATTATTCTTCTTCAAAAGCTCAGAAAACGCGGTAGAATCCTGTTCTCCGTAGCCTTTCAGTATCACTATTTTTTCTTGATTCTCGCTCGTAACATATAAAATCGCCGAAGTCAGCTCTTGCTCCGCCTTGGAGCCCGTTATGGCGCTGCCGTAGTAACTTCTTTGAATTTCAAAAATATCCTGCACGGTTATAATCTTGTGCTTGTCGCCCGACCGCACTATAACGCTGTTTTCGGTCAGGTTCTCGTTCTGATATTCGTTCAAATACGCCGGATTCTTCACCGGATCCAGGTACTTGAGCCTGATTTTGTCCGAATTTTGCTCATACTTTTTCAAAACCGAATTCGCCTGCGCAAAATACGAATTCACCTTCGGGAACGCGTTTTCATCGCTCAAAACCACGATCTCTACGTCTTTCTTCAGGTCCTTTATAAAATCAATCGACTGGTCGGTTAGCGAGAAAATTTTATTCTGAGTCAAGTCCAAGCTCAAGCTGAATTTGTCCGTCAGCTGGCCCACAATCAGGTTAAGCACCACCGTCGCCGCCACCACAATCACCGTTATGGCCGTTGCCACGCTGCCCACCTTGAACTTTCTTGTGTTAAACTTTGCGAGCATCTTGCCGATTTTTTCTTTCATCTTACGTCATACTCCCTTCTGTTGCCGCAACTTCTAGCTCCATCTTTTTTTCTCAAACACTCGCACCGTCAAGAACACGAACAGCGCGCTCACGCTCACAAAAAACACGACGTCCTTAAGCGTCACAATGCCCAGCGTAAAGTTGTTGTAGTACGTCATGAAGGAGATTCCTCTCAAAATGTTGCTTACAAACTCCACCGAAACGGCCTGCGCAATAGAATCCATGAACAGCATCAAAACTCCAACCGCGATTCCGCCTATGGCCGCCACGATTTGATTTTCTGTAATCGAAGATAAAAACATTCCAACCGCGATGAGCGCTGAACCCAGCAAAAATACGCCCAAAAAATTCCCAAAAACGCTCGTCCAAGACGGCGCATTGTAGCACGCGATTATCCCCGCGTACACCAGCGTGATCGCAATACAGCACAGGTATATCACTATTGCCGCAAAATATTTTCCCAAAGCAATCGACATCAAACTGACGGGCGCTGTGAGCAAAGCTTGATCTGTTTTTTGCTTTTTTTCTTCGCTAAAAAGCCGCATGGTCAGTATCGGGATGATGAACATCAAAATGATAAACAAGCTGCTAAATGTGTACGATAAGTCCGTCGTGTTCGACACCAGCGCGCTCATGTAGAAGTAGAACCCGCCAAAAACATAGAACACCGCCAAAACTATGTATCCGATTGCCGACGAAAAATATGCCAAAATCTCGCGTTTTATTATTGCTCCCATTTAACCTCTCTGCCTTTCTCGATTTTCAAATTTGTCAACCGCGCGTGCCCGCTTATCTACTGGGCTCATCTTGAGTCAGCTTTCTAAAAACGTCCTCAAGCGTCATGCTGTCGTTGCTCATGGAGATTATCGGACAATTCATTTCTGCCATCTTTGAAAAAACAAACTTCCGAACATCCTGACTCTTGTCGTAACTTACCACATACTCCGCGCTAGAATCCGCATTTTGCCTGCTAAACGCAACTTCAGTTACTCCCGGAACCGCCTTAAGCGCCGCTATAACTGCATTTTTTTCGCCTTCAATAGTCAAAACCAGCCTGTTTTCGGCCGAAAGCCCGCTAGACAGGTTCGCAGTTGTATCGTCGGCGACAACTTTGCCGTTGTTTATTACAATGACCCGGTCGCAAACCGACTGAACCTCCGGCAAAACGTGCGACGACAATATTATAGTATGACTTTTGCCCAGCGACTTCACAAGATCACGGATCTCGATAATCTGGTTAGGATCCAGCCCCACAGTGGGTTCGTCCAAAATAAGAAGTTTTGGCTCTCCAAGCAACGCCTGCGCAATGCCTACCCGCTGCTTGTACCCCTTCGAAAGGTGCTTTATCACGCGGTCGTACACGTCGTCTATCTTCACCAGCTTGCAGATCTGCTCGATATGCTGCGGTTTGTTTAATTTTACCTTTTTTAGGTCATACATAAAACTCAAATAAGCTTTTACCGTCATGTCCAAGTAGAGCGGCGGTTGTTCGGGCAGGTACCCGATCTTTTTCTTCACTTCTATGGGGTTTTCCATAATCTCGTCGCCGTCCACTGTGACCGTGCCGGCCGTTGACGATATGTACCCGGTTATGATGTTCATCGTTGTGGACTTTCCCGCTCCATTAGGGCCCAAAAATCCCAAAATCTCGCCATCGTTCACAGTAAAGCTAACATCGCTTATGGCTGTTTTGCCGCCGTAATTCTTGCAAAGGCCTTTTACTTCTATCATTTGCGCCACTCCCTATAAATTTTTGATGTTCATTTGAACCAATTTGCTACATAATTTTCCGATATTTCGCCGATAATCGGCAACTTAAAATATATGCTGTTGGCCGCCTTCACCATTAAAAATACTAGCACGGCGGCGAAAATAATGTCAAATAATACCGTGAGACCCGTTCCCACGATGGGCATCAGCACCAAAAAGTTGCGAAACAGCAGCGCCGTCAAACTTAACACCACCGATTGCGCCGCCGACTTCCTTACAAATTCGTCCTTTTTTTCTGCCGCCAAAAATAAAACTCCGCTAAAATACAGCCCCAAATATGACAAAACCGCTTTGCTCCGGCTACTCACGCCCGCTCACTCCTTTAATATCAGCTCCACCGGGCAATGATCGCTACCCAGCACCTCGCTGTGAATTATCGAATCCCCAACCCTGTATTTAATTTTGTCCGACACGATAAAATAGTCGATGCGCCACCCGGCGTTGTTGGCCCTCGCGTTGAACATGTACGACCACCACGTGTAGGCGCCCCGTTTTTCGGGGTACAAGTGCCTAAATGTGTCGGTAAACCCCGAATCTAGGAGCTGCGTCATTTTGCCTCTTTCCTCGTCCGAAAAGCCCGCATTTTTGTGGTTAGACGCCGGGTTTTTCAAGTCTATCTCGTTATGCGCCACGTTTAAGTCTCCGCACAAAATCACCGGCTTGCTCTCATCCAGCCCCAGCAAATACGCCCGAAAGTCGTCCTCCCACTTCATCCTGTAGTCTATCCGCTCCAGACCCCGCTTAGCGTTCGGCGTATAGCAGTTTACCAGATAAAAATCGCTCATCTCCAGCGTTATCACGCGGCCCTCGTGCGAATGCTCCTCCATGTTTATGTCGTAACTCACATTCTGCGGCTTCTGCTTTGTAAACACCGCCGTACCCGAATATCCTTTTTTGTCGGCGCTGTTCCAATACTGATAATACCCATCTGCGGCCACTTCTGCCTGGCCTTCTTGCATTTTGGTCTCTTGTATGCAGAATATGTCGGCGTTTCTCTCTTTAAAAAACTCCATGAACCCTTTATTCATGCACGCCCGCAGGCCATTCACGTTCCACGAGATTAACCTCAACCGTTTGGCCTCCTTTTTCTTTTTTCTTTATTAGAATATTATAACATACATTTTGGCCCGTTAACAAGACGCAGCTCACAAATTTGCGCAAAAACAGCGCGGGGCGGCCGCATCTAAATCTTTTCAACTACGTTGAAGATTTAGCAAGAAAAAATAACATTTTTTCTTTGTTGAGTCCAAAAATTTCTTTTGTGGACTCAGCTTGCGGCCGCCCCGCGCGGGCTAACTGCTTGGCTATTATATTTTATGTGTCAAACACAATTTTCGTACTTATCTTGCTTCGACGCCCTCAAAATTAACGAACTTTGTCCCGCCAAAATCGCACACTACAACCTCGCCAGACTCGGGCTCTCTTAGCACCACGAAGTTGTTGCCCACAGCTAGAAGCACTCCGGACTTCTCGATTAAAGTATCCGTGCCGATCAAAAACTGCATCCGAACGTTCCTGCCGATCTGCGTGCGCAAAAATGCATCCATGTTTTTGTCGCTTACCTCATGCAAATGATGCTCCAAACTAAGGCTATTTTCGGCGTCATTGCTACTTTCGCTGTCTTGACTCGGCCGTCCCGTTGGCAAAGTCTGCTCTTGCCGGTGCGGCGCCGGAATCATCTGATCATTCCGCTGCTCTACTTGCTGAGTCGTGTTGTTTCTGGCCTCCAAGTCCTCACGCTGAGTCGTATTGTTAATATCACCATTATTCGGCAAAGTCCTATCAGCCTCTGCAGTGCGATTGTCAGCATTTGCACGACTGTCCCCCTGCGCATTTGCCTCAGGTTCATTCACGTTGTACCCGGCCAGATTCTCCAAGTTTCTCTCCGAACCATCTGCATCCGCAGGCTCATTCACTCCATAAATCCTTGCCATATCCAGTTCTGCATCCGTAAAGTTACCGTTGTTGCTCGTGTTAGCCATACTAATCCTCCTAAAAAAAGTAGATACATTTTTTATAATAATATGCAAAACTCTTTTTAGGTGTTACACAATCGCCGTCAAGCTAGTCGTACTAACCACTCAGCTGCATTTTTAGGTAAAAATATTTACCTAAACTCTGCACAAAACTTACAGCCAACTATTGTAGTCGTCAAGAACTTCTATTAACTTCTCTAAATCTTTCGACTCAATGCTCCTGTTTTCGTTAGTTCCGAACCAAGCATCATTTAAATAATACAGGTTATTTCTACCTTTTTCTATTTTAGGCACCACCTTACGGAGGTCTGAAATAAGGTTTGGCAAAGTTTCCGGGCTAAATGCCGCCCAATTCCAATCTTGTGCCTCTAGTTGGTCTAGAAGACTTTGTGCTCTTCCCGATAAAGTCCAACCGCTATTTTTATATTCTCTTATTTTTACTGCTGCTTTTATTTGAGTATTTGGATCCCCTCCTGTTATTATCTTGTAAAAATTTTTCACCGTGTTAATATTAGCATTATCGTTTGCTTTATCAGTTTTCCTATCGTAACTACCATCTGTTATCTTAAATTCACCTGTTTTTGCGTTATAGCGTGTACCTCCTAACTTTAGCACATCAGAAATAAACTCTTCTTCACCACCAAATTTTTTCCCATCTTCAGCATTCTCTTTTAAAACTTTTTGATCCTCTTGTTTCTCAAATTTTCTTCCATCTTTAACACACATTTTTAAAACTTTTGCAAAGTAGTTTATTTTGCTCATTTGGCTCATTTCTTTATCCGGTCTAGCATAAATAAGCGGCCAGCTTATAGAGTTTTCATATACCTTTTTTAAGTAACTTTTGTTATAAATCTCCCTGTATTGAGAATTATTCTTATTTTTTCCCAATTCTTTTATAAGCTTTATTCCCTCAGACTCAAAGACCTTTTTCCCAGTCTCTGTTAAATCATCTGTGTTGTTTATTTTTCTTGCTATTTTTTCTAAGTATAAAAATTTCTGCTCATCACTTAATCCTTCAGGAAACTTTTTAACGTCTATTTTTAACTCTATTCCCAACCTTTTACATTCATTTATTATTGTCTGTCCATTTTGAGGTGATACAGTCCCTACTAACACTATTTCATTTCCCCTTGACTCTGTTATAGGTATTTCAAAACGTTCTTTCGTATCTTCTATTATTTCAAAACGTTCTTTCTTATCTTCGTTATTATTAGCATTATCTTTTTTATTATTAGCATTATCTTTTTTATTATTAGCATTATCTTTTTTATTATTAGCATTATAATATTCATTCACTAAATCCTGCAGTTCTTTTTTGATACCTTCTAAATCAGTTAAATCATCTACAGAACTTGCCCTATTTAAAACCCATGCTAATTTATTAAACCTTCCTTCAATATTATTTTTTTGAGTAACCGGATTATTATCTCCTACCTTCAATTTTATTCCAGAATTTTTACACACATCTATTATTTGTCTTCCATTAATGCCCTTAGCGCCAGGCACTTCAAAAGCCCCCAGTCTCGGGTTATAATAGTGCCGAGCCAAAAATTCTACCCATTCTTTATATTCTTTTGCATCTTTATTAGACAAATCATTTGTCGTATTTATTTTGCGAGAAGTTTTTAATAAGCTATCAAATACTTCTGCCACCTTCGGATTGTTTGGTACCTTATTAAGCCTTGCAACAAAAGGAATACCAGATCTCTCTGCAAACTCTTTTACAGTGTTCAGCTCTTTTAAAATTTCTGTATTTAAGGTTCCACTCAATTCTAGCACTTTATCTCTTGCATTCCATGTTTCTTCAATAAATATTTCTATATTTTTTCTTAAAGCTTTCACTGTGTCCTCATGCACATCAAATATACTTTCACACTTGCTAACAACCGAGTATAGGTTATTTAACTGCTCTATTGGTGATAAATTTTCAAAGCTCCGAGAAGAAGAGAAGTCACGTACAGCATAATTCAAATCATAGTGTTTTCTTATTTTCTCTACCTTTGATATAAAATTATTTTCTTCCTCATTTAGTTTTTTCATTTCTTCTCGCCAAGTCTTTCGGTCCGAAATTTTTTCTAAATCTTCTAAAATCCTTTCAAAATTTTCTTTACCAACTAAATTTATATAAAGGTCTTCTCTTATTTCGCCTGTATTGGGGGCTATAGCCTTCCTTAATATATCCCTCTCCGCATCTTTTAAAGCTTCCTCAGTTTTTTTCGTCACGTCAAATGAAGAACTAATAAACTCGTACACATTGTTAATTTGTTCCTCTAGGCTTGCATCTTCCGGAGACGGCGTAAAATCCTTGGCCGAATAATTTTTTTCATATTCATTATACAAGTTACACAAATGTTGCACTTTATAGGAATTAACCTTTGTTTCTTTAACCTCATCAAGTAAATTCTCTATATCCCAGATTAAGTCTCCCAGGTTAAATCCCTTTGGCAAATCCTTTATTGATTGTATAAATTTTGTTACTTCATACAGGTAATCTGACTTTTCATTAGGGTTCTTCTCTCCTTCATTTTCTTCTTTAACCGATAGTGGCGTATAGTAATTTTTTACAGCAGACTTTACTCCTTGTGGAACTTCCTTTATTAACTCCAAGGCTGATCCTTGGTCGCTATCCTGAAGCTCTTTGTCAAAAAAATACAATTTTTCGTCTTCATATGTCTCATTTCTCGATATATCAATCTTTGGCGCTACCCTACTAGCGTCGTCTAGAAACGCCAGAAAGTTGTCTATTTGATCGTGACTTTTTATATTATTTCCAATTATAAAATTAACTAAATTATTTTTAATGCTCTCATCCGATCTGTGGCTACTAAAACTTAGTTGTTCATATTTAAATGTTTTTTGCGGTACCTCTTCAACTATATTGGCAGATGCTTTGTCTGCTATATCAGATATCAGTTCAAAGGCTGGATTTTGTGTGCTATCTTGAAGCTCACTGTTAAATGAATATGATTTTTCGCCTACTTTTACTGTACCATCCTTAGAAACTGCAACGTTATGGATTTTAATCTTTGGCGCTACCCTACTAGCATCATCTATAAACGCCAGCAAGTTGTCTATCTGATCGGGACTTTTTATATTATTTCCAATTATAAAATCAACCAAATTATTTTTAACGCTCTCATCAGATCTATGGCCACTAAACCATAGTGGTTCATATTTAAATGTTTTTTGCTCTGCTTCATCATTAGCTGCATTTTGAGTAGCAGCTTGCGTTTGTACTTGCTGAGGCGCTGAGCCTCCTATGCCATCGTCTGCAAAACTCATTAAAGAGCCCGACGCAACCGGCAGCGTCAGCAATGCCCCCAAAGTAATTGCAAAAGTTTTTGGCGACACGCCTCCGCTAACGTTTAAAAGGTCTTCTCGAGTTAATTCTGGCGGCAATTTGGAATTCGTATAATCTAAAAAATCTTTTGCCGTAAAGCTTATACCATTTTCTTCTGCAAACGGAATGATCTTTTCGTTAATGGCCTGCTCGCAGTTTAAAAACTCTTCGCTTTCATTTTTTAATTCTTCATTAATTTTAGCTAATCTTTTTGCTAAAACTTCATTTCCCTCTATCAACTTAAAAAATTGCTCTACCTTTTTCATCGACATTACTAACACTCCCTCACTTTTTTATTAACCTCTTTCTTATTTTCTAGCCATATAGTTATTGTAAGCTGTTTTTATTTTATTGTAAGTATCTCCATCAGCTTTGCTTTTTGCCCCATCAAGAAAATATTTAATACCTTTCTCAGCGGATTCCTTATTCGAAAAATTATCCATGTTAAAATTAACCTTTTCCATTTCTTTCAAAATATGATTTTCTATTGTACTCCAGCTACTCCATGTACTATACTCTTCATACTTTTGTTGTTCATTTAAAAGCTTTTGCCCTATGACAGTCAACCTGTTAAAAGATTTTTTTTCTGCGTCTGTATCAAATTTACTTCCATCAGATATCTCATAATTGTTTAATAATGACATGCCATACAATAAGTCATGTTGAAAATTCTCTTTGCCTTCTTCAGTAAATTGGTCTAAATCGCCCTCTCCTATAGCCAAAGCTAAGTGGCTGAATATTTGTGCCTGCGACCAATCTTTAATATCAAAGATATGATCATAATTTTTAGCAGCTTCTTTCTTGGTTTCATCTTTCTTTTCAGCTTCTGATTCAGTTTTCGCAGTCTCATCCTTCTTTGCTGCTTCCGCCGCAGCAGATTTTGCGGCCTTATCCTTTTGGTCAAATTCATCACGTAAATTCATAATCTCATTTATTTTACTTAAATCTTCACTATCAATGGCTCCCTTCTCCGCATTTTTAACTAGATTAAATACATCTTCTGCATCAGTCCATAAGTCTCCACGGTTTGTAACTTGGTCTAAAGATTCAAAGTTTTTCCTAAAATTAGATATGTGATCAATCTTTTCTTTCAAGGTCATCTTTTGGCCAGTATTTAATTCTTCAACTGAAATAGCTGTATAGTCCCATTTACCTGTCTTATAAGCTTCCATAGCCTTTTTTGCTGCTTCTTCCTCTGCAGCCTTCTTAGCCGCTTCTTCTGCTGCTGCCTTTTCTTCTGCAGCTTTCTTAGCTGCTTCTTCGCCAGGTTTCACAGCTTCGCCTTTCTTTGCCTCTTCAGACCTCTTTTCAGCCTCAGTTTTTGCTTCTTCTTTAGTCCCATCTTTCTTTTCTGCATCTACTTCAATTTTCGCTTCATCTTTCTTTGCAGCTGTGGTTGTAGTTGTTGCCCCCGCGGCGCCTCCTGCTGTTCCGCCACCTGCTGTATTTACACTATTTTTTAATATAGACTTTAAGCCTTCTTTAGAGGTAGCCAATGCTTTCCCAGATGTGACGCCTCCTATCTTGACATGTTTTTCTGTACTTGATTTAGTACTCGTAGATCCTTCTTCCGCACCGCCACCTGCTACATTTTTATTTGTAGATGCTGAACTAGTCGCACCTACATCTGCTGCTCCGCTACCATTTGCATCGTTTTCCATTTTGGAACTTTCTTCGGTGGTTTGCATGCTTCCAGCATCAGACAAGTTGAATGTACTTAAATCTTTAGCACTTTCGGTAGTTCCTGGAGAATAGTCTTCATTACTTCCACCAGAGGTTCTATCAACACTTTGGTTAAAAGATGTAGTCGGTGTTCCCTGTCCACCTGAACCTCCTCCAGTTCCTACTATATTATTTGCCATCAAACCAAGTCCTGTCGTTCCCACGCTCAGCAGCAAAAATCCAGTCGCCAAGCCTTGCCTTAAGTTCATGCCTCCGCTGACGTTTAGCAGGTCGTCATCACTTAGCTCGCCCTGCTGCACCATGCTGTTTGTGTACTTCAAGAAGTCCTCCATGGTAAAGTCCAGCCCGTGCTTCTTTGCCAGCGGGATAACCTTCTTGCTTATTATTTGCTCGTAATCTACGGTCTCGCTTTTGTTTTGAATTTCATCCTTAATTTTTGCAATTTCTCGAGCCAGCTCCTCGTCTGACTTTACTAGCTCAAAAAACTTTTTTACGTTTTCTATAGCCATTCTCAACACTCCTTTTTCAAATTAAATCCTTTTAAAAATCGATATATGATAATATGTTACTATAAAAATTTGTTTTTGTCAATATATTTTATGTTTTTTGCCGAAATTTTATTGATAATTAAACATTTTTATGCTATCATTAAGTAAACTCGCGTTCTTGGTGTGGTAAATTTTCACTTAAACCTAAAAAACAACTTAAAACGGACCCTCCTTCGATTTGTAGATTTTGCCCTGACATTAATTTGATCATAAATGGCCGGCATTATTAGTATGTTTAGTTGTGAGCGCATAAACAGCAGTGGGGAGGGGAATTTTTTGGGAACTTTTGCCGACAAAAAGCTAAATTTAGGGACAAAAATCCTTTTGGTCGCCGTCCCTTTGATTATAATCCTCTTTTTGGGATACACCCTCGCGGCGGCACATATATCGGCTCAGCTGAGCACAGAAAATTTCTACGATGGCACCATTGTCGGCGGCGTGGATGTCTCTGGCAAGAGCCGGGCCGAGGCTATTGACGTTGTTTATGAAAAGCTTAAAAACGACGAGCAAAACGTGAATCTCACCGTACGTTGCGAAGATAAAAGCCTCACGCTGACCGGTCAGGACTTTACATACGAATACAATGTGGAAGATGCTGTAAATTCGGCGTACAGCTGCGCGCGGATTGGCAATTTGTTCTCGCGCTACTTTGAGCTTTTGAGCATTAAAAATAACGCCGATAAATTCCCGGTTAAGGCAACCTTGGAGCCAGAAAGTCTAAACCGGACCGTAGATTTTGTTGTGTGCAAGTTTGACGACCCCGACCTAGAGGCGCATGTCAAGAGCTTTGACCCGACGCGCGAGCCCATGTTTGTGTATAGCGAGGGCAAAGATGGGTATAAATTAAATAGAGACGAGGTTTTGCAACAGATTCAGACCTCTGCTTTGGCCAAAAAAAGCGGCGAAGTCTGCCTGCAAAAGCACGAATACAAAAACGATACTACTATTGACGACGCAAAGGCTCGCACTCAGCTAATTGGCGAGTTTAAGACGATTTCTACCAACAACAATAACAGCAATCAAAACATGAAGCTCTCGCTGGAGGCCGTTAATGGCACGGTTTTGCGGCCTTTTGAGACTTTTTCTTTTAACCAAACCGTTGGTGACTCCAACGACCCGGCAAGAGGCTTTTTGCCCGGCGCTTCTATCTTGAACGGGTCTATAGTTATGTCGTACGGCGGCGGAATCTGCCAGGCGGCCACTACCATCTACGGCGCGGCCATTCGTGCCGACATGACTATCATTGAACGCAAGAATCATCGGTTTAAGTCCTCGTACGTTCCTTACGGGCTTGACGCGACCATCGACTACAAGACCATCGACCTAAAATTTAGAAACGACTTCACCCATCCGGTCTACATTCAAGCCACAATGGTCGGCAAAGAGCTTGTGTGCAGAATCTTTGGGCCCAAAAATCAGAACTTTGACACAATAGAGGTTAACTCGTGGGTAACGGCGCAAGAAAGCCAAGAAATTAAAGCCGAGGCCGAACGAATTTACTATAAAGGCGATAAAATCATCGATAAGAAAAGATTGCCAAATTCTGTATATAAGCCAAAACAACTCGCCGCTTGATTTTTTGTTTGAATTTTGGTAAAATTATTGTGTGTGATTAAAATTTAAGGTGTACTTCTTTTTTTGATATTATCAATATTGTTAAAATTTAGCTTTTAGCCTGTCTTTTGTTTCTTAAAAAGTACAGCTGATCTGTTGTTTAATATTTATCTGCTTGGAGGAAACAAATGAAAAAAAAGATCAGCGTTAAAGTAATTTTAAATACTGTTTTAGTTGTATTTTTGGTTTCTTTGTTTTTTTATCTTTGCTTTTCGGATAATGGTCTTATTGACCTATTAAAGAATTCTAAAGGCTTTAACAAACCTTGGCTAATTATGGCTTTTTGCTGCCATTTGATTAATATTTTTATCGATATTTACTTGGTTTATAAGTTTACTGTTAATATGGACAAACGGTATACTTTTAAGAAGGCTATTCGCTCTTCTATGATCGGTCAGTTTTTTTCTGCTGTTACGCCTGGTGCCTCTGGCGGGCAGCCTATGCAGGTCTATGCTATGGCCGATCAAGGGGTGGATAGCGGGATTGCTACTTCGGCCTTGGTGCAAAAATTTTTGGTTTATCAGACGGTTTTGACTTTTTATAGTATAATTGCTATCCTAATTAGAATAGATTATTTTAACAGCCTTAATAAAATTGTTTGGTCTATTACTCTTACGGGCTTTGTTATGCAGGCTGTTGTTATTGCTGCTATTTTGCTTTTTTCTTTTAACCGCAAGGTCACTTCTAAGATTATTTCTGGTACTATGCATTTGCTCTCTAGCTTGCATGTTTTGAAGGATGTGGACGAAAAAATCGATCGCCTTAACACTCAGCTGGTTTTGTTTTACGACGGAAATAAGGCTCTTTATCGAGATAAATATATGTTTTTAAAGACTTATGTTTTAACCGCGGTTCAGCTTACTTCCATATTTATTGTTCCTTATTGCATTTATCGGGCTTTTCATTTGCACGGCGCCAGCATGATTAGCATGATTTGTGCGCAGTCTTTTGTTACTATGTCTTCTTGCTTGGTGCCGATTCCGGGTTCTTCTGGCGTGGCCGAGGGCGCTAGTTCTATTTTCTTTAGCCCTTTTTTTGATGAGACTACCATCAAATCTGCTATTGCTTTGTCTCGGTTTATTACTTATTATTTTACTATTTTGATTTCTTTGCCGTTTTCTCGGTTTGCTAAAAAGAAAAAAATTAAAAATTAATGGGTTTTTGAGGGTTGTTTTGTAGTTATATTTTAAGGGGAGATTTAAAATTGAGTTCTGTTAATCCAAAAATAAGTTTGATTATTCCGGTTTACAATATGGCGCAGTACTTGGAGGATACTTTGCAGTCGGTTTTGGCGCAGAGCTTTGCCGATTACGAAGTTGTTATGGTTAATGACGGCTCTACGGACGGGAGTTTGGCTATTTTAAAAAAATATGCTCGCAGATATGATAATTTTCATTTAATAGATCAAAATAACTGTGGGCTGAGTAAAGCGCGCGCTGCTGGAATTGCTGCTTCTTGCGGTGAGTACATTGCTTTTTTGGACAGCGACGACTTTTTGGATCCGGAATTTTTGGAGCAGCTTTATAAGAGTGCTATTGAAAATGACGCGGATATCGCTTGCTGCAATTATTATCTTTATTACGACAAAAGCTGCAAAAAGATCTATATGCCGTTTACGGCCAAGACAGGCGTTTACTCTAACGAAGTCGCCCTTAAGAAGCTTATTTTGGACACGACTTTTCACTTTTTTATGTGGAACAAATTGTTTAAGCGGCACTTGTTTTTTGACAACGACGTGATCTTTTTTGACATGTACTTTGAGGATGTGGCGATATGTCCGCAATTGTTTTACTATGCCAACAAGGTTTCCTTTATTAATCGGCCTTTGTACTACTATCGCCGGCACCAGGGTAGCATTATCTCGCAGATTGATGCCCCTAAAACGAACGATTATATTAAGTCTTTGGGGATTATTCGCAACTTTTTGGAGCAAAAAAATGTTTACTCGAAGTATAAGTCGGTGTTCAAGATTTATGCTTTTCGGTTTAAAATTCAGATCGGATACTGCATTTTGACGAATCATATTGATAATCTGAGCTTTGCGGATATCGGCGTAAACCTCAAGCGGGCGTATGTTGCGATTAATTCTTTTAAGAGCGACAAGTATATTCCGGCCAGCGAGCTGCCTATTTTGCCGTTTTATGTGGAGGCTCCCCGCCAGAACAGGAAGGCGCTTATTCGGTAATTATTTTTGGAGGAGGAATTTTTAAAGATGAAAAAATTTTTCAATTTAAAAAGTCTTTACTTAGTTCTCCTTTTGATCTCGTTTTTTATACTTATTTATTTTTGCGTCGATGACAACAACTTGGCCACGCTGCTTGGCATTATTCCCGCGCTTAACTTGGGCTGGCTCTTTGTTGCGTGCGCCTTGATGGCTGCGTTTTGGCTCATTGACGCTTACGTTTTTAAGATTTTGACGAACTCGGTTTATAACAAGGCCTACACGATGCGCGATGCTTTTTGCGTCACTATGGTTGGCCAATTTTTTAATGCGGTTACTCCTTTTTGCCTGGCGAGTCAGCCTATGCAGATTTTGACTATGTCTCGGCAGCGGCTGGACGCTGGTCGAGCTTTTTCTGTTGTGGTCCGCAAATTCATCATATATCAGGCGACTTTGGTGTTTTATCTGGTTTGCACCATGCTTTTTAGCTACCCGTTTTTTGCCGACAAAATCCCGGAGTTCATGAATTTAGTCATTTTGGGCTGCGTTTCACAGTCTTTGGTCATTTTGCTGATCGCGTTTTTTACTGTTAAAAAGGATCTTACCTTAAAGCTGATTTCGCTCGTTCTGACGGGGCTTGGTAAATTTAACTTTGTTGAGGATCCTCTTGAAAAGATGCAGTATATTGAGGATCAGATGAATGTTTATGTTGAGAATAATCGGGCTATCGGCGAGAATCCCAAACTAAGCTTTACGGCTTTCTTTTTGACATTTTTGCAGCTCACCGCGATGTTTAGCATTTCTTTTTGCATTTACAAGGCGTTTAACCACCCCGGGCTCGACATTGTTGATATGATCGCGGCGCAGGCTTTTGTGATGACTACCGCGGCCTATATGCCTTTGCCCGGCGGCTGCGGCGCTATGGAGAGTTCTTTTATTTTGGTCTTTCGCGTGTTTTTCGCCGCCTGCCACATCAAGCCCGCCATGCTGCTTTGGCGCTTCATCACTTACTATTCTTGCATTATTTTCGGGCTTTTCTTCGCGGTTAACATCAAAAAGCGCGCTGTTTCGGCCTGAGTCCGCGCTTTAATTCCCTTTAATGCAGCAAAAGTACCGCACTATACCGCGCGGTACTTTTATTTTTGTTCTTTTATTGCGATTTTACCTCACTTTGTGGCCGAGGTGATATTCACAAGGTGCGCCACTGCTGGGATGGTCTCGCCTTGCTGGGTTGAGGTTGGCGACATTAGCGCGCCGGTGGCCATGAACAAGACATTGTTTAGCTCGTGATTTTTCATTTTGTTCAAGATGTCCGAGCACAAAACCACCGCAGAACATCCGCAGCCAGAGCCGCCTGCATGCACGTCCTGGTCGTTCTGGTCGTAAATCATTAGGCCGCAGTCCTTGTGATTATCCTTCAGCTCGATGCCTTCTCGGGTTAGCAGCTCTTTTAACAGCTTGCTGCCCACTTCTCCTAGGTCCCCGGTTAAAATCAAGTCGTAGTCGCCCGATGCTGTGCCGGTGTCATCCAGAAAATCCTTCAGTGTTGCCGCAGCTGCCGGCGCCATCGCTGCTCCCATATTGTTTGCGTCCTTTACCCCGAGGTCCACTATCCGGCCCACCGTTACTTTCGAGATCTGCGGACTTTGGACGTTCTCTCCCACCACCGCTGCGCCCGAGCCCGTAACCGTCCACTGCGCCGTTGGGGTTCTTTGTCCGCCGTACTCTAGCGGAAAGCGAAACTGCCTCTCTGCCGAGCAAAAATGCGACGACGTCACGGCAATGCAGTTGTTGGCCGCGCCGGAATCCACCATTATTGCGGAAAGCGCCAAGGTCTGCGCCATGGTGGAGCACGCGCCGTACTGCCCCAAGAATGGAATGTTTAAACTTTTGAGTCCAAATGTCGATGAAATGCACTGATTTAGCAGGTCTCCGGCAAAGATAAAGTCGATGTCGCCCTTCGCTACGCCGGATTTCTCTATGGCTAAGTTCACCGCTTTCGATTGCAGCTTGCTTTCTGCTTTCTCCCAAGAAGCCTCCCCCAGAGTGGTATCCTCAAACGTTTGATCAAAGGCTTTGCTAAGCGGTCCTTGAGCCTCTTTTTTGCCGCAGACTGCCGCATAACCCCGGATTGCCGGCTTTTTCTCCATTTCGATTGTGTACTTTCCTATTCGTTTTGCCATTTTTTAGCCTCTTTTCTGGTCTGACCTGGTTTTTCTCTATTTATTATTGGAAATTACCCCAAAACTATTCACTTTTGTCGGCTTTTTTGTTAATCGTGGAGAAATTTTTTCTCGCGCTCTTTTTGGACATTTTTTGCTTGCTTTTTTCGGTTTTAGAATATAAAATATATTTAGCACTCGAGTTGTTAGATTGCTAAAAAATCTTTTATGCTTTAAGGAGGCATATGTCATGAAAATTAAACCCCTTGCAGACAGAGTCGTCATTAAGATGGAGCAAGCTCAGGAAACCACCAAAAGCGGCATCGTTCTGGCCGGCACGGCTAAAGAAAAACCTCAGATTGCTGCTGTTGTGGCGGTTGGCCCTGGCGGAATCGTCGACGGCAAAGAAGTGCAGATGTATGTGAAGGTTGGCGACCGCGTCATTACTAGCAAGTATTCTGGCACCGAAGTTAAGTTCGATAACGAGGAATACACTATTCTTCGCCAGTCGGACATTTTGGCGGTTGTTGAATAATTCGTTTTGACCTTTTGCATCGCGATACATAGCGGTTTTTGAAGTTTGATTATATTACATTTTAGGAGGACTTGTTGATATGGCTAAAAAAATAATTTACGGGGAAGACGCGCGAAAGGCGCTGTTAAGCGGGGTTAATCAGCTTGCCGACACTGTTAAAATTACGCTTGGGCCGCGCGGCAGAAATGTCGTTTTGGACAAAAAGTTCGGCGCACCGCTCATCACCAACGACGGCGTCACCATTGCTAAGGAGATCGAGCTGGAGGATCCTTTCGAAAACATGGGCGCTCAGCTCGTTAAGGAAGTTTCTACCAAAACCAACGACGTGGCCGGAGACGGCACCACCACCGCAACGCTCTTGGCTCAGGCTCTTATTTGCGAGGGTATGAAGAACGTGGCGGCCGGCGCTAACCCGATGGTTGTGAAACGCGGCATTCAGGCTGCCGTTGACAAGGCTGTGGAGGCTATCAAGAAAAATTCTAAGAAGGTCAACGGTGCCGATGACATCGCGAGGGTTGCGACTATTTCGGCTGCCGACGAATTTATTGGTCAACTGATTGCCGAGGCTATGGAGAAGGTCGGTTCGGACGGCGTCATTACGGTTGAGGAGTCCAAAACGGCCGAGACTTATTCCGAGATCGTCGAGGGCATGATGTTCGACAGAGGCTACGTTTCGCCTTACATGGTCACCGACACCGAGAAGATGGTCGCGGTTATCGATGACGCCTACATTCTGATCACCGACAAGAAGATTTCGAATATTCAAGAGATTCTGCCTCTGTTGGAGCAGGTTGTGCAGTCTGGCAAAAAGCTCGTTATCATCGCAGAGGACGTTGAGGGCGAGGCTTTGGCTACGCTCATTCTGAACAAACTCCGCGGAACATTTACTTGCGTTGCCGTTAAGGCTCCCGGTTTTGGCGACAGGCGTAAGGAGATGCTTCGTGATATCGCGATTCTAACGGGCGGCCAGGTTATTACCGAAGAGTTAGGCTTGGAGCTTAAGGATACCACTGTTGAGCAGCTCGGTCGCGCTCGTCAGGTTAAAATCGAAAAAGAAAACACCATCATCGTTGATGGCGCCGGCAAATCTAAGGAAATTAAGGATCGCGTTTCGCAGATTCGCGCCCAGATCGAGAATACCACTTCTGACTTCGATAAAGAAAAGTTGCAAGAGCGCTTGGCTAAGCTGGCCGGCGGCGTTGCTGTCATAAAAGTTGGCGCGGCTACCGAAGTCGAGATGAAAGAGAAAAAGCTCCGCATAGAAGATGCGCTGGCTGCGACGAAAGCTGCAGTAGAAGAGGGCATCGTAGCTGGCGGCGGCGTCGCTTTGATTAACGCAATGTCCAGCGTGTCGGCTCTTTTAAAGGGTTCTGAGGGCGACGAAAAAACCGGTGTTGCCATCGTTCTTAAGGCTCTCGAGGCTCCGCTTCGTCAGATCGCGAAAAACTCCGGCGTGGAGGGCTCTGTGATCATCAATAAAATCAAAGACGAGAACAAAGCTGGCTTCGGATACAACGTCCGCACAGAGGAATACGTCGACATGATATCAGCCGGCATCGTGGATCCAACTAAGGTTACTCGTTCCGCCCTGCAGAACGCGGCTTCTGTCGCTGCGATGGTCTTGACTACAGAATCGCTGGTCACGGATATAAAAGAAGAAAAAGCCCCCGCAATGCCAGTGGACCCCGGCATGGGCGGCATGTATTAATCTAAATTTTTGCAAAAAGAAATCGGTAAGGCGCTAAACTACGCTTTACCGATTTTGCTATTAATACTTATTTTATTAATTTTACATACCCAACGCTTTTTTAAGTTTGTCTCTATGATTGTTAAACCAATCCTCATCTAAATTATTTACATTTAAATTATTCACATTTACATTATTTACATTTATATTTTCTGTTTGTTTCAGTTTTCCCTTGTTGTCCTTATTTTCTTGCTCGTTTTTCTTGCTCTTAAATAAACCAGATACTTTGTTATATACCCATTTTGTTCCATTCCATAGCTTATTAGTTACATACAGCCCTCCTATTGCTGAAAGAACATTTTTAAAACCAATTGTGTCTAGTATGTAATAAGCACTTTCCCCAATGTTATATGCACTCTCACATAATAACTTTATTAAAAAATATATATCATAGCCTATATTTTTTATATTTTCTACGATCCATTTTCCCTCTAAAGTAATCTCATCTCCATATACTGTCCAAAAATTAGTTATTGCTTCTTTTTTGTCTCCAATAAAGTTCCAAGCTCCTTTTGCACTTTCTGAGATAACCCCTAATATTTTCTCATAGTCTCCTTGATTATTATAAAAATATGTAGCCGTAATCCCAACTAGAAATAGCATAGATACAAAGGCAACCGTTGCTTCTGCTTCGTGCTCAAATTCATTCTCTCCTTTTACTTTCTGTGCTTGTGAATCCTTGCCCCATGCTGCAAAGCAACAGTTATTTGCTCCCACCGGAGCCAACAATAAACTCGCAGCCAAACCTACCGACATAACCTTTTTACCAATTAGTTTTACCTTTTTCATAATTCATTCTCCTTTTTCTTATAAAAATCCTCTTCTTACTTTTCGAAGGAACAAAATTTAACTTCGTTTTGCCGTTACCTCCGAAACTATTAGTATTATACTACACCCGTAAGCACTTATAATTCCGAAAAAGAAATTAGGCCCATTTTCTCCTTATCAAACAAAGCGATCATTTTTTCATAATATTTCCTTGTTAAATTTGCAACAAAACTAAACTTAAAATCAGCTTTAAAACATCTATTTTTGTTACTAATTGTTACCCTTTTCATCATTTTTTAATTTTTGATCCCATTTTTCTTGATTTTTACGAATTTATTTTTAAAAAATTTTTGAATTTTTTTATTTTTTACTTGACTTTAATTTAAATGCTCAAAAAAATAAATCGGTAAGGCGTTATTATTACGCTCTACCGATTTTTTTGTTCACAAATAATCTATTAATAATATCTAATTGTTAAATTAATAACCAGCCACTATACGTTGCCAAGCAGCCTCATACTCATCCTTAGTTATATCATTATTATCGCTAATCTCAAAATAGCCATACTCATCCATATTAAATTCGTTATCCTCTCTGTTTTCTTGAGTTTTATTCCTAAATAAGCCAACTACTTTGTTATATCCCCATTTTGTTATATCACATGCTTTTTTAGCTGCATACCCCACTCCCATTGCTGAAAAAACATCTTTAAACCCAATTGTATCTAGTATATTATAAATGTCTATCCCCATATCATTACATAAATTTAAAATTCCTTGATTAACAAAATTAAATAAGTCTTCTATTGCAATGCCGAATCCAGCTCCATTTTTTAAGCACCAGTCATTACCGCTAATTGCCCCAATAACTAACAATACATAAGAAAGTGCATATACGCTGCCTACACCTACACCTGCTAGCCCTACTTTTTTCAATGTGTCTTTTACCTTACTGCTACCTTGATTTACTTGTTGTGCTTGTTCATTATCAGCAAAGCAACAGTTATTTGCCCCTACCGGAGCCAACAATAAACTTGCAGCCAACCCCCACGACATAACCTTTTTACCAATTGATTTTACCTTTTTCATAATACATTCTCCTTTTTCTTATAAAAATCCTCTTCTTACTTTTCGAAGGAACAAAATTTAAATTCGTTTTGCTGTTACCTCCGAAACTATTAGTATTATACTACATCCGTAAGCACCTATAATTCCGAAAAAGAAATTAGGCCCATTTTCTCCTTATCAAACAAAGCGATCATTTTTTTATAATATTTCCTTGTTCAATTTGCAACAAAACTAAACTTAAAATCAGCTTTAAAACGTCTATTTTTGTTACTAATTGTTACCCTTTTCATCGTTTTTTAATTTTTGAGCCTATTTTTCTTGATTTTTACGAATCTATTTTTAAAAAATTTTCGAAATTTTTTATTTTTCGCTTGACTTTTATGATAATTTCATAAAAGCAGCAACAAATATCTGCGGACTGCCTAATATAAAAAGTTACGTCATACCTACTTTCTCATGCGAAACTGCTTAAATATGTTCTTGGCTATGCCCAATAAATAGCGAAACTCCTCTGTTTTGTAGAACATAAAAACATTGATTCCGTTTGGCACAATCAGGCAGATGACCGCGTTTATTACGAGCTTTAAAAAGCCGTCCACCCTAAACAGCGAGCATATATAATATGTAAAGATGCACGAAATCAGCGTCACGATGGCGTACAGCACGTGCTTTCTGTAATACGAGGCCACAGACCTATTGAATATATTTTTGTAGACGACGTATGGCTGCGTCCAAAAAGGGATCACCAGCGAGCTAAGGATATTCGCGATTATAACGCCGTTTAAGCCCAATCTGCCAACCAGTAAAACCGCTAGCCCCAGGTTTATTGCCGCTTCTATCAATGCAAAATATCTATCTGGCCGGTAGAGCCCGGCGCTGTTCTTGACCATGCTTATTGACTTTCTCATCCCGAACGTGTAAAAATTTATGGTTATTAGCACGATTGTCGCTTTTTTTAACAAAAAAGCCTCGCCCATCCACAGCCGGATGAACGGGTCTATGAGGCAAAACAGCGACACCGCAAAAAACGAGTACATCGCATAATTTAGGAAAAATATCTTTTTATAAACATTAAAAATCTCGCCCTTCGTCGCCTTTACCATCAAGTTGCCAAAACTCGTCAAAATCGCATTAAAGACTTGGTCCGTAACGCTCATCAGGCCGTTGGTTATGAGTGTATACGGGTAGTACATCCCGGTTATGGACTCCCCCAGATTGCTTGTGATTATCAGCGTGGAGCCCGAGGCCAAGCTCTGGTAGCCTATTTTGTGATAAAAAAGCGCTCCCAGGTTTTTAAAAAGGTCGTTGCGCTCCGTCTTGTCGAGCTTCTTTTTGATTTTCAAATCGATATTTTTGTACTTCACCTTATACATCACGTGCACAAAAATGCTGTCCAAAAGCGTGCACACAAGCCGCGAGACAACGTACATCTCAAAAGACCGAAAGCACACGATCGAGACAAGCTGCAAAATGTACATCAGCACCTGGCAGCTCGTGCGGCAAATGCTCACCAAGTAATTGCGCTGATCCGCGATCAGCATGGCCCGCTTGTGCCCAAAAAGGTACGTTGCCAGGGTGTCTGCCAAATACAAGATGAACATTGTGCTTAGCCATTTGTCCGAAAACCGGCTAGAGTCGTGCTCCGGCACAATTTGCGGAATGCTTACAGCCGTCAGCAAGCCCAAAACAAGCAGTACTAAAGCTATTACCTTAAACGTATTTTTATAAAAGTTCAGCAATATCGCGATTTTTTCCGTATCGTTTTCTGCAATGGGTCTATAAAGCTTATATATGACGCCAAAGCTGATCCCGAGCTCGATTATATTCAGCAGCGCAACGGTATCCATAAACGTCTTCTGAATACCAAGCACCTCGCTGCCAAGGCTCGCAACAACCGGACTTAAAACAAGCGGCCCCAGCAGCAGAATAACGTACGAGCCCAAGCCCACCAAACTATTTATAATAGAATTTTTTGTTCTCATTTAAAACTTTCCTTCACCCAAACAAGGTTTTCTCAATGAACCGCGCCACCATTAAGGAGTCCCTTAAGCTTAAAAAACAAATATATGGTCTTTTTCCGCTTCCGTTTTATCAGTTCACACACGATTTTTACTTGGCTATCGGACAATTTTACATTATATAATATATTTTTCACAAAATCATTTTCTAAACAATCGTTTATTTTTCTTAGCTTAACGCCCTTTTCCTCGGCCGAAACTATAACCAGCTTCTTCAAATAATAATAAATTTCTTTTGCAAACACTTCGTTAATTCCGCTAAAATCCTCCGAATTAAAGCTCTTTTTAAAAAACTCTTGCACTTTTTTATGCAGCATAATTTCCGTATCAAAAAGGCCATCGTTATATTGGTCCGACAGGCTCCCCGGCGCAGAAACGCTGTAATTATAAAGTTTATCCTTCACCACAGATATTTTACCACAATTTGAAAAGTAACACAAATTAAACAGCAAGTCCTCCCCCAGAGTGCAGGTTTCATCGAACGGCGCCGTTATTTTGTCTCTGCGATAAAGCTTGTTGCACGGCGAATTAAAAAACGCACCCTTATAAAGCGCCTCAAAGCAGCTCTTAAACTCCGCCAGACTTTGGCCGCAAAACCTCGGCAGAGTCTTTTTTATCGCACTGCTGCCATTCACCCTATTATACCCGCAAACCACCACGTCTGCGTTGTTTTTGGCCATCTCATCCGTCAAAATTTTCGTCATATCTGAGTTTATATAATCGTCCGCATCCAAAAACTGTATCAGTTCGCCATTTGACGCATTTATCCCTGCGTTCCTTGCCGAGGAAACCCCGTTGTTCTCTTTGTTTAGCACCTTTACTCTTTTTTCGTTCGCTAACTTTAGCGCCTCGCAGACCTTCAGAGAGCCGTCCGTTGAGCCATCGTTAACCAGAACAACCTCCACATTGCCGTAGCTTTGCGAAAGGATGCTCTCTGCGCAGCGTTTTAGCGTTTTCTCAGAGTTATAGACCGGCACAATCACGCTCACCTTCGGTTTTGTTGACGTCTTCACAAATTATCGTTCTCCTTTATCCGGCTTCCTGCCGCCAATTTTGAGACTTCTGCCTTAGCAAAATAGCCAGAATACCCCATGCAAAGCCAGAACGTTAGCACGTTGATAGTGTTTACGAAGAATATTTCTGACAAGAAAAACGCCGAAACCGCCACCGCCACGACGACGGTGAAGCTGAGCAGGACCATGTAATAATCTTCGCCCGCCGGGGCAAAAAACAGGTGCGTGAAGACGAAAATCAAGTACTTCACGAAAAACACGATCAAGAAGAATGCCCCCACGACGCCCGTGGACGCGAAGATATCCAAATAAGCATTGTGCACGGCGTAGGCTCTCTGCGCGATGAAGCCATTTGGAAAAAGCTCCTTGGCGTAGGTTCGCATGTTTCTGGGGGAGGTTCCAAACACGGGTGCGCTCAAAAACAGCTCCCATGCGCTCTCCCAAATCTTGAATCTACAATTTGACACGTCGGAGCTGTTCACCACGTCCTCGCGGTTCATGTCGATGTGCTTCCTTAGCCGTGCGTCCGAAACGCTCGCCTGCTCAAACGGAGAGCTCACAAACTGTGGCAAGTAGGAAAGCCCTTTTCGTGCAATGTTAACGCTCAAAAACACCGCCAGACCGCATATTAACGAAATCGCAGCTAAAACAAACTGCTTTACAATCAGATTTAATCGCACACTCTTGACTTCGAAATTCTTCAGCAACACGAAATACACTCCAAAAATCACCGTGACGGCAGCCGCAACCTCCGACGTTCTGGATCCGGACAAGGTTATGTAGCAAAAATTGACCGCTATGCTCAGCCAATAAAACGCCTTGAGCGCCGCCCTTTCGCTGTTTTTTATATTAAAAATCGAAAAGATTATCACGACGATGGCCACGGAAGCCGCAAAATTAGGATCCTCAAAAATCCCAAACAGGCGCCCTTCTATGAATCCGAACCTTGCGAACAAGTCCGGCGAGACGTCAACATAATCGCCTATCTGGAACAAAAACATCGCCAGCGAAGCCGTGCACGCCACAAACCACACCAAAATCAGGATGTTGCTTACGTATTTTATCTCACTTTTTACCTCCGCCCGCGACAGCTCGGCGTCTAGCGGGTATAGGAGGAAAAATGAAATCGCAAGCCACACCAAATTGCGGACGTTCCCGAGCACTCCGAACCTTGCGTTTATTAAGCTGGAAACCGCACACGCGGCGAGAAAAAGTACTAGCCAGACTACATTTTTCTGTTTTAGAAAAATGCGCCGCGTAAAAAAGTCAAAGCAAATTATGCTTGCACCGAACACCGCCACCGCCGAGAATACTAGCGTGTTTACCGCCTGAGTCTCCGCAAGCGCGATCGGCAGTAGCACCCGCGTCAGGACTGCCGCGATAAACGCCGTTATATATGCTTTTCGCAAAAATTGGTAAACATCTTTGCTGGCATATTTTCTCAAAATCATCGTCAAACCAAATCCTCTTTTTAATCTAAATTTTATCCGGGTAATCAATCGTTGAGCCTCGCCCTGCTGGCCTTTTGCCACCTTAGCAATTTTTTATAAAGCCCCGGACAACGCCACAGCGCTAGCATTGCCGCTTTGCGCCTTAGCGAAAAGCACGAGTTCATCAGCATTTGGGGCGTGTTTGCCCGCAACTTTTTTAGCACCTCTTCGTAGCTCTGCGGGTCCTCCAAATTCTCGCTCAAAACCATTTTGTCAAAAACATACGTATACGCCCACATCAATCGGAATTCCGCCTGTTTTGTTAAGTCTGCAAAATCTTTTTTTACAAGCTCCAAATTCTGCTCATACGCCGCCACAACGTCGAAGTCCTGCCGCTTAAACGCCGACGTGGTGATGCTTTCGCCCCTGTGCATGTAGTAGTACTTTGGGGAAGAGTCGAAAACGACCGTCGTGGCGCTCGCCAAGACCTTTGGGATCGTAAACGCATCTTCAGAAAGCCTCCCCTTCGGGAACTTTACCTCGGCAAACAGACCCTTCTTGTACAGCTTATTCACCGCATTCACCGAGAATTTGACGCCCTCCAAAGCGGCTCCAAGCGCCTCTTTATTGTTCAAAATTAGAAATTCGTCTTGCCCCGAAAATTGTGGCACTTTGCGATCCACATAACAATCATACAGTCCGCAGACCGCCACATCCGCGTTTTGCTCGGTTATATTCTTATACAAAACCTCATACATGTCCGGCGCAACGTAATCGTCCCCGTCCACAAAACCTATATATTCACTCGTGGCGGCCTTTATTCCTACATTTCTCGCCTCGCTCAGGCCCTCATTCGGCTTGTGAATCACCTTTATGCGCGCGTCCTGTTTTGCATAAGCATCACAAATCGCGCCACAATCGTCCGGAGAGCCGTCATCAACCAAAATTATCTCTATGTCCGACAAAGTCTGCCCCACAAGCGAGTCCACGCATTTTCTTATGTATTTCTCGACCTTATAAATCGGCACTATCACACTGATTTTAGCCATTTTTCACCTACAACTTCCACTCAAAAACGGTCTTAAACATCGTCCCGGCGTCCTCCGCAAAGGCCCTGTGAATGTCCGCGATGCTGGCGACCGGCTTCGTTTCGCAGATAATCGCAGAGATCCGCTTTTGAAAATCCGGATTCTCCAAGAGCTTAACCGCATTCTCAAAGTCAGCCCTGCCCGACCTGCTGCAGCCGATCAGCGTCAGACCCTTTTCCAGCACGTCCCTAGTGTTAATCGGAACCTTATCCTCGCTAACCCCCAGCAGAATCGCCGTTCCCTGCGGGTTAATGTGGCGAATTATTTCGTTTATCGCATAAAAGCTGCCAGTCGACCCCACGCACTCAAAGGCATGGTCTATGCACAAATCCTTCGGCAGACTGCCAGTCAGATAGGTCTCGTCCGCAAAAGAAAAGTACGACAACTTCGTCCTATTTTTGCCAATAACAATAATTTTTGAACTCTTAAAAGTATTCTTCAAGATGCAAGAAACCGCATAGGCAAGGCTTCCGTCGCCCCAAACCGCAATTGCATCCCGATATTGATGGGCGTTATGGTCAAATCGGCTCACCGCATGCACGCCAACGCTAATAAATTCACAAATTGCTGCTATCGGCAGCGGAATCTTCTCAAACGGAACCAGCCTGTCGCCCGGCATAGCTACAAACTCCTGCATGAATCCGTCGTAGCCGCTAGACAAAAACTTGGCGCCCTTGGCATAATTCTCGTACTCACCGGCCCGGACATTCCCCGACACGTTGGGAATCATCACAACATTCTGGCCAACGCTGAATTTCTGAGACTTATCATAAACGACTTCCCCGCAGCATTCATGAATTAGCGCCATCGGCAACTTTTTTTGCAAAACATTCGCATCCCGCTGACCCAAGTAATACCGCTGGTCGGCGTGGCAAATCGCCATATACCGGGGCTTCACGACGACTTCCCCCGCGATGTCTATGTCGGAGTACTTCACCGAGAAAACCCGCGGGCACACCAGCTGGTACGCGCAACTAATCAACCCGGACTCCTCCCTCCAGCGCCATCGCGATCTTGTAATCCGCAACAGTCGTGATTTTTAGGTTCGAGACCTCGCCCTCCACCAGATGCACTGGGTAATCTCGCACAACACAAATTTTACATGCGTCCGTCAAGACCGACTTTTCCGCATCGGTCAGATCATTGTACATTTCAAAAAGCAGATTAACCCTAAAGCTCTGCGGGGTCTGCCCCTGATACATAAACTTTCGATTCGGGATACTTGTGATTGTACTGCCGTTTTCCGACGTCACAATGGTGTCCGTTGCAGCAATGACGGTGTCGCAAGCACCATATTTTATCGCAGCATCGATGTTTTCGTCAATAATTCGGTTCGTCACAAACGGCCGCACAGAGTCATGCGTGACCACAATATTGTCCTCGTCATCGCCATATCGCTCTTTTATGCTGTTTATAATGTTAAAAATCGTGCTGTTTCGGTCATTACCGCCAGGTACGCACACCAACTTCTCCGCATCTAGGCCATGTTTCTCTATCAAATCCTGCATATGCAGCATCCAGTCTGGGTGCACGCCTATATAAATTTTGTCCAGCCGCGGACACATTAGGAATTTCTCCACCGTGTGGATTATAATCGGCTTGCTGCCGAGCATTAAGAATTGTTTTGGCATGTCGGCTATGTTCATCCGCGAGCCGACCCCGCCCGCCAATATCGCTCCAAAAATCATTTTCGTTCTCCTTTGCAGTAATACTCGCCTTTGTACCTTGCATAGCCGTTCGATAGGTCGCAAAAAACCGCGTTGTGATGCGGTACCTGCTTCCCCTCGGGCGGCAATCTCATGTAGTCGCCAAACGCCATCCGCAAATATTCGTCATACCCCGTCGGAATGGGCATCTTCTCGCCTTCAAAGTCAACATCCAACGCCTCGCTAAACGCCGATTTTGGGTATTTGTTTCTCATGTAGCGCGGCCCCGAGCACAGCTCCGTAACGTTATCGCAGTCGCGGATCTTGTGCCTGGACATCTGCCGTTCGGCAAACCGCCAAATTTTGTACCGCAACTTTCGCGACGGAACGAGACCTAAGAGCACTTTACCACAAAAATTAACCAGCCTACCGTGATTCACCGGCAACATCTGCGCGCAAAATATAGAATAAGCAAGCGCCCAAAACACCTGAATTCCTCTTGCAGCCCTAGAGTTCGGGCATCCATCCAGCGGCAAAATGTCCAAAGCCACGCCATGGTTAATGTCCAGGTCGGCCTGATGCGTCTTGACGAATGTCGTGTTGTTGTCATTTATCGTGGCGAAGAGGTTCCTATAATGATGCGCCTCATCCGCGCGGCAGTAGGAATATTTGCTCGTATCCGCCCTTTGACCCCACAGCTCACCTAGTTTCTCGTAATCGCCACGCGGCATAAACACGTCTACATCGTCGTCCCACGGCACAAAACCCTTATTTCTCACTGCCCCAATGCAGCATCCTCCGCAAAGAAAAAACTTGAGGCCATTTTGTTTGCAAAAATCCCTAAAATAAACCGCCATCTCAAGGCTCTTCAGTTGCAGTTGCCGCAGCTCCTCCGGCGAAATCTCGAATTTTCCGTACCCGTTCTCCATCTTCGTAAAATTTATTTCTCCTTCAATTTGCAAAAGTGGCGTTGCGCCTGAACTTTGCGTTCCAAAATTTAAATATTCCGCAGAAAAATCCCGCGCCATAGGCAATATGTAAGACAAAATGCACCCAAACTAGCCGGAGTTTATCGCAAAACTCGCTCACATACTTGCTTTTAAGCGAAAAATAAAAAGATAAGCTCAAGTAAACAAGCATCACAGCGGTAAAAATCAGCCGCACCACTCCGCTAAATAACGATAGTACCGAGAATATTGCAACAAACAGAAAAAACAAAACCGGCACCAAATGCGATACTCTCGCGAATTTCCCGTGCTTTTTTATGACCGCCACTTTCCACAGCCCATACTCAAAATACTGTTTAAACAGCGCACCATAGCAGCCCCGCGGGTAATACACGCTCTTTATCCTCGGCGTCATATACACCTTGCCTCCACTTTCCAAAATCCTCAAATTCAAGTCGTCATCCTCATTGCGCGGCAAAGCCTCGTCGTAAAGCCCCAATCTGAGCAGAGTCTCTCTTTTAAAAGCCCCCAAATACACTGTGTCAGCGTAACCTTCGTAATTTTCATCGTGAAACTTCCCGCCGCCAAGCGCAAATGGACTATGATACGCCGCCGCAATCACCTTTTGAAGCCTAGTTTTACCCCTTGCAATCATCGGGCCGCCCACATTTGCGGCATTTGTTTTTTCTAAGTACCTCACGCATTCCGACACATAGTCGTTGGCGTACTCCGAATGCGCGTCCATTCGCACCGCATACCTGCCCACCGCATTTTTGATGCCTATATTCAGCGCGTGCTGCACCGTCTTTTTTGGGTTTTCGCATAACCTTATAAAATCATATTTGGCTGCAAAATCTTTTATTATCGCAACGGTTCGGTCTTCGGAGGCTCCGTCAACCAAGATCAGCTCCATATCTTTTTTCGGAAAATCCTGATTCAACACCGATTCCATGCACTTTGCGATATATTTTTCTTCATTGCGTACCGGAATCACCACCGAAACCAGCCGCTCAGCCGCATCAATCGTTCTTTTCTGGGTCTCCATAGTTCTTTCGCCTCGCTAACTTGCAACTTTCCGCCCGCGCCACCCATTTTTCGCGCTCACCCTATTATATCAAATTTTCGCGCCGTTGTAAAAACATCGTTCGCCCGCATAACTGCGCGGCCGAGCGCGAATAACTATTATGAGGTGATTTTTATGGATAGCCATTTTGGCGAGAACATCGACTCCAATGCCTATTTTCAGGCGCTGCCCGCCTACGTTAAGGAGAGCATCAAGCAGAGCGGAGTCCACTTTGCGTCCGAAGAAGAGCTTCGCGACTGCGCCGAAAAGCTGATGAAAAATAATCAAGCAAATACCAAACCTCAATTTGGCGCCAATCTTTGATTTTGAAATTGCAAAGCCTATAGATTTCATGCGAACTAGCACGATTTCTATAGGCCAAATTTTTGCAAAATTATTTATTTTCTGAGTCCGGAACCAACAAGCCGTAATCCCCGTTCTCTCGGCGATATACCAGATTTATCTCGCCCGTTTCGGTGCTTCTAAACATGTAAAATTTGTGGCCGATCATGTTCATCTGCAAAATCGCTTCGTCCACCGCCAGCGCCACTGCCGGGACCTTCTTCACCCGAACAACATTGTAACTGTCCTCTTCAAGGTCCGCCCCAAGCGCGCCAAACTCGTGCTCCTGCAAATATTTTTCCAGCGAATCCTGCTTGAGCCTCTTTGCAAGCTTGGTTTTGTGCTTTCTAAACTGCCGCGACAGCGCCTCCATGACCTTATCGAGCGCCTCGTTCATCTCCAAAGTTGTCGCCTCCGCGCGGTAAACCATCCCGTCGTGCCGGATGGTCACCTCAACCGTCTGCCGATTCTTCTCCACAGTAACTGTGACCGTCGCCGTCGGCTCGCCATCGAACAATTTGTCGAACTTCGCGATCTTTTTTTCGGCCAGCTCCTTAAAATTATCCTTTAAATTTACTTTTCTCCCCGTGATAACTGTCTTCACGCTTTGCAGCCTCCTTCAAAAATACGATTTCGCTAATATGATACCACACCCGGCGCCGAAATAAAACCGTCTGGCGGCATTTTTACATAATTTTATTTTCTATTTTTCCGTCGCAAATAACCAGAGTCGGCTTTTTCATCACGTCAAACGGCGAGCCGTCAAAAACCACGAGGTCTGCGTCTTTCCCCTCGCTGATAGATCCCACTCTGTCGGCAATCTTGCAAATCCGAGCAGGGTTTATCGTTATGGCCTTGAGCGCCTCGTACTCGTCCATACCCTCGCGCACCGCCACGGCGGCACACAGCGGCAAATATTGTATCGGCGTTTCTGGGTGATCCGTTACAATTCCTATAACTACGCCATTTTCAGCTAGAACTCCCGGCGTCTTTGTAGATAAATTCGCAAGTTCCGGCTTAGATCTATCCGTCAATATCGGCCCGCTTAAGACATTCACGCGCTCCGCCTTCAGCCTGTCCGCAATAAGATGCCCCTCCGTCGCGTGCACGATAGTAAAATCGATATCAAATTCCTTAGCAATTCTGATGGCAGTAAAGATATCATCAGCCCGGTGCGCATGGATGTGCGCGGGAATCTCCCTTTTCAACAGCGGAATCAAAGCCTCACACTTCGCGTCATACTCCGGCAAATCGTATTCTGACGGGCTTCCCTCTGCCTTCTCCTTGTCGCAAAGATACCTCTTGGCCTTGTTCAGCTGCTCCCGAATGATCGCTGCCGTCGCCATCCTCGTCATCGGAGTCTGATTTTTGTCGTTATAAATCATCTTTGGGTTCTCGCCAAACGCAAACTTCACCGCCACCGGGGCCTTTATGAGCATCTCATCCACGCAGACGCCCGATGTTTTCATAGCCAAAAGCTGTCCGCCAATAGGATTCGCACTCCCCGGGCCAGTTATCACCGTCGTCACGCCCGCCAAAAGCGCCTCCCGAAAGCTTTTGTCCATCGGATTCACCGCATCAATAGCCTGCAGCTGCGGTGTGGCCGGGTCCGTATATTCGTTGCCGTCCTCACCCTCAATTCCCAAGCCATTTTCAAACAATCCCATATGCGTGTGCGCGTCCACAAAGCCCGGATACACGCTCTGTCCGTTCAGGTCGATCTCATCTTCATCCGTCAGACTGCCCAGCTCGTCCATTTTGCCAACTTTAGCAATCTTACCAGCCTTCACAAAAATGAACCCGCTTGCGATCACGCCGGCGTCCATCGTATATATCTTCGCGTTGGTCAGTAACATAAAATGCCCCTTTTTCGCCGTAATTCTAGCCTTTCAAGCAAAAAGAGCCGACCCCATGCCCATCGTTTCGACCCTTTTGCCACCTAAGCCTATATTAATGTTGAGTGCCTCTTCTCGAAAAACCTCCTCGCTTCGATTCTGTCGCGCGTTTCAAGTCCGAAATTTTCTCCTCGCTCTTGTGCTTAAAAGATTGCAACATCTCCTCAAAGTCCACCGCAGCGCCCTTTTTGGTCTCCTGCAAAGAAGCCCTACCGCGTCTCTCCGGCCTATTAGTATTAACCCTGCCAAAATTACGCCCTTGTCCGCGACTCTGGCCCTGATGTTGACCATCTCTAGAGCTCGTTTTTGCCGGCATCAGCTGCTTTATCGACAGCCGAATCTCATTTTTCTCCGAAATACTGATAACCTTAGCCCTAACAGCTTGGCCAACCTTCAAATAGTCGTTGATGTCTCGAACAAAATCGCTCGAAACCTCCGAAATATGGATCATCCCAGTCTTTCCATCCGGAAAATCAACAAACGCTCCAAAGTTCGTTATCCCCGCCACTTTGCCTTCCAACACCATTCCAACCTCTATTTGCATAAAATAAAAAAGCTCCCCTTTTCAAGTTTAATCCCAAAATCAAAGCATTTCAAAGCTATCGGTTCACAAAAATTCGCTCATTCGGCTTTGCCATGTTCAGCTCCCGCGCCTTCTTTACAAAATACTCCTCATTCTGCTCGTCAGTCGCGTTGTAGACCCTTTTAAGCTCATCATTTTTGGTCTTTTGCAACTCCAACTCCGCGCTAATACTGCTCAAATGTTCCTTTTTATCGTTTATTTTCACGAACTGATTGACGATCGCGAAGCCCATATAAAAAATAAAAAGCAACACCGAGGCTTTTACCGCCCATTTAACCAAATTTTTATTGATTCCGGCTGGTTTTTTTAGCACTTTAAATTCCATAATCTTGTAAATATTCCTTTCGCGAAAGGTTGAAGTCTACTTATTATACCACAGCATCGCCCGAATTTCAACAACTATTTTAATTTTACTTTATTTTTGTCTGATTTTTTCTTTTTGCGTGGTTTTGTCCAAAAAATTTTCGAGGCGGCTGCGGCTTTTATCAATTTGACTTTGTTTGTAACGGCAGATTTTACCTTAATAATTTTGCCTTTTGGGAGTTTGGACACCGCGTAATTTCTAAAGACTCGCGCGATTTTTATTGCAAACTCTACCACTTTTAAAACAATTTTATAGATGAATTTGCCCACCGTTGCCCGATAAATCAGCCATCCGACGGCCTCGCCAACAACAATGTAAACGCGGATTTCGCCGCCGTTCACCACCAGCATGTACACAAACGTGATTACGGCGCTTATTATGAAGTATAGCACGTCCTGAACAAAGATGCGCACTAGGTTTTCTTTAACAACAGCGTTAAAAACCCTGACAGCATCGTAGATTACTCCTAACGCCGCTCCCAAGATTGCCGAAAATAAAAAGATAGTTAACTGTGAAGCTACCGTCGATCCCATCTTCACGCGCTCCTATCTAAATAGCTTTGAGAAAAAACCTTTCTCCGCCGGCCGGTCCTCTGTATACTCAAGCCGACTCACCTCTCCATCCAGCTCCAAATCGCCACTGTCCAGGTTTATCTTGTTGATATGCAGCCCCGTGCCTTTTATCGTCAGCTCTCCCAAGTCCGTGTACGCCACCACTGTACTATCGTCAAAACTATCAACGTCCAGCACCCCAGATATATTCAGCAGTTTCCGCTCTTTTAATATCAAATTATGCGTCAGATTCGCGCATCTCTTCTCTTCCGGCATCTTCGTCCCCCACAATTATCATGTTTACTTATAAAAATAATTATGAGCTTCTTAACGCCAATATTCCTACATTTTTCCCCTTTGCGATCACCGTAAGCCCCGATAGTTTCGCATAAATTCAACATTTTAGCAAAATAAAAATCGACTCCCCGCTAAAGGGGAGCCGACTTAAGCCAAACCAGATCTTATCTGCCGCCAACTGCTTTTTTGAAAACAGCGCCTGCTGTAAATGCAGGTACATCACGTGCAGGAATTGTGATCGGCTTGCCAGTTCTTGGGTCGCGGCCAGATCTCTTGTTGCGATGACGTTTTGAAAATGTTCCAAAACCAATGAGTTGAACTTTGTCGCCCTTCTTAACAGTTTTAACTATTATTTCAATAATAGCCGAAACTGCTTTGTCAGCATCCTTCTTAGAAAGGCTGGTCTTCTTTGCCACTGCTGCAACCAATTCTGTTTTGTTCATTTTTTTACCTCCATTTTTTTATTATTCATCAAAGCGATTGCTCTGAGAATTAACTTAAATTTTAGTTTTAAAACATCGCACAAAACCTTAATTTATAAATGGCTTTAAACCGCTATTTTCTAAAACTTCCTACATTATATCCCATATTTTTTAATTTGTCTACTATTTTTTTAAATTTATTGAAAAATTTTTTAAATAGTCAAGAAAAAATGTTCATATTTTGTCGAACAAGATCAATTTTAACTTATAAATTTCAATTTTTCAAGTATTTTTATAAATTTTTCTCCTTTTGGCAAAAGTTTTATGTCGTCGCGAGTCACTCCGCCCAGCGTTATCAGCGAAAACGCATACACAACCGCGGCAAAAATTATCGATAAAACGATGGCCACAATGAGCGGCACTCGGCCCTTTAGCAGCAATATTGCCACTTTTGCGGCCAGGCCACAAATTAGCGACGCTGCAAGCGGTTTTGCTATTGTTCCGATAAAATCTGGGATTATCCTCGTGTTTTTAAACAACTCCACCATTGCGGCGACCAATATGAACGCATAACCGACCAAAGTTCCTATTCCGGCGCCCTGGATGTTTATTTTGGGGATTCCTACCAGCGCGTAATTCACGATTATTTTTATCAGCAACCCCGCCGAGATGATCTTTACGGGCAAGTCAACCCTTCCGATAGCCTGCAGCATGCTGCAAATGGGAGTGCTGGCTGCTGTAAATATCATTGCTACGCCTAATACCGGAATTATCCCTGCCGCGATGCTCACTGCGTTGGGGCGGCTTGCATAAATCACGCTCAAAAGCTCTGGCCCAATGACTGCAAGGCCTATTCCTGCGGGGATAGTCACCATCATAGTCATCCTTATTACTGTTTCCATGCCCTTTTTCAACTTTTTGCCATCCCGCAACGTCCATGCTCTGGTCACCGAGGGCAATGCGACTATTCCGAAAGCTTGTGTTATCGCCGGAACCAGCATCATCAGCGGCAGCGTGAACGAGTAGCATCCCATCAAGAATCCGTGTACGCCATCCTTACCTTTGATTACGGTTTCGCCGATTTTATCCCCGTACTGCGCCAATAATTCGCCCGGAGACGTTAACATTATACACTGGATGCGGTGTAAAATCAAGGTGGTGTCTATCAAGCCCGCCAGATTCATGATTATTGCACCTAATCCTATTGGGAGTGCGCTTTTTATTAGCGTTTTTGCTATCAACATACCGCCTCTTGCCTGTGGTGACGCCGATATCTCCTCTTTTGTGATTCCGTCGCCGCGTAGTTTGTCGCGCAGCACCAAGTATAAAAATCCGGCCGCCGCCCCCAGCGAGATCCCCAAAATCGCGCCAGCTGAAGCTAGCGGCATTATTGCAGCCTCGGCTAGTTCTCGCGTTGCGTATACTCGACCCAAAAACGTCCCGCGCGCCGCGTACTCGCTCATGCCAAAGTGTATGATGCTATACGACGTCACGTAGCCGATAAAAAATTTGCAGCAGGCTTCGATTACCTCCGAGGTGGCCGTTGGAGTCATGTTTTTGAGCCCCTGATAGTACCCTCTGTAGATCGACATTAGGCATGCGAAAAATATGGTCGGAGCCAGCGCCAGCACCGAGTAGAACGCTCCCGGAACGTGCACAAACGGCAAATTGGGGACTACGAAGGCTCCTATAGTCATCAAAAGTAGCCCCACCGTGCCGGTTAGCAAAAATATCGGTGTGCAGATTTTTTTTATCTTTTTTACGTCGCGATACCGTCCATTCGCCACATTCTCCGAAACCATCCGCGAAATCGCGATGGGTAGCCCGGCCGTTGCCAACGCAAACAGCGGATTGTATATCTCGTAAGCCACCGTAAAGTACGTTGCGCCCGTCGGCCCGATCATTCCCGTTACGAAGATCCGGAACAGAATCCCCATCAGCTTTACCAAAAGCAAGCTGCCGGTCAAAATCACCGTTCCCTGCACAAAACTTTGATCCCTTCTTTTTCCATTCGTCTCCAAACTTCCACTGCGACTATGCTTACTCACCCAAACACTCCATTCAAACTAATTAAAATCCACTTTATTATAATATCTTTAAATGAATATGTACAGCCTCTGCCGCAGTATTCGCCTTGCCGCAAAATATAATGAGGGCCACTTTCGCAGCCCTCACTATATATTAGGAGAAATTTTATTTTACTTTAAAAGTTCTTGTAATCATACTTGTATCGTTTTGCTCTTGCTCTGCTGTTTGATCAGCCTTGCAAACCCTTACCGTTACGTCGGAGTCACCTGATAAAATATATGCTTCGTGGAATTCTAAGGTTTCACCCGGCTTTACAACCCTAAGCATGTTTTCTTTGTCGTGCTCTTGGTTATCCATGGAGGCCTGACGAAGTGCGGTGTTGTTTTGGTAGGCCTCTGCCGATAACTTCTTATCAAACACAACGGCGTCTTTTGCATTGTTGGTAACTTTGTAGGTAACCAACAGAGCCTTCTTGCCATCACTAGACTCCGTTACCTCTGATTTTGCTATCTCAACTTTAAGATCGCCGATTGTGCCTTCGTTTTCCTGCGTTGTTTTTGGCTCCGGCTCTACGGTATTATCCTCATAGTGACCTTGCGAATCGTTATTTCCTATAGTCGTCGGTGTCGAGTTTTGGCTACATCCGCATCCAGAAAAAAGCAACGTCATTGCCATGGACATCATAAAAACTATTCCTTTTTTCATACACTCGCCTCTTTCTTAATTTTTCTTTTAATCGTTAATTGGATTTTATCATAACCGATAATTAAATGCAATAGTTTATTTTAACTTTGTTAAAACTGCATAAATGCATTTGCAAAATTATATGAAAGTCTTCGGCTTTGCGTCGTATAAATCTAAATCGAGCCGTTTTTTTATGCATTCTTGCCCCATGCCAAAGGCATTTGAGGTTCTTTTTGCCTTTAATTTACACGTTTTGCTTTTAAAAATTCTCGTCAGTTCAAATTTTACTTCTTAAATATTTATTGCCACGAATTTATCATTTATTCACGCGATCGCGGCTAATCCCTTAGCACAACGTTCCTCTCTCCTATTTTATTCTTTAGTTCCTCGATTAATACGTCGTTTTTTGCGATCCACAATTTTCTGGGCGCCTGCACCAGCTTTTTTTCGTCCTCCAAAAAAATATATACTGGCGTGCCGCCCTCGAATATGCTCAAAAGCAGCATTGCCCGCTCGTACTCTTCGCTCGCCTTACTCTTTACCTTTATATATAGGCCCGGATTTTTTGTCGGTTTTTGCGTTTCCTGCTGTCCGGATTCCTCGCCTATTTCGCTAAGTTTCGGGGCTTCTAGCACTTCGTCGCACATTAATTTGGGCGCTTCGTCCTCTCGCACACTTATTCTGGCGCGCAGCTCCACTATGTTGCCTTCTCGCAGCAAAAACGAGCTTTTTTCTAGCACCGACCCAAAGACCATCATCTCCATCGCGCCGTACATGTCCTCGATGCTCACGTAGGCGAAGGTGTTGTTGTTTTTGGACGTTTTGAGCTTTACCTCCGAGATTATCGCCAAGATCTTTATTCTATCGCCATCCTTATACTTTGGGACGTCCTCTCTTGCGCAATTTACGATGTCGCTTATTTTTGCATAATGCTGCGACTTTATGATTCCCACGAACTCCGACAGCGGGTGCCCCGACAGATAGAGCCCTGTGATTTCTTTCTCCATTTTCAAGAGTTCCGTTTGCGAAAATTCCGCCAAGTCCGGCATCTTTATTGGCGCCCGATCCTGCGCCGTTTGCATTGTGTCAAAAAATCCGATTTGCCCCTCGATGTTGTTTCGCTTTTCGGCCAAGAGGCCCTCGAATATGCCGTCCAAAACGGTTAGCATCTGCCTGCGGTTGGCGCCCATATTGTCGAACGCGCCGCCCTTTATCAGGCTTTCTACCACCTTTTTTTGCACGTCCTTTGTGTGCATTCGCTTGCAAAAATCGTACAGCGACGTGAATCTCCCGCTCTTTCGCTCCTCCAGAATCCTGTCTATTGGCGCTCTGCCCAGGCTTTTTATCGCCAAAAGCCCAAACCGGATATCCTCGCCCGAGACGGCAAATGCAGCCTCGCTTTCGTTTATATCCGGCGGCAGCACGCGGATTCCTAAATTCTTGCACTCCTCGATGTACTCCACGACTTTATTTATGTTGTCGAACACGCTCGTGATCAGCGACGCCATGTACTCTTTGGGGTATTTGCACTTCAAAAACGCGGTCTGATACGATATCAGTGCGTACGCGGCGGCGTGCGACTTGTTGAATGCGTACGAGGCGAAGCTTTCCATCTCGGAATATATGCTCGAGGCGACCTCCTCGCTGATTCCTCTGCGGATGCACCCCTCCACCTCGACGGTGCCGTCCTCGCCGACCAGGCCATGAATGAAGATCTGGTGCTCCCTTTCCATCACGTCCTTTTTCTTCTTGGACATCGCTCTGCGCACGATATCCGCCCGGCCAAGCGAAAACCCCGCCAGCTTGCGGAAAATCTGCATAACCTGCTCCTGATACACGATGCAGCCGTACGTTACGTCCAAGATGTCCGCCAAAAGCGGGTGCTTGTACTTTATTTTGTCCGGATGGTGCCGGTTCTCGATATACTGCGGGATTGAGCTCATTGGTCCCGGCCGATACAATGAAATTACCGCGATCAAATCCTCGATGCTGTCGGGCTTTAGCTGCATTAAAACGTTCTTCATTCCCACCGACTCGTACTGGAAGACCCCTTGCGTTTGCCCTTTTGCCATCATGTCAAAGACTTCTGCGTCGTGCAAATCGATGTCCTCTACTCTAAACCCCGGCTCTGCTCTGTTTATTATCTTTTCGGTGTCCTTTATCACTGTCAGAGTGCGCAATCCCAAAAAGTCCATCTTCAAGAGTCCCAGCTCTTCGAGGTTCGTCATCGTGAACTGCGTCACTATGGCCTCGTCGTTCTTGGCCAGCGGCACATACTCGCTCACCGGCCGCTCCGTTATCACGACTCCGGCTGCGTGCGTGGAGGCATGCCGCGGCATTCCCTCTAGCTTTTGCGCCATGTCGATTAAATTCTTGACTTGCGGGCCTTCTTCGTACTTTTTTCTCAGCTCTGGCGAGGTTTCTAGCGCCTTTTGTATCGTCACGCCCAGCTCCATCGGCACAAGTTTCGCCACGGAGTCCACCTGAGCGTACGGCATGGCGAGGACGCGTCCCACATCCCGGATTGCGCCTCTTGCGGCCATAGTTCCAAACGTGATTATCTGCGCCACGTGGTCGCTGCCGTACTTTCGGATCACGTAATCTATGACTTCCTGCCGCCGCACGTAGCAAAAGTCGATGTCGAAGTCCGGCATGCTCACGCGTTCGGGGTTCAAGAACCGCTCAAACAGCAGATTATACTTCATCGGGTCGATGCCGGTGATGCCGATGCAATAGGCCGCCAGGCTGCCCGCGCCCGAGCCCCTGCCTGGCCCCACGGCGATGCCCACGCTCTTTGCGTAGCTCACAAAGTCGTTCACAATGAGGTAGTAGTCCACGTAGCCCATGTTCTTTATCGTAAAAAGCTCGTACTCAAGCTTTTCTACTACTTTTTTGTCCGGATTTTCTCCGTATTTTTCGCGCAAACCCTCATAGCACTGCGTTTTAAAGTACTCGTAGTGGTCCTGACCGCCGGGCACATCAAAGTGAGGCAGTTTTGTTTTGCCAAATTCGAACTCAACATTGCACTGCTCCGCGATTTTTGCTGTATTCTCGATCGCACCTTCATAGCCTTCAAACAGCGCGCGCATCTCCGCTTCGGACTTTATGTACACCTGATCCGTGCCGAAGTCCATTTTGTCGTCGTCCTCGACCGTATGGTTCGTCTGTATGCACAGCAAAACCTCGTGCATTCGGCTATCTGCCTGCGTTATGTAGTGGCAATCGTTCGTCGCGACCATCGGAATGCCAGTTTCCTTCGACAAGCGCTCCAGCATCGGCAGAATCCGCAACTCCTCCTTCAGCCCGTGGTTCTGCAGCTCCAAATAAAAGTTGCCTTCGCCAAAGATTTCTCGGTAATTCAGGGCTATCTGCTTTGCCGCATCGTAGTCGTTTCGGTTCAGCGCACGCGGAATAGCTCCCGCAAGGCACGCAGAAAGCGCAATCAACCCATCGCTGTGCTGCCGAAGCAAGGCCTCATCTATTCTCGGCTTGTTGTAAAAGCCCTCGATGAACGACTGCGACACCATTTTGATCAGGTTTTGGTAGCCCGCGTTGTTCTTGCACAGCAAAATCAGGTGGTAAATTTCGGAGTCGAACTCCCGCACCTTGTCGAACCGGCTGCGTTTTGCAACATAAACTTCGCACCCGATGATCGGTTTTATGCCCTCTTTTTTGGCCGTCTTGTAAAAGTCCATAACGCCATACATACTGCCGTGATCGGTTATCGCTATGGCTGGCTGGCTCAGTTCTTTCGCCCTTTTCACCATATCTTTAATCCTGCAAGCGCCGTCCAGCAAGCTGTACTCGCTGTGGACGTGCAGGTGCACAAATTCGCTCATTTCGTCTTCCTCGCAAAAAAATTTTCCCTTACATTATATAACTTTTTCGCGCCAAAAGAAACCCGTTGACACTTTTGAGTTTTTCTGCTAAAATTATTGAGAATGGTTTTCATTAACCAAAAAAAGTAAAAAGCGGGCGATTTTTTGCAAGAATCCAGAAATACTCGGCAACGAGAGCTTATTTTGAACTGCTTAAAACAGAACTCTTCTCAGCATTTGACTATTTGCGAGATTCAGCATTTGCTCGATCGCGCTGGGAATTCTGTGGGTACAGCGACTATTTATCGGCACCTTAGTCGACTTTTGGAACTTAATGTTGTGCGCAAGTTCAAGCTGGACGGTCAAAATGGCGCTTGCTACCAGTATGTCGAGGATCGTGAGGTCTGCTGTGAGCACTTTCACCTGATTTGCTCGGTTTGTTCGCAGACGGTGCATTTTCAGGACAAGGGCTTGATTGACCTGTTTCGCAGGATTAATCGGACGCGGGCCTTTCAGATCGACCTGCCAAAGACCGTCTTTTATGGCGTTTGCGAAAATTGTTTGTCTAAATGACGCATGATTTCTGGCTTTTGCGGCCATATTTAGATATTTTAGAAAGGCGTTGGATTTTTTGAGTTGGTTTTGTAACAAAAAATGGTACCTTTTGGCTGGCTTTATGGCGGCGTTTTTGGCTTTTTTTGTTTTTGCGATTGTTAATTTGTCGGGCTGCAGGAGCACGGCTTCGGAGGCGACGCGCGAGCACAAGAAGATTCGTGTTGTGGCCTCGCTTTTTCCGCAATTTGACTTTGCCCGTCAGATTGCCGGAGACCGCGCGGAAGTCGATTTGCTGTTGCCTCCTGGGGTGGAGAGTCACAGCTTTGACCCAAGCCCTACCGATATTCTGAAGATCTCGAGCGCCGACGTTTTTCTTTATACTGGCAACGAGATGGAGCCTTGGGCGGGCAGAATAATTGACAGCGTTAAGGGCGATGGGCCGGTCATTTGCGACGTTTCGCAGGGGATTGATCTTTTGAAGATGCCTTGCCATCACGGCGAAAAATGTGACTCTGACGGCGCTGGTCACTGTGAAGAAGGCCACCATCACCACCACGACCACGGTTTTGACCCTCATATTTGGCTCGACCCTACTTTGGCCGCCAAAATGGTGGATAATATTGCTGCGGCTCTTTGCGAGCGCGACCCGGAGAATCGCGATTATTACCAGTCTAACGCCCAAAATTACCGGCAGAAATTGCTTGAGCTGGACTTTAAATTTATGGACATGATTAATGCATCCCGCCGCAAGGCCATTGTTTTTGCGGGCCGGTTTGCTCACCTTTATTTTGTTAATCGCTACGGACTTGAGTATACATCGGCTTTTAAGGGCTGCTCTGCGGGCTCGGAGCCCAGTGTTAAGCGGATTGCTAAGATTATCGATTTTATCCGTACCCGTGGCGTGCCTGTTGTTTATTATGAGGAAGCCTCTGAGCCCAAATTGGCGGGCTCTATTGCCGAACAGACCGGCGCTCGGGCTTTGCCGTTTTACGCTATTCACAATGTCACCAAAGATCAGCTGAACCGCGGCGTTACTTACCTTGACCTGATGTCTGAAAATTTCGAAAATTTGAAGCAGGGGCTAAATTAACATGAGTCTTATCGAGATCCGCCAGCTGGACGTTACTTATCGGGTTGGCTACAAAACCGTTTTTGTTTTGCGGGATATTAATTTGGACGTTAACCGCGGCGATTATGTCTGCATTATTGGCAACAACGGCGCCGGAAAGAGCACTTTGATTAAGTCGATTTTGGGACTTGTGCCTCTTGCTCGCGGGAGCATTAAAATCGGCTGTCCTCGCGATTGTATCTCTTATTTGCCGCAGAATGTCGGGATTCCTTTTGACTTTCCCGCTACTGTGGAGGAGATCGTCCTCTCTGGAACTCAGCGTGCCCGATGTGGCCGCAAATTTCGGTTGCCCTTTTACTCTAAAGAAGACCGCGACCTTACTGCTGCCGCTTTGGAGAAAGCTCGGATTACCCCCTTGGCTCGGCGCAGATTTGGCGAGCTCTCGGGCGGACAGCAACAACGCGTCTTGTTTGCTCGCGCTATTGTTAAACGGCCTACGCTTTTGATTTTGGATGAGCCCTGCACTGGGCTTGATTTTGACACTGCCGAAAATTTTTATAGCCTCATTCACCGCGTCAACTCGGAGGACGGGGTTACTGTTGTTATGGTTTCGCACGATTTGCCCGCGGCCAAAAAGTTTGCCTCTAAAGTTGCTTTTTTGAACGGTGAACTTAAGTTTTTTGGCTCTTTTGCCGAGTGGGAAAAATACAGTCTGTATGGTGGTTGTTTATGAGTTTTGATGATCTTCTTTCCGTTTTGTCGTACCCTTTTATGATTCGCGCTATTATTGTTGGCGTTCTGGTCTCTTTTTGCGCGTCTTTGCTGGGAGTTATCCTCGTTTTAAAGCGGTACTCGCTTATTGGTCACGGCTTGTCGGACGTTGGATTTGCTGCTTTGGCTCTGGCTTTGGCGGTCGGCGCTTCGCCTATTTACGTCGCTACGCCTATTGTCATCGCCGCTTCTTTTGTTATTATGTACGTCAGCCAGAACAAGCGGATTAACGGCGACGTTGCTATTGGGATTTTCTCTACGGGCGCGCTGTCTTTTGGGATCATCATTACCGCCATTTCTAAGGGCTTTAATATGGACATTTACAGCTATATGTTCGGCAGCGTCCTTGCTATGAGCTCTTTTGACGTTGTTGTGAGCGTCGCTTTGTCGGTTGTTGTTATCGCGACTTTTGTTATTTTTTATAATCGGCTTTTTATCGTCACTGCCGACGAGGACTTTGCCCGCGCCATCGGCATTAATGTTACTTTTTATCAATTTTTGATTTCTTTTCTTACCGCGCTTACTGTTGTTGTGGGCATGCGCATGATCGGCACTCTTTTGATTTCTAGCCTTATCATTTTTCCTGCGATTATTGCTCGGCGGTTTGTTCGCAGTTTTAAGTATCTTGTTTTGCTTTCCGCTTTGATCTCTGTTTTTTGCTTTATTTTGGGCATTTTGATTTCTTTCTTTTATAATCTTCCCACTGGGGCGGGCATTGTTCTGGTTAATATTATTTTGCTTGCTGTTTCTGCCTTTGTGAGTTCGATTTTTTCTCGCTTTAACTGCCGCCCCGCGTGAGCCCGATTTGGCCGTTATTGCAATGTGTTTGTTTTTTGTGGTATAATTGTTTTTGGATTTTTGGGGCATTTTATTTATTGTCAGGCTGTTTTTATCGCATTTATCTTGACTTTCGCTTTTTTGCCTCACTATAAAGGAGAGTTCGCTTTGATTAATGGAAATTGTCTTTTGAATGCTATTGTTTCGGGGTCTAACAACATTAACAAGAACAAGAGCTTGGTTGATAAGCTGAATATTTTTCCTGTGCCGGACGGCGACACGGGCACCAATATGTCGATGACGATGAGCTCGGCCGTGGTGGAGCTGCAAAAAGCCGGCGCTGACTTGCCTATTGGAAAGGTGGCTTCTTTGGCGGCTTCGGCCCTTTTGCGCGGCGCTAGGGGGAACTCGGGGACTATTTTGTCGCTTTTGTTTAGAGGCTTTTCTAAGGGTCTCTGTGACCTTGAAAATGCTACCGGTCGCGATTTGGTGAATGCTCTAGCAATTGGCGTGGATGCGGCTTACAAGGCTGTTATGAAGCCCGCCGAGGGCACTATGCTTACGGTTGCGCGCGTTGCTTTTGAGAAAGGCAAGGCTGCATCTAATATTAGCGACGACGTTGTTTACGTTTGGGAGGAAATTTGCAAGGGCGCTACGGAGGCTTTGGCCACTACACCAGATTTGTTGCCAGTTTTGAAGAAGGCAGGTGTTGTGGACGCCGGCGGAAAGGGCCTTTGTTTGATTTTTGAGGGGATGATGTCTGTCTTTAAGGATGGCACGATTATTTCGGACGATGAGCCTTCTGGCGGGAGTTCTGCTGCCCAAATTTTTGACGACGACTTTGGCGCCACTATTAGCGCTTTTGATGAGAAGATTAATTTTACCTATTGCACGGAGTTTATCGTTGGTCGAGATGCTTCGGTTGCCGCTCTGCCCGAGGATTTGCGCACTTACTTGGAGGGAATTGGCGACTGTGTGGTTGTTGTGGACGACGACGAGATTATCAAAGTGCACGTGCACACCGAGGATCCGGGCTTGGCTCTGCAGGAGGCGCTTAACTTCGGCCAGCTATTAAAGGTTAAGGTCGAAAACATGCGCGAGCAAAACAAGGCCGTTAAGGAGTCCTCTGCGGCTTCATCGCGCCCCTCGTTGGCCCCGGTTGAACCTGTTGAGGAGATCGGGTTTGTTTCTGTTGCGGCGGGCGACGGACTGCAGACTTTGTTTAAGGATCTTGGCTGTTTGCAGGTTGTTAGCGGCGGTCAGACTATGAACCCCAGCGTGGAGGACATTTTGCAGGCTGTTATGGCCACGCCTGCCCAGAATGTCTTTGTTTTGCCCAATAATAAGAATATCATTTTGGCTGCGGAACAAGCTGTTTCGCTATGTGAGGATCGCAAGATTATTGTTTTGCCTACTCGCACGGTGCCTCAGGGTGTTGCTGCTATGCTTGCTTTTAATCCTGAGGCCAATGTTATGGAGAATTTTCGGCTGATGAGCGCGGCGATTGAGCATGTGAAGTCCGGCCAGGTTACCTTTGCGGCCCGCGACTCCGAGTACGGCGGCTTTAAGATTAAGAAGGACGACATTTTGGCTTTTTCTAGCGGCAAGCTGCTTTTTAAGGCCAAGGACCCTGTGAAGGCCGTCGTTAAGCTGGTTCACTCTTTATCCGACAAGCACACCGCCTTCGTTACTATAATTTACGGGCATCAGATTACCGAGAATCAAGCTGATTCGGCGTTTAAGCAGATTCAGGCTAAGCTTGGCGCCCGCGTTGACGTGACTTTGATTAACGGTCAGCAGCCGCTCGATTATTTCATCGTTTCTGTGGAATAACCCGTCGGCCGCCCCGCTGGAGGCTGCGTTATGGCATCTTTGTTTGAGATGGATATCCAATTTTTGAAGGGAATCGGCAGCGCCCGCAAGGCCTTGTTTGAGAAGCTTAAGGTGACTACGGTTGGCGCTCTGCTGCGGTTTTATCCCCGCTGCTATGAGGATTGGTCTTGCGTTTGCGAGATTGCTTCTGCGCCCGACGGCAAGCCCTGCTGTGTTCGGGCTCGAGTTGTTTCGCCCGTTGCGGAGCACTTCGTCCGCCGGGGCATGATTCTCTATAAGGTGCGGGTTTGCGACTTTGCCGCCGGCCTTGATATCACGTTTTTTAATAATCGGTTTGTGAAGAGTTCGCTGACCGTTGGCGGCGAGTTCTTGTTTTATGGCGTGGTTAAGCGAAGTTTTAATCGTTTTGAGATGGTTTCGCCCCATTTTGCACCCGTTGACAAGGCTCCTGCATTGCGACCCGTTTATCCGCAGACTTTGGGCTTGACGTCCCGTCAAATCGAGGCTGCCGTTAAGAATGCCCTCCCCTTGCTGCCGGAGGTTATTCGCGACCCTATTCCCGCCGCCATTCGGCAAAAATTCGGTTTGTGCGACTTGCGAGCTGCTATCGAGAATATTCATTTTCCTAAAAGTCCCGACAGTTTGGCCTTGGCGCGCAGGCGAATTATTTTTGAAGAGCTATTATTGCTGCAGATTGGGCTTTCTCGGGTTAAGTCGCTTTGTCGGAGTGCGAATAAATTTAAGGTCTTACGTGATTTTTCCGATGAATTCTGGGCTCTTTTGCCATTCAAACCTACTGGGGCACAAGTCCGCGTGGTTACTGAATGCATCTCTGATATGATGGGCAAAACCGCTATGAACAGGCTTATTCAGGGCGATGTTGGGTCTGGAAAGACCGCTGTGGCGGCGGCCTTGTGCTATTCTGCTATTAAGTCCGGCATGCAGGTGGCCGTTATGGTGCCTACGGAGATCTTAGCTGAGCAGCACTTTGCATTTTTCAAGAATGTCCTGGGCAGCGCTGGAATGCGGGTTGAGCTTTTGACGGGATCTACGCCTCGTGCCAAAAAGCGCCGCATAAAAGACTTTTTGGAGGTTAAGGCCATTGATCTCATAATTGGGACGCACGCTCTCTTGACCGACGACGTTTACTTCGGGAATCTGGGGCTTGTTATCACGGATGAGCAGCATCGGTTCGGCGTTTCTCAACGTGCTAAGCTGATCTCTAAGGGCGAGGCGCCTCACGTTGCCGTCATGTCGGCCACCCCGATCCCGCGCACCCTCGCCATGATTGTTTACGGCGATTTGGATATTTCTGTTTTGGACGAAATGCCGCCAGGGCGCCAAAATATCGATATTTTTTATATTTCTGGCGATAAACGGGCGCGCGCCTACGGTTTTATCAAGAAAATCATCGATGAGGGCTGCCAGGCTTACATTGTTTGCCCTTTAATCGATAGCGAGGACTCGGAGCTGACCTCGGCTCAGCAATACGCTAAAAAGCTTGCGGAGGAGCACTTTTGCGGTTATCGAGTCGGCTTGCTTCACGGTCGGATGAGCTCTCGCGAAAAAAATTATATTATGGCTGCCTTTTTGGCGGGCGAAATCGACATTTTGGTTTCTACTACTGTTATTGAAGTTGGCGTCGATGTGCCAAATTCCGTTGTTATGTTGATTGAAAATGCCGAACGATTTGGGCTTTCTCAGCTGCATCAGTTGCGCGGACGCGTTGGTCGCGGGGCTCACAAGTCCTACTGCATTTTGGTTTCTGACACCAAAAACGACGAGACTATTCGCCGGCTGCGCACGGTCTGTGCCACTAACGATGGGCTTAAAATCGCGGAAGAGGACCTTAAAACCCGCGGACCGGGCGATTTCATTGGCTCTCGGCAGCACGGCTTGCCAGACTTGCGTCTTGCCGGTTTGATCAGTGATGTCCGCGTTCTTAATGACTCCAAAGCCGCTGCGATGGAGATTTTGCGCAGCGACCCGGATTTATCATCCGAAGAGAACCGCTTTCTGAAGGCCGAAGTCGCGCGATTGTTTAGCAGTGTTGATGGCGGGTTCTCTTTTTGAAATAACTATAAATGGCTCTGATTCGGTATTACTGCTGATAATAAAATTTGGGAATGGTGATGAAATATGGCTTGCATTATTGATGGGAAACGGATTTCCGCAGAGATTCGGGCAAAATTGAAGGTTGAGGTTGCTAAATTGAAGGCAGACCGCGGGATTATGCCTTCTTTGGCGGTTATTATTGTGGGTGAAGACCCGGCCTCTCGGGTTTATGTTAACAACAAGAAGCGTGCGTGCGATGAGATCGGGATTGTGTCTCATGAGTTTGCGCTGCCTTGCGATGTTTCTCAGGCTGAGCTGCTTAGCTTAATCGATGAACTTAATCGCCGCGGTGATGTTAACGGAATTTTGGTGCAGATGCCTTTGCCGGCCCACATTGACGAGAAGGCTGTCATTGAGCGCATCAGCCTTATTAAGGACGTTGACGCGTTTCACGAGATTAACGTTGGCAAGCTGATGACGGGGAATTTTAAGTTTTTGCCTTGCACTCCGGCGGGGATTGTGCGCCTTTTGGACGAGTCGAACGTTGATATTGCGGGCAAGCATTGTGTTATCATCGGCCGCAGCAACATTGTTGGCAAGCCGCTCGCCATGCTTATGCTGCACCGCGACGCCACGGTCACCATCTGCCACAGCAAGACTTTGCACCTTGATGAAATTTGCCCGACGGCGGACATCCTGGTGGCTGCTGTGGGGAGGGCTAAGTTTGTTACGGCGGACATGGTTGCACCGGGCGCCGTTATCATTGACGTGGGGATAAATCGCGGTAGTGACGGCAAAATCTGTGGCGATGTGGATTTTGATAATGTTAAAGAGGTTGCTTCTTATATTACTCCTGTGCCCGGCGGAGTGGG
>CAOSWK010000001.1:17009-233070 GCA_948527295.1 uncultured Eubacteriales bacterium | reverse complement strand
CAACGCTGTGACGGCTGCTTTGCTTCAAAATGATGATTTGAAATATTGATTCACTGCGGTTTTTGTGATTTTTACTAAAATTTAATTTTTATCTTTTATCCTCACTTCTGCTTACTAAAACTCGCTTATATCCACACTTATCGCGATTTTTTTCATATTAAAAATTAGCGCTTTGTTTTAGAATCGAAGGTTTTATTTTTTGTTCCTTTTTGGCGCCTTTGTTGTGTTTCTATAAAAAACTCGATTTTTTTGTTTAGAATTCTCTATATAAATTATATTTTTGTTGTTGCAATTTTCTACTTTTGATGCTATAATTTATGCTGTGGTTATATATTCTTTAATTCTTAGGCTTTCGGTTCAATAATGAGTTGTCTTTTGATTAATTATTGAGAGGGCGTTAGTATGATTAAGAATTTTTTGAAGGAGAGTGTCTCTCCGGAAAAAACCAGTGTTTATTATTCTTATTTGCAGATTTTGAACGAGGAACTTATCCCCGCTATGGGCTGCACGGAGCCTATCTCTTTGGCTTACGCTGCTGCTAAGGCTCGTTGTATTCTTGGCGAGCTGCCCGATAAAATCGACGTTGTTGTTAGCGGTAATATTATTAAGAACGTTAAGAGCGTTGTTGTGCCTAACACTAACGGCTTGAAGGGGATTAAGGCGGCTGTTGCTGCGGGCGTTATTTCTGGTCGCGAGGACAGGATTCTTGAAGTTTTGGCCGATCTTTCGGAGGATCAGAAAAATCTGATCCCTAAATATCTTGAAAGCACGCCGATTTGTGTTTCTCCGGCTGAGAGCGATTTGAATTTTGACATTGTTTTAACCTTGTATAAGGGCGATTGCTACTCTAAACTTCGAATTATTGACGATCACACTAATATTGTTCTTATTGAGAAAAATGGAGAAATTTTGTACACGCCCGAGAAAATTAACCCTCATGTTGTACATAATAACAACAAGCTTTTGCTTAGTCTTGAGGATATTTTTAAGTTTGCTAAGATTGTTGATATTGACGACGTTCGAGAGCTGATTTCTCGGCAGATTCGGTGCAACTCTGCTATTGCTCAGGAAGGTCTTGAACACCACTACGGTGCCAACGTTGGTCGGACTTTGCTATCTATGTATGGGGACGACATTAAGGCTCGCGCTAAGGCTGTGGCTGCGGCCGGGTCAGATGCTCGCATGAACGGCTGCGAGATGCCTGTTGTTATTGTTTCTGGTAGCGGGAACCAAGGTTTGGCGGTTTGTTTGCCTGTTATTGAGTACGCTAAGGAGTATAATATTGACAGCGAGACTTTGTATCGCGCGCTGGTTTTATCTAATTTGATCGCTGTTCACCTTAAAACCGGGATCGGTAGCCTTTCTGCTTTTTGCGGCGCGGTTTGTGCCGGTTGTGCTAGTGGCGCGGGGATTGCTTTTTTGCTCGGTGGCGATTTGGAGGCTATCTCTTGCACTATTTCTAATGCTCTGGCTATTGTCTCGGGGATCGTTTGCGATGGCGCTAAGGCTTCTTGTGCTGCTAAAATTGCAAGCTCCGTTGAGGCCGGCATTTTGGGGTATTATATGTATCTTAATGAGCATGTGTTTTCTCCTGGCGACGGCATTCTTGGCGATGATATTGAGGGTACTGTTGAAAACGTTTGGCGGCTCGGCAAACATGGCATGAAGCAAACCGATGTGGAGATTTTAAAGATTATAACCGGAAATTAAAAAATTTTTAGGGGAGGAATTAAAGTGAAAAAGTTTGTGTCTTCTTTGTTGATTTTTTCGACTTTGTTCTTAAGTTTTGCCCCGGTGCATTTTTGCTTTGCTGCTGGTAAAGGCCGCTGTCAACGCCCCGTTGAAAGATATAATGTTCGGCGCTGCTCGGCTCCTGCCCGTCCTATTGATATTAAAGATAAGCCTGCATTGAAACAGGCTATCTTAGAGTTGGCCAAGGATAAAAAATTTATTAAAAAACTTACTGAAACTGCTAATAATACTATGGCGGATCCCTGGTGGTTTAAACTTTTAAAATTACCTTTTAAAATTATTTATAAGCTTTTCGATTATACCATTGGCTATTGGATTGGCAAAACGCTCTGTACAACGGTTGAAAAATTCATTATAAATTATGTTCTTCCTGTTCTTGGCGCCTGTTACCTTTACAAAAATTCGCCTTGGTTTAAGGAACACGCTGATTTGTTGATCTCTTATTTACATCCAAGTAATCAAACAGATGCTAAACCTTAAGAAAAAAATGATTAATTATCAAAAAGTTCTCGAAAACACGCTAGCTCAAATTGAATCTCACTCTGGCCAACGGCCTAGCTTGCTGCTGCATTGTTGCTGTGCGCCTTGCAGTAGTTACGTTTTTGAATATTTGTCGCCTTACTTTGATATCACCTCATTTTTCTATAACCCGAATATCTCTTCTGCTGCTGAATATGATCTTCGATTGAGTGAACTTCGGCGCCTTATTGGCGAGATATCTTCTTTGCAGAAGATCAATTTGATTGAGGGATATTACAGCCCTGATGCGTTTTTAGAAATCTCTCACGGACTTGAATCCGCTGCTGAAGGCTCTTTGCGTTGCTTTAAGTGTTATCAATTACGCTTGGTTCGGACTGCTGAAGTTGCTCGTGAATTGAACTTTGATTATTTTTCGACGACACTCACTATTAGTCCTTATAAAAACGTCGAAAAGGTCAATGAGATTGGTCGTGAGCTGTCTTCGGAATTTGGTGTGAAATATTTATTTTCTGACTTCAAGAAAAATAACGGATACAAGCGCTCTATTGAGCTTTCGAGAAAATATAATTTGTATCGGCAAAATTACTGCGGCTGCGAATTTTCTAAAAAAGACAATTAAATTTTTATTTTATCATTAAGTTTGCATTATTTTTATGCGAACTTATTTTTTTGCTAATTTTTCGAATATCTTTTTGCTTGTTCGGAAAAATATAATTCGAAAGGATGTGTTTTTGGTGAAACCTACGTCGGATGAATACTTTAAAATGTCGGACGATGCCTCTCCTGATTCGCCGATTATGAAAAATATTTTTATGGCTTTTATTTTTGGTGGAATTATTTGCTGTTTTGGCCAATTTCTGATAAATCTTTTTCAGTCTTACTTTCACCTTAATTTAAAAGACGCCCGCGCGGCTGTCTCTGTAACTTTGGTTGGCGTCGGTGCTTTGCTCACAGCTTTACGCATTTACGACAAAATCGCCAAACACGCTGGGGCCGGCACACTCGTGCCTATCACGGGATTCGCAAACTCCATTGTGGCGCCTGCTATCGAGTTCAAGAGCGAGGGTCATGTGATGGGTGTTGGCGCGAAGATGTTCATTATTGCGGGGCCGGTTTTGGTTTTTGGAGTCACCGCTTCTGTCATCTACGGGTTTGTTTTGTGGATTTTTAAGTTATTTTGAATAAAAGTCTTGATTTTTTATCTTAATTAATATATGATATAGTCAATTAAATTTTATTTTGCCCAGGCTTTATTTAGTGATAACTCTTTCAAACTTATCATTAAAATGTACACAAATGTTGTAATTTTGGGTCTTATTTTTGGAATTGGAAAGGTGTTGAGTTTTTTGGTTATAAATGTAAAAAGCGAGATCGGTCCTTTGAAAAAAGTCCTTTTGCACCGTCCTGGCGCCGAGCTTTTGAATTTGACCCCGGACACTCTAGAGGAATTGCTGTTTGACGACATCCCGTACTTAACCGTCGCCATGCGGGAGCACGATAATTTTGCCGAAATACTGCGTCAGAGCGGCGCTGAAGTGGTTTACCTTGAGGACTTGGTTGCTGAAACCCTCGCCAATCCTGAGATCCGTAATCAATTTTTGATCCAGTTTATTCGCGAGGCTGAGCTGACCTCCGAAAAGGACCACTGGTTGCTGCTCGACTACTTCAGCCAGATCCGCGACCCCAAGGAACTCGTGCTTAAAACCATGCAGGGCGTCAAGCGCAACGAACTTGCGCCTTCTGGCGGAATCCAGTCCTTGTCAGACTACATGTCCCACCGTTCCGCCTTTGTCTGCAACCCTATGCCAAACCTTTACTTTACGCGCGACGCTTTTGCCTGCATCGGAAACGGCGTCAGCCTGAACCGCATGCGCTATTTGACACGTCGACGCGAGACCATTTACGGCGAATATATTTTTCGGTATAATCCTCAATTTGCCGGCATGGTCGACGTTTACTACAGCCGCTATGATCCTTTTTGCATTGAGGGTGGCGACATTTTGAACCTGAATGCTCAGATTTTGGCTATCGGCGTTTCTCAGCGGACTAGTCCTGAAGCCATTGAGACGCTTGCCAAAAATATTTTTAGTCACGAAAACACCTCTATCTCGCAGATTTTGGCTTTTGATATCCCTAACAACCGCGCTATGATGCACTTGGACACCGTTTTTACTCAGGTAGATTACGACAAGTTTACTGTTTACAACGGGCTTTCTAAGGTTCTGCGCGTCTACAAAATCACTTCTGGCGCCAGTTCTGGCGAACTCAAAATTTCTGAAGTCAATCAAAGCTTAGAGAACATCCTTGCTTCTGCGTTGAATCGCGATAGTGTCACTCTGATCCCGTGCGGCGGCCATGACCGCATTGTTGGCGAGCGCGAGCAGTGGAACGATGGCTCTAATACGCTGTGCGTGAGCCCGGGGACTGTGATTGTGTACCAGCGCAATGAGGTTACTAACGGTATTTTGCGCGAACATGGCTTGAATGTGCTGGAGCTGAGTGGTTCGGAGCTTTCTCGTGGACGTGGCGGGCCTCGCTGCATGTCTATGCCGATTTATCGCGATGATATCTGAGGTCTTGAGTTCATAAAAATTATTTCACAAAATAAAATTAAAAGGAGCACGAAAATTATGGCTGTTAACCTCTGCGGACGGAGCTTTTTGAAGCTTTTGGATTTTTCTCCTTCCGAAATTCGCTATCTTATTGACCTCTCCAAGCAATTCAAAAATTTGAAGCTTTGTGGGGCTCCCCACCGCTACTTGGAGGGCAAGAATATTGTTCTGCTTTTTGAAAAGACTTCGACTCGCACCCGGTGTTCTTTTGAGGTGGCTGGGCGCGACTTGGGGATGGGCGTCACTTACCTGGATCCGGGAAGCTCTCAGATGGGCAAAAAGGAGAGCATCGCCGACACAGCCAGAGTTTTGGGGCGGATTTACGATGGCATCGAGTATCGCGGGTTTTCTCAAGAAATCGTTGAGGATATGGCCCAATACGCCGGGGTTCCTGTTTGGAACGGCTTGACTGATGAATTTCATCCTACCCAGATGATCGCCGATTTGCTCACTGTTGAAGAGAAATTCGGGCGACTTCGCGGCATCAACTTCACCTACTTTGGCGACGCTCGCAACAATATGGGCAACTCTCTGATGGTGGCCTGCGCCAAGATGGGCTTGAACTTTACAGCCTGCGCGCCTTCTGATCTCTTTCCTGACGCTGATTTGGTTGACGTTTGCAAAGAAATCGCGGCGCAAAATGGCTGCTCTGTCACGCTCACCGAGGACGTTAGCCGTGGCGCTCAAAGTGCCGATGTGGTCTACACTGACATTTGGCTCTCTATGGGCGAGCCCGATGAAATGTGGGAAAAGCGCATAAATCTGCTCAAGGGCTATCAGGTTAACAAGGACATTATGGGTCTTGCTAGTCCTCACGCCATTTTCATGCACTGCTTGCCGTCCTTTCACGATGACAACACCGTTATTGGCAAGTCTATTCGCGAGAAATTCGGTATTGCTGAGATGGAAGTCACCAACGACGTCTTTGAATCGCAGCAGTCCGTTGTTTTTGACGAGGCCGAAAATCGCATGCACACGATTAAGGCCATTATGTACGCCACTTTGAAGTAAAATGAGGTACGCTATATGAGCAAAAAGCGCATTGTGGTCGCGTTGGGCGGTAATGCTTTGGGGAACAATGCCCAAGAACAGCTGAATTTGGTCAAAAAAACTGCTTGCACCATTGTTGACCTCATTGAGGCCGGGCACGACGTCATTGTTGGTCACGGGAATGGTCCTCAGGTGGGGATTATCAACCTTGCTCTGGACGAATTTGCCACCAGATCTGGGACTCCTTGTATTCCCCTGCCCGAATGCGGCGCAATGTCTCAGGGCTACATTGGATATCACTTGCAACAAGCGATTTACAACGAGCTGCATTCTCGCAGCATTTCTAAAAACGTGGTCTCCTTGATCACACAAACCATCGTGGATAAAGACGACGACGCTTTTAAGAATCCCACCAAACCGGTGGGCGCGTTCTATACAAAAGAGCAAGCCGAGGCTCTTACTCAAGAAAAAGGTGACGTTTTTGCCGAGGACGCTGGTCGTGGGTATCGCAGAGTGGTCCCCTCGCCCGCCCCACAGCGCATTGTGGAGATCGACATCATCAAGGAGTTGGTTGACCGCGGCAATATCGTGATTTCTGCTGGAGGAGGTGGTATCCCCGTTACCAAGGGCAAGTCCGGACTAAGCGGAGTTCCGGCGGTCATCGACAAAGACAAATCCTGTGCGATTTTGGCGGCCTCTCTGAAGGCAGACGTCCTCTTAATTTTAACCGCGGTCGACTTCGTGTACACCGATTTTAACACGGAAAATCAAAAGGCTCTCACCAAAATCAGCGCGAGCGAGGCTTTGCAGCACCGGAACTCTGGGCACTTTGCAAAAGGCAGCATGCTGCCTAAGATCGACGCTTGTCTCGACTTTTTAAGCAAAAACCCAGCTGGAGTCGCGATTATTACGTCTCTGCGCAACGCCAAAACCGCGCTCGATGGCTCCTTTGGGACCGTTATTTTTAATAAAATGAGGTGATTTTATGACTGCGCAAAAAGAAAAAGGCAGATTCAAAATGCCGTCTGCGTTTACCGTACTTATACTTATAATTCTCGTCATAGCTGGCGTCAGCCTGGTTTTGGCCGACCCCATGATAACAAAGGCTACCCTTCCAAACGTCGTGATGGCGCCTATCTTGGGCTTTGTGGACGCGATCGACGTCTCATTGTTCGTCTTGGTGCTCGGCGGGTTCTTGGGAGTGGTGAACAAGACCGGCGTGCTCTACAAGGGAATCGCCAGCGTCGTTAAAAAGCTCAATGGCAGGGAGCTTTTGCTGATTCCCATTCTGATGATAATCTTCTCGGTCGGCGGCACAACTTACGGCATGGCCGAAGAGACGATCGCATTCTATAGCCTAATCGTCGCCACGATGATGGCGGCTGGCTTCGACCCTCTGGTGGGCGCTTCTGTCATACTTTTGGGCGCCGGCGCCGGTGTTCTGGGCTCCACGATCAATCCTTTTGCCATCTCGGTTGCGGTTGACACCGCCAAGGCCGCCGGAATCGCCACCAACCAAGGTGTGATCATCCTGCTGGGCGCCATTCTTTGGGCCACAACCCTCGCCATCTGCATCTGGTACGTCATGGCCTACGCCAAAAAGGTTCACAACAATCCTGAGGCGTCCATTCTCTCTAAGCAAGAGCTTTCCGAAGCTCAAAACGCCTTTAACTCCGAGTCCAATCAAGGCGATACAACCCTCACCACTCGCGGAAAAGTAGTCTTATCTCTGTTCGCGTTTTCATTCTTAATTATGATCATAAGCCTGATTCCGTGGGAGAATTTCGGCATCACGTTTTTTGACTCATGGACTGCCTGGCTAACGGGCGAGTCTTTCGGCAACTGGTATTTCAAAGAGCTCGCCGCTTGGTTCTTTATCATCGCGATTGTTTGCGGGCTCGTCTATAGGCTCAAAGAAAAAGAGATCGTCGATTCATTCATCGCCGGTGCGGGAGATATGATCGGTGTCGCACTCGTGATCGCGGTTTCTCGCGGAATCTACGTAATAATGAGCGACACCAACCTAAACGACTACATTCTGACGCATTCCGCCAACGCCCTAAACGGCATGCACGCCGTCCCATTCACGGTTATGTCCTATATTATCTATCTAGGGCTGTCATTCTTAATTCCCTCGACTTCTGGCCTCGCAACGGGATCCATCGGAATTTTTGCTCCCCTTGCACAAAGCCTAAACTTGAGTCCCGAAGTCATGATAATGATTTTTACCGCAGCGTGTGGCCTGATAAACTTGATCACTCCAACAAGCGGCGTAGTAATGGGAGGTCTCGCGATTTCTAAAATCGATTTTTCAAGCTGGGTCAAATTCTCTTTAAAAATAATCGCAACAATTCTGGTAGCAAACATCGTAATTCTGTCTGTGGCAATGATAATATTCTAAACCTCAATCATACTTATCAGCCAAAAAAGGGAGCCATAATCTTATGGCTCCTTTTTACTTTAATTTTTTCTCTCAATCTTTTTCTTTTTTAGAAAGATCTTTCTTGGCACTTTCAAAATCATCTGATCTTTTTTGACTTACCGCAACAGCTTCAGCTTCTTCATTCATATCTGCGGGTGATTCTTGCTCTGTGTTTTCCTCACGGGCCTCTTCATCTTCACTACCTTCAGAAAGCTTTGAATCTTCCTCAGCGCCCTCATTCTCGGAAAGTAGGCTTAACTTTTCATCATCTGCATGTGTCTCTTCGTCTTCACTACCCTCAGAAAGCTTTGAATCTCCTTCATCATCCGTATTCTCTGAAAGCTCAGAATCCTCATCATCTTCATTTTCAGAAAGTAGGTTCAAATTTTCCTCCTCTGAATTGGCTGGCGCTTCAGTCTCCTCTATTATAAAGTTATCGTTCTCCCCATCATAAGAGACATTTATATAGATCGGTTCTTTGTTTGCCACCCTATTGACATTTTCGCTACTGTAAATATAGTTCAGAATCCTCGAAGTCAGTGTATTTACATAAGCCTGGACTCCCCTTGCTCCAGTATCCCCTGCATCAAGCCTCTGAGCAATGTCTAGTATAGTATTACCAAAGTTAATATGCACATTATGCCCATTTTCAAAGTCGTTCGCCAGTATCGTAAACGGAATCTGCAGGATTTCTATATAGTTATGTAAGTTTAACCTTGCAAATCTTATAATCTCAAAACGTGACATGAGCGATGGAGATCCAAACAATGTTGCGTCTTCCTCGTTAGATGTAAGAACCCAAACAACGTTCTCCAAATTAATTCTTTCACCATTTATATAAGCGTATCCATTGTCGTAGGCATTTCTTAAAAATTCTAACAAAAGCTTCTTATCTTTTTCAGACAACTTATCAAACTCATTGATAGCTACTATACGCAATGGCTGGCCTTCTGTTGCTCTTAAAAATTTCATTACAGGGGAATCTTCAAAATACTCAGAATTGTTCATACGTTTTATTCTTGGTCCAAATATCTGATCAATTACACTCTTATTTGAACCCGGATCCACGTCAGATGCACTTACATTAAAGAACCCACAACCCAAAGCAAGTGCCATGATCTCTATTAAAGTTGTTTTACCTGTTCCAGGCGGACCAACTTCAAATATAAGCTTTCTAATTGAAGTCCCTTGCAAAACACAATAAGATAAAAAGATAATAATATTTAATAATAGACCTATTGCAATATCTTGCCCCTTGTGTCCTGCCGCAAGTCGTAAAAATTTCAACCTTGCCTCAATCGGAGTATGCGCTACAGTCGTATTTCCAAGCTCTTTCTTTGTCTGATAATTATTCCAATATTGGCTAATCCAGGTATATACTAAGCCAGACAAAAGAATTGGGGCTAAAGATATAACTGAAGCAAATGTGCCAGAAATGACCCTACCAATTCCGCTCAAGAGCCAACCTCCAGCTCTGCGTAAAAAGCCTCCTTGTACCGGGGGCATGTTATTTACTGTATACAGATATGTAGTATAAGCATCTGAAAAACTCATGTTTCTTGACTGCATTATCGATTGTATTAGTTCTGCGTTGGTATTTGCCGCTTGCAGCAATTGTTGTTCAATCGTTAGTTGCGGTCCCCCAAAAAGCCAGTGACCAATTCGGCTAAAAAACGATGTATTTGCTGCATTTATAGCATCACCACCGTGTAGACTAGCATCGGCCGTCATGGGAGACATCATAGCCTGAAATAATATTGAGATTGACAAGATTGACGCGATTACCCTTTTCTTTTTATTCCTCATTTTACATCCTCCAAATTAATGTACTATGTTTAAAATTTTAACACATTTCTCCACATTTTTCAATTCGCATTTTTATTGATTTTGCAATATTTGTTCTCAATATTTTTGTGCAAATTTCTCCTTAATTCTATTTTATTAACAAAAAAATAGATAACAGTCGTGTTGTTTTGACCCTTATCTATTTGCGTTTAGCGTCCAAAGAGTTTTCCTGCCGAAACACCACTACTATCGATTTTATAAAGATTGTTAAGTCCAACTTTAGCGACATTTCGTGTAGATACTGTGTATCGAAGCTGACTTTATCCTGTGCGTCTAAAAAGTCCCGGCCATTTACTTGCGCAAGCCCCGTGATTCCTGGCTTTATTAAATATACGTCATTTTTTTCTCTCAATTTGTGTATAAATATTTCGTCCAAAATCAGCGGTCGCGGCCCGATTAAGCTCATGTCTCCTTTTATTACGTTAAAGAGTTGCGGCATTTCGTCTAGGCTCGTCACTCGAAGCAATTTTCCAAATTTTGTTATATACTCGTGTGCGTCGTTAAAGTCGTTCGTCGCCTTGCTTTTGGGCGCCTTCGACATCATCGTTCTAAACTTATATATCCTTATCACTTTGCCAAACTGGCCGATTCTCTCTTGCGAAAAAATGACCGGGCCCCTCGACGTTAGCTTTATCATCAGCGACAAAAACAGCAGCAGCGGCGACAAAAAAATTACTGCGATGCATGCAAAAAAAATGTCCAAAAAACGTTTAAAGAAAATGTATACCCGTTGCGAAGCAGAAAATTCATACTTTATATTGCTCACGTTAAAAAATGGCGATTTTTCGGCTGCGTTCAAATTTAATTCACTTTCACTCACGTTATAATCTCCCACTTTAATTAAAACAGCTTGTTTTATTATAACTTGGTTCTACTTTTTCGTCAACACAGGCTACACTTTTAAAGCTATACCAGACAATAAAAAAGGAGGAAAACCTCTCCTCCTTGTAGTTTCTAAGTTTATATCAGTAATCCTGCAACTAATTCTTTCCTTCTACAGTTTCATCTGTAAGCTTTTCTGCAGCTATAGCCTCTTGTGCCTTATTTGTCTCTGCCATTTTTTTCGCCAAAATAGAGTTCTTTACTTCTTCATCTTTTTGAGTTCGCAATATTCCTTCTTTAGTTTTAAATTCGCAATAAAAGTTTGGACAATTTTTGTAAAATTCCCCAATAATTAAACGAATTGTATTTTTTATAACATCTATTTCCTTGTTATAGCACTCAATTGCCTTATCCTTCACGGCCAAATCGTAATCTTTTATAGCGTTCTTTATATGATTTTCCTTTTCATTAAATTTATTTTTTCTAAAGCTATCAGATAAATAACTATAGTAATTTCTCAATTCCGCAAACTTTAAAGCCTCTGTTGTATTTATTGCTTCTTCTAATTTGACAGTATTTTTTCTGTACATATCTTCATTTTTCTGAGTTATCTCACAGATTCTCTTACAAACAACTTCGTCAACATCTGCCATTTCTGCCCCCGCAGGAACGCCTATCGAAAAAAGCATTGACACCGATAACAAACTAGATAAAACCACTTTTTTAAACATAAACTAAATCTCTCCTAAAAATTTATTTAATCGCTATTATATCGCCCAAAAATGTATTTGTCAACTATATTTAAAATATTTTTTAACATTTGGCTATATTATATATTTTTTGAGCGATTTGCGCCTTTTTCTTGAAAAATTTTGTCGGTCGTGGTATATTTAAACTCACTCTTGGGCGTGCGCCTAATCTTCGAAAGGGAGGCCTTGCTATGGCCCGTCAGTTCGTCTCTGCGGTAATCGTCGCCGCTGGGAACTCCACTCGCATGGGGACGGATAAAATCTTTCTTTCGCTAAACGCCGTTCCAGCTATTGTTTACACGCTAAAGGCTTTTGAATGCGCCGAAACCATCGACGAAGTCGTCCTGGTTTGCAGGGATGATCACATGCCGGCTTTGCGCGAAATTGTTAAAAATCACAACATAAAAAAAGTCAAAAATCTCACTCCTGGCGGGACTTCTCGGCAAGAATCCGTGTTTGCAGGTATCAGCCTTTGCGACGAGCACGCCACTCATTATGCGGTTCACGATGCAGCTCGATGCCTTATCACCAGCGCTGAGATTGACTTCGTTGTCCGTGATGCCTTTGTGCACGGCACCAGTTCTTTGGGCGTGCCTTGCAAGGACACTATCAAGACCGTGGATTCGCAGAATTTCGTTGTTAAGTCGCTGGACCGCAGCATTTTGTGGAACATCCAGACGCCGCAGGTTTTTGCAAAGGATCTATATTTGGCCGCGATGGATGCTGCCGTTCGGGCGGGCGCGGACTACACCGACGACTGCCAGCTGATCGAGAATATCGGCGAGCAGGTGCATATTGTGAAGGGCAGCTACTCTAATTTAAAGCTCACTACGCCCGATGATGTCGCCGTTTTTGAGGAAATTTTAAGGCAAAGGAGCGATTCTTTGTGAGGATTGGGCATGGTTACGACGCGCACAAGCTGGTTGTGGGCCGAAAGCTCGTTTTAGGCGGATGCGAGATTCCCCACACGCATGGGCTGCTTGGACACTCCGATGCAGATGTGCTAACTCACGCGATCATGGATGCGCTGCTGGGCGCCGCCGCTTTGGGCGACATCGGCGGCCTGTTCCCGGACACTGCCGACAATTTTAAAAACGCTAACAGCCTCCATTTGCTGGGCGTAGTTTGCGAAAAAATTGCCGCCGCGGGCCTTCACATCGCCAATATCGACGCCACCATCATCGCGCAGGAACCCAAACTTTCGCCATACATTTCGCTCATGCGAACCAATATTGCTAGCGTTTGCGGGGTTGGAGTTGGCCAAATCAGCGTGAAAGCTACAACTGAGGAGCATATGGGCTTTACCGGCCGTTTGGAGGGGATTTCGGCTCATGCGGTTTGCCTCTTAGACTGACTTATCCCATTTTATCGGGCTTCAAATACATCATATTTTGCTTAAGCACTGGCTTTTTGCTGGTGCTTAAATTTTTGCTGTCCGACTTTCACGGCACGGCGGAGGTTTTCATATAATGTTTCAGCAAGAATTTTGCATGGAGTTGATTGGCCTTGAAAAAAGCGCTATTTACGGTGAGTTCGATAACTTACGCCATGAAAGGCCGCGATTTATTGAGCTCGAGGGGGATCAAATGCGAGATACACCGCGTTCCTTCTGGCAATGCGCATTCGGGCTGCGGATATGGCCTTATTATCTACGGCGACGCGGAATCTGCCGCTAGGATTCTGTCTCAGGCGCGAGTTGGCGTGCTAAACAAAAAATATTTGGGGGCAAAACGATGATATATCTTGATAATGCTGCTACTTCTTTTCCGAAACCCGCGAGTGTTATGCGATCTGTGGACTTTGCTATACGTAAACTTGGCGCTAATCCTGGCCGCAGCGGTCACAGAATGTCCCTGGCGGCGGCTGGAGCGGTTTATGAGTGCAGAAAGGCTTTGGCTGGCTTTTTTAACGCCCCCGGGCCCGAGTGCGTCGTTTTCACGCTTAATTGCACGCACGCCATCAACATGGTTCTTAAAGGTTTATTGCGGGCTGATGACCATGTTGTTATCTCTTGTCTCGAGCACAACACCATTACTCGGCCTTTGAAGGCTCTCGAGGCCCTTGGTATCTCGTTTTCTGAGGCAAAAGTCTTTCCGGGCGATGACTCCGCCACTGTTAGCTCTTTTAAGAGCGCCATCACCGCTAAGACCGCGCTTATTGCCTGCACTCATGCTTCTAACGTCTGGGGTGTGCGGTTGCCGATTCAACAAATCTGTGCGATGGCTCACCGGATGGGGATTCCTACGCTTGTTGACGCTGCTCAAAGCGCGGGGCATGTGCCTATTGACCTTGGCAAGACCGGCATCGATTACCTATGCTTGGCGGGACACAAGGGACTTTTTGGCCCTATGGGTGTGGGAGTGCTGATTACGTCTTGCGGGGAGAGGCTTGCGACGACTGTCCAGGGCGGCACGGGGCTGAATTCGGACTCTTACCTGCAGACGGACGTGATGCCCGAAAAATTTGAGAGTGGTACGCAAAACCTCGCTGGAATCGCAGGTCTGCACGCCGGAATAGACTTCTTAAACTCGGTGACTTTGAAGAAAATTTCAGGCCACGAGCACCGATTAATTCGCCATTTGTACGACGGTCTGGCCCGAATTAAAGGCGTTCAGCTATATATGCCCGCTCCCGACCCGCACCATTTCGTGCCTTTGCTGTCTTTCAACATTGCTGGCCTCCACAGCGAAGCCGTTGCCGAGATCCTGAACAAGCACAAAATCTACGTACGCGCGGGGTTACACTGTGCTCCAGCCGCTCACAGATTCTGCAACACGCTTAACCGCGGAGCCGTGCGGGTTTGTCCGTCTGCTTTTACCAAGATGTCCGATATTGACGCGCTTCTTAACGTTGTCGATGGGATCAAACCCTAGCGCCATCGCCATATTAATTTTTTAAAATAAAAAAACTTCCATTTTCGCAAAAAATATGTTAACATTATTTATAGGACTAATTTTTTTAGAGATTTTCTCTCGGAAAGAAGAAAATAATGGACATTATTTTTAACAACCTCAACGCCTTTTTTTGCCTGATGAAAACGTTCACCGTCTCTGATTTTTTCGATATTTCTATTATGTCTTTTATTTTTTATAATTTTATTAAACTGATCCGGGAAACCCGCGCCAGTCAGCTCGTTAAGGGCCTTTTGATCTTGGTGGTTGCCTATGTGGCCTCTTTTCAGTTTAATTTTAGAATGTTACGATATTTGTTGAACAAGTTTTTCGAATTCGGAATTATCGCGCTGCTCGTTGTTTTTCAGCCAGAACTTCGCCGCGCCCTCGAGCAAATCGGCCGGAGCAAAATCAGCAAATACTGGGCCTCACCCGCGCTGCACAAGTTTAACGTGGCGTCTTACCGGCTGCAGCAAAAATGCATACATACCGTTGTGGAGGCAATCTTGCTGCTTCAACAGACCAAAACCGGCGCTCTGATCGTTTTTGAGCGGCAGACTAAGCTTGGCGACTACATCGACACGGGCACCGTTCTGCGCGCAAAGCCTTCTGTGCCGATTATTGGTAATATCTTTTTTAATAAGGCTCCCTTGCACGACGGCGCCATGATTATTCGCGGGTTTTCTATTTACGCGGCGGGCTGCATTCTGCCTTTGACGAAGAATGAGAACGTCAGTTTGGAGGTTGGAACCCGCCACCGTGCGGCTCTTGGCATAAGCGAGATTTCTGACGCCATTGCTATTGTTGTTTCGGAGGAAAACGGGACTATCTCTGTGGCGATGAACGGCGTTCTGACGCGGAATTATAACAAGGACAAGCTGCTAGATCTTTTGCAAAAGAGCGTGCTTGCCGACGTGGAGGAAGCGCGGACCGTTAAAAATCAAATTATTGAGTCTATAATGGGGAAGAAAAATGAAAACAAATAGGTTTAATTTGGGGCGATTATTCTACAACAACAAAGTTGTCATGCTGTTTTCGGTGATTTTTGCGTTCATTTTTTGGGTTATACTTTCTACGAGCGCTTCGGAGTCCACCACCAAGCTCATTTCGGACATTCCTATTCAGGTTTCGCTCTCGGAAAGCGCCAAGGAAAGCGGTTTGACAGTTTTTGGCGTGGACGAAATTAGAGCCGAGATCTCTGTGACGGGCAATCGGCTGATTCTTGGGCAGCTCTCGAAAAATGACATTCTAGTCACCGCGGCGCAGTCTGCAAACATGATAACCTCCGTCGGGACCTACACCCTGGAGCTTTGTGCCAAGAAAAACAGCATTCTGACCGACTACGACTTCACTTCTAGCGTGTCGCCCAAGTTCATCACCGTTGTGGTGGATCGCTTCCGCAGCCAGACTTTTGACATTACGCCCAACATCAAGTTTAGCGCGAACCCCGATTACTTCGTGCCTCCTATTGCTTTGTCCGACGCGCAGATTGAGATTTCTGGCCCGGAGTCGGTTGTTTCGAGCATTGCAAGCGTGACCGTGGAGGGGAATATTCCTGGGATTCTCAACAGGACGGCGTATTTGAATGATCTGCCGATAAATCTTCTTGATACGGCGGGGAATAAGATTAACACTACCAACCTGACGCTTAGTGTTACTAAGGTTAACGCGACTGTTGCGATTCTGCAGCGTAAATTTGTGAACGTTAAGCCAGAATTTACGGGAGTTCCGGCGGGGCTTAATGTGAAGTCTCTGCCAATTGCGGTGACTCCGGCCAAGATAGAGATCGCGGCTCCTGCGGATGTCATCGGCAAGATCTCCGACGTTTCGCTCGAACCCATCGATTTTTCTCAGATAAACCTCGATAACTGCCAGTTTGAGCCCGAAATCAAGCTCCCCAGCGACTTCAGAAACCTCAGCAGCACGACCCATGCGACTGTCAAAATGAACTTGCTTGGCTTCCAGGCGCGCACCGTCGCTGCTAAGAATATTCGCTTTAAGAACGTGCCGGACGGCAAATCGGCAATCTCTAGCTCTGCAAGCCTGAATATTACGGTTATTGGCCCAATTGCGCAGCTTCGCACATTGTCCGACGGTGACGTTTCGGCCGAGATTGATCTTTCTGGCAAAGAGGATTTTGTTGGACGCACCGAGATGTCCGCTAAAATCGTATTTAGTTCCGGTACCAATAAGTGCTGGGCATATGGATCCTACGGTTTGACTGTTAGTGTCGCGAAAAAGTAGATTCCGCTGCGGTTTTTCGTGCACTCAAAAATTCATCAATCAACTCAAAGTGTCGATATTCAGCGTTGCTACCGCGTTTAGGCTCATGGTGGCAACGTTTCCTTTTTGATATTCATAGTACGCCTGCGCTCCAACCATCGCCGCGTTGTCTCCACACAGCGCCAAATCTGGGATGTAGGCCTGCCAGCCTCTTTTTTTGCACTCCTCAAAGAGCCTTCTGCGCAATAGGAGGTTCGCCGAAACGCCTCCCGCTGCGGCTAGTTTGGTGTAACTCAGGTTCTGCGCTGCTTTTACGAAGTTTTCCATCAGACAATCCACCACTGCCGCCCGAAACGAGGCCGCCATGTCCTCCACGTTGATGTGCTCTCCCTTTTGCTCGGCGTTGTGCAGCCGATTTATGACCGCCGTTTTTAGGCCAGAAAAGCTAAAGTCGTACTCCGACCCCTGCACTGTCGGGCGCGGCAATTTATATGCGTTCGTGTTGCCCTTTTCGGCGGACTTGTCTAGATGCACTCCGCCTGGATATGGCATTTTCATTGTCCTCGCCGCTTTGTCAAAGGCTTCCCCGGCCGCGTCGTCACGTGTTTGCCCCAAAATTTTTAGCTTGGTGTAGTCCTCGACCTCGATGATATGGCTGTGCCCGCCCGAGACCACCAGGCACAAGAACGGCGGCGTCAGCTCCGGGTGCGTTATGTAGTTTGCCGCGATGTGCGACCGCAGGTGGTGCACCGGGATTAGCGGCAGGTTGGCCGATAGCGCGAGGCCTTTTGCGAAGTTCACTCCCACTAGCAAAGACCCGATGAGTCCCGGAGCATAGGTTACCGCGACGGAATCTATATCCTGAAGCCCGCATTTTGACAAGCTTAGCGCCTGTTTTGTTATTTGCGAGATTACCTCTATGTGCCTTCGTGACGCGATTTCTGGCACTACCCCACCGTATAATTTATGCTCTTCTTGCGACGCGACCACGTTTGACAGCACTTTTCTGCCGTCTTGCACCACCGCTGCTGCTGTCTCGTCGCACGAACTCTCTATCGCCAAGATCCTCACTAGCATTTCTCTCCCTCGTCACCGTAATTTTGCCGCCATATCTAGTCTTTCACCAACGCATACGTCAACTCATCCGCGAACTCACCGTATTTATAGACCTTTTTCTTGTGCACTCCTTCAAGCTCAAAACCAGCCTTCTCCAAAACCCGCCTCGAGGCTGCATTTTCGGCAAACACCTGCGCGTCAACCCTGTTTATATCGTAATTCTCAAAAATAAACTCGCAAAACGCCTTCACCGCGGACGTCATGACGCCCTTGCCCCAGTACTCCTGCGCCAACCAATAGCCCAATTCGCAAGATTTCGCATACACGTCGCCCCGAAGCCGCGCGCAGATGCACCCGCAAGCCTTGCCTTCGACAAAAATGCCCAATATCACGTCATCCTTGCTGCTCGCCGCATAGCTGATGTACTCTCGAGCGTCCTGCAGAGTGTACGGGTGCGGGAATGCCGCCCTCAAAAACCGCGCCACTTCTTTGTTGTTCGCCGCTTTCGTGAACTCTTCGGCGTCTGACAGTCTCAATTTTTTCAGCTCATAATCCATAATTTTTCACCCCTCACTCAAGTCAAACCGCGTCATGATCAGCGCGTCCTCCTTTGGATTTAAGTAAAAGTCCTTCCTTTTGCCTACCTCTGCGAATCCCAGATCTTCATAAAGCGAAATCGCCGCCGTGTTGGACTTTCTGACCTCTAGCGAAATAAACTTTAACCTATTCTCTCGACCCGCATGAATTAGGCTTCCCATCAGAGCTTTGGCGATCCCGTTGCCTCTGTGCTGCGGAAAAACCGCTACATTCGTGATGTACCCCTCGTCGCAGACAAATTTCGCGCCAGCGTACCCCAAAACCTTGCCGGAATCATCCACCGCAACTAAAAAACACGAATTCTCATTGCTTAATTCTCCCGCCAATAATGACTTTGACCATGGCTGCGAAAAGCAAATCCTCTCTAGCGCGGCAACTTCATCCAAATGGCGCTCTGACATTGGCGTTATCTCAAAGTTTCGCATCTTTCTCCACCAAGCGCCACGTTTTAATCAGATCTTTTACCGCTTCTTCGATTCTGTCGCGGCAATTCTCATATACCTTCAAGTCGCCTCCGAATGGATCGGGGATTTCGTCACCCAGCACAGAGATTTTCTCACTGTCTATCCCCAAATTAACCAAAAATTCGCGCTGAATCTGCGTCATTACAACAAACTTATCGATATCATTCGGGTTAACGTCAAAAATACTGCGCGAAACGTGCGATCTCAGATCCACATTTATCTTCTCGCAGGCTATAATCGCGTTTTCCGTCGCCCCAGAAACGTTATCCGCCGCTATTCCGGCACTTTGAGCACTTATCTTGCTCAACTTTTTTTCTGCCATGATTTTATTGAAAATCCCAGCAGCCATCGGGCTTCTACAAGTGTTTCCCGTACAAACAAACAGTATATTCAAGTTTGTCTTGCTCCTCCCTCGCTTATTTCTCATTGCTTCGCGTCGTACCACGTTTTGCCAATGTTAGCTTCGGCCACCAGCGGGACTTTCAGCGTTGCCGCACCCTCCATCTCTGCCTTTAAAAGCCCGGCAACTTCCGAAGCTTCCGCCTCCGGCGCCTCCACAATCAGCTCGTCGTGCACTTGCAAGATCAATTTCGCCGTCAAATTGCGCTCTTTCAGCTTTCGGCTTACGTTGATCATCGCGATTTTTATGATGTCCGCCGCGGAGCCCTGGATCGGCATGTTCCGGGCAACCCGCTCGCCAAAAGACCGCAGGTTAAAATTAGACGACGCGATCTCGGGCAAATACCGCTTTCTGCCGAAGATTGTCTCCACGAACTTGTCCCTTTTCGCCGCCTCGATCGTCGCGCGCATGTACTCCCTCACCCCGGCGTAGTGCGCCAGGTAGCTGTCGATGTACGTCTGAGCGTCCTTGCGCAGCACGCCTATGTCCTTGGCCAGCGAGAACGCGCTTATTCCGTACACAATCCCAAAGTTGACGGCCTTTGCGCGGCTTCGCATTAGCGGCGTGACCATGCCCTCTGGGATCCCGAAGACCTGCGACGCGGTTATGGTGTGGATGTCCAAATCGTGCTTGAATGCGTCGATCATCGCCCGGTCGTCTGCCAGATGTGCCAATATTCGTAGCTCTATTTGAGAATAATCCGCGTCAACCAGCACACAGCCTGCCTTCGCGTAAAAAAATCGCCGCAACTCCTTGCCCCGTTCGGTCCGTACCGGGATGTTCTGCAAATTCGGCTCCAGCGAGCTTATCCGCCCGGTGCGCGTCTCCACTTGGTTAAACCGCGAATGCACCCTACCATCGGGCCCCACAACCTTTAAAAGTCCGTCGCAGTACGTGCTCTTTAGCTTTGCGATCCCCCTATACTGCAAAATCAGCTCTACAACGGGGTGGAAGCCTCGAATACTCTCCAAGACCTCGGCGCTCGTTGAATATCCGCTTTTTGTTTTCTTCCCCTTTGGCAGCTCCAACTCTTCAAAAAGCACGACTCCTAGCTGTTTTGGTGAGTTTATGTTGAATTTCCTGCCGACCTGCCGGTATATTTCGGCCTGAATTTCTTGAAGTTCCAGCGTTAATGCCTCTCCGTACGCCCGGATGCCCTCTGCGTCTATCAAAAATCCAGTTGTTTCCATGTCTGCCAAAACCCCGGCCAGCGGTAATTCTATCTCCTCCAGCAACCTTTTCTGCGCGTTTTTCTCAATCTCCCGAGATATTTCATCGTATAAACCGCTAAATTCCGCTACGTTCTGGGCAAACTGCAAATATTCATCGTCAGAACCCTGTGCCTGCGCCCGTTTTACCTTATACTCTGCCACCAACGCCTCTAAGCCGTAATTCTTCCCCGACGGATTCAGCAAATACGCGCCCAGCAGCACATCCATCTTCACGTTTTCCACACTCACCCCGCGCGGCTGCAGCGCTTCGTAAACTGCCTTCACATCGTAGGTCCTCTTGGGGAGTCGCTCATCCCGCATCACAGCTGCAATCCAGCCCTCATATTTGTTTAAATCGCGCAAAATATAGACTTTTCCATCCGCGCAAAACCCCATACAGTCGGCCTTTTCGCCTTGATATCTCAGCAAAAAATCTAGGCTTTTCTGATGTTTAACGACTTTCTCCAAATTCGCGATGCTCTCATCTAAAACAACTTCAAATCTCAATTCTTCTACTGGCTTCTCAGATTTTTCACCTGCTACTAATCCCGCCGCTTCTAGGCCCATCTTCTTTAGGAGCGAGAACATCTCCAGATCCGTCAGCGTTCTGGCCACCTTAAGCTTGTCCATTTCTTGCGGAACGTAGCCTTCAAGCGATAGGTCTATCGGCACGTCTTTCACAATCGTCCCTAAAAATTTGCTCAAAAACGCCGACTCCTTCGATCCTACCAGCTTTTTTCGCGTGCCTTCTTTAATCTCTGCCGAGTCTATGTTCGCGTACAAATTCTCAAGCGACCCGAATTTCCTGATTAATTCACCAGCGCCCTTTTCGCCAATCCCAGCAACTCCGGGAATGTTGTCCGAAGCGTCCCCCTGAATCGCCTTTATATCGATCAACTGAGCCGGTTTCACGCCGTAAAGCTCTTTAATCTTGGCTTCGTCATATAACGTCACGTCTGGCCGGCCAAATTTGGTCGCGGCTATCCTCACCGTCACGTGAGGCCCCACCAGCTGCAGGCTATCTCTGTCTCCGGTCGCTATAATGCACTCCTGGCCGGATTTCTCACACGCAGACGCTAGCGTTCCCAAGATGTCATCGGCCTCGTAGCCCTCTTTCTCGACCAACTTGTAGCCCATATCGGCAAGCAGCTCTTTTAACACCGGAAACTGCACCGCGAGCTCCGGCGGCATGCCCTTTCTGTTCGCCTTATACCCTTTGTAGCTGTTGTGGCGGAATGTTGGCGCCTTCATGTCAAAAGCTATTGCGATGGCGTCTGGATTCGTCTCTTCCTTAAGCTTGTTCAGCATCGTCAAAAAGCCATATATCGCGTTTGTGTAGAATCCCTTTTTCGTCGTCAGCAGCTTTATCCCGTAAAACGCCCGATTAAATATGCTGTTGCCGTCCAAAACCAGCAGCCTCACGCGCACCACTCCCCCGTCACTCGTCGTCTGCCTCCATTATACCACATTCGCGCAAATAATTCAGCCCGGATTCGCGCCCGTTTTTTCGGCGTAGACTTATTTTTGAAAATGTGGTAAACTGTTAGGAGTCCAGTTTGGTGAAGGGGAATGCGTTTGAAGATTGGCAATGTTAGTATTGGCGGGCCCGCTGCCCTCGCGCCCATGGCGGGCGTTGCCGACAGAGCTTTTAGAGAGCTTTGTATACGATTTGGCGCCAGTTATGTTGTTAGTGAGATGGTTAGCGCCCGTGGTATCTCGTTTTTTAACGATAAGACGATTAATCTTTTGAAGATTTCTCGCAGCGAGCACCCCTGCGCTATCCAGATTTTTGGCGATGACCCCGATATAATGGCCAACGCGGCGACCCTTGCGCTAAAGTACAAGCCCGATATCATCGATATAAACTTTGGTTGTCCGGCTCCCAAGGTCAATAAAAGCGGTGGTGGCGCCATTTTAATGAAGTCACCGGATCTTTGTGGCAGAATTGTTGCGGCTGTTAAGCGAGTTGTTGATATTCCTGTTACGGTGAAGATCCGAAAGGGCTGGGATTCTGCTACTGTGAATGCGCCCTTGGTGGCTAAAATCTGCGAAAGTTCTGGTGCTGACGCTATCATTATTCACGGCAGGACGCGCGAACAGATGTTTCGTCCGGGTGTGGATCTCGATATCATCGCAAAAGTCAAGAATTCTGTTAGCGTCCCGGTTATCGGAAATGGCGACATTACTTGCGGTCGGGATGCCTACAACATGCTAAACCGCACGGGATGCGACATGGTCATGGTCGGCCGCGCTGCTTTGGGCAATCCTTGGGTGTTCGCAGAGATTAATCATTTTTTGGATCCGGGCAATCACCCTTACACTCCGCCATCCATTGAAGAAAAACTGCGGGTGATGCTCTCTCACGTGGGCTCCATTTGCAACAACGAGGGCGAAACCTTTGGTATAATGAGGGCTCGGCGGCATATTATTTCTTATATACGGGGGATTCCCTTTGCGGCGGCCTTTAGGGACAAAGCCTCGCGGGTTGCGTGTCTGCGCGATGTTGAGGCTCTTGCGGATGAAATTTTGCACGCTTGCCGGAATGCCGCCATTTGTTAAAGCATTTGCTTAAATTTTAATCTTAATTTTTGTTTGGAGGATACTATGAAAAAAATTGCGATAATTACTGATTCTGCTGGGGATTTCTCTGCTAAGTTTGCGAAAAAGCACAACGTGAAGGTGATTCCGCTGCGGATTTGCTTTTCGGATAAGGAGTTTCGCGATGGGGTCGATATTTCTTGCGACGAGATTTACCCCATGCTGGAGGCCGAAATTCCCAAATCCTCGCTACCGTACCGCGACGACATCATTGCTGCTTTCGACAGTGCTCGCGATGAGGGCTACACCGACGTGATTTATATCGGCATTTCTTCAGGTTTGTCGGGCACTTTTAACGCCGTCCGATTGATTGCTAGCGAATATGACGGGCTTAACATTCACTGCTTCGACTCTAAAACCCTGTCTTGCGCCCAGAATATGCTCATTTGGGCTGCGATTGCCGCTCTGAAGACAACCGACAACATTCAGGAGATTTTCGCGCGGCTTTCTGAGATTCGCAATAAAATGGTCGCTATGTTCTGCGTTCGCGACCTTACATACCTCATAAAAGGCGGCAGAATCGGGAAGGTCGCTGGCACGGTGGGGAGTCTTCTTAAGCTGTGCCCGATAATCAAGGTCAACGACGACGGTGTTTATGAGACCGCGTCTAAGACCATCGGCTTTAATCGCGCGCTGGAGGCCCTCGTTGCTGAGGTTAAGAGCCGGTTTGCTAACGTCGAGGTCGCCATTTCGCTGACTTACTCCTCTAACAAGGAGCTTGCCGAGCGGATAAAGGCCGAAATTAAAAAGTGTTGCAAGGTTAAGTCCTGCGAGATTAACCCTGTTACCGCCGTTTTGGGCGTTCACACCGGTCCAGATATGGCTGGTATTGCGGTTTATCCGATTTAAAACCCTCTTCGCTTCGATTATACCTGAGATCTATTCATAAATAAAAATCATATAACCTGCACGAAGGCTTTTGTAATCACGATTTCAAGAGTCTTTTTTTGTCACATCCGCGCCAAATCTAATATTATGTAACGACAAGTTTATTTTTCTTCGATGTTTATTTTTACCGAAATCCGGCAACAATACTCTTGTCGGGCCATTCGCCCTACTCAAATTAAAATTTGCGGAGCGTGAACAACATTGACTATTAAACGCGGTGATATATTTTATGCCGATTTGAGCCCGGTTATTGGCTCCGAGCAAGGCGGGATGCGCCCTGTTCTGATCATTCAAAATGACGTTGGCAACAAATTCAGCCCCACTGTGATTGCGGCGGCCATCACGAGTCAGCATTCCAAGTCGGATCTGCCAACTCACATACAGCTCGATGCCCATGGCTGCGGCCTTTCTAAAGATTCGGTCGTGCTTTTGGAACAGGTTCGAACTCTTGATAAGAAGCGGTTGAAAGAAAAAATGGGCTGTCTCGACGCCTTTGCAATGCGCCTTGTCGACGAAGCCCTATCCATAAGTTTTGGTCTTTTCAACAATTACACCATAAAAGAGGCTACATAAGCCCCATCTGACAGCCATTTTACAGCGATTAACTCTGATTTTATCAGCATTAATGCCCAATCAAGCCATCATATCCAGATTCTTTAGCCGATCTGCCGCCGTTTGGATGTCCTCTCTGTTGCCAAAAGACGTCATCCTAAAGAATCCCTCGCCGTTTTTGCCAAATCCAGCGCCCGGAGTGCCGATGATATTCGCATTGTCCAGCAGATAATCAAAAAACTCCCACGAAGTCATATTATTCGGGCATTTCAGCCAGATGTAGGGTGAATTCTCGCCTCCGGTGAAGTGCACACCCTTCGCACGCAAGGCCTCCGCGATGATCCTTGCGTTCTCCTTATAATAGCCGATATTTTCTTTAATCTGCGCCATGCCATCCTTCGAAAACACAGCAGCAGCGCCCCTTTGAATGACATAAGGAACACCATTAAACTTGGTAGACTGCCGCCGAAACCACAATTTATTTATAGAAGCGCCGTCCACCGCCAAATCTTTCGGCACAACGGTGTATCCGCAGCGCACGCCGGTGAATCCCGCCGTCTTGGAGAATGAACACAGCTCTATGGCGCACTTCTTGGCACCTTCTATCTCAAAAATGCTGCGAGGCAAGGTTTCATCAGAGATAAAAGCCTCATATGCGGCATCAAATAAGATTATAGCGCCATTCTTCAAGGCATAGTCCACCCAAACCCGCAGCTGGTCGTGATTATAGACCGCTCCTGTCGGATTATTGGGCGAGCAGATGTAGATCAAGTCCGCTTTCACCGATTCATCGGGCAGCGGCAAAAAATTATTTTCCATATTCGCATTAACATAGTGGATCCGCCGCCCCGCCATCACGTTCGTGTCCACGTACACGGGGTAAACCGGGTCCGGAATCAGCACCGTGTTGTCGCTCGAAAAAATGTCTAAAATGTTCGCCACATCGCTCTTCGAGCCGTCACTCACAAAAATCTCATCCAGGTCCAAATCGACATTTCGGCTGCTATAATAACCTTTTATCGCCTCTCGCAAAAAGTCATACCCCGGATAAGGCCCGTAGCCCCTGAATGTTTCCTTCTTGCCCATCTCCAAAATGGCGCTCTGCATGGCTTTAACAACTGCATCACACAACGGTAACGTCACGTCGCCTATCCCTAAGCTAACCACCTTCGCCTCCGGATGCGCCTTCGCGAACTCGGACGCTTTTTTTGCGATATTCGCAAAAAGATAGCTGTCCTTAAGCATCAAATAGTTCGAATTTATCTTCATTTAAGCCCGATCTCCTCTTAGTTTTTCGCGATTTACCGCCGTTTATTCAAGCTAGCCCTTACAAACTCCCGAAAAAGCGGGTGTGCATGGTTCGGACGGCTCTTAAACTCCGGATGATACTGCACTCCAACAAAAAAGTCCAGCCTGCTAAGCTCCACCGCCTCCACCAGAAGGCCATTTGGCGACGTCCCCGAAAAGACCATCCCGTTCTCCTCAAAAAGCTCGCGATACTCATTGTTAAACTCGTACCTGTGCCGGTGCCTCTCGGCCACTTCCTCAGTTCCATACACCCTCTGCAGCGTCGTACCTGGCTTTATCTTGCACGGATAAGCCCCCAGCCGCATCGTACCGCCCTTTGGCGCGCCCTCCTGCTGATCCTCCATCAAGTCAATCACCGAGCACTCACCCTCTGGCTTGAATTCGCTAGAGTTAGCCTCCTTAAGACCCAAAACATTCCGCGCAAACTCCATCACAGCGGTCTGCATGCCCAAACAGATCCCCAAAAACGGCACATTATTCTCGCGCGCATACTTTATCGCAGAAATTTTCCCGTCCACACCGCGATCTCCAAATCCGCCCGGCACCAAAATCCCGTCGCAATCAGACAACAACTCATCCGCACTAAAATCCGTAACCAACTCGGCATCAATCCACTTTATCAGCACCTCGGCGCCATTCTCGAACCCCGCATGACTCAACGCCTCGGCCACAGAGAGGTACGCGTCGTGCAGCTTTACGTACTTGCCCACCAGCGCGACCTTCACCTTCTTGTCCCGCGAATTTATCCGCTCCACCATGGCCATCCACTCGGACATATCGCCCTCGCCGCAATCCAACCCCAGCTCACGGCAGACAATCTCCGAAAAATTGCTCTCCTCCAGCATCAGCGGAGCCTGATACAGCGACGAAACCGTGATATTCTCGATAACACAATCCGGCTTAACGTTGCAAAATAGCGAAATCTTCTGCAGAATACCCTTGCTCAAAGGTTCATCGCAGCGCGTAACGATTATATCGGGGTTTATTCCCAACGATCGCAGCTCCTTTACCGAATGCTGCGTGGGTTTCGACTTGTACTCGCCGGAGCTCCTAATGTACGGCACCAGCGTCACGTGGACGAACAGGCAGTTCTCGCGGCCAACCTCCAGCGAAATCTGCCGTATAGCCTCCAAAAACGGCTGACTCTCTATATCGCCAGTCGTACCGCCAATCTCCGTAATAACCACGTCCGCATGGGACTTCTTGCCCACCAAATAGACGAAATCCTTGATCTCATTGGTAATGTGCGGAATAACCTGCACCGTCTCGCCCAAGTATTCGCCATTCCGTTCCTTCTTCAGAACATTCCAATACACTTTCCCCGTCGTCAGATTCGAAAATTTATTCAGTTCTTCGTCGATAAACCGCTCGTAATGGCCCAAGTCAAGGTCCGTCTCCGCGCCATCCTCCGTCACAAAGACCTCCCCATGCTGATACGGGCTCATCGTCCCCGGGTCGACGTTTATATAAGGATCCAGCTTTTGCGCCGCGATCTTAAGCCCTTTAGCCTTCAGCAGCCTGCCCAAAGACGCCGCCGTGATGCCCTTTCCGAGGCCCGAAACCACGCCGCCCGTCACAAAAATGTACTTCGTCATACCTCCACAACCCCTTCAAAAACTTTCTCGGCCTTGCCTGTTAAATACACGCGTTCGCCGGTGTACCCGACCTTCAAGATCCCGCCTCGCAGCTCAACCACGACCTCTTTCCCCTTGTTGCAAAAGCCGTTCAAGACCGCCGCAACCACAGCCGCGCAAGCTCCAGTTCCGCAAGACAGCGTCTCATTGCTGCCGCGCTCCCAGACCCTCATGCTCAGCGTGGTACTATCCACAATTTTCACGAATTCCGTATTGATTTTTTCCGGAAAAAGCTCGCTATTCTCAAAAGCAGGGCCGATTTTCTCCAAATCAAGCCTCTGCACATCGTCGCAAAACACGACACAATGCGGATTCCCCATCGAAACGCACGTAATATCGTAGTCACTGTCCCCAAACCGCGCCCGGTAGCTTATCACTTGGTCCAAATTCAAATTAACCGGGATCTTACTAGCGCTCAGCTCCGGGCACCCCATGTCCACCGTCACCAAATCTGCCTCCGAGCCACTTTCCAAAATTTTCAAAGTCTTAATCCCACTCAACGTCTCGACCGTAATCTCGGGCTTTTTAGCAATCCCGTTGTCAAAAAGGTACTTCCCAACGCACCGGACGCCATTTCCGCACATCTTACCCTCGCTGCCATCAAGATTAAACATCCGCATCCTAGCGTCAGCCACGTCAGACGGGCAAATCAAAATAACGCCATCTCCACCAATCCCGTAGCGCCGGTTAGAAAGCCTCCTGCTCAGCTCTCCAGGCTCGCTAACATCCTGATTAAAGCAGTCAATATAGATATAATCGTTGCCGCAACCCTGCATTTTAGTGAACTTCAGCTCCACCACATCGCCCCATTTTTCAGTCTTTAAGCCGCTCGATCGTCGCGCATTAATTTAAATTATACCCCAAATTTTCAGATTTTTCAACTCGGCGCCGCAAAAATTCGGCCCGGTGAATAAATCCGCGTCAGCCTGTCCATAATCTTAACAGCTAATGGCGAAAAATCTAAAACGGACGGTGTTAAAACCATGAAACTCATTGAAAAATCGCTGATCTCGGGCTTTCTATTGACCCTAATCCTTGCTCTAACGGGCTTTGCAAACAATTGCGAAAATCTTAGCACAAAGGTTTTGCGGCTACATATCCTTGCGAACTCCGATGCCGCCGAGGATCAAGCGCTAAAGCTAAACGTTCGGGACAAAATCATAGAAAAATCTGGTGAATTCCTGAACACCGCGACCAGTAAGGCCTCCGCGCAAAGTCTTACCACCGAAAACCTCGATAACATCAGAAAAATCGCCGAGCAAGAAGTCCAAACCCGCGGCTATAGCTATCCAATAAAGGTTCAGATGACCAAGATGTACTTCCCGACTCGAAACTATGGCAACACGACCCTCCCCGCCGGCCACTACGACGCGTTGAGAGTCTTAATTGGCGAAGGTAAAGGGAAAAATTGGTGGTGCGTGATTTTTCCGCAGATGTGCCTTGGAAGCGCGAAAAATAGCGCCGCCATCGACTCTGTTTTTTCTGATTCAGAAAAAAAGATAATCAACAGCAGTGAAAATTACGAAATTAAATTCAAAGTCGTAGAGTGGTTCTACGCGCTTAAAGGCGCCATTTCTAGCTGGCTCACCTAGCCTCAAACCACTATTCTTGCGGCATCTCCCAGTTGTGCCACACGTTCTGCACGTCGTCGTTGTCCTCCAGCGCATCCAGCAGCTTCTGCATTTTGGCGCGGTTCTCCTCCTCCGCAATGCTGCTGTACGTGCTCGGAACCATCTCAACTTCTGCCGACGCAAACTCGTACCCCTTTGATTCTAGCGCCTCTCGCACATCACTAAAGTCCTCGGGCTCTGTGTAGACCTCAAAGATATCCTCATCCGCCAAAAAGTCCGACGCACCGGCCTCCAAAGCAGCTTCCATAACTTCGTCCTCGCTCTTCCCCGCCTTCTCAATGACAATGACGCCCTTTTTCGCAAACATAAACGACACACAGCCCGGCGTGCCCAAATTTCCGCCAAACTTATCAAAATAATGCCGCAAATCCGCAGCAGTTCGGTTTCTGTTGTCCGTCAAGCTCTCCACAATCACCGCAACTCCGCTAGGCCCGTACCCTTCATAAACAATAGCCTCGTATTTTTCGCTATCTGTCGAGCCCGCCGCCTTCTTGATGATCCGCTCTATGTTGTCGTTCGGCACGTTGTTGGCCTTCGCCTTCGCGATGCAATCCTTAAGCTTCGAATTAACCGCCGGGTCGGCCCCGCCACCTTCTTTTACCGCAACAGCCAGCTCCCTGCCTATCTTCGTAAAGATCTTCGCCCGCGCACCGTCCGTCTTTTCCTTCTTCCTCTTGATGTTGCTCCACTTCGAATGCCCCGACATACCCAAAAGACCCCCTATTTCACCATTTTTACTGATTTTATTTTAGCACACAAAAAATTATATATCAAGCCGGGCGCCGATTTTTGCGTTTTTCGCAATTTCGCCCTTGAAAATCTTCGCCGGGTGCGCTATAATATTATTCGAGTTTCCGCTCGTAGCGCAGCTGGATAGCGCAACAGATTCCGATTCTGGAGGTCGGGGGTTCAAATCCCTCCGGGCGGGCCACCTACTTTTCTTTAAGGAAGAAAAGTAGGCAAAAGAACCTTTAAGTTCATAAGCCATGCTGATTCTACGTTTTGCATTGGGCCTGGCACTTAATCTTGAGGAAGAAAAGTAGGCAAAAGAACCTTCAAGCTTACAAGCCATGCTGATTCTGCGTTTTGCATTGGGCCTGGCCTTTAACTTTGAGAAATAAAAGTAGGCAAAGAGCCTTCAAATTCATAATCCATGCTGATTTTGCTTTTTGCATTGGGTCTGGCATTTAACTTTGAGGAAGAAAATTTTAAAATTAATAGAAAAAATGAGGGGTACAATATAGTGAAAAAGTCGGTTTTAGCAAAAGTTTTATCTTTGGCTGCCATTGCGGCGATTGTTAGCTGTTTGGGAGGATGTTCGGGCAACAAAAATTACAAATCGATTGAAGTTAAAGGAAAAACCATGAGGGCGCATGTGGACGGTTCGGGAGATAAAACAATAGTAATGCTAAGCCGTTGGGACTCAGACTCCCCAATAGACGATTTTCTCCCATTGTACGATGATCTGCGCAAGGATTATAAAGTAGTTGTTTTGGAATATTTTGGTTATGGTAACAGCAATACAACAAATCAGGACCGTACCAATGAAAACATGGTTCAAGAAATTCGCACGGCGCTGAACAAATTAAATATTGAACCACCTTACATACTCATGCCATACGAAATCTCCGGCCTTTATAGCCTTTACTATGCAAACAAATACCCTTCAGAGGTCTCTGCAATCGTCGGGTTGGATATGTCTTTGCCTCAAGAACAGTTGGAGCGCTGGACTGAGGAGACTTTTGAAGAAACAAAAGAAGAAAAAAGGTCAAGTAACCTGAACCACTCCGTTATGAATCAGTGGAACTCATTTTATAGCAACTCCAAGGAGCTGGAAAATGTTAAATATCCACACGATTTGCCGGTACTTGCTCTTTTATCTGAGGGAAAAGTAAATAGCGTTAATGACATAATTAAATCCGGAATAATGAAGACTTCTTGGGTCAACGTGAATAATAATATGGTTACAAATCCGGAACGTCAAATTGTCAAAGTCTTAGACGTAAAATATGATTTACCTTACTTTAAAGCCGATGAAATTGCAAGGGCTAGCAAAGAATTCATCGAAAACCTGTAAATATCATATGTTTAGCGGAGAAAAATATGGGGTTCATATCTTATAGCGTGAAGTTTTTTAGCCAGAAGTTGGAGCTGTATGAATCTAGATATAATGGCGATGCGCCTAGGTCCGTCGTGCACGAAGCAAAGGTGCTTTTAAAATTGCTCGATGACATCCGCGATGAAGGCTATGAAGACTCTTATGCGCGCATCTCTGCGCAGTGCGACGCCGTTAATCGGTTAAAAAACTTCATACTTTCTAATAATGATGTGCCCTTTGCTCTGGAAAAGTACACTATAGGCCCCGATATAACTTATGGCACCGATGAATATGATTTAGCGACTTATATTTCTCTTATAGAACAAAAAATGACCACCTCTGGCGCAAAACTCTCGACTATTCCTGAAATTTTTTATGACATTTTAGAATATTCAAAGGATATTTTTCGTTCCTTTCGGCGCTACACCGCGTATTGCTTTTTGTTGCGGGACACGTTGCTCCCTTATTTGGCTTTAAAAAAGTGGCAAAACCCCGGTTGTTCAAACGTTTATCCTTTGTTCATTAGCAGAAAATATTTTTCTTTTTTCGAAAATGAGGACGGGTACATCTACAGCGAAATCCAAAATGTGATTTTTGAGGCGCTTGAAAACAATGTAGAAAGTTTTGGCCAGTTGAAGGAGTATATTAAAACGGCTTTAAATAAAGAGCTGGCGCCGTTTTGTGGTTTATTTGACTCTTTAAAACGGACTTTAGATAAAGTTTATCAAGAAAAGGTCTTAATCATCGAGTCTGGCTACATCGGCACGATTCCTTTGCTGCTAAGTGCGCTTGATGACCGCGTCGACTTTAGGTTGTTCACGACTATTCCCTATTTTTACGAGGTTTATAAAGGCAAATTTTTTACCGACAAGTTTGAAAAGGTCAGATTGTTCGAAACAATTCAGTGTCAGGACGCTTTGTTCAAGTTATCTTCAATTTCTGTTAAAAATGCAGAAGTGGCCGTCGTTGAAGCCGCAGATAAAAAGGTATTAGACAGATCTCATGCGGAGCTTCGCACTTGGAACAGTTTAATAAATAGCTTTGATCACATTTAAGCTTTGCATTTTTGGGTTTTATGCGCTACAATAGAGAGGCAGCAATTTTATGCGGATATGGCGGAATTGGCAGACGCGTATGGTTCAGGTCCATATGAAAGCAATTTCATGCAGGTTCAAGTCCTGTTATCCGCACCAGCGCGTGGTTGCGCAGACCAATTCGCGATGAAGCTGATTATGAATTTTTTATTTTATCGCCCGCGTTTTAAGTTTGCAGGTCATTTATAACTACCAAGACCAGTCTAGAGTACCATTAAGGGCTTGGTTTTCCTCTTAATGATATTTTTTTAGAAGGTGTGAAGTCTTAATATAGAGTAGGTTTTCCTTTACACAATCTGCTCTTTTTTTCGCCCAAAAGTTTTTTGATAGCTCTATTTTTCAAGCTTTTTCATTTTTGGAATTTCTATCTTCTGCGTTGTTTCTCCCATAATTTTTTACGTCACTTTTTTGTAACGAAAAAAGTAACCAAAAACGTTCAAAGGGGATTTCGATTCCCCTTTTGAAACCCCTAACCGACACAAAGGGCGAGCCCTTTGGAAACCCGTGCAAATTTTAGCAGATTCATCTTCAATTCCATTTGCGAAATTCACGATGTTTGCTGCGTCGCTTTTTACCAATTGAGTCATTGCATCAACCTTAATGTGGTGCGATTCTTATTTTCGGCACAAAAAAGCAAAGCTCGGGGAGTTGAACCGAACTTTGCTGCTTTTCTTTTAATTATAGTCGTGTTTGGTGGACACAAAGGGACTCGAACCCTTGACCTCTCGCGTGTGAGGCGAACGCTCTAACCAGCTGAGCTATGCGTCCATGATACTACTCAATAAATCTGATTTTTAGGCACTTTATTCCTATCGCGCAACATCCTAATTTTGCCACTCTGTTTGCGCCCTTGAACTTTTTATAAATGCTCAAAGCCTCATCAAAACTATTTGCAAACGGGACGGCGTTTTTGAACCCCTCGTTCTTTAGCATGTCTTCAAAGTCTTTATAAAAGTTTAAATGCGTGACCTCGCACAGAACAAAGTTGCCGCGGCTTGACTCTAGCTTTAAAATGCCGCCAATTTTAAAACTTTTAACATAATCCGTTGCCACCCGGCACTCGATTTGCTTTACGCCCTGCGATATGTACTTTAAAAACGGCAATTTTTCGCTATCTGTCATGTTCAACTTATACATCTAACCAATCCTCTGCCCTGTGCGCTTTGGTGCGGATAACCAACAGAAGCCTGGAAGTAAAGCGCGAGCATACAAGGAAAACAAATTTCATTTAGCCTTATACGCGAATTGCCCCCAGGTGCTACCTGGTTTTGGTAGTTATAAATGACCTGCAAACTTAAAACGCGGGCGATAAAATAAAAAATTCATAATCAGCTTCGATCGCGAATTGGTCTGCGCGACCACGCGCTGGTCGAGGTGACAGGACTTGAACCTGCGGCCTCTGCGTCCCGAACGCAGCGCTCTACCAAACTGAGCCACACCTCGAAATAAACCGCTTAAACTAAAAAGATTGTTTTTACTCCTCGCCATATAAAGTGCCATAAAAGGCGCGTTGGCGGAGAGGGGGGGATTCGAACCCCCGTGCGATTGCTCGCAAACTGATTTCGAGTCAGCCCCGTTATGACCTCTTCGATACCTCTCCATTCTATCGCATATCGCGACCTTTTAATTATATCGCATCATCACGGCTGTGTCAAGGTCCGCGCTTAAATTGCCGCTCAAGACGTCAGCAAGTTCACGATTACTATTGCAAACAAGAGCCCCATCACGACGACGCTCATAAGGTATGTTCGCCACTGCGTCCTTTATTTGTGCCGGCATCGTTTAGCTCCGCGCTCAAACTAGCGTCAGCAAGTTCATGATTATTATCGCAAGCAAGAGCCCCACCACGGCGACTCTCATGAAGTGTATCAGCTACCACGCCCTTTATTTGTGCCGATTTATGTCGACATTGCGTCCAGCTCCTCGCTCAAACTAGCGTCAGTAGGTTCACAATTACTATCGCAAGTAAGAGCCCCACCACAACGACGCTCATGAGGTATATCATCCACTGCGTCCTTTATTTATGCCGACATCTCGTCCAGATCCGCACTCAAACTAGCGTCAGCAGGTTCACAATTACTATCGCAAGCAGGAGCCCCACCACGACGACGCTCATGAGGTATATCAGCCACCACGCCCTTTGTTTGTGCCGCTTTATTGCCGACACCGCGTCCATGCTTTGCAGCACCCTTCTTGCCTCTTTCTCTAGGGTCTCTCGCTCCACGACCTCGGCGTACTCGGGCCTCACAAACAGCAGCGCCTTGTCATAATACCGGTTTTCCGTCTCGACTACCTCTATGACGTACTTGTTGACTCCCTTTATCACGCGGCATCACCCCACCTCAAACTCTATTAGTAATTTTCTCAAAAATTTTAACTTATATTCAAAAATTTCTCATAAAATTTGGTTACTCTGTTTTTATACTAACCGTAAAAATTTTCGATATTTCGCGCCTTGTCAAACACATTTCTGTTGAAAACTTTGTGGAAAAAGTGGAAAACCCCCCATAAATTCATATTTTCATTTTATTTTCTTTGATCCTTTGTTTTTATTTTAAACTTTTCGTATTTTTTTATTTTATTTTTTATTTAAAATTTTTTGCTCAAAATTTGTATCTTTTTATAAAAACTTGTTCTATACTAATATATGTGTTAAAATTTTGTCTTGAGGTGTTTGAGGCCGTGAAGGTGCATGTTGTCGACGAAAATCAGATTGTCTTGAGCGAAGTTGCCGATTTTGACTTGGCCGAGACGTTTAATTGCGGTCAATGTTTCCGCTGGAATCCGGTTGGCGACGATGAATTCGTTGGCGTCGCTTTTGACAGCGTGGTTAATATTCTAAAAAAGAAAAATAAAATCGTTTTAACCGGCAACTCAATAGCAAAAAATTTCGATACAGTCTGGCAAAATTACTTCGATCTGTCCACCGACTACGGCAAGGTTAAGGCAGAGCTTTCTGGTCTGGACGCAACGTTGAATCTTGCTTGCAAATACGCGCCCGGGATCCGCATTCTGCGGCAGGATCCGTGGGAGGCGCTCTGCTCGTTTATAATCTCTCAAAACAACAATATTCCGCGGATTAAAGGCATTATTGAGCGTTTGTGTCGATGCTTTGGCCACGAGGTGGCGCCGGGCTTTTTTAGCTTTCCAAAAAGCACAACGCTTGCAGAGTTAGATAAAGGCGATTTATCCTCAATAAAATGCGGGTTTCGCGATGCTTACATCTTAGATGCGGCTCAAAAAGTGGCCTCCGGCGAAGTTGACTTTACCAAAATAGCCACCATGCCCATAGATTCGGCCCGCAAAGAGCTTATGAAGATCAAAGGGGTCGGCCCCAAGGTTGCCGAGTGCGCCCTTCTTTACGGGTTCCATCGGCTAGAGGCTTTTCCCGTTGACGTTTGGATGCATCGCGCGCTTTCTACCTTCTTTCCCGGCAAGGAGATTGCCTACTTTGGCCGCTACGCCGGGATCGCTCAGCAATACATCTTTCATTATAGTCGCATGAATCCAGATTTAGTCAAGTAAACGAGCATTTCTATAAACAAAAAAAGGCAGCCGCGCGGTATAGTGCGGCTGTTCTATAATTTTAAGCGCCCATAAACCCCGTGCCACTCACACATTGAACCTAAACAGCACCACGTCACCGTCCTTCATGACGTAGTCCTTCCCCTCAGACCGCACGAGACCTTTTTCTTTCGCGCTCGCCATGGATCCGCAAGAAATCAAATCGTCAAACGCAACGACCTCTGCACGAATGAAGCCTCGCTCAAAGTCGGTATGGATTTTTCCCGCTGCTTGCGGCGCCTTAGTCCCCTTTGTTATCGTCCAGGCCCGTACTTCCGGCTTTCCCGCCGTCAAAAACGAGATCAGCCCCAGCAACTCGTAGCATGCCGTTATCAGCCTGTCCAACCCCGACTCCGCGAGCCCCATGTCCGCCAAAAACAGCTTCTTCTCCTCCACGTCGAGCTCCGAGATCTCCGACTCGATCTGCGCGCTTATCGGCAAAACCTTTGCGCCCTCCTTCGCCGCGATTTCCTCCACGACGCTCAAAAATTTGTTCCCTTCGAGCCCCGATTTGAAGTCATTCTCGCTCATGTTTGCCGCATAGATTATCGGTTTGTTCGTGAGCAACGCCACAGAAGCTAGCAACTCGGCCTCTTCTTCACTGCAGTCCACGCTCCTGGCCGACTCTCCCCTCTCTAGCGCCGTTTTCACGCGCTCAAATAAGTCCAACTCAGCCTGATATTTTTTGTCTGCCTTCAGCATTTTCTTGGTTTTTTCGATCCGCCGGTCCAGGACCTCCATGTCCGACAATATCAGCTCGATGTTAATCGTCTCGATGTCCCTAGCCGGGTCGATGCTGCCCTCCACATGGACGATATCGTCATTTTCAAAGCAACGAACCACGTGCACAATCGCGTCGACTTCCCGAATGTTCGCCAAAAATTTGTTGCCAAGTCCTTCTCCCTTAGAGGCACCCTTCACCAAGCCCGCAATATCCACAAACTCGATCGTCGCTGGCGTGAATTTTTCTGGTGCATACATCTCTGCCAATTTATCCAGACGCTTGTCCGGCACCGCCACAACGCCAATATTGGGCTCTATTGTACAAAACGGATAGTTCGCAGACTGCGCCCCAGCGTTCGTTATGGCGTTAAACAACGTGCTCTTCCCCACGTTTGGGAGCCCCACTATGCCTAATTTCACTCTTTTGCCCTCTTTTCCGCCATTTTTACTTAATTCAATTATATCACAGCTCCGTAAAAATAGCAAAACGCGCGGACCAATCACGGTTCGCACGTTTTATGAAGCAAAGAATTAACTTTTAATGCCTGCCCCTAAATCCTATTTATTAACGAATTAGTTCACAGCATCTTCCATGATGTTAAGTGGCAACTCTTCACACAAAAAACCTGTTAGAAGTTTTCTTTGAATAATCTCGCTAGCTCGTATTTTTTCACCATTAGCTGTCAAATTTGTTGGTACTTCTATTGCGCCTCTATATTTTTCCCTTATTTTCTCTACAACCGATTTGCAACAATTAGTTAAGTTTTTTGCTTCTTCGCTATTCTTTACGCTATCCAATAAAGCTTTCAATTCGTCGTCAGAAGTAGGTGTTCCTTTGCTCATTAACTCCTTATAATATTTAATACGCGCATCATAAATTGCCCGTTTCGATAAATTAAACATTGCTTGTGATAGTTCTTTTAACCTGTCACTATTCTTAAACCGTTCAATATCTTTTTTTACTTCTTCATCAGCATTTTCTTGTCCAAACATAATGCAATTTTTTTGTTCACTCAATGGCAGCCTAAGGGCCTTTTCTCTCTCACACTCTTCTTTTAGATGTTGAATATTTGTTTGATTCTTCGGTTCCTGGTTAAAAACAGTAAAAATATCTAAAGCTTTAGATTTTCTTACTACCGCAGGGCTTACGCACAGTGATAGCGCTAAAAGCGACGATACTAATCTTTTCATAAAATAAAATCTCCTCTATAATTTAGAATTTCTTTACTTCATCAAAATTAATTATAATATATTGATTTAAAAATTTCTATATTGTTCTCAAAAATCTACGTTTTGTTTAATTTTTGTTGTTTTGCGCGTTATTTTTATGATATCTGCCGAATTATAGCACAGACCTGTAAAAATAGCAAAACGCACGAACCAATCACGGCTCGCACGTTTTATGAAGCAAAGAATTAAGTTTTAATGCTTACTTACAAACTATCAATTAAAGCTCGCCTTCGATTTGCGCTACTTGTACCACCTCAGGAGTTGATTTTGGCGTTATTTCTGGAGTTGGTGTCCATTCTGGAGTCGAAGTTGGCGTTGGTGTTTGCGTAACTTCTGGTGTTGGGGTTGGCGTAGGTGTTGATGTGGCCAGACGCTGTTTATTTCTTTCTTTGAGTAAGCCTTCCCAAAATGGGTTTGTTTGATCTGGGTACTTCTTTTGAAGTTCTGCAAACCAATCCAACAATGCATCAAGAGTACTACAACATTCAGAGACATGCGTGCTATTTGAACGGTTGGCAGCTTCGTCTTGATCACAACATTTTTTCTGTGACCTACCAATTCCCTCTACAAAAAAGTACTTTACACTTAGGTCGTCCTCATTGATTTTTAAAGTATTGTCTTTTTTTGCTGTTTGTGTTGCCACTGGAGTTGATGTTGGCCTTGGAATAGGTGTTGCTGAAAGGTCACCCTCTATAGCCTTTTTAATTTTACTACCGTAATACTTTGCACCGTTCATTACCTTACTATTCCACAAATAATCTTTAAAGAAAGCTCCTGTAGCATTCATTGCTTTGCTATTCCATAAATAATCTTTAAAGAAGTCCCCCGTGGCACTCTTTGCTTTGTTCAAAGCTTCTTTTACACTTACATTAACCGCGCTGGCTTTCTTTGCTGGCATTAACGCTGGGGTTAAACACAATGACACTGCTAAAAACGATGATACGAATCTTTTCATAAATAAAATCTCCTTCGTTTATTTTGTCGCTTCTATGCTTCATTTTCCCCATTTTAGCACACTGATTTCAAAAAATCTACAAGAATTCGGAAAAACTCCCATTTGTTTAAATTTCAATAAATTCTCTGTTGGCTTTTTGTTTATTTTTCTGTTTTAGAAATTTAATTTGCTGTGATCGCCCTCCATTCTTGCATTTTTAATTGTCTTTTGATTTAGCTTTTTCTGCGCGGGAAAAATTCTTGCACCTCCTTTTTTGTGAATGGCGATCAAGATATTTGGAGCTTTTCTTCGTAAAATCGCAAAAATTAAAGTTTTTATCTCTTAAATTAAAATGTTGAAAAATTATGCTTGACACTGGGTGTTAAATGGTGTAAAATCTATTTATTCACCTATTTTATTTGTTTTTGGAGGAATATAAATGTCAACTTTTATGCCGAAACTTCACGAAGTTTCTCGTAAATGGTTTGTCATCGATGCCGCTGGCAAGCCGCTTGGTCGCGTTGCTGTTCAGGCTGCTACCCTTCTTCGCGGTAAGCACAAGCCTTTTTTTGCCCCTCACGTCGATTGTGGCGACCATGTTATCGTTATTAATTGTAAAGACGCCGTTTTGACGGGCAACAAGCTAACTCAAAAGCATTACTACCGTCACACCGGATATATCGGCCACTTGAGGGCTACTCGGTATGACAAAATTATGGCTGAACGCCCTGAATTCGCCATGACTCTGGCTGTTAAGGGCATGCTGCCCGACACTACTATTGGTCGCAAAGCTTTGACGAGACTTCGCGTTTTTGCCGGTGCGGAACATTCCCACTCTGCTCAGATGCCCGAAGTTTTTAACGCGTAAGAAAGGAGCCTTTTATATATGTATAACGAAGTTGCTTACCTCTATGGCACGGGAAGAAGAAAGAGTTCTGTCGCTAGAGTCCGCGTCTACAAGGGATCTGGCAAGATTATTATTAACGACCGGCCTATTGACGACTATTTTGGCCTCGAGACTTTGAAGTTGATCGTTCGGCAGCCTTTGGTTTTGACTAAGACTGACGGGAATTTCGATATTATCTGCAGAGTTGCTGGTGGCGGCGTTACTGGTCAGGCTGGAGCCATTCGTCACGGGATTTCTCGCGCTCTGCTTCAGCACGACGGCGAGGATTTTCGGCCTCTACTTAAAAAAGCCGGCTTCCTAACGCGCGATCCTAGAATGAAAGAGCGTAAAAAATACGGTCTTAAGGCCGCCCGTCGCGCGCCTCAGTTCTCGAAGAGATAGTATTACCACATTTCTACCGGTTTTATCAAAAGTCTGCACGAGATTTGTGTGGGCTTTTTATTTGTTGACATATCACAAAAATTAACTTTAAAATTAGATTTTATTGCTATATTATACAAAATTATCATTATGGGGTTGTTTTTATTCCACAAACGCGGTATGATAATAAATAAAAAAAGGAGGGATTTTTTATGAAAAAATTATTGTCAAGTATGTTGGTGTTAACTTTGACACTGGGTTGCGGTGCGCCTTGTTTGGCTTGCGCGGCCAAAACAGCTTCAGCTAAAAATAAAACTTTTGTAAAAAATAACACTAACGCTGGTTCAGATCAGTCTCAAGGATTAGAATTTAAGGAAATTTTTAAAAAATGTAAGGATAAGATAATCGATATTGCCAAAACCATTGCTAATTATAAACACATAAATGAGATTTTAGTTGGTACCGTTATGTTTTTTCTTGGCTATAAAGCATGTCTAATGAAATTTAGGTTGGATAATGTTTGGCCATTTTTTCTAAAACCCCATCTCAAGGATCTAGTAAGCCATCTCAAAAAAATTTTTGACGATGACGATATTTTTGATATGGATAATTTTAAAGAAACTATAAAACACATAATAAATGACATTAAAATTATACTGTTTGGTTTTAAGTTAAATTTTAAAGACTTTTATTAAATAGGCTAAGAAAGGAAGATTTTTGTGAAAAAATTATTGTCAAGTCTGCTAGTGTTAACTTTGGCTCTGGGTTACTGTGCACCTTGTTTGGCTGCTAGTAATAAAACAACGCAAACTAAAACTGCGCAAGAGGAAGAAATTGAGAAAATTAAGGAGGATTTAAGGAAGCACAATAAAGAGAAGCTTGAAGAAATTGATAAACTTAAATGGATGTCTGATGATAGCTACTCTGAATATAAATTCGAACAATATCTTAATAAATTTTTTGGTATATTAGCTTACGTTCTTACTGGCGCTGGTACACTAGCTTTAGCTTTCTCTTATGGTAAAAAAAGTGGAGAAGAATGTGTAGAAAAGGAAAAAACTAGATCTTATAGCGCTGGAGAGGAAAACGCTCAGAAAAACGCTAAGGGCTATTTAAAATATTTATTAAACCGAGACGGGCTTGCATTGCATAAAAAAGGCTTTAAAAAGGGTTTTAACCAAGGCCGCAAAAATGTTTTTGATCAAATTTATAACTTTTACAGAAATAAAACGGTTATCAAGTTTGTAAATTTACTTAATGACCCTGAAATTAAAGAATTTTTTAATTTTATTATTGAAGAAAGCAGTCAAGACGGTCCTTACCAAGTCCGAAAAAAAGCTTTTGACAAAATGCATAGCTTTCATCGCAATAAAAAGATTAGCAAGTTTTCAAAGTTGCTTGATGACCCTGAAGTTAAAAAACTTTTTAAATTTCTTGTTAATGGTGGCCATCTTTGCAAAAACGTATACTTACATAATGGTGAATATATATACGATGGTCTTGTGGAAATTAACAAACCAGAAATTCGTGCTAATGATGCATCTCCCCTATATTACAATAATGATATTTCTTCCTCATGTTACAAAGAGTAGGACTTAACTTCCCTGGTTTACAAATATAATAACGATAATTAAAACAAAAGTGTTACAAAAAAGATATTTTTCATCTTTAGCCTATTATCTATGTTAATATATTTTAAAAATACGTTTAATCCTTGTTATTAAGGAAAAAATTGCTATCTTTGTTTTTATTTCAAATATTAATTTTGTGTAATTAATTGTTACTTTTTTGTAACCAGTAAATTTCTGCTATTTGCACAAATTATTTTCCATTAATTTACATAAATTGCTCTTGTTAGCGATTTTTAGGCGTTTATTCTTTTGGTTTATTGGATTTTGTTTGTTAAAAGTATACAAAAATTTAAATTTTAATCGTTTGACATTCATAACCGCGCTTCTTTATAATTAATTTCGTTAGATTTTATTTAAACTTACGCTTACCATAGCCTCTGTGTTTTTGGTTACACATTGGTTACGAAACGGAGGAATGTCTTTGATTACAAAGTTTAAAAGTCTATCGAACAAGCAAGTCAAGCGGTTTGTGTCTCTAATTTTGATTGTTGTTTTGGGAGCTGGCTCTTCTGCTGCGGTTTTTGGCATGAGCAATGACGTCACTATTACTGATGGCGCGGATGTTACTAAGTTTCGCACTTTGCATAATGAGACTGGCGCTGTTTTGAGGCAGGCTGGAATCTTTGTTGATAACGAAAAGGATAAGGTTATTCGGACTGATCTGGCTAACAACCAGGTTGAGATCATGATTAAGCGTGCTTTTACTGTTGACGTGTTTTTTGAGGGTGAATCGCACTATTACGAGGTTAATGACGGCACTGTTGCAGATTTGATCGCCTTGAATAATATTCCCGCTGGCGACGGCTTTCATGTTTCTGTCCCTATGAATGAACCTCTTGCAGACGGCATGAAGATTGTGATTTCACGGCTTATTCCTATAAATGTTCTTGTTGATGGCGAGACTCTTGCGGTTTCCGTGCCTGAGGGCACTGTTGCTGATGCTTTGAAGTTTTTTAAGATTTCTACCTCGCCAGACGATATTGTGAGCGAGCCTTTGGATAAAGCTGTTGAAGATGGCTTGAATATTACTGTTAATCGCGTTGAGGTTAAGGAAGTTACCGAAAGGGAGCCGATTCCTTTTGCTACTGAGGTTAAAAAGTCCGATTCTTTGAGCCGCGGTGAATTCAAGATTGAGGTTGCTGGCGCTAACGGTGAAAAGGACGTTACTAAGCGAATTAAATATATCGACGGCAAGCCATCTCAGGTTGAGGTTTTGGCTGAGAATATCTTGAAGGCGCCGGTTAATCAGGTTAAAATTATTGGCACCAAGCCTACTACCAAACATCGGGCTGGTCGGGTTTCTATCTCTGAGGAGAACGGCACTATTGTTGATGAGAACGGGAATGTTCACCATTATAGCAAAACGCTTACCGGCCGTGTGACGGCTTACACTGCCTGCGAGGGCGGCTCACGGACTTCGACTGGTTTGCCTGTTGCTGTGGGGCGCGTTGCTGTTGATCGGAGAAAAATTCCTTATGGCACTCGGCTTTTCGTCCCTGGGTATGGCATTTGCGTTGCCGCTGACACCGGTGGTGCTTTGATGAGTGGCCGTACTTTGGTCGATGTTTACTTGAATACCCTGGCGGAATGCCGCAAATGGGGCGTTAAAAATTGTAAGGTTTATGTTTTGGCGGATTAACTTCGTTTTGGCAATAATTTTGTTATCCTTTTCTGTTTGACTACGCCGACTAATTTTTGTATAATTGGGGCAGGCAAAGGAGGCGCGTGATATGTGGGTTGCCATCGCTTTATCCATACTTTTTCTTGCCATCACCACTATCTTTTTTACGGCTGAGCTTCGCGGATTCCCGATGTATCGCTCTTTGGCATTCTTCTTCTTGTTTGAAGGATTCTACACGCTTATTGACTTTATCGTGACCGAGATCTGGCCAAATTTTAAGGGAATGTCTTTACTGCACAACGCTGGATGCTTGATCTTCGGCATTTACGTGGTTTTGACTTTGTTTCGGTACAAGAAGAGCAATTCGATTGTTGTAATTTCTAATAAAGAAAAAAGTGTTGCGGAAAATGAAAAATAATCGTTCAGTAGATAAATTGTAAACCCCCGAGAGGTCGGTCCTCTTGGGGGCTTTTTTTGATTATTGCTCAACGTACCAGGGTAAATTCCCTTCGGCCTGATCTTTATCAAACCCGTTCACTTTTGGCGCTTTGCCGCCGTATTTCGAGTAGTAACCTTTGGGCATTAGCGGGTTTCCTCTTATCTTCGCTTTTTCCACATCCACTTCTGGCGACTCTCCCTCGCGGACTTCTCTTGCAACCACGACTGTTCTAAAGTCTTTTAGCTCGCTGGAACACGTTGAGAGCGTTATGAGTCTGTCGTTTTTGCCGATGTCCACGGGCGTGTCCACAATTGATCGCACTTTGACGTCATAGACGAAGTCGAGGAACTCCTTATCGCTCGCAAAGTCGATCTTTAGGTAGTCGAACAGCTTGCCCTGCGACTCGAGCGTGTTGGTCTTGAAGACCGAGATAATCTTCCACTCCGAGCGCTTCGCCAAGGTGTTAAACGTTATGGTGGGGCGCTCCTTATAGAAGTTCAAGTCGTCGTACCTGAGCAAATGCCCGAACATACTGCCGTCTCGCATGTTGTGGCCGTACAAAATCAGGTTTTTCGACGGGCTCTCTATGTCGCACTGAGAGTCCAGGAAAACGCTGCCAAAGCTGGTTTTCTCCTTTTTGTAGTTGCGGTGCAGATAGTAGATCGGGTCGCCCGGGCCGGACTGCAGCACCGGATAATTTATCGGCGTCCCTTTGATTTTTATCCAGCCCTTTATGTCGCTATTTATAGCCATCAACGCCGCCAGATTCCCCGTCTCTTCTTCCGAATCCGCCTCCTTGTAGTAAACATCCTCGATCTCCTTCATCGTGGACGCGTTTAGGTAGGGCTCGATAAAGCACAGGTTGACGATGATCCCCAGCGAGACAACAAAAATCACCGCGCTCAAAACAAAGATTATTTTTTTCAAATTTTTCGGTTTTTTCATGCGACCCCTCTTTTCTAATCCAAAATCTCAGTTATTTTTACGCCCTCAACCGCCGCCCGAATCAGATTTTCGCAGTCAAGTTTGCTCTCTTCCCGCTGTACATCGCGCAATACCGGTTTGGTTCGAGGGTGCTTTGGCGTGAATACTGTACAGCAGTCCTCATACGGTAATATTGAAAGCTCAAATGTCTCGATTTTTCTTGCGATTTCCACTATTTCGTCTTTGTCCATCCCAATTAGCGGCCGGAATATCGGCATTTTTACAGCATCATTCGTGCAAGTGATAGCATCCATCGTCTGGCTGGCCACCTGACCCAAGCTTTCACCCGTAATTAGTGCCTTGCATCGATATTTTTTTGCGATAATCTCAGAAATCCGCATCATAAAGCGGCGCATGATCACTGTGAAAAAGTCCTCGTCGCAATGAGCCTTGATATTCTCCTGAATCTCTGTGAACGGAACGGTGATCATCGTGATTTTTCCTGCAAATTCCGCGACTTTTTTCAGTAACGACGCCACCTTTTGCTCGGCTCTTGGGCTTGTGTACGGCGGGCTTGCAAAGTGGATCGCAACCAGCTCTACGCCGCGTTTCGCCAGCATCCACGCCGCCACGGGGCTGTCTATTCCGCCAGAGATCATCACTGCAGCTCGGCCTCCCGTTCCGATAGGGATTCCGCCAGCACCTGGTAACGAATCTCCCCGTACATAGGCGCCGAAGTCACGAACTTCGACTGTTACGGTGATGTCCGGGTTGTGCACGTCCACTGACAGGTGCGGGAACGCCTCCAGGATGCGCTCTCCCACGGCCGCCGATATTTCCGGCGATTTTAGTGCGAACCTCTTGTCGCTGCGTTTCGACTCGACTTTAAACGTCCGTAATTTTGGCAAAATTTCGCGCAAATATTCCACCGCGGTTTCCTTTATCGCCGCCAGATCCTTGTCGCACTGGGCCGCTCTGGCGTACCGAGATATTCCAAAAATTTTGCCAACGGTCTTCTCTACCCGCTCAAAATCGGCGGTTTCGCCCTGCGGGATCAGGTAAATCGTCGATTGCAGGTTTATCAATTGAAACTCCCCGAGTGCCGAGACTTTTCGCTTGATATTTCGTATCAGCTTGTCCTCAAAATTTTTGCGATTGAGTCCCTTCAGCACGATCTCGCCGAGCTTTATCAACATCACTTCTCTCATTTTTCGCGCGTCCTCCCCCTTTCAATCAAATATGCGCCAGCGTCTCCATACCAATCTTCAGCTGACGCAACAGCTCATCAACGTCTGCGCGGGTGTTGTCTTTAGAAAAGCTAATCCTCAAGGCAGTATCTATGCGCCTTTCTGGCAACCTCATCTCGCTCAAAACCCGACTCCGCCTGCCTTTTGCGCATGCAGAACCGCTCGAAACAAAGATTCCCCTAGCCGACAAAAAATGAAGCATCGTCTCCGATTTTATTTCGTTTGTGGAAATATTAATTATGTGCGAAACGGCGTCCTGCGGCGAGTTTACACTGATTCCGTTAATGTCAACGAGCCTCTCTCTAAAATAGCGATTCAGCTGGCTTATTCTGTCATATTGAGGCCCCAGTTCAAATTGCTCAGCCGCTGCGCCAAACCCCGCAATTAGCGCAACTGGCTCTGTTCCTGGGCGTACCTTTTGTTGCTGCCCTCCGCCGTAGGTCCGCGGCGTTACTCGCACGCCCTTTCGTTTGAACAGCGCCCCCACGCCTTTTGGCCCGTGAATTTTGTGCGCTGAGACGGTTACCAGATCCGCCCTCAATTTCTCTACGTCTACGGAGATCTTCCCGAACGCCTGAACCGCGTCAATGTGCAGCACGGCTGGCGACTTGTGTTTTTCGATGACTTTTTTGATTTTCTCTACGGGAAAAATCGATCCGACCTCGTTGTTCACCATCATCACGCTCACCAAAATCGTGTCCGCGTCGATGGCTTCGTCGATTTGACCTATAGAGATTCGTCCGGTTTCGTCTGGCCTTAAGTATACCACGTCGTAGCCCTGTTTTTCAAGCTCCCGTGCGGGGTTGTACACGGATGAGTGCTCCACCGATGTCGTTACAATCTTATTACCACGCCGTTTGTTTGCATCTGCAGCCCCAAAAATCGCGATATTATTGGCTTCTGTGCCTCCAGATGTAAAAAAAATCTCATCAGATCTAGCATTTAAGCTCTTTGCAATAACTTCTCTCGCGCGTTCGACTTCTCTTTCCGCTTCAAATCCCCTTTCGTGCAGCGACGAAGGATTCCCGAAATTACTAGTAAGAACCTCCACAATTTTGTCCACAGCCGCCTTGCACGGCCTAGTCGTCGCGCTGTTGTCCAGATAAACCTCGCTCATCGCCTCACCCCCGCCCCTCGCGCGAATTCGCCCACCAACATTATAGCTCAAAATTCTTAACAAGAAAATAGTTTTTCTCAAAAAGAAAAAAGAGTTCACAAAACGGCTTGTAAACTCTAAAAATTCAAAATTATGCGTAATCCGGTAGCGAAAAATTATACTTGTTTTTCCCGCCATCGCGCGCGTAATCGCCATAAAAATAGATCTGCAGCTCTTCAATCCGACGGTTCAAAAGGCCCCTTATGAACCTTCCGCCCGCCTTGTTATACTCTAAAAACGCCTTTGCAAAGTCATCTCGGCTCGCAGAATTCCTAACATCCAAAGCCTCGACTGTTAAAAACTGCGCACTGCAATATCCCACCAAGCCGTCACTCGTTCGAACTTTATACCATCCGTTATTATTCTCACTCAAAACCTCAACTCGCTCATTAAACCTCATCACAGAAATCGCCTCATTTTCAGTGCTCGGACCCTCTCGTAGTCTCAATCCATCGCTCGAATTAACAACGCCAATATTACTATTTGTATATTCGGTAATCACGCTCAAAAACTCCGCAAAGCAGTACCCCTCCAAACCGCCACTCGTCCGAACTTTATACCATTCGTTATTATTCTCGTTCAAAACCTCAACCTGCTCATTAAACCTCAAAATAGCCAAAGTCCCGGTTTGCGTGCTGGGTCCCTCCCGCATCCGGAGGCCATTCGTAGAAACAATCGTCCCAGTCATCCTTTTTTGAGGCCCGCTCGCGCTTAAACTGTTTGTATTTTTAGACCTCAAAAATACATTTCGTAAACCAGAGTTGCTAAGCCAGCCGGCACCCAGGTTGTATGTAAAGCTCGAAAGCGCGTCAAACTCGTTCTGAGACACCCTCAAACCATTGCGCAGAATAAAATTATTGAGAGCCCGCGAACAGTTGCCGTTGTTCAGGCGATTCACAAGCATGGCGTGCGCCGCAGCGCGCGTGACGTTGTTATAAAAAGCCGCACCGGCCCTAACTCCGCTGCCGTAACCGATATCATAGACGTTTTTCGCCAGGCCATCCTCCATAATCCTCGCTCTAAAGCCCTCTTTAGCCATTATGTAATCAATGCACCTATCGCTAACACGCATCTCTGCTGTATTTGCCGCTGAGCTCTCTGTAAAAACCCCATCAAAACTACAGTCCGGCACATCCACCCAATTAGAACCGCTCTCCACCTGCGCTTTCACCGTGAACTTCCCGGAGCCTCTAGGTTTTACCCTCGCTCGGTGAATAAAACTCTCTCCGTCTGGGCATTTTTCCTCAGCCATAGCCTCAAATCGACCTAAATTCGTAGTCACCAAAAACTTAACTCGTTCCACTGCGGCATCCGCAATCGCTACCAACTTCAAATCCTCGCCAGGTCGTGGATTATTCGGTTCCACAAAAATATAGCGTATCAACTTTGGCGGCAGGACCTTTATTTTAAACCTTTTTTCTTGGATTTCTCCACCCGCACCGGTTCGGACTTCCCTGCAGAACGCCTCTCCCACTGAGTTCGCAGTGATCACCCCGTTCAAAACTGACGCCACTGCGTCGTTCTCCGATGTTAGCATCGCCGGATTCTGCAAGTGTTCTACAGAAATAAACATCGATTGCCCTTTGTGCAGCGTAAATTCTCGCACCGCCCCTGCAAAAGCTTGTCCCGCTCCCACCAGAATCAGTATCAACGCGAACAAAACGGCGCAAATCTTCCTTTTAATACCCCTCATTTTAACTCCCAAAAATTATACTATCTGTAATATATACAAAAATAATTACTAAAACAGGTTGAACGTGACAGCCTGCCGAGCCCCAGATGCCGCGATTATGCCTTCGAAAACAAATTGCACGATGAAAAATACTCCAGCCAAGATCAAATATTTCTTTACCTCTTCGCTAATCAAGCTGCGGCCCGATTCGTCGCCTGTTGGCTGCTTGCAAAACATGCACACCGGATATTTTTTGGAGACCATCTTTCCGCAATGCCGGCACGTCACGAAGTCTTTTCCCTTCTGATATCTAAATATCGCATAAACCACCGCCGGAATAAATCCGAAAATCGCCGTCAAAACCGTAGTCCACAGCGCGGTGTTTCGATCACTATGCTCTATCGCGTCCTTATAAACCGCGATGCACAAGAACACCTTATACGCCAAAGCCGCCAAAACCCGCAGCATGCTCGCGCCAAACAGTCCGCCCATCAAAAACATTTTTAAATCCCCCTAATTTTAATGTGCATTTTTGCTCAAAAAATCGCTTATTATTTTACCATTTGCCTCGTTTTTTGTCAATTATCTTCTCGCGCGCGCCGGTTTTAGTCGGATTTTCCGTTTTTTTGCGACTTTTTAAACCTTTTTCGCTCATTCTGCAAAATCCACTTGCACGCCCGCCCGTTCTATAATATTATATTATTGAGGTCGAAATTTTTTTACTATTTCTTTTTTCGGGGGTGCCGTCATGATTTTGGACAAAATCGACGAGAACCGTCTGCTGATTGCCCTTTCGAGCGAGGATTTGAAATTTTTGGATGTCTCGATTAACCGTCTTAACTGGAAATACGAGTTTTCTTCAGAAATCATCAATAATCTGCTGGCCAAAGCCGAATCCGAAATCGGATTTTTCTGCAGCAACAAAAAGCTCCTAATCGAAGCTATTCCACAGACCAACGGCTGTTTCGTCTTGGTCACGCTGCTTTCGAACCGCCTTGACTCTGCTCGAAAAATTTATAAAATCAAAAATAAATCTAAGCCGTTCGCTTTCTTTTTTAAAACGCCGGATTCTCTCTTTGCACTCGTTGAACGCCTCTACAACGGTCGTTTCAGCTTTTTCGATAGTTCTATTATAGAAATTAAAAATTCCTATTTTTTGGTATTATACATCAAAGGCGCAATCTCATCGAATCTTCTGGCAGTCATCAGTGAGTACGGGCGTTTTGCGGGCAAAAGTGCTGTTGCCGCCGCCAGACTGGTTGAAAGAGGCAACGTCATTATCAAAAACCGCGCCATAGAGGAGCTCGGGAAATATCTTTTAACCTAAAATTAAAATAATCAAGCCGAAAACAAGGCCCCGCCTGCCCTCAGCGCACTCACAGGTAACCTTGCTTTCGGCCAATTTTTTGCTCAAATTTGTAACAAACCTCGCCTAAACTCCCTTAATTTCGGCGATCGCACGCTCCATATCGCTGCTTTTAAAAATGCTAGTCCCCGCCACGCAGATGTCCGCACCGCTTTGGGCCGCCGTTTTGGCGGTCTCTTTGGTTATCCCGCCGTCGACTTCTATAAGCGTCTTAAGCCCTTGTTTGCAGATTTCCTCCCGCAACGCGCGGACTTTGCTCATCATCTCCGGCATAAATGCCTGTCCACCAAATCCGGGTTCAACCGTCATCACGACCGCCAAATCTATCATCGGCAAATACTCCAAAAGCTCATCTACCAACGTTGCGGGCTTTATAGCTACCCCAACCTTTTTGCCCGTTGATTTCACGGCGTTTATTGCGCTCAAAAGATTGCTCCCCGCCTCGGCATGAAACGTGATTATATCCGCGCCAGCTTCGGCGAAATCCGCAAAGTACCGCGAGGGTTCAGTTATCATCAGGTGCACGTCAAACGGAACGCTCGCACACGACCGTATTGCTCTAATTATAGCCGGTCCCATGGTTATATTTCGCACAAAGACGCCATCCATCACATCTATATGCACAAAATCCGCGCCAGACCGCGAAACTCTATTCACTTCGTCGCCCAACCTGGAAAAATCGCTCGCCAGCACAGACGCCGCCACTTTCATGCACCCTCAGCCCCCTCATTGCATAGCGCGCCCCACTATACCGCGGGGCGCTATTGTTGCTCTCGCTCGCAAAACTTTCAACAAAACATCACAATTTTGTTAAAACTTTATTGCTGTTCTTTGCCATTATCCGCATTTTGCACGTCTTCTTGAACAACCTCTTCCCCATCAGCCGCGTCAGAATGGATATCTGTGCTATCATCTTCATGCTCCATGCTCGCAACTGCAACGATCTTGTTATTGTCGCCAATCTTCATAACGCGCACTCCCTTAGAAGGCCGCGAACACTTCCGAACCGAATCCGCCTTTATCCTGATAATCACGCCATTCTCAGCAATCAGAATTACGTCCTCATCGCTCGAAACCAACTTTATCGCCGCAACATCGCCATATTTCGCAACATGATAATTTATAATTCCCTTGCCGCCGCGGTTTTGAAGCCTATAATCGTCAAAGTCCGAGAGTCTGCCATAACCCGTCTCCGAAACCGTCAGAACCATCTTTTCGCGGCAAACAGGGCTCATCCCCACGACACTATCGCCATCCTTAAGCGTTATAGCCTTTACACCGCGCGCCGTACGGCCAACTACCCTCACATCAGTCTCGCTAAACCGGATAGCCATGCCCTTCTTCGTCGCAACCATAAGCTCCGTCCTGCCGTCGGTAACGCTAACCCAGGCCAATTCGTCGCCCTCGTCCAAGTCAATCGCAATCAGACCGCTTTTTCTCGCCGAATTATAGGCATTCAGCTGCGTCCGCTTGATTATTCCGCCCTTCGTGACCATCACCAGAAACTTTTCTTCCTCAAACGCCGGCACTTTTATCATCGATGTGACCTTTTCCTCCGGCAAGACCGGCAGCAAATTCGCCACATTTGTGCCCTTGGACATCCTCGAGCCCTCCGGAATTTCGTAGCATTTCAGGCGATACGTCTTGCCCAAATTCGTGAAAAACATGACATAGTCGTGGCTGTTCACCACGAACATCTCCGAAGCGACGTCCTCCTCGCGGCAGCTCATGCCCGAAACGCCCCGTCCACCGCGTCTTTGCAGTTTATATGTATCCGTCTTCTGCCGCTTAACGTACCCAAAGTTCGTCAGCGTCAGCACGCAGTCCTCCTCAGGGATCAAGTCCTCCACGTCGACTTCCCCGCTCACCGCCATGATTTTTGTCCGTCGCTCGTCGGCAAACCGCCGCTTTATCTCTAAGATCTCGTCCTTTAGCATCTTCAAAAGCTTCGACCGATCCCCCAAGATGCTCAAAAGTTCCGCGATTTTCTCTTCGAGCGCTGCCAGCTCTTCCTCGATTTTGCTGCGCTCCAGGCCAGTTAACTGTCCCAGCCGCATTTGCACAATGGCTTGCGCTTGCACTTCGTCCAACCCAAAAGATTCCATCAGCCGCTCCTTGCCTTCGGCCACCGACTTCGACGCCCGCAAAATTGCGATGACTTCGTCAATGTGGTCAAGTGCGATCTTCAACCCTGCCAGAATATGTGCGCGCTCGCGGGCCTTGTTCAGCTCAAACCGCGTCCGTTTGGTCAGCACCTCTATTTGGAAGTCCAGATAGTGCGCCAACATCTCTTTTAGCGTCAGTATTTTCGGCACGCCGTTCACGATCGCCAGCATTATCACGCCGAACGTCGTTTGCAGCTGCGTGAACGAGTACAGCTGATTTAGCACGATTTGCGGCGACGCGTCGCGCTTTAGGTCTATCCGGATGTGCATTCCGTTGCGGTCGGAGTGGTCCTCGATGTTCGAGATACCCTCGATTCGCTTATCCTTCACCAGTTCCGCGATGTTCTCGCACAGCCGCGCCTTGTTCACTTGGTACGGCAGCTCTGTGACGACGATTTTGTAGCGCGAATTTTTCTCCTCGACGATCTCCGCGCACGCCCGCACGACGATTTTTCCGCGCCCCGTAGAGTAAGCCGACCGAATCCCGCTATGACCCATGATCTGTGCGCCAGTCGGAAAATCCGGACCTTTTATATGCTCCATCAAGTCCGCCAGTTCGGCATCCGGATTATCTATCAAGCAGCAGATCGCGTCTATAACCTCACCCAAGTTGTGCGGCGGGATGTTCGTTGCCATTCCCACAGCGATTCCCGTCGATCCATTCGCGAGCAAATTCGGAAATCTCGAAGGCAAAACCTCCGGCTCCTTCAAGCGATCATCGTAGTTCGGCATGAAATTTACCGTGTCCTTCTCGATATCCGTGAGCATCTCGACCGACATCTTGCTCATCTTGGCCTCCGTATACCGATAAGCAGCCGGCGGGTCGCCATCCACCGAGCCGAAGTTGCCGTGACCGTCCACCAGCATGTACCTCATCGAAAAATCCTGCGCCAACCGCACCAAAGCGTCATAAACCGAGGTATCGCCATGTGGGTGATATCTTCCAAGCACTGATCCAACGGTATCCGCGCACTTTCGATACTCCTTATCCGGCCCCAAGCCGTTCTCGTAAAGCGTATACAAAATCCGCCGATGCACCGGTTTTAGGCCGTCACGCACGTCCGGCAGCGCCCGCGAGACGATTACCGACATCGAGTACGCCAAAAACGACTTCTGCATCTCGTTTTCAATGTCCACATCTATCACTTTCGGCGCCAGTTCGTTCTTCTCTTCGTTTTCCAAAAAGTTCACCTCATTTTATTTTTGCCTTTATCTTTATTCAAAATTCCCACCAGATCGCCATTTATGACTCTTCTTTAGGCTTAGTCCCTGCAATTATCATTCCCTGCACATCCGCCAAAAAATCCGGCTCGATTGCCCGCGTCGGGATTATAAACAGCTTTTCCTGCGGCAGATAGATCAAGAACATCCCGTTGAATTCCTCGAACACGCATGAGCCGTCCAGTGGGATCTTCCACGTCGACGCCTCGCTGTCCACCGCGATTTCGTCCGGGTAAATCTCCACAGACAGCTTTTTACCCGTTGTTAATTTGTCCGCGTTGAACCCGACAAAAAAGCGCGGCATCAGCACCACCGGGAACACCAGCACGGTCGATATTACTCCCAGTATAAAATTTATTTTATTTCCAGTAACGAAAAATAAAACCGAGAACATCAGCGCCAAAACGAGAAGCAAGCAGATTTCCACAGCAGAGCGGGTTCCGTTAGACTTGAATAAACCGGTATGCTTCAGGCAATCGAGGATCTCGTCTTTTTTCAAGACATAGCCAAACTTTATCCCGGCGTACTTCTCCTCGTACTCCTCGGCGTCGTCATCCTCCACAAACTCCGACTCCGAGCCATCCCAAGTCGCCTCCTCGCGCTCCTTCTCCTCGTCCTCGATCTTATCCTCCTGCTCGGTCTGCAAAACCTCGCGCTCTATCTGCTTTTCGTCCTCCATCGAAGACGTTTCACCCTCCTCCGGCTCGTTCTCATGCGCCTGCTCAGGCACCTCGTTTACAGAATCCCCATCAGACTCAGGCTCAAGCGGAATATTCTCATCAAGTTCTCTCATAATGTTCTCCTCTAAAGTTAATTTTTGTGGTGAAATCGCGATTTAAACATCTAAATTCTGCACATACTTGGCGTTTTTCTCGATAAACTCCCGCCGTGGCTCGACTTTGTCACCCATCAAAATAGTAAAAATCTCGTCCGCAGCCGCCGCATCGGCAAGTTCCACCCGCAGCATTATCCTGGTCTCAGGATTCATCGTTGTTTCCCACAGCTGCTCCGAGTCCATCTCACCAAGGCCCTTGTACCGCTGGATGTCCGTCCCACCGCCGAGTTCCTGCAAGATCTGGTCGCGCTCCTCGTCGGAGTAGGCGTAGTAATGCTTCTTGGCCCGGGTTATCCGATACAGCGGCGGCTGTGCGATGTAGATGTGCCCCTGCTCCACGAGCGGCTTCATGAAGCGGAAGAAGAACGTCAGCAGCAGCGTCCGTATGTGCGAGCCGTCCACGTCGGCATCCGCCATGATTATGACCTTTCCGTACCGCAATTTTTCTAGGTTGAACTCTCCGCCGATTCCGCAACCCAGCGCTGTTATTACCGGCATGAGCTTATCGTTGCCATAAACTCTGTCCAGCCGGGCCTTTTCAACGTTAAGCATCTTTCCCCAAAGCGGCAAAATCGCTTGAAACCGCCTGTCTCGACCTCCCTTTGCAGAGCCCCCAGCCGAATCTCCTTCAACGATGTAGATTTCCGTCTCTTCTGCGTTCCTCGACTGGCAGTCCGCAAGCTTTCCGGGCAAAGACGCCGACTCCAAAGCCGACTTCCTCCGCACCAAATCGCGAGCCTTTCTCGCAGCATCCCGAGCCTTCGCCGCCGCCAGAGCTTTCTCAAAGATAGCCTTAGCAACAGCCGGGTTCTCCTCAAGGTAAGTCTGCAACTTCTCGCTCACCAAGCCATCCACAAACGCACGAATCTCGCTATTGCCCAGCCGAGCTTTAGTCTGACCTTCGAACTGCGCCTCCTTCAGCTTGACGCTTATAACCACAGTCAACCCCTCTCGAACATCCTCGCCAGACAGGTTCTTATCGCTCTCCTTCAAAATATTGTACCGGCGCGCGTAATCGTTCATAACCCTCGTGAGCGCCCGTTTAAAGCCTTCCTCGTGAGTTCCGCCGTCCGTCGTGTGAATATTATTCGCAAAAGAAAGCATCAGCTCGTTGTAGCTCTCGTTGTACTGCATCGCAACCTCAACCTGCGCCGTGTCGTCCGGCATCGTCTTCGAAAACGCGATAACGTCCGGATGCACAACGTCCAAGCCTCTTTTTTTGTGAATATACTCCACGAAGCTCGACAATCCGCCCTCATAATGAAATCTCTCCGAACAAGGCTCGTCTTCTTGCCTATCATCGATCAAAACAATGTCTACACCCGCATTCAGAAAGGCTTGTTCGCGCAACCGTGTCTCCAAAACGTCGAACTCATACACATCCGTCTCCGTAAAGATCTGCCGGTCGGCCTTAAACTTTATCTCCGTGCCCGTTACAGTCGTGTCGCCGAGAACCTGCATCTCGCACACCGGCACACCGCGCTCAAATCGCTGATAATACACTTTGCCCTCGTGAAAAACCCGAACCTCAAGCCATTCCGAAAGAGCATTAACCACCGAAGCGCCCACTCCATGCAGTCCGCCAGAAACTTTGTATCCGCCGCCGCCGAATTTTCCACCAGCATGCAAAACCGTAAAAACCACGGTCAGCGCGGGAATCCCAAGCTTCGGGTGCATCCCAACCGGAATCCCTCGGCCGTTGTCCGTAACGCAAATCACCTCGCCCGGCAACAGTCGGACTTCTATCTTATCGCAAAATCCCGCCAGAGCCTCGTCTATCGAGTTGTCGACGATCTCGTAAACCAAATGATGCAGTCCACGGGGCCCCGTCGAGCCTATGTACATACCCGGCCGCTTCCGCACGGCCTCCAAGCCCTCCAGAACCTGAATCTCGTTCGCCCCGTACTCATGATTTATCCCGGCATTTCCCGTTCTATTCAAAGTTAACCCTCCGTTTTTGTTTTGTCTGTTCGCCAAAATCTTCACTCGCCATTTTTATTTTTTAGAATTATAAACCGTGGAACTTGCAGATAGAACGCCAAAAACAGCAAAATGATTAAAACTGCGCCCCAAATATAATATCTTAAAAATAGCGAAAAAATCACCACAATCAGCCCGATCAAAACCGCCAAACCCTTCAGCACATCTGCGATCTTGGCCTTCAGCAATACCTCCGAAGTCTGCCCACACCGCGGACAAACGAACTCTCTGTTCGCCTTAGACTGAAACGCACTCACAAAACCCACGGATTCATCGCAATGTGGGCACTTTAAAGAAAAATTTTTCACGAAAAACTCCCCATTTCTTTGCGCTTACTCAGCGTCGACGTCGCCAACGGACTTATAAAAACCGTGCGATCCCGCAAAGAATCGCTCCTGCAAACCACAAAAGACTTCGGCAGCTCCGCCGACACGCTCACCGTGCAATTTTCTTTTTCCGCATTATAAATGTAATCCCGCGTTATTTTGCCGACAGTGCTGGTATCCAAATCAAAAAATCCCACGATTTCTCGAGCGTTAACCATAACATCCCGACCCAAACACAAATACATACGCCACTTACACCCATTTCTCTTTAATTTTTTGGCTTAAATTCGCCATTCAAGACTTCAAAAACTTGCCCAACCGGCATCCGTTTCGCAATCTCCGGCTCGCAACACGTTATGAACACCTGTTTTTCCGAGATGCACTCAAGTAAATAACTCTGACGGCTTCCGTCCAACTCGCTTAGCACGTCATCTAGCAGAATTACTGGCGTCTCTCCAACCGTCTGTTGCACGAGCTCCGCCTCAGCGAGCTTCATAGCTAAAACAGCACTTCGTTGCTGCCCCTGCGACGAGAACATTCTTGCAGACTTACCGTCAATTTTGATCTCGATCTCATCCCGATGCGGACCTCTGGTTGTGAACCCCAGCGAAACGTCCTCTTCTCGCGACTCTCGCAACTTTTGCAAAAAATCTTTTTTTATAAAACATTTTTCCAAAACTCCCTCCACATCGGCATTCATCGTCGTTTTGTACTGCATAGACAATTTTTCTTTTTTGGAAGATAGCCCCAAATAGAACTCCGCCGCCAACTCCTTTAATTTTTCCACATAAGAAAATCTGCGTTCAATCAGCGCCGCACCGTACTCGGCCAACTTTTCCTCCCATACATCCAAGGTATCATCGAGATTTTTGCTCTTTTTAAGGTGACGAAGCAAGCTATTTCGCTGGTTCAGAACGTGATTATACTTCAGCAAATGCGCGGTGTACTTTGGCTGCGTCTGACAAATCGCGGTATCGAGAAATTTTCGCCGAACGCCCGGCCCATCCTTGATCAAAGCCAGATGCAACGGAGAAAAAACCACGGCGCACAAATGCCCAATCAAGTCCGAAGCGCTACGTTGCGGGACTTTGTTGATAGTCACAAAACGCTTGCCGTCCAGAACGTCGATTTTAAGGTCTTGCACGCGACCAAAACTCTCAGCCGCCATAGAAAGGCTCGCGTTCTTTTGCCCAAAAGTCGCCAAATCCCGATCTTTCGAGCCCCGAAACGACCTCCCGCCGGTAAAAAGCCAGATTGCCTCAAGAAAATTCGTCTTGCCCTGCGCATTGTCCCCGCAAATAATATTAATCCCCGCGCACGGCGTCACTTCGGCATTTTTCAAGTTCCTATATTCTTTAAAAGAAATTTTCTCAATCTTCAAAATTTTTCTTCCTCAAAAGCGACCTCATAGCGATTCCCGCGGACTTCCACAACATCACCACCCCGCAACTTTCTCCCACGCATCACGCAAACCTCGCCGTTAACAGCCACATCTCCCGCCTGAACAAGAATTTTCGCCTGTCCGCCGCTCAAAACCTCGCCACAAAGCTTCAAAAAAGAATCAAGCTTTATTCCGGCCGCAGACACCATCACAACGCGAACCTTACTCATCGACAGCCTTCAATCTCACAGGCAGAACGAGAAAAACAAACGCATCGCCCTCCTTAGGCACAATCTTAATCGGGCTGAGCGGGCCATTGAGCAGAACCTTAACCTCGTCGCATTCAGTATTCTTGAGCGCGTCAATCAAATAGCGATTGTTAAACCCGATCTCGAGCGCGTCGCCTTGCATACTTATGGGCAACTCGTCGCTAGCCTTGCCGACCGTCGTTATGCAAAAAACGCGCGCAAAGTTGTCCGCAAAAGAACATCTCACGGGGCTTTTAAGCCGATCGGTAACCACCAAAGACACGCGATCAATGCTCTCAATCATGCTCTTCACGTTCACAACGGCCTCGGTAGCGTGCGAAGGCGGAATCGCGGCGGTGTAATCGAGGAATTCGCCCTCCAACAGTCGAGAAATCACGAAATAGCTCTCGATATAAAAAATTATATGCTTCTTCCCTACAGAAATCTGGATTTTGGCGCCCTCAGCGTCCGGAAGAATCTTCAGAACCTCATTAAGCGTCTTGCCCGGCACAACAAACCGCATCTCCTTGCCGCCCGCAAGCACTTCCTTGCGCAAAGCCAGCCTAAAGCCATCTACGGAGATCAGCTTGAGCTCCGTCTCGCTAACCTCAAACAAAGTCCCCGTATTAATCGGCTTCACGTCGGTCTCAGACGTCGCAAAAAGTGTCTGCCGGATCATCCCCTTCAAAGTCTCGCAGTCAAGGCTCAGAGTTTCAGCGTCCGAAAGCGTCGGAATCTCCGGAAAATCCTCATGAGAAATCCCAACAAGCGAAAACTCTGCCGGTGCACTGGTAATCGTAGCAATCAGCTTTTCGTCCACGCTAATAGTAATCGTATCCGCCGGCGCTTTGCGAATAATCTCCGAAAAAAGCTTAGCGTTTATCACAATTTGGCCCGGTTGTTCGATGGTAGCGGGGATCTCCGTCATAATTCCAAGTTCCAAGTCGTACCCACAAAGCGAGATCGAATTTTCTTTTGTAGAAATAAGGATCCCCTCAAGCGCGGTAAGGCAAGATTTGGTCGAGACCGCCTTTTGAACATTCAAGACAGATTCAACAAGCGTCTGCCGCAAGCAGGTTATTTTCATAAAAGATCACCTCATTTTAAAATAATAGCAATGAAATAATTAAATTTTAGTAATATTAGTAGGGGCCGTTGATATGTTGAAAAGCCCTCCAAAACAGCGGTGTAAAGCCAATTTAAAACCCAAATCCTTCGTTTAATTTATGTGGAAACTTTTTAAACTTTAAACCGGACCCGCGACATTTCAACAATTTGGTGGAAAACTTGGTGTTAAATGTTGAAAAGAAGTTGAAAGAAAAACACAGCAAAAATCGCGAATTCAACCGAAAATGTTAAAAAGTGAAAACATTGTTAACAATTCAACAAAAGCTATCTGTCGCGAATATTCTTGATGATATCCTCGATCATCGCCCGCGTTTTGGGATCGGTCTTCATAGTCTTCTCGACCTGCTGGATAGCATAGACCACGGTAGAGTGATCCCTGCCGCCAAACTCCGCCCCCAAGGCTGTCATAGAAAGTTGAGTAATCTCCCTAGCGATATAAATCGCAGTCTGACGCGCGTTAGAGATATTCGAAGCCCGTTTAGATGAGCGAATATCCTCGCCAGAAACGCCATAGGTCTTCGCGACCTCCTCCACAATCTTCTCCACAGTGAGCGGCGGAGGCTGATCGTTATTCAAAATATCCGAAATAGCGGCCTGCGCGGTAGCTATGCTCGGCTCGTCTCCCTGCAAAAGATAATAAGCCTTAATCTTCTTAACGGCGCCCTCGAGCTGCCGGATATTCGTCTTGAGCTTAGTTGCAATGTACTCCGAGACGTTATTCGGAATGTCAATGTCCAGAATCTCGGCCTTTCTCTTAATAATAGCGATCCGCGTCTCAAAGTCTGGCGGCTGAATGTCGGCAATCAGACCCCATTCAAAGCGCGTCCTCAAGCGATCCTCAAGCGTTTGAATCTCTTTGGGCGGCCGGTCAGACGTCAAGACAATCTGCTTATTGGCTTCGTACAGCGTATTGAAGGTATGGAAGAATTCCTCCTGCGTAGAGTCCTTCCCCGCGATAAACTGAATGTCGTCCACAAGCAAAATGTCGGTCTGGCGGTACTTTTGATGAAACTCGATCGTCGTACCCCGCCGTATAGCGTCAATCAGCTCGTTTGTGAATTCGTCACCCTTAATATAAAGCGAGCGCGTCTCGGGGTGCGTCTTCTTGATGTCGTTGCAGATGGCGTATAGAAGGTGCGTCTTGCCAAGCCCCGAGTTCCCATAAATAAACAGCGGATTATAGGACCCAGCGGGGTTTGCGGCCACAGCCAGAGCCGCAGCGTGCGCAAATTTATTGGAAGAGCCCACAATATATGTATCGAAAGTTAGTTCTGGCGCCGCGTCGATGGCCAAGCTGTCGTTTTTTGGCGGACGGCTTTCGCTGCTAGCATTTGGCGTAACAAAACATATATTAATGCCGTTAGATCCGAAGATCTCCTCAAACGCGCTATTCAAAAGCGGCGTATAACAGCGAGTAAGCGTCTGTTTATGAAATTCGTTAGGCACCATCAAAATAGCGTCACCCGTGTCAAAGTCGATCTTAACCGGAGAAATCCGGCTGATCCACGTTTTGTAAGCGACGTCGGTTATTCGAGTCTTGCAGTAGGAACAGATGAGTTCCCAAGCCTCGTTGAAAGATTCCATTTTTTACCTCCAGAGAATTAACGATCTACTATCTTTAACATTGTGCGATACTGTGCGAAAATTTGCGAAATAAATTTCTTTTTAATAAATAAAAACCGCAGAAAGAATGCTGCCAAGAAATTTGCTGCAAAAAAAGCGTGTTAAAATCGACAAAAACGAGGCAAAAAGGCGCGAAAGAGCGATTTGGCCACACTAAACAGCCCATAAAACAAGATAAAGATATACAGTACTTAGGATACCACAAATCGCAAAATTTTTCAATCGAAATTTTTGTGAAATTTTGGAATAGGCAAAAGTGGTCGCGGACGCAGAAAAATCGCCGCAGGACCGCACATTTTGGTGCTCTTGACACGGGCGCCGACTTTGAGATATAATATCAACATACGCTTGATGTGCGAAGGGAGGACGCTTTATGTTAAGAACTTATCAGCCAAAAAAGCTTCACCGAAAGAAGGAACACGGCTTTAGAAAAAGAATGGCAGATAGAAACGGCCGCAGAGTCTTGGCGCGCCGCAGAGCCAAAGGTAGACATAGACTTTCTTATTAATTTTTTTTGTTTTAACCTAGACTAAGTTGCGGCTTGGTCGATGTTTTTGAGCTTTTTTGTTGTGATGTTTTTTGTTTTTGTGAGATTTTTAAAAAGCGAAGGATTAAAAAATGCCGGTGTGGCGCCAAAATCAGAAGGCTTGGTGTTATGAGTAAGATTGTTACTTTGAATAAGAATCGCGAATTTAGCCGGGTTTACTCGAGGGGCCGGTCGTATGTTTCGCCGGTTTTGGTTGTTTACGTTTTGAGAAATCGCGAGAATACTGCGCGGATGGGCATTACTACTAGCAAAAAAATTGGTAACGCTGTGCAACGAAATCGTGCTCGGCGGGTTGTGCGAGAGGCTTATCGGACGCTTTTGCCAAGGATCCGGCCGGGGTTCGACGTTGTTTTGGTGGCCAGAAAAAAGACTTGGTCGATAAAAATGGGCGACGTTTTGCGAGAGCTGACCAAAAAGTTAGCAGAGGCCAGGATTTTGGCGGCAGAGGGCTGATTTTTGTTGCCTATATAAGGTTAACATTTGGAGAGCGGGCTTTTTTATGGTGAAGAATTTTTTGATTCGGTTGATAAAATTTTATCAGCGAAATATCTCGAGAAACAGGCCGCCGTGCTGCAGGTTTTATCCGTCTTGCTCCGACTACGGCATTGAGGCGATTGATCGGTTTGGCGCGTTAAAGGGCTTAGTGCTTGTTTTGTTCCGGATTTTGCGCTGTAATCCTATGTTTCGCGGTGGGTTTGACCCGGTGCCTTTGCCTGGGCGGCGAAAGCGACGCTGATTTTGCGGTTTTTATCATCATTACGGGGGACTTTTTTGTATGAATTTATTTAATCTGATTGGCGACGCGCTGGGCAGGCTTTTGGGATTTGTTTTGTGGTTTTTCTTCGATTTATTCGACAGTTTCGTTCCGGCAGTGTTCATTTTCGTCGTGATCATCAAGGCTTTGTCGTTTCCGTTTGAGCTGAAGTCTAGAAAGGCGCTGCTTAAGACCTCGAAGATTAGCGCGAAGACTCAAGAAATCCAGAAGAAATACGCGAATAATCGGCAAAAAATGAACGAGGAAATGGCGAAACTCTACGAAAAAGAGGGTTTTAACCCCTTGGGTGGATGTTTGCCCCAGCTTTTGCCGGCGTTTGTTTTTACGGGCGTTTACGGAGCCATCTTTCGGCCTTTGACGAACTTGTTTCACGTTTCTGCCGAGGCTTTGAGCTCTGCGGTGGAGACTTTGAAGGCTATTCCCGGACTGTCGGGCGATTTCGGATCGGTGTACGCGCAGCTGGAGATCATAAAGGTTTTTCCGCAGGTCAGCGACAAATTGACGATGTTTACAGCCGAGCAAATTAGTGATATACTGGACTTTAACAAGGGCTTCAACTTTTTTGGGCTGGACTTGTTCGCGGTGCCGATGACGAGCTCTTTTGAGACTCTGGCGTGGATCTGGCCGGTGCTCTCGGCCGGAACAATGTTTGCGACGATATTTGTGGCTCAGCTGATGGACGGAAACCGCCAAGCGGCGCCAGGTTGCGCTAGGTTCGTACCGTTTTTGATCCCGCTGATATTCGTTTCGCTGACTTTGTACGCGCCCGCGGCCTTGGGAGCCTATTACACGGTGTTTAACGTGATTTCGCTGATTCAGTCGGTATTCTTAGCTAGGTTTTTTGGGCCAAAGGCGCTTGCAGCCAGGGAGGAAGCGGCGAGGATTGCTCGATTGGAGATCGTTGAGGCTAGTGAACCCCGCATAGATGCTGAAAAGTAAGGACTAATTGTTTTAAAAATTGTCATAAATTTGAAATTTCACAAAGATTTGTAAAATTTACGGAGGTGCATGGTTGTGGTGAAGGAAGCTGTTGGAGTTGGAGAAACACTAGTGTTGGCGCAGGAGGAGGCCTGCAAGGCGTTGGGCGCGGCCCAGCAGGAGGTGTCTTTTGAGGTAATTCAGATGCCGGGCAAGAAAGTTTTTGGGATTTTTGGCGGAAAATTGGCGAAGGTTCGGGCAAGTGTCACGGTTGCACCGGCAAAGCTTGCGGCTAAGTATCTGCACGACGTTTTGACCGCATACGGGCTGAAAAATTTTAGCATAGAGAGCGAAGAAAGCTCAGAGGGAGTCAATTTGCATGTAGTTGGCGGCAATGCGAAGATCGCGATTGGGCATCGTGGCGACACTTTGGACGCGATACAGTATTTGGTTGGCTTGGTTGCTAACGCTGTGTGCGATTCGTATTATCGTGTGACGATTAATATTAGCGATTACCGCGAGAGACGCGAAAAAGTTTTGATAAAGTTGGCAGAAAATCTGGCTTCGAAGGTTTTGCGCACGAGGAAACCCGTTGAACTGGAGCCGATGACGCCTTATGAGCGCAAGGTTATACATATGACGGTGGAGAAGGTTGATGGCGTGACGTCTTGGTCGGAGGGAGAGGACCTCCAGCGGCATCTGGTCATTGATCTTGATAAGTCCGTTTGATTGATTGTTGATTTTTTGCGGTTGCTTCAAAAGGTGATTCGGTTTTGAGTCGCCTTTTTGCTTTGTGGGCGGGTTTTATTGATGTATGATGTAGGTAAATTGCTGGTAGAATGGGAGGTTTGGCTGATATGCAGTTGGATCCGATTGCTGCGATCTCGACGGCGCAGGGGCAGGGCGGAATCGGGGTTATTCGCGTCTCTGGCGAGGGCTCGATTTCTATTGTTGACAAGGTCTTTAGGTCGGTTTCTGGCAAGACTTTAGCTGAGACTCCTGGCTATACGGCGCGGTTTGGAAAGATTTATGACCAGGGCGAAGAACTTGATGTGGCCGTTGTGCTGGTGTTTCGTGCGCCGCACAGCTATACTGGCGAGGATGTTGTGGAGATCTCTTGCCATGGCGGGCTTTATATAACGAAGCGAGTTTTGAGGACCGTTTTGGCGGCCGGGGCGCAGCCTGCAGGGCCCGGAGAGTTCACGAAGAGGGCTTTTTTGAATGGGAAGATAGATTTGATCAAGGCGGAGTCGGTGATGAAGATCATCGAAGCGACAGGTAAAAGCGCGGCGAGGGCTGCTGTGGCGGTGAATGACGGCGCTATAAGTAAAAAAATTGCCGAAGTGACTGAAGCTTTGATTGATTTATCGGCGCGACTCGCGGTTTGGGCGGACTACCCCGATGATGCCGACTTTGATGCGGATTTTAATTCTATAAAAGAAATATTGAGCCAAGCTAAAGCGCGATTGGATCTATTGTTGAAAAATTATGATACAGGAAAAGTTTTGATAAATGGTGTGAATACTGCGATTGTGGGCGCACCTAATGTTGGGAAGTCCACGTTGATGAACATGCTGGTGGGATCCGAGAGAAGCATTGTGACGGAGATCCCAGGGACGACCAGGGATGTCGTGGAGGAATCGGTGGAGCTTGGAGACATCATGCTGCGAATTTGCGATACCGCTGGGATTCACGCGACCAAAGATCCGGTCGAGGCCATTGGAGTGGATCGCGCGAGGGGTCGGTTGATGTCTGCAGATTTGGTGATTTTTGTTCTTGACGGCTCAAGATCCTTAACAGAGGGCGAGTTTGACTTGCTTAATTCTATAAAAGAAAATAAAAACGTGCTGGCGGTTGTGAACAAATCTGACTTGGAGCAGGTTTTGGACTGCGATTCTATTAAAAATTTTGTTAAAGATATTGTTAAAATTTCGGCCAAAACTGGCGCGGGAACTGAAGAGCTGGAGAAAAGCATCCTGAAGATACTTGAAGTGACGCAGGTTGACCCTTCGGAGGGTATTTTGGTCTCAGAGCGACAATATTTTACGGTGAAAAATGCGCTGGAATCGGTGAAAGAAGCTTTATCAGCTTTAAAAAGTGGCCTTACTTTGGACGCTGTGACGGTCTCGATAAACAGCGCTATTGACGAACTCTTAGTTTTGACGGGCGAAAAGGCGACTCAAGTGGTTGTGGATGAAGTCTTTTCGAAGTTTTGCGTTGGAAAGTAAAGGGCTGTAAACTCAGTGTTCGTGCCGGTTTTAGAGAGATGAAAAAGAAGGGATATTTTGAAATTTTTTGCAGAAGAATACGATGTGGCGGTGATTGGCGCCGGTCACGCGGGCATAGAAGCGGCTTTGGCTGCGGCTCGGTTGGGCTGCAAGACGGCTATCTTCACAATAAATATGGACGCGGTAGGAAATTGTCCGTGTAATCCGTCTATTGGAGGGACGGCGAAGGGCCATCTGGTGCGAGAAATCGATGCTTTGGGCGGAGAGATGGGCAAAACGGCGGACGAATGCTTTTTGCAGAGCCGGATGTTGAATCGCGGGAAGGGCCCTGCGGTGCACTCTTTGAGGGTTCAGATCGATCGAGAAAAATACAAGAGCACGATGAAATATAAGCTCGAGAGGCAGAAAAATTTGCATCTTAGACAGGCCGAAATTGTTGAGATCTCTCGGGTTGATGAAAATTTTTGGAGCTTAACTACGCGGATGGAGGCCATTTATCGCGCCAGGACTGTGATTATTGCTACGGGGACGTACCTTAAAAGCAGGATTTTTGTGGGTGAGGTGTCTTTTGAGAGCGGTCCGGACGGGATTTTTCCCTCATCTTTTTTGAGCAAGTCTTTGGCAAAACTAGGAGTTCGCCTCCGTCGATTTAAAACTGGCACTCCGGCGAGGGTTTTGAGGTCGAGCATAGATTTTTCTAAATTAGAAATTCAAAATGGTGACGAGAAAATTACGCCGTTTTCTTACGAAAGCCGCGGGGTCGGCGGGAACAGGATTTCTTGCCATGTGGGGTACACGAGCGCGAGGACTCGCGAGATAATTCTGCAGAATATTCACCGATCGCCGCTGTATGCGGGCATGATTGAGGGCAAGGGACCTCGATATTGTCCGAGCATCGAGGATAAATTCGTTCGATTTGCAGATAAGGAGCGGCATCAATTTTTTGTGGAGCCATGTGGTCTGAACACCGATGAGATGTACATTCAGGGGCTATCGTCGTCGTTGCCGGAGGCTGTCCAGATTAAATTTTATCGGTCGCTACCGGGCTTCGAGAATGCGATATTGATGCGGCCCGCGTATGCTATCGAGTATGATTGCGTTGATCCGTTGCAGTTGAATTCTACTTTGGAATTTGCTGAACTGCCGGGATTATTCGGAGCAGGGCAATTTAACGGAAGCTCAGGGTACGAGGAAGCCGCGGCGCAGGGCTTGATAGCCGGAATTAACGCAGCGCTGAAAGTGAAAAATCGGTCGCTGCTCGAGTTGGACCGATCCACATCGTATATAGGCACGCTGATCGACGATTTAGTCACGAAGGGAGTCAGCGACCCGTACAGAATGATGACGTCGCGCTCGGAGTATCGGTTGGTTTTGCGGCAGGACAATGCGGACGAACGACTGACGCCGATTGGGCGCGAGATAGGACTAATATCCGACGAACGATGGGAAGCGTTTGAAGAAAAACAATTAACAAAAAAAATAGAGCTAGAGCGCATAAAAAACGCAGTAATACCGCCATCCGCAGAGGTTAAAGCGATGCTTGTTTCACGTGAAACATCTGAAATTTCCACCGGCACACGGATGGTTGATCTGCTAAAAAGACCGCAAATTACCTATGATTGCTTGCGAAAGTTTGATGCTAATCGGCCAGATATCGGCGAGGAAATCTTCGAGCAAATCGAAGTAGAAATAAAATACGAGGGGTACATAAAAAAGCAGCTGTCGCAGATCGAAGCCATGAAGCGGCTGGAGTCAAAAAAGTTGCCAACAGATGTCGATTATTCGCAGGTTGTTGGGCTTCGGCTAGAGGCAGTCGAAAAATTGAACCTAGTGAAGCCAGAAAACATCGGGCAAGCGTCAAGAATTTCTGGCGTGAGTCCAGCAGATATCTCAGTTTTGCTGATTTGGCTAAAGCAAAAATCGCAAAGGAGCTGGTAAAAATGGCGAATCACTTTGTTGAATTTGAGCAAATATTGAAAAAAAGTAAAATAGAGATATCAGAGCAAATGGTCGAAAAATTTGAGAAATATGCGAATTTGTTAATAGAATGGAACAAAAAAATGAACTTGACGGCCATAACAGAACCGCGAGAAATCGCCGTTAAGCACTTTTTGGACAGCTTATTAACGCTTAATGCAGTTGAAATTCCAAACGGAGCAGCTGTTATAGACGTCGGCACTGGAGCGGGATTCCCAGGAGTCCCCATCAAGATTGTACGACCGGATGTTGACTTAACGCTGCTCGATAGCCTTAACAAGCGAATTAAGTTTTTGGAAGCGTTGAAAGATTATTTGAAAGTTGATGTGAAATTAATTCACGATAGGGCGGAAGAAGCAGCTCAAGAGGAGAATTTGCGAGAATGCTTTGATATGGCAGTATCACGGGCAGTTGCGCCTTTATATGTTTTGCTGGAGTATTGCATGCCGTTTGTGAAAGTTGGCGGAGTTTTTGTTGCGCTAAAGGGTAAAAATGCCCAGTCTGAGCTGGGTTTAGCCCAAAATTCTATAAAGGTTTTAAACGCAGAGATTTTCACACAAAAAAGCTTTAATTTGGTGACTGAGAATGATCGAAATATAATTGTTTTTAAGAAAGTGGCGAAAAATTCGGATATTTATCCTCGAAATATCGCTAAAATTAAGAAAAAACCATTATAATAAGCATAATTAAATTTCGAAAATAGAAAAATTTTTTACCTACACAAAAGGGTAAGAAATTCTTTTTTTTTATGTTATCATCGAGGTAAATCAGCGTTGCGCAGGGGGAATTCTTTTGTTTTGTTTTCAAAATTCGGGCAAAATTCGCAGCATACCGGTGATTCAGATTGAGCCGAGCCGATCTCAACCGAGGGTTTGCTTCTCTAAAGAAGCTCTGGCGGGACTTTCTCGGAGCATCAGGGAAAATGGGATCTTGCAGCCGATTTCGGTTAGACGGGTTTTTGCATCTAAATTTGAGTTAGTTGCAGGAGAGAGGCGGCTTCGGGCGGCGATAATGGCGGGCTTCAAGACGGTTCCGTGCGTGATTTTGGATTGCGACGAGACTCAGGCGGCGGTTTTTGCTTTATTAGAAAATTTGCAGCGAGCGAATTTGAACATGTTTGAAGAGGCCGAAGCGATGCGGAATTTGATTGAAATTTGGGGATTGACGCAAGAATTAGTCGCGAAAAAATTAGGTAAAAAGCAGTCGACGATCGCGAACAAATTAAGACTCTTGAAGCTGGATGACGAAGAACGAGCATTGATAAAAAAGGCAAACTTGAGCGAGCGGCATGCTAGAGCCATTTTAAAGCTTGAAAGCAAGGAACAACGCAAATTGATGATAAAAAAAATAGCTGAAAAAAATCTAAATGTGTTGGACACGGAAGCTTTAATTGAATCAATTTTGAAGGGCGACGTGTTAGGATCTTTTGAAAATTCTGATAAAAAATTTGTTGTTAAAGATTTAAACTTTTTTAAAAATGCTATCAATGACGCTTTGGACTTGATGAGGATATCTCGGGAGGGCGTACAGTATATTCACAACGAGACGGATGAATATTTGGAATATATGGTTAAAATCCCGAAGATACGGGGGTCTAACAAGGTTGAAAGTGCATAATTTTTGGTTTGAGTCAAAGATGTTTCACGTGAAACATCTTTTTTTGCGCCCAGGTTTGCAATGTTTCACGTGAAACTTTTGAGATTTTTCTTGCAAAAAATTTTGTGTGTGGTATAATTAGTGTAAACCGTGAAAAAAAGGGGGCGCACGATGAAGAAGATAATCGCGATAACGAACCAAAAAGGTGGCGTGGGAAAGACCACGACGGCGGTGAATTTGGCGGCCGCTTTGGGAAAGTCTAGGGAAAAAGTTTTGCTGGTGGACATGGATCCGCAGGGCAACACGACGAGCGGCGTGGGGGTTGACAAGGCGAAGCTGAAGTGCTCGGTTTATAACGTTTTGCTCGATGTGGACAGGGTCAATGAGGCCATTATCAAGACGGGCTTCGATAATTTGGACATTTTGCCTGCGAACATAGATTTGGCCGGGGCGGAGATTGAGTTAGCGAATTTGGAGAATCGAGAGTCGAAGTTGAGCCAAGCAATCGCGCCAGTTCTGCGTTCGTATGATTACATTATTATTGATTGCCCGCCCTCTTTGGGGCTGATCACCACGAATGCTTTGAGTTTTTGCGATTCCATTTTGGTGCCGATTCAGTGCGAGTTTTACGCTTTGGAGGGGCTTTCTCAGCTGATGAGCACGGTGCGCCTGGTTAAGCGGACTTATAATCCGGATTTGGACGTGGAGGGCGTGCTTTTGACGATGTTCGATGCGCGACTCAAGCTGAATCAGCAGGTGGCCGAGGAAGTCAAGAATTATTTCGATCAGAAGGTGTTCAAGACGTTCATTCCGCGGACGGTGAAGCTTTCGGAAGCGCCGAGCTTTGGGAAGCCGGCCATATATTATGATAAGCACGGAAAGGGCTCGCGCGCGTACTTGAAGCTGGCGAAGGAGCTCATAAAGCGCGCCAAGAAGAGGGGAGATGGCAAGTGATGGCGAAGAAAAGAGGCGGACTGGGCAAGGGACTGGACGCGATTTTTTTGGAAAACGCGACGGGAGACAAAGCGTCGGTGATGTTGAAGATCTCCGAAATAGAGCCAAACAGAGCTCAACCGAGGACCGATTTTGACGAGGAAGCATTGGCGGAGTTGGCAGATTCCATCGCGCAGCACGGCGTTTTACAGCCACTTTTGGTGAGGCCTGTGTCGGGTGGAGAATTTTATCAGATAGTGGCCGGAGAACGCCGCTGGAGGGCCTCGCGGATGGCTGGACTGAGCGAAGTCCCTGTTGTAATCCGGGAGCTTTCGGATGGCGAAGTCATGCAGCTGGCCTTGATAGAAAACCTGCAGCGCGAAGATCTCTCGCCCGTTGAGGAGGCTTTGGGGTACAAGTCTTTGATCGAAAATTACGATCTCACGCAGGACGAAGTCGCTAAAACTGTTGGGAAGTCCCGCTCGACCGTCACCAACGCCATCAGACTATTGGGACTGCCGCAATCTGTGCTAGATTTGCTCTCGGAGGGCGCCTTGACTTCTGGTCACGCGCGGGCTTTGCTTAGTTTGAAGAACGCTGCAGACATCGAGAAGGTCGCAAACAAGGCCGTGGAGGACTTTCTTTCGGTCAGAGAGGTTGAGAAGATTTGCAAGGACCTTTTGGAGGCCTCTACTACGGGCTCCAAGAAGAAGTCGAAGCCGATGAAGAAGAGGAATCCTTTTTTTGACGAGGTGGAAATTTTGTTAAAAGAAATTTTGGGTCGGAAGGTCAAAGTTAAGGAAAAACCGCGCAAAAACAAAGGTGTGATCGAGATTGAGTTCTATAACAATGACGATCTGGCCAGTATTGCTCGGGGTTTGGGAGAAATTAATTTGTGAGGAAGTGCTTTTATGCTTGATATAAAGTTTATTCGCGAGAATCCGGACGTGGTGAAGGCCGCGATGAAGAGCCGCAACGCGAATATGGATGCGGAGATTGACGAAATTCTGCGGCTTGACAGAGTTCGGCGGGAGTTGACGGCTAAGGTTGAGGCGATGAAGTCCGAGCAGAACGCGGTGACGAAGAAGATTCCGCAGATGAAGAAAAATGGCGAGGATACGTCGCAAGTGATGCGGGAGATGAAGGTTTTGTCCGATGAGATCTCGGGTTTGGACGGGGAGCTTAGTGATGTCGCAAAAAGCTTGAGGGATCGGCTTCTTGCTATTCCGAATGTCCCGAATGAGACCGTGCCGATGGGTGTTGATGATTCCGATAACGTCGAAGTTCGGCGTTGGGGCGAGCCTAGAGATTTTGGATTTTCTCCGAAGGCGCATTGGGACTTGGGTAGAGACCTGAATATTTTAGACCCGAAGCGGGCTGCCAAGGTTACCGGCGCGAGGTTTCACTTTTACAGAGGCCTTGGCGCACGGCTTGAGCGCGCGATCATAAACTTTTTTTTGGATACTCACACAAGCCGCGGATACACTGAGATTTTGCCGCCGGACATAGTTAATCGTGACGCTATGACGGGTACGGGACAGCTTCCAAAGTTTGAAGAAGATGCATTTAAGCTTGCGAATGACGATTATTTTTTGATTTCTACGGCGGAGATTCCGCTGACGAACTACCATCGCGAGGAAATTCTGGATGGAAACGCTTTGCCTATAAAATATTGCGCGTATTCGGCGTGTTTTCGGGCTGAGGCTGGGTCTGCGGGCAGGGATACTCGCGGGTTGGTGCGTCAGCACCAGTTTAACAAGGTCGAGATGGTGAAATTTGCGCGGCCGGACGCCTCTTACGATGAGCTGGAGAAGCTGACGGCGGATGCGGAGAATGTTTTGCAGCTTTTGGGGTTGCCGTATCGGGTGGTTTGCCTTTCTACCGGAGATTTGGGCTTTTGCGCGGCCAAGACGTACGATGTGGAGGTCTGGATGCCCTCTTACGACCGGTATGTTGAGATTTCGTCTTGCTCGAACTGTGAGGATTATCAGGCGCGGCGGGCGTCGATTCGGTTTAAGGATGACAAAGCTGACAAGGCCAAGTTTGTGCATACTTTGAATGGCTCTGGACTGGCTGTAGGTCGCACTGTGGCGGCGATTTTAGAGAATTACCAAGAGTCGGATGGCAGTGTGACGGTTCCGGAGGTTTTGAGGCCTTATATGAACGTGAATAGAATCGGCTAAGCGGCGCACTATACCGCGCGCCGCCGCATGACTACAAAAAGAGCATCTCAATCGGATGCTCTTTCTTTATTTGATTTGACGAGGTTACTCAATGTCCGCGCGAGCCCACTGAGCTAGCAGACAGGTGTATATCTTGCCGGGCAGCATTGTGAGCGGGGTTCCGTCGTTAGTGAAGTAGGAGAATGGCGATGTATCGGTATCTCGGGACCAGGTGATGTCGATGCATTTGCCGTGGGAGATGTATTTTCCGGTGCCGCGGCCGATGATGTCGAGCGCGAGAAGCTCGGTATTATCGATGTTTTGGCCCGAAACGTTCATCAAAATGATGTTTGGCTTGCTGTTCTGCCTTTTGACGTTGTCGTCCATCTGGGGCCGATTAAATTGGGAAATCAGGTAGGTCTGAGTGGGCTCGTCGTAGGCAAAAACGGTGCTCTTGTAGCCTGAAAACTTGGCGGTGACCTTTGTAGCGGTCGTGCCGCCTAAAACTTGCGAATCATCGCCGAATCTCTGCGGGTAGGAGTAATCTTTGTTCCACTGAGTGCGAAATCCGTGGGCTTTGATGCCCTCGCCGAGCTTCTCGCCAGACGTTAAGGCACTGTGCTCGAGACCCAGATTGTTGCGTCTGGCCGGGTCTCGCCACATGAACTGACCCTTGATAAGGTCGATAGAATCGATGTAGCCGCTCTTCAGAATGCCGTAAGCGTGCGTGCTGCCGCCCAGGTGGACGTAGATGGCGTCGAGGCTCTTAGCAATGCTGATGAAATACGGCCGAGAACTGCGCACGCTGCCGATGGCCGGCACTGCAGAGGGATCTTTAAACACGCTCAAAATCCGCGTTATGCCGCCTTCTGTGGGACATTCGTACATGAGATCTGCCTCTGTGACGCCTAGGAGGGGCTGTCCGGAATGCAGATTGTTTATCATGATGGCTACAGGACGGTTATTCACCTTGTCAGCGTCGATAGGAAGCCCGGTCAGAGGGTTTTTACTCGGGTTTTCAACACGGATTTCCTCGCTTTGTGAATATTCTGTAACGGAATTATTTTTCTGATTTAGAAAAAAGAATCCGGCAGCTGCAACAATAATTATAATGGGAAAAACTGCCACAACAACGATTTTTGACATATTTTTCATTTTTTGGCCTCCAAATATGTGATTTTTAATGTGAAAATTAGGCTTTTTTACAGATTTTATCAAAATTAATTTACAAATAGCCGAAATGTGTGGTATAATGGTCGTATCGAGATTTTTTGAAGGAGCTGTAATATGAATATTTGGCATGATATGAGCGCCGAGCGGGTTTCTGCGAGCAGTTTTATGGCCGTTATCGAGATTCCGCGGGGCTGCAAGACGAAATATGAGCTGGACAAGCAGACTGGAATGCTGACTTTGGACCGCGTGTTGTATACTTCGATGCAATATCCGGCGAGCTACGGGTTTATTCCGCGGACGTATTCTGAGGATGGCGATCCGTTGGACGTTTTGGTGCTTTGCTCAGAAGAGGTTTATCCATTAACGCTGGTAAAATGCTATCCTATCGGGATTCTCTCTATGGTTGACGATGGCGAAAACGACGAAAAGATCATTGCGGTGCCGTTTAAGGACCCTATGTATAACGGATACAAGGATATAAGCGAGCTGCCGCGGCACATTTTTGACGAGATGAACCACTTTTTTACCCGGTACAAAGAGCTGGAGGGCAAGAAGACGTCGGTAGAGTCGATAAAAGGCGCTGGAGAGGCTCGCAGGGTCATCGAGCAGTGCATCGAGGCGTACAAAAAGAAGTTCTGCTAATGGCGGAGCAGTCGGTACGTCCCGTTTTATAGTATGCGCCGGGCCGCGAAATTATGGCATCCATGGCAAAAGGCATTTCTTTTAATTAAGAAATGCCTTTCTTATTTGATTTTGTCGGGGCTACGCGGCGGCGTTCACCAGCTTGTTGAACATCAGCGGGTTGAACTGATTCAGCGCGTTATAGTTTATGGTAAAGCTCAGCGAATCGAGCTTTTGCTTGATTTTTTCCTCAAACTCTGTGCGCTTCATCTCGGACAAAATGTTATCGCGTTTGCTATTTTTGCCGGATTCATCGGATTCTTGCTCTTGCTCCGAGTCGTTTTCGGTGTTCTGATCGGCATTTTCCTGATTTGCATCCTGAGATTCTGGCTTCTGCTCGGCGTCCGCATCCTTGCTAAAGTCAAGATCCTCCGTAGGAGCGCCGGCGTTGTAGATTAAGAAGTATATGTTGTTCAAAGTCACCATGGCGGCCTTGCCCTTTTCGAGGGCCTTGACCTTCTCTGCGATTTCTGAAGCCAAGGTCGGTGAGTTCGGATTAATAATCTGCTCGACCAACGGGTCGCTAGGGGCGCCAGCCTGGGCAGGTGTAGACTTTTTGATCTCCTCACGAACCTGATCAAGCGTCTTGCTGCCGTTGTTTATGGCGTCAACATAGCCGTTCAGCTCGCTCTGGATAGTCTCTTCCGTTTCGACCGGCTGATTCTGGTTATTTTCGCCCTCTGGCTTATTTTCCGAATCAGAATTATTCGCATCGCTGCCCTCGCCCGAAGGAGTCGGCATTTTCGAGTAGAACAAGAGCTTCATGTAGGTCTCTTTATAATACTTGTTGAGATCTTCGTCGGAAACCGGGTTGGAGCCGTCTTTGCCGTAAATCGCCATGAAAATCTTGCTTCTCTTCACCTGAGCCGAAACCACGCGCTGCACGTCGGCCCTGCTAATGCCGGAGTTTGCAAACATCGTGCCCGAGGACGACATGACGGAGTCAACAAGTTCTTGAATTTGCTTTTCATCAGATTCAGCCAGGCTCAAGCCCATCTCCGAGAACATCGCTTCGCCAACAAGAGCGTCCTTGCACATACTCAGCGCCTTTTCGACGATCCAATTGGGCGCGCTCTGACCCTCGATGGTCGCGTTGGTGATGTCGTCTGTGGTGGAGCCGTCTTGAGACAGCTTCTGAATAGCCTCCTGGTGAGCCTGCATCAAGAAAAAGACGTAAACCCCAGTAGGAAGGGATTCGTCGCCGCATTTGATAGCCCAAGACCTGTCGAAACAACCGCAGCCGCAAAAATTCAGACAAAGTGCGAGCGCCAAGAACATGGTAATGCCTTTTTTGAAAAATTTCATTTTTACTTTACCCTCCGTTTTTTTGCTGCGCAGACATGGCCAAACGCCGCGCCAAAAGCCAGAAGTCCGCGCAAAAATATTATTTTAATCAGATTATACACTTTTTTACAAAAAATGTCCACAAAAATTTAAGATATCGATAGAATTTCTTTCAGATTGGCGATGACAGTGAGCTTGGGGTCCACCGTGACGCAGACGTGCGGCTTTGCAGTGGACTTTATGGTGACTCGCTTGCCCATGGTTTTTATGAATTTTTCGAGAAGTTTTTCGTCCAAATTGTTAGAAAAAAGCAGAAAAGTGCTGTTCTGCTGGCGGATTTCGTAAATCCCGAGGTCCGAAGCGGTGTTGCGAATGAGCGCGATGTCAATCAGATTGCTCACACTCTCGGGCGGATCGCCAAATCGGTCAATCAGCTCGTCAAAAACGTCCGTAGCATCGTCCTTCGAGCGGATGTCTGAGATGCGGCGATAGATATCAAGCCGCTGGTTCACGTTCGAGATGTACCGTTCCGGAATATGGGCGCTAACCTGGACGTCCACAAGGCACTCGACCTCTAATTTTGCCGGTGCGTCGCCCTTTTCAACGCGAACAGCATTCTCCAAAAGCTTCAGATACATGTCGTAGCCCACGTCGGCCATGTGTCCGTGCTGCTCGCCACCAAGAATATTCCCGGCGCCACGCAGCTCGAGGTCCCTCATGGCAATTTTGAATCCCGAACCAAACTCGGTAAACTCGCGAATCGCCGCAAGTCTCTTTTGCGAGATCTCGCTTAAAACCTTGTTGCGGTTATAAGTAAAATAGGCAAAAGCGCGACGTTCTGAGCGTCCCACGCGGCCACGAATTTGATGAAGCTGCGCCAGACCAAGCCTATCGGCGTTTTCGATGATCAAAGTGTTCACATTTGCAACGTCGACACCGGTTTCGATTATCGTCGTGCAGACTAGAATGTCGATTTTATGCTCGATCACGCCCTGCCACACGCGGGAAAGCTCCTGCTCGGACATCTTGCCGTGAGCAAAGCCGACCGTCGCCTCGGGAATCTGGCGTTGCAGAGCGGCCGCGGCTTGAGAGATGCTGCCGACGCTGTTGTGCATGTAGTAGACCTGGCCGCCCCGCCGCAGCTCCTTGCGAATCGCCTCGTTGATGATCGTCTGATCGTGCTCCAGAACATAGGTCTGCACGGGAACTCGATTCTGCGGGGCTTCCTCGATCGAGGACATATCGCGGATCCCAGACATAGCCATATTCAGGGTACGAGGAATTGGCGTTGCCGACAGCGTGAGGATGTCGACGTTTTTAGCGATTTCCTTAAAGCGCTCTTTTTGCTCAACGCCGAACCGCTGCTCTTCATCGATGATTACGAGGCCTAGATTGCGGAAAATCACGTCTTTTTGGACCAGCCGATGCGTTCCGACGATGATGTCGATTTCGCCGCGCTTTAGGCGTTTTAAGATGGCCTCCTGCTGCCGTGGCGTCCGAAACCGCGAGAGCATCTCGATTTTCACTGGAAACGAGCGAAATCGCGAAAGGATGGTCTCAAAATGCTGCCAGGCCAAAATGGTCGTGGGCACCAGAATAGCGCACTGTTTGGAGTCGCAAACGCACTTGAACGCCGCCCGTAAGGCAACCTCTGTTTTGCCAAAGCCGACATCCCCGCACAAAAGCCGATCCATGGGTGCGATCCGTTGCATGTCCGCCTTTATTTCGTCGATGCATCGCACTTGATCGGGCGTTTCGATGTACTCAAACTGAGCCTCAAAATCGCGCTGAAGCTCGCCATCTTCGGAAAAGGCGTATCCCTTTGCCTGCATGCGCTCGGAGTACAGCTTGATGAGCTCTTTTGCGATGTCCTGAGTGGCCTTTTTCACGCGAGCCTTCGACTTTTGCCAGTCGCTAGTGCCCAGTTTGTTGAGCTTTACGCGAGTTTCTGCAGACGGACCGATGTATTTGTCGACCAAATCGAGCTGCGTGACCGGAACATAGAGCGTGTCGCCCTTCGCGTAAGAAATCTTGATGTAATCCTTCGCCACACCTTGCACCTCGAGCTTGTGGACGCCGTTAAAAATGCCGATTCCGTGCAGGCTATGAACTACATAATCGCCGACGTGGAGGTCAGAAAGGCTATAAATGCTCGTGGATTTATTTTTCTTTTTAGGAAAAATCTTCTGAGCCTTGCCAGCATGACTGTAGGTAATGAGCGAAAAGTTAATTTCTGGATATTCAAATCCAGCCGAGAGCATTCCAGGGGTGACAACTTTAACTCCATTTGGTATATTTTCATGATTTAATACATATTGTATATTTTCGCAAAGTGGCGTGAGGTCGAACACAATGCGGTTAACAGCCTTTTCATTGCCAGCGAGAATCACAACAGATTGATCAGCGCTCATAGAGGACAGATCTTCGCTCAAAAGATTAACACTTCCGCTCCAAGGCGCAGTCTGACGGGCGTTAAAGGCAATATTTTTATCAATTGTCGAGAAATAACTTTGAGTTAAAAACAAATCAAAATATACAATTTGTTTATTAAAAATAAAGGACAAAAAGTCAGATTTATTGAGCGAAAAGGAGGTCAGACCATTGCAAAGCACGCCATCCTCTAGGTATAAGCGCAGATCTTCCTCCCAGCGAGCCTGATATGATCGCAGTTTTTCATCGATTTTGGCCTGCTCGCATATGAATATCATCGCATTTGACGGCAAATAATCCAGCAAAGTCCCAGGAGAGTCGTATATAAGCGAGATAAATTTATCGCGAGACCCAATGTTACCTGTATTCTGCAAGCATTCTATTTCTGCACTTAAAGTATTAATCGCCTTTTCGGCAGATTTACTTGATTCCAGACGTTTTTGAAGTTTGCTCATTTTTGCCAAAAGTTTAGAAGTGTCGCTAATGACGACCTCATGGGCCGGAGTGATGTTTATAGTGTCAACTTTTTTGGTCCGGCGCTGGTCTGCAATATCAAAAAAGCTCATAGAGTCGATCGTGTCGCTCCAGAACTCAATTCGGACAGGCCTATTACTATTTGTTGAAAAGATATCTAAAATTCCTCCGCGTAGAGAAAATTGCCCAGGGCCGTCAACCTGATCAGAGCGCGTGTAGCCGCAGTTTGTGAGCTTTTTAACGGCATTTTCGGGAGAAATTTTTGTATCCAAGCCGATGCTGAAAGTGGAGGTGCTGAGGGTGTTTTTAGGGACTGTGAACTGCAACGCGGCGTCGATTGTTGCGACAACGATGTCCAACTGACCGCTTAAAATCTGGCTCAGAACACTAATCCGCCGGTGCTCATATTCGGTAGATTGCCCTTCAATATTGTAAAAGTTGAAGTCGCGAGCCGGAAAAACGGCGGCCCTGCTGCCCATAGAGGTTAAATCAGTGGCCATTTTTTGCGCAATACCCTCGTTTGGAACGATCATAAGAGCAGGCAAATCCTTGATTTTGCAGATAGAATGGGCAAAGTGAGCCTTGTGAATGTCGGCCAAACCTGTGATACCAACCGTATTTTTATCGTCGAAAATTACTTTTAGTATAGATTTAAACGTTGGCGATTTTAGCAATATTTTGTCTAAAAATTCCATTTTGACCCTCTTAAGAATTAAACTTGTTCATCGCGCCCTCGATGTCACCGCCGATCATCAGCTCAAGCGCGAGACTAACATTTTTTATCGCGACATCAATTTTTTCGCGTTCCACGGCGCTAAATTCGGATAAAACCCACTTAGCAAGATCCCACTTTGGCGGTTTGGCGCCAATACCGATCTTCACACGAGGAAAGGTATCGCACCCCGTCTTAAGAATGATGTCCTTGAGGCCGTTGTGGCCGCCAGCGCTGCCCTTTTTGCGAATTCGCAGATTTCCCAGAGGCAACGAGATGTCGTCCGCGATGACAATGACGTTTTCAATAGGAATTTTGTGGTAACTAGCGATCTCTTCGACGGCGTCGCCACTTAAATTCATAAAAGTTTGAGGTTTTACCAGCAGAACGCGATTATCTGCAAACGAAGTCTCAAAAATCTCAGCATGGTGCTTAACTTTTTTGGAAGCAGCGCCCTTTTCCTTTATAATATGGTCGACAGCCATAAAACCCACGTTATGACGGGTGTTTTTGTACTTGTCGCCAGGGTTGCCCAGCCCCACGACGAGGAATTCCGGCTTTGACTTGTTAAAAATTTTAAACATACTGGGGCACCTCTTTTTTATTTTACTAAGAAATGGCTAAACGGCGGGGAAAACCACCCCATCTTTAAACATACAAATAGTATAAATTGTAATGAATTATACAAGTTCGTTATTGCGAATGACCGAAAAAGGTTTAATCGAAACGTCCGAAATAATGCGAGAATCAGAGCAGTCAACCGCCCGAAGGCTAATATTGTTGCCGATCAAGCAGTTTTCTATGTGAGAATTTGGCCCAACCACGCAGTTTGTGCCGATAATGGTTTTTCCGGTGATGACCGTTCCGGGAAGAATGCAGGTATTCTGCCCAATCTGGACCTCGTCCGTCACGACAACCCCGTCGGTGCAAGGAATATCGACACCGCTAAGCATCAGGCGTTTGAGGATACCCGTCCTAGCGATGTTGTTAAGCTCGTTTAGCTGAATCGGGTCGTTGGCGCCGAGCACGGTATTTTCGGATTGAGAAATATAGGCGTTAACGCGGAACCCGCGGGACAAAAGCAGGCTGATAGCGTCTGGAAGGTAGAATTCTCGCTGAGAGTTGTTACTTTTTATGTTGTGCAAGGCCTCCAAAAGCGGCGGAACCTTGAACCAGTAGCCGCCGGAGCTCACCTCATTTATCTTCTGCGTCGTCTCGTCGGCGTCCTTCTCCTCCACGATGGCTGTGAGGGTCCCTGTGTGGCTGTCGCGGATGATTCTTCCGTATCCATGCGGGTTCTTGATTTTAGCAGAAATTACCGTAGCGTCGTTACCCTGATTCTGATGCAGTTCGTAGGCATTTTTAATAGTGCGGCTGTCCATAAAAGGCCCGTCGCCGTTCAAAATCAGAACATCCCTATCAATATTCTCCAAAAGAAAATTTTTAGCCGTCAAAACGGCGTGAGCAGTGCCTTTGCGCTCTTTTTGAATCACAGTCTCATAGGGAAGAGCGAGTTTTTGCAGGTAATCAATAATCACGTCACTCTTGTAGCCCGTAACTACGCATACTGGTGAGATTTCTGCATCACTTAAGGCATTTAAAACCCATTGTAGCAAGGGCCGAAACAATATTTTTGACAAAACCTTCGGCATATTCGACTTCATGCGGGTTCCTTCACCCGCAGCCAAAACAATCGCACAGGTATTTTTCACAAAAAATCCTCCAAAATTAAAAATTCAAAAACAAAAGACATAAAAACCGCGCCGTGGACGACCTGAGAGCAATTTTGAATTCTAACGAATGTAAAACTGAAAAGTGCTATGAGGTCGACCAAACCGGGAAAGCTGAAAAAACCAAAATTAATATGCGTTTTGTGCTATTTGACGATACCGGTTTTGATTAGATCCAGCGTGGCGACTAATGCATTATATGCGGCGGAGAGCCGAATATAATCGCGGTCTGCGGAGTTGCCATGCGCCAAATTCAAGCGAACATAGGTGGTTTTGGTCATGTTAGAGAGCCCAACATACACAAGACCCACGGTATCATTGGAGTTAGGGCTCTTTGGACCAGCGTAACCCGTGGTAGAAAGGCCAACATCGGCATTTGCAAGCTTTCGGACGTTTGCAGCCATTTCCATCGCGGTCTCCTTAGAAACGGCGGTGTGCTGCGCCAGAGTCCTAGCGGAAACAGATAGCAATTTTTCTTTTATAGAATTTGAATAGGCGCAAATTCCGCACTCAAAAACCTCCGAAGCGCCGGGAATATCGGTAATCAGCTTAGCAATCAAACCTCCCGTGCAGCTCTCTGCAGTGGCGATCTTCAACTTCTTTTCGAGCAGCAAGTCGATCAGCTCGCGCGCGAGCAGGTTAATATTTAGGGAATTCGCGGGTTTTCCTGAATCCATCTTATTCGGGCCTCCAAAACAAATCTAAATCTATTTTAAAGTCGCCGTGCCGTTATGTCAAATTTTTTGGGCGGTTTTTTCAAAAATCGTTGACTTTTTGGGCGAAATTGGGGTATCATAAAAAGTGGAAAAGAGGTTGACAAATTTATGATTTCGAGCGAAAATACGTGGATTGTCGCGGCGTGGAACGTGGGGTTTATCCTGGCGTGGGACTTGATCGTGTTCTGCTGTTGCAAGGTTTTGAACGACGACCATTTTGATTACAATAAGTATATTTACCGAGAAAAATACTGGGAGGATAATGGTCGGTGGTATAACAAATGGCTAAAAATCAAGGCTTGGAAGAATTTGCTGCCACAGTACATCTCGAAGAACGGATTTTCCAAAAAACGCCTGAGCAGCCTGTCGCTGAGCTACATAGACCGGTTTATTTTGGAAACGTGCCGCGCGGAGTGGGCGCACAAAAACTGCATGTGGGTGGCGGTTTTGATAGTTTTGATCAACAAGATCCTCATGGGAATAACGTTTTGCGCAGTTGTGCTGCTAATAAACCTGCCGTACGTGTGCATTCAGCGGTATAACCGCATCCGGCTGATAAATCTGCGTGAGAAGATCGTAAAATCGCGCAGGAACGAGTTCGAGAATGAAAATATGATGAATTTTGTGAAGAAGTTTGAGCTGGCGAACTTTCGGTGATTCAGAGGCCGAGGCTCGCCTGATTTTTGCGATTTATGCGATTGGAATGATGGTATGCCGCGTTTTTTTGTGAACGAGCCGGTTGGAGATTTTTTTGAGATTTCGGGTGATGACGCCGTGCATATTGCGAAGTCGCTGCGGATGCAAAAGGGCAAAACGCTGACTTTGTGCCACGATGCGACGGATTATATTTGTGAGATCACGGATTTTGTCGAGGGTTCGGTAAAATTGAGGCTCTTAAAGGTAAAAAAGTGCGATTCAGAGCCGGATGTAGAGGTCACACTTTTTCAGGCGCTACCCAAAGGGGACAAGATGGACTTTATCGTTCAGAAGGCCGTAGAAGTCGGAGTGAGCGTGATCGTTCCGGTGCTTACAAGCCGATGTGTTTCGCGTCCGGATGGGAAATCGTTGCAGAAGAAGGTGTCTCGCTGGCAGAAAATTGCCGAAGAAGCCGCAAAACAGTCTGGAAGAGGTAGAGTACCGCGCGTTTTGGAAGCAGTGAGCTTAGAAAATGCCGTAGAAACAGCAAAAAGAAGCGAAAAAATGCTTCTTTTTTACGAAAATAGTAGATCACCGCTGCGAGAGGTCATAAACAACAGCAAACCGCAGTCTATTGCTGTTTTCATAGGGCCAGAGGGTGGATTCGAACCTGCAGAAGTAGAATTGGTGTCGGCCGCTGGGGGCGCGACATGCACACTCGGTAAAAGGATCCTCCGAACCGAGACGGCCGCGATAGTCGCCACCGCGCTGGTGATTTACGAAGTCGAAGCCAGAGACTGAAACTTGCGGCTAAATCTTGATTTTTTCGGCGATGTAGTCGACCAGATTGTCGATAGAAACGCGTTCCTGCTGCATGGAGTCGCGGTGGCGCACGGTGACGCAGCTGTCGGCCTTGCTGTCGAAGTCATACGTGACGCAAAATGGCGTGCCGATCTCGTCCTGGCGGCGATATCTCTTGCCAATGGAGCCGGCCTCGTCGTAGTCGACCATGAAATGCGCGGAGAGCTGGCTGTAGACCTTGCTAGCGCCGTCGCTTAGTTTTTTCGATAATGGAAAAATGGCCGCCTTAAATGGTGCCAAATTCGGGTGAAGCCTCAGCACCACGCGAGTATCGCCATCTTCGGTGGTTTCTTCGTCGTATGCATCGCAGAGGAAGGCCAGTGCGACTCTGTCGGCTCCCAATGAGGGCTCAATTACATATGGAATGTAGCGCTGATTGGAGTCGGGGTCGAAGTACTCGAGGCTTTTGCCGGAATGCTCCTGGTGCTGCGTCAGATCGAAGTCGGTGCGGTCGGCAATGCCCCAAAGCTCGCCCCATCCGAACGGGAACAAGAATTCGATGTCGGTAGTGGCCCGCGAATAGTGCGAAAGCTCCTCTTTAGAGTGGTCGCGAAGCCGAATGTTATCGGACTTTAAGCCCAAGTTCAAGAGCCAGTTTTTGCAAAAATCGCGCCAGTAGTTGAACCATTCAAGGTCCGAGCCGGGCTTACAAAAGAACTCAAGCTCCATCTGCTCGAATTCACGTGTGCGAAAGATAAAATTACCCGGAGTAATCTCATTGCGAAAGGATTTCCCGATCTGAGCGATGCCAAAAGGCAGCTTGCGCCGTGATGTGCGTTGAACGTTAACAAAATTCACAAAGATGCCCTGCGCTGTTTCGGGCCGTAAGTAGACCTCGTTCTTGGCGTCCTCGGTCACGCCTTGAAAAGTCTTGAACATAAGGTTAAACTTGCGAATATCAGTGAAGTTCGCGGCGCCGCAGACCGGGCAAACAACGTGATGCTCCGTTATATAGGCGTTCATCTGATCAAAAGTCATGCCGTTGGCGTCGCCACCGGCGTTCTCGATGAGTTTGTCCGCCCGATGCCGAGTTTTGCATTCTCTGCAGTCCATCAAAGGGTCAGAGAAATTGCCCAAATGCCCCGAAGCGACCCAAGTTTGAGGGTTCATCAAAATAGCAGAATCCAGCCCCACATTGAGCTTGCTCTCGCGAATGAACTTCTGGCGCCAGGCATCCTTAATATTATTCTTAAACTCCACGCCCAACGGGCCGTAGTCCCAGGAGTTCGACAAACCGCCATAAATCTCGGACCCAGGGAACACAAAGCCTCTGTTTTTGCACAGAGCCACGATTTTTTCCATAGATTTTTCGCTGTTTAATAGCATGAAAAAGGCCTCCTTTTGCTGACAGTATTATAATTCAGCAAGGAGGCACTTGTCAATTGCCTAGCATATATTGAATAACCGGGGAAATTTATTGTCTTCGTTAAATTATTTATGGTCTGGAAACATTACAAATTTCAGAGACTCAGCTTTTATGTTATATTCTTTTTGTTTCTTTTTATATTCGTCCGAAGACAGTTCTTTTGCGTTTTCGCTATTAGGGTTTACTACGGGTTCAAAACCGCGTAAATATCTCATCGGTTCAACTGTGGTGTCTACATCTAAGAATATACACTTATCAGAATTCTCAATATCACTACGTACAGAATATCTTTGCAACTGGTGTGTATAATCTGGATTGGAGGCATAAAGTACAATATCATGATCATCAAGAAGCTTTTCAGCATCCATATTAAACTCAGATTCAAAATGACCTGTTGGGTTAATACTAAGAGGCCTATGGGAATTGTTTGTTTCTGACGCATCTGCCTCTTCGTTATTTTGCGAATTCGCCTCAAAAGGAGGAAACTCATCGTCAAACATAGCGCTTGCGTTTAAACAACAACCAAAGTTTAATGAAGCAATCAAAATCACAAGGCTCAAAAAAGAAACCTTAACCGAATTTTTAAAATTCGGGCTTAAAATAAAATTTCTCATAAAAATAATCTCCTAACACATTTTAGTAAGCAAAAAATTGACTAATCATATATTTTTAGCCGTTTAACACAAAAACAACCCTCCTTACTGACTATATTATAATTCAGCAAGGAGGCACTTGTCAATTGCCTAGCATATGTTGCAGCAGTCACAATCAGGACTATCTTTATGAAATACTTTTAGAGGCGTTGTGTTAATATTGTCAGGGAAGGCTTCGTTGGGGCTATCGGGGCCATTTGTATTAAAGAGTGTGTCTTGTTGTTGCACGTCATTATTTTGTGCATTTATATTATCAAGGTCTTCGCCTTGTTCAGAAGAAAAAGGGACATCAGGGAATTTTTCGGCCAAAGCTGTCCAAATCATCCTCTGAAAAACCATGAACTCATAGGGATCAAATTCATCAGAGTCACTAGAATCATCAGAGCTAGAGGAGGTGGTGGAACTGTCGGAGCTATCAGAATCGTCGAACAAATCAAGATTATGAGGGGCAGTAAAGCTATTAGAGCGAGGTATTTTATTTTCTGATGAATTCGTTTTCTGTAAAGGTCCGCCACCTTTAGTAGCACTGGCGCTATGGCAACAGCAGATGCTTAACGTGCTAATCAGAATCATAAGACCCAAAAAAGCGGATGTAACAAACTTCTTAATTTCTGAATTAGAATTTAACATGAAAATAATCTCTCCTAACAAGTTTCAAATTTTGGGTTTAGAAATAATAATTTTGCAGAATTTTTGCCACTTAATGATATAAGAAAGGGACCCCATTTGCAGCCTGGACTTATGCAAACGGGTAAAAAGGCAAATCAGGCTACTGCGGATTGCAGTTGCCATTAAGATAATTGTCAAATTTGTAATGTGCCACCTCGAGGACAATTGCAGCTTTAGGGGGCAGATTTTCTAGTTCTCTTAACTCATCTTCTAGCTCTTTTAATTCATCCTCATCAAAAATTTGTTCTTGCTCGATATTTTGTGAACGTGTTTCTTCCGGTTGCGAGTTTTTTGGAGGGGGAGCATTATCTGGCAAGTTTGTTTTTGGCAAAGGACCATTTTCGTTTAGAATAAAAGTAACATGAGGCCGGCTATTTACACTAGGAGTGCCATTTGTACTACTAGCAAAGCCGCAAAAACCGCAAATTGATGCGCAGAACAAAAATAAAAAGCTAAATAAAGCCGATGCAACGGACTTCTTAATTTCTGCGTTAGACTTTAACATAAAAGTTACCACCTAATAAATTTTGAATTTTTGGTCAAAAACAGTGATTATTTGTAGAATTTTAGCTATTTAATGATATAAAAATGGCCCCCGTTTGCAGCTTGGGCAGCATAGAGGAGGCCTATGTTAATTAGAGTAAGATACATTTAGGGCAAAGATCTCCGCGCTTAGATTCTGGTGCTTCAGTAGACTCTTTTTTATCCTCTTCTTCATTATTTTCTTGCTGATTTGTTTCGTCGTCTTTCTTATCCTCTTCATTATTTTCGTTTTCGTCTTCTTCGCCTTCTTTGGGCGTTTTTGTTTCGTTTGTAGTTTCTTCTTCTGAATTTGAGTATTCTGCGCTGCAGAAGTTACCGCAAAAACCGCAATTTAATGCGAAAAACAAAATTAAAAGGCTAAATAAAGCAGATGTAATCGATATTTTCTTTTTTGCGTTGAAATTGAACATAAAATTTTTCATAAAAATTACCACCTAACAAATTTTAATATTTTTCTAAATAAGAAATAAAAAGAACGACTAATTGTAGATTTTTAGCCATTTAACGGAACAGAAAAACCATCTCCTTTCGTTAAAGGTATTATAATTAGCAGAAACCCGCTTGTCAACAGCTAAATGCATAAATTAGTTAGGAGATGCTCTTGCACAGGATTTGTTTTGATCTTTCTCTGTGCCCATGTTAGCGGGATTCTGCCTGTAATTCTCTTCTTCGTTTGAATCCTCTAATGAATAAAAATTAATTTCTTGCTCCGAACTCCGAAATTTTTATAGTTCTGGAATTTCGTTATCATTGACCTCTTCGATATTAAGATTTATGGGCAGTCCAGAGGCGTCTACGCCATTTTCGTTGATAGGTGTTATCGGTGTTTCGGGTTTGTCTGCATTGCCTTCGGTGATAGAATTTACCGGGAGCTCAGGAGCATCTACGTCATGATGACTAGCGCTACAGCAAAAACCGCAGGCTACTGCGCAAAGCAAAATTAAGACGCTAAACAAAGCAGATGTAATCGATATTTTCTTTTTTGCTGCGAATCTTAACATAATTCATCACCTAACAGATTTAAAAATTTTCTAAAAGAGAAATAAGAGGAGTGAATACTTGCAGATTTTTAGCCATTTATATGTAAGTTAAATTCAGAAAATACCTTACTCAGAGCCATCGAGACTATCATCCCATATTGACGGAAAAGCGTCAGGGTCGTTTCCGTTTGTTATTCCGCAGGTACTTGCTACTTCAGATCTTGTTCTTTTATGGAGTGGAGTATAAGAGATATTTTTTGTTGCGACAGCGTCGGGATTGTTTCCGCTTGTTGCCCCAGGGATGGGGGGAAAAGAATAAGGAGAAGTAAATTCGGGCATGGCCGCAAGAGGCCGAAGATAGCCATCTGCATCAAAACATTTGCCGGTATCATCAGAGATTCTTTCATTGTGAATTTGACTTGCCACGACAGGAACGTTACTTTCTGGGCCTTTGTTAATGTTATCTTCTTGACTATCATGATAATCGGATTCGCTAGGATCGTTTTCTGGTGTGTAATATTTTAATATCTCATGTTCTGATTTTTTGGCTTCATAATAATCAAGGGCATTTTTATATCTTTCTTGATTTTGTGGATCATCAAACCGTTTTTCGGAAAGAGTTTTTGTTAAATTTGGGCGGTGAAAGCTAAAATGCCCATAAAGGCTGTCCTCAAAGTCAAGCAAATTGAGGTCTTTTCGAAAGAATTCATCAGTTGAGGCAGGACGATCAACTGTATTGAGTGACAAATTTTGCGCTTCTTCCGCATCATTATTTTGCAAACTTGTAGTCAAAGTGGGGAAGTCGTCATCTTCAAACATGATCCTTGGCTCAGTTTCATCATTTTGAAAATAGGTATCCCAAAGGTGGAATTCGTCGCCTTCAAACATCATTCTTGCCGTAGCTTCGTCGTCAGGCAAACCGGTTTCCCAAAAAGGGAAGGCGTCATTTCTCGTGCCATTATTTTGGATGCCAGCACCATCCGAAACATTGGGGTTTGATGAATATACCTTTATTGACAAAGTAGCGCTAACAAAATTTAACGTGACAAAAAGAATAGCGAGGCCCATCAACGCGGACGTAGCGGATTTTTTCGCTCTTGCAAGGGAGACCAAAGTAAACTTTTTCACAACATTACCACCTAACAAATTTTTAAATTTTACGCGCCCAAAAAGGGTAATTATAGATTTTTATCCATTTAATGGCACAAAAATAACGATTAATTTTACTAATTAATATTATAATTCGACAAAAGTGTTCCTGTCAATCGAAATTAACGAGGAATGATTGCAAAGTTCAAATTTTCACAAAACCAAAACTTAGCTTGACAAAAACGCATTTTTATAATATAATCCAAAAGGTGTCTGTGGCGGGGTTTGTGGATATTTTTGCAAAGGGTAAAAGCTGACTAACCGCCGCACGGAATGGGGGGCAGTATTATAAAAGGTTAATGCATTGCTAGAGGTTCATGCTTTGAGAGTTTTTGTATTTTTGTTCAATAGTGATTCTTTTAACTTTCAAGCGTAGTTTGTTTAGCTTTGGATTTAAAGTATTACGTTTTAACGTGTGGTGGCGGTTGTGCAGAGTCGCAATAAAAAATAACGAGGTGTAGCTCAGTTTGGTAGAGTGCTTGGTTTGGGACCAAGATGCCGCAGGTTCGAGCCCTGTCACCTCGACCAACGCGTGGTCGCGCAGACCAATTCGCGATCGAAGCTGATTATGAATTTTTTATTTTATCGCCCGCGTTTTAAGTTTGCGGGTCCTTTATAACTACCAAGACCATTGAGGTAGTATCCGAGCGCAGTTTGTGTTCGGAGCTTTTATTTTTTAGGCTGTTTATATACACCGTTAATCTCGAGGCTTAAAGCAGTTATTTTGACCATACCAAATCGGATATGAAGTTTTATAATTAAGGTAACTGTTATAGGCGATTCACAGGCTTAGTTGAGGAACAGTTTTAGCAATATTATGAAAAAATTGATTTTTTGAATGTTTTTTGTTTTGCCTATCCAAGGTAGTAAAAATTTACACCAGGAAATATTAAAGGCGGTAGCATAAAAACTACCGCCCTTTTTATTTTGTTTTTATAAGATTTTATGCGTCTTTGGACTTGTTACTTTTAGCTTCAAATCACTGTTTTATCAATTAAAAAACGCTTAATGCCTTACAATATATCTTATTTAAAGTTTTATTCATAAAGACCGGTAAAATTATCCCAAGCTTTTTCCGTCATCTTACGTTTTGAATATAGTTTATTAAAAGCAAATTGTTCTTCTGCGAGTGTATTGGCCGTAACAAATTCAAGATATTTTTTAGCACCTTCATTTTGATGTTCCCAATATTCAGCAGGACTAATGTTGACAGTTTCTACATTACCATCATCTTGAACTTCATGGATTTCATAGGCTGCATTTTTTAGTTCGTTAATTTTTCCCTTGAATAAGCAGTCTTTGCGTTCTTCGTTCCGCTTGACCTTATTCTGCTCACCAAAGAAGTCAGATATTGGATAATACTCATTATAATCTTGTAGTAAGATTTCTTCCAATTTTTTAGAAGCCGAGTTATTTTCGTCTTCAAAATCAGATAAATAAGTGGCAATGTAATAATCTTGCTGAGTTTGGCTGCATTCATTATGCAACATCCTTGACCATTTTGGATTAAGAGATGCAATATTCACGCAGTGGATTCCTTCTAGATTTTCACAATTAGGACAGATCTTATCACCAGACCCATTATTATAGTCTTGGCTATGATACAATTGCGCATCAGCAACAACTTCATCTAAGTATTTATTAGCGTAATGATCCAAGGCGGATGATCCTAAGGACTGTTTATTAAGAGGATATGTAGCTTTTTCGTATAAACTGATTTTTTCGGAGGAGCTTTGGTCGGTGCCCTGATTTATTGAATTAGCGTCTTCAGGAGAAGTTTGGCTTGTGCCACGATTTGAAGAGGGCAGTGAAAAACTGATGCCATCATAAGGTAAAAGAAAATTTGCAGTTCGAGGATTTACATCATCAAAGGGAACACCAAATTTATAGTTACGTGAAGGTACAGTGAATACTCCAGGGTCATCATCTGATTCATGCTCAAACATAGGTGGTTGATTTAAAGACTCAAGATTTTCACTAGGAAATGCAGGATCGTTTTGCCCAGGAAGCCTGTAATTTTTAAAATTATTTCTATTAGATGAATGGTTTAAATTATCAAATGTTTCATCATCTGATGTACTAGCATCTACAGTGTAACTGAAAAATGTTGCGCCAAGCAAAGCTGCAAACAAAAAGAGAAAGCTCAATAAAATAGCGTTAAGTAAAAGATTTTTTGAATTAAAAATAGTTTTTTTCATAAGATTTATCTCCTAACAGTTTTTATTTAATCCCAAAATGTGTCCCAGTAAGGGTCTTTTGATATAAGATCATAGTTATGGAAGTCATATTCATATGCACGGGTGTCTAAAGCGTTAAGCTTTTTTTGACGGTCTATACCTTCTGAAAGAAGAATATTTTTACATTCTTCTTGATATGTTGGGTAATCACCTTGATATCGATTTTTTTGGTTTTCAATTTGCTCAATAGAGGTGGTTAAGGTATCTATTTTGCCCTGATAATCAATTGTTTCTTTGCAGATGGAGTTGGCCTCATTAGCGGCGTTAATTATGTTTCCAAGGCAAGGATAAAGATAGCGAGGGTCTTTTTCGGTTTGTGAATCCTCATATAAATTATTGGCTTCTGAAAGACTTTTTTTAATAGAGTTAAGGCTATAATTAGTGTTGTCATTAAAATTAGATGCCAATTCAGAAAGACATTTTTTATAATTAGAATCTATATCGCCGTAGGAATTCGTTAATTTTTCATATTCACGCTTTTTTTCATCTACGACAATTTGAATATCTTCGTGGACTTTATTCATGGCATCTTTACAGGCAACTATTGTAGGAATTTTTTGGTTTAATTTTTCTAATTGTTCTTTGGAACCTTTAGCAAGACTATTTTGACCAAAAAAATTAATTCCATTTAAGTCATCTTTACAAGATAAAATGTTTGAAACATTTTTTTGTACATTGGCAATATCAATTGATTCTTCTCCAAAAACTTCTTCTATGCTGTTATTGTAAACACCAAAATTAGAATTTTCATTATCAGTGTAGGCCGAAAATTCAACATCTTCAGTGCTATAGTTTTTTTCATAGAAAGAATCGAGGGGATCAAAATCTTCAGAGCCCGAAAACATAGCGCTGGCGACGTTATTAAACATTAAAGCGGGGCACAAAATTGCACAGCCAAACAAAAGGGCCTTAACCAAAATTTTCTTTTTTGCATTTAAACTTGGTGTACTTTTTTTCATAAAATTATCTCCTAACAAAATTTAAAAATTTCAACTCACTAAAAAATAATAATTATATCAAACGGCAGGTTGATTTTTCAGCAATAATGTTATCAATACTACAAATATTCAACTTCTATGAGCCCAAAATTGAGTTCTCGGTCACAGTCATCATCATAGTAAGCTCTATCACTATCAACTTCGGAGTTATTATCATTGTTTACAGGGTATTCAACCTTTATGTGGCCCAATTTGAGTTCTTTATCGCAATCATCATAAGAATAAACTTTTAATTCATTAAGCAATTTATTAACTTTATCATTATATTCTTGATCAGCTTTCTTTAAAGAAACATCACGATTTGTTAGCACGTGTTCACATTTAAATTCTTCAGAAAGATATTGTGACAAATCGGTGAAATCATCGTCAAATTCTTCGCCTAACCCACGCTTTTTCATAAGCTCAAGAGCTGCAATGGAATTTCGATATTTGGCAGGTGCGTCGTTTGTTTCGTCTATCCAACGCTTAATAGCTTGACGATATTTTTGAGTACGTTCAGTGTCAAATACATTAAGTTTCTCTTCGACGTAAGAAATATACTCATCAAATTCATTAACTGGTAGGACAACCAAGTTGTCCTTATTATGCCCTTTCCAGGCTTCTACTTTGTGCTCAACATATTGATTGTGATCTGGCGCACCCTCTCTCGGCAGTAAAGGGATTTTGCCAGGATTATCGTCATCATTTTCAATATCCTTTTTACCATCAGATTGGCTGGAATTATTATAATCAATATCATAACAATCTGTTTATTTTTCAGAGCCTGAAAACATAGCGCTGGCGACGTTAGTAAACATTAAAGTGGGGCACAAAATTGCACAGACAAACAAAAGGGCCTTAACCAAAATTTTCTTTTTTGCATTTAAACTTGGTGTACTTTTTTTCATAAAATTATCTCCTAACAAAATTTAAAAATTTCAACTCACTAAAAAATAATAATTATATCAAAAGGCGGGTCGATTTCTTTACTGGATATTCAACTTCTATGTTGTTAAAATTATTTTCTTTATCGCAGTCATCATAATAATACTTTTCCATAGCTCGTGCTTGCAAACGTTTAATGTCGGATACAAGTTTTTTGGTTGATTTACTAGAGCCACTGAGAAATTCTTGGCTTATTAGATCTTTTTCATTTTCGGAGGCGGAGTTCCACTTGTTACCGGACGCAAATTTTTCGCTTAAAAATTCAGCATTTAATTTTATACAGGACTCCTTGTAAGTAGGATCGAGTGTTTCACATTGTTTATTTTGCTCTTGATTTTGAGGTAACGAATATAAATTTTCTGCAATAGATCTTATTTTATCTGGGTCCTTTGGCAAACTAGCACTTACGGTATTGCCGATTAATGGACACAAAAATGAAAGCACACACCCAAACAAAATGGTCTTAGCCAAAATTTTTTTCAAATTTAAACTTGACATACTTTTTTTCATAAAATTATCTCCTAACAAAATTTAAAAATTTCAACTCACTAAATAATTATATCAAAAGGCACTTTTGGTACCAAGCCTCTTGTTGGTTGTATTGATCAATGCGTTTTTGAAGAAGATTTGCTTTTATTTGACAATCCAATTCCAATTCTCTCTTTTTGTTTTGAAACTCCTCACCGTTTTGATCTAAACCTTGATCTAACAAATCGCCAATTTTTTTGTTGGTTTCTTGGCATATATTTTGAGCCTCTTCAATGAATTTTTCTTTTGGATAGTTGCCAATATGATAGCCGTCAATGTCAGGTGAAAGGCTGTATATGGGTGTAACATTTGTCAAGAGATTAGAATCTATAAAAGTAGATTCTATGCTTTCACGTTCTTCTTTGTATTCCTGCTTGTATTTTTTCTGTTTTTCTTGTTCTGCTTTTTCTTTATTTTTTAAATCTTCAATTTTTTTTATGAACTCTAAATCAGATAAACTGGGATCTGTATAGGTTTTAAGCATAGCACTAGCGCTGTGGACGGATATTAACGTAGGGCACAAAATTGCACAGCCAAACAAAATTGACTTAACCAAAATTTTCTTTTTCACATTTAAACTTGACATACTTTTTTTCATAAAGTTATCTCCTAACAATTTTCATCAAAATATTCACAAAGACTACCGTACACGCCATCATAATTATAATCGTTATAATTATTAGCTTCTTCCAATAAATTAGAAACTCCTTTGTTATATTCCACAATTGTGTTACGCAGGCCGTCTATAAAATCTTTTTTTATATTGTATTCCTGTGTATTATAATCTTCATAAATTTGCTCTGATTTTTGTTTTGCAGTTGGATAAGGAATGCCTCCTCGACGGTAGCGTGCCTCATTTGTTGCAAGGTCATCTTCTCGTTTTGCCCTTGCAGAACGTACCCCTTCATAAAAGTTATTGAAAGTATTATAGGAATTATCGAATTCATCGTTTCTTAATTTTTTAAGCTTTTCATTAAGAACTGAATCGGGCATGTCTCCAAATTCATGCAAAGGAGGAGTGGATTCTGTTATATGTCTAACAGAGAATGCTACGGCGCTAATAAAAGGATCTGCAGGATCATGTTTTTCATACATAGCGCTGGCGCCGTTATTAAACATTAATGCAGGGCACAAAATTGTACACCCAAACAAAAGGGCCTTAACCGAAATTTTCTTTTTCACATTTAAACTTGACGTACTTTTTTTCATAAAAATATCTCCTAAAAAAATTTAAATTTATTTAATCCCAAAATGTGTCCCAGTAAGGGTCTTTTGCGATACCCTCATAATCCCAATCAACATATTTAGAAGCCTGCTCATTTAATTCATTAATATTTTCTTTAAAATATTGATTTTCTTTAGCAATTTTTAAATCATATTCATTTTGTGCTTTGGTGTTATCTTCTTCAAGCTTTTTACGCGCGTTTTCTAAGCGTTCTTCTTTTTTCTTTGGAGAAAGCTTTTTACCATTATTTATTGCTTCTACGGACTGATTATATTCCTCGTTGTTATTGTATAACCCCAACTGTAAATCTCGGTCTAGCTGGGATTTATTTTCCAAATTCTTATAAAGCAGAGATGCAAAATCTTTATCGTATGATGGGTAATCTTCGTCATCATGCATACTTGTTTGCAGCCTTACTTCTTTATTGAACCCATTAACCTTCTCGTTAAAGCGATTAATTTCGCCAATATACCTCTGCTCTTCTTCTCGCAAACTATTGCCGAAATTGTTGATAACAGTTTCGGCCTCATCTCTTTTAGATGGAGGAATATAGTTCCCTAAATTCTTGTGTGATTCATCGTGTATATTATAAACATTTTGGTAATGTTCAGAATATAATTGGTTGAGCTCAGTTTGAGCATTTGGATAGTATCCGAAGTCTTCAATATCTGGGATGTCCTCATCGGCGATTGTATTTTTTGTAGCAAAATGAATTCTCTTATTGCCATTATTGTTACGATTAAAAGACGCGAAAGCGCGATTATCACAACAAATTGCAGCTGAGGTTAAGATTGAAAGCCCGAATAAAATGGCCTTAGCCAAAATTTTCTTTTTTGCATTTAAACTTGGCGTACTTTTTTTCATAAATTTATCTCCTAACGAAATTTAAAAATTTCAACTCACTAAAAAATAATAATTATATTAACCGGTAGGTCTATTTCTTTACTGGATATTCAACCTGTACACGGTTCAAATTGAGTTCTTTATCGCAATCGTCATCACGATATTCTTTATGATTCCTAGCTCTCTCTTGTAATTTTTTAAGTTCATCGTTGTATTTTTGCTGTGCAGCCTTCCGATCAGAATTTACACTGTGCCCATATTTTTTAAAGTAGTCTAACTCCCAATCAGAATTTGCACTGCGCCCATATTCTTTAGGGTAGGCTAAATATTGATACTCCATATTCAATATCTCAAAATGTTTTTTTGCACATTCAATCTTTGCGGATATCTCGTCATTTTTGTAGTCAGGATCCAAAGTCTCAAAGAATTCATGCTGCGCTGAGTTTTTAGAATATTCATATTCTGCAAATCCCTTCATTTGCTCGTCGTCTTTTGGAAACGGTGCATCATACATTGCCGGGCTGACGGGACCTTTAGAGCCCGAAAACATAGCGCTGGCGCTGTTAGTAAGCATTAACAGGGGGTACAAAATTGCACACACGAACAAAATGGCCTTAACCGAAGTTTTCTTTTTTACATTTAAATTTGACATACTTTTTTTCATAAATTTATCTCCTAACAATTTTTTAATTTTAACCTTTTAAACACCAATTTTTGCGCGATTTTTACAAAAGCATTCCTCCTTTTTATAAATTATAGCACCAATATTTATGGAAGACAACATTTTTCTATTTTTGAAATTATAAGTTTAAGCAAATTAAGAAATTATAGCCTTTTTGAAGTTTTTATTAGGGCCATAATTATTGGCAAAAAATAAAAGCCCCGATGAACATTTTCATCGGAGCTTAGCAGCGTTAACTTAATATAAACCTTGCGCTGGATCGTAAGTTACTGGATCGTAATTATTAACAACAATGGAAATCTGAGTGTTCTTTTTCTTAATTTGATCTTCATCGAAATTAACACCTTCACGAACACATAAGACCTTAGTGTTAGAAGGAAACTTAGCGTCAGGGGCAATCTCTGAGATTTCATATTCACCTATATTTTTCGGAATAATTACGGTTCCACCATCGTTTTCTGAACACGATTTAACGGAAAAAGATGAACCAGAGGGATCGTTTGGCTCAAGCTGCACTTCATTGATAAACCATTTTTCTACCGGGTTATATTTGTCCGAAAATTTGTTATAAACGGGCAAATCGGCAAAATAAATATACTTACACGAAAGACCGTCTTCCGATGAGGTGTTGTTGTCTTCCTCTTCGAACAGCCACGAGTATCCACTGAAATTTTTGTCCTCGCTTAATAAACATGCATAACTTGAAAAAGCTACTGCAGATGAAAGGCTACATATAGCCAGTGCCGTGGTTGATAAATTGCGAAAAAAGTTTTTGTTTTTCAAAAAAATCTCTCCTTAAAAATGATATTAAAGAAATTGTAGTACAAACTGTAGAAAAAAGCAAGAATTTTTTATGGATTTTACAGAAGCTAAGTTTATTGGCGAAAAAAGCCCCGATGAATACTTTTCATCGGAGCTTAGCCGTTGTTAACTTAATGCAATATTTTAAGCGTTATTATTGTTGTAAGGTAAAAGTAAAGAAATCCCAGGATTGTTTTCTCTAATTTTAGCCTCGTCGAATTCGGCCGCATTAGGAAAAACTAAAGTTTTAGTGTTAAGAAATTTTGCGTCAGGATTAATTTTTTTAACTTTCATTTTGTTTCCATTAATAACTTCAACATCTTCAGGAACAACTACGATTTGGTTGTTGTTTTCTGTAGATCCCGTAACGGCTATAGACGAGCCCCAGATACTATCTGCTTCATAGGTTAGTGTGCAACAGCTATCTTTTTTAAAAACAAATTGTCCGTCTTTATCAATAACAGGAAGGGCAGTAGACGTGCTGGCAGGCTTAGTAAGCGTAAGCTTAGGGCCTTTATTTAATGATGCATAACTTGGAAAAGCTACTGCAGATGAAAGGCAGCACATAGCCAGTGCCGTGGTTGATAAATTGCGCAAAAAGTTTTTCTTTTTCAAATTCAAAAAAATCTCTCCTTAAAATGATATTAAAGAAATTATAATACCGGATGTAGAAAAAAGCAAGCATTTTTTGTGAATTTTACAGAGCTTTAAAATTGTTGCGCAGAATTTAAATTTATTGTATAATACTAATATATTTAACTTAAAAAGCAACAACAATTTAAATATAACACACATTTTTGAGAAAGAGGTGATTGCGATTATTACGGTGGAAGAATGGACCCCGCAGAATGACGACGTTTACAGGCCATTTTTAGTGGACAGAATCAATAATGGCGGCGAAGATTTTGTTGCCTATGGCGCCAAATGTGGGAATATTCCGTGCGGGGCGATATATGCAAGGCTGGAGAAGTCCGATGCGGGCGAGCGAACTCAGGCGAACGTGACGAGCTTTTTTGTTGCGTCTTTTTTTAGAGAAAAAGGCGCCGGAACGGCCTTGCTGGACGCGCTCAAGCTTAGGTTGAAACAACTGAACGTAGATACCATCCGGGTTAACGCGGTTACTTCGCAGGAAAACGTTGATCTGATGGACAAGTTCTTGCAAAAGAGAGGATTTTCGCCAGCCAGACTGCTAACAGAGGTCTATTTGTTTGAGCCGAAAGTTTTGGTAGAGAAAAATAAAATCATAAAATCGGCGCTGCATGACAGTTTTGACCTGCCACCGAAAATATCTTTTTTGCCGAAAAACCTTGTGAATCCAGATCTACTCGAGAAGGTCAAAAATAAGGATGGCATAGATTATCCGGATGTGCTGTCTCCGTTTGCAAATGAGTTCAACTTGGACGACGAATGCACTCAGTTTGCGATTTTTGACGACAGCGAGATCGTCGGTTGGGTGACGGCTTTTCGCGTTAAAGAGAGCGCAATCCTGTATCGGTCGCTGTTTATTCGGGAAGACTACCGAAAAAAGGCCCTAGGCTTTGCGCTTTTGGGAGAATGCATAAAAAAGCATGTGGCGAAGTATTCCGATAAAATGGTGCTTTATGCGGTCGCGTTGGATAATTTAAACGCCAGAAAGCTCTTTTCGGTCTGCTTTAAGCACTATTATAAGAGCAAAAAGTACGAATTTGAGGCGATTATGGACCTTCGGCAAGGTTTATAAACCTATTATATATATAAATTTTTGGACAAGCCCTAGCATCGACGGGCTTTTGCTATATGTTTTTGCGGATATTACGAAAATTTTACGTGGAGGGATTGCTATGGAAAACATTGAGAGGACAGTTCGGGAGGAACTTGGCAAGATTGTGGAGGCCGACATGATGGCTGTTTCGGCGGATGAAGACATCACTAAGCTAGCACAGCTGGACTCTTTGAGCGTTTTGGAGCTTATGGATATTATTGAGGAACGTTTTGATATTGAAATTTCACTGGGAGAAATCTCCAAAATAAGGACAATCGCCGACGTGGTACGACTTGTTTCGGCGCGGGTAAAAAAAGGCTAACGATCGGCCGTTTATTATTACCAAAAATAGTAGGCAAATTTTGAGCGAAAAATATCATAATTTTGACATAATTAATAAAAATGTTTCTGAAACTTCTAACAAAAAATAGGTTGATTTTGTCGAATTTTGTGTTATAATTAACACATTGGCAAAACAGTTATGTTTTTTTAAGCTGAAGGGAGGGCGTTTATATTTAAACTGAACAAGTTTAAACTCAAAAGGTGCTATGCAGCAAAAAAATAAAGCTGAAATAAAAAAGGGGGAGGCGCAATTTAGCCAATAAAATTGCATGTTACTCTTTCTCGGAGAAAATAAAAATTATCTTTGGGGAATTTTATGTGCAAAAAATTTTATTTTCAGAAATTAATTTTATTGATTAAGAAAGGACTGATTTATTAATGAAAGGAAAAATTTTTAAAAGGGTAGCTAGCGCAATGCTAGGTTTGATGGTTGCAGTTGCTGCAATTGGTGTAAACACCGCTTTTGCTGAGGATGTTCTTGCATCGGAAACAACTGCAACAATTACGCTGACAAACTTTCACAATGACGGTAGAGCCGCTGGTGACAAATGCTATTTTGATGTTTACATTAACTTTGTGCCAACCAAAGAAGAAGACAAAGGCAAAACTGTTAAGATAACAGAGCTAGCATTTAATGTAGAGTTTGCCGGCAGTGACAAAATAGATTGTAATGACTTAACTAAGACGGCATTTACTCGTGTATATCAAACAGACTTTGATGGTGGTGTTGTAGTTAACAATACTAACCACACGATAGGTTATGCATATCGTAAAGTTCCAACTACTACGTCAGAGTCTATGGACTTTATTGCTGGACAAAATACATTTTTAGGTACAATGACTGCTACAGAAAAAGCTGACCCGGGTGATACATATGACTTTTTAGTCAATGGTTCGAGTGCTACAGGTAATGTAGCTAATGTAGCAGCTAAAGATGCTAAAGATAATGCAAGTGCAGCAACGAAAGTAACCATTACAATGAAGTTTTGCAAACACGACAATAAGGATGCAACTTACACAGACATAAATGCAAAAACACACACGCTAAATTGCCCAGATTGCAACCAAGCAATTGTACAAAAACACGTTTTTGACCAAGGTAACGAGCAAACCGCACAGGCTGACGCTAACAAACTAGGCGGTAAAGGAAGAAAATGTAAGTGCGGTCTGTGGGGCTGGGAAAACAGAACTAGATTAGATGGGGCTGCAGCATACCTCATGCCAGACGGCAAGACTTGGATCTCTGCATATGAAGCCTTGAACCAAATTGCCGTAGACATCGATGGTTATAAGGTTATAGTGCAAGATGCTTTGAACAAATTTAAGGACAAGAAGTTAGTGCTAACAGCTACAGAAGCTCCAGCAGACAGCGCAATCCGTAAGAACCTCGCTGCTAAAATGAGCGCAAACGGTAAGGTTTACCTGTTTACTCTTACTGCAGATGGCAAAGCTGTAAAAGCTGACGACATAAAAGAGGGCGGCATCCGCGTGCTGTACCAACTTCCAGAAGGAAGTGCTTATGATGAATACGTACAACTCCTAAAAGATGCTGGTGTAACGGGTGACTTTGGAGCAAAAGCAGAAAAAGTTAACGACAAAGAGTACGTTGCAGTTTGGACAAAAACAGCAGTAGGCCCATATGTTCTGCCAAACGGTGCAGCACCTGCTGAAAAGAAAGAAGAAAAGAAATCTACAACAAGCAAGAGCGGCAAATCTGCAAAGACTGGCGACGCTGCCGGAATGGTATGCCTAGCTGCTTCGGGATTGCTGGTAGTTGCTGGCTTGTACATGGAACTCATGAAAAAGAAAAAGAACGCTTAAGTTCTTCCTTCTAAAATAATTAAAAACCACACAGAATCTTGTGTGGTTTTTGTTTTGCGCATGAAAAATATCGATTAAATGAGGACTTCGCCATACGTGGGTCCTGCTATGATGCCGGCAGCATTGGTTTCGTCGGTGTCTATATGCATGGCCGGGGCGAAGTTCTTGCTTACGCGGACTATCACATTCTCAAACGTCAACGAACGATGCGCTGTTTGCACCGCCACCCGTACGGTTTGACCATCGGAGAGGTTATGAACCTTAGCAGAGTCTGGGTCCATATGAATATGCCGTTTGGCAATTATGACTCCGTGGGGGATTTCGAGCTTTCCGTTTGGCCCAACCAACACGCAGCCGGGAGTCCCTTCTAAGTTGCCGGAATCTCGGACGGGAACGCTCAGACCCAGATTTATCGAGTCGGTTAGCGAGACCTCCACCTGAGTTTGTGCTCTTAGTGGCCCAAGCACCGCCACTTTGGCGAATTTATTTTTGGGGCCGACGACCTCTAGCCGCGCGGTGCTTACGAATTCGCCGGGCTGGGAGAGTTCCTTTTGGACCATAAGCCCTGCGCCGCGGCCAAACAAGACTTCAAAGTCGCTGCGAGACAAGTGAATATGCCGCGCAGAAGTTTCGACTAAAATTTTCACAAAAATCACCTCAGAGCAAAAATGCTGACAGACCGCTGTTTACAAGATACTCAACCCGCCCTGCAAAAATGATTAAAATAAAAATGCTAAAAATGCTTGACTTTTTAGGGCGTTTGTAATAAAATGATATACTGCATTAAAAATGGATTTTTGAAGCTTAAATAGATTAATTATAGCACCATTTCGACAAAAAATCAAGGGTTTTGTTTTAAATTTTGTGTTAATTATTATGATTGGGCGTTTTTGCGCGGTGCTGTGCGGATCTGCGGCCCGATTGTATTATTGAATATTGACAAAAGGATGAATTGGAGTGGGTAAACCTATGCTGAATGTCAAACCTGTGCGGATGGGCAAAAATGTAAGGATGAGTTTTTCTAGAATTGACGAGGTTTTAGAGATGCCAAACCTTATTGAGGTCCAGAAGAAATCGTATCGGTGGTTTCTTGACGAGGGTCTGAAGGACATTTTTAAGGATATTTCGGGCATTACCGATTATACGGGCAACTTGGTTTTAGATTTTCTCGACTATCATTTGGACATGGACCGTCCGAACTACAGTGTTGCAGAATGCAAAGAGCGAGATGCTACCTACTCTGCCGCCCTACGGGTGAAGGTGCGGCTTTTGAATAAGGAAAATGGCGAAATTAAGGAGTCGGAGGTCTTTATGGGCGACTTCCCTCTTATGACCGACAGCGGCACGTTCATCATTAACGGTGCGGAACGTGTTGTTGTTTCGCAGCTTATTCGGTCTCCTGGCGTTTATTTTAAGATGGAGCACGACAAGACGGGCAAAGAGCTGTTTAGTTCGACGGTTATCCCGAACCGCGGCGCCTGGCTTGAGTATGAGAACGATGTTAACGATGTTTTTTACGTTCGCATCGATAAGAATCGGAAGATCCCGATTACGGTATTTATTCGCGCGCTTGGGCTTGGGACAACCGACGAGATTATCGATTATTTCGGCCGCGATGAGCGCATTTTGGCTACTATTGAGAAGGATCCTTGTAATAATTCGGAAGAGGCCCTTTTGGAGCTGTATCGCAAGCTGAGGCCCACGGAGCCGCCGACTTTGGACAGCGCTAAGGCACATTTGGACGCTTTGTTTTTTGACGAGAGAAGATACGATTTGTCGCGGGTGGGGCGGTATAAGTACAATAAGAAGTTGGGGATCTCTGGCAGGCTGACGGGCCGGGTGGTATCTCAACCTATTGTTAATCCCCGTACTGGCGAGATTATGGCCGATGCTGGCGAGACGATTTCTTTTGAAAAGGCTGGCGAGATCGAGAATGCCGGCGTCGCGGTTGCTTATGTTCAGGACGAGGACCGCGAGGTTAAGGTGATCTCTAATGGCATGGTGGACATAAATTGCTATGTTGACTTTGACGCGAAGGCCGAATGCGGCGTGAAGGAGAAGGTTCGGTTTAGCGTTTTGATGGAGATTTTGGAGGCTTCGGGCTCTGATGACGAGCTCAAAGAGGCTATTGTTGCGCGTTTGGGAGAGCTTGTTCCGAATTATATCACTATTGACGACATTTTTGCGTCGATTAATTATATGAATTGCCTTGCCTGCGGCGTTGGCGTGACGGATGATATTGATCATTTGGGGAATCGGCGCGTTAGATCGGTTGGCGAGCTGTTGCAGAATCAGTTTAGGATCGGATTGTCGCGGTTGGAGAGGGTTATTCGTGAGAGAATGACGCTTCAGGCGCAGGATTTGGAGATGTTGACTCCGCAATCTTTGATAAACATTCGGCCGGTTGTTGCGGCTATTAAGGAGTTTTTTGGGCTGTCGCAGTTGTCTCAGTTTATGGATCAGACGAACCCTTTGGCCGAGCTGACCCACAAGAGGCGGCTTTCTGCCTTGGGCCCTGGCGGACTTTCTAGAGATAGAGCCGGTTTTGAGGTTCGTGACGTTCACTATAGCCATTATGGCCGCATGTGTCCGATTGAGACGCCTGAAGGTCCTAATATTGGCTTGATTTCTTACTTGGCGACGTTTGCGAGGATCAACGAGTACGGCTTTGTTGAGGCCCCTTTTAGGAAGGTCGATAAGGCGCGGGGCGTGGTGACTTCGGAGGTTGTCTACATGACGGCCGATGTGGAGGACGAATTCATCGTGGCGCAGGCTAATGAACCGCTTGACGAAGAGGGCCATTTTGTGAATGCTAAGGTTAACGGCCGGTATCGCGACAGTTTTGTGGAAGTGGAGAGCGATCGAGCCGACTATATGGACATTTGTCCGCGGATGGTCATGTCTGTGGCTACTGCGATGATCCCTTTTTTGGAGAACGACGACGCAAACCGCGCTTTGATGGGCTCGAACATGCAGCGGCAGGCTGTGCCTTTGCTTAAGACGGAGGCGCCGATTGTTGGCACGGGCATGGAGTACAAGGCTGGCGTGGATTCGGGCGTTTGCGTGCTTTCGAAGGACGACGGCGTTGTGGAGAGCGTTTGCGCAAATGAGATTACTGTTAATTACGATTCTGGCGAGGTAGAGACCTTTAAGGTTACCAAGTTTATGCGGTCGAATCAGGGAACTTGCGTTAATCAGGTGCCTGTGGTGAGTCAGGGGCAGCGCGTTGAGAAAGGCGAGGTTTTGGCCGACGGGCCGGCGATTAACAATGGTGAAGTTAGCTTGGGCAAGAATGTGCTCATTGGTTTCATGACTTGGGAGGGCTATAACTACGAAGACGCCGTGCTTATCAGCGAGAAGATCGTCCGTGATGACGTTTATACCTCGATTCATATTGAGGAGTACGAGACGGAAGCCCGCGACACTAAGCTTGGGCCGGAGGAGATTACTAGAGATATCCCGAATGTTGGCGAAGATGCTTTGAAGGACCTTGACGAGATGGGCATAATCCGCGTTGGAACAGAAGTTCAGGCGGGCGACGTTTTGGTCGGTAAGGTTACGCCTAAGGGTGAGACTGAACTTACGGCTGAAGAACGCCTACTTCGCGCCATTTTTGGAGAGAAGGCTAGGGAGGTTCGCGATACTTCTTTGCGTGTGCCGCACGGTGAATACGGCATTGTTGTTGATGTGAAGGTGTTTACGCGCGCGAATTGCGACGAGCTGCAGCCGGGCGTGAATAAGGTTGTGCGCTGCTACATTGCGCAAAAGCGCAAGATTTCGGTTGGTGACAAGATGGCCGGCCGGCACGGAAACAAGGGCGTTGTTTCGCGGATTTTGCCGGTTGAGGATATGCCGTTTTTGCCGGACGGAACGCCGCTTGATATCGTTTTGAATCCGCTTGGCGTGCCTTCTCGTATGAATATTGGTCAGGTTTTGGAAGTTCATCTTGGCTACGCGGCGAAGGCTTTAGGCTGGAAGATCATGACGCCCGTTTTTGACGGCGCCCACGAAGAGGACATTTTTGAATGCTTTAGGCAGGCTGGGCTTAGTGAGGACGGCAAGACTTGGCTGAAGGACGGCCGCACGGGCGAGTACTTTGACAACCCCGTTACGGTGGGATATATGTATTATTTGAAGCTGCACCACTTGGTTGATGACAAGATTCATGCGCGGTCTACCGGGCCTTATTCGCTTGTTACTCAGCAACCTTTGGGCGGTAAGGCGCAGTTTGGCGGCCAGCGCTTTGGTGAGATGGAAGTTTGGGCCTTGGAGGCTTACGGTGCGGCGTACACTTTACAGGAGATTTTGACGGTTAAGTCGGACGACGTTGTTGGCAGAGTCAAGACTTATGAGGCGATTGTTAAGGGGCAGAATATTCCGAAGCCCGGTATTCCGGAGTCGTTTAAGGTTTTGATTAAGGAGCTGCAGTCGTTGGGGCTCGATGTGAAGGTCTTGAACAAGGATGAGGAGGAGATCGACTTAAAGCAGACGTTTGACGATGACGATAATATGGGCTTGGCCCCGGCTGGCGGCGACTTTCATGAGGAGGAAGTGGTTACTTCTTTGGACGGGTTCAGCTTGGAGGACGACCCCGAGGGGAACAACATGTTCGATGAGTCCAGTGTTGTTGACGATTCTGACGACGATGACGACTTTGAGGATGAGCTGAACGAAGTTTTTGACGATGCGGATATACCGGCGGCAGATCAAGATTTTTAGGGGGTTGCAGCTAATAATGAAATTTAATGTTTTTGAATCGATTAAGATCAGACTTGCGTCGCCCGATCAGATCCGGGAGTGGTCGCGCGGGGAAGTGAAGAAGCCGGAGACGATTAACTACAGGACTTTGAAGCCGGAGCGCGACGGGCTTTTTTGCGAGCGAATTTTTGGTCCGCAGAAGGACTGGGAGTGCCATTGCGGCAAGTACAAGCGGATTCGGTACAAAGGCAAGGTTTGCGACCGTTGCGGCGTTGAAGTTACGCGGTCTAAGGTTCGGCGCGAGCGGATGGGTCACATTGAGCTTGCGGCTCCGGTTTCGCATATTTGGTATTTTAAGGGAATTCCCTCTAGAATGGGACTCATTTTGGATATTTCTCCCCGAATGCTTGAAAAGGTGCTATATTTCGCGCTTTATATTGTTACTGACCCTGGAAAGGCGCGTGAATTGGTTAAGTATCAGTTCCTCACAGAGCGTGAGTACCGCGATTTGAAGGAAAAGTACGAGGATGATTTTGAGGCTTTGATGGGGGCGGAGGCCGTCAAGAAGCTTTTGGCCGAGATTGACTTGGAGGCGCTTTCTAAGGAGCTTAAGGACGAGTTGGAGTCTGCTGTGGGGCAAAAGAGAGTGCGGATTTTGAAGCGGCTCGAGGTGGTGGAGTCTTTCCGTCTATCGGGGAATCGCCCGGAGTGGATGATTTTGGACGTGATTCCTGTTATTCCGCCGGATTTGCGGCCTATGGTTCAGCTGGATGGCGGCAGATTCGCGACTTCGGACTTGAATGATCTTTATCGACGCGTTATTAATAGAAATAATCGGTTGAAGCGCTTGCTGGAGCTGGGCGCGCCGGATATAATTATTCGCAACGAGAAGCGCATGCTGCAGGAGGCCGTTGATGCGCTTATTGACAATGGTCGCCGCGGACGGCCTGTTACTGGTGCGAATAATCGGCCGCTTAAGTCGCTTTCGGATATGCTGAAGGGCAAACAGGGGCGGTTTAGGCAGAATCTTTTGGGCAAACGCGTGGATTATTCGGGTCGGTCGGTTATTGTCGTGGGGCCGGAGTTGAAGATGTATCAGTGCGGGCTGCCCAAGGAGATGGCTTTGGAGCTGTTTAAGCCGTTTGTTATGAAGCGGCTGGTGGAGACTGGGGCTTCGAATAACATTAAGTCGGCGAGAAAGGCTGTAGACCGGGCTAAGCCAGAGGTTTGGGACGCTTTGGAGATAGTCATAAAGGGGCATCCGGTGCTTTTGAACCGAGCTCCGACGCTGCACAGGCTAGGAATACAGGCGTTTGAGCCGGTTTTGGTTGAAGGAAGGGCTTTAAAGCTGCATCCTTTGGTTTGCACTGCTTATAATGCCGACTTTGACGGGGATCAGATGGCGGTTCACGTGCCGCTTTCGGCAGAGGCTCAGGCTGAGGCTAGGTTCTTGATGCTGGCGGCGGGCAATTTGCTGAAACCTTCGGACGGGCGGCCGGTGACGGTGCCTACGCAGGACATGGTTTTGGGCTCTTATTACTTGACGCTGGACAAAGAGGGCGAAAAGGGCGAGGGCAAGGTGTTTAGGAACTTTGAGGAAGCCTTGATGGCCTATGACGCGAAGGATATTGGCCTGCACGCGAAGATTAAGGTTAGGCGGACTGTGATTGTGCAGGGCGAGAAAGTTACAGGCATGATCGAGACGACGGTTGGTAAGATTATTTTTAACCAGCCTATACCGCAGGATTTGGGATTTGTTGAGCGGGAGAACCTCGATGATTACTTGAAGCTTGAGATTGACTTTTTGGTCGGAAAGAAGCAAATTCAGAAAATTATTGATCGTTGCATTAAAGTTCACGGAACGCAAGTAACGGCGCGGGTTTTGGACTCTATTAAGGACCAAGGTTTCAAGTATTCTACCAGGGGTGCCATTACCGTTGCCGTTTGCGACGCGGTGGTGCCGCCGGCGAAGAAAGAGATTATTGCTGACGCTGAGGCTCAGATTGAGAAGGTTTCTCAGCAGTTCAAGCGCGGCCTCATTTCGGACGAGGAGCGCGAAGGCCATGTGCTTAAGATTTGGGATAAGGCTACGAATGGCGTTACGGCGGCCTTGCAGGAGAATTTGGACAGATATAACCCGATTTATATGATGGCGGACTCGGGCGCGCGTGGTTCGATGAGCCAGATTCGGCAGCTTGCCGGGATGCGCGGGCTTATTGCCAACACTTCGGGTAAGACTATTGAGGTGCCGATTCGCGCGAATTACCGCGAGGGGCTTAATGTTTTGGAGTACTTTATATCTTCGCGCGGGGCACGAAAGGGTTTGGCTGATACGGCGCTTCGTACTGCGGATTCTGGTTATCTTACTCGCCGGCTTGTTGACGTTTCGCAGGAGGTTATTATTCGCGAGGACGACTGCGGCACTACCGAGGGGCTGACGGTTTTTGAGATCAAGGACGGCAAGGAGTCTATTGAAAGCTTGCATGAGCGCTTGATTGGCCGCTATTTGTGCGAGGATTTTGTGGACGCTGTGACCGGCGAGGTGCTGGTTTCTAAGGATAAGCTGATGGATGACCACGATGCGGACGTCATTATTGGCGCGGGAGTCGAGAAAATTGATATTCGGTCGATTCTTGGTTGCAGGGCGCGGCACGGAATTTGCAAGAAGTGCTATGGTTCGAACCTTGCGAACGGCATGCCTGTTGCTGTGGGCGAAGCTGTGGGAATCATTGCGGCTCAGTCTATTGGTGAGCCGGGCACGCAGCTGACTATGAGAACCTTTCACACTGGCGGTGTTGCTAGTGCTGAGGATATTACTCAGGGCTTGCCGCGCGTTGAGGAGCTGTTTGAGAGCCGTAAGCCTAAGCATCTTGCGATTATAAGTGAGATTTCGGGCGAGGTTAGCTTTGAAGAAGTCAAGAATAACCGCCATATCGTGGTTTATAATAGCGAGAGCGGCGAGAAGGTTTCTTATTTGATCCCGTTTGGGTCTATTGTGAGGGTTCAGGAAGGCCAGCAGATAGAGGCTGGTGAGCGTTTGACTGAGGGCTCGGCTAACCCGCACGACGTTCTGGCGATAAGTGGGACGGACGCTGTGCAAAATTACCTGATACAGGAGGTGCAGCGCGTCTACCGCATGCAGGGCGTTGACATTAACGATAAGCACATCGAGGTCATTGTGCGTCAGATGATGCGCAAGGTGCAGGTTAAGGACCCAGGCGACACCGACTTGATTGCGGGCTCTATGGTGGATAAGTCCGACTTTATTGCGGCTAATGACGAGATTCGGCGGCGGACTGAGGATGGCGAAGAGGGCCTTTTGGAGGCTACTTGTATTCCGACTTTATTGGGAATTACTAAGGCTTCGCTCGCTACGGAGTCGTTCTTGGCGGCGGCTTCTTTTCAGGAAACTACTAGAGTGCTGACTGATGCGGCTATAAAGGCTAAAATTGACCCTCTGGTGGGGCTGAAGGAAAATGTTATTATTGGAAAGCTGGTTCCTGCTGGCACGGGAATGCATCGATACAGCGACGTTGTTGTTAATCGGCTTCCAGACGCGGATGATTTGGCTGAGGGTGCTTCGGATGACGCTGGTGCTGTGAATTTATCTGGCCAGGTTGGCGGCTGAGTGCCTGACTGGCGGGGATTGGGAGCTTGCTCTTGCTTGTGGGATTTTTTGTGAATTTTTGAGAGAAAATCGTTGACAGCGTCTGTGAAAGTATGGTACAATACTGCATTGTGGAAGGTTATATACGCAAATCATCCATGTGGTGGTTTGCTTTTGTTTTCAAGTTTTGATGCTGCGGCTATTTTTGCGGTGGCAAGAGGTTTTGCTGATTGTTATGTTTATTTTTGGTTATAAAGCTCAGACTATTACTGTTGTTGCGGTGCTTTTGTTGCGAGCTTTTAACATATATCTTGATTTTGAGGAGGTGTAATATGCCAACCTTTAACCAGTTAGTTAGAAAGGGCAGAAAGGTTTCTGAGAAAAAGTACAAGGCGCCGGCTCTTTTGAGGGGATGGAATGCTAAAAAACGGCTTCCTATTGAACAGACTTCTCCGCAAAAACGTGGCGTTTGTACTGCTGTTAAGACTGCTACGCCTAAAAAACCTAACTCGGCACTTAGAAAGATCGCTAGGGTGCGCCTTTCAAACGGAATTGAGGTTAGCTCGTATATTCCGGGTGAGGGTCATAACTTGCAAGAACACAGCGTTGTGCTTATTCGTGGCGGACGTGTTAAGGATTTACCTGGTGTTCGATATCACATTGTTCGCGGAACTTTGGATGCGCAGGGCGTTGCTAAACGTATGCAGGCTCGGTCTAAGTACGGAGCTAAGCGGCCTAAGGCAGGCGGAGCTAAGAAATAATCTGTTTTTTGAAATTGACAAATACCTTTACGGATGCAGATTGCACCTTGCAATGCAGATGTGTTTATTATAGATTTTAGATTTGATTTGGCACCTCTGTATTGGCAAACGGGAGTTTTGTCGCTTTCGAGTACCTAGGATATCATTTTTGTGAAGGAGGGAAGAGAAGTGCCAAGAAGAGGTTCTATTACTAGGCGCGACGTTTTGGCGGATCCGGTTTATAATTCTAAGCTGGTGACTCGCCTTATCAACAACGTTATGTATGACGGAAAACGAGGCGTGGCGCAGAAAATCGTTTATGGCGCGTTCGATATTATTAGAGAGAAGGTTGGACGCGAACCGCTCGAGGTTTTTGAACAGGCTATGGAGAACATTATGCCGGTTTTGGAGGTTAAGGCTCGGCGGGTTGGCGGTGCTACTTATCAGGTGCCTATGGAGGTTCGGCCGGAACGCAGGCAGACCTTGGGATTACGCTGGTTGACGAATTATTCTCGGGCTCGTGCTGAACGGACTATGAGAGAACGGCTTGCGAACGAGATTATGGACGCTGTTAATGAGACTGGCGGAGCTGTTAAAAAGCGCGAGGATACTCACAAAATGGCGGAGGCTAACAAGGCTTTTGCACATTACAGATGGTAGTTTATTTTGGGAAGATTTTTTGAGGATTTTACTATATTTTGAGAGAAAGGAGAGAGTTTTTTATGGCAAGACAAGTTTCACTTGATTTTACGCGAAATATCGGGATAATGGCGCATATTGACGCGGGCAAGACTACGACTACTGAGCGGATTTTGTTTTATACTGGGGTTAATCATAAGATCGGCGAGACGCACGATGGCGCGGCGACTATGGACTGGATGGCTCAAGAGCAAGAACGCGGAATTACTATTACTTCTGCCGCTACGACTTGTTTTTGGAAGGATCATCGGATTAACATTATTGATACGCCGGGGCACGTTGACTTTACTGTTGAAGTTGAGCGGTCTTTGCGGGTTTTGGATGGCTCGGTTACTGTTTTATGCGCTAAGGGAGGCGTTGAGCCGCAGTCGGAGACGGTGTGGCGTCAGGCGGACAAGTACGGAGTGCCGCGGATGGTGTATGTTAACAAGATGGACATCATGGGGGCGGACTTTTACAACGTTGTGACTATGATGAAGGAACGCCTTAAGTGCAATGCTGTGCCGATACAGCTGCCGATTGGCGCGGAGGATACTTTTAAAGGGCTTATTGACTTGGTTGAGATGAAGGCTTATGTTTATTACGACGACCTGGGCAAGGATATCCGCGTGGAGGAGATTCCGGAGGACATGAAGGAGCTCGCGGAGAAGTATCATACCGAGCTTTTGGAGCACGTTGCGGAGCAGGATGAGGCGCTTTTTGAGAAGTATTTGGAGGGCGAGCAGCTTAGCGAACAGGAGATTAAGGACTGTATTCGTAAGGCGACGCTTGCTAATGCTATGGTTCCGGTTGTTTGCGGATCTTCTTATCGAAATAAGGGCGTGCAGAAGCTACTCGACGCCATTGTTGAGTACATGCCTGCGCCTACCGACGTGCCGGCTATTAAGGGTGTTAATCCTGAGACTGGCGATGAGGAAGAGCGGCATTCTTCGGACGATGAGCCATTTGCTGCTTTGGCGTTTAAGATTGCTACGGATCCATTTGTTGGTAAGTTGTGCTTCTTTAGAGTGTACTCGGGCACTATTAGCGCGGGATCTACGGTTTATAACTCTACTAAGGACGACAACGAGCGGCTGGGTCGGATTTTGCAGATGCACGCAAATCACCGGCAGGACATTGAGACGGTTTATGCGGGCGACATTGCTGCGGCTGTTGGACTTAAGAACACCACTACGGGCGACACTTTGTGCACCGAGAAGGCTCCGGTTATTTTGGAGTCTATGGAGTTCCCGGATCCGGTTATTCGGGTTGCTATTGAGCCTAAGACTAAGGCGGGGCAAGAGAAAATGGGCATTGCTTTGGCTAAGCTTGCTGAGGAGGACCCGACTTTTAAGGCTTATACTGACGAGGAGACCGGCCAGACTATTATTGCTGGTATGGGCGAGCTGCATCTTGAGATTATTGTTGATCGGCTTTTGAGAGAGTTTAAGGTTGAGGCCAATGTTGGTAAGCCGCAGGTTGCTTATAAGGAGACTATTCGCCGCAATGCTGATGTTGATCAGAAATATGCTCGGCAATCTGGTGGCCGCGGTCAATATGGTCATGTTAAGATTAAGATTGAGCCCAATCCTACTAAGGGTTACGAGTTTGTGAACTCGATTGTTGGCGGTGCTATCCCTAAGGAGTACATTCCTGCGGTTGACCAAGGTATTAAGGGCGCCATGCTTTCGGGCGTTTTGGCTGGCTACAATGTTGTGGATGTTAAGGTTACGCTTTATGACGGTTCTTATCACGAGGTTGACTCTTCGGAGATGGCGTTTAAGATTGCTGGATCTATGGCTTTTAAAGACGCTATGCGGAAGGCTGATCCGGTTTTGCTGGAGCCTATTATGAAGGTTTGCGTTACTGTTCCGGAGGAATACATGGGCGACGTTATTGGAGACATCAACTCGCGGCGCGGTATGATTCAGGGAATGGAGGCTATTTCTGGCGCGCAACGGGTTAATGCTTTGGTGCCGCTTTCGGAGATGTTTGGCTACGCTACGGATATGCGCTCTAAGACGCAGGGCAGAGGTCAATATACCATGGAACCTAGTCATTACGCTGAAGTGCCGAAGTCGGTTTCGGAGAAAATTATTGCCGACAGAACTAAATCTAATTAGTTTTGTTAAGTTTCTATTGATTTTTATTATCGAATTTGCTACAATGTAGACAATAGCATTTTAATTATTAATTTTTATGCATCAAAAGGAGGAAAATCCAATGGCAAAGGCTAAATTTGAAAGAAATAAACCTCATGTAAACATTGGTACTATTGGTCACGTTGACCACGGCAAAACTACTTTAACTGCGGCTATCACTAAGGTTTTGAACTTGGGCGGAGCGGCTGAATTTGTTGATTATGCTAATATCGACAAGGCTCCTGAAGAGAGAGAACGCGGCATTACTATTAATACTTCGCACGTTGAGTATGAGACGGCGACTCGTCACTACGCTCACGTTGACTGCCCTGGCCATGCTGACTATGTTAAAAACATGATTACTGGTGCGGCGCAGATGGATGGAGCTATTTTGGTTGTTTCTGCTGCGGATGGCCCTATGCCTCAGACTAGAGAGCATATCTTGCTTGCTCGTCAGGTTGGAGTGCCTTGCATTGTTGTCTTTATGAACAAGGTTGACCAGGTTGACGATGAGGAGCTTCTTGACTTAGTTGAGATGGAGATTCGCGATTTATTGAACGAATACGAGTTTCCTGGCGACGATACGCCTATTATTCGCGGTTCGGCTTTGGTTGCTCTTGAGTCTAGCTCGAAGGATCCTAATGCTGACGAGTACAAATGCATTCATGAGCTTATGGACGCTGTTGACAAGTTTATTCCGACTCCGGAACGTAAGGCAGATCAGCCTTTCTTGATGCCGGTTGAGGACGTGTTTACTATTACTGGTAGAGGAACTGTTGCTACTGGTAGAGTTGAGCGCGGTCAGCTGAAGAATGGCGAGGAAGTTGAGCTTGTTGGTTTGACTGAAGAACGCACGAAGACCGTTGTTACGGGCATTGAGATGTTTAGGAAGATTTTGGATTATGCTGAAGCCGGTGACAATGTTGGTGTTCTACTTCGCGGAATCCAGAGAGAGGACATTCAACGCGGCCAGGTTCTGGCTAAGCCGGGCACGATTAATCCTCATACCAAGTTTAGAGGCCAGGTTTATGTTCTGACTAAGGACGAGGGTGGCCGTCATACGCCGTTCTTTAATAATTATCGTCCGCAGTTTTACTTTAGAACTACCGACGTTACGGGAATCATCAAGTTGCCAGAAGGTACCGAGATGTGCATGCCGGGCGACAACGTTGTTATGGACGTTGAGCTTATTACGCCTATCGCTATTGAGGAAGGTTTGCGCTTTGCTATTCGCGAAGGCGGCCGCACGGTTGGATCTGGCGTGGTTACTGCGATTAATTCGTAAGGCATTTCGATTTTACAAATATATATTTTTGGCAAGCTCTACTGCTTTAGGGCTTGCTTCTTTTTTGTGCAAATTTTGAGGATTACTTTTAGCTGAAATTATTACAAAAGAGTTACAAAGTAAATCTCAAAATTAACGGTAAAATGTATAAAAAATTCACACAAAAGTAATATTTTTGAGCGAAAACATATAGTCAAAATTTATGCAAGGTTTATACAAATGATGAGGGACGGCGAGATATTTTTATTGCTAAGATAGAAATTTAACTTTGTTGCGAAATTCCCTTGATATGTTTCGATTTAGGTGATAAAATAATTACATGTTTGTAACATGTGTTTCTAATTTGAAACAAAACGGAGGGAACGAAATTTGAAAAAATGCAAAAAAATTCTGTCCGGATTGCTGGCGGTTGGCCTTTTAGGAAGCTTTTTGAATTTTAATAATGTAGAGAAAATAGGATCTGCGCAGGTCATGGACGACCCTTATGCAGAGAACGAGATGGAGCGTTTGGAGAGACGCCAGCGCCAGTTGGCTGCGAAGTCTGATAAATTGAGGGGAAGCATCAGCAGCAAAAAAGCCTACAGAGCCAATATTTTGGAGCAGATGAACCTTTTGCAGAGTCAAATGAACATATTGGTTGAGAAGATGAACTTGCTCAACCGGGAGATTGCGTCGAAGCAGGCCAGAATGGACGAAGTTCAGCTAAAGTTGGATGAAAACATGGCTACCTTGGGCGAGAGGTTGAAGGCTATATATAAGGCTGGCGATATTCCGGAGATTGAGATCTTTTTGAATGTTCGAGATTTTGAGGATCTTATGGACAAGGCGGACATGGTTCAAAAATTGAGCAAGTACGACGCTGGATTAATCGATGATTTGAAGGAAAATAGAGCTCAAATCGAGCAGGAAAAAAATGGTTTGGAGGACCGCAAGAAAGAGGTTGAGGCTTCTAAATCTGCTTTGGACGCGAAGTCTGAGGAGCTTAACAAAAAAAAACGTGAGAACGAGCAGATTGCGAAAGAGCTTTTGCGGCGGGAGTCTAGATTGCGCAGGAGAATAAGCGCGAATGAGGCGCGAAAAAGGAACTTGCAAAGTAATATTTTTAGAGGCAAGGCTAACGGCCGGCCGCAGATTGCTAGGGGAAGTGGTCGATATGCTTGGCCGGTACCGGGGCATGGGAGGATTTCTTCTGGCTGGGGCGGCAAGCGGCGCCACAACGGAATAGATATTTCGGGACCTATTGGAACGCCCGTTATCGCGGCTGCTGATGGTGTTGTGGTTGAGGCGAATAGCTCTAACCGCTGGGGTCATGGTTGGGGCTACTATGTGCTTATTCTTCACCCTGACGGCAGCAGGACGATGTATGCGCATTTGAGCAGGGTTTCTGTTCAGGTTGGGCAGCACGTGCAAGCCGGAGAAGTGATTGGAGCAGTAGGAAGTACAGGGCATTCTACAGGGCCTCACCTGCATTTTGGAGTTATGATAAACGGCAGATGGGTGAATCCTATGCTATTTCTGTAATGTTTGGTTAGAATTTTTCAAGTGAAATCGGGCATAATTAATATAGGTTGCCTTAAAACCCGGGCTGCGATGGCGGCTGCGGGTTTGTTTTTTAGGAGATTATTTTTATGCTGAAAAAGAAAAATTATTTGAGGTATTATAAAAGGACTTATTTAAAGGGCCAGGGCTCGCGGCTGAAGCGGAGGATCTTTGGATTTGCCGGGTTGATGCTATTTGCGAGTGCCGTTGTTGTGGCATGTATTTTTGTGAAGATTGAAAGCGAAAACGAAGAGTCGCAGAATGATGCGTCGCTGGCGATGAATCAGGCGGTGAGCGTTAAGAAAAAACGGCTGAGGACGGACTTTAGCGCGTGGAACAAGTCTTGCGATTGGTCGTTGATTGTGGTTAACGAAATGAACGAGATGCCCGATTATTACGCACCGCGGCTTAAGCAGATTGGCGATGTGGAGGTGGATGAGCGGATTGTGCCTGCGCTTAGCGAGATGCTGCGGGAGGCGAGCAAAAGTGGCGTGAAGCTGTGGATTTCCTTGGGATACAGGAGCAAGGAGCGGCAGGAGCGCTTATTTAACGCGGAGGTTGAAAAATTTTTGCAGTCTGGAGTGTCGAAGGAACAAGCGAGGGAGCTGGCTTTGAAGAATGTCTCTGCACCAGGGCACAACGAACATAACACTGGGCTGGCGGTGGACTTTAACGCCGCGGGAGAAGAATTTTTGTCTACGCCAGAATATCAGTGGCTGCGCGATAATTGCGAAAAGTTCGGGTTTATTGCAAGATACGAAAAAGAGAAAGAGCCGGTGCCCGGCAGAGAGGCCGAGCCTGCGCACTTTAGATACGTTGGCGAAGAGCACGCTGCGGCCATGAAGGCGAAGAATTTGTGTCTGGAGGAGTACGTTTCGGGGCTGATACGTTGAGCTGTTGCGGTGGGGTTGGATGAAATTGAAAAATCTGCTATAATTGTTTTGGAGGCCGCGATTTTGTTAGTTTGAAGGGATGAAAAATATGTCGCAAAGCAAAGTGAGGACGAGGTTTGCGCCCAGCCCAACGGGGTTTATGCATGTTGGAAATTTGCGAACGGCGCTGTATGAGTATTTGATAGCTAAGTCTTGTGGCGGAGATTTTATCTTGAGGATTGAGGATACCGACAGAGAGCGGTTGGTGCCTGGTGCTATCGACGTAATATATGAAACCATGCGGAAAGTGGGCCTTAGGCACGACGAAGGACCTGATATTGGCGGGAATTATGGACCATACGTTCAGAGCGAGCGCCAGAGTTTATATAAGGAGAAGGCCGAGGAGCTGGTGCGATCGGGCAAGGCGTACTATTGTTTTTGCTCGAAGGAGCGGCTGGCGGGCCTGCACGATGAGCAGAGCGAGAAGGGCGAGTTTGCTGGCGGGTATGACAGGCACTGCCGGGATTTGCCTCAGGCGGAGGTGGATGCGCTTTTGCAGGCTGGGACGCCGTATGTTATCCGCCAGAAGGTACCTCTGGAGGGCTCCACGACCTTTGTGGACTCTGTTTATGGCGGAATAACGGTCGAAAACAGCGAGATAGAGGACCAGATCTTGCTGAAGAACGACGGGTACCCTACATACAACTTCGCGAACGTCGTGGATGACCACGCGATGCGGATTACGCACGTTGTGAGGGGGAGCGAGTATTTGTCGTCGACGCCGAAGTACAACCTTTTGTATGAGGCTTTTGGCTGGGAGACGCCGACGTATGTGCATTTGCCGCTGATTATGGGAAAGAACGCGGATGGCACGACCTCGAAGCTCTCGAAGCGGCATGGTTCTGTGGGGTTCGGGGACTTGGTGCGGCAGGGCTATTTGCCCGAGGCGATCGTGAATTATGTGGCGCTGCTGGGCTGGTGCCCGCAGGAGAACCGCGAGATCTTCACGCTTTCGCAGCTCGTTTCGGCGTTCTCGGTGGAGCGCATCTGCAAATCGCCGGCCGTGTTTGATTTTGACAAGCTCAACTGGTTTAATGCAGAGTACATCCGGGCGATGCCGCTTGAGGAGTTCGCCAAGCTCGCGGAGCCGCAGTTCAGGTCGGCGATACGAGGAGAGCTTGACTGGCTTAAAGTGGCCGCAATATTGCAGCAGCGGGTTGATGTTTTGACGAAGATCCCAGATATGGTGAGCTTTTTGGGCGAGCTTAAGGATTACGATAGGGAGCTGTTTGTGAACAAAAAGAGCAAGACGGATTTAGAGAATTCCGTTGTGATGCTGAGAAGTGCTATTGAGGAGCTTTCGAAGCTCGATGACTGGAGCCATGACGCTATTCATGATTGCTTAATTGAATTGGCGGAACGCTTGGGAGTCAAAAATGGCACTGTTATGTGGCCGGTGAGGATAGCTGCATCGGGGCAACAGGTGACGCCTGGCGGAGCTATTGAGATTTTGGAAATTTTGGGCAAGGAAGAGTCTTTAAAAAGGCTTGAGGCTGGGCTTAAGAAGCTAATGTAACTTTATTTTTGCTAATATGGCGGGATTAAGCGCGATGGTTTGGCTGTGATCTTAGATTTTATGCTGTGTGGAGTGGTTTTATGGAGGAGAAGAGTGCGAATTTGGCGGGCTTTTTGGATGAAAACAATAATTTTATTAAGGATATCGTCAAGGAGGACATGAGGCCGGGCGGCCGCTGCTATGGCGAGAAGATCCACACTCGGTTCCCGCCCGAGCCGAATGGATACCTGCACATCGGGCACGCAAAGGCCATTTGCATTGATTTTGGCTTGGCGGCGCAGTTTGGAGGCATTTGTAATCTGCGCATGGACGACACGAACCCCGCGAAGGAAGATGTGGAGTACGTTGAGGCGATAAAAGAGGACATAAAATGGCTTGGTTTCGACTGGGGTGACCGTTTTTATTTTGCGTCGGACTATTTTGAGGAGATGTATGAGTTTGCCTGCGAGCTGATAGGCAAGGGGCTGGCGTATGTTTGCGAGATGACGCCGGAGGAGGTGAAGGCGAACCGTGGGGATCTTTCTACTGCGGCGGTGAGCTTTTATCGCGACAGGCCTCGGGCGGAGAGCTTGGACTTGTTTAAACGCATGCGGGCTGGGGAGTTTGCCGATGGAGCTATGACTTTACGGGCGAAGATTGACCTTGCGTCGGGCAACTTTAACATGCGAGACCCGGTGCTGTACCGAATCAATCACTCTCAGCATCACCGAACGCGCGACAAATGGTGCATCTACCCGATGTACGACTATGCGCACCCCATTGAGGACGCCCTGGAGGGGATTACACATTCGCTGTGCACGCTGGAGTTCGAGGATCACCGGCCGCTGTACGACTGGGTGATAAACAACGTGAGCGTGCCGCACAAGCCCCGGCAGATCGAGTTTGCGCGGCTTGGGATAAACCACACTGTGATGAGCAAGCGGAAGTTGCGCGCGCTGGTTGAAAAAGGCTTTGTGGCGGGGTGGGACGACCCAAGAATGCCAACACTGTGCGGGCTGAGGCGGCGCGGGTATACTCCGGCGTCTATTCGGAATTTTTGTGAGCGAATCGGCGTGGCGAAGGTCAACAGTACGGCTGATTACGGCTTTTTGGAGCATTGCCTGCGTGAGGACTTGAATCAGAATGCCAGGCGGGCTATGGCGGTGCTGCGGCCGGTAAAGTTGATCATCACGAATTATCCGGAGGGCCAGGCGGAGAGCTTTGAGGTCGAAAATAACCCAAATCGCCCAGAGGACGGTACGCGGCGGATCACGTTTTCGCGGGAATTGTTCATCGAGGCGGACGACTTTATGCAGGAGCCGATTAAGGGGTACTTTCGGATGTTTCCGGGAAATGAAGTTCGGCTAAAGAGCGCCTATGTTGTGCGGTGCACGGGCAGCAAGACCGACGAAAATGGCAATGTGGTGGAGGTTTACGCTGAGTACGACCCCGAGACTATCGGTGGCAACACGCCGGACGGCAGAAAGGTGAAGGGAACCATCCATTGGGTGGACGCGAAGAATGCTGTGGATGCTGAAGTTCGGCTGTATAACGAGCTTTTTACGGTTTCGGACCCGGAGGGGCAAGAGGGCGACTTCTTGGACTATGTGAATCCGCAGTCTTTGGAGGTTTTGACGGACTGCAAGGTGGAGCGTTCGCTGGCGGATGCAAAGGCGCCGGATAACTTTCAGTTTATGCGGTTGGGCTACTTTTGCGTGGACAATGCCGACAGCAAGCCCGAGCGGCTGGTGTTTAACCGGTCTGTTTCGCTGAAGGATGGCTTTAAACCGGGCAAGAAATAAGTTTTGGTCAAATATAAAGGTCCCCTATGTTAAGCGGATGGCTTAGCGTAGGGGATTTTCTGCTGTTGATATAGGTTTATTTAGATAGAATGTAGTAGTCGAGGAGCTTGTAAAGCCGAGTGCGGGCTTTTTTGATGTGCCGCGAGGCGGTGGATTTGCCTATGCCCAGCTTTAATGCGATTTCTGTGACGGTTAGATTTTTGTAATATCGCATGATGATGCACTGTTGTTGACGTTCGGTCAGTTCGCCTGCTATAATCTTAGACAAAATGCGAAGAAGCTGCTTGTGCTCGGCCTCGTTTGTAAAATGCATACTCTTGTTGTACTCCATCATTCCGGCGACGGACTCGGTAAATTCGTTCAGTGTCGTTTTAGTATTCATCTTTCAAATCTCTTCTTTCACAAAGTTTTAAGTATTCGCTGGTGTGTTTCAAATCGAGACAAATCGAATATAGGATGGAAACTCGGCGTTTGACCTCTCTTTCGTCTGGCGGATCGGCGTATTTTAGCTGGCGCCGCAGGTTTTTGACGTATTTTGAAATGTGCTTGTACTCCAAAAAATATTGCGCATAAAGTTGTTTGTAGTTCATAGCGACCTCCGATTTTGCACACGTTAAGTGTATAAAATGACACAAATGTACACTAATAAAACCATTAATTAAACAAAAATACATGCGATTCGCAATAAAAAATAGCAGGTGTTAATAGTTGAATATTAGCATTTAATGACTAAAATGTCAACGCTAAAATGCGGATTTTAATGATTATGAGTGAAAATATGGTGTAGAAATTTGAGCGAAAATAATGTGAAAAATAAATAAGTTGCATACACGAAACGTGTGTGATATAATTTACGTAACAGAAAGTTGCAAAAAGGGGAGTTTGGTAGATATGTTTAGCGAAAAATTCAAGAAATTACGGCAGTCACAAGGCCTGACACAGGTACAAATGGCGGACAAGCTAGAAGTTTCGCCTTCGGCCATAGGAATGTACGAGCAGGGCAGAAGAAAGCCCGACAGCGACATGCTGAAGAAGATCTGCCAGATGTTCAACGTGAGCGTGGATTATTTGCTGGATGTGTCGGTGAATCGCGAGGCTGAGGAGAAGTCCGTGACGGACTTTATAGACGAAATCACCTATACACTGAGGGCTCAAAAGGGGTTAATGTTCAACGGCAAGCCTATTACCGCCAGGGACAAGGAGAAAATTGCTCAGGCAATAAAGCTCGCGACCGCCATAGCGGTGTCTAGCAGTGGCTTGGAAGATTAGGTTGTGATGTTTGCGCGGTTTAGCTTAATTTTTTTGACGAAAATGGCAAGGGGGCGGAGAGCATAAAAGATTTTGTTCATAGTTTGATAGAAAAGTATGGAACGAATTCTCCTTTTGAGCTGTGCAAAAAACTGAATATAAACGTGCTGTTTGTGGATCTGCCGGAAAATGTTAATGGATTTTTTCTAAATTCGAAAATTAAAAGTTCCATATTGATAAAGAAAAGCCTGTCTGCGTGCCAAAGAGAGGCCGTCTGTGCGCACGAGCTGGCTCACGCCCTGCTGCATAGCTGCGTTAACAGTATAAATTGCGAGGAGCAGAATCCCGACTACATTTTGCGCCTGGAGGACGAGGCTAACGATTTTTGTAGACTTTTATTAGAAAATTAGCGGTTTACTTTTATATTTTAAGATGGTACAATAAAAAACATACAAAAAGCGAACAACGAACAAATATTCTTAGGAGGAATGCGTATGCCACCAGGAATATCCTTTGTTTTGGCGTTGCTGTTGCTTGCTGGAGTAGGAGTCTCGGAAAGAAGTTTTAGTAAAGATCATTGCAAACTGGATTGCAACGTAGCGCATGCGGGTGCCGATTGGTTGCAGGAAGAAAAGGAAATATTGCTGCAAGAGAGAAGCAAGTTGCTAGCAGAAAGAGCCCAAGTAGAGGGGGATCTGCAGACTTTGGAGAGGCCCGTGACCATAGGAATCATTGGCAACGAGGTTTGGCGCAACAAGTTTAAACTTTTTTCGAAGAACAGATTAAAGGCTATAAGCCAAAAAATAGGCTTTATTGATCGTAGTGTAAGAAAGATAGAAGAGGCACAGGAAACGTTTAAGAAGGTCCGAGAAAAATAATAGTTTTATGGTATAATTCACTTTTAAAATATGAAATATCCCCAAAAACGAAAAACTTTTTTGATTATTGTAGACGAAATCTTTTTGAAGTGGTATAATAAAAAAATAAATTTTTAGGAGGAAATATTTATGTTTAAGAAAGTGGCGTCACTGTGTTTGTCGACAGCGATGGCTGTGTCATTGGGATTTGTTGCAAGGGCAGAATTCCCTAAGCCTTATAGTGAAGAGGATTGCGTACGTTCTTGTAAAGAACTACAAAAGAATGAGTTTACCTTTTGGCAGATACTGGAAAGACTTAATAATGAAAAATCAGCATTGGCTGAATTTTTAGACTATTTAGAAAGAACGCAAAAAGTACTAAAAAACCAAAAGTTAAGAGAAGAAGCATTGAATAATATGAAATCACAATTCGACGAAGATAAGTCAAAAAAAGACAGCACCGCTGATTTATTGAAAAACGATAATGTGGGGAAATTTTTTGGAGAAAATATTAATATTATGATTGGTCCCTTGAAAGAAAATATAAAATTATTTGATAAGCAAATAAGTAATGCAAAAAATGCAAGTGAAAGCATTAGGAGATTATATTATCAAAAATGCCCAAGTGTTATTTGTAAAAGGATTAATTCCGAAGAAGATGCATATAACCAAACTTATACAAATTTTTAAATAGTTTAGATTAATAAAAAATTTTTAGGAGGAAATATTTATGTTTAAGAAAGTGGTTTCGTTATGTTTGTCGACAGCAGTAGCTATGTCATTGGGAGTAGTTGCAGGGGCAGAGATGCCTAAGCTAGAGACTTTTAGTAAAGAGCAGTGTGAAGTTAAGTGCAAAGAAATAGGAGATCTGGAGGAGAATTTGAAAAATAAAATTGAGTCGTATGATCATAAAAGAAACGGGTTAAATATTGGAAAGAAAATTATAGAAATTTCTATAAAGGAGCGGCAACAAGCAGAGGATTTAAAATTAACGATATTAAAAGAATTGGAATGTCATAGTGAAGACTCTTTTTATATAAAATTAATAAAGTTAATAAAGAAAATGGGTTTAGGTTTTGATCCTGAGTTTAGGGATTGTAATGAACGTATTGATATAAACACACTTATTATTGCACAACAAATGAAGAATTTTCTTGAATATAAAAGTGAGTTGAAAACCCGTGAAAATGATATTAATAAAATGCGAAATAAATTAGAGAAGGTTAAGGAGAACTATAAAAGCTTATGTGCTTCGACATATCCTTGTGAGGAAAACAAAAAAGAAGAACTTTAATTTGTAAATAATATATAATCAGATTTTTAGGAGGAAATATTTATGTTTAAGAAAGTTGTTTTATTGTGTTTGTCGGCGGCGGTGGCAGTGTCGATGGGGGTAGTTGCAAGAGCAGAAATGCCTGGACGGGAAGATTTTAGCGCGAAAGACTGCAGAAGTATTTGTGCTGTTAAAAGTAATTTTAAAAATCTGTTGGACAAAAAAATAGAGCTTATACATTTGCTAATGAAAAATTTTGAGCCTGATATTGCTGCATTATCTGGAGCAAGTGAAGCGTTAAAAGACCCAAGGATTAGAGAAACAGTATTAAGGAACATATTAAAAGAGAAATCATCAGGAAAATCTGCGCATTCAAAAAAAGATTTAAAGGCAGCAAGTGGACTAGCAAGCGATGAAAATGTAGGGGAGTTTGCTGTAACACGCTTAATAAAACCTGTGGAACGGAAGCTTACCGCAACTGTACTTGAGCTACAAGCAGCGGCAGACAAATTAGAAAAATTAAAAAATAATTTGGATGAATCAGTTAGAGAAAAATGTGTTTGTTTAGACGATATAACAGATCTTTAATTTTCCCTGTTGTAATTAAGAAAAGAGCTTAAATTTTTAGGAGAAAGTATTTATGTTTAAGAAAGTTGTTTCATTTTGTTTGTCGGCGGCGGTAGCTATGTCATTGGGGGTAGTTGCAGGAGCAGAGATGCCTAAATATAACGGAGAGGGTTGCGAAACTTTGTGCCGTGAAACACGACAGGAAGAGTATGATTTGAGGAAAGAGATTGAAAACCTTAAAGAAGAGAGAAAAGAAATTGGCGATGTTAACCGATATTATAAGAAAGCTAATGAAACTTTAACGGAGTTTCTTGGTGGGCATGATTTTGGTTATCCAGACTGGTCTGGCGATAAAATGAAAAAGATGCTCAACTTTTTTGCACAATATCTTAAAGATAAAGATGAGAAAAAAATAAAGAGTATAGAAGAGATGATAACTTTTTTAGAAAGTAAGATCCCGCTTTTATGGCAACAATATCATGAGATGTGTCCCAATAGTGAATGTGGAGGCCTAAGAAAATTAGGTAAAGAAGAAATAAAAGTAACGTGTAATGGTTGTTCTCGCTTACCTGAAGTAAATTTTTGGGCCTATGAAAGAGGCATAGCAGCAGCATAAACTAGAAATATAAGGTTGAAAATATGAGGTGAAGGGGTCGGTCTTTTTGAATGAGCAGGCGGTAGATACGTATTTGGTTGCAAATCAGAAATATTTTCCGCAAGAGAAAATCTTGTTTTTGCGAAATAAACTTTTGGAGTTGGACGAAAAAAGGTTTTCGCTCTTATTTGCGCTGGAGTTAAGAGATCCCTTTGTTTTGATTATTGTGTCCATATTTTTGGGGCAATTTGGAATCGACAGATTTTTGCTAAATGACGTGACCATGGGTGTTCTCAAGCTGATAACTTGCGGAGGCTGCGGTATTTGGACTATTGCGGACTGGATTTTGATAATGGACAAAACCAAGAAGCATAACTTTGACAGAGTGATGGGAGTTATTGGCGGCAATTGCTTTTAATATGGCTTAAGGTGGCAGCGTTGCTCGAGAAATTTATCGGGTAATGCTGCTGCTTTTGCATTTAAGTTATTTAGGTAAATTTACTGTGAGATATTCATAAAAATAAATGCTAGAAAAACTATTGTTTTAAGATTGTTACAAAATATTTTTCGACTCTTCCTTTTTAAAGATTTTTGTGCTATAATAATAATTGCTGGCGAAGTTTTTATTTATTTAAAACAAAAAGGAAGGTTGATTTATTCATGGAGTTTTGCTCGAGGGCAAGCATTTTTAAGTGTGTTTTGATTTTTTTAATGTCATTTTCATTGATTGTGAATTTGGCAGAAGCCAAGGGGTTTACTGTTAATGCGGCAAGTACATATGAGGGTTCAAGGGGCACTGTTTGTGATTCTGAAAAATGCAAAAAAAGCGCGCTTTGCAGCGCTGATGAGGTCGACCGATATTTGAACAAGTATCGAAATTATTTTTCTGACGAACAGATTTTTATTCTGAAAAGGCAGCTTTTAAAATTAAAGAAAGAAGATTTTTTGAAGGTCACGAAGCTAGATTTAAAAAACCCGACGGGGACACTTGTGGTATCAATGCTTTTGGGATATACCGGGCTCGATAGGTTCTTGCTTGGCGATATACCTTTGGGGATATTGAAGTTTATGATGTTTTTAAGTTTGGGGTTTGGCCACTGGGAAGGCCTCGTTGCGACTTTTGACACGGCTTTTATAAAGGACAGGACTAGGGAAAAAAACTTCGACGACGTTATGAATGCTATTTGCGGCAATTAAAGTTTTAGCATTTGCGCGGCAGGGACTAAGTGAGAAATGTTCACAAAAGTTAAGCTTTTAAATTTAATTATTTTAATTTTTGTACGAAATATTTTTTTGTTATTCTTTTTTTGGTATTTTTGTGTTATAATTATAACTATTATTAATTTCGGTGAAACGAAGAGAAAGGTTGGTCTTTATGTTGTGTTCAAAAACAAAAATTTTTAGGTCGGTCTTGGTTGTTATCTTGGCGCTTTCGCTGGTTGGCGGACTGGTCGTGTTTAGAGGTTTTTCTCTTGACGAAAATGAAGGCAGTTCAGAAGGCTCATCTGTTGTGGCCGAGGTAACCGAGGAACCTTCAGCAGAGCTGGAAGAAGTAGCCAATCATTCTAATGTGGACGCAGAAAAAAATTCTACAGAACCAGAAGAAGTTGAGGAAAATTTAAATAACACAGAAGAGACAGTGGACTTGGATAATGACGAGGATGCAAATGAAGAAGAGTTAGAGATTGACGATATTCTTACAGATGAGGATATGGATGATTATACAACTGGTGCGGAAGATAACGGAGAAAATCATGTTTGCGCCCCGGGAGACTGCCCAGAAAACCCGATGTTTATTAACTCGGTTGATGATTTAATAGGTTTTTTTGAGGACCTGAAAGAAGGAAACAATTTTAGCGGTAAGTATATTGTGATTGGAAACGACATCATGATTACGAAAGATCAAAACAAGGTTTTCGCTGAAGCATTGAAGGAAACAGGCGCGCTATTTCCTGGCGAATTTGACGGGTATTTGAATGGCAACGGATACGTTATCTTTATTGAGTTTGAAGAGGAAGAGCCAGCAGACTTAAGATATTTGTTTGAACAGACGGGCGAAAATGCGACAGTAATTTGGGTGAACGTAATTCTTAGTGCTCAACAGGAGTCTAGAGCTTACGCTTTTACCTCTTTTGCTCAGGCTAGCTAGTTTTTTGAAGTGACTTTACCAGCTCTACTATTGGTATGACGGCCACCGCCAGGGCGATACATTTGAAATAATCTATTGCTTGTATTTGCGTGGTTTCGAAGAGTTCGGTTAGGCTGGGGACCGTTATTACTAGGTTTATTAGGATTACTGAGAAAATCATGGATGCTGTTAGATATAGGTTTCGCTTTTTTATTTGAAATATGGAGCCGCGAAGCGAGCGGACGTTGAACGAATGGAAAGTTTCAGCTAGGGACATGGTCAAAAAGGCCATAGTGGTGCCGTAGGTGCTAGTTACTAGCTGGAACTTTCCTGTTTCTGCCATTGCGCCGAGGAAGTAGGCCACGAGTGTGAGTATCGAGATTAAGGTTCCTTGGTAGGCTATATTAAATGCCATTCCACCGGCGAAGAGGCTTTCTTTTTCGGGGCGTGGCGGTCTATTCATGAGGCCGCGAGATTCTTCTTCCATGCCGAGGCATAGCGCGGGGAAGGTGTCTGTGACGAGGTTTATCCAGAGAATGTGGATGGGCGAAAAAATTTTGAATCCGAGCACCGTCGCGATGAAGATGGAGATTAACTCGCTGATATTTGACGAGAGTAGGAATTGGATGGCTTTTTTGATGTTATCGTAGATTCGGCGGCCTTCTTTTACGGCTGTAACTATTGTCGCGAAATTGTCGTCCGAGAGGACCATGTCGGCAACGTTTTTCGTCACGTCTGTGCCCGTGATTCCCATCCCAATGCCGATGTCTGCCCTCTTTATGGATGGAGCATCGTTTACGCCGTCACCCGTCATTGCCACGACTTTGCCAAGCTTTTTAAAGCCCTCAACAATGCGAACTTTATGGTTTGGCTGAACCCGCGCGTAGATGCTAATGTTTTGAATTGTTTTGCTAAGCTCTTTGTCGGACATTTTGTCAAGCTCCGCGCCGGTTAGGGCTTCGGAGTCATTTTTTATAATGCCGAGCTCTTTGCCGATAGCTATGGCGGTGTCTTTGTAGTCTCCGGTTATCATAACTGGCTTGATGCCGGCACTTTTGCAATTTTTTACAGCGTCGATAACTTCTGGCCGCACCGGATCCATCATTCCGACGAGGCCGATGAAGACCATTGAATTTTCGCAGGTTTCGCTGGTTAAGTCGTTTGGCAGGGTATCGTATGATCTGTAGGCAGCCGCCAATACGCGCAGCGCCTTTTGCGACATACTTTTGTTTTTGTTGAAGATCTCTTTTTTGTCAGTTTCATCCAGCTTGCAGATTTCACTATTCTTAAGATAGTGCGTGCATCGCTGCAGAATGACGTCTGGCGCGCCCTTGGTGCACTGCATAATTTTGCCGCCGTCTTTGTTAAAGGTCGACATCATCTTGCGCTCGGAGTCAAAGGGAATTTCGCTTAGCCGGCTGTTAATTTGGAGCGAACCGCTGAGGTTTGCAAGCTTTTCTGAGTAATTATATAGCGCGACCTCTGTTGGATCGCCCACTAGATTTCCGTTTTTATCTTTTTTGACGTCGTTGCACAGGCCTAGAACCTCGGCCAATTGAGCTTCGTTGAAGGTATAGCTGTCGACAACGGTCATTTTATTTTGAGTGAGCGTCCCGGTCTTGTCGGTGCAAATTATCTGAGTGCAGCCGAGAGTCTCAACTGCGGTCAGTTTGCGGATTATCGCGTTGTGCTTGGCGAGCTTTGTAACACCGATTGCCAGCTGAATCGTAACGACAGCGGCTAGGCCGGACGGAATCGCAGCTACGGCGAGGCTTACGGAGATCATGAAGATTTCTAGAATGTTTTCGGGCTGCAGATTTTGAGTTTTGGCGAGGTTAAAAACAAAAATAAATGCGCAGATCGCGATGACGACGACGCTGAGGACTTTTCCAAGATGCGTTAATTTTTTTTGAAGCGGGGTTTTTTCGTCGGAGGTTTTGGCGATGGACTGAGCGATGCTGCCCATTTGAGTATCCATGCCCGTTGCGGTGACGACGGCTTGTCCGCGGCCGTAAACCACGCTGCTGCCGGTGTAGACCATGTTTTTGCGGTCGTTTATCGGCACGGTTTCGCCATTCTTTGGTGTAATCGAGTTAGCGGTTTTCTCTGCCGGCACGGATTCTCCAGTCAGGGCGGCTTCTTCGACTTTTAGGCTGTTGCCTTCAAGGAGTCTTGCATCGGCTGGGATGGCGTCGCCGCTTTCGAAGAGGATAACGTCGCCCACAACGAGGTCCTCGGTGGGGACTGTTTTTATGGCGCCGTCTCGCAGGACTTTTGCGGTCGATTGCGAGAGCTTTTTCAGCGCGTCTATGGCCTTTTCGGCCTTGCCTTCTTGATATACTCCGAGTATAGCGTTGACGATTATTACAAATAGTATTATAATCGTGTCGGTGAGGGGCTCTTTAGAGTAGACCGAGACGCCGATCGAGATGCCCGCTGCCGCCAAAAGTACCAGCGTCATGGGGTCGGCGAACTGCATGACGAATCTTTTTAGGAGGGAATCCTTTTTTTCTTTTGCCAACTGATTTTTTCCGTTTGCGGAAAGTCGCGCGGCCGCCTCTTCGGCACTTAGCCCGGACTCACTGCTTTTAACGTGCGCCAGAACTTTGCTTGCGTCTTCGAGATAAAATTCCATAACTCGCTTACCTCTTTTTTAATTTGAATTTTGGCTTTATTATATAAAATTTGCTCGAAACAATCAATGTTATTATAGAATTATTGGCGATTTGTCAAAAAATATTTATTTAAAAGAAAAATCTGTTGTAAAACGTTCGCGATGGTGCTATCATTTGTATTAGTTTTTGCTTGAATGGAGATGGTCTTTTTAATGTTGGATTTTTTGAAGCCCGCGAAACCTATCGAAAGATTGCCGGAGGAAAAAATTCCGTCCGTTTACAAAAGGTATAGACTGCAGGTTTTCATTAGTATTTACCTGGGGTACCTGCTATATTACCTCGTGCGCATCAATTTCGTGTTCGCCAAGGACTATTTGTTCGCGCTGGGGTTCACCAAAACGCAGGTCGGCTTTGTGGCGTCGGCTTTGGGGCTGTCGTATGGCGTGAGCAAGTTCGTTATGGGAAACGTTTCGGACAGATCGAATGCGCGGTATTTTTTGGCTATCGGACTAATTTTGTCGGGCGTTGTGAATTTGTTTTTGCCCAACACCAGCAGCGTGGCGGTAATGTTTGTGTTGATGCTCCTAAACGGCTGGGTGCAGGGAATGGGTTGGCCACCGTGCGCTAGAATAATGACGCATTGGTTTTCGGACAGAGAGCGCGGTGTCAAGATGGCGATTTGGAACACTTCGCACAATTTCGGTGGAGGTATAATCGCAGGCGTGATGATGCTTGGAGCTTTTTTTCCTAGCTGGAAATTTATTTTTTATCTGCCGGCGTTTTTAGCCATCGCAGGAGGCTTTGTTTGCATATTGCTGACTCGCGACACACCGCAGTCTGTGGGGCTTCCGCCTATCGAGGAGTTTAAGAACGATTATCCGGAGTCGCAAAAAGACCTGCAGGACGCCGAGGCCGAGATGTCGGGCAAGGAGATCCTGTTTAAGTACGTGCTGAACAATAAGTTTTTGTGGATAATCTCGATTGCGAACATCTTTGTGTACCTGGTGCGCTACGGCGTGATCAATTGGGTGCCGACGTACCTTAAGGAAGTCCGCGGGTTTAGCGTAAATGACTCTTCCATAGCGTTTGCGCTTTTTGAGTACGCTGCGATTCCCGGTACGTTGATCATCGGCTGGCTGAGTGACCATGTTTTTCACGGCAGAAGGGCGCCGCTGGGCGTTTTTTGCATGATAGGTGTGAGCATCGCGACGGCGGTGTATTGGAAGAGCACCAGCACCCTGGCCATCAACTGCGCGCTGGCCTCCATCGGGGCGCTCATTTACGGCCCTGTCATGCTTATCGGCTTGTGCGCGATCGATTTGGTTCCCAAAAAGGCTGCAGGAACGGCTTCGGGCTTTACGGGCTTGTTCGGATACATGGGCGGTCAGGTTTTGGCCGAGGTTGCGCTTGGCTGGGTTGTAGATAAATTCAGCTGGGACGGCGGTTTCATCATGCTGATTCTGTGCTGCATTTTGTCGGTTCTCTTTCTGACGTCGACCTGGAACATCCACAACATCGAGGAAGAAAAATCCGCAGCCTAATGCGAAAATTTTAAAATACATAAGGGCAGCAAAAAAGCTTATCAGAGCGGTTCTGATAAGCTTTCTTTATTTGTAGCGGGCGGCACTGCGCTTTTTGCGGTGCTTTTTTGTGTTTTTGCAAAGTTTATATAAGCAAAACGAAAAGAATACGAGCCCCGCAACGCCCAGCACAGCTAGGATTATGCCTGATATCAACAGAATGTGGCCGTTATCGGTTAAGTCGGCTGATGGCAGATTTTTTTGGATAAAGTCGAATTCGTGGGAGCCGGATTGAGTGCTTTCGTTTAGCTCGATTTTCCAGTCCTCATCGGAAAGCGCGGTGCCGGTTGACGCTGAAGATCCCTCTGCCGCGGCTATCCACTGGCCAAAAGAGACTTTTGGAGCTGCGAGGTAGAGGCCAAAGAACATCAGCAAGAGCATGACCGCGACACTGCAGATTTTAAGCGGATTTTTCATAGCAAAACCTCCCTCCGCCAAGATGCGATCTATCTTTTTATGATACCACATTATCGCGCTCGAGACAATGGGTGCGAAATTTTTATTTTTTGTTCTCTTCAAAAGGACAATTTGCTGGGCTTTTTGAGCGTTGTTTGAAAACGAAAGAGGGAGGGTTAACAAGATTGAGACATTCTGGCAAAAAGGGCTTGACGCACCGTGAGTACTTGTTTTGCAACAACTATGTTAATTCTGGAGACGTGAAGCGGTCGGCGGAGGCTGCGGGGTACAAGGTGGAGCCAGAATTGGCGGGCAACAAGCTCTTGCAGCGCGACGACATCGGCGCGAAGATAGATGAGCTGTACGGGCAGAAGAAGCGGAACCTGCTTTACAAGGCGTGCCGCGGGTACGAGAAGCTGGCGTTTGGCGGCATTTCGGACGCGATAAAGCTGATTTATTCGGAGAACATCTCGCCAGAAAAGGTTTGCAAAATGGACCTATTCAACGTTGCCGAGATCAAGCGGCCGCGCGACGGGATGCTGGAGATAAAGTTTTTTGACAGATTTAAGGCGCTCGAAAAGCTGCAGCAGCTGGATTTTTTGGGTGCGAATCAGAATACATCCTTTTACGACGCCATCGAGGACAGCATAAAGTCGATAAATTTTGCGGATCACTTCGAAAATTAGGGTGGTGCGTTTTTTGTATTTCAAATCTTTTTCAAAAAAGCAGATGGCGGCGCTCTCGTGGTGGCTCGACCCGGAGCTGTTTAAGCGCTACGACGCCCTGATTTGCGACGGCGCCATACGGAGCGGAAAGACGCTTTGCATGGGGATTTCTTTTGTGGCATGGGCTATGCGGCATTTTCGATTTTCGACTTTTGCGATATGCGGCAAGACTTTGGGCTCCATCAAACGGAACTTTATTGACCCGCTTTTGCCCACGCTTAACGAGCTCGGGTTTGCGTGCAGATTCAAGATTTCGGAAAATTTGCTGATTATCAATTTTGGCAACGCGGAGAATAAGTTTTATCTGTTTTCGGGCAAGGACGAGGCCAGCGCCGCCTTTATTCAGGGCATCACGCTTTCTGGCATCCTTTTTGACGAGGTCGCTTTGATGCCGCAGTCGTTTGTGGAGCAGGCGTTGGCGAGATGCTCGATTGTGGGCTCGAAATTTTGGTTCAACTGCAACCCGGAGTACCCGCAGCACTGGTTTTATCAGGAGTGGATAAAGCAGGCGGCCCGCCGGAATGCACTTTATCTGCACTTCACGCTGGACGACAACCCCTCGCTGACAGACGAAATCAAGCGGCGCTACGCGGGTTTGTATAGCGGCACGTTTTATGAGAGATTCATAAAAGGGCGCTGGGTCGCGACGCAGGGGAATGTTTACCCGGAGATGTGCACACCGGAGGCTTTTGTGAGGGTTCCGGACGTCAACTTCGAGAAATACGCGGTCTCTTGCGACTATGGCACGGTGAATCCGACGTCTATGGGGCTTTGGGGCCGATTTAACGGCGTGTGGTACCGGCTGAAAGAGTACTACTATGACTCGCGCAAGGTTGGGACATCTAAGACCGACGAGGAGCACTATGCTTCACTTTGCGACCTGGCGGGCGACTTGAACATCGAAGCCATTACGGTGGACCCTTCGGCGGCGAGTTTCATCACTTTGATCCGCCGGTATGGCCGCTTTAAGGTGATTCCGGCCAAGAACAACGTCGTCAACGGCATTCGCAAGGTTTCTACCGTTCTGAAGAACCAGACTTTGAGGATCTGCGACACTTGCCGGGCCAGCATGCGGGAGTTTTCGCTGTACCGCTGGGAGGACTCGCAGAGCAAGGACGTGCCGGTTAAGGAGAACGACCACGCCATGGACGATATCCGGTATTTTGTGTCGACGCTGATGGATGATGGCTGCGATGAGGACGACTTTTTTGCGTTTGCGTGCAAGCGATATTAATTTGAGGAGTGTGATTTGATGAAATTTTTTAAGACAAGCAAAAAGGGCGATTATTCGGCGGTTCAGACGGTTAATGCACCGGCAAAGAAGCATCCGTTTTATGAGCTGAGCGCCTACAACCCCAGGGCCGAGGCCGAATATGAGCTGTACACGTTGCTGCGCGAGGCGGTGCCTATTATAGATGCGGCTATCTGCAAGACTGTACGGCTGGTGGGGAGTTTCAAGATCGAGTGCGAGGACAGTGAGGTTGAGACGCTGCTGAATCGGTTTATTTCTCATGTGAAGGTGAATGCCAGCGAGAGCGGTCTGAATGCGTTTATCTCGACGTACCTGGATCAGATGCTGACTTACGGCACGGCCGTTGGCGAGATTGTTCCGAATGCTCTGAACACCGATGTAGCCGCGCTTTACAATGCCTCTTTGAAGGACGTTAAGCTGCAAACTGGCCGGAATCCGCTGAACTTGGAGGTTTGCAGAAGGGACGGCAATGGCAAGGCTATTCCGCTGCCGCACCAGAACTTGCTTTTGGTGACGCCCCTTAAACCCGAGCCCGGCAAGATTTACGGCACGTCGATTTTGAAGGGACTGCCGTTTATAAGCGGGATTCTGCTCAACATTTATTATAGCGTCAACGCGAACTGGGAGCGGGTGGGCAATGTTCGCTTTGCTGTTACCTACAAGCCCGGTCCGGACGCCAGCGAGAAGGCTTATGCGAAAGAACGAGCTATGCAAATTGCCGAAGAATGGGGCCGCGCGATGAACTCTATAAACGGGGTTAGCGATTTTGTCTCGGTTGGCGACGTGAGCATTAAGGTCATTGGGGCGGACAACCAGGTTTTGGACAGCCAAGTCCCGGTGCGCCAGATGCTAGAGCAAATCGTTGCAAAGCTAGCCATACCGCCGTTCATTTTGGGGTTGTCTTGGTCGACCACAGAGAAAATGTCCGCGCAGCAGGCGGACATCCTGACAAGCGAATTGGAATTTTATAGACGATGTTTGGATCCGGTGATAGAGAAAATCTGCAACAAATGGCTTGCGTTCAACGGACTCGCGGCGCATTTCAGCATCGTTTGGGACAACATCAACCTGCAGGACGAGGTAGAAATCGCAAACGCACGGTTAATGTCCGCGCGGGCCGACGAAATTGAAAAAAGATTGGAGAAAGTTTGATGAAAGACGGATACGTAATCAAAAGTAGCGAGAAATATGCAGTAAATCCGGGCGATCTGGACTTGATTAATGCTTACAGCCGGCGCAGTTTGGGCAAGGATGAGGTTTATGTTTTTTCTGTTGTGCTGTGCGACAACGAAGTTGACAGGGAGTTCGAAAAATTTAGCAAGGAGGCTTTAGAAAAGCTGGCGGATTTATTTGTTGGTAAGACTGGGATCACCGATCACGACGCCAAAAGTGAGAATCAGCTGGCGAGGATTTTTGCTTGCAACGTAGAGAAAGTCGACGGCAAGGTGAATTCGGTGGGTGAGCAATATTATCGACTGGTTGCCAAGGCCTATATGCCGCGGTGCGAGAAGAATAACGACTTTATTTTGGAGATAGATTCGGGGATAAAGAAGGAAGTGAGCGTGGGCTGCGCCGTGAAGCGCATGACGTGTTCGGTTTGCGGTTGCGACGTTAAAGCCGATCCTTGCGATCACAAAAGGGGCGAAATCTACGATGGCAAGCTGTGTTACGTTATTTTGAGTGAGCCTTTGGATGCTTACGAATGGTCTTTTGTTGCGGTTCCAGCACAGAAAAATGCAGGTGTTATAAAAATGTTCCGGTCGGGAGCGAAAGGGGGTGCGAGATCTATGAATGACATTATTAAGTCTATCAAAAACGGCGAGGCTGTGACGATAACCGCAGAGCAGTCGCAAAAATTAGCAGAGTTGATTGATGAGTTGGAACGTCTTGCAAAGGAAGGAAAAGAATATTACAACAACCTGAAGCGCGAGGTTATGCGCCTTTGTGCCATAACTCAGCCGGAAATTAACAGCGAGGTGATGAATAGCGTAGCATCTAAAATGAGCGTGGCCGAATTGAAGGCTTTTAAGAAGGCTTTTGAAATTAAGTCCGAAGAGATTTTACCGGCAAAACCTCAGTTGACGCCACTAAAACGCGATAAAATGACTCAGAAAAACAAGGATTTTAAAATTTAGGTATTCAACAATAAAAATTAATTAGAAAAATTTGGAGGAATGTCAAAATGGCTTTTTATGATTCGATAAAACTAGAAAAAGGTATGTACAACCAGGGCTTGACCAAGGCTTTGGAGTCTATTGACCCATCTGAAGCATACGAGGGCACCGAGCTTTCGGGCTTGGACGCTTATGAACGTCAGCTAAAGCGCTTTAACATCAAGGTTAAGGGGCAGAACTCCGACGTTTTGGACAGCTTCTTTAAAACGACAGATTCAGCCGTGTTATTTCCGGAATTCGTAAAAAGAAGCGTGCTGCAGGGCATGGAGAGCTGCACAGTTCTGCAATCGATTGTTGCAACGGTGACTAATGTTGAGAGCAACGACTATCGCACGATTAAGGCCACAACGGACGCCACAGCCGGCAACGCCGTGAACGAGGCTAGTGACCTGCCTAAGACGATTATCCAAACAAAGCCGAACTTGGTTGCGTTGAAGAAAAGAGGCAGAATTATAGCTTCTTCGTATGAGGCATTGCGCCACAAACGGCTGGATCTTTTTGCTGTGATGCTCAGAAGAATCGGTGCGGACATCGCAAGAGCTCAGTTGGGCGACGCTGTGGCTGTGTTGCAAAACGGTGACGAAACTGCTAACGCAGCGGAGAAGGTTTCTGCAGTTAGCACGAGCGGAATAGCCTATGCTGACTTGGTCGAGTTGTGGGGAAGCTTTACAAATTGCGAGCCAAACGTAATTTTGGCCAACACCAAGGTAATGCAGGCTCTGCTTGGCATAAAAGAGCTTCAAGATGTGCAAACCTTGAACAGCTTTAAAGGGGCCGAAACAACTCTCACGGTGCTCGGCGCCAGATTGTGCAGAGTTAACTCCATAGCAAACGACGTTCTGCTTGCTTTGAACAAGGACGACGCTTTAGAGATGGTCATGCTTATGGACGGCTTGGTAGTCGACTCCGACAAGATGATCGATAAGGATCTTTCGAGGAGCTCGGTAACTTCAACGGTAGGCTTTGCAAAGATTTCGCAAGACTCAGTAAAGCAAATGGAGTGCACATTAGAATAACAGAATAATTTGAAGGGAAGATGAGTTTTGGATTTAGAAAAAATTGTGGAGCGATTTGCACTGTTAGCAAGCCTCAGCAAAGAGGAGTCCGAGGCGTTTACATACATCTGCAACGACGCCAAAAACGAGCTCATTTCAAAACTTTTGCCCAACACAGACACAACCATGCACAGCGAGCGGCTTATTGCCGCCGCTGCTGCTTTGAGCCTTTATCGATACATGCAAGTTAAGGCGCTCAGTCAGACGACGGAATCCTTTTCGGCCGGCGATATAACCGTCAAGGAGAACATGAATCGGGCGGTGGACGTGGCGTATGAGATTTGGCAGAGCGAAAAAGCAAAAATAGCCGACATCTTAAAAGACGACGCGTTTGCGTTTTGGCGGGTGAAGTGGAATGTTTAGCAGCTGTGTTTCGGGCTTGATAAATAAATTCGGGCGGACTGTAACTGTTATTCCGGGCGAGGGCGAAGAGATCTTGACCAAGGCGTTTATTCAGCCACTAAGATACAAGGACTCGAGCAACATGGGCGGCAAGTGCATGAATGTTGGCTATTCGAGCGGGCGGAACTATCTTTACATTGGCGACAAGAGTACGAGGCTAGATTTGCTGCCGTTTGACACAAAAATCGCAACACCAGACGAAACATATGTGGCAAAACGGGCGCAGGCAGTGTATTTGGGCGAGAGCGTCGTGTACGTGTGGGCGATACTACAGGTGTTTGTGGAGGATGAACTTTTATGAGCGTTTTTAACGATGTTGTCGAGAAGATAAAGCTGGATCTTTCGCAGAGCACGGAGCTTTCGGGAATTAAATTTGTGGACGCAGACCGAGAAGAAAAGGTGCCAAATCCTATTAAGAATGTCTATGTGTCGCTGGGGATAAGCAAGATCGACATAAAAGAGGGCGCGCTCAATGCGTATCTTGGCATGACTTCTGTGGGCGAACAATACGGGAATCACGCTGAGATTTACGTTGAGATGAAGATATTTGCACCTCGGAAAAACGGCGGCAAACTCTGCTACGACGCCTTTTCGAAAATATACGAGGACCTATTGTACCGCAGACGACTGTATAACATCGAGAGCATATCCTGCGAGAAGCCCCGCTACAACAACGATATTTTTTCTTTTGAGCTGGATTGTACCATAAAATTGGCGGTTTATCTTGGTTACGAGACAGAGGAAATCAGCATAGGCGAGATCACGGTAAAAAAAGGAAGCAAGAGGTGATTTTTTGACTACCATAGCAAAACAGAGGCCGGGCATATACTCCGACTACCAGACGTCTGGGGTGTTGTACTCAAAAAAGATGGAGAAAAGCATCGCGATTATAGCGCAGTCTGGGGCGGAGCCGAACACGGTATATAGCCTGCAAAAGCTGGCGGACGCCAAGGCGGTGTTTGGAGAGGCGAGCGCCATGTACGCGCTGCACAAAGCCGTTTTAGAGAATGGGGCCGGCAGCATTGCGGCTGTTTCTGTGAGGGCAAACACGAGCGCAGCGTACGAGGCGGCATTCAAGCTGATAGCTGAGACCGATGGCATTGGCGTTGTAATTTGCGACAGCACAGAATTAGCGATTCAGCAGCTGTTGATGCAAAGTGTTGTTGAGGCTTCTCGGAGCAAGCGAGAGAGAATCGGGATTTTGGCAGCCGACCGTAATGAATCTGATCTTGCGGCGTGGGCGAACAACTTTAACAGCGAGCGGATCTTATTGGTGGCTCAGAATCCGATAGACTCACAGGGAGAGGAGCTTTCTGGCTGCATTTTGAGTGCGGCTCTGGCTGCGATAATCTCTCAATACACCGATCCATCGCAATCTTTTAACGGAGCGGGCTTTGAGAATATCTCCAAACTGAGCAAGAACCTTAGCGAGGCCGAGGTGGACGAGTACATCACGAACGGGATAATTCCGTTTGAGGTTGTGGCCGGGCGAGTAGAAGTCATCCGCGCGGTGACCTCTAGGACGACTACGGACGGGGTTGCGGACAAGACCTTCAAAGAGCTGAACACGATTTTGATAATCGACGAGATAATACGGGCGGTCAGAGAGACGCTGCGGGAGAATATCTCGACGGCGAAAAACAACACTACCACAAGAAGCGCAATAAGCAGCCAAGTGACGGTCAAGTTGCAGGAGTTTTTGGATGCAAATGTTATAGAATCGTATGCGGTGCCGAATGTGTATAAGTCCAGCGACGACGCCACTGTGTGCATAGTGGAGCTCGACTTTACCGTTGCACAGGGCATCAACCAGATCCACATAACCGCGAACATAAACGTTTAGAGACAAAGAAGGTGTTGTATTATGCTAAATATAGCGTTTCCGACGAGCAAGGACGTATATCTGGAGGTGAACGGCAGAAAGCTGGCCGTGGTCGAGAGCTACAAGGCGAAGTCCACGTGCGAGAGCAAATATATAGAGGCATTTGGTCAAGACGAGCCGGTGGGCGCCATTGCGGGCAAGGTTCATCATACGGTGGAGCTCTCGCGAGTGTACGCATGCGAGGAGAATCCCAACAACCGCGTTAACTTTTATGAGCTGCATAATTTTAATTTGGTCATCGTAAAGCCCGACAGAAAGATAATTTACTCTGGTTGTGAGTGGTCGGGCATCAATGAGTCGGCGTCGATAAACAGCTCTGTGTTGGAGAACGTGACTCTGATCGCGACCAAAAGGATGGAGGTTTAGCTCGTTGGAGAAGGCAGTAAAGGAGTTCGAGGTGCACAAGGGGAAGATCCGGCGGCAGGTGAGCCTGCGCAAAAACAAGCGGGCGTACATAAATTTGCTGTCGGTCTACGACATGCTGGTGTGCGAAAAAATGGCGCAAACACTGACGCTAAAGCTAATCAACGATGGTTTTGAACGCGAAAAGGCAGCTCCAGTGGCAGAAAACGCGTGTCTATGCGTGATGAGCCTGACGGATTATAGCTTTAACCCGATTTTTAGTAACACCAACGAGCTGATGACTACTCTGACGCCCGAAGACATGCTAACTGTGGCGAGGGAATATAGCGCGCTTAGGCGGGACTACGTTGGTTTTGACATGCTGGGGAGCCTTGAGATTGAGCAGCTAAAAAAAAATTAAATACACCGTTTCAAAGGGCAAGGTGGGCGATATTGCAGCGGTTCAACAAGTTGCCGAGCGAGCCCGCCGCTAGGGCCATGACAGAATCCGACTACTTGTATTGCTACATAAACATGGTGCTCGATGATGAGGCAAACTCGCAAGGGGGGTGCCGCCAAGAGTACGTGTTTAATGAGAGCTTCGATTTAGACGAATATAAAAGAAAGTGCGGTGTTGAGAATGCATATATTTGAAGGGATCTTGAGGCAATATGCGCAGATTTCGGCCAGAAACAGCCAGTACAAAAGCAGCATACAGAATTTTGATTTTAGCCAGATTCAGCCTCAAAGCCAAACGAGCGTTGCTAATATGAGCATAGATCCCGGCACGATGCCATTTAGCGGCGCTGGAGATATGACGATGCCAAGCGTGGCCGGGTACGGTGGCGAATCTGCGGGCGAGGGTTTTAGCGACATAAAAGAGGTTTACGAGAAGATGGAGTTTGACGCGATGCGCTACAACAGGAATTTTGACACGCAGACTGGAGCGGAAAAGATATGAACTTGAACGTGATGAAATTTAAGGATTACATTTGGCCGCACAACCCGTCGACGCTAGAGATTGCGGTAAGGAGAGACATAAAAGAAGTGATGATCCCGTTTCGGGGGAGCATGATGCAGGATTATGGACGGGAAAAGCGCGTGGTTTCAGGGCGCGGACAGTTTTTTGGAGAGGGCTGCGCCGATCAGTATGGGACGCTGTTTAGCGTTTTCAAGCAGGGCGGCAGCGGATATCTGTCTTTGCCGGGGCTGGAGTCGTTTTTGGCGGTCTTTAAGGCGCTGGAGCTGACGGGAACTTACCTGCCAAACAGCGTCAGCTACAGCTTTGAGTTTTGGGAGGACTTGACGCAGAGCACAGCAAACATGACGGCGCAGGAGGACTTCTACACGGTGCTAGAGGGCGACACGCTTTGGAGCATTGCGGCGAGGTTCGAAGTGCCGGTAGAGCAGCTGTTGTCGCTTAACAGGAACATAAAAAGCCCGAACCAGCTAGAATTAGGCGAGAGGGTAAGATTGCGATGATATACGTAGCGACGACGACGTCCGGAGCGCAGCGGAACCTGGGCCCGGCCTACAGCGTACAGATAAATAAGTCCCGCGAGGCGCCTGCAGACAGCTTGACTGCAGTTTTTTTTAGCAAGGAAAATCACCCGGAGTACAAGAGCATCGCAGTTTACGCGGAAGAGGCATCGCAGCTGTTTTTTGACGGTATTGTGGACGAGCAAAAATTTGAAGTGACCGCAACGGGCTGCTTTTTGACGATAAAATCCAGAAGCAAGGCTGCAGTGTTGATCGATAACGAAGCGACTCCCCAGACTTACAAACGCCCGTCGTTGGACATAATCTTTAGGCGGCACATAAAGCCCTATGGGTTTAGCGCGATTAATGGCGAGCAGTCGAGCTTTAACGCGACGATTGAGGTGGAGAAGGGCATGAGCGAGTGGGACGTTTTGGAGCTTTTTTGCAGCGTTTGCCTCAACAGCTTTCCGATTGTGAATGCGGACGGAACCATCGATATTGCGGGAGATACGGACTCTAGGCCGCTGATGTTTTCGAATTCTTCTAGCGGGGGCGTCAATTATAGCGCGATAAGCCAGAAGTACAGCCGATACAAGCTGATTTCGGAGATCACAGTCTGCGAGCAATATAGTGCGATTTACGCGGCCACGATTAGGGATCAGGGGCTCATCGACCGTGGCATCAGCCGGCGAAAGTTCATTAGCATGTCGGAGGACACTATTACTGGGATTTCGGACAAGAAGGTTTCGGTGAAAACCGCGGAGCAGATGATTGAGAACGCCAAGAGGAAGTTTTGCGAGATTACGGTAAAATGCCCCAACGCGGTGCAGGCGAAGATCGGGACCCGATGCCAGATAAACGACGACGTATTGGGAAGGATAGAGGGTCTGAAAATTTACGAGGTAGAGTACAAACTCAGCAGGGCCGGCGAGTTTACCACGATAACGTTGCTAAAGGAGTGATGAGGGCGTGTGGATATCGAAGCAGATAAGTGGTGCGTGCAAGCAGGCTAGGGGCGCCAAGACGGGAGAGGTCACGTCTACGCAGGATGGCACTGTTACGGTGCAGTCGGAGCAGGAGCACAGAGAAATCAGTACTGCTGCGCCTTTTGGAATAGTCTCCATCCCGCCGATCGGCACCAAGGCTGTGGTTACGCCAACCGAGCAGGGATTTGTCTATACGGGGGCAATAAATCAGCAAGCGGACGGCCTTGAACCCGGTGAGCTGATGCTATATTCTAGCGGTGGCGCCAAGATCGTGCTAAAAAACGACGGAAAAGTCCTGATAAACGGCAGAGAGCTTGAAGGATGAGAGGTGATATTTTGGATACAGCGATTAGCAATGGCGATTTTCTGTGCAACTCGCGGGGGACACCTATAGAACTGGCGGGCTACGAAGAGCTTTTGCAACGGGTTTTGATCCGGCTGACGGTGAAGAAGGGGAGCTTTGTGTACGACAAATCGCTTGGCAGTCGGCTATACACCCTTAAGGCGACCGACGGCAACATAAAGGAGCGAGCTTTGGCTTTGGCGCGGGAAGCTTTGATTGAAGTTCCAGAAGTGGCGGTGGACGACGTGAAGATTGCTTTGACGAATGGCGGAGAAAACCTCGAACTAACGGTGATTTTGGCGGTAAACAATACAGAAAAAGAAGTGGTGATGACGATATAATGGAGAGCTACGATGAGATTCTTGAGAGGATGAGGGGCAAGTTCGCCGAGCTGAGCGGCGCGAGCATCAATGACGATTCGGACATTGGCATCAGGATGAAGGTTTTGGCGGGCGAGGTGTTTTCTTTGCAAAACAACGTTGAATGGCTAAAGAATCAGATGTTTGCGCAGACTGCTATGGGCGAGCAATTGGAATATCTAGCGTTGGAGCGAGGGTTGACTAGGAAATCGGCGGTGAAGTCGGTTGGAACGCTAAAATTTATGCGGAATGTGGCTTTAAATTACGATTTGGCGATCCCGCAAGGCACGGTCTGCGCGACGAACGGCGTTGACCCCGTGAGAGTAGTAACCACCGCGTTTGTCGTGCTGAAGGCCGGAGAAACCGCAGTGACAGTGGCGGCGCAGTCGGAAGTTGGCGGAGCGATGCAGAACACGGGCGTGGGAACCGTTAAAGTTATGGTAACGCCGCCGCCAGGCATCACTGCGGTGACAAACGATGACGCATTTGTGGGAGGCATGGACGCTGAGACCGACGAAGAGCTCCGTGAACGCTTGATGGACAGCTATCAGAATGTCTCGAATGGCACGAATAATGCGTTCTATAAGGACTTTGTGCTAAAATACGACGGGGTGTACTCGGCGAGTGTGGCGGCAAAAGAGCGTGGCGTCGGCACTGTGGACGTTTATGTGGCGGCAAAAGGCGGAGCACCAAGCGACGACCTCATAGATAAAATTCAGGCCGAGCTGAATGAGGCGCGCGAGTTGAACGTTGACGTGAAGGTGAACAAGGCGGAGCTTACCGCGGTGGCGGTGGGCGTGCAGATAGCGATAAAGCCCGGGTACGAATATTCTGACGTGAGAAAGCGCTGCGAGACGAGAATAACAGAGTATTTCAACACGCTAAAAATAGGCGAGGCGTTTTTGACCGCAGTCCTAGGCAACGCCATTTACAACGTGCAGGGCGTCGAAAACTACTATATACAGCCAGGCATATGCATCGACAGGTACATGGAGCCCAATCAGCTGGCGATAAAAGGGTCGGTGCAAATCTCAAAGAAGGGATAGTCCGCAATGAGCATACTAAATTCAATGAAGCAAAAACTGCACCCGCTTGGAATCTATAGTTTGAGCGATAGCAGCGTAATAACAGCAGAACTGGCGGCGTATGCCGAGGTGTTGGACGCAATAGAGGCACAACTGACGGAGCTGGAGCAAGAAAGATTCGTAGTGACGGCGCAAAGCTATGGCATAACTATGCGGGAGCTGGCCATAGGCTCGGAGCAAAAAAACGAGACCATAGAAAAAAGAAGAGGCGTGCTGCTCTACAGATCGGCGCTCAGCGAAACGGATTTCAACAAAACGGCCATAGAAAGCGTGCTAAAGACGGTGGGCATAAACGGCTATATAATCGAACTGCCAGAAAAAAATAAAATCTATATAAACTGCCTGTCGCTAGACGTGAGGGGCTCGGACAAAGAGATAAAAAAACAGATAATATCTCAGTTTTTGCCGGCGCATCTAGAATGTTTTTTCGATTTTAGAAATTTACAGTGGCAATTTATCGAGGAACGATCGAACACATTTGACAGAATGGATGCCATGAGTTTAACCTGGGATGAAATAGAAAATTTTGTACCAATATGGTAGCAGGAGGAAGCAGAATGCCAACAAACAACAAAACAGCAAACTTGGGGCTAAACAGCTGGTTGGGAACGGACAAGCCGATTCGGGAGGACTTTGTGTCGGACAACGAGAAGCTGGACAAGGTAATAAGCGACCATTTAAACGACATAGACGCTCACATGACGGCCGAAAGGCTGGAGCTTCTTAACTCGTCGTTCGTAGTGGGGACTTATACCGGTGACGGTAACTCTGTAAGGGTGATTTCGCTGGACTTTCATCCAAGGCTAGCGATCGTGCTCTACAGAGGAATGCCGCTGGTGGAGTATAACGCAGAGGGCGATTATATGGTGTGCAATGCGACGATCCTGACGTCGGCCGGAGAAGGGGGCTCGATAGGCGGCACGATATTGTCCAAAACGATACGGGTCTCGCAAACCGCCACGCCAATCAACGGCAGGCTCATCAATTTAAACAAGCTGAACGGGATATACGTCTACATCGCGATCAAATAAAAATAAAAAATTGCGGATACTCCAAACAAGCCGAGTATCCGCATTTTCGTTGCCATCGCAGGCTCATAAAGTGGCAGCCTTTATCATCAAGGCGCATTCGAGACGCTTTTTTTCGAGCTCGCAAGAAATATCGTGAGCCTTAGCGATATCGCCGGCATATTGCCAACTGTTGGCGTTGCAACCGCCGCTGCAAAAGAACTTCGCCCAGCAACCGCGGCATTTTTCCTTGGTGTAAACATTCGTGCGAGCAAACCTATCCTTAATGCTGCCATCCAGTGTGTTCTCGAGCACGTTGCCCATCTTCCAACAGTCCTCGCCCACAAACTGATGGCAAGGATAAATGTCGCCATTTGGCGTAACCGCGACGTATTCATTCCCGCAACCGCAGCCGCGAAGCCGTTTTATCGCGCAAGGGCCCTGATCAAGGTCCAGCATAAAGTGAAAAAAGTTAAAGCATCGACCGTTTTTCTTGCGAGCAACAATTTCCCTAGCCAAAGTCGCATATTCGTCGAAAATCCGGGGCAGATCGGCCTCACAAATAGCATAATCCAAGGCAGAGTCAGCAACAACCGGCTCAATAGAGATCTGATCGAAGCCCAGGTCGTATATCTTGAGGACATCGGCGGTAAAATCGAGGTTATTGCGAGTAAAAGTCCCACGAACGTAATAATCCTTACCAGCGCGGCCAGCAACGAGCTCCTGATATTTTGGAACGATCAGATCATAGCATCCGCGGCCATTTGGAGTAACACGCAGCTTATCGTTGACGTTCTGACGGCCATCCAAAGAGAGCACAACATTGGACATCTCGCGATTAATAAAGTCAATTTTGTCCGGTGTTAGCAGCAAGCCATTCGTAGTAACAGTAAACCGAAAATTCTTGTTATAAAGCGGCTCCAAACTGCGAGCATATTCAACAGTGCGCTTCAGAACGTCAAAATTCATCAAAGGCTCGCCACCAAAAAAGTCGACCTCTAAGTTGCGGCGGTTCCCAGAGCGCTCAACAATAAAATCGATAGCAGCCTTAGCGGTGCGCAGCGGCATGAGCTCACGACCGGTGCCAAAATCTCCCTTCGCAGCAAAACAGTACTCGCAGCGCAGGTTGCAGTCGTGCGCAATGTTGATGCACATAGATTTAATCGGCGCATTGACGAGCAAAGAGGTGTAACCCTGATATGTATCGGCCGCAAAAAGCTGACCACTCTTAAAGAGCGCATATAATTCGGCGTACGCACCCGCAATATCAGCGCGGTCGTAAGTTTGACTCAAAGCATCAACCGCATCACTACTGAGCTTTGGCTGCATGTCTTCGTCAACAAAATCCAAAATATCAAAGGCCAAGTCGTCCAACACATGAACGGCGCCACTGTTGACGTCCAGCACGATGTTGTGGCCGTTTAGCCGAAATTTATGTATCATAAAAATAAAAACTCCCGCAAAAATTTTAAAACATCAAAAATGAGAGGCGGAGAAACTAAAAACCCCGCCCCCAAAGCGTAACCTCAAACTATGTAAACCTCAAAAACCGCGACTCAGCCGCAATTATCGACTAGAGTTCTCGCACTTTTGGTTAGCAACCGTGCAAGAAGTCTTGCAAGCGGACTGGCAAGAGGCCTGACATTCGCCGCAACCGCCCTTAGCCGCAGTCTCCTTAAGATTCGCCTTGTTCAAAGTCTTAACATGCTTCATAAAAACGCACCTCTTAAAAAAATAAGTTAAGCTGCAAAAGATTATACCACATCCGACAAAAAATTTCAAACAATAAGTTTTGCGGTTTTATTGAGCGCGCGTTAAAATGTGTAAAAAGGCTTACCGACGCTTCTTGTTAACACTCAAAACCCCGCCAAAAGCGCCAGCAAGAGTCATAACCAAAAGTCGCACCAAAGTCAAATAAGTAAACCGATCTCTCGAGACGATGAAAGCGACCAAGGTGAGCAAAACGAACAAAAACAAGCCCGCCAAGGAGCCATAAACGAGCCCGCGAAACCGATAAACCCGAGCAGCAATGTACCCAGCGACGAAAGAGCCAATGGCGGCGCAGAAAATGGCGATAACCTGAATCAAAAACTGCGGAATAGACTTAACAATAACGAACAAAAAAGCGAACAAAAATAAGAATCCCGCGCAAATAGTGGCGCCAACAGCCGCACCAAACAAAATAGCCTTTAAAGAAGTGGAAAAATCCGAATCACCGTTCGAAGCCTTGTCATACCTCAAAAATCATACCTCCTAAATATTGTTTTGCCCCAAATTTTAAAAACAAAATCTATAATCAATATTCAAAAAGGTAGGCGAATATACATCGAATTGTTCTACTTCGCAGCAGGCGTACGACTTTCCTTCTGAGAATCGCAGCTAGCAATAGCCCATTTTTTAATTTTGATCTTGCTCCGATCCACGCTAGTCTCAATAATAAAAGATTGATTATCGTCCTTAACAGCAACAATCCGGCCAACGATCCCGCCAATAGTAGTGATTTCGTCGCCGATCTGAATGTTGTTTCGCATATCGTCCTCGAGCTTTTTGCGCTTAGAACTCGGTCGAATCATAAAAAAATACATCAAAGCAAAAAGAAGCGTCATAAAAACGACGTTCATAATCCCAGCAGAACCCTCTGCACTCATCATAAAGCCAGCACCTCCAAAAGATTAACAAACATAATTGTACCAGATTCCCGAGTTTAAATCAAGAGCGAATTGTACCAAGCGGCTAGACTTTTTGCGAGAGCAACTGCCGATAATGCCGGTAGAATGAGTCAAAGGAGTCATCTTCAATAGCGGAGCGGATTTTTTCCATTAAAGAATTATAAAAATAAAGATTGTGCATAACGCCCAGGCGCATGCCGAGGGTCTCTTTGCTTTTAAAAAGATGTCGCAAATAAGCGCGCGAAAAATTTTTACAAACGGGGCAGTCGCAGAGAGGGTCAAGAGGCATAGAGTCTAGCTCGTTCTTAGCATTCAAAATGTTAACACTCCCGGCCCAAGTGAAAAGTTTCCCGTGGCGAGCGTTCCGAGACGGCATAACGCAGTCAAAAAGGTCCACCCCGCGGGCAACACTCTCCAGAATATTCACCGGAGTGCCCACTCCCATCAGGTATCTAGGCTTGTCCAAAGGCATATTAGGCACGACCGCCTCGATGGTATCGTACATCTCATCGGCGGTCTCGCCCACAGCCAGGCCGCCAATCGCGTATCCGTCCAAGTCGAGCTCGCGAATAGCCTTCATGTGTTCAACGCGCAAATCCGCATACGTGCTGCCCTGATTAATCCCAAAAAGCATCTGGCCCCTGTTGAGAGTAGAGTCCAAAGCATTCAAGCGAAGCATCTCAGCCCGGCAGCGCTCAAGCCATCGGGTAGTGCGGTCGCAAGAAGCCTTAACGTAGCTGTATTCGGCGGGGTTCTCGATGCATTCGTCAAAGGCCATAGCAATGGTCGAGGCCAGGTTAGACTGAATCTGAATGCTCTCCTCGGGCCCCATAAAGACCTTCCGGCCGTCGATGTGAGAATAAAAATAAACGCCATCCTCGGTAATTCGGCGAAGTTTAGAAAGAGAAAACACCTGAAAGCCGCCGCTATCGGTCAAAATAGGACCATCCCAACGGGTAAACCTGTGAAGCCCCCCCAGCTGACGAACAACGCCGTCACCCGGCCGCAGATGCAGATGATAGGTGTTGCAAAGCATGACCTGGCAGCCGATCTGAGCCAAGTCCAAAGCCGAAACCGCGCCCTTAATAGCGCCGCAGGTCGCCACATTCATAAAAGCGGGAGTCTGCACGTCGCCATGAGGCATAGAAAAAGTGCCTCTTCGCGCGCCACCACAAGTTTTCATCAAGCTAAACATGCCAAAACCTCACATTCAACGGATAAACATCGCGTCACCAAAGCTAAAAAACCGGTATTTCTCGGCAACCGCCGTCCGATAAGCAGACAAAACCGCATCACGACCGGCAAAAGCCGAAACCAACATGATCAAAGTGCTCTCGGGCAGGTGAAAGTTAGTGATCAAAGCGTCGACGACCCCGAATTTAAAGCCGGGATAAATGAAAATGTCGGTCCAGCCCTCGCAGGGGATGACGTCGCCGAAATCCTTGAACATAGCCTCAAGCGTGCGGCAGCTGGTGGTGCCAACAGCGACAATACGGCCACCAGCCTTTTTGGTATCAGCAATAAGCGCGGCAGTCTGCGGCGGAACCTCGTAATGCTCGGCGTGCATCTTGTGGTCAGCAATATCGGCAACCTTAACCGGACGAAACGTACCAAGCCCGACATGAAGCGTAACGAAGCCTATTTTAACGCCCTTATTCTGGATTTTTTGGAGCAAATCGTCCGTAAAGTGAAGCCCGGCAGTTGGGGCAGCAGCAGACCCGAGTTCGCGAGAATACACCGTCTGATAGCGCTCACGGTCGACTAATTTGTGAGTAATGTAGTGGGGAAGGGGCATCTGGCCGATTTTTTCTAAAGCAGAAAAAAAATTCCCCTCGCAGTCAAACTTAACAACGCGGTTACCGTCGGGCAGAACGTCCAAAACCTCGCCAAACATCACGCCGCCACCAAAGGTAAACTTATTCCCAACCTTGGCCTTTTTGCCAGGCCCAGCCAAAGCCTCCCAGGTGTTTGGGGCTTTTTGAGTCAAAAGCAAAAACTCTACTGTAGCGCCAGAGTCCTCACTAACGCCGAAGATTCGGGCCGGAAGCACCCGAGAATCGTTAAGAATCAAGCAATCACCGGGCATAAGTTCGTCGACTATATCATAAAAATGTTTATGCAAAACCTTGCCGCTCGCCCTGTCAAGCACCAACAACCGCGAGTGATCGCGCTTCTCGATGGGGTCTTGAGCGATCAACTCCTTTGGCAAATCATAGAAAAAATCCTTCGTCTTCAAAATGACAATCATCCCTCAAACCGCGGGCAAACTTGACACCGCGGCGCAAAAATGCTATGCTATTATATCACCTAAATTTCGAAATTCGAAAAAACCAACGGCAAATCAAAGATAATTATATTCGATTATGGCCGAGGTTACAACACATTTTGGCAATTTTTGAGTTCAATTTTAAACGAAAGGCGGCACAAAGGGCCATCCGACGGCTCTTGAGACTATGAAAAAGTTTAAAGTAGGCATCTTGGGGGCCACCGGAATGGTAGGGCAGCGCTTTGTGGCACTGCTGGCGGAGCATCCTTGGTTTGACATAGCGGTGCTGTCTGCGAGCAAGACTTCGGCCGGCAAAACGTACGAAGAAGCCCTGAACGGCAGATGGGCACTGGATCAGGATCTCCCAGAACAAGTGCGAGACATGCCCGTTTTGGATGCGGTGAGCGATTTGAAAGCGATCGCAGCGGCGGTGGACTTTGTTTTTTGCGCGGTGGATATGCCCAAAGAGGCGCTGATGCGGCTGGAGGAGAGCTACGCAAAGGCCGAATGCCCGGTGATATCGAACAACAGCGCGCACAGAGGAACGCAAGACGTGCCGATGATTATTCCAGAGGTTAACCCCGAACACGCAGATATAATCGAGGTTCAGAGAAAACGGTTGGGCACAAAAAAAGGATTCATCGCGGTAAAATCGAATTGTTCGCTGCAATGCTATGTCCCAGCGATACACCCATTGCGAGATTTTGGGGTAACAAAGGTGCTTGCGTGCACATACCAGGCGATTTCCGGCGCGGGCAAAACCTTCGAGCGCTGGCCAGAAATGGTCGACAACATCATTCCCTACATAGCGGGCGAGGAGGAGAAGTCCGAGAAGGAACCCCTGAAAATCTGGGGAAAAGTCTGCGAAAATGGTATAAAAAACGCCACAGAGCCCAGCATAACAACGCAGTGCATCCGGGTCCCGGTGAGTGATGGCCATACCGCCGCCGTTTTTGTATCGTTCAAAAACAAGCCGCCACTGGATGAAATAAAACAAAGGTGGAAAATCTACAGCGAGAGGCTATCCGCAGGGATGGCGCTACCAAGCGCACCAAAGCGGTTTTTGCATTATTTTGAGGATCCGCATTACCCGCAAATACGCAGCGCACGGGAGTTAGAAAACGGCATGGCAATCGCTCTGGGCAGACTACGGGACGACACGCAGTACGACGTTAAATTTGTCTGCATGTCGCACAACACAGTCCGAGGCGCGGCCGGCGGAGCCATCCTGATGGCCGAAATGCTCTGCGCCAAGGGATTCATCGAGTAACAATTTTACAACAAAACGGAGGAATATTCATGAAAAAGACGGTATTTAGGGGTTCGGGAGTGGCGCTCGTAACGCCGATGCACAACGACGGAAGCGTAAATTTTGAGGTTTTGGAGGAAATTCTTGAGTTCCAGATAAAAAACAAGACCGACGCGATAATAACTTGCGGCACGACGGGAGAATCGACTACTATGAGCGATGAGGAGCGCGCTGCGGTGATTGATTTCACGGTGAAAAAGGTTGCGGGCAGAGTCCCCGTCATAGCTGGCGCGGGCAGCAACAGCACCGAGCACGCGCTGAAGATGTCTAAAAGGGCCCAAGAGCTGGGTGCGGACGCGGTTTTGGTGGTGACGCCCTATTATAACAAGACGTCGCAGAGGGGCCTGATTCGCCACTACAGCTGTATCGCGGACAATGTGGACCTGCCGATGATCTTGTACAACGTGCCGTCGCGCACGGGGGTTTCGATTAGACCGGAGACCTACGCGGAGCTTGCGAAGCACCCAAACATCGTAGCTACCAAGGAGGCAAACGGCGATCTTTCGGCCATTGCGAAGACGATCGCGCTTTGTGGCGATGATTTGGCGGTTTATTCCGGCAACGACGACCAGACTGTTCCGATTTTGTCTCTTGGTGGGCTTGGAGTGATTTCGGTTTTCGCGAATGTTTGTCCTCACGAGAGCCATGAAATCAATGTAAAATTCTTTGAAGGAGATTTAACCAGCGCCAGAGAGCTATTTTTGAAGTCGAATGAGCTGATGGAAGCGCTGTTTTGCGACGTAAACCCGATTCCGGTAAAAGAAGCGATGAATCAGCTGGGCTTTAATTGCGGTAGTTGTCGGCTTCCGCTGATTTCGCTCTCGGCCGAAAATAAGGCTAAATTGGTGGCGGCGATGAGAAAACTCGGCATTGTGACAAAATAAAACGCGGGGAACGCAGATGGGAAGTGCAAAATGACGAGGATAATATTGAGCGGCGCCGGTGGACAGATGGGGCGGGCCGTTGCGAAGGTGGTGTCGGAGCGATCAGATTGCGCTATTGTGGGGGGTGTAAGCAAAAAAATAAGCGTCCCGAACGAGTTCCCGATTGTTGACGCATTTAGCAAACTCAGCGCAGAGGCGGATGTGATCATCGATTTTTCGAACCCGGAACTGATCGACTCGCTTTTATCCTATGCGACTGCAAAAAAAATGCCAGCGGTGATCTGCACAACGGGATTTAACGAAGTTCAGATTGAAAAAATCAAGGCCGCATCGGAGCGGATCGCAATTTTCTTTTCTAGCAATATGTCACTAGGGGTGAACCTGATGATTTCGCTTGCCCAAAAGGCCGCAAAAGCGCTGTCTCCCGGCTTTGATATAGAAGTCGTAGAAAGGCACCACAATAAGAAAATTGACGCGCCCAGCGGAACGGCACTGATGATAGCAGGTGCGGTTAAGGCGGCGCTGGGGCAAAACCTAGAATACGTGTACGATCGGCATCTTTGCAAAAAGGCTAGAGATAAAAACGAAGTAGGCATACATTCTGTGCGAGGCGGAACGATGGTAGGCGAGCACGAAATCATTTTTGCCGGCAAGGATGAAGTCTTGAAGATATCGCACACCGCACAGTCAAAGGAAATTTTCGCCGAAGGAGCGGTAAATGCTGCGAAATTTGTAGTGCCAAAGCCAGCTGGACTATATAACATGGCCGACCTGCTGGGATAATTAAAAAAGCTTGAAAGAAAAATGGCTAAGCACCGAGCAGCTTAGCCATTAATTATTTTGCGCTTATTTTAGAAAACAGCGCAATGCGTTTTCTTCAGCACACCCCAACAACTCTTCCACCGACATACCGCGCTCCAGGGCGATTTTCTCTGCGGTGAATTTTATCATGCTAGAATCGCATCGGGAGCCTCGATTCGGTTCTGGCGCCAAGTATGGGCAGTCCGTCTCTAACAAGATCCGATCTAGCGGCACAGACTTTGCCACGAGTACTGGGTTTTTAGCATTTTTAAAGGTTACTACGCCGCCCAGCCCCACATACATGCCCAAATTCACGACCTCGGTTGCCATCTCAACGCTGCCAGAAAAGCAATGCACCACGCCTTTTGGCTCGTATTTTTTCAAAATTTCAAGCGTGTCGGCGTGTGCGTCCCTATCGTGGATTATCACCGGCACGTCGAGGGTTTTTGCCAATTTCACTTGCTCTTCAAATTTCGCCTTTTGAACTTCCCTCGAGGGTTCGTCATAATGGTAATCGAGCCCGATCTCACCGACCGCAACGACTTTTTCTTCTGCCAAAAATGAGCTCAAAATGTCGAGATAATCCGGCGGAACGCTATCAGCCTCTTGCGGGTGCACGCCCACGGCCGCCCAGATCAAGGGGTACCTTCGTGCCAGATCCATCGAGGCTTTCGAAGTCGGAATATTGCACCCAACGTTGATAATTCCGCACACATCCGTATCAAAAAGTCTGCAAATCAAGTCATCACGGTCATTGTCAAAATCAGCATCGTCATAATGCGCATGAGAATCAAAGATCATGGCAATAGAACCTCCTACTTAGTGCATTTTTCTAACTCCGAGAGCTCTTTTTCTACATCGATTCTCGGGAAAAGCGGGTCACCTTTTTTGATCTCAGCATCAAGCGGCAAGATTCCCCATTTGTTAGCGGTTTTCCAAGTTAGAGCGTCCTCCCGAGCTCCGATTTGTTGTGCGATAATCGGCGCGGTGTTGGGCATGAAGGGTGTGATCAAGATTGATACGATTCGCAAAACTTCGCATAAATTGTACAAAACGCAGGCCAGCCGATTCGCTTTTTCTGCGTCCCTGCCCAGCGCCCATGGCATCGTCTCGTCGATGTATTTGTTGGCCCGTGCAATTAGCTTCCAAACCTCCGTCAAGGCGCTTGAAAACTGGAATTGCTCCATGTGATGCTCATATTTTTCTCGCAAGGACGTCGCCATAAAAATCAGCTCATTGTCGGCAACGTCAGCCTCAAAGGGCTGAGGCAACTTGCCGCCGAAGTATTTCTCGATCATAGCGGTTGTGCGAGATAGCAAATTTCCCAAATCATTCGCCAAATCTGAGTTTATCCGACTTATCAAAGCCTCGTTTGTAAAGACGCTGTCTGCCCCAAAGGGAATTTCGCGCATCAAGAAGTATTTGATCGCGTCTACACCGTACCGCTCGCACAAAATCTGCGGATCCACCACATTGCCCTTAGACTTGGACATCTTGGTGCCGTCGCCGAAAAGAAGCCATCCGTGGCCATAAATTTTGCGAGGCAAGGGCAAATCCAGCGCCATAAGTATGGCCGGCCAGATAATCGCATGAAATCGGACAATCTCCTTGCCCACAAAATGGACGTCTGCAGGCCAGTAACGCTTAAAATCGGCGTCACTATCGGAATAATAGCCAAGCGCCGTGATGTAGTTGGTAAGCGCGTCCAGCCACACATAAACCACGTGCTTCTCGTCAAAATCGACCGGCACGCCCCAGCTAAAGCTCGTCCGGCTCACGCACAGGTCATTTATGCCACTCTTGATAAAGCTAATCATCTCGTTGCGGCGACTTTCAGGCTCCAAAAATTCCGGATGCTCGTCATACAGCTGCAAAAGCCTGTCAGAATACTTAGAAAGCTTGAAGAAGTAGGCTTCTTCCTTGGTCAACTTTACATCACGCCCGCAGTCTGGGCATTTTCCATCAACCAACTGTGTCTCAGTCCAGAAGGACTCGCACGGCGTGCAGTACCAGCCCTCGTAGTTACCCTTGTAAATCTCGCCCTTATCGTAAAGCGCGCGAAAGATTTTCTGCACCGCCGCGACGTGATAGCCATCCGTCGTGCGAATATACCTGTCGTTGGAGATATCTATAATATCCCAAAGTCGCCGAAACTCCGCAACCAGCCTGTCCACGTACTCCTTGGGCCGCAAGTTTTCCTTAACTGCGTTCAACTCAATTTTTTGCCCGTGCTCATCCGTACCCGTCAAAAACATCACATCGTAGCCAACCAAGCGCTTGAACCTAGCCATAACGTCCGCCGCCACGGTGCAGTAGCTATGCCCAAGGTGCGGGTTGCCCGATGGATAGTATATCGGCGTCGTAATATAAAAAGTTTTTTTGTCCATAATTTATCAATCTCCTCAAAACTAAAATTCCCAAAAACCTAGTTCCCATGCGGATATTTTGATTTTAGTAATAAGCCGAATAAGGCGCTATGTACAGTTGACGATTTTCAAAAATTCTTCAGCAACCAAAGAAGCCCCGCCAACAAGGCCTCCATCGATGTCATCAATGCTTAGTAGATCCGTAAAATTTTGCGAGTTTATCGATCCACCGTACAATATCGGGACATTCTTAGCCGCTTCAACCCCATAAAGACTGGAAAGAGAGGCCCTAATCACCTTGCAAACATGTACCAAATCTGAGCGCTCAATGCATCTGCCAGAGCCAACCGCCCAAACAGGCTCATAAGCGATAATCAAATTCTCTAACTGTGGCGCCAAAACGCCATTGAGCAACTTTTTTATTTGAATCGAAATTTTCTCGTCCGTAACGCCAAGCTCCCGTTCCAGTAAGGTTTCGCCCACACACACAATAGGCGTAAGACCCGACGTAATCGCCAGCTTGACCTTTTTATTCGTCGTTTCGTCAGTTTCGCCAAAATATTTTCTGCGCTCGCTGTGCCCCAATATAACGTGATTCACGCCGATATTATTTAGCATGGCCGGCGAAATTTCACCAGTGTAAGCACCTTCGTTGTCAAAATGACAATTTTGCGCGCCGATGCAAATTTCTGTATCCGCGGCCAGATTAGCAACCGTAAGCAAATCCACAAAAGGTACACACAGAATAACCCGGCAGCAGTCAGCCGTTAAGCCAGATGCTATCTCGCTAAACAAAGCTGCAGCTTCAGCCGGAGCCTTGTTCATCTTCCAATTCCCCACTATTATTCGCGTTTTTCCACTTTTTTTCAATCAAATTTCTCCTCTAAAACCCCAAAATTTCATAACCAGAACCTATCCATTGCCCGCTAAAGCTGTAACGCCGGGCAGATCCTTTCCTTCAAAAAGCGCCAAAGAAGCTCCGCCGCCGGTGGACACATATGTCATACTATTTGTGAAATTCCCCATCTGAACAGCCGCGGCAGTATCTCCACCGCCAACAATAGACATAGAACCGCGGTTTGCAGCGATTGCTGCAGCGACATTAAAGGTCCCATGCCGAAAGTGCGCCCACTCAAACACGCCAACTGGCCCATTCCAAAAGATCGTCCTCGCGCCCGCGATTATATCGCGAAAAACTTGCTCCGTTTTGGGGCCAATGTCCAGCCCAAACCAGCCGTCCGGGATGCTGTCCGAACCAACGACCTCAAAATCCGTGTCAGCAGTGAATTCTCGCCCAACCACATTGTCAACAGGCAGAACAATTCGAACACCTAAGTCCTTAGCCTTAGCCATAATGTCCGTCACGACGCCGATTTTATCTGCCTCAAAAATGGACTGCCCAATAGAATAGCCTAAAGCGTTCAAAAAGGTGTAAGCCATCCCGCCCGCGATTACCAGCACGTCGAGTTTTTCAAGCAGATTATTTATAACGTCGATCTTGTCCGAAATCTTAGCCCCGCCAAATATCCCAACAAAAGGCCGTTCTGGCGCGCTTAGAGCGCGGCACAAGATGTCAAGCTCTTTCTTCATCAAAAAGCCGCAAACCGCCGGCAAAATCGCAGCCACGCCCACAATAGAAGCATGCGCTCGGTGGGACGTCCCAAAAGCGTCGTTAACGTAAATTTGAGCCAAAGATGCCAGTGATTTTGCGAATTCACGGTCGTTTTGCTCTTCCTCTTTATAAAAGCGAATATTCTCAAGCAGCGCAACGTCGCCATTCTTCAGCTGATTCAAAACCTCCGGCGCACCATCGCGAATATCCTCACGCACAAACTTAACGCCCAGATTCAAAGCGCGAGAAAGATAAGTAGCAACGGGCTCCAAAGAAAGCTCAGGCCGACAAACGCCTTTAGGGCGGCCTCGGTGAGAAACAATGATAACAGTAGCACGATTTTTAATCAGATAGCGAATAGTCCTAAGCGAAGCGTCAATCCGCGTGGTATCGGCGATCTTACCATCAGCGTCAAAAGGCACGTTAAAATCGCATCTCAAAAGGACTCGCTTGCCGCAAACGTCGATGTCCTCAACAGACTTTTTGCCAGAATAATCCATAAGTCTCATCCTTTCAAGTCTCGTGTTGCAACGGTAACTTTTAGGTCGGTTCGTTGTAGCAATAATGGGCGATAACTTATTTTATTTTTCCATATCAGAAAATATTATAATCTATTTTATGCATGTTACAGAAGTTTAGTCGTCATAATTCCTCAGTTTTCCCTGGCGCAAAAGGCCCGGATAGCCCCACTGGCGCAGAACTTCGTATACACCGATAGCAACGGAGTTCGATAAATTCAAGCTCCGAGCCTCTTCTTGCATAGGAATCCGCACAGTACGATCCATATTGTCGTGCAAAAGAGCTTCATCCAGCCCCGCATCCTCCCGGCCAAACACCAAGTAGCAGTCACGAGGGTACGAAACCTCAGTGTGCACGCGCTTTGCCTTGGTAGAAAAATAAAAAAACGAGCCATTGTTCTGGCTAAAAAATTCGCGAATTCCCGCGTAAATATGTACATCCAAAAGGCTCCAATAGTCAAGACCGGCGCGCTTTAGCTTTTTATCGTCAATCTCAAAGCCCAAAGGCCCCACCAAATGCAGACGAGCAGAGGTTGCAGCGCACGTGCGAGCGATGTTGCCGGTATTTTGAGGAATTTGTGGTTCAATTAGCACAATGTTCAACTCATTCAAAACAGCTCACCAACCCTTAGTATAGCATTTTTTTTCGCAATTAACAAGCGGCATTTTGCAAAAACAGGAATTTAAATTTACAGCAAAAATTTTGCTAAAAGGGATTGTGGCGGGCAAAATACTATTAAAATAAATGAAAATGGAGGTACAATGGCGATGAACATGAACGAAAGTAAGAAGAATTGCGCAATGAAGAGCTTTTTGTGCGGAGTTTTTTGGGGAATGGCTACAGGATGGCTTTTGTTCAGCTATATGCAAAACCCGAAGAAGATGAAACGTAAGGCCATGAAGTGCACGAATGCCGTGGAAGACCTACTGGACAACGTTCATTACATTTTTAGGTGACGAGCGAAGGTCAATGAGTTTATGCATACTGAGTAGATTATCGTAAAAAATTTGCTCGGTATGCATCATAATGCCGAATTCAGAATTTTTTGTAAAATTTTTTGACGTTTTGTGCAATAAAATCGAAATATGTGATAAACTAAAACATTATACAACAAAAAACGGGGCTAACTGCCGCTGGTTTTACATAAATTGTAAAGGTGATTATCGCATGGCAAAAAGGATTTTTTTGGTTTTTTTCTGCGCAACGCTGATTATGACGGGCTTTTCGGGCTGCAAAAAGAATAAAAATTCGCCCGAAAATCAGGTGATAAAATACAACCTGGAGAGCGAGCCGCGCACGCTGGATCCGCAGGTTTGCAACGATTACGCCGCCAACATCGTCATTATGAATATCTTTGAAGGCCTGGTCAGACTCGATGAATCGGGCAACGTAACGCCGGGAGTCGCGACGTCGTGGGATGTCTCGGCCGATGGCATGACGTATAAGTTCCACTTGCGTGAGGATGCGGCTTGGTCGGACAAAGCCAAAACGCCCGTAACAGCGCAGGATTTCGTGTTTGGACTTCAACGTGCGCTCGATAAATACACGAATTCGCCAAATGCATACACGCTTTACTGCATAAAAAATGCGCGCAAGGTAAATATAGACGGCGCCCCGGCAGATTCTCTGGGCGTCTTTGCCTCAGATGAGCATACGGTGGCCATCGAGCTTGAATATCCCATGGAAAATTTTCTCTCGCTGCTCGCCACAGCACCAACTATGCCATGCAACAAGGCCTTCTTCGAAGGCACCAACGGGCAATATGGCCTAGAGGCAGCCACGATTATCAGTAATGGCGCCTTTAAAGTCAAGCCACGGTACGGATGGAGCCACTATAACAGCCTGAGTCTGGTCAAAAACGAAAATTATCTCGGTGCGAATGCTCCTGTGCCGGCCGGGGTGGACTTTACTATCGGCAAGGACCTTACGGACGCGGTAAGTTTGATTACTACCTCTGCAATAGATGCCGCGTTGTTGGCATCGGAGGAGCAGGTAACAGAGGCCAAGCGCAAGAATCTGGGGACGATCGACTTTAAGGACACCTTGTGGGGCCTTGCGTTCAACACGCAGGACGCTCTGTTTGCGAATTTAAACGTCCGGCTGGGCTTTTTGGAGGCTCTAAACCGCGACCATATTTTGTCGATGATCCCGGAAAATTGCGAAGTTACCGAGAGTCTAGTGCCAGATGGACTCATCGTTAACGGGCAAAACTTCCGAAGTGTTGCGGGTAAATTCCCATGCTTGACAGCAGACCCCGAGGCTAAGAGCCATTTTGACGCCGGTTTGCAACAGTTAAAGCTGAAGACTCTGCCAAAGGTTACGATTTTGTGCCCTGAAAACCCTAGTATAAAGGCGATTATAAGCAATGCGATAGAGAATCTAAACGGCAATTTGGGCTTTTATTTTAACATGGAGCCCGTTTCAGAGGGCGTCTTGAAGTCCAGAGTCGCTTCAATGAACTACCAGGTGGCTCTGGTGCCGATTGCGGTCGAAAGTCCGTTTGCGCTCGACTTTTTGAATACATTTAAGTCCGGAAACAGCAAGAATATTGCTAATCTAAATAGCCCAGAGTACGATAAACTCATTAATAGTGCGGCCTCAGCCAATGCTAAAGATGCTTACAAGCCGATTGTGGCGGCAGAAAAATACCTCATCGATAACGCCGTTTTTTACCCGATGTATACGCAGAGCAGATTTTTCGCCTGGTCGAATAAGGTGAAAGGGCTGATATTCCACAACTACGGCCAGGGTGTCGACTTCTTCTTTGCGACGAAAACGAAATAGCCGGGATTTTTGACAAAAATAAAGCGGTGCACTATACCGCGCACCGCCGCTGCCAGTAGATTATGTCTCATTGCTGCTTTCGTGAATCCCGTCAGACTCAGATGTGCCACGAACCAGGTCAACGATATACGCCGATTCTTCGTCGTTCTCGCGGGCCAAATTGCACGGAACCTTAGCGTAAACCTCAACGACCTTCTGCCGCATCCACAAACTGGGCATAATCCGCACCGAATAGCCGCACCCGTTGTTGACGACCCAGTCAAAAAACTTAGCGCGCGGCACTCCAAAGGCCGCAAGGATAGTCATAATCACGCCGCCATGCGTCACAATGGCCGTATCTTTGATGTCACCTTTAACGACGGTCTCAACAAGCTTTTCAAAAGCCGATGTAACACGCAAGTTGAAAGATTTTAAGCTTTCACCGCCGTTAGGGCAAGCTTTTTCGGAGTTTTTCAACCAAAGCAAAAAGTCCTTGTTGTTTTTGAGCTCATCTGCGGTTTTGCCCTCCCAGTCGCCAAAGTTGCACTCGGCAAAGTCGTTTTCGATAGTAAAATCGGTGTGCGCCGGGTACAAAATTTCCGCGGTATGGCGACAACGCAGAAGAGGACTGCAAAAAATCTTGTCAACACTGGGGTAAGTAGCCTCGCTTTTTAGCTTGTGCAGCCTTGCAACGCCCTCCGCAGACAAATCCACGTCGGTAGCGCCGATGTATTGGCCGTTAAGGTTCGCGTCGGTTAGCCCGTGCCGAATCAAATGCACCTGATAACTCTTCATATAAATTCTCCTTTTTGAGCGAAAAAATTATGAAAATGGTCTTTACAAAATGTTTTTTATGGGATATAATTTACCAGTCGTAAAAAGTTTTGCTGCAGGAGGGCTTGAAGGCATGAATAAGGACTTCTCTAGAATCATCACGCTTTTGAGGAAGGAAAAAGGATTGAGCCAAAAACAAGTGGCCACCGACCTTAACATTTCGCAAGCCTTGCTGTCGCATTACGAAAAGGGCGTTCGGGAGTGCGGACTGGATTTTGTGATAAAACTTTCGGACTATTATAACGTGTCGTGCGACTATCTGCTGGGCAAAACGCCAAACAAAAGTGGCAAGACGCTGAATCTGGAGGACATTCCGGACTCGTCGGAGAATAAAGATAATAAGTTTAGCGGCAGTGTGCTGCCAACTTTGAATAAAAAACTGATAGTAAATTCCATAAGCATTATATTCGATCTGCTTGGCAAAAGCAAGAACAAGAGCTTAACTGGCGAGGTTTCGGGCTATTTGATGATCTGCGTTTACAATGTTTTTAGGAATTTGTACTCGGCCAACGCCAAGAATCCGCAGGGCCTGTTTAAGATTCCGAACACATCGTACGAGGCTCTGTGTAGCGCGTCTTTGAGCCTTTTGGAGTTGAGCATAAAACGGACGATAAAAAGCTCGGGCAAAAGCAAGGAAGACGCCGCGAGCCTAGCAAAATTGCCACTTTCGCCGGACATCATCTCAAAAGAATACCCATTATATGCGGCTTCGCTGTATAATCTGCTGCAAACGGGCGAGAACGCAATAAGCGCAAAGATAAAGTGAGAGCGGCGGAACAGCCCTAGGTTCTGTCTGTGGCGGGAGGGGACGAATCTGTGTTGCTTATAAAGACAGATTTTATGAGCTTTGCATTGATGAGCGTTAAAAAAAGTTTCAGTTGTTTTAGGATGATTTCTTCGCAGTCTGGGTCGCGGGCGCCGTATGTGGCCACTAAAATCGCGGACTTTTGCTGTTTAAACGGATTTTTTTTGAGGTGAACTTTCATGTTGTAGTAAAGCTGAGTCCTGTCGAAGATGGCTTTTAGCGGGGCAGGAAAGCTCAGGTTGTAGATAGGCGTTGCTATGATTATAAGCTCACTTATGCGGATGGCGGCATCGATGCCGCCAAAGTCTGCAGATACACAGGATTCTCGCGTTTTGCAAGAGCCACAATCTACGCACGGTGCGACTTTTGCCTTAAAAGCATCGATAAATGTAAACTCGAACTCATTTTGCAGCGTGACAATAATTTCGTCCAAAGCCTTTTTTGTGTGGCCGCTTTTGTGCGGGGAGCCATATAAAATGAGCGCTTTTTTTTTGTCCAAATCCATCCATCCAAACTCAAGTTTTGATTTAATTTTATTGCATTTTGGAGCGTTTGGCAACATCTTCAAAAATTGCTCGCAAAATTGGGCAAAGTTAAAAAATTTTCAAAAATTTTATTCATTTGCACCAATACGCTCTTGACAAATAGTAAAAATAGGCTCATAATCAAACTAGTTATTGAAAGTTGAGGTTTTTTGTTTTTAATTTTTAGGTTTGTTGAAACTTCTGCTTTTTGGGAATATAATATTGGTGGATGTTCTTTCGTGTTTCTTAGTTTAGCTGAGCTTAGGAGGTGCGGCCAGGTCATGAGAGATATGATCGCAAAGATAATCGAGATGGATAAAACCGCAAGGGACTTAACACAGCGAGCGCAGAAAGATAAAATTAATCTTGAAAACGAGATTAAAGCGAAGAAAAATGAGATCCGAACCGAGTATCTGGAAAGGGCCAGAAAAAGATTAGCGATAAACGAAACAACCGAGCGAAGATTGGCAGAAGAACAGAAAACGAAAATAATATCGAATTGCAAGAATATATCTGAAGCAATGGACAAAGCTTACGAACAAAACTGCGGAATATGGGTGAGTAACATAGTCAAAAATGTTTTGGGAGACTGATTTTTATGCTTTCTAAGTATGCTTCAAATGTTATTTCGGCGAAGGTTCGGGCTATGTATGGCGGCCGGATCAGCTCGCGGGACTATAATAATCTTATTGCGTGCAGAATGGTGAGCGATGTGGCGGTTTATTTAAAGAATCATACGCATTATCACGACGAGCTTGCGAATGTGAACGAATTGGGAATAAACCGGAATCAGCTTGAGAACTTGATTCGTAAAAAATTGTTTCATGACTTAGAATCGCTGTGCAGATATGAGATCTCTACCGGCAGCGGCTTAACGGAGTACACCATTGCGCGCACGGAGATTGAGCAGATTATCCATAGCTTGATGTACTTGGCGGGCGGCAACGCGTATGGATATATTTACTCTTTGCCGATGTTTTTTAACAAACGGACGAAAATTAACTTGATGGGCTTGGTTTCGGTAAAAAATTATGACGAGTTTTTGGGCGTTTTAAAGGGCTCGGCGTACGAACCGATGTTGGCTAAGCACCGGCCGGAGGATGGCCAGGACTTGGATTTATCTGCAATAGAAAAAACGCTTTATGACTATCTTTATGGCAAATTTTTTGACGCTATAAAAAAGAATACACCCTCAAAGGTGCGGGCGGAGCTTTCGGAAACCTTGAGCGCTTATATTGACTATAGCAATTTTGTGCGGATAGTCCGGCTGAAGCGCAACGAAAGCAAGGTTAAGTCGGCGGTTTTAAATTACGGGACGATAAAAGACCGGTACATTTCGCAGATGTGCAAGGCCGAGAACGAAGAGCAGGTCTTTTCTATAATGGAGAACACTAACCGAGGGAAAAAAATAAAAAATTATAAGTATAATTATGTGGATGAATTGCCGGATCGGGTGCTTTACAATAAATGCAGAAGCAATATCCGATTTTCTGTGCATCCGGCTGTAATAATGTTCTCTTACATCTTTCTTTTACAGATAGAAATTCAGAATCTGACGACGATAATCGAGGGAGTTAGATATGATGTTAATAAGAGCGAGTTAGAAAATTTGTTGATTTTAAAGGCTCAAAAGAGAGAGGATGTGGTGTAACGTGGCGGTTTCATCGGTAAAGGTAGCGAGCATTATAGGTGTTTTGCCGGCGCTTGATGAAGTTATTAAGGTATGTGGCAAGTCTGGGATTTTTCATCCGGACGACGCACTTTCTTTTTATTCTAAGAATAACAATTTTGTCCCGCTTTCGGAGGGGAACCCCTACAGCGAGCCTTTGCGAAAGCTTAAGGACATGGTAAAAAGAGCAGGAATGAAGCTGCAGCTGGTGGATATTGCCGACTTTGAAGTGAGCTTGAAAGAAATTAACGATTACGTTAATTATATAAATTATAAAATGGGATTATTACTCGAAAAAAAGCAGGATATTTTAAATCGGATAACGAAACATCAGAAGGCGCAAGAAAATATAGGCCATTTTATTGGGTTAGACTTGAATTTGGCAGAGATTTTTGCCTGTAAGTATATAAAGGTGAGGTTTGGCAAGTTGCCAAAAGAGAGCTTTGAAAAGCTAAACGCAAGCGGAGAAGACCCGTATATGCTGTTTTTTCCTTGCACGGTGGACGAAAAAGCGTGCTGGGGAGTGTATTTTGCGCCTTTGGAGAATATTGCAGAGGTGGACAGAAAGTTTGCGGGGCTCTATTTTGAGCGGCTTTGGCTTAATCAGATTAACGGAACGCCCGAAACAGAGCTAGAGATCATAAAAGGGCTGATTGCAGACACTAACGCGGAGCTCGAGAGTATCAATAGAAAGATAGAGAGCTTTTGGAAGACGCAAAAGGATCAGTGTTTGAGGTTTTATACCAAGCTTGAAGAGATGAATACGTACTTTACGATCAAGAATTATGTGTCGAAGTACAACGAAAGCTTCATTCTGGTGGGCTGGATCCCGCAGGAGGAAGAGGATAACTTTGCGCATCAGCTGAGCGACGTTTATGGCATAGAGTTCTCGATTGAGCGGGCCGACAACGAGGAAAAGCACTCGCCGCCGGTAAAGCTAAAGAATAACCGGTTCTCGCGGCCGTTTGAGTCGTTTGTTGAGATGTATGGGCTGCCGAGCTACAACGAAATTGACCCGACGGTGATTGTATCGGTGCTGTATACGCTGCTGTTTGGCATCATGTTTGGCGACTTTGGGCAGGGGATCGTCCTTTCGGTTGCGGGCGCAGTTATGTGGCGGCTTAAAAAGATGATGCTCGGACGGATCTTGATCCGGTGCGGATTTGCGGCCTCGGTGTTTGGGCTGATATATGGCGCGGTGTTTGGACTAGAACACGTGCTGGACCCGATGTACAAGGCGTTGTTTAACCTGGACGAAAAGCCGGTTGAAGTGCTGGAGCCAAAAACGGTCATGACGATTATCGTGCTGGCAGTGATTTTGGGCGCCGGAATAATAATTTTGTCCATGATTTTGAACATATACTCATCGCTGCGACGAAGAAATTACGAGAATGCACTGTTTGGCCAAAATGGCGTCGCGGGGCTGATTTTTTATGGCTCGCTGGTGGCGGCCGGCGGCACAATGGCGCTGGGAGTAAATGTGGTGTCGCTGCCGTACGTTTTGGGGCTGATGGTACTGCCGGTTGTGCTGATATTCTTTAAAGAGCCTTTGGGGAAATTGCTGAGCAGGGCGCCAGACTGGAAGCCGAAAAAATGGGGCGAATACATGGTGCAGAACGGATTCGAGCTGTTTGAGATCATGCTAAGCTACATCACGAACACGATGTCGTTTTTGCGAGTTGGCGCGTATGTTTTGGTGCACGCGGGGATGATGATGGTCGTTTTCACCATCGCGCAGATAATGCCGGGCGGCGTTGTGGGATACACGCTCATGGCGGTGTTTGGAAACGTGTTTGTCATCGCGCTGGAGGGCCTTTTGGTCGGCATCCAGGTGCTAAGACTCAACTTTTATGAATTATTTAGCCGATTTTTTGAAGGACAGGGTCGACCGTTCGCGCCGATTCGAGTGTCCGAAGAAAATTTATAAATCAAAATATTTAGGATTGCGGAGGAAATTGTAATGAGTGCAGTGTCGATTTTTGTAACGTTTGTGGGCTTGCTGGTGGTTTCGTTGGGAATGTGTACGTACGCCGTGAAAAGAGGCATGAAGCCGGCCAAGGCGGTGGTTGTGCAGATATGCTCGTTTGTGATGCTGTTTATGCTATCATTGTGCGCGACAGTTGTTATGGCGGACGATGGCGCGGGTGTCGGTGCTGTGGAAGCAAGCACGGTGGCGACTCAGGCGGAGCAGGGCAAGACGGACAAAGAGTGGGACTCGATGGCAATGGCGTTGGTAATGGGCCTTGCATGTATCGGCAGCGGAATCGCGGTTGCAGCGGCAGCTCCTGCGGCTATTGGCGCGGTTTCGGAGGACCCAAAAGCATTCGGAAAGGCCATTGTGTTTGTGGGCTTGGCTGAAGGTGTTTCCATATTTGGCTTGCTCATCGCGATATTTATTAAGTTTGTTTAAACTGAGGGCCTAGGCTTGGCTTGTGATGGGGAGAGTGCTTGTTGTGAAGTTTCATCTTATCAGCGACAATAAGGATACCTTTGTTGGGATGCGCCTGGTCGGGATCCCGGGAGTCGTGGTGCACAAAGAGGACGAGATAAAAACCGCAATAAACGAGGCGCTAAAGGATGAGGACATCGCGGTGGTGCTGATTACGGAGAACTTGGTGAAGATTTGCAGGGAGTTCATTTATGACATTAAGCTAAACCATTCGCGGCCGCTGATTGTGGAGATCCCGGATCGGCATGGCAACGGCCGAGCTAAAGATTCTATAACGAAATATGTGCGGGACGCAATAGGAATTAAAATCTGATTTTGGGGAGATTCCCTGTCCGGAGGGGTGACGAAGAGTGCGAGACATAAGTAAAACCAGTAACTTTTTGAAGGCGATAAACAAGTACGCGGCCGAGCAGCGCAAAAAGATAAAGACGAGCGCCGAAGAGTTCCGAAAATATGAGCTGCAGAAGGCAGAGGCAGAGGTTTTGCGGGATGCATATTTTTTGATTCAGAACGAGATGGCGCAGATGAAGCGGAACGTTGCGAGCGAAGTCTCTAAGCTGGAGTTTGAGGAGCGCAAAAAGCTCTTTGCCAAGCGGCAGGCCATCGTGGAGGATGTGTTTAAAAAGGCGAGGGAACGGCTTTTGGAGTTTGTGAGTTCGCCCGATTATGTCGACGTTTTGAAGAGGTACGCGGTTTATATTTCTAAGGTGCTAAAAAAATCCGGAACGACCTTGTATATCAGCCGTCGTGATGAGGGATATGCCGATGATATTCGGGAGGCTTACGGCAAAATCTGCAAGGTGGAAGTGAGCGATAAGATAAAGATTGGCGGCATATTGGCGGTTAACAAGGCCATGTCGCTGGTTGTGGACGAGACGATTGACGCGAAGCTGGAGGACCAGAAAAAGTGGTTTGCAGAGAACTCAAAGCTGAACATATTTTAGCGCTGAGCGTGGTGGAGATGTGTTTTTATGATGAATCAAAATGTTATTTTCGGAATAAACGGGCCGGTCGTAACGGTGCGGGATACGGACGCTTTTTCTATGATGGAAATGGTCTTCGTGGGCGAGGATAAGCTCATTGGAGAGGTCATTGGCATCACAGAGGCGCTCACGACCATTCAAGTTTACGAAGAGACAACCGGACTGCGGCCTGGAGAGCCCGTGGAGGGCACCGGACAGCCAATGACGGTGACATTGGGGCCGGGGATAATCAATAATATTTTTGACGGAATCCAACGGCCATTGCGAGCAATTGAGCTGCAGGCTGGGGCGTTCATCGCGAGAGGGGCGGAGGTCTCTTCGCTTGACGAAAATAAAAAGTGGGACGTAACGGTCGTGGCAAAGGTAGGCGAAAAGCTCAACGCTGGAGACATCTATGCAGAGTGCCCAGAGACAAGCATAATCACGCACAGATGCATGTTGCCGCCGGGAGTTTCGGGCGAGGTCACGTCGGTGCAAAAGGACGGCAAGTACCGCGTTAACGACGTAATCGTGACGATAAAAACCGAAAACGGCGAGGATATTGGATTGACGCTGTGTCAAAAATGGCCAATACGGACTCCGCGCCCGGTTGCAGAGAGATTGCCAATGACGATTCCGCTAATCACGGGGCAAAGAGTCATCGATACGCTGTTTCCGATTGCAAAAGGTGGCGCAGCGGCGGTGCCCGGAGGCTTTGGAGCGGGTAAAACCATGACACAGCATCAGCTGGCAAAGTGGTGCGATGCGGATATCATAGTGTATGTGGGCTGCGGCGAGCGAGGCAACGAGATGAGCCAGGTGCTGAGCGAGTTCTCGGAGTTGGTGGATCCAAAGTCCGGCAAACCTATGACGGAGCGGACTGTACTTATTGCAAACACCTCTAACATGCCGGTTGCGGCGCGGGAAGCTTCGATTTATACCGGAATAACGCTGGCGGAGTACTATCGCGACATGGGATATCACGTGGCAATCATGGCGGACTCGACTTCTAGGTGGGCAGAAGCCTTGCGCGAAATTTCTGGCCGACTGGAGGAAATGCCGGCAGAAGAGGGATTCCCGGCATATTTGCCGTCGAGGTTGTCGGAATTTTACGAGCGGGCCGGACTCACTAAGAATTTGAACGGCTCGGATGGCTCGGTGACGATAATTGGAGCGGTTTCGCCACAGGGGGCGGACTTCTCGGAGCCAGTTACGCAGAACACCAAGCGATTTGTGCGTGCTTTCTGGGCTCTCGACAAATCCCTAGCCTACGCGCGGCATTACCCCGCGATCAACTGGATGCAGAGCTATAGCGAGTATTTCATAGACTTGGACCCTTGGTTTGCCGAGAATGTCGGGCAAAAGTTCATAAAATATCGAGCAAAAATAAGCGCGATTCTTCACGAGGAAAATAAGCTGATGGAGATCGTAAAGCTGATTGGGTCGGACGTTTTGCCGGATGACCAGAAGTTGGTTATCGAAATTGCAAGGGTCATCCGGGTCGGCTTTTTGCAGCAGAACGCGTTTCATAAGGACGACACCTTCGTGCCGCTGCGCAAGCAAAAGCTGATGATGAAGGTCATTTTGCACCTGGAAGACAAGGCGCGGCAGCTGATTTTGGCGTCGATCCCGATCTCGCGGATATCGGAGATGGGGCTGTTCGACAAGCTGACGAAGATGAAGTACGACGTGCCAAACGACAATCTGGCGCTGTTCGACGATTATATCGCGGAGATTGACAAAGTGTTTGACGGGATACTGAAATCCTAGGCGTGGCGAGGGCTGACGGGCAACGAGTAAAACGAAGTGGGGGCGTGGTAACGTGATAATCGATTATATTGGCGTGAAGGAGATAAGCGGCTCGCTGATCGTCATTGACGGCGTTTCGGAGGTTTCTTTTGAAGAAATTGTAGAGATTCGGCTGGAAGATGGCTCGATGCGGCAGGGCAGGGTCGTGCAGATAGACGGCGAGCGCATCGTTGTGCAGGTTTTTGAGGGCACAAAGAGCATCTCGCTGGGAAATACGAAGACTCGGCTAAAGGGCCACCCGATGGAACTGGCGCTGTCTCCGGAGATTCTGGGAAGAGTTTTTGATGGAGCTGGCAGACCCATTGACGGGTTGGGCGATATTTTTCCAGAAAAGAAAATGAACATCAACGGAACACCAATAAATCCGGTATCGCGGCTGTACCCCCAAAACTATATAAACACGGGCATCTCAACAATCGACACGCTGGCAACGTTGATCCGCGGGCAGAAGTTGCCGATATTTTCGGGCTCCGGCATGAAGCATAACGAGCTGGCTGTACAAATTGCGCGGCAGGCCAAGATTGCATCGGATGAGAACGAGAATTTCGCAATAGTTTTTGCGGCGATGGGCGTAAAGAACGATGTTGCGGAGTATTTTCGGCGGAGCTTTGAGGAATCCGGCGTATTGCAGCGCGTCGTGATGTTCTTGAATTTGTCCAACGACCCGGTCATCGAAAGAACGCTAACGCCACGGTGTGCCCTGACGGCGGCGGAGTACTTGGCGTTTGAGCAGAACATGCATATACTGGTGATAATGACGGACATGACGTCTTACGCCGAAGCATTGCGGGAATTCAGCTCATCTAAGGGGGAAATTCCCGGCAGAAAGGGATACCCAGGCTATTTGTATTCGGACTTGGCTTCACTTTACGAAAGAGCCGGTATGATAAAGGGTAAGAGCGGTTCGGTTACGCAGATTCCCATTTTGACGATGCCGAACGACGACATAACGCACCCGGTGCCAGATTTGACGGGATATATCACCGAAGGGCAGATAGTACTAGAGCGCGCGCTGGAGGGTGAGGGAATTTACCCACCGGTTGCGGTTTTGCCGTCGCTTTCGCGCCTGATGAAGGATGGAATCGGGGATGGCTACACTCGTGAGGACCATTCTGCGCTTGCAAATCAGCTTTTCGCGTCTTATGCAAAGGTTAAGGATGCGCGATCACTGGCTTCGGTCATTGGCGAAGAGGAGCTCTCGCCTGACGACAAGAAGATTCTGGAGTTTGGCAAAGAGTTCGAGGCGAAGTTCATCAACCAGGCGGCAAACGAGGATAGGAGCATCAAAAAGAGCTTGGATTTGGGCTGGAAGCTGCTTTCTATGCTGCCCAAAAAGGAGCTAGACCGCGTGGATGACGCGATTTTGGAGAAATATTACCACGAGGAGAAGGCCGAGCAGAAGGAGCAAACGGGCGCTGCAGAGCCACAAAAAGAGGCGACGGAGAGTAATCGGGATAATTCTGAAAAAGAAAATAGCGAGGCAGAATAGCGAAATTTGGGCGTTTGACGGGAGCAAAACGGGGGTGAATTCGATTGAATATGTCGGTAGTGCCAACAAAGGGCAACCTGATCGCGATGAAGAAGTCTTATGAGCTGGCAAAGGGCGGATTTGAGCTGATGGATAAGAAGAGAAACATCTTAATCCGCGAAATGATGCTGCTTATCAAACATGCGTCGAAGATTCAGAAGCGAATCGACACAACGTACGCAAAAGCGTATGCGGCGCTGCAGAAGGCCAATATTACGTTGGGAATGATTGAGGAGATTGCCGGCACGGTGCCGATTGATGATAGTCTCAAGGTTTCGTATCGGAGCGTCATGGGGGTTGAGATCCCCATCGTGTCGTTTAGCGAGGATCAGAGCCGCAGGCTGCCGTTTGGGCTTTACAATTCGAATTCCATGCTGGACGAGGCGTATCGGAGCTTCTTGAAAGTGAAAAAGCTGAGCGCGGATTTGTCCGAAATCGAAAATAGCGTGTATCGGCTAGCGGACGCCATTGGTAAGACGCAAAAAAGAGCAAATGCGCTCAAAAATATAGTTATACCGCGGTTTGAGAGGTCTATAAAGTTCATAACCGACGCGCTGGAGGAGAAGGACCGCGAGGAATTCTCGAGGCTCAAGGTGATAAAAAAGAAAAAAGCTTGATTTTAGTGGATTTAAAGTGAGACAACTTGCGATGCGCCCCGGATTTTAGCCAAACTTTGAGGGGAGCGTGTGCAAGTTTTTTTGTAGCATCGAGCGCGAAGATGCCTTTACGAGCGGCGATTAATGTATTATAATTAGTGTTAGTGGGTTGAAAAACAACGCGAAATGGGGGCGCGAGCATGACGTCGAGGTTCGATTTCTCGGTATTTAGGCAGCCGAAGCCAGTTTTGATCAAAAAAATGATACTAGCCTTTTTTGGAGACGTGCTAATCGGCATGGGAATTGGGCTGAACTCTTGCGCCGGGCTTGGGAATGACCCTATCTCGGTGCTTTCGGATGGTCTACATAAATTTTTCGGCATCAGCATGGGCGCAGCAGTCAATGCTACGGCCTATACGCTGCTCGTTGTTGTTTTGATTTTTGGCAGAAAGTACATAAACATCGGTACGCTCATCAACGTGTTGCCGCTGGGATTTTTCGTCAACCTAGGAGTTGCCACGTATTCTGCGCTAAATGTCGAGGCGGGGGGACTAATCTTTAGAAACATCGCGGTTTTGGTGGCGTGCGCATTTTTGTTTTTTGGAACGGCGCTCTTCATCACAGTGGACATCGGGCAGGACACATGGACGGGCTTTGCGATGCTGCTGCGGGACAAAACCGGCAAGGAGTATAGGCTCATACGGGCGGCGCTGGACATAGCCGCGCTGGTGATAGGCTTTTTGCTGGGCGGCGAGGTGGGCGCAGCGACGATATTCTCAGCACTGCTGGGCGGGCCGACCATCCAGATGTTTTGTAAGCTTATAAATAGGTTTGTCAAGTTCGATAACGGCGCGGCGTGAAGCCGATTGCAGGCAAAAGAGGAGTTAAAGATGACGCAGGGCGAGACGAAAACGTTGTACGAAGTGAGGGGCGCGGTGGAGCGGATCGTGTTCCGGAACGAGCAGAATGGCTATAGCGTGATAGAACTGAGCGTGGAGGGCGAGCAGCTGACCGCCGTGGGGACGTTGCCGTATGTTGGGGTTGGAGAAAACGTGAGACTGTTGGGCAATTTCAAGAGTCACCCAACGTTTGGAGAGCAGTTTGTGGTGGAATTATGCGAGCGCTCGATGCCGACCACAACCGCCGCAATCTTGAAGTATCTGTCTTCTGGCGCGATAAAGGGCGTAGGACCGGGGACCGCGAGTAAGTTGGTGGAGAAGTTTGGCGAAAAAACTTTGGAAGTAATCGAAAAAACGCCGCAGGAGTTGACCAAAATACGCGGAATCACGCAGGAGAAGGCGCAAAAAATCTCGGACGAATTTAACAAGCTGTTCTGCGTAAGAGAGCTGATGATATACCTCGGGAAGTACGGCATAACGCCGGAGGAGGCCATAAAAATATACAAGCAGTACGGCCAGGAGGCCGCCGAGCGCATCAACGAGAATCCGTATTTGCTGTGCGAGGAGCCGCTGGGGGTAAGCTTTGAAAGGGCCGACAAATTGGCGTACGCGCTGCAACTGCCGCAGGAGGACGACTGCCGAATCCGCGCAGGGACGGTTTACATCCTGCAGCATAATATGAATAACGGACACACATGCCTACCAAAGGACAAACTGCTCGAAGCGGCGGCGAATTTTTTGAACATAGAGTTAGAAAAGGCCGACAGAGTGCTGGAGGAGCTGGTGCAAGAGGGCGCACTGCAGCGGGACATCATGGACGAAAGGGAATTCATATTTACAAGCAAAATGCACCAAATCGAGGTATACTCGGCGGGGCGGCTGCTGATGATGCTGAAATTTCCGCCAAAGAAAATCCTGGGGGCGGACGAATTCATAGAATCCATCGAACGGGAGCACAAAATAAGTTACGCAAAGCTCCAAAGAACGGCGATAAAGCAGGCGCTAGAAGAGGGACTGCTGATTTTGACAGGCGGCCCGGGCACAGGTAAAACCACGACCCTTAATGCGATCATAAATATCCTCGAAAAGAACGGAGAAAAAGTCAGTCTGGCGGCGCCTACCGGTAGGGCAGCGCAGAGGATGGCAGCGGTGACGGGCAAAGAGGCCAAGACCATCCACAGGCTGCTAGAAGTGCAGTGGGACGCGGACGACAAGCAGGTGTTCAAGCGAAATGAGAAGAACTTGCTGGATTGCGACGCGCTGATTTTGGATGAGCTGTCGATGGTGGATGCCGCACTGTTTGAAGTCGTGCTGAGAGCGCTACCGCTGGGGTGCAGGCTCATCATGGTTGGGGACTGCGACCAGTTGCCCTCGGTGGGGGCGGGGAATGTGCTCTCGGACCTGATAAAATCGGGGGTGATTGCCACCGTGGAGCTAAAGGAAATTTTTCGGCAGTCGCAAAAAAGCCTGATCGTAACGAACGCCCACAGAATTGTAAACGGTGAGATGCCCGAACTGTCGGTAAGAGATAACGATTTTTTCTTCATGAGGGTGAATGATCAACAGGCAATCAGCGACACGATCCGGGATTTGTGCACCAGGCGGCTGCCGGAGACATACGGATACTCCTCGCTGTTCGACATACAGGTGATCGCGCCGGGCAAAAAGGGTCCGCTTGGCACTGTGCAGATAAACAAGGTTATGCAGGAGGCTCTAAATGGCGCCAGCACGGCGAAGAAAGAGATCAACATAAACGGGACGGTCTTTCGCGAGGGCGACAAGGTGATGCAGATAAAAAATAATTACGATATAATGTTTGCGCGCGAGGATGGCACCGGTGGCGAGGGCGTTTTTAACGGCGATATCGGGATTCTTTTGAACATCGACAAGGCAGAAGGCGCGCTAATCGTGCAGTTTGACGATAAATATGCGAAATATGACCTAGAAAGCGCAAAGGACCTGGATTTAGCCTATGCCATAACCGTGCACAAGAGCCAGGGCAGCGAGTTTGAGGCGGTCGTGATGCCGATGTACTTCGGCGCGCCGCAGTTGTATTACAAAAATTTGCTGTACACGGCGGTAACGCGGGCCAGGTCGATGATTGTACTGGTGGGAAACGACTGGACGGTGAGGAAGATGGTCGAAAACAACAAGAAAACCAGGCGATTTTCGGGGCTGAAAAATTTTTTGATAAAAGGCTGTGAGGGGGCGACGTGATGAACTTTAGAAAAATTTTGTCCGTATTTTTCCCGGCGCGGTGCCCATTTTGCAAAGGGATAATCTCTGCAGATGAGGTTGTGTGCCAGAACTGCGAGAAAAAGATAAACCGAAAGTCGATAAAAAGTACGTTAACAACGCGGACCGGGCGTACCTTCGAATGTGTGGCGCCGTTTGCCTATGTGGAGCCGATCCGCGGAGCGATACACGACTATAAGTTCAACGGAGCCAAGAATTTTGCGGTTCCGTTTGGCAAATATGTGGCCGACGTTTTGGCCGAGAGCGTTGATATCGCTAAAGTGGACTTGATAACGAGCGTCCCGCTGCACAAGGCCAGAAAACGAGAGCGCGGGTTTAATCAGGCGGAGATTTTCGCCAAAGAGGTAAGCCGGCTGACTGGCGTCCGTTATGCGGAAACGCTGAAAAAAGTCAAACGAAATAAAACTCAGCACGAACTGAGCCAGCAAGAGCGCATTGAGAACGTGAAGGATGTTTACGCTATCACAGACAGCGCGGCGGTAAATGGCAAAACCATAGTAATTTGTGACGACATCTTGACAACGGGCAACACGATGGCAGAGTGCACGGATGTGATCTTGAAATCCGGCGCCAAAACTGTGATAGGAGCGACAATTGCAAACGTAGAGAACAGGCCCAAAATAATCGACAAAAAATAGAAAAACACGCGAAGATAATATACAAATTATACAAAATTTGATAAATTAATTTTAACCTATTTACAAAATAATTTTGGTGTGGTATAATGTAAAACAATTGAAAGAAGGGGGAGAACAGCTTAGCAAAAGGTAGATTTTTTGGTGTGCAAATGCACGTTAAAAATGATTACAGAAAAATAAAATTTATTAAAAGGAGTTTTTATTTTATGAAAAAATTTTTGTCTATGGCGCTTGCCTTGGTAATGGCATTCAATTTTACGCTTTTAAGCAGCAGAAATATCGTAGCTGCTGAAGGCTGGGCAGATTATTATGATGAGACGTGGCAATTTGAGGGCTATGACGACGAATACGTTGCATTTAGAATTCCTCAACAAAGCTTTAAGAATTTGATTAATAGCGGAAATTATAAGTTAGTGAAGTATGATGGAAATGATGTTATTGTTGAATTTCATAAAGAAGATGTAAAAGAAATAATTGAAGAGAAACCATCAAAACTAAGGAAGTTTCTAAAGGCTGCTTTGTGGGCGGCTTATACAGGTATAGCTGCAATTACTAGCTGCGGATTATATCGTATTTATAATCAACATATAGACAAGATGGATAAAGATAAGACTACGATCAATGAAAATTCAACTTTCTTTGAGAGAATAGATGCAAATGCTGCAAACTATACTAAAATATTCAACTTATATGTTGATGGAACGATTAGTCCTAATTTGTTTGGTAATAACAGTATATTTAACAGAGGCATTAATGGAACCAAAAGCTTTTTTATAAATAATCTTAATGCAACACAAACACTTTTAAATAAGATTTGGCCTTTTGGTAGAAAAATAAACAGCTCAAATACAAATACCCAGCAATCAACAGATAGCAATAAGGAAAATAAAAATCAACCAGAAAGCACTCCAAGCCCAAGCTCAACTCCACTGCCAACACAAACACCTAAGCCAGTAGAGACTCCACAACCCTCTTCGAGCCCAAAGCCGGAGCCAACACAAACACCTAATCCACTAGAAACTTCACAACTGAATATCATGGATACCCAGCAGCCGACAAGCAGCTCAAATAAAGATCAACAACCCCAAAGTACTCCAAGCCCAACACCTAAGCCAGTAGAGACTCCTCAACCCTCGCCAAGCCCAATATCTAATCTAGAAACAGAAACAAATGGTTCAACCTCAATAATACCAGGAGGGCAACAACAGGTGGAAATTAACGAGCAACAAGGTAATAATTGTGGAGAAGGATTCATTTATAAGAATGGTAGCTGTGTTCCTAATAATGAACAAAAAAATAATGATTAATAAAACTTAAATAATTAAGACCGGTATCCAGAATAATTGGATACCGGCTATTTTTATCTTAATTATATTATCTTGCGTACTCAACGACGCGGCTTTCACGAATTATATTAACCTTAACTTGGCCGGGGTAATCGAGTTCGTTCTCAATTTTCTTGCAAACCTCTCGAGCCAAAATGGCCGCCTGATCGTCATTAATGACATCGGGCTTAACCATTATCCGAATCTCGCGGCCAGCCTGAATCGCAAAGCACCGTTCCACACCCTTAAAGGACGAAGCGATTTCCTCCAGCTTTTCTAGACGCTTAATGTAATTCTCCAAGTTTTCGCGCCGGGCGCCAGGTCGAGCAGCAGAAATAGCATCCGCAGCTTGAACAAGGCAAGCAATAACGGTCTTGGCCTCAATGTCGCCGTGATGAGCCTGAATCGCATGAACAACAGCATCGCTTTCGCGATATTTCTTAGCAAGATCAACACCGATTTCAATATGAGAACCCTCAACCTGGTGGTCAAGAGCCTTACCGATGTCGTGCAAAAGACCAGCACGCCGAGCAATGGTAGGATCAAGCCCGAGTTCAGAGGCCATAGAGCCGGCCAAGTGAGCGACTTCCAAGGAATGCTCTAAAACATTTTGACCATAGCTGGTGCGGTAGCGAAGCCGACCAAGCAACTTGATAAGCTCAGGATGAATCGAATTAACGCCAGCCTCAATGATCGCACGTTCTCCCTCAGCCTTGATGCTTCGGTCGACCTCTTTTTTGGCGCGATCGATAGTTTCCTCGATTCTAGCGGGGTGAATCCGGCCGTCAGTAATGAGATTTTCAAGCGCAACCCGCGCAATCTCGCGGCGGATCGGATCAAAGCTAGAAATAGTAATAGCCTCAGGTGTGTCGTCAATAATCAAATCGACTCCGGTCAAAGTCTCGATAGCACGGATGTTACGCCCCTCTCGACCAATGATGCGTCCCTTCATTTCATCACTCGGCAAAGGGACAACACTAACGGTGGCCTCTGCAACGTGGTCGGACGCACATCTCTGAATCGCAAGGGAGATGATTTCTCTAGCCTTTTTTTCAGATTCATCTTTGGCCTTCTGCTCGAATTCCAAGATTTTAACGGACTTTTCGTGCGTCAGCTCCTCGTCCAAACTCTTGAGCAAATATTCCTTCGCCTGCTGCAAAGTAAACCCCGAGATCTTCTCCAAAGCCTCGAACTGCTGCTGTTTAAGCTCATCCACCAACTGCGACTGCCGTTTCAACTCTTCACTTTTCGCGTCCAAATTGTCCATTTTCTTGTCCAAAGACTCCTCGCGCTGCAAAACCCGCCGCTCCTGACGCTGAATATCCTTGCGCTTCTCGGCAATCTCCTTCTCGGCATCGGTGCGCAGCTTATGTACCTCGTCCTTGCCCTCAATAATGATCGCGTTTTTCTTGACCTGAGCCTCACTAATAGCCTCACTCAAAATTTTCTTAGCCTCGAGCTCAGCCGAGCTAATGGCAGATTCTGCGACTTTTTTACGATGCGAAATGCCGAGTTTGAAGGCAACAAAAGCAGTAATAAAAGCGACAATTATAACAGAGAGTATAATTAGTCCAAAATTTAACAAATGGGGAACCTCCTTAAAAATTTTTAAAATATTTAGAATCAATTTGTTTTTCGGTTATAGGATAAATTCAGATTTAAAGCCGTTCGTTTATATTTTTAAATTTTAAAAACAAAAAATAACCTTAAAAAGAAAAAGCTTTAAAGTTCATTTCAAAACAAAAAAATATATAAAAGCGATAAAAAATCGAAAATATACCTATAATTTTTGAGAATTAATAATATTCACAAATAAATCCTCAACTAATATTGTATTACTTCGCACGGGGCACTGTCAAGCAAATTATAAACTGTTGAAATCGTGGGCAAATCGTGGTATCATAGAAAAAGAGAAGGCTCAAAATGGGAGCCGAGCAAATTTAGTTAAAAGAAAAAAGGTGTGAGTTTTATGATAAACATTAAGCTAAAGGATGGCGCAGTAAAGCAGTATGAGGAGAATGTGACCCCAGCACAGGTTGCAAAGTCGCTTGGTGCCGGGATTTATAAAGCAGCGTGTGCCGCGAAGTTGAACGGGGAGCTCATGGACTTGCGGACGCCGATAAAAGAGGATTCTACACTAGAAATTTTGAAGTTCGAGGACGACGATTTCTGCAAGAAAGTCTATTGGCATACGTCGGCGCACGTGCTGGCGCAGGCGGTGCTGCGGCTTTTTCCAGACGCAAAACTAGCAATTGGCCCGGCTATCGACAACGGATTTTACTATGACTTTGATTTGCCAAGAACGCTCAACGTGCAGGACTTGGAGCAGATCGAGGTGGAGATGAAAAAGATCATAAAGGAAGATCTGCCGGTGGAGCGCTTCGAGTTGCCGCATGATGACGCCGTCGAGCTGATGAAAAATAAGGACCAAAAATACAAGCTAGAGCTAATCGAGGAGCACGCTGGCAAGGGCGAGAATTTGGTGTTTCGCAAGCAGGGGGACTTCACGGACCTATGCGCAGGGCCGCATTTAATCTCGACCGGGCAGCTAAAAGCGATAAAACTGCTAAGTTGCACGGGCGCGTATTGGCGCGGAGATGCGAAAGGTCCGATGCTGCAGCGGGTTTATGGCATATCGTTCCCCAAAACGGCCGAGCTAGAGGCTTATTTGACAAAAATGGAAGAGGCCAAAAAACGTGATCACAGGAAACTCGGCAGAGAGCTAGAACTCTTCGACCTGTTTGAGGAAGGACCGGGGTTCCCGTTCTTTTTCCCAAACGGAATGCGGCTTCGGAACGCGCTGCTGGACTTTTGGCACGAGGAGCACGACAAGGCCGGCTACGTCGAGATAAAAACGCCGATGATGCTGAACAAAGAGCTGTGGCTGCGGTCGGGGCACTGGGAGCACTACAAGAGCAACATGTACACGACGGTCATCGACGAGCAAGAGTTCGCCATCAAGCCGATGAATTGCCCCGGCGGAATGCTGGTGTACAAAAGCAGACCGCATTCGTATCGCGATTTACCCATGCGAGTGGCCGAGCTAGGATTGGTGCATCGGCATGAGCTTTCTGGTGCGCTGCACGGTTTGATGAGAGTTCGCTGTTTTACGCAAGACGACGCGCATATCTTCATGACGCCGGACCAAATCGAGCCCGAAATAGTGGGTGTCATCCGGCTAATCGACAAATTTTATTCGACATTCGGATTCAAGTACCACATAGAGCTGTCCACGCGGCCGGAGGACTCGCTGGGCACGGACGAGCAGTGGAACAGGGCCACAGAGGGCCTAAAGAATGCGCTCGATAGCATTGGCAAAAAGTATAAGATAAACGAGGGAGACGGGGCATTCTATGGTCCAAAGATCGACTTTCACCTGGAGGATTGCTTAGGCAGAACGTGGCAGTGCGGTACAATCCAGCTGGACTTCCAAATGCCAGAGCGGTTTGACCTCACTTATGTGGGCGAAGATGGCGAAAAACACCGTCCCGTCATGATACATAGAGTAATCTTAGGCAGCATAGAGCGATTTATCGGCATTTTGACAGAGCACTTCGCAGGAGCATTCCCACTGTGGCTGGCACCAGAGCAAGTCAGAGTTCTACCATTAAGCGAGAGATTCCACAAAGAAGCGCTAGAAATTGAAGAGCAGCTGAAACAGATAAAAATCAAAGTGGCGACGGACACAAAGAGCGAAAAAATAGGCTACAAAATAAGAGAAGCGCAGCTGAAAAAGGTCCCATACATGCTGGTTGTAGGCGATAAAGAAGTAGAAACAAACACAGTCTCGGTGAGGTCGAGAAGTGAGGGAGACCTTGGTGCAATGCAACTGGCCGAGTTTATAAAAATGATAGAAAAAGAAATCGCAGAAAAAAGAATATAAAAAGAAAGCCCGTAACTATCACTATGAGTTACGGACTTTTTATAAATTTTATTTTACTTACTTATGTCTAAAATAAAATTTACATGTTCTAGAATAAATTTTGCAGGTTTCAGAGCTGTTTCCCAGTTAATGTTACCCTTAATTTTATTCAAAAACGTTTTGTCGTCGAAATGGCATTTTTCATCATTATGACAATCACAACCAGCAGAAACTAATATGGAAAAAGGTGCAGTAACCAAAACGGTTGCCGCAATGCCACCCATAAAGCCTAAGCAAGCCTTAACAATGCCTACAATGGCCTCCAAAATAGAAGGATCGCTATTTTGACTAGTGGTGCTTTCTTTTGATTTAGCATTTTTGTCGTTTTTTATCTCATTAAGAGCTTCTTTTAGTTGATAAATTTCGTTATCTTTTTTTAGCTGGTCAAGTTCTTTTTGTAACTGTTTAACTTGCTTAGATTCAGTGTCTACGTCCCAATAAGAAGCGCTACCAACAAAATTGAAAGAAGTTAGAGCCAAAGCAAAAGTAAGCAACAAAGCGATAACTTTGTTTTTCATACATATTCCCTCCTTTTTATTTAAGTATAAATTCATTATACAATATATTCTTATAATTTACAAGAGGGAGAAGCAAATTTTGTATACATAGTCAATTGACCTAATAGTTTAAGATAAAAAATGTAAAAATCGCACAATTGAATTTGAATCAAACTATGCGGCTCACGAAAAAAACAGCCGTACTGTGAGAACCGATAAAATGAAGCTTGCAAAGTCTGCGGTGAGGGCTACGGGAAGGGTGTGGCGTGTGTTTTTGATGCCCACGGCGCCAAAATAAATAGCTAGGATGTAGAACGTAGTCTCTGTTGAGCCCATCATGACGGAGGCGACGCGACCTGGAAAGCTATCTGGACCGCAGGATTTAAAAATTGAGTCAACAAGGGCCAAAGCACCGCTGCCAGAGATCGGCCTTAGCAGCATTAGGGGGATCGTCTCTTTGGGAATGGCGATCACGTTGCCGATGGGAGCCAGCAAAGAGGTTATGATGTCCAGAGCGCCCGAGGCTTTTAGCATGGAGACCGCAACGATCAAGCCGATCAGCGAGGGAGCAATGGAAAAGGCCGAAGATATGCCATCCTTGGCACCGAGGATGAATGTGTCAAACAGTGGAACATTTTTAAAAAGTCCAAATATGATGATAAACCCGATGACGCCGGGCAATATGTAGAAGCTGAACGTGTTCAATAAAGACCCTCACTTTGTTTTTCTTTATTTTTCGAAGAGTTTTGCCAAAATGACGCCGATTGCAAGTGCGACGAAGGAAGATACCCAAATGGCGGGCAGCACGTCAAACGGAGAGGCAGAGTTGTACTTTTGGCGCAAAATGGACATCATGGTGGGTACGAGCTGGATGGAGGCAGTATTCATGACTGTGAAGATAACCATGCTGTTGTTGGCGACGGTTGGGGTTTTGTTCGCTTTGTTCATCTCCTTCATGGCAGAGATCCCAAGCGGGGTGGCGGCGTTGTTGAGTCCCAAAAGGTTCGCCGTGATGTTCATGCAAATGGCGTGGATGGCGGGGCTGTCCTCGGGGTACTCCTTAAACAGGTGCTTGATAACGGGCTTAAAGAGCCGAGTGAGCACCGTGGTGAGGCCGCCTCTGTTGGCGATTTCTAGAAGCCCGGTCCAAAGGCTCATCATGCCGGCCATGGAGATGACTAGTCCGATGGCGTCAGAGGCCCCGGTTAAAATGGCGTCGGAAAGCGGTTTTACGTTTCCGGTAAAAACGGCGCAGACTATGCTTATCAGGATTAGCGCGCCCCAGATATAGTTTAACATTGCGAATAGCAGTCTCCTTCGAGCTTAAATTATGAACATTATATAACGCAAAACTACGACTTACAAGTGGCTGCGGGCAGATTTCACAAGCACTATTGGAAAAAGTCAGATAGAATGGGCTTGTGCTTTTAGGGATAGCACATTAAAGATTACGTGGAGGCGATTCACGCGCCCTTTATAAGTCTGTTTGTGCAGCGGACTAATGCAAACATTTGTTGTATTTTTGATGATGTTAAAATTTTACAGATGGCCTTTGCGCGGAGATTCTTGTGGCAAAAACAGCGCAGATTCCCCAGATAACGCTTATTAATTACCATTCAAGATGTGTAGCTTAGGACTCATCCCCCGCAGATTCATCGTTATTGTACAAAAAAAGTATATTCCGGGCTTGGATTATTTTATGATAATTTCCATTATTTACATCTAAAAATATGTTTGACAATTTTGTAAGAAAATAGTATTATTAGTTTAATAAAGAAATAAAACTGATTAAAATCGACAGTATTAGTTGTAGAAAGGACAGTGCTAAATGAAATCAACAGGTATAGTGCGCTCAATCGATGAGTTGGGAAGAATCGTTTTGCCTATGGAACTCCGCAAAACTATGAATATTAATAGTAGAGACAAGCTTGAAATATATGTGGATGGCGAGAATATCGTGCTGACTAAGCATCAGTTTGCGTGCAGTTTTTGTGGCTCTTGCGAGGACGTTGTAGACTTTAAGGGGCATTGTGTTTGTAAGAATTGTATTTCAGAATTGAAGTCCAAATAGAGAAATTGACGTTGAGCTTTAGTTAGGCTTGGCCGGGGACCGATGTACAAGGACTGGGCCCGAAGAACAGAGCGCTAAGAGCTGGGGGCCGATGGATACGGGTCGAAGCTCGATGGCTGTGGTACTAGGTGCTAGGGAGAATTTAATTAGGTTTTATAATTTATAAATTTATATCTATAACTTTTTGACTGAGAGGGATCGCGATGATCCCTTGATTTTGGTTATAGATAATTTTTTTTGTAAAGATGCCGAGCCGGAACAGAAAGTAGGCGCGCGCGAGCGGAATGGTCACGATGAAAAAGCTGAGGATCACGTATGGCCAGAAGGAGAGGATAAATTTTATGAGGCTTTTGCTGTTGTTTCGAGTTAGGAACGCCGAACTTTTGAGGGTTTTGAAGACGTTTTGAGAGTCATTGAGAACAAAGATGAATTTGGTGAAGGCGCGGAGAATTTGGGACCGGATGAAGAGGAGGGCTCCGACTAAGGCTGCGAATGCCGCAATTAGTATGAAAGTTCTGAAAAGAAGCTGGGATTCTGGCGAAAAAGTGCGGATATTTAGGCATAGAAATATGAAAGTGCCCGCTGCGGGGCCGATGTAAAGGATAAACTTTAGTACGGACTTAAGTAAAATGGCGAATTGGAAGGAGATTGCCTTGATGACGAGGCTTAAATTTTTGTAATAGAAAAATATAAGTAGCAGCGGTGGCGGCGTGATGCCGGGCTCTATTTGAGAGAACCACAGGTAAAAGCCCAGGTCTAGCGGGAGGAGCATGACGAACGTGTACGCCCAAAGTGCTAGCAGAACGGCGCTCAGCGGGACTGAGTCTAAATTTTTGGCCGCAGAGATGGGCTTTAGAAACGAAGTGAAGAAGCCGTTTGCGGTGAAAGTATAGTCGAAGAGGGAGTAGACCGCCAGGAAGGCCAGGAGGGTTAGCAGCAGTTTTGAGAAAAATTTTATTGCAAAGACCGCCAGCAAGGGCTTGAAGTTACTTTTTGAAAACGCGATTAAGCCTTCTTTTTTTAGGTTTTTCAAAACGAACCCCCCGAGTCGTTCTAGGATTTGCGGTGAGCAGAAAGATAACGCACAGCGCAATGAGCGCGACGCTGCCTTTGGAGACGTAACCCTCGGCAACGCTAGAAGAGGAAATCCGCGTAATGGTGGTAAAGACAGAGTGCGCGCTGAAGACAGAAAACAGAAAGTGCGATATAACGGCGGCCAAGAGCCCATGTGTGGCGCGAAAGAAGATGAATTTTAGCTTGGAAAAATTAATAGATTCGGCGATGGAAAAAATCTGAAAATGCACGCAACCCCCAGCCCAACTGAGAGCAAAGGCAAGAAGCTCGGTGGGAGCGCGGTTTTTTAATATGGCCGAGCAGCCGTTTGTGACTTCGAGCGCGGCTGGGAGCATAATATTTATTATTGCCGGTGGGACGCCGAAAAAATCAAGAATTTTGAAAATTGAGCTGAAAATGTGCGACTGATTGAGGATGCTCAAAAGGGCCGAAAAGAGAATCACAAAAGAGCACATATTAAAAGTCGCGTGGGCGGCGTCCAGACAGGCTCCAACCATAGCATAAGAAAAATTTTGGCGGGAAGGCGCCGGCGCAGAGCCAATAATTTTCGAAGGGGAGTAAAGAAACCCAGCAACGATGCCCAAAATCAAGGCGGAGATAATGTGAGAAGCAAGCATAATCGGGCCAATGATGGCGTTGTTGGCAAAGCCGGAGCAGACCGCGTTTAGGATGAAGGCGGGTCCGGCGCAGACGGTGAATAGAAGCATCTGTTCGGCCTGGGGGCGAGAAATTTTGCCCTGGCGGTAAAGCTCATTAACGCCGATGGCGCCGGAAGGGTAGCCACCAACAAAGCTCAGCAGAATGGTAGCGGCGGTGCTGGGCGGCAGTCGAAACAAAACCTTAACGGCGGGAGCCAGCATTTTGCCGATTTTTTCGGACATTCCGGTTTTAACGACCAAAGAAGAAAGCACCATAAACGGGAAAAGCGCGGGCACCAGCGTGTTTGTGCAGAATCGCAATCCCAGTTTAACGCCAGCGGCCGAGGCTTGCGGCATGCAGAGGATTATTGCGCACAAAAATATTATAAATGAGAACAAGAGTGCGTCCTTGATGAAGCCGGCGTTTATGCGGACTCGGCGAAATTTCTTTAAAAGAAAATTGGGCATAGCAAAAGCACCTCCAACTAATATATATGTGGCTTGTGATTTTTATTGAACTGCGAGCATAATTTATGGTAGTGGCAGTAAAAACGAGAACAGGGCCAAGGGCTATGTGGAGGGGACCAGCGTGCGAAAAAAGGGCAAAAACATAGAAAGGCTGCAGACTGTGGCCAGCAAGATGCAGATGCCGGCAGGAGCCATGCCGAATTGCACTCATTTTGAGATGAACTCAAACCGCGAAGTCTCAATAGAAGGCTGCAAGGGGATTTTGCAATACGACGAAAATATAATAAGGATCAATACTGGCAACATGGTGACGTCGTTTTTGGGCCGGAATTTGGCCATAAAATGCCTCACGGCAGACTCGTTAATAGTGGAGGGCTTCATAAAATCGATAGAGTTTATAACGTAGAGAGGTGGGGCAATTGCTCAAAATAATAAGATTTTTTTGGGGCTACGTTACCTTCATAGCGGCGGGCAGGGGGCCAGAAAGATTCATAAACCTAGCTGCAAAGGCCGGAGTGGGGCTCTTTAACATAAAAAAGTGCAGAGACAAAGAAGAACTGCAGTGCTCGGTGGCGGCGTCCGAATATAAAGCGCTGAGAAGAATCGCGAAAAAATCGTGCATAAAAATAAAAATCCAGCAAAAACGGGGCCTGCCGTTTATTTTAAAGCGGTACAAAAAGAGAAAAGGCCTATTTGTGGGGCTCGTCTGCTTTGTGCTGAGCCTGCATTTTTTGTCGCTCTACATATGGTCCATAGACATAAAGGGCGCCGAGGCCATAGACAAGGCCGAACTCACCAGCCTGATAAGCGAACTTGGCGTCTGCGCGGGAACGTTAAAGAGCGAGCTGGACACACCGATGATCGAGAAGACCATAATGAAGAATTTTAGCAACATCGCGTGGGCGTCGGTCAACGTAAAGGGCAGCACGCTCAGCTTTGAGCTAAAAGAGCGAGTAGAGCCGCCGTCGTTGATCCCAAAAACGGCTCCGTGCAACGTAAAAGCAAGCAAGGACGGGCAAATCACAAGGATGGAGGTTTACGAAGGCACGCCAGAAGTGAAGTTGGGGGAGGCGGCAACAACAGGACAGCTGCTGGTGAGCGGAATAGTGGAGGACGACTTTGGTGCATGCACCATAAAACATGCCGAGGCGAAGGTTTATGCCCTAACAAAGCGCGAACTAAAGGCCGAAGTGGAGCTCTGCCAAAAGGAAAAACAAGGTACCGGCAAGAAGGTGACTCGCAAAAGGCTAAAGCTGTTTGGAGTCGAGCTGCCGCTGACGCTAACATCGCCGCCAGGTAGGGATTTTGAAAAAACTGTGCAGGTGAGTGACGTCAGTTTTTGGGGAGTCTCGCTGCCTGCAAGCTATTACAAGGAAGTCTGGACGCAGGTGGCAGAAAAAGAGGTGAAGCTCTCGCCAGAGGAGGCGCTGCAGAAGGCCAACGAAGAGCTAGAAAAGCAGGAGCAATCGGAGCTGGGCGAGGCAAAAATAATAAGCAAGCACAAGGTGGAAAGGCATATAAACGGCAGGGCGGTGGTGACGGCCGACTACACCTGCGAGGAAAACATCGCGCAAAAAGAGGAGATCAAAATAGAGGAGTAAAAAATAGCAAAAACGAGGGGGCGATTGCAGCAAAATATTGTGACTTGTTACAAAAATAAAAAAATTTCCTTTTTTTAATGACATCTACTATTTTTTGTGATATAATAAACTAAATTGATTTATAAATTTAGTAAAAAATATAAGTTTATAGCCTATTTAAAATGAGAAATTTGTCTTTTAGCACTAAGTTTAACTGTTTGACAGAGTTTGGCATAGCTGCCGAAGTGTAGGGCGGCAGGAGCGTAGAGCTTTGAACTTTTATGTATGCTAAACCTTTTTGACGTACAACAAAATGTGTGGGAAATAAATTTTAAGTTTTATATATAAGTGAAGATGCTCGAAGAAATGCTGTTTTTAAGCTTTTGGCAACTTGTGACTTTATATTTTTTATAGTAATTGTAGGGAGGTTAAGTTTGCCTTAGCTTTATGTTACTTATTTTTTGATATGTAACGTGGCGTTTATGCAGAAGGGTAAGCGAGTTTTTGTATGGATAAGATCAAAGTAATTATTAACAACAAGCAAAAAGAAGTTAAAGTTCCAACAGGTTTGCGTATGATTGTTCGCCGGTGTTGCAATGCGGTTTTGCGCACGGAAGAGTTTGAAGGTTCGGCAGAAGTGAGCGTGTCTTTTGTAAACAACGAGCAGATTAAAGAATTAAACAATAAATATCGGCAAAAAAATATCCCGACAGACGTTTTGTCCTTTCCTATGGGCAAAGACGGCAAATACGATACGGATCCGGCTACTGGCGCAAAGCTTTTGGGCGACGTTGTAATTTCATTAGAAAAAGCCGAGGAGCAAGCTCAGAAATATGGGCATAATCTGCAAAAAGAGGTTGCACATCTTACTGTTCATGGCATTTTGCACTTGCTTGGATATGTCCATGAAAAAGGCGGAATCGAAAAAGTTAAAATGCGCGACAAAGAAGAGCTGATCATGGCAAAAATGGGGTTTGTTGGCGGAGTTTCGTATTATTATAGTAAATAGTTTACATATAAGATGAGGAAGGAACTCTTTTAATGGGGAAGAAATCGGCGTTTGTTGCAATTGTTGGAGTTCCGAATGTTGGCAAGTCTTCTATATTGAATGCGTTGATTGGGCAAAAGGTCTCGATTGTTTCGGCAAAACCGCAGACCACCCGGACGCGGATAATGGGCGTTTTGACAAAGGGCGAGATTCAGCTTGTTTTTATAGATACACCGGGTGCGCACGAGCCTAAGACCAGGTTGGGCCAGTATATGGAGAAATCGGTGAGAAGCTCTATAACATCGGTTGATGCGTGCCTTTTGGTGATTGCGGCGGGAAAGAATTTAAAGCTTGCTGAAGTGAAATTGATTAAAAGTTTAAAAAGCCTGAAAGTGCCGGTAATTTTGGCGATAAATAAGGTTGACCTTTTGCGAGATAAATCTGTTTTGATGAGGCAAATTTCAGAGGTATCGTCGCTGATTGATTGCGTGGCGGTTGTGCCGATATCCGCTAAAACTGGCGATGGGCTTGAGGATTTATTAGATGAGCTTAAGAAAGTTGCTGTTTGCGAGGGGCATTTTTTCCCAGACGATGCCTTGACTGACCAGCCAGAATCGGTGCTGGTTGCTGAGATTATTCGCGAGAAGATCTTGCGCGTTACTAGGGAAGAAGTCCCGCACGGTGTGGCGGTTCGTGTAAATAGAATGTCGGAGCGAGAAGATGGCCACTTGATGGATATCGACGCTACTATATATTGCGAAAAAGCTACTCATAAAGGCATTTTAATTGGCAAGCATGGTGATATGCTTAAGGAGATTGGCACTCAGGCAAGGGTTGAGATCGAGAATTTTTTCGATATTAATGTTAATTTGCAGATTTGGGTTAAAGTGAAGGAAGATTGGCGCAACAGAGCCGAACTTTTGAAAAATTTTGGCTTTGACGAAAAGGCGTTGGATATGTAAAAGCGGATGGTTTGGCCATCCGTTTTGTTTGTGATTGTATGGAAGCATTGAGGCAAAGGAGCTGTTAAAATGCAGATTAATACCGACGGGCTGGTAGTTTTGGAAAAGCCGATGCCAGAGAACGACAAACTGATCACGATCTTGACGAGAAAGTATGGGATTATCCGCGCGTTTGCACGGGGCGTTAAGAATGTGAAAAACAAAAATTTTTCTGCGACGCAACAGTTCTGCTATTCTGACTTTGTGATTTTTAGGGGCAGGGATAAATGCATAGTCAATGAGGCGAGTGCGAGAAAGTCGTTTTGGGGCTTGAGGAGTGACATAGAGAAATTGGCGCTGGCGCAGTATTTTTGCGACCTGATTTTGAACTTGGTTGCTGAAGGACAGCGCCATACTGAGGATATTCTGCGGCTTTGTTTGAATTCTTTGCACTATTTGTCGGAGGGGAAGATTTCTGATAAGCTGCTGAAATCTGTTTTTGAGATGAGACTCCTGGCGATGTCCGGCTATATGCCGAACCTGGTAACTTGTGCGCACTGCGAAGGGACTGACAGCTGGGACTTTTATTTTGTGCCCGACGCAAATGGGATTATCTGTAGCGGATGCATTGGGAATTATAATTTTGCGAAATTCAAATTAACAGACAGCGTCCTACATGCGCTGCGACATACGGTGTACTCGGAGTTTAACAAGATGTTCGCATTTGAACTGGCTACGCAAAGCCAAATTGAGCTCTCGGCAATGACGGAGGCCTATTTGCTGCGGTGTTTGGAAAAAAACTTGAAGACGCTGGACTTTTATAATAAACTTGTGGTAAATTAAAATAATATCGAGGAGGCCGAATTTAATCGCAATTCGAGGGTCAGGAGGAGGGAGACTCCAGATTTTGCAGGGCAAAGTCGATGCATTGACCGATAAATTTGTTACGGCTCATATTATTTTTGTTCGCGATGGTGTCGATAAACTTGAGCTTTTCGGAGTCGATCCGGATGCAAATGACCTCGTTTTTTTCTGGCTTAGGAATAAATTTTAGCATAAAAATAAAACCCCTTTACACTCGATTTTGTGGCAAAACACGGAAATGATTAAGCTTAAAAATAAAATTATTTTCGATATTTTTTGACAAAATATTCACAATCCTCTATTATAAAATTATATTACACATCGATTTCTTAACAATATTCATTATTGATATCAAAAAGTTAATAAGAGGGTGATATTATAAAAGAATACAGAATTGTTTTGAATGATGAGGCTTCCGAATTTTATGAGAATTTGTCGCAGTTTTTGAAAAGACCGGTAGAAGAAGTTTTAAACGAAAATTTGTCCAAGAACATAGACTTGTTGAGGACGGTGTTATCGCAGCCAAAGTGACTTTTGACTGTAAAAGGGCCGCGGGCTGAGGGATTCAATTTTTCCAAGCGATTTTTATGTTTTATTTGATATTCTTTTTGAAGACAAAATTGATTTTTGAGTGTAATTTAATGCCACATCGGAAGTTTGCAGGTGTGGTATTTTTTTGATTTTGGTCTTGACAAATTGAACGGGGTGAGTTAAAATAGTTGTAAAGTGAGATAGCTTTACAGACGCTTTGGCTTGAGGTGGCTTTTGTGGATAAAAACCTGGAAGTTTCGACTCTGCTGGACTTTTACGCAGACCTTCTAACCGAAAACCAAAAGAAGGTTTTGGGCTGGTACTATGATGAGGACCTTTCTTTGTCGGAGATTGGCGAAAATTTGGGGATAACTCGCCAGGGTGTTCGAGACACTATAAAAAAGGCCGAAGCGCAGCTGTTTGAGCTGGAAGAGAAGTTGCATCTTGCACTGAAATTTTCTAGAATCGAAAAAAACTTGCATCTGATAATAGAGAATGCGAAAAAATTGCAGAATCTTTCTGGCGCGCGGATTAACGAAGTTTATGAAATCGCGGAGGGCATTAAGAATGCGGCGGATTCTATACATAAAGAGCAGTAGGGGGTGGTTTGGTGCCTTTTGAGGGGCTTTCTGAAAAATTGATGTCTACTTTTAAGAGGCTTCGCGGCAAGGGCAAGCTCTCTGAAAAGGATGTCAAAGACTCCATGCGAGAAGTCCGGCTGGCGCTTTTGGAGGCGGACGTAAACTATAAGGTTGCCAAGGAGTTTACCGACAAAGTGACGCAGCGCGCGGTGGGCGAGGAAGTTATGCAGAGCCTGACGCCAGCGCAGATGGTGGTTAAGATCGTTAATGAAGAATTAGTTGAGCTGATGGGATCTGCACAGAGTCGCTTGGAAACTAGCTCGGCGCCGCCTACGGTAGTTATGATGTGCGGGTTGCAGGGATCCGGAAAAACCACGCATTCTGGAAAGTTGGCATTGGCTCAAAAAAAGAAGGGACATCGCCCGCTGCTGGTGGCTTGTGACGTATACCGACCGGCTGCGATTAAGCAATTGCAGGTTGTTGCCGAGAAAATTGACGTTCCGGTTTTTGAAATGGGCGCCGAGGATCCAGTTAAAATCGCAAAAGAGGCCGTTAAACACGCTAAAGACCACGAAAATGATATTGTAATCTTAGACACGGCGGGCAGGCTGCACGTGGACGAACAGCTGATGGCAGAGCTGGCAAGAATAAAGCAAGAAGTTGAGCCGGCCGAGATTTTGCTGGTTGTGGATGCTATGACGGGTCAAGATGCCGTTAATGTGGCAAAGTCGTTTGACGATTTATTGGCGATTACAGGCGTGATTTTGACGAAGCTAGATGGAGACACCCGCGGAGGCGCGGCACTTTCGGTAAGGAAGGTCACTGGAAAGCCGATAAAATTTGTCGGCACGGGAGAAAAGCTTACGGACTTGGAAGAGTTTTACCCGGAGCGGATGGCTTCGCGGATCCTGGGAATGGGCGATATGCTCTCGTTGATAGAAGAGGCCGAAAGCAAGCTCGACCAGCAAAAGGCCGAGCGAATGGCCGAAAAGCTGGTTAAAAACAAGTTCGATTTGAACGATTTGCTGGACCAGATGAGCCAGATTAAGAACATGGGCTCTTTAAAGTCGATACTTTTGAAGATTCCGGGGATTTCGCAGAAGGTTAAGGATGCGGACGTCGACGACCGGCAGATTGACAGGCTTTGTGCGATTATTTTGTCTATGACGAAGAAAGAGCGCAGCAAGCCGGAGATCATTAATGCTTCGCGGAAAAGGCGCATTGCAACGGGGTGCGGCTTGAAGGTGGAGGATGTGAACTCTTTACTTCGGCGGTTTGAGCAGATGCAGAAGATGATGAAGCAATTTTCTGGTAGCAAGGGCAAGAGGCGGTTCCCAGGAATGGCTGGGATGCCTGGCTTTGGTGGTCTTGGCAAGTTTAAGTTTTGACTTGTGATTATTTCTTGATTAATGCAAATTGCGCAGGATGGGCGCTATATCAGGCTTGGGAGGTGAGGTTTTAAATGGCAGTAAAAATCAGGTTGCGCCGCATGGGCGCTAAAAAAACTCCTTTTTATCGCATTGTTGTTGCCGATTCGAGATTTCCTAGAGACGGCAGATTCATCGAGGAGCTGGGATATTACGCTCCTTTGAAGGACCCGGTTGATTTTAAGGTTGACGGCGAAAAAGTGCAAAAATGGATAAAAAATGGAGCTCAGCCAACTGATTCGGTGAAGTCTTTGCTGAAAAAGTTCGAGATTCTTTAACAAACGGGGGAATTGTCTTTGAAAGAGTTGTTGATTACCATTGCGCGGGGATTGGTCGAAAACCCGGAGGATGTTAGCGTGGATGTTGAAGACGCCAATGAAAACGGCGTGACGGTCTATCGGCTGCACGTGGCGCAGAGTGACATGGGCAGAGTTATTGGCAAGCAGGGCCGCATTGCTAAGGCTATTCGCATGGTTATGCGCTCGGCGGCGATTCGAAAGAAACACAAAGTTGCGGTTGAGATTGCAGAGTGATTTAATTTTGTGAGGACAAATTTTTCGCGTTAGATTAATTTGGTTTAGAGGTGCTTTTTGTGATTCGGCTGGGGACGATGGATGATTGCCGGGCTGTGTACTTATTGATTTGCGAGTTGGAAGATTGCGAGCTTAATTATGCAGATTTTGAGCGGATTTATGGTGGGATGATGCACCGTGGTGACTTTTATTCTGTACTTATTGCTCAAAAAGGCGATGAAGTGTTGGGCGAGGCTACTTTACGGTTTGAAGATCATCTGCATCATTGTGAGAAGATTGCCGAAATTATGGAGCTTTCTGTCACGGCGAAGCATCGTTCTTGCGGGATTGGCAGTGCTATTTTTGAGGAAGCTTGCAAGTTTGCCAAAAGTAGAGGATGCACTCGTATGGAAGTCAGCTCTAATCGAATTCGCGAGCGGGCACACAGGTTTTATGAGCGCTTGGGGATGGTGAACTCTCATTTTAAATTTTGCAAACCGCTTTAATTGGGGAGGGGACGTATTTTGGGTACGTCCTTTTGCATTGCGGATGGTGGAGGAATTTTTTGGGTAAAAAATTTTTGGAGATTGGCAAAATAGTGGCGCCGCACGGCCTGAGGGGCGAAGTTAGGGTTGAGCCTTGGTGCGACGATGGCGATTTTTTGTGCGGTTTTAAAGAATTGTACTTTGATGAAAATGGAGAAAAAAAGGCCGAGATTTTATCTGCAAAAGTCCATAAAAACGTGGTTAGAATGAGGATTGCGGGGGTTGACTCTGTGGAGCAGGCAGAACTGTTGCGGGGTAAGATTCTTTTTATGAGCAGAGATGACGTAGACTTGCCGGAAGGTCGCTTTTTTATACAGGACGTTTTGGGCTTGGAGGTTTGTGACGCGGATACGAATGCTTGTTACGGCAAGGTTACGGACGTGCTGAAGACCGGCGCGAACGACGTTTACCAGATTACCGATAGCCGCGGGAAGGATTACCTGGTGCCGGCCATTGAGGACGTGATTTGCTCTATTGATATTAAAAATAAAATTATGAAGATCCGGCCGCTGAAGGGGATTTTTGATGATAAGGATTGACATTTTAACGCTTTTTCCAGAAATGTGCAAAGCGGTCATAAGTGAGAGCATCATCGGTCGGGCGCAGAAGAATGGGGCCATCGAGGTTTTTTGCCACCAGATTCGCGATTACGCAAACGATAAGCACAATCGGGTGGACGACACCGTGTATGGGCCGGGGATGGGCATGCTGATGATGGCAGAACCTATCGCGGCGTGCTTTGAGGCCTTATGCGAGGGGTTGGGTGACAGACCTAGGCTTGTCTATATGTCGCCGCAAGGGGAAGTTTTGACGCAGCGAAAGGCAGAGGAGCTCTCTAAATGCAGAAATTTGGCTGTACTTTGCGGACATTATGAGGGCGTGGACGAGCGATTCATCGAGGAGTTTGTGGATGAGGAAATCTCGATTGGGGACTACGTTTTGACTGGCGGAGAGTTGCCGGCGCTGGTTTTAGTGGATGCAGTCAGCCGAATGGTGCCTGGGGTGCTGTCGGACGACATATGCTTTAAGGAAGAGAGCCACTACGACGGACTTTTGGAGTATCCGCAGTATACAAAACCCGCAGTCTGGCGGGGGAGAGAAGTCCCGGAGATTTTGCTTTCTGGACATCATGAAAACATAGAAAAATGGCGAAAACAGCAGTCACGCCTAAGGACAAAGCTCAAACGGCCAGATTTGTTTGAAAAATTAAATTTGCCGGAAAATCAAGAAAATTAGCTGATTTATTAGGAATTAGAATTGGAAATTATTAGAAATATATAATTTAAACAGGTTTTGATGTAGTAAAATATACAATAAGTCCATATGAGGGCCCTGCTATAATCGTTCATAATGCTAAATTTGTCCGATTGTTCTTGACGATATTATCAATTATGCTATAATTAGCATAGGTGGTTTTTTTGAGAATTTTGTCGATTATATTTTTGGTATAGGAGTGGTTTTTCATGTATGTAAAAGAAGTCGTGCTTCAAAATCAAGCAGGTTTACATGCGCGCCCGGCTACATTTTTTATCCAAAAGGCAAATGAGTTTAAATCGCTAATCATGATAGAGAAGGAAGAGCGCAGAGTAAACGCCAAAAGCCTGCTGGGAGTGCTTTCTTTGGGGATAGAGGAGGGCACCAAGATAAAAATATTGGCCGACGGGCCAGACGACGAGGCGGCGGTGACGGCTCTAGCAAAATTGATTGAGTCTGGATTTGCAGATTAATTTTTCTTTTTTAGCATAATAATATTGAAAAGGCAGCTAGCACCGGGGTTCGGTGCTTTTTCTTTACAAAGGCCGTTTTTGCGAGTAGAGGTTGCGAGGTGATTTTTGTGAACGAGAAATTGGGATATTTGAGGCAAAAAGCGCTGAATCTGCCGGAGAGTTCTGGAGTTTATATAATGAAGGACGCTGGCGGGCGGACGATTTACGTTGGCAAGGCGAAGGTGCTGAAGAATCGGGTTAGCCAGTACTTTGGTTCGCAGAAGAATCACCAAGAAAAGGTGCGCAAGATGGTGGAGAAGGTCGACGACTTCGACTATATCTTGACCGACAATGAATTCGAAGCCTTGGTGCTAGAGTGCAGCTTGATCAAGCAGTACTCGCCGAAGTACAACATCCTGCTCAAGGACGATAAGGGCTACAACTACATCAAGATAACCAACGAAAAATGGCCGCGGATCCGTGAATCCAAGCAAATTTTGGACGACGGATCGACGTATATTGGGCCGTACACCAGCGTTTCGAACGTATCAAAGGCGATTGACGAGGCCTTGAAAATATTTAAATTGCCACGCTGCAAGAAGGATTTTAAGCCAAACGGCAGGAAGAATGGCTCTAGGGCGTGCTTGAACTATCATATTGACCAGTGCAGCGCGCCGTGCATCGGCAAGATAAGCCACGAGGAGTACTTGGAGAACGTTAACGACGCCATAGAATTCTTGAAGGGCGGCGATACGGAGTCGATAAAAAAGTTGACGCAAAAGATGTACGATTTTTCGGAGCGTCTGGAGTACGAAAAGGCCGCCAGAGTGCGGGACAAAATTTTAGCGATAAAAAAGATAACTCAGAAGCAAAAAGTCGTCTCGCCAAACGGCAAAACTCAAGACGTGATCGCGCTGGTGCAGGATGCGAGAGCCTCGAGCTTTGAGGTATTCCGCTTTTTAAACGGACGGCTGTGTGATACCGATAATTACGTGTTTAACGAGGTTGGCGAGGCCAAGATATCGCGGGCGGAGTTCATCGTGCAGTACTACATGAAGAAGCGCGACATTCCGGCAACGATCTTGGTGGACGGCCCTGTAGACGCCAAAGACAGCGTAGAGGCGTATTTGGGACAAAAGCAAGGTAGAAAGGTGCGTATCACCGCGCCCAGGAGAGGCGAAGCGTTGGAATTGATAGAGATGTGCCGAAAAAACGCGGCAGAAAGGCTTTCTCAGAGGCTGAGCAGACCATTTAAAGAGACGGCGGGGGTGGTCGAGCTGGCGAAGTTACTCTCGCTGCCGGCGGTGCCCGTGTACATCGAGGCTTATGATATCTCCAACATAGCGGGAAGCGCCAACGTAGCGGGAATGGTGGTCTTTAAGAATGGCCGGCCTTTGAAGTCGGCGTATAAGAAGTTCGCGATAAAGACAGTGATCGGGCAGGACGACTATGGGTCGATGTGCGAGGTGATCTCGCGGCGGCTAGACAGATACGAAACCGCAACCAAAGGGACATCAAACGGCTTTGAGCGGCTGCCAGACCTTATATTGCTAGATGGGGGCCGTGGGCATGTTTCGGCAGTGAAGCGCCTCTTGCAAAGCCGCGGGCTGAGTATCCCGGTGTATGGCATGGTCAAGGACTCCAAGCACAAAACCCGAGCTATTGCTAAGGACGGCGGGGAAATCGCGATAAATTCGAACAAGGCGGCGTTTACGCTGATTTCATCTATACAGGAGGAAGTGCACAGATTCGCGATTGGATATCACCGCCAAAAAAGGAAGAAGGAAACCTTGACCACAGTGCTGACGCAGGTTTCGGGCGTGGGCGAGAAAAAGGCTAAGATGCTGCTGACGTACTTTAAAAGCGTGGAGAGGATCAAACAGGCGGACGTAGCGGACTTAATGAAGGTTCCGGGAATAAGCCAGGCCCTTGCAATAAGTATCCAAAAGTATTTTAATGAAGGAAAATCTTGATATGGCAACGTTTTTCGACCTGTTAACAAAAATTGGATTAAATAAAATGAATAAAAAAATCAAATTAACTTGACAAAGAGTGGCAAATATTGCATAATATAGTTGACTCTTGCGGTTTTGCGGTGTGAGGGGACTTTTGCATGAGGGTTATTGCGGGCCAAAAAAGAGGGAAAAAGCTGGACCGGCTGAGGGATGAGGCTGTCCGGCCGACGACGGATAGGGTGAAGGAGTCCATTTTTAATGTGATTCAGTTTGACGTGGCTGGCGCGAATTTTTTGGACTTATTTGCAGGATCCGGCCAAATCGGGATAGAAGCCTTGAGCCGAGGGGCACGCCAAGCTACGTTTGTCGACGAGAACAGGGCCGCAATAAGCGTGATAAAGAAGAACCTGTCCGCAACGGGATTTATGGATAGAGCGACGGTCGTGAATGCGGATTCGGCTTTATTTTTAAAAAAGCAGCGGGAGAGATTATTTGACATAGCTTTTTTGGATCCGCCGTATAAATCTGAGGTTCTAGACACAGCACTGCTTTTGCTGCCCGAAGTTATGGCAAAGGGCGGAATCATCATTTGCGAGCACCCTGTGGATTTAGATTTACCGCTTGATTTAGCGAATTTTCATTTGACTAAAGCTTACAAATACGGCAAGATTGCTGTGAGTATTTATCGCGATCAAGGCGATAGTTAATTTTGCGAAAAAAGAATATTCTTGATTTTGGGCGCGGTTTGGAGTATTCTTAAAAATAGAAAACAAAACTGCGAAAATCGTAAAGGAGGAGATCAGAGTGCGGGTTGAAGAGATTTTGGAGGAGCTGGAGGAGCTGACGAAGGAAGCGTGGAACTTGCCGCTGACGGGGGGCAAAGGCCTCATAAACATTGAAAGAGTGCGGGATTTAATAAGCGAAATCCGCGACGAGCTGCCAAATGAATTGCGGCAGGCTAAGGCTATTATCGCAGACCGCTCGCAGATTATTAGCGAAGCCAAAGAGGAAGCCGAATCTATTGTAACCGCGGCTGAGAAAAAGGCAAAGTACATGGTGGAGCGGGACGAAATCGTGAAGCAGGCGCAAAAGATGGCGGAAGAAGTGGTGTTGGCGGCCAAGATGAAGGCCCGCGAGATGAAGCAGGCGACGAACGAGTATATAGACGACGTAATAAAGCACACGGACGAGACGTTAACCGGCGCCGTGGCGGACTTGAGAAAGACTCGACAAAATTTAAAAAATGGCGCGCAATAAAAAAGAACCCCTGATTTATTTCAGGGATTTTTTTATTTTAGAGTTAAAAATGGCTCTGTTTAGGCTTTATTGTTGGCAATAAAATCGAACACCGCTTGATAGTATTCGTCCGGCTGCAAAAACCGACTTTGATTATGCCCGGCGCTGTCTATTATGAGCTTTTCTTTTTTGCAATTAGCCGCATCGTATAGCCGATGGCACATTTCTACCGGGATAAAATCGTCGAGTGAACCGTGGATAAACAAGATGGGAACGCTCGCTCTTTTGATTTGCTCCAGACTAGAGGCCTCTTTCAAACTGTAGCCAGCGCGAAGTTTGGCGACAAGACTAGTAGAATTTATAATCGGGAAGGGCGGCAAATTGAAACGAAGCTTTAATTCGGACGAAAAGACCTCATCAACGCGAGTGTATCCGCAGTCTTCAATAATTGCAACCACGTTTTTGGGCAGATCTTCGCCGCTGAGCATCATAACAGTGGCGGCGCCCATAGAGACGCCATGCAGCACAATTTTAGCGTCGGGGTCCTCGTCCAAAATTGACGAAATCCAAATTAGAATATCATCTTTGTCCAGCCAACCCATGCCGATGTAGCTGCCCTCGCTTTCGCCGCACGCGCGAAGATCGGGCGTAACAACGTTGTAGCCGCGGGTTTGATAATGATGCGCGAGATCAAAGACATGGCGGCAGCTGCTAGAGTACCCGTGCACGACAATGGCGAAGTTGTGGGAATCAGCGCTAGCGCGAAATTTAACCCCGTGCAGCCGGAGATTATCCTTAGACGTCACAAAAATATCCTGCCTGTTGACGGTTTTAAGCCAACCGTTGGTAGCCTCGACTTGGCTTTCGTAATTTTTTAAAATAAGGCTCTGAACCGAAGAAACGGTACCCGACGAAACTTCGCGGTTCGCGCCATCGGTAGCATCGCCCTTTCGCACAAGAGCGTAGTCAAAAAAGTAGTTGCCAACGGCAAGCAAGATAATAAGAACGAGGGCCGCGCAAGCCGAGAGGATAGCCAAAAGCCTTCTTCTTTTTTTGTTCGTAATCATTTTCTCACACCCACTTATTTTCTAAAATCGAAAAATACTTCACGCAAATATCTCAATGGCGTGATTGTAAACGTCAACAATCTTAGCCGCCATGCTATTCTTGGTGTTGCTGTGAATCACGCTGCTTCGAACGCGAGCCTTTAGTTCGCAGCGCCGCTGCAGGGGCATAGTGTAAACCAAATCTAACTTCTCAATAAAGCTAGCCTCGTCGTTAAAGATGAACCCGTTGATGTTCTCCACGACCTGACCTTTGTTTATCGGGTCGTCACGCTGAATTATCGGCAAGCCCATAGACATCGCCTCGAGCATAGATATCGAGTTTGTATCGGATAACGAAGCGGTCAAAAAAACGTCGCAGGCGGCGTAGTAAGGCAAAAGCTCGGAGTTTGGGACCTTGCCCGTAAATATGATTATATCGTCAATCCCCAGCTTTTTGGCCTGCTTTTCTAAGTCAACCTTAGCAGGGCCGTCACCAATGACTAAAAACCGGAACTTATCGTTAATCTTGGCGTACTTCTCGATATAATCGATCAAAACATCGATGCTCTTCTCCTTGCCAACGCGCGAGACGATGCAGCCGACAAAAGCGTCAGCCGGAATGCCGTATTTCTCTCGAACCCGAGCAATATCCGAAGGCGCGACATTTTCGGGCGAAAAGCGATCAACGTCAACGGGGTTAGGGATAATCTCAACGTTCTGAGAAATCCCCGCGCGCGAGAGGTACTCGTGACTTTTGGGCGAAGGCCCCGTAATAACGGTAGCGCGCCGGTAAAGAGACCGAATATACTTATAAAAAATGCGCTGACCGGTCTTAACAAGCGGCTTTGGAACAACATAGTAAACGTAGTCGTCGTAAATGGTGTGCAGAGTGTAGACAACCGGGCGCTTCAGGAGCTTAGAAACCAAGATGCCAAACAGCCCGATTCCGAACTCAGTGTGAATATGAATCACATCGGGCGCGAACTTTTTAATAATATGGTATTGCCGCATATTTATGGGCATAGAGAGGCCGTAGCCGTAAATCCGCTTTAATTTTATGCTCGGACAATGCAAAACGCCGTGCTCCTCGAACGTAGTGGTATCTTTAGGGTTAGTGGTAACAACCAAAACTTCGTGACCAAGGCTCTCGAGCCCCTCTTTGAGGGCGGCCACGTGGATGGCCACGCCGTTTATTTCTGGAGCGAAGGTATCTGAAAAAAGCGCGATTTTCATAGCTTAAAAATCCTTTCTTACCGCCCAAAAACCGGGTAATCTAGGACTAAGTATAGCCGAAATTTTGATATTTTGCAAACGCGCATAAAGTTTCATACTTTTGGCGGGGGCGACATACCATGTAAAAGAGGTGATCAGAATGGCAAATGAGAACAACAACGCCAAGAATCCAAGCGCCGAAAGTCTGTTAAAATCCGTGGCAAACAAGCTAGGCAAAAGCCCAAAAGATCTAGAGAAAGCCACCAAAGAGGGCAGTATAGAAAATTTGTTGGGGAGCCTGAAGCAAGACGACGCGCAAAAAATAAAAAAGATATTGTCCGACAAAGGCATGGCAAATAAAATTTTGGCCACGCCGCAGGCGCAAAAGCTGATACAAAAGCTGCTAGGAGAAAAATAAATGGACGAACTAACAGAAAAGCTGATGGGGCTGCTTGCGAGCAAAGAAAACGTGGAGAAAATAAAGAATCTGAGCGGCATATTGTCGGAGGCCAAAGAGGGGCAGGAGGATCAGCCAAAAGAGGGAAAATTCCCAGCAGAATCGGAAGAGTCCCCAACACCACACGACACAGCGTCAGTAGAAATGCTCCAAACCATTATGAAGCTGATGCCACTGCTGTCCTCAGCAAGCAGGGAGGACGACAACACACGGCTCCTTCAGGCGCTCCGGCCGCACCTGAGCGAGCATCGGCAGGCAAAGCTGGATAAATCGATAAAAATGCTGCAGATGCTCAAGCTTTTGCCGGTGCTAAAAAGCCAAGGGCTCTTTTGACGGCCAGCAGTCCGGGCGAGATGACGGTAAACGAGGTAACTTATGAAGAGTAATTTTGAAAGCATGGAAGATATGCAAAGAATGCAGCAGGAGGCGGTTCGACGGGTGCAAGAGATGCAAAAGCGCGCCAAACAAAGCCTTGCAGCGAGTGAAAAGCATATCGAATTAAATAAAGTAGAAAATCCGAAACATCAGCAAGAATGCAGCAATAATGGCGATACTTCGGCGCAGACAAAAGAGTCGAGATTAATACAAAACGTAAATAATCTGAACGAAAATACTAGTAGTAAACAAAGTTTGGCTAAAACAAACGGCAAAATGAACATTTTTTCTGCGCTTTTGAATGATAGAGAAAAGAGCCTCGTTTTGGTCTTGATACTGATTCTGGTGGACGAAAGCAGCGACCTGAGCCTGATTTTGGCGCTTATGTACCTGATAATTTGAGGTCAGCTTTGAGTTTTCACGGGTTCTATCGATGAGATGTAGTATTTGTCGGTGTCTGCGCCGAGCTTCAGCTTGTATACCATTTGCTTGACTGGTGTGGGTTCGGGAGTCTTCTCCTCGCCGTGGCTCAAAAATTTATCTTCTCGCGACAAATACGATACTGTCAAAATCAGCTCGTCTTTTTTTTCGAGGATCTCTTCAATATGCGGCAAAAACGTCCCCGCGTTGCTGATTGAGCTGATGTGAAAGTTGTCCTCGCCCGCCGTGTGCGAATAAAACGCGCCGAAAATGTCACCAGAACAGTTTATGATGTCCGCACTGCCGAACAAATCTAGCGCGGCACGTTGTACATCCTCAACCGGCATGAGCGTTAATCCCTGCTCGTCGAACTCCTTGTAGCCCTCCGCACCGTTCTGAAGAAGGTTTCGCCAAATGCAGGAGGAGATAACCATGTCAGAATCGGTTTCCTGTTGGGACGCAAAGGGAGCGGGATCATGCATAACGACCGGCGCAATGTAATTGTTGTACTTGGCGTAAGTGGAGGAATCGCTAATGACCGAGCTGGTGCGGTTTACAGCCGAAAGCAAGATGATAACGCCCACAATAGCGAGGATCATGGTCGCGCCAGCAAAAAGAAACCGATAAATGCTGATCTGATGCCTGGTTTTTTGAGAAATTTTAATAGTGCCGCGATCAGAAGGCTTAGCATGGGCATTTTGACGAGGCTTAGGAGAGCGCACCCGTGTTTGAGCTGAATTTTCTTGTACTTTTTCTGCGTGCCGCCGCATTAACTCTGACCTTGCTGGCGTTGAGCTTGTAATGGTTGCGGCCTTAACGACGGTCTTGCCGGCGCCGCGGTAGTCCGCGTGATATTCGTTAACCTTTGATTTTTCCTGCTCCATAAACTTGTTCCTTTCTGGCGGCCGGGCTTGTGCCAGCCTTGAGTTAAGCAAGATTATAGCACGGGCGGGATGTAAAAAAGAGCCAAAATTTGTCAGCAAAGCTATAAAGCCAAAAGATAAAAGCCGTACGCAGAACATTGCCTGCACACGGCCTTTTAAGCGTATTCACATGTAAAAAAATCTAAGAATTCTTGTCAAGAAGGGCGGCCTTGCGCGACAAATTCACGCGGCCCTTGTCGTCAATCTCGGTAATCTTAACAATAATCTCGTCCCCGATCTTAACGGCGTCCGTGACCTTTTCGGTGCGCTTGGTGTCCAGCTGAGAAATATGGCAAAGGCCTTCCTTCCCGGGAGCAAACTCAACAAAGGCGCCAAAATCCATAATCCGGCTAACGCGCCCGGTGTAAATGTCGCCAACTTGCGGGTCCTTAACAATGGACTCAACAATAGCCAAGGCGCGGCGGCAATTGTCAAGGTCTAGCCCAGAAATAAACACGCGACCATCGTCCTCAATGTCGATTTTAACGTCGCAGTCCAAGCAAATTTTTTGCACGACCTTCCCGCCAGAGCCGATGACATCGCGAATCTTCTCAACATCAATCACAGTAGAAAGCATCTTAGGCGCATAAGGAGAAAGCTCAGCGCGTGGGCGATCAATAACCTTCAGCATGACCTCGTCCAAGATATAATCGCGAGCTCGGTGAGTTTTAAAAAGTGCCTCCTTAATAATAGCCGGCGTCAAGCCATCGATCTTAAGATCCATCTGAATAGCGGTGATGCCGCGGTGAGTTCCGGCGACCTTGAAGTCCATGTCGCCAAAAAAGTCCTCCAGCCCCTGAATGTCCACCATGGTCATAAAACGGTCGCCCTCGGTAATAAGGCCGCAAGAGATCCCCGCAACAGGGGCGGTTATAGGTACACCAGCATCCATCAAAGCCAGCGTAGAGCCACAAACGGAACCCTGAGAAGTCGACCCGTTAGAAGAGACGACCTCCGAAACCAGGCGAATAGCATAAGGAAACTCGTCAATAGAGGGAATAACCGGAACCAAAGCGCGCTCAGCCAAGGCGCCATGCCCAATTTCGCGGCGACCAGGGCCACGACTCGGCCTAGTTTCGCCAACGGAGAATGAAGGAAAATTATAGTGATGCATATAGCGCTTTTCGACCTCGCCATCGATGCCGTCCAGAAGCTGTTCATCGCCGATCGAGCCCAAAGTAGCCACAGTCAAAACCTGAGTCTGTCCGCGAGTAAACAAGCCCGAACCATGCGCGCGCGGTAAAAGCGCAACTTCAGCCGCCAAAGGACGAATCTCGTCCATTCTCCGGCCATCCACACGCTTTTGCTCGTCCAAAAGCCACCGCCGAACAATACTCTTTTGCGCACGATACATACATTCGTCGATCAAAGCCTCAGCGTCCGGGTAAATCTCTGCAAAGTGCTCGTGAACCTTCTGATATATCGGGCCAAGACGGTCATCGCGAACCTTCTTATCGTCGGTGTCAAGAGCAACTTTCAAATCTTTACCGGCAAAATTTTTAATCGCCTCAAGCATAGCAGCGTCCGGGTCAGCCGAGGTGTAAGCGAACTTCGCCTTGCCAATCTCATCGCGAATTCCCTTAATAAAAGCAATAATCTGCTGATTCGCCTCGTGCCCCGCCATGATGCCGTTGAACATAGTCTCATCGTCAACTTCGTTGGCGCCCGCTTCAATCATAGCAATCCGACTGTCGGTAGAAGCCACCGTAACGGCCATCTGAGATACCTTCCGCTGTTCAGCGTCAGGGTTAATAATAAACTCGCCATTAATCAAACCAACGCTAACGCCCGAAATGGGGCCATTCCAAGGGATATCCGAAATGCTTAAAGCAATGGAAGTGCCGACCATAGCGGCAATTTCGGGCGAGCAATCCGGGTCAACCGACATAACAGTGCACACCACAGAAACGTCGTTGCGCATGTCCTTAGGAAAAAGCGGACGAATAGGTCGGTCAATAACGCGCGAAACCAGAATAGCCTTCTCGCTAGGTCGCCCCTCACGCCGCAAAAAAGAACCCGGAATCCGCCCCACAGCGTACATCTTCTCTTCAAAATCAACCGACAAAGGGAAAAAATCGATCCCCTCGCGCGGCTCAGCAGTGGCCGTTACAGCCACATTAACAACCGTCTCGCCATACCTCACCAAACAAGCGCCGTTAGCAAGCTGAGCCATCTTGCCAGTCTCAATAACAAGCGGACGGCCGGCAAAATCGGTTTTAAAAACTCTGTAATTTTCGAACATAAAAGACCTCCAAAAAAATTTATCAAACATCCAAACATAAATCCATAAGGAGGGCTTAGCAATAAAACCTATGTTAAATCGAGCAAAACCAGCTTAAACACACGTTTCACTGCTAAAACCGGGATTTATATCAGATGTTACAGGCATAATAAAAATAAAGAAAACGTCAGCAATATCGCCAAAAACGGATAAGCAGATGACGCAAAAGTCACCTGCTTTATAAATAAAAAATTATTTACGAATACCGAGTTTAGCAATAATAGCGCGGTACCGCTCAATATCGGACTTCATCAAATAGCCAAGCAAACTCCGCCTATGACCAACCATCTTCAAGAGGCCGCGCCTAGAGTGATGATCTTTTTTATGAACCTTCAGATGATCGTTCAAATCGTTAATTCGCTTAGTCAAAAGAGCGATCTGAACCTCCGGCGAACCGGTGTCGCCCTCGTGCATAGCATAAGTCTCAATAATAGAAGTTTTTTCCGACTTCAACATGTTGCCTCACCTTTTTCAAAAAATAATCCATAAAACACAGAATAAGGCGGGCAAGCACCCAGCGGGCGGTATCCTTAATCCGTGAATTAGGTCCCCTTAATTATACTACACTCAGCCGATTTTGTAAAGCATATTGTATAGCAAAATATCAAAATCAAAGTTTTAAAAAGGAGATAAAGCGTGTGGCAATGGGGTTTAAAGGCATCAGCCATGTTTATAAATATGTATAGCAAATCTTAATAGCGTCAAGGCTTACGGTTTAGGAGCATTTTTTCGCATTCAACAACCAGTATGGGCGATGCAGAAAGCAACGCTACAATCAGCCATTGCACAAAGTTCAAGTTGGCGGTCCTAAATATAACGGCAAGGGCCGGCACCGAAATGACCGCAACCTGCAGAATGATGCCAAGGAAGAAGGAGTAAACGAGCTTCATGTTAGAGAGAATGTCAATCTTGAGCAAAGACTTCTCGCTCCGAACGTTAAAAGAGTGAAAAAGCTGAGACAAACTCAAAACGGCAAAAGCCATAGTGCGGCCGATTATGGGTGTTTTAGAGACATCAAAAAACACGCGGCCAATGCTAAAAGCCAAAAACGAAATCGCGCCAATAAAGCAGCCCTCAATGACGATCTTGCGCCAACCATCGCGAGAAAAAAGTGCAGCATTTTTGCCCTGCGGCTTGTGATTCATAATTTCGTCGTCAACAGGCTCCACACCAAGCGCCAAAGCCGGAAAGGAGTCCGTGACCAAATTTATCCATAAAAGCTGAATAGCCAGCAAAGGCGAGGGCAGCTTGAGCAAAAAAGCAGTCAAAACAGTGATGATTTCGCCAATGTTGGTAGAAATCAAAAAATGCACACTCTTTTTGATATTCTCAAAAATTCCGCGCCCCTGCCGCACCGCCTCGACAATGGTAGAAAAATTATCGTCCGTCATAATCATGTCGGAGGCGTTCTTGGCAACGTCAGTCCCCGCGATCCCCATAGCGCAGCCAATATCGGCTGCCTTCAAAGCCGGAGCATCGTTCACACCGTCACCCGTCATGGCAACGGTCTCGCCGTGCTTCTTGAAGGCCTTCACAATGCGAACCTTGTGCTCGGGAGAGACTCGCGCAAAAACCGAATAATCAAAAATGTCCTTCTCAAGCGCATCCTGACTCATTTTCTCGAGCTGAGCCCCGCTAATAGCCTTGTCGCCGTCGGACAAAATACCTAAGTCGCGTGCAATAGCCTTGGCGGTGATGATGTGGTCGCCGGTTATCATAACAGGCTTTATGCCGGCACTTTTGCACTCTCTAACAGCCAGCTTAGCGTGAGGACGGGGCGGATCCAGCATACCGATCAACCCGCAAAAATTCAAATCATTTTCAACGTCAACCTGCGAATGCGGAATGCTGTCGACGTCCTTGTAAGCAATGGCCAACACTCGCAAGGCGGACTTTGCCATGTTCTCGTTTTGAATGCGAACCTTGCGCTTTAAATCGGCAGAAAAGGGCCTCCCGTTGCACAAAGAAGAGCGATCCAAAAGGAAATCCGGCGCGCCCTTAGTAATAACGCGAAACTTGCCGCTAGGCAGCTTGTGAACAGTGGTCATGAGCTTTCTGTCGGAGGCAAAAGGAATCTCGTACTTTTTAGGAAACTCCCGATCAAGGTCAGTCTTAACCTTGCCATTCTCAGCGGCCGCCAAAACGATCGCACTCTCGGTGGGCTCGCCAACCGCGCGAAACTCCTTGTTTGTGTATGTAACGGAGGAATTATTGCATAAAGCGCCAAGCGTCAGGATTTTTTGGCCAAGCTCCGAAGAAAAATTTACCCGGCCGTCCTCAGCGCAAATCTGCGTCACCGTCATCTTGTTCTGCGTCAGCGTGCCGGTCTTGTCGGAGCAAATCACGGTCGCGTTGCCAAGCGTCTCCACAGCGGGGAGCTTTCTTATCACGGCGCGGTTTTCGGCCATCTTGCGAACGCCCATAGCCAAAACGATGGTAACCACAGCCGGCAGACCCTCAGGAATCGCCGCCACAGCCAGACTGATAGCTATCATGAACATCTCAAAAGGCGGAACTTTCTCAATAACGCCAAGCAAGAAAATAACGGCACAAATGGCAATAGCGCAGATTCCAAGGACTTTGCTGGTTTTTTCGAGCTTTAATTGCAGAGGAGTCTGAAAAGCGTTCTCGTTAATAATCATCCCAGCGATCTTTCCAACCTGAGTATTCATGCCGGTTTCGACAACAATAGCCTTGCCGTGCCCCGCCGTTATGGTGCTAGTAGAAAAAACCATGTTGCGACGCTCGCCCAAAGTGGCACCAGCAGGAAAAGTCCGACCCGCCTCCTTTTCAACAGGCAAAGACTCTCCCGTCAAAGAGGACTCCTCGGCCTTCAAGTTAAAACTCTCAATAAGCCGGGCGTCAGCAGGAACCAAGTCACCAGTGTGCAGCATCAAAATGTCGCCAGGCACGAGTTCCTCCGAAGGCACAATGATCTTCTTGCCCGCCCGAATAACATGCGCCTTAGGCGAAGACAATTTCTTTAAAGCGTCAATAGCCTTCTCGGCCTTAGACTCCTGCGCAACGCCGATGATAGCGTTCATGATGACGATAAAAAGGATGATGATAGAATCGATGTAGTCGCGATTCCCCTTAATAGCCGAGGTCACAAAGGAAATAGCCGCCGCAATCAAAAGAACAATCACCATAAAGTCCGAAAACTGCTCAAAAAACTTCGCCACAACGCTCTTAGACTTCTTCTCCTTCAAAATATTCTTTCCGCAATTTATCTGCTTTTGCGCAACAGAAATATTGTTTAGACCTATGTTTTCATCGACTTTAAATTTTTTCAAAACGTCGCCCACATTTAAATTGTGCCAGTCCATCAAGTCAACAACCCCTTAAACGCTCAAAAATGTTGTCCATAAAGAAGTATATTCACAAAAAGCAAAAGTTATGATCGCAGCACGAGCGCATAAACCAATATGGCGAGGCCCGCATATATTAGATAAAAATATATTCGAGGTGAGTTGAATGTGGATCTTGTCGGGAATCCTGCTAGCAATATCGCTCAGCATGGACGCACTGGGCATAGGCGTGTCGTACGGCCTAAGAGGCAAAAAAGTCCCGCTACTGCCCAAAGTCATAATCAGCCTGATCTCGCTAGCGTTCACAGCCGCAGCAATAGGCATCGGCAACATAATAGTGCTGTTTTTGCCAGACCAACTGGCCAAGCTGATAGGCTCCGGAATGCTGGGCGTGCTGGGTATAGTAATAATAATCCAAGCGCTAAGCAAAAAAGAAGGAGAAGAAGAGGTAGAGCCAGAGGCGGAGGTTCAAAGACCGCAAAAAAAGACCTGGAAAATAGCGCTAAAATCTTTGGGCCTCACAATAAAAATAATCCGCAACGAAATTTATGAAAACGCCAGCAAAGCGGACTCCGCAGCAATAATGGGCATAAGAGAATCGCTGTATATGGGCGTCGCGCTCTCCATAGATTCTTTTGGAGCCGGCATAAGTAGCGCAGTCTCGGGCATCAACAATTTTTTCGTCCCCGTGATGGTCGGCCTGTGCCAGTTCATCTTCCTGAGCCTAGGCATATTCTGCGGCCAAAAGCTGACAGCAATAAAAAAAGCAGACCCCAAAATCTTTATGCTCCTCTCTGGCGCCATACTGGTAGTTTTGGCGATAATCAGATACTTTATATAGAGGGATGCGCACAAAATTTTTTACTCATAAAACCGCAACGAGCTGAGCAATTTCTCGCGCTGCCGATTTAAATATGCTTCGTCAATGTCAACGTAGATGCAGGAGCAGCACGCCCCGGTTATCGACAAATCAAGCTGCTCCAACCGACACATCCCCTCGCAAAAATAAACGCAGAAATAATTTTCGCATTTGATGGTTTTCACAATAATCACTCCAACGGCTATAGGTCTAAAACACCCTAATATTAATAGGTCAATTATACCATAATATTTGTGGTGATGTAAATGAGCAAACTGAAAAAATTGAGAAAAGAAAAAGGCTTCACGCAAATAAAAATGCAGCATCTAACGGGCATAGACCAAAGCGATTATTCCAAACTAGAAAATGGACATAGGCACCTAACGTTTGAGCAGTGCAAACGGTTGGCATTGGCGCTGGACACAAGCATGGACTACCTGGCCGACCTAACCGATGACCCAAAGCCATACAAGAGGCGTAAATCACAATAAAAACCAGACTACGCTTAAAAAGTAAAGCCGTAGCCCGGTTAAAAAATAAAAATAAATAGCACAGGCCGCACTATATCGCGCGGCCTGATTTTTTAGTCTCTTGGCTTCATAGTAGGAAAGAGCAGAACATCGCGAATAGATGCGCAGTCAGTAAGCAGCATAACCAAGCGATCAATCCCGATCCCGAGCCCGCCAGTAGGCGCCATACCATATTCGAGCGCGTTAATAAAGTCCTCATCAATCAAATTAGCCTCATCGTCGCCAGCCTCACGCAGGGCCATCTGATGCAAAAAGCGTTCGCGCTGATCAATAGGGTCATTGAGCTCCGAGTAGGCATTGGCCATTTCGCGCCGAGTAACAAACAGCTCAAAACGCTCCACCAGCCGAGGATTATCCTTTTTGCGCTTAGTCAAAGGCGAGACCTCAACTGGATAATCGCAAACGAAAGTGGGCTGAATCAAGGTCTCTTCGACCTTTTCCTCAAACATAAGATTCAAAATGTCGCCCCAAGAGTTCTTGCCACAAGTTTCAAAGCCAAATTGCTCAGCAACCTGCATAGCACGGGCATCGTCGCCCATAAAGGAGGCAAAATCAACGCCAGTAACCTCCTTAACAGCGTCAATCATAGTAACGCGGCGAAACGGCTTGCAAAGATTAATCTCCTCGCCCTGATAGCTAATGACATCCGAACCGCAAACAGCCTGGGCGCAAGCGTTAATAATATTCTCGGTGTGCTCCATCATCGCGTTATAATCCACATAAGCCTCGTAAAGCTCAATAGAAGTGAACTCAGGATTGTGCTTAACATCCATGCCCTCGTTGCGGAACAAGCGGCCAATCTCATAAACTTTTTCCATGCCGCCAACAATCAAGCGCTTTAAGTATAACTCCGGCGCGATGCGCAAAAACAAGTCCAAATCGAGCGTGTTGTGATGCGTAATAAAAGGACGAGCCGCCGCGCCGCCAGCAATAGTGTTAAGAATGGGCGTCTCAACCTCAATAAAGCCAAGCTCGTCAAGGTACTTGCGAATAGTGCGAATAATGGTGCTGCGCTTAACAAAGGTGTCCTTAACCTCCGGGTTAACAATCAAATCGACGTACCGCTGGCGATATCGCAAGTCAGTATCCTTCAACCCATGGAATTTATCGGGCAAAGGCAATAAAGACTTAGAAAGCAAAGTCAAAACCTTGGCATGAACAGAGATCTCACCGCGACGGGTCTTAAAAACAAAGCCCTCAACGCAAATGATATCGCCAATATCCCACTTGTCAAGCCCGCGATAAACGGCCTCGCCAACATCGTCAGTCTTAATATAAACCTGCATCCGCCCGCTGCAATCGTGCACATCCATAAAGCAAGCCTTGCCCATGTCGCGCCAGCTCATAATCCGACCCGCAATGCAAACATCCTTCCCCTCAAAAGTGTCGAAATTCTCAACAATCTCTGCATTATAAGCATTTCGCGAGCAAACGGTAATCTCAAAAGGATCCATATTATCCTGCTGAAGAGAGCGCAGTTTATCGCGCCGAATCTTCAAAAGTTCCTTAACGTCCGGTTCAGCAGCACCAGGCAAAGTGCTAGAATTTTCATCATTCATTTTAATAGCTCCTCAAAATTTAAAAAGACGGGCAGAAAGAATAAAAAATTCACCTGCCCAAAAGTTTAAAATAATGTTCGCGCCAATATTCGCGCCTATTTCTATTTAGATATCTCTAAAACCTCAAACGAAGTGACCCCAGCCGGGGTCTCGACCTCAACAACGTCGCCCACTCGATGTCCAACAAGAGCCTTCCCAACAGGCGACTCATCCGAAATACGACCGTTAACAGGATCCGCCTCGCTAGAACCGACGATCTTGTAATCGCAAACGTCATCAAAGCCGGCATCGCGGACCTTAACCTTAGAACCAACGTGAATAATCTCAGTAGAAAGCTCATCCTCGTTAATAACTTTAACATTTTTAAGCGTATTTTCGATAGAAGCGATGCGAGCCTCAACAATAGCCTGCTCATTCTTAGCCTCGTCGTATTCGCTATTTTCCGATAAATCGCCAAAAGACAAAGCGACCTTTATTTTTTCGGCAATTTCCTTACGTTTAACAGTCTTCAATTCGTCGAGTTCAGCTTCCAACTTTTTAAGTCCTTCATCAGTAAGTAAAACTTGTTTGGTCATTTTCACACAAACCACCTTTTTAATTAAGATTATTTCTGAACAACATACCAATTATAATTTAGTTGCTCAAGCGTGTCAAGATGATTTTGTAAAAACTCTCAAATTTTGGAGAAGCCAGCAAACAAGCGGTAACCAAGCCACAACGATGCAAAAAGAAGAAGTAACGAACCTAAAAATTTTTAAAAATATTATTACTAGATTTTAGAAGTTGTTATCTGTATCATAAATATCAGGCTCATCACTCTCAGCCTGAGCAGTGAGATCTTCTATAGACCTGTCTTCGTCTTCAGCGCAAATGATTTTAGGTAGGTTATTAGGATGAAGTGGAGGAGCCAAACGAGAAGAAAAATAAGTTTTTGCTGGAATTTTAGGGGTGGACTCAATTCTGGTGGCGGATAGTGGGGAAGACCAATCGTTTTCTCCCTCTTCGTTGGGGGAAGAACGTAACAGCAAACTATTTTCTTGTTCTCCAGTGACCTGCTCCCCTTCTTCCATAAAAACCGAAGGCTCTGTAAAGTTGCCCTCACGCTCATTTTTTTCTTTTTCCGTTTGCCATTCTTCATAAAGTTTAATAAGAGGGCTTTTTAAGTTATTATCTTCAAATCCATCAGTAAAAAAAGTTGTCCTGCTGGGTCCTAATAGCACAAGCCCACTTGGTGTTTTAACAACATTATTATCGGCCCCCCTTTTTCTCATATATGATTCAAGAGAAATGCGGCCCCAAGGAATATTTTCTTCTTCCTCTTCTTCCTTGAAACGCGAAGGCTCTGTAAAGTTGCCTTCAAGCTCATTTTTTTCTTTTTCCGCTAGCCATTCTTCATAAGGCTTAGGGCGCCGATGCATACCTTGAGACTCAGGAGAAGGTGGATCTGCGTCTAATGTAGTTTCAAGCCACTTCTTGAATTTCCGCTCCTCTTCCTCCTCTTCCGCCGCCTCCTCTTTCTCCGAAACTGACTCCGTTTCAATAAGATCATCGTTTTGCGTAAGCGAAGCTAAAGTATTAACATTAAGCAAACACCCACAGCTTGCAATCATAACAATGGTAAACAAAATTTCCCTAATTTTTTTCATAAAATCACCGTTAACCTTCCAAAGAATTAAAATTATTTTTAAACAACATAACCATTTTAGCAAGGCTCTGTAAGTTTGTCAAGGATAAAGGTAAAATATACCATCCCAAATTGCAAAAGGCCTCACAGCAAAAATCATCAAAATTTATGCAACAAAATCAAATCAATAATGTAAGTAATTTTCGTTCAATGGGTTGTAGTCAACGCCGTTAAACTTTGTCTGAAAATGCAAGTGCGGCCCACTAGAGTGGCCAGTAGAGCCAACCTCGCCGATTTTTTGGCCCCTTGCAACAGTCTGACCAGAAGAAACGCAAACACGCGCCAAATGCCCATAAATCGAAACTTTTATCACAATCTTGCCGTTAACCATGTAGGTGTGCCGAATCATAACATAATTGCCATACCCACCGCCACAACCGCAGCTGCGAAGCTTACCATAGTCATGCGGACACCCGCGAAACGCCGCAAAAACAACCCCGTCATCAACAGCAACAACAGTAGCCCCATAGATGCTGCGGCCAGCAGACCCAGCAATATCAATACCCTTGTGATACACATGGCCGCGGCGCTCCAAATATTCAGAGGACCGACGAGTAAAGCCAGGCACAGGCCAAAACCAGTTAGAGCGAGAGAAATCGGCCAAGCTAGCTAAAGCAAGAGGATTGCCTCCGCGGCTTCGTTGTAGCCGCGCAACTTCCATATCAATAGCATTTTGAATTTGCCGCATCTCCACGTCAGCATCGTAAATCTCAGACTGAATGCGACTCTTATCGCTTTCAAGTTGTTTCAAAAGAGCCTCATTCTGACTCAAAAGCTCGCGTAATTGCGCCTCAACTTCGTTTAAAGAGTTCGTCTCAGCAACCAAAGAAGCCTCCTGACCGGTCAAACCAGCCTTCATGGCCTCCAAAGAGTGAATATCGTCCTTCAAAGCGCTCAAAAGCCGATTATCGTGGTCGCTAACCTTAGTAATAATCTCAGCCTTGTCAATGAGCTCCTCAAACGTTTTGGCGTTAAAAACCAAATCAATCAGCTGAACCTCGCCAGCCTTATAAATAGCCGCCAACCTCCGCTTAAGAATCTCAGTATTTTCGGCAACTTCGTGTTCCTTAGCAGCAATATCCCGTTTAACCTGCTCAATTTGTTGCCGCAAATCGTCAACGCGCTTGTTTATCTTAAGCTTCCGCTCTTTTACGCTCATAATCTTGCTATTAACAGAGTCGTACTGGCGGCGTTTTTCGTCGACTTTTTTTTGAGTTTCCGCAAGAGTCTTCCTAAGATTATTCCTTTTAGACTGCACGCGATTGCGATTCTGACGGTGCTGATCAATAAGAGAAGAATAAGCAATAAAATTGTGAGAGATATTATCAGAACAAAAAATGGCAAAGAAAAAAGTTATACATATAAAAAATACGCAAAAAATTTTCTTACCAGCCAAGAATCTCTCCTCCCTCCCGCTTGAGGTACTTGCTAATAGAAATAAGCCCACCAATCAACCCAAAAGCGATACCAGCGGCAATAAAAGCAAAGAATATAGGCAAAGAGACGCTTCCAAAAGGAATATGCGAAAAAGGAATCATCCGATTAACATAGCCAATCAAAACGTCATATAAAAGCTTCAAAATAGTAGCAGAAATAATAGCAGAAATAATGCCAATAATAATGCCCTCAACAATAAAAGGCAGCCGCACAAACCAGTCGGTAGCGCCAACCGACTTCATAATGCTAATCTCAAACCGGCGGCTATACATAGTAAGCCGGATGGTGTTAGACAATATAAATAAAGAAACAAGACCCAAAACAATAACAATAAACACGCCGCTAATAGAAATCAACCGATCAAACTTAGTCAACTTCTCAAAAAGCTCGCTGCGATTAACAACACTGTCAATGCCGTCAATCTGTTTAATCACGTCAACAGTCTCGCGATACTTAGAAATATCCGCCAAAGTAACATGAAAAGCATGAGGAAAAGGGTTATTATCCTTAATCCCATCAAAAATAGGCCCCAGCTCGTCCTTAAACTTCTCAACAGCCTCTTCCTTAGAGTAAAACTTGCACCCTGCAATATTATCCAAAACCTTAATTTTCTCGCCAATCTCCAAAGCAGGGCCAGTCTCAACATCGTCGTTCAAATAAACAGTAATGCTGTTTTGCGACTCAATAGACCGCAAAGCATTGCTAATATTCATAGAGAACAAAGCAGCAGCACCAGTCAGCAAAAGGCATAAAACCAAAACGCCAATAGAAGCCACCGACATCATCCAGTTTTTCCAAACATTTTTAAACCCTTCAGTCAACAAATACTTCAAAGAACTAGCTCTCATGGCGCACCTCCGGATTCTTGCTATCAGAAATAATCTTACCGCAGTTAATTTCAATAACTCTCTTGCCAAACCGCTGAACCAAATCATGCTCATGCGTAACCATCAAAACAGTAGTTCCGCGCTTATTAATCTCAGTCAAAAGCTCAACAATCTCATAAGACATCTCCGGATCAATATTTCCAGTAGGCTCGTCCGCAATAATAATAGAAGGATTATTAACAAGAGCGCGCGCCAAGCTGACTCTCTGTTGTTCTCCGCCAGAAAGCTCAGCCGGGCGCCGATTAGCCTTATTCTGTAAATCCACCAAATTCAATATGTAAGGAACGCGTTTTTTAACGTCCCGCTCCGAAGCCCCAGTAACGCGCATAGCAAAAGCAACGTTATCAAAAACAGTCATCTTGTCAATCAGCCGAAAGTCCTGAAAAACGATGCCCATTTTTCGGCGAATATAAGGGACTTCTCGCTTAGTAATCTGAGAAATATTTATTCCATCAAGGTATATAGTGCCCCGCGAGGGCAGTTCTTCGTGCATAATGAGTTTCAAGAAAGTACTCTTACCCGAACCAGAAGAACCAACAATAAATACAAATTCACCCTTTTTAATATGTAAATTTATATTTTTAAGAGCACTAGTACCATTAGCATAAACTTTTGATACATTCCTAAACTCTATCATGGTTTTTAATACTCCTTTTAATTTGCCAACTTTCTTCCTTTTTCATCATTAGCCAAAAAACGCAAATAAATGCCCAATTTAGCCAAATAATAAATAGTCTATAATTATCATCTAAAACTAAAATAAACCTCCAAAATCAATCCCTAAACAGTCTAAAATTAAAACTTTAAACCTAAACTCAAAAATCAATACTTAACCGGATTAGAAGATAAGTATTTCTTAACCATCAAAGCGACTTTAAAAACAATAGCATCTTCAAACTCGCGCAAATCAAGCCCAGTAAGCTTTTTAATTTTCTCCAACCGATAAACCAAAGTATTACGGTGAACAAACAGCTTACGCGAAGTCTCCGAAACATTCAAATTATTCTCAAAAAAGCGTTGAATAGTAAACAAAGTCTCCTGATCCAAACTGTCAATAGACCCGCGCTTAAAGACTTCCTTCAAAAACATCTCGCACAAAGTGGTAGGCAATTGATAAACAAGCCGAGCCACACCCAAGTTGTCGTAGCTAATAATAACCTTCTCAGTATCAAAAACCTTGCCAACTTCAATAGCAATCTGCGACTCTTTAAAAGAAGAAGCCAAGCCCTTAATATTAGAAACCGTGCTGCCAATACCCACCGAGCAGTGAATATAAAATTCGCTAGTCAAAGTGTCAACAATAGATTGAGCCAACTGTTCAAGATCCTCGCGCTCAATGCCCTCTTTAACCTCTTTAATAACAGCAATATCCGACTCATTCAAGTTAATAATAAAGTCTTTGTTCTTGTCCGGAAAAAGGTTTTGTAAAACTTCATAAGCAGAAACATCCGACTTAGAGTGAATCTTAACCAACATGCAAACCCGAGTAGCCTCAACATTAAAGTGAAGTTCGCGAGCCTTAATATAAATATCACCGGGCAAGATGTTGTCCAAAATAACATTTTTAATAAAGTTGCTGCGGTCATATTTTTCGTCGTAAAATTCTTTAATATTTCCAAAAGATATGGACAAAATAGAAACATACCGTTGAGCAGCTTCGTCGTCTCCCTTAACAAAAACAGCGTACTCAGAGCTATTTTTGCTTTCAAGTGACTTATAAGTATAACCGTTAATAATAAAAGTGGAAGCAGGCTTAAAAAAGTCCGAAGTAATATTTCCTCTAACTTCGCCAATTTTGTCCAAGTCGCTACAAGCAACAACTACCGAAGATTCATCAATAACCCCAATAGTCCTTCCAATAGCATCGTGCATTTGATGAACAATCCCTTGAAATAACCTGTTAGACATAAAAAAACTCCTTACTGTTTGAATTTTGAACGTTGCTAAAATGAAAATTTTACAAATAGTTTAATAATAAAAATAAACGTAACTATATTTTACATAAATATTAAGGATATTGCAACTATTTTATCAAAAAAATTTGTTTATTTTATAGATATAAGGTAATCATTTTTACAAAACGGGATAAACTGTGAAAAGATAGCTTAATTTTGCAGAAATATTTTGGCAAAAAAGATGATATAAAAAAGCGAACAAAAGCCGGCACATTGCACATACAATCCAAATATAGAGCAAAAAATTTAAGAGCAACAACAAAATCCAAAACTTAAATAAAAATTTTAAGAACAAGATTAGTTGTTGCCCAAAAAACAAGTAACCAAATTATAACAGTTGATGCAAAAAAGAAATTAATCATAAAAAAAGCAAAATTAATTTTACAAAAATTACAATAAACACAAAATATTATATCAAAAATCCACCCGTGCAGGACGTTACATTAATCGTGAACCTTGTCCGAATTGCAAAACCCATGAATAAAGCCATTTAAAAGCACAGAAGAAAC
>CAOSWK010000001.1:4966-16910 GCA_948527295.1 uncultured Eubacteriales bacterium | reverse complement strand
GTTGCAAAACCCATGAATAAAGCCATTTAAAAGCACAGAAGAAACATCGCCGCCAATGACCTTGTCGTTAAGAACCAAGATATTCGCGCGCACGCCCTGCGAGGCATCCTTGTAATTCAAAATCTGATAAGTGTAGCGGGTGCAGGTTTTCTCCTGATATCGAGAAAGATCCAAGCCCTGATCGCGCTGGATGTCGTTATATTTTTCGTATGTAGAATTAAATTCGGCCGGGATCGTAACCGTAGAAATCTCGGTAGGTTCCGGAGAAACCTCCCACCCAAATTGCTTCAAAAACTCGACGCGTTCGGCATTGTCCCGAGCACTCAACTTGTACTTTCCCAAAGGACAAACGGCCTCCCGGCTGCCAGATCGAACCAAAGCAAAAAACGCAGCCAAAATAATCACAAAAGCAACAGCCAAAATCCCCAGAGTAAAGAGCCTCCGCCGAGATGTCTTAAAAGAAAATATAAACATAAAAAACCTCCCTAAAGCTGTTATATGCACAAAGGGAGCGTAAAATGAAAAATAATCATAAGCAAAAACCGCATAAAAATGGGGCGCAGCCGAGGAATTTTCTAAAACAAAAAAAATAAGTGCCCATAAAGAGCACTTATATTAAAGAAAAGGAATTTATGAGAATGAAAAAGGTAAAATCAATCTCGATTATTAATATAACACATTTAAAATCATTTGTAAATACTTTTTTCAAAAAAAATTAAAAAAATGTATCAAAAACATTTTCGAAAGTAACAAAATAAAATAACAAATCTCGATTTACCGGGCACCGATGAGGCTTGAAATTTTCAAAAAAATTTTTTCTAAAAAATAAAAATTTCAAATTTTTTTGTAATAATTTAGATCAAAAAAAGTTACATTTGTGTGACAAGGCGATATTTTCACATAAAGAAATTAAGAAAAATAAAAAACCGCCAACTTTACGAATATCCACATTTGGGTTAAAATTATGAGCGTAAAAGCAAAAAGGAGGCCTTTTTTTGACGAACGAAAAATTAGCCCAGCTGGCGGTCTCGGCGCTAAAAAAAGAGTACCCCAAAGCGGAGTGCTCGCTAAATTACATAGACCCATTGCAACTGCTGATTTCCACTCGGCTGGCAGCTCAATGCACCGACGCGCGGGTCAACATGGTAACGCCGCAGCTGTTCAAAAAATTCAAAACCGTGTACGACTTTGCAAAAGCGCAGCCCGAAGAGGTAGAAAAACTGATAAAATCGTGCGGATTCTATCACGCCAAAGCCAAAGACATAGTAAACATGTGTAAAATGCTAATAGAGAAATTCGGCGCCACAGTGCCGTCCTCAATAGAAGAGTTAACAAAGCTGCCCGGCGTAGGGCGAAAAACAGCCAACCTAATAGTGGGGGACATCTTCAAAAAGCCCGCCGTAGTGGTAGATACCCATTGCATGCGAATAACCAGAAGACTAGGGTTTCACGACTTAAAAAATCCCGAAAAAATAGAAAAAATCCTCAGGCAAGCCCTGCCCAAGGAAGAGTCGAACGACTTTTGCCACAGATTAGTCCTGCACGGCAGAGCCGTCTGCAAAGCGCAAAAACCGCAGTGCGAAAAATGCTGCATGAATTCATTTTGCAAATTCGCAAAAAGCAATCAGACAACATAAATTAATTATCACGCAAGTAACGGCGGCATTCTTTAACCACCTGGCCGGACAAAAACAAAAGCGCAATCAGGTTCGGCAAAGCCATCAAACCGTTAAAAGTGTCGGAAATGCTCCAAACCAGGTCAATCTTCATAACAGCCGCAAACAAAATAAAAATCACCTGCAAAGCCTTATAAATCAAAACATTTCGACTAAAATGCTCTCCAGACAAATACCCAATGCACTGCTCGCCGTAGTAAGACCAGCCGATCACCGTGGCAAAGGCGAACAGCGTTATAGATATGGTAACAAAAATCTCGCCCGCGCCGCTAAAAGTAGTGCTAAAAGCCTGCACACTGAGCAAAGCGCCGTCCTGCGCAGTAGGCAAAACGCCCGAAGTCAAAATGCAAAGGGCCGTAACGCTGCATATCAAAATCGTATCGACAAAAACCTGAAAAATCCCCCACATCCCCTGAACAACAGGTTCACACTCGCTGCTAGCTGCGTGCACAATGGGAGAGCTACCAAGCCCCGCCTCGTTAGAAAACACACCACGAGCAATGCCATGTTTAATAGCCGAAGCGGCCGCAAACCCAGTAATGCCGCCAGTGACAGACCTAAAGTCGAAAGCCCCCGAGAATATACTAAAAATGGCGCCCGGAAGATTCTGAATGTGCGTAATAATGACAATCAATCCGCCCACAATATAAAACAGAGCCATAAAAGGAACAATCCGCTCGCTAACCCTAGAAATCGTGCGAATCCCACCAAAAATGATAAAACTAATAATCACAGCAAGCACAACGCCAGTAATAGCGGAAGGAATCCGAAAACTACTCTTAACAGAAGCCGCAATAGAATTAACCTGAGCCATATTTCCAATACCGAAAGAAGCCAAAATACAAGCAACAGCGAAGAACTTAGCCAACCACCGGATGCCAAGACCATTTTCAATATAATACATAGGTCCGCCGTAGTTCTGGCCATTCGCGTTAACTTTTCGATATTTCACGCCAAGAACATTCTCAGCAAAGCTAGTCATCATGCCGAAAATAGCAGCCAGCCACATCCAAAACACAGCACCGGCGCCGCCCAAAGTAATCGCAGTAGCAACACCAACGATATTTCCCGTCCCCACAGCACTAGCAAGAGCAGTACTCACCGCTTGAAACGGCGTAATACTGCTTTTTTTATCGTTAGATTTGCCAGAAAAAATGTTTCCAAAAGTATGCCTAAGCCACAATTTGCACTGAGAAACTTGAAAAAACCTCAGCCGGACGCTAAACAGTAAACCAACAAGCATAATCAAAGCCAGCATCAAAGGGCCCCACACAATGGAATTAACAAAATCGTTTATTTTTTCAACAATATTAATAAACTCGGCCAAATTTTTCACCTAAATAAATTTTTAATTAAATCTATGCGAACAAACAGCAAATAATTCAAAATTCTTAAGCTTTTTTTTGAACAAGGCCAAGAGGGGCTTGTTGACATGTATTAGATTTTATTTTCATAGTTTTCTAGAAAGAACAATCAAATTAATAAGAGGATATGCTATTCCAACTATTGCAATACAAACAGCAAGTCTACGGTAAGATTTAGCCTTATCATGCTCCTTTTTACAAGTTTCCTTTAAAGAGCGATTTTGGCAGGATAAATTTTTATTTTCCAATTTTAACCTAGTGGTTTCTTCCTCAATTTTCTTTTGATCTTTTTCCAGATTTTCAATTTTATAAGTTAAAATCTCCTCGCTTACAGCGTATATTTTATCACAAGCAACTGAACTTATAAGCACTGAACAAAATAATATCATCGAAATAATTTTCTTGATTTTCATAATAAATATTCCTTTCTTTGTATCTTTGATTTTTCTATATTAATCGATTCTCAAATAAAAGGTTTAAGCAAAAGATCCAACAAAAGATCCAACATAAAAAAGAGAGTCCTCAAAAAAAGCGTGCCTAAAAAGCAAACAGCCGCTGAAAAAGTAGAATATATAATTATAGATGTAATTATATTTTTAACTTTACTTAAAACATTGACCTCTTGAACGTTATTACTATTTTTATCAGTGTTTTTTTCTTGTGTTTTTTGTATACTCTGAACTTGCTTTGCTAGTTCTGCGTACTTGTGTTTTTTTTGTGCATTTTCTACTTTGCCTGTTTTAATTTCATCGACAAGCTCTTTTAGTTTTTTAAGGTCTTCTTTTAATGAGCTATTTTCGTTTTCAATTTCGAATTGAAGAGATTCAAAATTGTTAAGCTTTAAATCCGTACCTGTATCCAATCTCTTTGCCGTAAGTTTTTTCGATACAGAATCAATATTAACTAAAGACTCATCATTATTCCTAGCAAAGGTATAGTGCGAACCAAGTTGGCTTACCATTAAAGCGCAACTAAGTGTAAACGCAATAATTTTCTTAATATTCATAATTAATTTATCCTTTCTTAAATAAACTACAATTTTTATTAACTCATAATTATTACTAAAGTGTGCTAAGATTTTGTTGAGTTAAAATATGAAGCTATGGAGTCAAAAGACCGATTTGCCAAAGTAGAAAAATACGGGCTGATAACAAAAAAACCTAAAAATGGAAGTGACAAATTAACCCAAATTCCCCAAATTTCTAAAAGTCCAGCTTGGGTAGGTGGTGGCATTGTAGGTTCGTCATTTATCAGTTTTTCCATATTTTCAACAGATGTTTCCAATTTTTTACTTTGATTTTTTAAGTCTTCAATTTTAGACTTTCTTAATTTGCTCTCAAAATCAAGTTCTGACTGAATCTTTTCTAATTTTTTTATTTCTGCCTTAATAGAATTATTTTTACTTTCAAGTTTTACCTTAAGAGCATTAAAATTTTCAACTTTTGAGTTCAAAGAACCATTTTCGTTTTCAATTTCCTCTTTAAGCTTTTTTAATTCTTTGGTCTTTGTTTCCAAGGAATTATTATCAATTTCTGACAAAAGTTTTTCTAAATCTTCATATTCAAACTCGGTAGAGAAACTTTTTGCCTCAATATCTTTGAAGTTTTTTTCAGAGCTTTGACTTTTTTGGTTCTCTGAATGGTCACACGCAGATTCAAAAACTGCAAAACCAGTTAAAGGTTGTTCAATCAAAGAACAAATTAATCCTAACGCGACAATTTTCTTAAATTTCATAATTAAATTTTCCTCCAATTTAATTTTATTTAAACTTATTATGTCATAATTATATGACATTTACAATAGCAAACAAAATTTTTGTAAGTAATCACAATAAAACAAACTAAAAATTGAATTTTTTATGGATGTTAAAACACATAAGAATTACGCATAAAAATAAAACTAAGAAACCTAACCTAAGTTTAAAAGATAGATTTCTTAGCTCTTTATTTTACGTATCTGTGAAAATAATCAGCAAAACATTCAAAAAACCTGCTATAAACCAAGTATAAATATACCGTAAAACCCACATATCCCTACAAGAGTTGATAACATGCCCAATAAAGATGAATTATTGTTCACACAAATAGGATATAAAAATGCAGCACCAATAAATTTAGAAGCAATAATAAGCCCTGTTCTAGAGTACAGTTCAGCATCGGCAGAGGCGCTGTTATTAGCTGATTTTTCAGCCTTATCTTTTAATTTTTCAACTTCTTTTTTAAAATTCTCAATTTCCTCTAAATGTTTTTTGTATTCTTCTTTTTCTGTTTTTGTTGAGTTATCATCCTCATTGTCTTCATTATGGTTTTTTAATGAATTATTATTTTTAATTTTTGAGTTTTTGATTTTTTCAGTTGCTAAAAGCGTTTTAGCAGATGCAAAACTAGCAGAAGGGTTAATAATTAATGCACAGGATAACATCAGCGAAACAATTTTCTTAAATTTCATAATTAAATTCCTCCCTAATTATAAGTTTGTTTAAATTATTATACCATAATTATATGACATTCACAATAGTAAATAATGATTTTGTAGAACATTACATCAAAAACAAACTAACAATCATGTTTTTTTTGTAAATATTAAAGTACATAAGAATAAAACTAAGAAACCTAACTTAAGAAAGATAGATTTCTTAGCTTTTTATTATGTATATTTGCGAACAAGCAACGAAACATTCAAAAAATGTATATTTTTGAATGTTTATCCCAAAATAGCACCTATAATTGCTAACAATGCTAACACGCCTATCAAACTACCAAAAAGAATATCTGGCCAATATTTATCCCAAAAGTAAGCGTTAATAATTTTGTCAACGGCAGTGACCACATTAGCGTTAGAATCAGTGGATGATTTTTCGACTCTCTTTTTTAGCTTTTCCTTTTTGGCTTTTAATTTTTTGTTTTTTTCTTTTAGTTTTTCGTTGTTTTCTTTCAACGCTTCATTGTCGTCTATTAATTTTTCAATTTGTTCTTTCAAGCTTTCAATTTTTGCTTCAGATAGGCTTTTATCAGCTTTAAGCAATGCTAATTGATTTTGTAAATTCTTAATTTGGGTAGCGGCCGAAGTTGAGCCCTTCTCAGAAAACGCAAAAACATTAGCAGGACTAATCACAAATGAAAAAATTAACAATTGCGAAACAATTTTCTTAATACACATGATAAAAATTTCTCCTCTTAAAAATTATAAATCATTACTTTACTTTTTTTGATGCACTATTGGGTATGACTTTTTTAAAAATTTCTTCTAGTTGCTTTTGAATTTCTTCGTTTTTAAGGGTTTTTAATATACATAAACAGATACCATCATAAACCTTTGCCCCATAATTACGAAAAGGTATCAAATATTTAGGGCAAGGATCTGTAGGAGCTTTAAGCGACAAAGTTTTTTTAATAGGTTTTTCAAATTTTGCCGCCAAATAAAGTGATCCTCCTGTAATTAGAACCCCGATTTTTACAATTTCGTCAAATACTTTAAATAATGAGCTAAACCAAGAAACATTAGACGATAGGACATTCGTGGCTATCACTTTTTTTAATTTTTTATTTTGTTTTTTTAGTTCTTCAATGTTTTTTTCAAACGTTTTTTGACTATTTAATTCAGAACTTTTAATTTTCGACTTTAATAAATTTTTTTCGGCTTCAGACATTATCAACTGTTTCTCTAAGCTATTAACTTTAATAGTTAAATCTATGTCATTTTCAGCAAATGCAATATTAACAACATAAGCATTCATAACCAGAGTACAACTCAAAATCAGCGACACAATTTTCTTAAAATTCATAATCAAAATTCCTCCTATCTTTATTCCGTCTATTATATCATAATTATATGATATTTACAATAGTAAACAAGATTTTTTACATATTATCACAATAAAAATGAATCAAAAATTACATTTTTTGTAGATAGCAGATATTAAAAAATATCTCTCGTATTCCGTATAAAAACAGAACTAAGAAACCTAGCTCAAAATTAAAAGACAGATCTCTTAGCTTTTATATGTATACTTGCGAACAATAGCGAAACTTTCAAAAGGCATCTTTATTTAGCTGAAAAAATTTATATGACAGCCAACAAGATAATAAAAAATCCAGAAAAAAGAAAGTTCCATCAAGAGGTTTCCATAAAGTATGAAGTAAGTCAACAGAGAGAATAATTTTAGAGACAATTATAAGCGCAGTTCTAGAGTAGAGTTCAGCATCGGCAGAGGCGCTGTTATTAGCTGATTTTTCAGCTTTCTTTTTTAAGCTTTCAATTTCTTTTTTTAAATTCTCAATTTCCTCTAAATGTTTTTTATATTCTTCTTTTTCTGTTTTTGTTGAGTTATCATCCTCATTGTCTTCGTCTTCATTATGGTTTTTTAATGAGTTATTATTTTTAATTTTTGAGTTTTCGATTTTTTCAGTTGCTAAAAGCGTTTTAGCAGATGCAAAACTAGCAGAAGGGTTAATAATTAATGCACAAGCCAAAATCAGCGAAACAATTTTTTTAAAATTCATAATTAAAATTTCTCCTATCTTTACTTAATTTAAATTATTATACCATAATTATATGACATTTACAATAGCAAATAAAAATTTTGTATATTATCACAACAAACTGGGAGGAAAATTAAATTTTTTATACACAACCAAAAATCATCTAGTTTTCCCCAAAAAGAACAAAGCCAAAGTTCCGGGACCAGAATGCGAACCAATCACGGAGCCAACGTAATTAATGCGGACTTCCTTAACGGGGAAAGCCTTTAAAACGAGATCTTTAACGAAATTTGCATCGTCAATGGTGTCACCGTGGGAGATAAAAACAGCGTCGTTTTCGGTGACGGTAGCAGTGGCCTTCATGTGCTCAACCAAAGAATTTAGCGCAGCTTTGCGACCGCGAGCCTTCTCCATCAAGATCAACTTCCCAGCGTTGTCAACATGCATAACGGGTTTAACGCCGAGCATCGTGCCCAAAACAGCCGAAGCCGCCGAGACTCTCCCGCCGCGCTTAAGATGAAACAAATCATCCACAGTAAACCAGTGGCAAATGTTCAACTTGTGGGCCTCAAGCCATGCAGCGAGCTCGTCGATAGAAAGCCCCTCGCACCTTTTTTGAGCAGCATAATACACCAAAAGCCCCTCGCCCATGGAGGCACACAAAGAGTCCACAACAATAAGCTTTCTCTCGGGGTAGCTCTTAAGAAGTTCTTCTCTGGCAATTTGAGCCGAAGCAAAAGTCCCGCTAAGGCCCGAAGAAAAGGCAATATAAAGAATATCGTGCCCCTCTTTTAAATAAGGTTCAAACTTTTCAATAAACGTGCCGGTGTTGATCTGACTAGTAGTCACGCTCTTTTTCTCTCGCAACAAATTATAAAAATCCTTGTAAGACATGCCTGTACCGTCGCAGTACGACTTGCCTTCATAGGTAAATTCAAGAGCAATAACCGAAACGCCAAGCGTGTCAGCGTATTCTGGCTCCAAATCGCAGGTAGAATCCGTAAAAATAATGTAATCGTTCGTCATCGCAAATCTCCTTAAAAACTTAGTCTGTTAGCTGATTGTAAACATTTTTATATATCTCTTTTTTGTACGGGGCAAAGGCAGCCTCGTCGATGCTGTTTGGATAGCTCATTATCATTAATTGCATCTTTTCGCAGTTTAGGCGCAAAGCGGGCTGCTCATAGTAAAAGTCGTTCAAGATAAACCCAAACCGCTTATAAAAGTTGATTCTTCTTTGCGAAGCCTCGTCGGTCGGCAACTCAACCTCCAAAAAGATAGGCTTGCTGACGTTCTTTATGTTATCCAAAATAATCTGCGAGCCCAAGCCACGGCCTCTGTAGTGGGGCGAAACCACCAAATGCTCAAAAAACAGGCAGCTATCCAAGTCCCAATAAGCCAAAAAGCCGACAATAGAGCCCTCATCGTTTCGCTTAACATAAATATTATATTTAGAGTTATCGAGCAACTTTTTTTGGCCGTCATAACTGCGCATCTCGCTATCTGGAAAGGTTTCGTCCATTATCTCAAAAATCTTGTCAAAATCCATAATAACACAAGCCTCCAAACGTCTCATCATATTTTACCACACATCAATGATATATTCTATAGCACATATCGCAACAAAAAAGCAAGCCCCCAAATTATGCATCCAAAGGGATATCACAATAACACGCAGGAGCAAAATAAAGCAATAAAGCCGTTTTAAAAAGATAATATCAATAAAAAAGGCACACCGCAAAGCAACTTTGCAAGTGTGACCTCTACAAGTGTGACCTCTAATTTTAGTATGTTGTTTGGTTATTCAATCAAAAACTATACCTTATATATTATTAACACGCTTTTTTCTTCTTTTAGAGCGACGGAGTAAGTCATCTGTTGAAACTTTCAATGCAGCGGCTATAGCAACAAGTTCTTTGTCCGTAACAAGCCTCAGCTGGCCTTCCAGCTTGGATAAGCCCGAAGCGCTGAGCTCAATACCTTTAATTTGCAACTTAGCCAAAAAATCTTTTTGGCTCATTCCCTTGCTTTTTCGCTCTTTAGCGACCTTTTCTCCGATGATGTTCTTGTCACCCAAACTTTGTTTTCTAAGCCTCATTAAAGCACCTCCTCCAAAAATAAAATGGTTAAATTAAAAGTATTGTGTACATTATATAACACAGTTTAAATAATTACAAGCTTTTTTCTATAAAAAATAAAAAATTAGTTAAAAAGGAGTAAATCCAGATTTGGCGCGATGTTGTAATATGTAAAATAAAGCAAAAAAAGAAAGATTTTAAAATTATATTGTGGCAATCTGACAAATTTTAAAAAGTTTATTGTTAAGTATATGCAAAACGCGGAATTTGTGGTATAATGAGAAAAATTTTAATGAGGAGGAGATCTAAAAGGTAGCTTTTTACGTAGCATAAAAGGGACTTTTCGCAAAAGCAAAAATTGTTCTTTAGAAGAAAACAGCAGATCTATTTTAACCTTCGCAAAAATCTTTGAGGTTAGAGCCGCAAATGGTTGACCTTAAACCGCAAAGCTTGTGACTTTCAAACCGATTGATGGCGCACCGTGGTAACATTAAAATTGTTAACATAATATATAAGGTGAATAGTACCGTTGAAAAAGGCGCGTGCAGCCGAGGTTGAGTTTTGAAAGTAGAAAATTAAAATTGAAAGGTGCTGATGCTAAAAAACAGCAAAATTCGATATTTTAGCGGGAACAAACAAAACAGTTTCAATAAATTTGTGGATTAAGTATATTGAATTTTGTTAAATACTGAAATTTTGAAAAATTTTAAAAAAAGTATATAATATTTAAAAATTTTGTGATATAATGAAAAAAATAATTTTTTAAGGAGAGTTCTTAAATGAAAAAATTTTTATCAGTTGCGCTATCGTTAGTAATGCTGTTCACAGCAACAACATTTAACGGAAACGCTGTTGAGAGACCTCAAAAGGGGGAACCTCAAGTAGTAAACACTCAAGCAAGGTACGGAAACGTAAATCTCAATGAGCAAAAACAAGGAGAAAATAAAGGACCTGAGAAAGGTTTTGGGGCTAGCCTTTCAAAAGCCGCGGGCAACGTCGTAAGCTTTGTATTAGGAAACGGAGTTATGTTTGTTGTCGGTGGTGGAACAATTGCAACTGGCTTAGTAGTAATGAATGCAGCACGAAATAAAAAGTTAGACGCTGCTGCATTACAAGAAAACTGGAATAACTCGAACAAGTCCGCAGCACAAAGGTATTTCGATGCTATGAAGATTTTGCTTTTTGGAGATAAAACCAGAAAAAATTTCCAAAAATTAGAAAATAAAATAGACAAACAACAAAAGAGAGTAGACGATTTAACAAACCAAAGAAAAACGGCAGAGGAAGAAAAAAATGATACAAATACCAAATTAAGTGAAGCAAACACTGCAAAAGAAAACGCCGATAACAATGTAAACTTCATAAATAAAGGTGGCAAAGACAAAGAAGGCAACGATGTTAAAGGTTTAGATACTTTGAGGCAAGATGAAAAAATTAAACAGGAAGAATCAACAAATGCCACAAAGGCAAGAAAAGATGCAGAGAAAAATTTGAATGCAGCAGTGAAAGAACAAAAGAAAGCAGAAAAAGAAGTTAAAAAAGTTCAAAAAGATTATGATGCAAAAAAAGCTAAGTTTGATGAAATTGATAAGACATTAAATGATAAAGACAATGGTGCTAAGAGTAAATTAGATACTGCAAAAAAAGAATATAAAGACGCATGTGACAATGCAAGTGGATGGAAGTACAATGAAGAAACTGGTAAGTGCGAGCCTATGACTGCATGCGGGCCAAACTTTAACCGAAACGAAAAAGGCGAATGTGTATGTGACACAGAAAAATTTGACTTAACTAATGATGGGAAATGCTTGGTTAAATGCGGGGAGAATTTTGACCGTGGAGAAGACAACAAGTGTGTATGTAGCGGTGAATATGAACTTGTAAAAAATAAATGCTTGCTTAAATGCGGCGAAAATCAAGAACGTGATAAAAAAGGTAACTGCGGCTGTAAAGGCGATTATGTAAGTGTAAATGGCAAGTGTGAAAAAAAAAATGAATGTGTAGCAAATGAAGTTTACAACGCAGCTACTAACAAATGTGACTGTGCAGATAAATATACAAGACATGATGGCAAATGTGAGCTAATCCCAACATGCGATAAAAATACGCAAGTTTACAACAAGGATACTAACAAATGTGACTGTGCAGATAAATATACAAGACATAACGGCAAATGTGAGCTAATCCCAACATGTGATAAAAATACGCAAGTTTACAACAAGGATACTAACAAATGTGACTGTGCAGATAAATATACAAGACATGATGGCAAATGTGAGCTAATCCCAACATGTGATAAAAATACGCAAGTTTACAACAAGGATACTAACAAATGTGAATGTGCA
>CAOSWK010000001.1:0-4867 GCA_948527295.1 uncultured Eubacteriales bacterium | reverse complement strand
GGCAAATGTGAGCTAATCCCAACATGTGATAAAAATACGCAAGTTTACAACAAGGATACTAACAAATGTGAATGTGCAGATAAATATACAAGACATAACGGCAAATGTGAGCTAATCCCAACATGTGATAAAAATACGCAAGTTTACAAAGAAGCTACTAACACATGTGAATGTAAAGATGGTTTTGTAAGAGGTGCAAATAAGGAATGCGGATGCCCAGAGGGCACAACATTTGCATATAAAGAAGGTGCACCAGTGTGTGTCAAGAGTAGTGATGACTCAAATTTTTGATGACGCCAGTGCCTACACCACTGGCAACACCGACACCGGAGCCAACTAAGAGCCCAACTCCGGTGCCCACACCAACGTCCACACCAAGTCCGACTAAGACACCAATTCCAACGGCAACTACGGTGCCCACACAAGCCTCCGTTCCAGAGTGCAGAGAAAACTTTATCGTAGAAAACGGCGAATGTATATGCGATAGGGAAAACTTCATATCTCGTGGAGGCAACTGTTACCCTAAATGTGGAACAGAGGCGGCATCTCCTGATAGTATATGTGTTTGTCCTGACGGATACGAAAAAAACGACTTTGGTAATTGCTCAAAAAAATGTAATATGAAGTATGCACATATATCTGAATTTGGCGATTGCATATGTGATGAGGGCTTTATTAAAAAATACGGTAAATGTATATGTGATGAAAAAGACAGCGATTTAATAGGTGATAAGTGTTTACTTAAATCTGGAGAGCATGAAGAGCGAATAATAAATGGAGATGATGTTAAGTATCGCTGTAAGCCTGGTTACGAGTATGACAAAGATAAGATTTGCCAAAAAGTTACCTCGAAAAAACCAGGTCTTTTGGAATGGCTTTTTGGTGATAGTCGATCAAACTCAACGCAGACACCAACCGCTACCCCAGAGGCAACGATACCTACCCCAACAAGCAATCCAGCGCCTACTTTAGAAAAGCAAAAGAAGAAAGAACAACCAAAACAGGAACCTAAGGTGCTGATAGAGTGTTATAATCCTAAAAACGGTGATTGGATTATTGAGTATGATAACGGCGAAACGATTTGCCAAAACTTTCCAACTATGACCGTAAGGCGTTGCGTGGAGAAATGTTCGGACATTAAAAATAAATGAGTTATTTTGCGTCTTTCTAAAATGCTGAGAGGCGCACTTTAGCTATAATTACGATTTTTTATAGAAAATATTTTGATGTTGTGGCGAGGACGCCACGAAGTTTTTAAGGAAGTAATTTTATTTTATGGAAGATTAATAAGGAGGATTTTATTTATGAAGAAGTTAATTTCGGTCTTGCTATCATTTTCACTGATTTTTAATGTTGCTGGATATGGCCAAGTGTGTGATGTTAGTGCGGTTGAGGCGAACCAAGCAAACCAGCAAGGTTTAGAACAAGACCTTTGCAAGGACCCTGAAAAAATTGGTTTTATAACTGCTGCGCTAACCGTAGTTACTTCGTTATTAGAGCTTTTATGCTACTTGTGCGTAGGAGCTGTGTGCTATACTTGGAGCGTAATGAGCAGATTTTGGGGCTCTTTTTGTGAACTATTTGCAGGTACACTATCAGCAGAAAATGAAGAGCTAAAGAAAAATATATCTGAACTAAATAAGAAGCTGACTGGCTTTGAAGATATAAACAATTTGTTAAAATTAGAAAAAGAAGAAAAAGAAAAGTTAAAAAAGCAAATGGAAATATGTATGAACTATGATGAGTGCAAAACTGCCTGGGGAAAAGCGCAGCTAGAGGCTCTATACGAAGATTAAAGGAGATAAAATTTGAAAAGTTTAGGGAGAAGTTTTTTATCGTTAGGGATGGCGTTAATGACGATGTTTAGTTGTGTTAGCGTGTCGAATTGTTCGGCTTTTGGAAACAATAAAAATTGCGATAAAATTGTAAACGGCATGAATGAGAATTTTAATCGCACACTTGGCCTCCTTAATGAAGAAATAAGCGGATATAAACTTAAAATGACTGGATATGAACGTAAAATAGAAGACCTTGAAAATGCTCGCGACGAGGCTTTAAATAAATTGAACCATTGCGAGAAAGATCCAATTTGCAAAAATGCACTGGAGTGTGCAAATGGTAATATAAGATTTTGCAGGTATTATGAAAAGAATATAAAAGATCTTAAAAAAGATCTCAACGAGGCTTTAAATAAATTGAATTATTGCGAAGGTATTAAAGATGAAAAAAACAACAGAGAAATAAAGGACTTGGCAAAAATAACTTTTACTATTTTAGCAGCACATTTGGCCGTTCCATGGTTAAGAAATTTAAGAGGTCACATACAAGCGAACTTTTAAGTTTTTGTCTATAGACGAAAATCCTTGCTTTTAACATAAGTGAATAAGTTGCGCATATAATTGAATATTAAATACCTGGACGTCACAAAGTTTGATTGTGGCGTTTCTTTTTTGGGAGGAATTGGTTATGTGCGGAATTGCCGGATGGATCGATTATGAGAACGACATAAGCGAGACCACGTCGATTTTAAACAGGATGTCGCAAAGCTTGGCGAGAAGAGGCCCGGATGCAAGCGGGTTTCATAAAGAAAGACATGCAGCTTTGATGCACCGAAGGCTCATTGTTATAGACCCGGAGAACGGCAATCAGCCGATGCGGATAGCCTACAACGATGAGGACTACACGCTGGTTTATAATGGAGAGCTGTATAACACGGAGGAAGTCCGAAGCGAGCTGAAGGCGCTGGGGTACACGTTCAAGGGGCACTCGGACACGGAAGTGCTGCTGGTGGCGTTCATTCATTGGCGAGAAAAGTGCGTGGAGAAGATAAACGGAATCTTTGCGTTCGCCGTTTGGGACACCAAAGCGCAAACACTCTTCCTGGCGCGCGACAGAATCGGAGTAAAGCCGCTATTTTTTTATCATTATAATGATAGCGGGCTAATTTTCGGGTCGGAGATAAAAACGCTGCTCTGCAACCCGCGCATAGAGCCAAAAGTCGACGAAGAAGGCTTAATGGAACTATTTTTTATCGGGCCCGGCAGAACGCCAGGCAACGGAATCATCCGAGGGATAAAGGAGCTAAAGCCGGGGGAGTGTGCCTATTTTTCGAAGGATGGTGGACTGAAGATTAGGCGATATTGGTCGCTTGAGGCCCGAGAATTTGAGGATAATTTTAATGTCGCGGTGGAAAAGACGCGCTATTTGGTTACAGATGCGGTTGAGCGGCAGCTGGTTTCGGATGTTCCGCTGTGCTGCTTTTTGTCTGGCGGGCTGGATTCGAGCATAATCTCCAAAGTGGCGGCAGATCACTATAAAAAGAGCGGTAAGGGCGAGTTATCGACGTATTCGGTTGATTATGTTGACAATGTAAAATATTTCAAAAAGAGCCTCTTTCAGCCCAACTCGGACGCGGAGTATATAAAGACGATGGTCGATGCGATACGGTCGGACCATAATTATGTGGTTTTGGACAATGAATCTTTGGCGGATGCGTTAACCGAGGCGACTCTGGCGAGGGACCTGCCCGGAATGGCCGACATAGACTCTTCGCTGCTGCTATTTTGCAGGGAGATAAAAAAGAAGTTCACGGTGGCGCTTTCGGGAGAATGCTCCGACGAAATTTTCGGCGGATACCCGTGGTATCACAATAAAGATATCTTGTTTGCAGATACATTCCCATGGGCGCGGTCACTAGAAGTTAGAAAAAAAATATGGAAGCGAGATTTCTTAAAAGACGTGGACGACTATGTGCGCCAGAAGTATCAGGACACCGTAAACCGAGCGGAGAAATTGCCGCACGAAAACAAGCTCAACGCCCGGATGCGTGAGATGTTCATGCTGAACATAACGTGGTTCATGCAGACGCTGCTTGACAGGAAGGACAGAATGAGCATGTACAGCGGGCTAGAAGTCCGGGTGCCGTTTTGCGACTACAGAATCGTCGAGTATGCGTACAACATGCCGTGGGAGATAAAGGCCTGCTACGGGCGAGAGAAAGGCATCTTGCGGGAGGCGATGAAAGGGATCCTGCCAAATTCAATAGTGCACAGAAAGAAAAGCCCGTACCCCAAAACGCATAACCCAGTGTACATGGGCTTGGTCGCCAAAAAAGTAAAGGAAACCCTGCAAAATAAGGAGCTGCCAATAAATAAGCTCATCAGCAAAGAAGGCGTGCTCGAGATAATAGAGCGCCCCGAGTCAATGACATCGCCCTGGTACGGCCAGCTAATGGGCCCGGCGCAGGTGCTGGCGTACATTTTGCAGATGAATTGTTGGATAAACGAGTACAATATAGTGATTTGAAACGCAGGGCGAGCGTTGAATTCAGGCTACATGCGGTTAAAAGGCTTACAAAAAATCAAGCTCCTTTACTAATTGCAAAGACTAGTAAGGGGGCATTTTTGTTGATTATTCCGAACATGGCTTTGAGCGATTTTTAGGAATATCGTGCATTTACGTTTGGGTTGAGTTATAAATTTGTTGATTTTACCGGGATGTTGGTTGTAATCAATTTTATTAAAAGAGCAAACTTGGCGCTTTTGTGAGTTTTGTGATGATGACACATTTAAAGCGACCTAGAGCTGCCTGAAAAAATAATAAAAAAATTTTGAAAAATTGGTTGACAAAGGGGAGAGAGCATGATAAAATAATAATCACGTTGCCGCGGACGAAGATGAATCTTATGAAGCTGGCGACAAAGGACCTTGAAAATTAAACAACGATGACAAAAAGACCCGTAATTTCTTGAGAAAAAAGTTCTTGAATTTCGGAAACGAAAGATGGAATCATACAACTCAAAAAGTTATTTTAAAAGAGTGACGAACTAAAATCGTCAGACGCAAAGCGTCGAGTAATGAGCAGAAAA